>CAWDCT010000005.1:0-245477 GCA_963800905.1 uncultured Solirubrobacteraceae bacterium
AGCGTGTCGAGCGGCGGCCGCCCCGGCAGCGGCGAGTCGCCGGGAGCCCGCAGGCCGTCGAGCAGCACCGCGACGGTGCGCCGCCACTGCTCCGGGCGCGCACGCACGCCAACGCACTCCTCGGCCGCGACCTGGGCGCGCGACAGCAACATCATGTCGCGCCAGGAGACGTCCGCACGCAGCGCTCCCGCCTTCTGCGCGCGCTCGGTGATCCGCTTCATCGCGCGCCGCTGCTTTACGAGTCGCTCCTGGAGCGGCCCGTCGGCGGGCTCGTGCGCCCCGGCCAGCTCGGCCAATCCGCGGCTCTCGAGCTGCGCCTCTCCGAGCGCGGTCAGAAACGTCGCGAAGCCCCGCCAGGGATCGTCATCGGCCAGCGCGCGGTCGGCCGTCTCGAGCAGCTCGTCGACCACGTTCACCAGCACGCCCTCGATCAGCGCCTCCTTGGTCCCGAAGCGCCGGTACAGCGTGCCAACGCCGAGCCCCACGTGCGTCGCGATCTTCAGCGCGAGACCTCGAGACCCTTCTCGGCGATCGCCTCCGTCGCCGCCTGGAGCAGGCGCCAGCCAGTGCGGTGGGAAACGATGCGCTCCGTCGGCGCCGTGCCGGTCGCTTCACGGGCAGCAGTCATGACGCCGATTCTAGCCTCGCCGGACGATCCGCGTCCGATAGACAACCGCTGGTCCCAACGGACGACATCCGTCGGCTTCTGTGCTCCGTCACGCCAGACCCAGATCGCGACCGCAAAGGACTAAAAGCCAACTCCGAATGGTGGCGCGCGCGTCATCGCCACCGGTAACCACTACGTCCTCGACTTCGGCGCCCGGCTGACGGCGACCGCGCTCAGATTCATGGCGGATCGGCTCCCGTCTCGGATGGCGCGCGCCCGCGCTCGTCGCTGGCGCACCGGATGCGCAACACCGTCGCTCGAGTCGCCCTCGTCGGCATGCTCGCGGCAGGAGCGCTGCTTGCCCTCTCGCTCGTCGTCGGCATCGTCGACACCCCCGACGTCGGCGGCAACCTGGCGACGCCGCCGACTCGCTCGGCAATTGGACCTACCTCGCGATCCCGACGCTCGCCTTCCTCGAGACCGACGCGTTCGTCGGGCTCGTCGTACCAGGGAGACGGGGATCGTCGATAGGATGCGTCGTCGCCGGCGCCGCGAGGTCGAGCTGCCGCTCCTCATCGCGCTCGTATGGGCCGCCGCCGTGGGCGGCGGCTTGGTCACTTCCTCTTGGCCGGCGCTTCGGCCGGCCATCCTCGACGCCATGGGCCACGGGTGCGGATCCGGGCGGAGCAGGTCGACCGCGTCGAACGGCTCTTCGACCGCCACGGCGCCAAGGTCGTCCTCGTCGGGCGCTTCGTCGGGTCCTGCGCGCGCTGATCCCGTTCGTCGCCGGCGCGTCCCGCTTCCCCTGCGGCGGTTCCTGCCCTACCCGGCCATCGGGGCGCTGGGCTGGGTGCCCACCTTCAGCCTCGTCCGCTACGGCTTCTCGGAGACCTTCCAGAGCGCCGGGAGGAACGCGACCCGCATCGCCCTCGTGGGAGCTTTCGTCATGGAGCGGTCCTGCTTGCCTCGCCGGGACGCGACGGCTGGCCAGTGGCGGATGCGAGCGTGGTCCGCCCGAGTGAAACTCGCTGGGTGAGCGGATGGTTGAACGACAGGAGGAGCCTGGCCACAAGCAGACGCGAGAACGAGCCGCCCACCTCACCCTCAGCACACAGCGCCTTTTGCACAGGCATCGGCCATCGGCACAAGAGGTTGGTCATGCGTCTCGTGCACGCCGCCCGTCGCCAACTCCGCGAACGGGCATGAGGGGCTGAGCGGCGCCGATGTTCCACGCGGAACACGAAGGTCGCGCGCAAGTACATCGAGCGGGTGTTCAATGGCAGCGTCCCGACCTGGTGCTTCGGTTCGTGACGCCCGATGTCGTATGGCACGGCGGCACCCTCGGAAAGTCCGCGGGTCCGACTCACGCCGACACCGCGCCGTGATCATCGGCGCGGGGTTCGGCGGACTGTACGCCTTTCGGGTCCTCTCCCGCGCGCCGGTCGACGTGGTGGTGATCGGTCGCACCCATGAAACGGGAGCAGCCCTATACCGGCGCCCGATCAACGAAGGAACTGTCCCATCGCGTCAGTCGCGAGCTATCGGGAGATGAGACGACTCTCGTCTCCCGAACCGACGAGGAAAGACCGGAAATTCCGGCTTTCCGCCGCCCGCGCCGGCCTTCACAAGTCCGCGTAGCTACAGGGCTTCACGCGCCGCTTCGAGGGGCGCGATCGCACGACTGAAAATCGTGGTGTCCCCGGTTCGAGTACCTGCCCTGGCGGATCTTGGGCATTGCCTCCCTCCCTGGCGGGGCCTAGCCACCTTGAACGAGGCATTTGCGGTCGCAGTCCGGCGGTCGGTGAATCTCCGGAGCGGCCCTCTCGGGGTCGACGCCGGGGGACACGCGGGGGGACACAACCGTCAGCGAGACACGCACCGCACCACGCTGTGACGCGAGATCCAGGCATCTGGACTGAAGGACACGCGAAATGTATTCCGCGTGTCCGACTGGCGAGAAAATCGCCACTTTGCAGGCACTTCTCATGCCGGAGGAGGGACTCGAACCCCCGACACGCGGATTATGATTCCGCAGCGCTTTGGCTCTACAGAGCCAAAGACCGGGCCTGGGGACAGAAAAGGGGACATAACCGCGCCGTAGGCACGCAGGCTGCCGCGAGCGCTTTCGTGACGTAGGCTGAGCTTTCACGCGCTCCGAGCGACGCAGTGGATTCGCGTCCCTGGCTCGTTCCTTCAGCGCTGCGTTGAAGGCGTCGTGGCTGCGTTGGATCGCGCTTCCCATGACCGCACGGACATCGCGAAGAGCGCGCCGGCGACGAGCACTCCGAACGCCGAGCCGCCGGGCGGGGCGGGACGCGCAGGTCCCGCCCCTGGGATGGTCATTCAGCGGAGCAGGTAGTCGATCGCCCGGTCCATGATCTGCGTTGCGCGTCGTCGCGCCGGTGATGCCCTCGAAGCCGAAGCCCATGTAGACCGTGTCGGCGGTCGCGACGACCGCGCCCTCCTTGATGCCGAGGCCGCCGCGGCGGACCCAGTCGTTGAGGTTCGGGCCCTCGATGCCCTGCTCGTCCTGCGGCGCGCCGGGGACGGTCCAGCCGTCCAGTCGGGTCGCCGTCGTCCTCGAACGAGGTGGTGCCCTCGCCGGTCGAGACCTCGATGTCGTCGATGAACACGCCCGGGAACTGCTGCAGGCCCCAGTCGCTCAGCGAGGTGATCGAGACCTCGACCTGCCGGCCGGCGTACGCTCGAGAGGTCGACCTGCAACTGCTGCCAGCCGCTCGAGCTGCCGTTCGCGGCGTTCCACTCGCCGGTGGTCCCGGTCGCGCTGCACGTGCCGGTCGCCGGGTCGAACGTCTGGTAGTGCGTCAGGAACGGGTGCAGCACGTTGGCCGCGTCGGCCGGGTTGCTCCAGCCGCCCGTGCACGACTGGTCGTTGCTGAGGTCGCTCGAGGTGTGGCCGTTCTCGTCCGGCAGCGTCGTCCAGTCGTCCTGGCCGACGGTGTGCGCCTCGACGATCAGGTAGTCGAAGTCCAGCTCGAGGTTGTAGCTCGTCCAGAACGACAGCGTCGCGCCGCCGGCCGGGACCGTGATCGTCCGCGTCAGGCGCTTGTACGCCTCGTCGGCGCGCTCCGACCACATGAACGACTGCCCGGTGTGCGGGTCGAACGGACCCGCGAGGCCGCTCAGGTACTCGGCCGCCGGCCAGCTCTCGAACTGCGGGAAGCTGTCCGCCGGGTCGGTCACCTGGAGGAAGTCGCCGGTCGCGATGAACGACGAGTTCGATGGCCTGGTTCTGGGCGCTGTCGGCGCCGTTGAACCCCCAGCGTCAGCCCGGCGAGCGGGTCGTCGATGCCGGCGACGTCGAACGGGTCGCCGGTGTCGGGATCGATGCCGCCGTCCGGCCGTCGTGATCGCCGCGCCGAACATGTACTCGATCGGGTCGCCCTGCGAGTTGCCGGACCCGGACAGCGCCAGGCAGCGCGCCTCGCACCGCCGGGTCGGCGCGGCACTGCCGGTTCTCGAACGGGTCGTACAGCTGCGTGCCGAGCGCCGGTCGTGTACTGCTGCCCGGCGCGCTGGCCCGTGTAGAGCACGCGGCCGCCCTCGTTGACGAAGTCGCGCACCTCGAGCAGCTCCTGCATCGCCAGCCGCGACGCGTTGCCCGGACCCCAGCCCGGCTCGCGCGTCACGACGTCGTCGCCCGTGTACCAGATGACGGCGTCGTAGTGGCTCAGCACGCCGAGGTTGTCGGGCGCGGTGCGGCCGTGGGCGTCGACGTCGTAGACGTCGAAGGCGACGCCGTTCGCCGTCAGCGCGTCCGTGTAGAACGACAGGTAGTGCGGGCGAGGTCAGCCCGGGCGACGCGGCGAGGCGCCGGTGTAGTCCTCGGCCGCCACGATCAGCACCCGCCGGCCGCTGTCGGACTCGACCTCGTAGGTGAACGAGTCGCTCGTCGCGCCGCCGCCGGTGAACCAGACCTTCACGCTGTCGCCCGGAGCTGGTGCCGGTCACGCTGCCGCGGACCACGTGGTAGTAGGTCGCCGTTGCCGGGGCCGTAGCGCTCGCCGCCGGTCCACTCGCTCGTCGGTCCGCTGCTGGACCGGGCCGCCGTTGATCTGGTAGCGCAGCGTGACCGCGCCGAGGCTGCGCTTCGCGAGCACGCGCACCTCCTGCGGGTCGCCGTAGGAGACGCCGAACTTGAAGTCGAACAGCGACTGTCTGGCCGTTCTGCGGGTCGATGTCGTCGGCGTCGAGGTAGAACGGCTCGACGTCGATGCCCGACGGGCGAGACCGGATTCGCCGGGTGCGCCGCCGAGCGCGCCAGGCCGAGGTGGAACGCGCAGCGTCTTCTCGAACTCCGCCTGGATCAGCGCCTCGTCGTCCGGGAACACGAAGCCCGCGCCCGGGATGCCCTCGCCGAGCTCCGGCGTGTAGGCGACCGTGCCGGCGCTGGTGTCGGCGTAGTCGGTCGTCTCGCCGTTGGTGACGTACAGCGTGTCGGCCGACTGCCCCGGGTTGAAGCCCGGGATCGCCGGACTGTCGGCGTCCGTGCCGCCGAGCGCGACGTAGATCGGGTAGTCCGCGTCGAGCGTGCCGACCTGCCAGCCCTGCGGGTACAGCAGCCACTGCGCCGAACGAGTGCAGGTTGGACTGGAACTTCGGCTTGATGCGGTCGATCAGGCCCTGCATCGCCCGCGTCTCGGGCTCCGAGCGCGGCGCTCGGGCCGCGGTAGGTCTCGTCCGCCGGGTCCGGCGACGAGCCCTCGTTGTCGTAGCCCCAGTGCTCGGCGAAGTTGCGGTTGGGATCGACGCCGTCGCCGACGGTGATCTGCCCGTCGCCGTTGTTGTCGCGCAGGTTCTTGCGCCACAGGCGCTCGACGTCGAACGTGTACTGGTAGCCGTCGGGGTTCGCGGAGATGACGAACCACAGCTCGGTGCTCTTGAGCAGGTCCCTGATCGCCTTGTCGTTCGCGCGCCAGCGGGCGATGAAGTGGTGCAGCAGCCGGCGGTTGACCTCGAGGCTGATCCACTCGCGCGCGTGCTGGTTCGACGAGTACAGCACCGCCGGGCCGTGAGCCGTCGGGTACCTCCGCGCGCGCCCTGCGTGACCTTGAGCGCGATCAGCTCGCGGCCCTGATGCGTCCTGCCCGAGCACCTCGAGCTTGACGAGCTGCGGGTTCCGGCGCGCGACGTCGTACAGCTCGTCCCGGATGCCGCCGGGCTCGTCCCACGAGCGCCAGACGCTTGAAGCCGCCGACCGCCTGGGCGGCGGCCTGCTCGGTCACCGTCTGGCCCTTCCCGTTGCGCTTGAGCGTGACCTTGACGCCGGACGCGGCGAGCTTCGCGCGCTGGCGTCGCGTCAGCACCGCGTCGGCCCTGATCCCGGACCGCCGTCTGCCGGACGCCGGCGAGCTCGACGCCCTCGGCGGCTTCGGCGATCGTGGCCGCGCTGCCCTCCAGCGTGTACATCTCGAGTTCGCGCGCTGCGCCTGCCGCTGACGGTGTCACCACCAGCGCGATCGCAAGCACCGCGAGCCCGAAGCCGGCGCTACGACTTGACCACATTGAGACTCCCCTCATCGCCCCACTTCGCCAAGCGGGCGGGAGCCTCCCTAGAGGTCGTCGAGAGCATCGAGGTCTCCTGCAATCGGACCCGCCGACGCTCGACGCCCGGGCTGCTCTCGCTCGAATAGTCCGGGACAGGTACTCCCCGCGCAGGCGCGGAATCACACGTGATTTGGTACGGCACGACGCGCTGGAGGCCGGCTCGAGGCGCTCCGACCTGCACGCCTGGGGGACAGCGGTTGGGGGTACGATCACCGCGGGGACGGCCGATGCCGGCGAACATGGGCGCCGGAGGGCAGGAGGGCAGACGCATGCTGGCAGCTTTGAATCGGGTCCTGCGCGGGGCCTTGACCGTGATGGTGGTGGTGAGCATCGCGGTGGGATCCGCCGCGGCGGCTCCGGCGGCATCCGCGGATCCTGGTTGCGCCGGCCGCGGTGTTCCGGTCAGCAAGATCTCGATCCAGCTCTGGACGTTCGCGGAGTACATCGGCTTTGGCACGGACCCCGCGACGATCGCGCGCACCGAGGAGGTATTCCGCAGGCTCAGCGAAATGGGCTACCGCAACGTCGAGCCGTTCACGCTCAGCGGCCTCAGCGCGGAGCAGTACCGGACGCTACTCGACAACTACGGCCTGAAGGCGTCCGCGCGCCACGTGAACGTCGGCACGCCGACAAGCCCGGTCGACTTCGACCAGATCCTTGCCGAGAACAAGACGCTGGGCCTCAAGTACTTCGGCTCAGGCGCGACGCCGAACTACGCCACCGAGGCGGAATGGATCGCGTACGCCGAATACCTCGACGAGCTCGGCGCACGGGCGCGTCAGGCCGGGCAGACGCTGATGCTGCACAACCACAACTGGGAGTTCCAGCGCGTCTTCGGCGGCCGCACGGCGTTCGACCTCCTCATGGCGAACACGGACCCGCGGAACGTGGTGTTCCAGCTCGACCTGTACTGGGCGGCGAACGGCGGCGGCCTGGACAACCCGGTCGCGGTGCTCGAGCGGTACGGCAACCGGATCCAGCTGTTCCACGTCAAGGACATGGCGGCCGGGCCGTTCCCCGGCCGGATCGAGATCGTGGGTGAGGGCATCATCGACTTCCCGGAGATCTTCGCGGCCTCAAAGGGACCCGTGAGGTACTACGTCGTCGAGCACGATCCGCGCTTCGGCGATCCCACGTTCGACCCGTTCGAGGCCGCGCAGAAGGGGTTCGACTACCTCGACTGCGTCACGTTCTAGGGCGGGAGGCGAGCGTGTCGAGAAGGCGTGCGTCCGGAGCGGGATTGGGGCCACTGTTGCTGGTGACCAGGGTGTAGGCGAGAGGAGAGCATGCCGCGACCGGGTCGGGCGCCCCGCGACGGCCCAGGCGGTGACGCCGATACGCCGCGAACTACCTGACCGTCTCGGCGCCCCCGAAGCAACGAAGGTGCCGGGCAGGGTTCAAGCGACCGAACGACACGTCTCGCCGTTCGGGCTGCCAGCTATCGTCGGGGAGCAGGCCTTGGGGCGTCTCGGCGGAGACGCCTGCTTCCAGGCCTGAAGGCGGTCGTCTTCGCCACGGCGCTTCAGATGCCCCGCAGGGGACGACGAGCAGGAGCGCCGGTCAGGACCCCTGCTTCTCGATGCAGGAAGCATCCTTGTGACTCCCTCCTCGGCGCCCGACCACCCTGAACGAGGCATTTTGCTATCGCGGGCCGGCGATCGGTGAATCTCCGGAGCCGTGTCTCGAGGGCGACGCTGGGGGACAGGCCGGGGGACATAAATGTCAGCGAGGCAGGCACGACACCGCGCAGAACCGCGATATCCCGGAATCCGGAGCGGGGGAAACGCTAAATATATTTCGTATGTCCGTTGAGCGAGAAAAGTACCGATTTGCAGGCACTTCTCATGCCGGAGGAGGGACTCGAACCCCCGACACGCGGATTATGATTCCGCTGCTCTAACCGACTGAGCTACTCCGGCGAGGGAGAGCGAAAGATAGCGGCTGTGTTCCTGGCGGCAGGGCGTTCTCAGCCCCGACCGATGCGTTTTCGGGCGTGGGGGAGTCTATGGGGACGCAGCCATGCCCACGCCACGTTCCATCCAGCGCACGTACCTGCTTCTCCTGCTCGGGAACACGCTCGCGGCGTCGCTGATCTGGGGGATCAACACGATCTTCCTCCTCGATGCCGGGCTGTCGAACCTGGAGGCGTTCGCCGCGAACGCGTTCTTCACGGCCGGGATGATGCTGTTCGAGGTTCCGACCGGGATCGTGGCCGACACCGTCGGCCGGCGGGCCTCGTATCTGCTCGGCACCGTCACGCTGAGCGTGTCCACGCTGCTGTACGTGCTGCTGTGGCAGGTCGAGGCGCCGTTCTGGCAGTGGGCGGTGGTGTCGATGCTGATCGGGCTCGGGTTCACGTTCTTCTCCGGCGCGGTCGAGGCATGGCTGGTCGATGCGCTCACCGCCACCGGCTACACCGGCGCGATGGAGACCGTCTTCGGGCGCGGCCAGATGGTCAGCGGCGCCGCCATGCTCGTCGGCTCGGTCGGCGGCGGCCTGATCGCCCAGGTGGCGAGCCTGGGGTTGCCGTTCGTGCTCCGCGGCGTCGTGCTGGTCCTGATGTTCGTGGTCGCGTTTCGGCTCATGCACGACATCGGCTTCACGCCCGAGAAGGGTGGCCGCCCGTTCGCCGAGATGCGCAAGATCGCCTCGGCCTCGATCGACTACGGCTGGCGCGTGCCGGCGGTCAAGTGGCTGATGGTCGAGTCGCTGTTCACCGGCGGCGTCGGCATCTACGGCTTCTACGCCCTCCAGCCGTACCTGCTCGAGCTCTACGGCGACCCGGACGCCTACCTGATCGCCGGCCTGTCGGCGGCGATCGTGGCCGGTGCGCAGATCGTCGGCGGGATGGCCGCGCCGCGGATCCGCAAGCTGTTCCGCCGGCGCACGTCGGCGCTGATCGCCACCGCGGCGGGCAACGTGGCCGTCCTCGCACTGATCGGGTTGGTCGACAACGTGTGGGGCGTGATCGGCCTGACGATCATCTGGGGGCTGCTGTTCGCGGCCTCGATGCCGATCCGGCAGGCGTACATGAACGGCCTGATCCCGTCACGCCAGCGGGCGACGATCCTGTCGTTCGACTCGCTCATGGACTCCACCGGCGGGGTCTGGACGCAGCCGGCGCTGGGCCGCGCCGCCGATGTGTGGGGCTACGCGCCGACGTACCTGATCTCGGCCGGCATCTCCGCCCTCGCGCTTCCGTTCCTCGCGCTGTCGCGGAAGCAGAACGCGCCGGCAGATACCGTCGAGGTGACCGAGGCCGTTGTTCAGCCCGCCTGAGGCGCCGAGCCCGCGAGCGGCGTCGTGTCGACGCATCTGACCTCGTTGACAGCGGAGGGCGACCGGCTGTGACACCGCGCGGCTAGCGGTGCTGGAGGACGCCGTTGACGACGGTGTCCACCGTCCGCTCGACGAACGCGTCGTCGACGGGCCGGCCGGTGAGCAGCAGGCGCAGGTGGATCGGGCCGATCACGGCCTCGATGACCTGCGTCGGATCGGTCGCCGCGTCGACCTCGCCGCGTTCGATCGCGCGTTCGACGATGGCGCCGTCGAGCGCGAGCCGTTCCGCCCAGAAGGCCTCGTTGGCGGCGGCGAGCTCGGCGTCGTACGGCGCCTGAGCAGCCACGGCCCGCGCCATCGCCGCGACCTCGGGGCGCGCGGAGTTGGCGGCTGCGGTCCGGGCGAGCTCGAGCAGGTCCTCGCGCAGCGAGCCGGTGTCGGGAACCGAGACGTGCTGGGCGACCTGCTCGAGCATGGCCTCGAGCACCAGTCGCTCTCGGTTGCCCCAGCGCCGGTAGAGGCTGGTCGTGTTGACGCCGGCCCGGCGAGCGATGCGCTCGAGGCTGAGCGCCGCATAGCCGCTCTCGGCGAGCTCGGTCAGCGTCGCCGCGATCGCCGCCTCGCGCACACGCGCGCTGCGTCCGCCAGGCCGGCGTTTGGTGACCGCCGGTGACTTGCTCCGATCGTCCGTGCTCATGCGGTGGCTCAGTATGCTTGAGGAGATTAACGCAAATGTTCTTGGCTTTAATGCTATCCTGGCCAGATGAAGACGTACCGGCAGGCGCCTCCGCTCCACCGGCTGGTACGTCGGTCCGCGGCCACTCGCCCGCTGGCCAGGCTCTACGGTCGAATCCAGCAGCGGCTCGACCGGATCGCCTACCGATTGAGCGGCGGGCGGGGCACGGTGTCCTCATGGTTGTCCGGGATCGAGATCAGCATGCTGACCACCACCGGCGCCAGGACGGGGAGGCCGCGCACGCTGCCGGTGCTCGCGCTGTTCGACGGTCGCGACGTGATCCTGATCGCGTCCAACTTCGGCCGTCCCCGACACCCCGCGTGGTACCACAATCTGCGTGCCGACCCGCACGCGACGATCGTCACCGCCGGCGTCAGTCGCGAGCTCGTGGCTCGCGAGCTGAGCGGCGCCGAGCGAGAGCGCTGCTACGCGCGCGCTGAGGAGATCTTTCCTCCCTTCACCCGCTACCCGCGCTGGGCCGGCAAGCGCGAGATCCCCGTGCTCAGGCTGCGAGCACGGCCTGGCGACGGAGCACGAGCAGTTCCCCTGGGCCAGCGCGGCGAGGTGGTGGACCTGGGCGAATGACCGCGGTCATCGCCAAGACGATCGCGGCCTCGCTCGTCGTGTTCCTCATCCTCATGGCTCAACGCCGCGACGACAGCGCCCTCGCCGCGGTCGCCGCAACGGTCCCGATCGGGACGTTCGTCGGGTTCATCGCGTTTGGCAATACGGATCCTGCCGGGGCGCAGGCCTTCGCACGCAGCGCCGTGTTGGCCGTGCCGGTCTGGGCCGCGTTCGCGATCGTCACCTTCGCGTTTACGAGGATCGTCGACTGGCGGCTGGCGGTCGGTGCCGGAGCGGCGGTCTGGCTCGGCGCCGCCCTGCTGTATCTCCACCTGACCCAGTGAGTGGGTCATCCGTTCCGGACGAGGTCGACTCCGGCTCGCGCTGTTTCGATCACGGGATACGCACCCGGGTGACGACGGCGGTCGCGGTCGCGTTTGCGGTGGCGCCTGCCGTCGCCTCGGCCGACGTCGACCACGGGCCGATCTCGCACAAGGGCCTCAAGAGCGCGGGGCCGGCCTCGACGAGCCTGAAGCTCGCGCTCCAGGTCGGCCTCAAGGTCAACCAGGGGAACATCGCCGACGCCGTCAAGGCGGCGAGCAACCCGGCGTCGTCGTCGTACGGCAACTACCCGTCGCTATCGACCTTCCAGAGCAGGTACGGCGCCTCGAAGTCGAAGCGCAACGGCGTCAAGAACGCGTTCGCGAAGCAGAACGTCAGCGCGACCGTCGACGTCACGCACCTGCGCCGAGCGCTCGAGCTCGCCGACCGCGGCGGCATGCGCCTGCTCGCCCGCCGCGCCCGGCAGGAGCTCCAGAGCGCCGGGGCGCGGCCGCGCCGCACCGCGCTGTCCGGCGTCGAGGCGCTCACCCCGGCCGAGCACCGCGTCGCCCTGCTGGCCGCCGACGGGCTCACCAACCGCGAGATCGCCGAGCAACTGTACGTGACCCAGCGGACGGTCGAAACGCACCTGACGCACGCCTCTCAGAAGCTCGACATCGCGAGCCGCTCGGAGCTGCAGACGCGCCTCGGCGAGCCGCACGCGCTCGTTTAGCGGTGAGGCGCCCGCGCTGACGGGGTAGGGACTGGTCGGCGGGGCGCCTTGGGAGGGCGCTGCCTCGACAGGGGAGGAAGTTCCCATGACTTTCAGACGCGCATGCGTCGCAGCGATCGCGTTCGCGGCGGTCGCGCTGCTGCCGGCCGCCGCCGGCGGGCATCCTGCTGACTGCACGACCGCGGTGGCGGAGGCGCCGACCACCGACCGCTTCGCCGACTGGAACGGCTGTGGAGACCAGGCGACGTGGGGCGCCGACGCGCGCTCGTCGAAGCGCGCGCGAGTCGCACACGGCAAGCGCGGCTCGATCCGGCAGGTCGGGCACGAGGCGCTCGAAGGCCGCGGCATGAACGCCGCCCTCGCGATCCACGAGGACTACGCCTACGTTGGCAGCCGCACCGACGGCGGCCACGGCGAGCCTTTCGGCGGGATCATGGTGGTCGACATCGACGACCCGGACGACCCCGAGCTCCGGGGCGAGCCGATCGACCCCATCGCCGGCGAGTCGACGCGCGAGCTGCGCGTCTGGAGCTCGCAGGAAGTCCTGATCGTGCTCAACACCAACTGCGGCGTCGGCCCGACCCTGCACCACTGCACGACTGACTCGATCAGCAACATGCGCTTCTACGACATCTCCGGGCGCAACGCCAAGCACCCGGAGCTGCTCCACCAGTTCGACGTCGAAACGCACGAGTTCTTCCTCTGGCAGGACCCGAAGAACCCCGAGCGCGCGCTCATCTTCGCCGGCAACGCGGGCAACACGTGCGGGGTCCGCGGCGGGTCGCCGACCTGCCCGTTCTCGGTCTGGGACATCTCCGGCGTGCCGGACGGCCAGGCGCCCGAGACGCTGTACAGCGGGCTCTATCCGTACCAGCGGTTCCCGGCGGCGCCGCAGCCGGTGCAGAAGCCGACCGGCGGCCTGCACTCGCTGACCATCAGCAACGACGGCAGCCGCGCCTACTTCGCGCTGCTGACCGGCGGCTTCGCGATCGTCGACGTCTCCGACTTCGCCGCCGACACGCCGCTGCCGCAACCGCGGCCGATCACCGACAACGCCTCGCGGCCCGTCTGGACGGGCCCGGGCGCCCACAGCGCGGTCAAGCTGTGGGGCAGCGACTGGGCCTGGGTGTCGGACGAGGTCTACGGCACGGCCACGGCGGCCGGCCACGGCTGCCCTTGGGGCTGGACCCGGATGGTCGACATCTCCGATCCGCGCGTCCCGACGGTCGAGGCCGAGTACCGCGAGCCGGAGAACGACCCGGCCACATGCGCCTCGTGGAACCCGCCGCGGACGTCGTACTCGGCGCACAACCCGACGCTCACGCCGCACGTCGCGCTGAGCACGTGGCACTCGGGCGGGTTCCAGGCGATCAGCGTCGCGCGGCCCGACGCGCCGTACCAGCTCGCCGAGTTCCTGCCGAAGCCGCTGCGTACGGTGGGGCTCGAGGATCCGCGGCTCTCGTCCGACCCCGACACGGGGCGCAACGAGAAGGTCGTGATGTGGAGCTACGCGATCGTCAAGGACGGCCTGATCTACGTCGTCGACCTGCGCAACGGCCTGTACGTGCTCAAGTACCGCGGCCCGTACGAGAAGGAGATCCGCTCGGTCCGGTACCTGGACGGCAACTCCAACCAGGGGGACGCGCTCTGCTACGAGCCCGTGGGCCGGGCTCCGCGGCACTGCCGCTGACGGAATAAACACGGCGGGGGTGCGTCATTGGGGCAAGAACCGCAACTCTCCCCAGGAGCCCCCCGCCATGTTTTCCGCCGCCGCCTACGTGATCCGAGACGCCCGTGTCGACGACGTGCCCGAGCTGGTCCGGCTCGGCTGGTCGACCGAGGAGGAGTGGCCCTCCGGCCAGATCATCGTCGGCGAGATCAAGGGCATCGTCGCCGCGGCGCTCGCGATCGACGAGAACCGTGCCGTGACCGCTTCCATCGCCGGAGCGCCGTACGTGCTCGCGCACATGCGCGCACGCGCGGCCGGCATCCTCGCCCACCGGCGCACCCCGTCGGTCGCCGACCGCATCCGCGAGCGGATGCACCCGGCGGTCGCCGTCGACGCCTGACCCCCCAGGCGCGACCCCCCGAGAACCGCCCCCGAGCCCGCGGCAGGCTCGGGGGCGGTTCTGATACGACACGCCGTCTGGGCCCGAATCCACCGATCCCCGCGGCGCCTCGCCGCCGTGGCCGTTCGCCAGAGCCGATCGGCCGCGACCCAAGTGACCCGCCACGAGGATGCGCGGCCGATCGCCTCTGACTCGGCCCACGGCGCCGAGGCATCCACGGGTCATCGGTGGATCCAGGCCGAGTCTGCTCGCCGTCCCCAACGTCTCCGAGGGCCGCGATCCCGACTCGATCGCCGCCATCGCGCGCGCGTTCGGGCCCGGCCTGATCCACCACTCCTCCGACCCGGACCACCACCGGTCAGTGTTCACGCTGCGAGGCGAGCCGGGGGAGCTGGCCGCGCGCGTCGTGGACGGCGCGCGCGAGGCGATCGCCCGCATCGATCTCGGCGCGCATGCGGGCGCGCACCCGCGGGTGGGCGCCGTCGACGTCGCCCCGATCGTCTACCTCGACCGCGGGCAGCGCGGCGCCGCGATCGCCGAGGCGCTGATCCTGGCCGACCGGCTGGGCGAGCTCGGCGTGCCCGTGTACCTCTACGGCGACCTCGCCGGCGGCCGCACCCGGGCCGAGCTGCGGCGCGGCGGCATCGAGGACATCGCTCCCGACGCCGGGCCGCGGCGCCTGCACCCGACCGCCGGCGCCACGCTCGTCGCCGCGCGGCCGCCGCTGGCCGCGTTCAACGTGGAGATCGACGCGCCGCTCGCGACGGCCAAGGCGATCGCCGCCGAGATCCGCACGCTGCCCGGCGTGCGGGCGCTCGGCCTCGAGCTGCCCACGCAGGGCATCGTCCAGGTCTCCACCAACGTCGAGGAGCTGGAGCGGACGACGCCCGGCGACGTGGTGGCCGCCGTCCGCCGCCACGCGACCGTCACCGGCGCCGAGCTGGTCGCGCCGGCGCCACGGAGCGCGTTCGAATCCTTCCCGGACGACGTGCCGCTGCGCGGTGCGCCGCTGCTGGACTGACCGCTACCCTCCAACGGTCATGGCACAGACGAAGCGCAAGCGCCGGACCAAGCACCGCGGCAACGCGGCGGGCGTCGTGGAGACGCGCGGCCGCACCGGCCGCCGCCCGACCGAGGAGGAGCTCAAGAAGGCGGGCCGCGAGACCCCGCGCGAGCGCCGGATGAACAAGCCGCCGAGCTGGAACAGCGCGTTCCTGAAGGCGGCGCTGATGGCCGGCCTGCTGTTCCTGTTCACGCGCATCGGCGTGTTCGGCAGCGAGGCGGCGATCAGCCAGTCGCTGTTGCTGTCCCTGTTCGCGCTGCTGCTCTACACGCCGCTCGCCTACGTGACCGACCGCTGGGTCTACCAGCGCGCCCAGCGCCGCAAGCAACAGCAGTGAACGTCCGCGCCTTCACCGTCGGGCCGCTCCAGGAGAACTGCTGGATCGTCGACGGGGCCGAGAGCGCGTTCGTGATCGATCCCGGCGACGAGGGCGACCGCCTGATCGCCGAGCTCGAGCAGCCCGTCGAGGCGATCCTGCTCACGCACACCCACTTCGACCACGTGGGCGCCGTCGCGCAGCTCGCCCGCCACACCGGCGCGCCCGTGTACTGCCCGCGGCTCGAGGTGCCCGTCCTGAAGGACATCAACAGCTACGTCTTCCCGGGCTACGGCCCGTACGAGCCCTACGACCCCGAGGAGACGCTCGAGGGCGGCGAGCGGCTGAGCCTCGCGGGCCTCGACATCGACGTCATCTTCACGCCCGGCCACAGCCCCGGCCACGTGAGCTTCTCCGTCCCCGACCACCAGCTGCTGTTCGACGGCGACGTGCTGTTCCAGGGCTCGATCGGCCGCCCCGACCTGCCGGGCGGCGACTACGCCACGCTGATGGCGTCGATCGCCGGCCTGCTCGACGCGCTGCCCGACGACACCCACGTGCTGCCCGGCCACGGGCCCGCCACCACCCTCGGCCGCGAGCGCGCGACCAACCCGTTCCTGCACGAGCTCGCGTCTTGAGCGCGAGGATCCAGACCCCCCGCGGCACGTTCGACGTGCTGGGCGAGGCGGCGCTCGCCCGCGACGAGCTCGAGCGCACGGCCAAGGGCATCTTCGAGCGCGCCGGCTACTCGCGCATCGAGACGCCGGTCTTCGAGTCGACCGACCTGTTCGCGCGCGGCGTCGGCGAGTCGACCGACGTGGTCCAGAAGGAGATGTACACCTTCGACGACGGCGGCGGAGACTCGCTCACGCTGCGGCCGGAGGGCACCGCGCCGGTCTGCCGCGCCTACGTGGAGCACGGCATGCACAAGCAGGCCCAGCCGGTGAAGCTCTGGTACCTGGGGCCGTACTTCCGCGCCGAGCGCCCGCAGCACGGCCGCTACCGGCAGTTCGGGCAGGTCGGCGTCGAGGCGATCGGGTCCGACGACCCGGCGGTCGACGCCGAGACGATCCTGCTGCTCGCCGAGCTGCTCGAGGCGATCAAGGCGCGCGACCTGCGGCTGCGGCTCTCGAGCCTCGGCACGCCGGACACGCGCGCCGAGTACAAGGCCGAGCTCCAGGGCTACCTGCGCGAGCACGAGGACCGGCTCAGCCGCGAGGTTCGCGACCGCATCGACCTCAACCCGCTGCGCGCCTTCGACGCCGACCACCCGGGCACGCGCGAGGTCATGACCGGCGCGCCGCTCCTGCTCGACCGCCTGAACGACGACGACCGCGAGCACTTCGAGACCGTCAAGGCGCTGCTCGACGCCGCCGGCCTGGCCTACGAGGTCGACCCGGCGCTCGTGCGCGGGCTCGACTACTACACGCGCACCGTGTTCGAGTTCACCTCCGACGCGCTCGGCTCGCAGTCGGGCGTGGGCGGCGGCGGCCGCTACGACGGCCTGATCGAGCAGCTCGGCGGCCCGGCGACGCCCGGCATGGGCTGGGCCGCCGGCGTCGAGCGGATCCTGCTCGCCGCCGACCCGCCGCCGATCGCCCCGCCGCCGGTTGACCTCTACGTCGGCTACGCCAAGCCCGAGTACCGCGAGCCGGCGTTCCGGCTCGCCGCCGACGCCCGCCGCGCCGGCCACTCGGCGCAGCTCGAGCTCGGCGGCCGCAGCGTCAAGGGCCTGTTCAAGCAGGCGGACCGCGCGGGAGCCCGGTACGTTGCCATCCTCGGCGACGAGGGTACGGCGCTGAAGGACATGGAATCCGGCGAGCAGCGCACCGTGGAGAGCGACACCGTGATGCATCACATCCGCCGATGAGACCGCCGCGCGCGAACACCTACCGCGACGCCTGGGCGGGCGAGCTCGACGCCTTGCGCGTCGGCGACAGCGTCCGCGTGGCCGGCTGGGTCCACCGCCGCCGCGACCACGGCGGCCTGGTGTTCATCGACCTGCGCGACCGCTCGGGCATCCTCCAGCTCGTCTTCCACCCCGAGGACTCGCCGAAGGCGCACGAGCTCGCCCAGCAGCTGCGCTCCGAGCACGCGATCAGCGTCTCCGGCGAGCTCGTGCGGCGCGAGGAGGGCAAGGAGAACCCGCGGCTGAGGACCGGCGAGATCGAGCTGTCGGTGCGCGAGGCCGAGCACCTCGCCACGTCCGAGACGCCGCCGTTCCCGCTCGACGACGACACGCCGGTCGACGAGGCGCTGCGACTGCGCCACCGGATGATCGACCTGCGGCGCGAGTCGATGCGCGACTCGCTCACGCTGCGCCACACGATCACCCGCGCCATGCGCGACTACCTCAACGCGCACGACTTCCTCGACATCGAGACGCCGATCCTCACGCGCTCGACGCCCGAGGGCGCACGCGACTTCCTGGTCCCGGCGCGGATGGCCCCCGGCGCCTTCTACGCGCTGCCGCAGTCGCCGCAGCTGTTCAAGCAGCTGCTGATGATGTCCGGCTACGAGCGCTACTACCAGATCGCCCGCTGCTTCCGCGACGAGGCGCTGCGCGCCGACCGCCAGCCCGAGTTCACCCAGCTCGACCTCGAGATGTCGTTCGTCGAGGAGGACGACGTCGTCGAGACGATCGAGGGGATGCTCGCGCGCGTGTTCGAGGAGACGGGCTTCGAGGCGCCGCCGCCGCCGTGGCCGCGGCTGGGCTACGACGAGTCGATGGCCCGTTTCGGCTCCGACCGCCCGGACACGCGCTTCGGGCTCGAGATCCAGGATCTGAGCGAGGCGGTCGCGGGCAGCGAGTTCAAGGTGTTCGCGACGGCGGAGGTCGTGCGCGGGATCAACGCGGGCGCGCGCGAGGTGCCGCGCCGCGAGCTCGACGAGCTGACCGAGCTCGTCAAGCGCTTCGGCGCCGGCGGCCTCGTGTGGGCGTTCGTCGAGGAGGACGGCTCGTGGCGCTCGCCGATCGCCAAGTTCCTCAGCGACGACGAGCGCGCCGCGGTCGGGCGGCTGCTGAGCGCCCAGCCCGGCGACCTGCTGCTCGTGGTGGCCGACAAGCCCGCGGTTGCGGCGCAGGCGCTCGGTGAGCTGCGGCTCGAGCTGTCGCGCAGGTTCGACCTCACGGCGGGCGCCGCGAACGCGCTGCTCTGGGTGGTCGACTTCCCGATGTTCGAGTGGAACGAGGAGGAGGGGCGCTGGGACGCCATGCACCACCCCTTCACCGCGCCGGTCGGCTCCTTCGAGGATCCGGCGGCGCTGCGGAGCCGCGGCTACGACGTCGTGCTCAACGGCTCGGAGATCGGCGGCGGCTCGATCCGTATCAACCGGCCCGAGGTCCAGCAGCAGGTGTTCAAGGCGCTCGGCATCTCCGAGGAGGAGGCCGAGGCGCGCTTCGGCTTCCTGCTCGAGGCGCTGCGCTACGGCGCGCCGCCGCACGGCGGGATCGCGCTCGGCATCGACCGGATCGTGGCGCTGCTCGGCGGCCGCGACTCGATCCGCGACACGATCGCCTTCCCCAAGACGGCGAGCGGCTCCGACCTGCTCACGGGCGCCCCGGCGCCGGTCGACGCGGCGCAGCTGTCCGAGCTGGGGATGCGGCTCACGGTGCCCCCGCCAACGTAGCTCCGGGCTAGGGTTCGCACCCCAATCCGGCTCAACCTTCGCGGCTCGAGTGCCGATACGCGAGGTCGTGAGCCAGATCTCCCCGCCGATCCGAATCCTTCTCGTCCTCGCCGTCGCGGTGCTGGGCGCATACATGCTCTTCCTCCGGCCCAAGCCCGAGGAGATTCCGCCGGTCGACCCGGCCGGGACGTCCACCAGCCAGCCCGGTCAGGTGCGCGACGCGGCCGAGGATGCCGTCGACGCCGCCAACGACCAGCTCGCTCAGCAGGAGAGCGTCGACGGTGTCGACGCCGGGGAGTCCGCCGCCGGCACGCAGGCGGGCACGAAGAAGGCGCAGCCGGGCAAGGCCCAGGCCGGCGCCACCGCCGAGCCCGCGCAGGACCTCAAGGGCCTGCCGAAGCCGATCCGCCAGGCGATCCGCTCGAACAAGATCCTGGTCGTGCCTGTTCTCGAACGGCAAGTCGTACGACGACAAGGCCGTCGAGGACGCGCTCACGAAGATCGACAAGCTGGGACGGCCGCGTGTACGTCCACACCGCGCCGCTGCGCAAGATCTCCAAGTACGGCCGCATCGCCCGCGGCGTGAACGTCGAGCAGTCGCCGACCGTCGTGGTCGCCGACCGCACGCTGCGCGCCGAGACGCTGGTCGGCTACGTCGACCGCGGCCGCGATCGACCAGGCCGTGCTCGACGCCCGCCGCAACACGACGGGCCTCTACGTCGACTCGTACCTGAAGAGCGTCGACAAGGTCTGCTTCGCGCACTCGAACCGCTGCGACAGCGTGCCCGTTCTACTACATCGACGTCGCGCCGCCAGTCGGACCGCCGCTTCGCCGAGCTCGACGCCGTGTGGGCGAGCTTCGCCGCCGACTTCAAGGCGATCAAGGCGCCGAAGAAGTACGCCGCGCTTCCACCGCGCCACGGTCAGGCCGACCTCGC
The DNA here is from genome assembly GCA_963800905.1 of uncultured Solirubrobacteraceae bacterium. Classification (GTDB taxonomy): domain Bacteria; phylum Actinomycetota; class Thermoleophilia; order Solirubrobacterales; family Solirubrobacteraceae; genus DASSUW01. The sequence continues at coordinate 19,825 of CAWDCT010000005.1, forward strand.
CGCCTATCAGAGCTTCCTCCACGGAGCCTCGGTCGCCATCAGCCCCAAGATGAAGCGCGCGGCGTTCAACGCCAAGATCGACGAGCTCGTGAAGACGGCGGGCGCCGATCGAGAAGCGCATCGACCGCCGCTTCGACGGCGAGAACCTGCCGCGCTGCGGCAAGCAGTTCTAGACCGGACCTAGACTCACAGCTCGTGGAGGCCTTCCGCGAGCACCTCGAGCATCCCGCCGGGTTGGGCGTCCGCCCACCCGGCGCGCACGACGGCAGCGCCGGCGGCGCCGCCTGCGGCGACCTGATCCGCTTCTCGCTCGCCGTCGACGGCGAGCTCGTTGGTGGCGCGGGCTTCGAGGCCTCCGGCTGCGGGGCGATGACGGCGGCCGGCTCGGCCGCCGTCGCGCTCGTCGACGGCGCGCACCTGCTCGACGCCGCGCGCGTGGGGCCGCACGCGATCGCCGCCGAGCTCGGCGGCCTGTCGCCGGGCAAGTTCCACGCAGCCGATCTCGCCGCCGACGCGCTGCACCGCGCGCTCGGCGCCGCCGCGCGCGCCGATGCGGCGATCACGCGCCGACCCCGGGCGCACGCTCGTGGCGATGAGCGGCGGGGTCGACTCCGCGGTCGCCGCGCTGCTGGCCGGCGAGCGCGCCGCCGCGGTCACGCTCGAGCTGTGGGCCGACCCCGAGAACGACGCCGAGGCGTCGTGCTGCTCCGCGCACGCGGTCCGGCTCGCCCGCTCGCTCGCGCACCGGATGGGGCTGCCGCACTTCACGCTCGACCTGCGCGCCGAGTTCCGCGCCGGTGTCGTCGACCCGTTCCTGGCCGGCCATGCCGAGGGCGTCACGCCCAACCCGTGCGTCGGCTGCAACGGCCACGTCCGGCTCGACGCGATGGTCGAGTTCGCCGACCGCCTCGGAGCGGCGACCCTGGCCACCGGCCACTACGCGCGCACCACCGCCGACGGCCTGCTGCGCGCCGCCGCCGACCCCGCCAAGGACCAGACCTACATGCTGGCCGCCGTGGCCCCGTCCACGCTCGCGCGGCTGCGCTTCCCGCTCGGCGAGCTGACCAAGCCGCAGGTGCGCGCGCTGGCCGCCGAGGCCGAGCTGCCGGTCGCCTCCAAGGCCGAGTCGCAGGACCTCTGCTTCCTGGCCGGCACCGGCAAGGCCGCGTTCCTGGCCCGCCACGGCGACCTGCCCGAGCGGCCCGGCGACCTCGTCGACCAGGCCGGCCGCGTGCTCGGCCGCCACGGCGGCCACCACGGCTTCACCGTCGGGCAGCGCAAGGGGCTGCGGCTCGCCGCGCCCGAGCCGCTCTACGTGCTCGCCAAGGACGCGGCGTCGAATCGCGTGACCGTCGGCCCGCGCGAGGCGCTCGCGACGCGCGCGGTGTCCGTCCGCGGCGCGCGCCTGCACCGCGACGGCGCGGAGGTCGACGCCGTCAAGCTGCGCTACCGCTCGCGCGCCGTGCCCTGCCGCGTGGCCGGCGAGCCTGCGGCCGGCGCCCACAAGCGGCTCGAGCTCGAGCTCGCCGACCCGGTCGACGGCGCCGCCCCCGGCCAGACCGCGTGCCTGCTGCGCGGTGACGTGGTCGTCGGCTACGGCACGATCAGCGCCGCGTGACGAACGTCAACTGCGGCTGGGTAGGGGAGCTGGGGAGCCGGCCGCGCGGCGGATCTCGGCGTCGAATCCTGGATAGGGGTCGCTATCGACCCTTGGGCAGGACTCGACGGCGAACCGTCCTGTCGTAGTGGTGTATAGCCCCACCAGGGCAGGACGCTTCGAGGAAATCGCCCCGGCCGGCCTCACCGCCGCCCTACCCAGCCGCAGTTGACGTTCGACCAGCCAGATGCCACGCGGCCACCGTGGCCGCGTCCTGGATCTCGCCGCGGCGATCATCGCCTCCAGCTCGGCGACCGCCACGCGCGCCACCCGCAGGTCGGCCTCGGTCGCCTCCAGCGCCTGCTCGCCGGACGAGAGCTCGCTCGCCAGCCAGACGTCGAACGGCTGGTCGATGACCCCGTAGCGAAGAACAGCCGGCCCAGGTGCTCCATCCGGCCGGCGCGCAGGCCGGTCTCCTCGGCCAGCTCGCCGCGCGCCAGGTCCTCCGGGCGGGCGCCGGGGTCGTCCTCCCACGCGCCCATGCGGGAACTCCCAGAACCGCGCGCCGACCGGGTGGCGGTGCTGCTCGATCAGCCACACGTGGTCACCGTCGCGCGGGACGATCACCGCGGCCGGCGGCTTCTCGATCCACGCGTACAGGCCGGGCGTGCCGTCGGCCCGCTCGGTTCGATCCTCGTGGAGCCGCATCCAGCGGTTCTCGTAGACCACGCGGGTGGCTGTGACTCGGGGCGGCTCCACCTAGACTGCATCGTCCCATGAAGACCGACGAGATCCGCCGCACGTTCCAGGAGTTCTTCGAGTCGCGCGACCACAAGCGGCTGCCGTCGGCCCCGCTCGTCCCGACCGCAGTACGACCCGTCGACGCTGCTCATCAGCGCCGGGATGCACCCGCTGAAGCCGTATTTCCTCGGCCAGGAGCGGGCTGCCGCACAACCGCCTCACGACCTGCCAGAAGTGCTTCCGGACGGTCGACATCGACAACATCGGCTCGACCTACCGGCACCTCACGTTCTTCGAGATGCTCGGCAACTTCTCGATCGGCGACTACTTCAAGCAGGGCGCCGCGGAGTTCGCCTGGGAGCTCTCGCTCGAGGGCTTCGGGTTCGAACCCGACAAGATCTGGGCGACCGTCTTCGAGGGCGACGACGAGCTCGGACTCGGCCCCGACGAGGAGGCGATCGAGGTCTGGCTCGGCATCGGCATCCCCCGCGACCGGATCGTGCTGCTCCCGCGCAGCGAGAACTTCTGGCAGGCGGGCCCGACCGGCCCCTGCGGGCCGTGCAGCGAGCTCTACCTCGACCGCGGGCTCGAGTTCGGCAAGGAGGACGACCTGCCGGGCGGCGAGAACGAGCGCTTCCTGGAGTACTGGAACCTCGTGTTCATGCAGTACGACCAGAACCCCGAGAACACGCTCACGCCGCTGCCGGCGCAACAACATCGACACCGGGCTCGGCCTCAACCGCCTCGCGGCGATCATGCAGGGCACGACGTCGGTGTTCGAGACCGACCAGATCCGCCCGCTGATCGACCTCAGCGAGGAGCTCAGCGGCAAGCGCTACGACGAGACCTTCGAGGTCGACCGCGCGATGCGCATCCTCGCCGACCACTCGCGCGGGATGAGCTTCCTCGTCGCCGACGGCGTCGTGCCCTCCAACGAGGAGCGCGGCTACGTGCTGCGGCGGCTGATGCGCCGCGCCATCGTCCAGGGGCGCCGGCTCGAGATCGAGCCCGGCTTCCTCGTCCGCTACGGAGACGTCGTACACGAGCTGATGGCGCCCGCCTACCCCGAGCTGCACGAGCACGCGGACACGATCCGGATGTGGCTCGCCCGCGAGGAGGAGCAGTTCGGCCGCACGCTCGAACAGGGCATGCGGCTGCTCGACGACGTGATCGCGCGCGCCAAGGACGCGGGCGAGGAGGGCATCGGCGCCGACCAGGCGTTCCTGCTGCACGACACCTACGGCTTCCCGCTCGAGCTCACGCTGGAGCTCGCGGCCGAGCAGGGCATCGGCGTCGACGAGCAGGGCTTCGAGGAGCTGATGGACGAGCAGCGCCGGCGCGCCCGCAGCCCGGGACGCGGCGCCGAGCGACAGCGGCCGCGAGCGGATCGCCGCGTTCGCCGACACCACCGAGCCGACCACCTTCACCGGCTACGAGACGATCGAGCAGGCGACCGCGGTCGCCTCGATCGCGCAGGAGAACGGCCGCGTGCTGGCCAAGCTCGTCGAGTCGCCGTTCTACGCGACCGGCGGCGGCCAGGTGCACGACGAGGGCGTGATCGAGTGCGAGGACGGCGGCTGCGCGGCGCGCGTGCTCGACGTCGTGCGGGTCGGCGACGACCAGGCGCTCGTGCTGGAGCCGATCAAGGGCGAGCTGCACGAGGGCGAGCGCGTCATCGCGCGCGTGGATCCCCGCGCGCCGCCTGACCGAGCGCAACCACACCGCCACCCACCTGCTGCACGCGGCGCTGCGCGACACGCTCGGCACCCACGTGCGCCAGGCCGGCTCCTACGTCGGGCCCGACAAGCTGCGCTTCGACTTCACGCACGGCGCGCCCATGACGGACGAGGAGGTCCGCGCGGTCGAGGACGCGGTCAACCGCGAGATCGTGGCCGACCATCCCGTGCGCGCGCTCACCACCACGCTCGACGAGGCGCAAGTCGCTCGGCGCCATGGCGCTGTTCGGCGAGAAGTACGGCGACGTCGTGCGGATGGTCGAGGTCGGCGACGGCAACTGGTCGCGCGAGCTGTGCGGCGGCACCCACGTACGCAGCACCGGCGTGATCGGCGCCTTCAAGATCACGCACGGAGACCTCGTCGGCGGCCAACGTGCGGCGGATCGAGGCGATCACGAGCCAGGCGGCGCTCGAGCAGCTGCGCAAGCACGACCGCGTGCTGACCGAGGCGGCGAGGGTGCTGCGCACCATGCCCGACCAGGTCGCGGACGTCGCCGCCGACCGCGAGGCCAAGCGACGCGAGCTCGAGAAGCGCTCGCAGCAGGCCGCTCCGGCCGACACCTCGTTCGAGACGGTCGAGCTCGACGGCGTGAAGGCGGCGTTCGAGATCAAGCAGCTCGACAATCCGAAGGCGCTGCCCGATCTGGCCGACCGCATCAAGAACCAGCTCGGCGACCCGGCGGTCGTCGTCCTCGGCGTGCCAGGCGAGGGTCGCGTGAACCTGCTCGTGGCGGCGACCCCCGGCGCGGTCGAGCGCGGCGTCAAGGCCGGCGCGGTCATCAAGGCCGCGGCACAGGCCGTCGGCGGCGGAGGCGGCGGCCGCGACAACATGGCCCAGGCGGGCGGGAAGGACCCCGAGAAGCTCCCGGACGCCCTCGCCGCCGCGCGCGCCGAGATCGAGCGCGCCCTTGCGGGTTCTGGCGCTTGACTACGGCTCGGCCCGGTGCGGGGTCGCGATTTCAGACCCCTCGGGGACCCTGGCTTCCCCGCTGGAGCCGATCGCGCGGCCCGGCACCAAGGTCGGGCTGCGCCAGATCGCCGCGCTGGCGCACGAGCTCGGCGCCGAGCGCATCGTCGTCGGCCTGCCGGTCTCGCTGAGCGGCGGCGACAGCGCCCAGACGCGCGAGACGCGTCAATTCGCTGACCGCCTGGGCGGCGTGACGCGGGTGCCGATCGAGCTCTACGACGAGCGCTTCACCACCTCTCTGGCGCAGCAGGCCGGGGGAGAGGCTTCGCTGGATTCTCGCGCGGCGGCCGTTCTTCTCGACGAATGGCTGAATCTGCGGCGGGGTGCTGCCGATAGAGGAGTGAGTGGAGTCCTCGATGAAGAGCACCACGCCCGCGATCCCCGTGGGCCTCGATGATCCGGCCGGCGGCCCCGCCGACCCGCTGGACGACATCCTGCGCCAGATCATCGGCGGCTACTTCGTCCTGACCGACGGGCAGGGCTCTGTCTCCAAGTGGTCCGAGCCGGCCGAGCTGCTGTTCGGCCGTCCCGCCGCCGAGGTGCTCGGCCAGTCGTTCTTCCAGACGCTGATCAAGGCCCCGGTGCCGGCGGTCGCCGAGACCTGGCGCCGCTTCCTGGAGGCCGGCGAGGCGCCCACCGCGGCCGGCCGCGTCGAGGTCACCGCCATCGTTACCGAGGGCGACGACTTCCCGATGGAGGCCGTCTTCGTCCCGGTCAAGCTCGACGAGGGCTTCGACTTCTCGCTCTTCCTCGAGGACCTCGGCTTCGAGCTCCCGACCAACCTCATGCTCCAGCGCATGCGCGCGCAGCACCCGGTCGTCGTGCGCGCGATGCGCCAGGCGCTCGAGCCCGAGCCCCAGCCCTGGGAGGGCTGGCGCACGGCCGGCACGCTCGTCGTCTTCCGCCCGCTGAAGGCGACCCCGTGGGTCGAGGCCGAGCTGGCCCGCCGCGAGGCCGCCCGCGCCGAGGCCGACGCCGAGGTCGAGGAGCGCCTCACCAACCTCGATCCGGGCATCCAGGGCAACTCGGTCGCCGACCTCGACGACGCCGCCGCCGTGGTGGCGCGCCTGCTGTCGGCGATGGAGCGCATCGACGAGCTCGAGCGCGTCGCGCTCGGGCTGCCCGGCCAGCTCGAGGAGGCCCGCCAGGCCGCCGAGCGCCGCGCCGAGGCCGCCGAGCGCGAGGCCGCCGCCCTGCGCGCCGAGGTCCAGCGGCATCGCCGGCGCCGGCACCGGCAGCGACGACCGCGAGCTGCTCGCCCGCCTCGAGCGGCTCGAGCGCGCCAAGCTGGACGCCGAGCAGGCCACGCACGACCGCGGCCGCGCGCTCGACGTCGCCGAGGCCGCCCGCGCCGAGCTCGCCGCTCGCCTCGACCGCCTGGAGCGCCAGCGCGCCGAGTCCTCGGCCGCCGCCGACGCCCGCCTGGCGACCGCCGTCGCCGAGGCCCAGCGCCGCGCCGAGGAGGCCGTCCTCGAGTCCGGCCGCCGCGCCGCCGAGGTCGAGGCCAAGCTGGCCCAGATCGAGACCGCCGGCCCGGGCGCCGACCAGAGCCAGCTCGCCGCCCAGCTCGAGCAGGTCCGGGCCGAGCACGAGGAGGCCGCCCAGGCCGCCCGCGCCGAGCTGGCCGCCACGATCGACCGGCTCGAGCGCGACCGCGCCCGCGAAGCCGAGGCCGCACGCGCCGAGCTCGCCGCCGCCCTCCAGCGCGTCGAGCACGTCCAGCGCGAGGCCGACGCCCTGCGCGAGCAGCTCACCACCGTCACCGTCGAGCGCGCCGAGGCGGGCGACGACCGCCGCCGGCTCGACGACCTGGCGCGCGACGCCGAGGCCTCGCGCGCCCGCATCGACGGCCTGCGCGACGGGCTCGCGGATGTCGCCGGCCTGCGCGACGAGATCGCCACGCTGCGAGCCGGCGCCGCCGAGATCGAGACGCTGCGCGCCCAGCTCGACGCCGTCCAGACCGGCGCCGGCGATCTCGAGCGCTTCCGCGCCGAGCTGACCAACCTCCAGGCAAGCGCCGCCGACCTCACCGCCCTGCGTGGCCAGGTCGAGACACTGCGCGGTGGGCTGCCCGACCTCGAGCCGCTGCGCGCGCGCCTCGACGAGCTCCAGTCCCGCGTCGATGCCCTCCAGGCCACCGACGGTCTCGACGCGCTCAAGGCGCGGCTCGACCAGCTCCAGTCCACCGACGACCTCGACGGGCTGCGTGCCGAGCTCGCGACCCTGCGCGAGGGCGCGGCCGAGCTGTCCGCTCTGCGCGGCGAGATCGCCGCGCTGCGCGCCGGCGCCGCCGAGGTCGAGACCCTCCGCCGCGACCACGAGGCGCTGCGCGCCCAGCAGGAGCAGGTCCGCACCTGGCTCGACGAGGCGCGCCGCGAGCGCGACGCGTTCCGCGCCGCCGGCGAGCGCACCGTCGCCCAGGTCGACGAGCTGCGCCGCTCGCTCGAGGAGCGCGAGAGCGACCCGGCGATCCCGGCCGCCCAGGCCGTGGAGCTGGGTGGCGAGGTCGACGCGCTCCGCAGCGCCGAGCAGGCGCTGCGCATGCGCCTGGCCGAGCTGTCCGCCGCGGGCGACGCGACCACCCGCCGCATCGACGAGCTGGCCGAGGCCGAGCGGGCTGTCAACGCGCGGCTCGAGACGCTTTCGAGCGCCGCCGAGACCGTTCGCGAGGACGCGCTGGCGCGCGTCGCCGAGGTCGCCGACGCCAACCATTTCATCGCGCACCGGCTCGACGAGCTCGCCGCCGACCGGCGGGTCGACGAGCTCGCCGCCGCGGTCGAGGCGCTTCGCGGCGCCGGCCCGGATCCCCGGGTCGACGAGCTTGCCGCCGCCATCGAGGCCCTGCGGTCCGCCGGCCCGGATCCGCGCATCGAGGAGCTCGCGGCCGCCGTCGAGGGCGCGCGCGAGGCCGATCCGCGGATCGACGAGGCCGTGGCCGCCGCCGCGCGCGCCGAGGCGCTCGCCGCCGAGGGCGCCAAGGCCGGCCGCGACAACGCCTCCAGCGTCGAGGAGCTCCAGGACCGCCTGGCCGCGGTCGACCGCGGCGCCGGCGGCGTCCTGGCCGACGTGCGCGCGCTGCGCGACCGGCTCGACGAGATCTCCACCGTCGCCCGCGCTGCCCAGGAGGCCGCCAGCGGCGGCCGCCCCGAGGTCGAGGAGCTGCGCGCCGCCGTCGCCCGCATGGGCGCCGAGGTCGAGGTCGCCCGCTCACAGGCCGAGCACGCCCGCCAGGAGGCGCTCGGCGCCCGCGAGCAGGCCGCCACCGCCGGCGAGGCCGTCTCCGCCGCCCGCGACGACGCCGCCGGAGCCCGCGAGGAGGCCGTCGCCCTGCGCCGCGAGCTGACCGCCGCCGACGAGCGCGTGACCGCGCTGGCCGGCGACGTCAAGCGCGCCGCCGACTCGGCGACCACGGCGACCACTACCGCCGAGGCCGCCAAGAAGGCCACCGAGAAGCTGTCCGACCTCGACGCCAAGGCCCAGGCCCTGCGCACCGAGATGACCGCCGGCCGCGAGCGGCTGGAGGCGATCGGCCAGCGCGTCGAGCGGCTCGGCAAGGACCTCGTCGAGTCCGGCCAGAGCGCCGGCGCCGCGCTCGAGGCCCAGGGCGCCGAGCTGCGCACCGAGCTGGCCGCCGTCCGCCGCGTCGCCGAGGAGACCCGCGACGGGATCGAGACGCTGCGCGCCGAGATGGACTCCGTCCGCGAGGCCTCGCACAGCGTCCGCGAGGACGCCGCCGCCGCGCGCTCGGCCGCCGAGGCCGGCGACCGCAAGGTCGAGGCCATACAGGCCGAGCTCACGTTCGCGCTCAAGCAGCTCGAGGACGTCAAGGCCGGCCTGACCTCCGCCGGCCAGGCCGCCGTCATCGCCCGCCGCGAGGCCGAGCAGGCCAAGCGCGCCGCCCAGCAGAGCGTCGCCGACGGCAACTCCGGCGTCACGGAGGTCTTCCAGCAGCTGCTGGCCGCCGCCCGCGGTGACGGGGCGTCCGCCGCCTCGCAGTCCGGCCGCCTGCGCCGCGGGCAGTCGCCCGCGCAGGACCTCAAGCGCAAGTCCGAGATCTCCGCCCGGCCGCCGCGCCACGGCTTCGACGACGCCACCAATCCGATGGCTATCCTCGGTCTGGACGGCCGGTTCCGCGAGCTGAATCCCGCGTTTGCAAGACTGGTGGGGTACCAGGAGAACGCGTTCGCGAAGGCATATTGGCCGTCGCCGCATGACCGCGCCGGGTATCAGCAGCAGCAGGAGCAGCTGCGCCAGCTTGCATCGGGGGAGATCGATTCCGTGGACGTACAGAGCACGTACATGCATGGCCAGGGCCTGATGGTCCCCGTCGTCGGGACCCTCAAGGTCGTCCCCGGTGAGGACGGCCTGCCGCTCCACCTGCTGCTGGAAGCGGAGGAACGGCACACCTCCTGATGGCCTTCGGCCGCAAGGGAGACAGCGGGGAGCGCTCCGCGGAGGAGCGTGCCCGGGCCGCTGCCGAGCGCGCGGCACGGCGGGCGCAGCCGCCCCCGCCGCCGGAGACCTTCCAGGACACGGTTCCGCCCGAGGGGGTCGAGGCGACGGGCTGGCAGGACAGCCGGGAGGAGCCTTACGATCTCGACTGGGATGAGCCCGCGCGCGAGCCGTCGCCAGCCGTGACCGCCGTGGAGGACCGTCCGCCGGCCCCGCGCCGTGTCCCGTCCTCGCGCCGCCCGCTCCGCCGCCGCCCGGCGCCGCGCCCGCGCACCGGCGGCTCGTGGGGCCGCCGCATCCTGGCCGTCGTCGCGCTGCTGGCGATCGGCTTCGCCCTGTACATGATCAACGCGACGTTCCAGCCGTTCCACGGCGACGGCTCCGGCGAGCCGGTCGCAGGTCGTGATCCCCGAGAGCACCGACGCCGGCACGATCGGCGACCTGCTGGCCGAGAAGGGCGTCGTGGCCAGCGGCGGCTTCTTCGAGCTCAACGCCACGCTGACCGGCCGCCGCGGCAAGCTGCGCCCGGGCGAGTACACGCTGACGCACGACATGAGCTACGGCGACGCGATCGCCGCGCTCGAGAAGGGCCCGAAGGTCAAGGTCGTGCCGACCGTCAACGTGACGGTGCCGGAGGGCCTGTCGATCCGCGAGGCGGCGCCGGTGGTCGACAAGGGGCCGCTGAAGGGCAGCTACCGCAAGGCCGCGAGCGAGCGGCGCGTGCTGCGCCGGATCCGCCGGCTCGGCGCCCCGCGCGGCACCCGCACCGCCGAGGGCTTCATGTTCCCGGCCACCTACACGCTGGTCGACGGCAGCCCGGCGCGCGATCTGGTGTCCAAGCAGCTGGCCGCCTTCGAGGACAACTTCAAGGGCATCGACATGCGCTACGCCAAGCGCAAGAACCTGACGCGCTACGACATGCTCATCATCGCCTCGCTGATCGAGCGCGAGGTGCAGATCGACAAGGAGCGCCCGCTGGTGGCGGCCGTGATCTACAACCGGCTGGCCATGGGGGAGCCGCTCGGGATCGACGCGACGATCCGCTACGAGAAGCGGAACTGGGATCGCCCGCTGAAGGTCTCGGAGCTCGAGGACGTCACCCCCTACAACACGCGCAAGGTGGCCGGGCTGCCGCCGACGCCGATCGGCAGCCCGGGCCGCAAGTCGCTCGAGGCGGCCGCCAACCCGGCGCGCGAGGACTACCTCTTCTACGTGATCAAGCCGTGCGCCAAGGGGGCGCACGCCTTCTCGTCGACCAACGCCCAGTTCGAGCGCGACGTCGCGGCCTACGACGCCAAGCGCGCGGAGCTCGGCGGCAAGTCGCCCGTCGACTGTTGACGACGTACCTCGGCGTCTGCGGCTGGCCCGTGGCGCACTCGCGCTCGCCGCAGATGCACAACGCCGCGCTCGCCGCCGTCGGCCTGGAGGACTGGCGCTACCTGCGGCTGCCGCTGCCGCCGGAGCTGTTCGCGGAGACCGTGCGGGCGCTGCCGGCGGCCGGCTTCCGCGGCGTCAACGTGACGATCCCGCACAAGCACGCCGCGCTGGCGCTGGCCGACGAGATGACCGTGGCCGCGCAGGCGATCGGCGCCGCCAACACGCTGACGTTCGAGAACGGGCGCATCCAAGCCGACAACACCGACGCGCCGGGGCTGATCGCGGCGATCGGCGAGCCGGTGGCCGGGCGGTCGGCGCTGGTGCTCGGGGCGGGCGGCGCGGGCCGGGCCGTGGCCTGGGCGCTGCGGACCGCGGGGGCCGAGGTCTCGGTCTGGAACCGCACCGCGGAGCGTGCCGAGGAGCTGGCGGCCGCGCTCGGGGTCCGCGCCGTGACCGCTCCCGAGGCGGCTGACATCGTCGTCAACTGCACCTCCGTCGGCCTTCAATCCGGGGAGGACCCGTTCAAGGCGCTCCCGATCGAGGCCGATGAACTGAGTGCCGGAAGCCTGGTTGTGGACTTGGTCTACCGGGCCGGCGGGACGCGGTTCCTCGAAGCGGCAAGAACACGAGGGGCGCGCGTGATCGACGGTCTGGAGGTCTTGGTCGCACAAGGTGCTGCGTCGTTCGAGCGCTGGACCGGCATGTCGGCGCCGCGCGAGGCGATGCGCGCGGCCGCCACGACCATCGCCATCACATGAATCCACCAGCACAGACCGGGGCACCCCCGAAGAAGAAGGGGAATGGGGTCACCACGCCGTCACGGCGCGGCGGGTCCGGCCGCGTGCTGACCGACGTGATCGTCGACCTCGGCTTCGTCGAGCAGGGGGTCATGGACGAGGCCGTCGCGCGCGCGGAGGACGCGGGCGCGATGCCCGAGCGGCTGCTGCTCAAGGACGGCACCATCACCGACGACCAGCTCGCTCGAGCGGTCGCCGAGCGCTTCGGGCTCGACCACGTCGACCTCAACGTCTACCGCGTCGACCCCGACGCCGCCAAGCTCGTCACGCCCGCGGCGGCCCGGCGCTACCAGGCCGTGCCGGTCTCGTTCGCCGGCGAGCGCACGCTGCTGGTCGCCATGTCCGACCCCGCCAACGTGCTCGCCCAGGACGACATCGGCGTCATGACCGGCTACGAGGTGCGCCCGGCGGTGGCGTCGGCGGCCGGCATCGACCTGCTGCTCGAGCGGCTCGAGGACCCCGACTTCGGCAACGGCGCGTCGGCGCCGCTGGAGGACGACGGCGAGGTGCCCGAGCCGCAGCGGCCCGCGCCGAGCGCGCCGGCCGGGCCGATGTACGACTTCAAGGAGCAGGCCCCGATCAACTTCGGCGCCTCGGGCGAGGACTCGTCGGTCATCCAGCTCGTGCACCGGGTGATCAAGGAGGCCGTCGAGCGCGGCTCCTCCGACATCCACTTCGAGCCCGGCGACGAGGACATGCGCGTCCGCTACCGGATCGACGGCGTGCTCCAGGAGGCGGCGGTCATCCCGGCAAGCGCCGTCCCCGCCGTCGTGTCGCGCGTGAAGATCCTCTCCGACCTCGACATCGCCGAGCGCCGCGTCCCGCAGGACGGCCGCATCTCGCTCGAGGTCGGCGACAAGCCGATCGACCTCCGTGTCGCGACGCTGCCATGCGCCTACGGCGAGAACGTCGTCATGCGAATCCTGGACCAGTCGAAGGTCATGATCGAGCTCGAGCAGCTCGGCATGCTGCCGCAGGCCCTGGAGCGCTTCACCAAGGCGTTCGCGCAGGCCCACGGCGCCGTGCTGGTCACCGGCCCGACCGGCTCCGGCAAGTCGACCTCGCTGTACGGCGCGCTGAACCAGCTCAACACGATCGAGAAGAACATCATCACGATCGAGGACCCGGTCGAGTACCAGCTCGACGGCATCACGCAGGTCCAGGTCAACAACAAGGCGGGCCTCACGTTCGCCAGCGGCCTGCGCTCGATGATGCGTGCCGACCCGGACATCATCATGGTCGGCGAGATCCGCGACCGCGAGACGGCGCAGATCGCCATCGAGGCGGCCCTGACCGGCCACCTCGTGCTCTCCACGCTCCACACCAACGACGCCCCGGGCGCCGTGACGCGTCTGATCGAGATGGGCATCGAGCCGTTCCTCGTCGGCTCGGCCGTCGACTGCGTGGTCGCCCAGCGGCTCGCGCGACTGCTGTGCGAGGAGTGCAAGCGGCGCACGACGATCAAGTCCGAGGTCATGCGCGCCAACGGCTTCAACGTCGGCCTCGACCTCGAGGCCTACGAGCCCGTCGGCTGCGCCCGCTGCGGCGGCTCCGGCTACAAGGGCCGGATCGGCCTCTACGAGGTCATGTGGGTCAGCGACACCATCCGCGCGCTCGCCGTGGCGCGCGAGCCCGCCGAGACGATCGCCCACGCCGCGGTCCACGAGGGCATGATGCGCCTGCGCGAGGACGGCCTCGAGAAGGTCCGCCGCGGCCTCACCTCGATCGCCGAGATCGCCCGCGTCGCCGGCACCCGCTGAACGGGTCGTTGGTGGGCCCGACCCCACTTCAGTCGCGCGCTCGCGGTGCCGATGTAAAGGCTCGTGAGCCTGGACTACTCCGAACTTCTCCTCGCGGTCGTCAAGAACAAGGCGTCCGACCTGCACATCACCGCCGGCGTCGCCGCCGATGCTCCGTATCCGCGGCTCGCTCGTTCCGATCGAGGGCGTGCCGTCGCTGACGCCGACCGACACGCGCGAGTTCGTCTACGCGATCCTCAACAACTCGCAGCGCCAGCGTCTCGAGACCGACTGGCAGCTCGACTTCGCGTACTCGATCCCCGGCGTCGGCCGCTACCGCGTCAACACCTACTTCCAGCGCGGCACCATCGGCGCCGCCTTCCGCCTGATCCCGACCGAGACGGTGCCGATCGAGAAGCTCGGCCTGCCGCCGGTCATCCGCACCTTCAGCAAGAAGCCGCGCGGGATCGTGCTCGTCACCGGCCCGACGGGCTCGGGCAAGTCGACGACGCTCGCCTCGCTGATCAACGAGATCAACGAGACGCGCGACGAGCACATCATGACCATCGAGGACCCGATCGAGTTCCTGCACTCGCACAAGCGCTGCATCGTCAACCAGCGCGAGCTGGGCTCCGACGCGGCGTCCTTCTCGCTCGCGCCTGAAGGCCGCGCTGCGCCAGGACCCCGACGTGATCCTCGTCGGCGAGATGCGCGACATGGAGACGATCGGCACGGCGCTGACCGCGGCCGAGACCGGCCACCTCGTCTTCGCGACGCTCCACACCCAGGACGCGCCGCAGACCGTGGACCGAATCATCGACGTCTTCCCGCCCGCCCAGCAGGGCCAGATCCGCGCGCAGCTCGCGATCGGCCTCCAGGGCATCGTCACCCAGACGCTGATCCCGACCGCCGACGGCCAGGGCCGCTGCGTCGCCGCCGAGGTGCTCGTGCCGACCCCGGGCGTGCGCAACCTGATCCGCGAGGGCAAGACGCACCAGATCTACTCGCTGATCCAGACCGGCGGCCAGCACGGCATGCAGACGATGGACGCCTCGCTGGCCGGCCTGGTCCGCGAGCAGAAGATCACCATGGCCGCCGCCGAGACGCGCTCGTCCGAGCCGGCCGAGATGCGCAAGCTCGTCCACTCGCCCGGCGCGGCCGCCGCGACCTCGGCACCGCCGACCTCGGTGGCCGCCTGATGGCCGCCGCGAACTTCACCTACAAGGCGGTCGACGGCGGCGGCATCCCGTCGACCGGCGAGATCGTCGGCGCCACCAAGGAGGCCGTCACCGCAGGAGCTCAAGGCCCGTGGCCTGACGGTCGATGGACCTCGAAGGAGAAGAAGTCCGGCCTCCAGGCCGACATCACGCTCTTCAAGCGCGTCAAGGCCAACGAGCTGACGATCATGACGCGCCAGCTGGCGACGATGATCGCCTCGGGCATGACGCTCCTGCGCGCGTTCTACGTGCTCGAGGAGCAGATCGAGAACAAGCTGCTGCGCGAGACGGTCGGCGCGGTGCGCGAGGACATCGAGGCCGGCCTCTCGTTCTCCGAGGCGCTCGCCAAGCACCCGAAGATCTTCAACCCGCTGTACGTCGCGATGGTGCGCGCCGGCGAGGCCGGCGGCGTGCTCGAGGAGTCGCTCGAGCGGATCTCGGACCAGCTCGAGAAGGACGACTCGCTGCGCCGCCAGGTCAAGTCGCGCGATGGCCTACCCGACGGTCGTGCTGACCTTCGCGCTGTGCCGTCCTGGTCGGCCTGATCGCCTTCATCGTCCCGGTGTTCGTCGGCGTGTTCAAGGACTTCGGCGGCGACCTGCCGCTGATCACCAAGTTCACGGTCAACCTGTCGAACATGGTCACCGGCCAGTGGTACATCCTGATCGCCGTCTCGGTCGGCACCGTCGTCGGCTTCAGGAAGTGGCGCAAGTCCGACTGGGGCCGCCCGCAGTGGGACCGCGTGCGCCTGCGGATCCCGTTCAAGATCGGCCAGACCGTCCAGAAGATCGCGCTCGCACGCTGGTCGCGGACCTTCTCCGCCATGTACTCGGCCGGCGTGCCGATCATGCAGGCGATCGAGGTGACCGGCCAGACCGCCGGCAACGCCGTGCTCGAGGACGCGATGGACGCGGTCATCGAGTCCGTCAAGTCCGGCGGGTCGATCGCGGCGCCGCTCAAGGACGCCCCGATCTTCCCCGCCGATGGTCGCCCAGATGATCGCCGTCGGCGAGGAGACGGGCAACCTGGACACCATGCTCTCCAAGGTCGCGGACTTCTACGAGGACGAGGTCGCGGCGGCCATCAAGGCCCTGACCTCCATCCTCGAGCCCGTGATGATCGTGCTCGTGGGCGGGATCGTCGGCTTCATCGTCGTCGCGATGTACATGCCGATGTTCAAGGTCTACGACTCGATCCAGTAGTTCGACGCGGCGGCGGCGGCTGCTGCGGCGGCGGCGGCGACGGCGGTTGCGGTGGTCTTCGCCGGAGCCGGTCGCCGCGAATCGACGCGGCCGCGAGCCAGGGTACGATCGGGGTATGAGCGCGGTTCGAGCGCAAGCCGAGAGGTTCGGCGGATTCACCGCCCGGACCCGGCCCGCGTTCGGCCTGCGGCCGACGCTGCGATTCACGTTCGCCGCGTCGGCAACCGTCGCTTGGGTCGCGTTCTCGGTGTGGGTCTCGCAGCCCTGGCGCTCGGACCTGGAGGAAGCGATCGGGCCGGTGACGGCGTGGTTGGTCCCGATCATGCTCGCGTACATCCCGTCGGTCGTGATCGGCTTCCTGTGCTTCACGCTGCTGCTCACGCGCTACCGGCCGCCTGAGCTCCTCGCGCCCGCGGGGCCGTGGCGCGAGGGCGAGTGGCCCGCGGTCACCGTCGTCGTCGCCGCGTTCGACGAGGAGGCGGCGATCGAGCGGACGATCGAGCACATCGCTGCGACCGACTATCCGGGCTCTGTCGGCGTCGTGCTGGCCGACAACAACTCGACCGACCGAACGGCCGAGCTGGCCGAGGTCGCGGCGAAGCGACTCGGCGTCGACTACCTGCGCAGCTTCGAGCCCGCGGCCGGCAAGCACCACGCGCTCAACACGGCGCTCGTCGGCGTGACCACGCCGCTGGTCGTGACCGTCGATGCAGACACCCTGCTGCACGGCGATGCGCTCACCTATCTGATCGCGCGCGTGGCCAGCCGGCCGCAGGATCAGCACGTGTGCGCCTGCGCCGGCGCGCTGATCGCCGCCAACGCGAACGACAACTTCCTCACGCGGATGCAGGGCTGGGACTATCGGCTCGGGATCAACGGCGTCAAACGGACCCAGGCGGCGTACAACAGCGCGCTTGTCGCCCAGGGCGCGTTCTCGGCCTATTGGACCGACGACATCCGCGCAGTCGGCGGCTGGCCGGACGCGATCGGCGAGGACATCGTGCTCACCTGGTCGCTGATGGACTCGCGCGGGCTGGTGCAGTACGAGCCATGCGCGCTCGCCGCCACGCTCGTGCCCCGAGGGCTCAGGCACTTCATGCGCCAGCGCTCGCGCTGGGCGCGCGGGATGATCGAAGGCATCAAGATCAACCCGCCGCAGCGCCAACCCCGGGTACTGGCGAAGTTCGTCGCCGGGATCGACTACCTCGTGCCTTTTCTGGACATCGGGTATGTGTTCTTCTGGGTTCCCGGCGTCGTGCTCTTCATCTTCGGCTATCCGCTGCTGTTCTCGTGGTGGTCCATGCTCATAATCCCGATCACGCTGGCCGTCTATGGACTGCTGCGTCGCTGGCAGGACCGGAACGTGTTCCAGCGCCTCGACGTCCATCTTGAGCCTGACCGGCGCGGCTTCTTCGGCTATCTGTTCGGCTACCAGGCACTGACCTCGGCGGCGTCGCTGCGCGGCTACGCCCAGCAGCTCGCCGGGGCTGCGCGGCATTGGAGATAGACGGACGGACGAGTAGGCGATGCCGTCGCTCAGGGCATGGGCGGAAACGGCCGATGTCGTCCGGATGGCACGGATGCCACTCGTCGTCGCCATCGTGGCGATCGCCGCGATGAAGATCGTTTCGCTCACCGACGCGTCGAGCGCGGCGACGGCTACCCGCGGCCAGACGCTGTTCGGCATGAACGTGCCGTCGCTCGAACGTCTCGACGACTCCGAGTCCGCCGTGGGCGTCCGCGCCGCGATCGTCGGCACGTTCGCGGACTGGGCGCACGCGCCCGACTTCCCGGACGCGCTGGCTCGCGACGTCAATCGGCGCGGCGCGGTCCTGCTCGTCTCCTGGGAGCCCTGGGACTCCGAGCACGGCGGCGCGGAGCAGTCGCGCTACGGGCTGCGCCGGATCATCGCGGGCGACCACGACGCCCTGATCGACCGCTGGGCGCGCCAGGTGGCCGCCTACGGGCGGCCGGTGATGCTGCGCTTCGCCCCCGAGATGAACGGCGACTGGCTCCCGTGGTCGACCGGTGTGAACGGCAACCGCCGCGGCGACTACGTGGTCGCGTGGCGCCACGTGCGCGAGCGCTTCCGGCGCGCCGGGGCGTCCAACGCCGTCTGGGTGTGGAACCCGATCGCCGCCTACGACGGCTCGACGCCGCTGGGCGAGCTGTTCCCCGGCGGCGACCAGGTCGACTGGATGGCCGTGGACGGCTACAACTGGGGCGAAACGCGCACTTGGGGCTGGCAGAGCTACGCCGACATCCTGGCTCCGACGGTCCGCGCGCTCGGCACGCTCGCGCCCCGGCGGCCGGTGATGATCGCCGAGACCGCCAGTGCGCCCGGCCCTCGCAGGGCCGCGTGGGTGGCGGACACGCTGCGGTCCGCCCGTGCCGACGGCGTCGACGCGCTCGTCTGGTTCGAGTTCGACAAGGAGACCAACTGGCGGCTCGCGGACGACTCGGAGGCCGCCGCGGCCGCCGCCGCCGCGCTGCGCGGCAGCGGCTGGCGCCAAGGCGGCGAGCTCGCCGCCGTCGAGCGCTTGGTCCGTCAATGAGCTTGACGAGCAACCGCCACCTATCGTGCTTCTCCGCCATCAGGACCCGTCTCGACAGTTCGGCTGCTTGACGGGTGGGGTGCGGGGTTGGACTCAGACGTGCAGGGTGGGCCGGTAGATGAGCTCTTGGATGTGGCCGTCGAGCGTCCGGCTCTCGATCAGCTCCAGGTCGAAGTCGGCCGCACCCTGAAAGATCGGGTCCGCTCCGGTCTGACCGGTGATGACAGGGAAGAGCGTCACCTGCACACGGTCGACCAGGCCGGCGGCCATCAGCGCCCGGTTCAGCGACAGGCTGCCGTGCGAGCGCAACGGCACCTCGGACTCCTCCTTGAGCTTGGCGATGACGTCGACGGCGTCACCGCTCACAACGGTCGCGTTCGGCCAGTCGAGGGGGCCTTCCAGCGTCGTCGACACCACCGTTGCTGGCAGGCTCCTCATCCGAGTGACCCATGGGTCGCGCACTTCGGACTCCTCGGTGCTCGAGGCCAGCATCCGCGCGAATGCCCGATACGTGTCGGCCCCGAAGACCATCCGCTGCTCCGCGCCGTACAAGGCAAGGCGGTGGTCGAGCAACTCGGGGCCTTGCTTGCCCCAATATCCGGTCCAGTTGCCGCCGGCGGCGCCATAGCCGTCGAGGCTGGAAAAGACGTCGAAGGTGTAGGTAGCGGTCATATGCGCTCCTCGAGTGCGGTTGATCGGGTCGGGAGATAGACCGGGAACCACGGCGAGACTCATCGCCTTTGGACGTCCGGCGGAGGTCCGCAGTTCCCACAGCTTTGGTGCGGCGCAGAACGGATGCGCCAGGGCGTGCCACGCGAGATCGTCTGCGTCAGGAAGGAGGTGTTGACGTTGGCGACTGTTTCGCACGACGCTCCGGCGGCACTGCCCGAGAGCCGCCCGTGGACTTCCCGGGTTCTGGTCCCGGAGATGTGGGCGTCGCTGGCCATCGCGGCGATGTGGCTCGCAGTGCTGTTCGACGCGCTGTTCGGCCCTCGGCACGCGGGTGGTCGCACGGTACGGCTTCAGCCGGCCGTGACGATCAAAGGTGTTCCACTCGAGGAGGCATATCGTGACTGCCGAGGAGGACTTCAACCGGCGAGTGTGGCGGACGGCGCTCCTGACCGTAGGGCTGCTGGCCGCGCTCATCTTCGGGACCATCGTGCTGGCCGGCGGAGACTGGATCCCCGGCGCGATCATCGTGGTGGCCAGCTCGATCGGCTTGGCCGGGCAGGTCCCGATCATCGCAAGGCTCTGCAGGGGTGCCGCGCCCTCGCCACCGCGCGGCTAGCCGACGGGCTGACCTGGCTGTGGA
Source organism: uncultured Solirubrobacteraceae bacterium (assembly GCA_963800905.1). GTDB lineage: Bacteria > Actinomycetota > Thermoleophilia > Solirubrobacterales > Solirubrobacteraceae > DASSUW01. The sequence goes on from CAWDCT010000005.1 coordinate 39,517, forward strand.
TCACCCAGTTCGGATGATTCCCGAGCGCCCCGGATTCTCGAACATCCCTCGCGCGGTATGGCACCCCGACCTGAAAGGCGTGGCAAATGTGCCGCTGGCTCGCATACTCAGGCTCTCCCATCCTGATCCAAGAGGCGCTCTACGAGGGGCCCAACTCGCTCGTCCACCAGAGTCTGTCCTCGCGGCTCGGGGCCGAGCCGACCAACGGCGACGGGTTCGGCGTCGGTTGGTACGGCGCCCCCGACACGCCGGGCGTCTTCCGCAGCACCGAGCCGGCCTGGAACGACGACAACCTCCGCGAGCTCGCCGGCCACATCAGTTCGCCCTTGTTCTTCACGCATATCCGGGCGGCGATCGGCAGCCCCGTGCAGCAGACCAACTGTCACCCGTTCCGCCATGACCGCTGGCTGTTCATGCACAACGGATACCTCAACGAGTTCGCGACGATCAAACGCGACCTCATCCTCGCCGTCGACCCGTCGCTGTATCCACAGATCCGAGGCTCGGCCGACACCGAGGTGCTGTTCTTTCTCGCCCTCACCCTCGGCCTCGAGAACGACCCGCCGGCCGCCGTCGAGCAGGCGATCGGGCTCGTCGAAGCGGTCGCAGGTCGCCACGGAGTGCCGAACCCGTTCCAGGGCACGATCGCGACCACCGACGGCGAGAGCATCTGGGCGTTCCGGTACTCCAGCGAGAAGAAGTCGCGCTCGCTGTTCTTCACGACCGACGTGCCCACGCTGCGCAAGCTCTACCCCGGCCGCCAGCTGTTCCAGGAGGTCTCAGACAACGCTCGGCTGATTGTCTCCGAACCCCTCGGCGACGTCGCCGGGGTCTGGAACGAGGTGCCCGAATCCAGCTACGGCATCGTCGGCCCGGACCACGCCGAGATGCTGCCATTCCAACCCAAGGCGCCGTCAACCCCTGTAGCGGTCCGCTAATCGTGGGCGGCGAGCGACCGGCGGACGTTCAGGCGTCCGCCGCTGGCGACCCGATCAGCGAGCTTGTTCTTGTGGTCGACGTTGTTGAGCAGCAGCTTGCGGATCTTCTTCACCGGAGCGGACTCGTGCTTGCGCAGCATCGCGGCGGCCGCGGCCACCAGCGGGGCGGCCATGCTCGTGCCTGACAGGTAGCGGTAGTCCCCGCCCTCCCAGGTCGAGCCGATGCCGTCCCCGGGCGCGGCGAGATCGACGCTCTTCTTGCCGTAGTTGGAGAAGTCCGCGAGATGGTCCTTCTCGTCGGTGGCGGCGACGGTGATGATGTTGGCGTCCGGGTACGCGGCGGGGTAGACCGGCTTCTTGTCGTCGTCCTTGTGATCGTTGCCGGCGGCGGCGACGATCAGCGTGTCGTGCGCGGCGGCGTAGGCGATCGCCTCGCGTTCGACGTCGGTCGCCGTCGTAGAGCCGTAGCTGGCGTTGATGACGTGCGCGCCCCGGTTGACGGCGTAGACGATCGCTTCGGCGGCATCGCTCGTGTAGCCGCGGCCGTCGGCGTCCATCCACCGCACGGAGATCAGCTGCGCCTTCCAGCACAGGCCGCTGACCCCGCGGTCGTTGTTGCCGCGGGCGGCGATGATCCCGGCGACATGCGTGCCGTGGCCGTTCTTGTCGACCCCGGAGCCGTGGCCGCGGACCAGGTCCACGCCATAGTCGTCGTCGACGTAGCCGTTGCCGTCATCGTCCTTGTCGTTGTTGGGCTTCTCGCCCTCGTTACGCCACAGGTTCTCTTTCAGGTCCTTGTGCTTGGTGTCGACCCCGGTGTCGAGGATCGCGACCTTCGCGCACGAGGTGCGCGTCTCCCACGCGTTGGTGGCGTCGACGTCATGGTCGTCGGACTGCCTGAGGCTGTACTGGACGCTGAAGCCCTCGTCGTCCGGTGTGCGCGCAGCGCGACCGATGCGCAGCCGGTCTCCGATCCGGGGCCGCACGAGCCCGACGTGCCGGTCGACCTCGGCGAACTTGATGTTCTCGTTCTCGCGCAGGCGCGCGAGGATCGCGTCGCGGTCGGCGGCCGGGACGGTCGCTCCGGCGGCGCGCAGGCGCGGCAGATGCCGTCGCAGCGCGGCGCCGAAGCGGGCCAGCAGCTCGTTGCGCTCCGCTTGGCTCAGGCCTCGGAAGCCGACGACGATCCGCGCTTGCGAGTCGGCCTGCGCGGCCCTGCCCGTGGGCTGCCCGCCGAGCGCGGGAGCGGCCGCCCACACGATCAGGGACGCGGCAGCAACCACCACGACCTGCGCAGGGCGGCGAACGCGCCGGGGGCGCCCGGGGGCCGCGGGCTCCGACATGGAGGCCAGTCTCTCGCATAGGGGGAAGCCGCGCCACGCGACGGCCGCGGATGACGACGCGCCCGCGCGGCGTGTGCCGCGCGGGCGTGTATGGAGGAGGGTTCGTCGTTGGGGGGCTCGACCGGCCGCTCAGGGCGGTTGGGTCACCAGGTCGAGTCGTAGGTGCCCGGCCGCTGCACCGGGGGGATCTCACGCACGATGGGGGAGGAGAAGGCGTGAGCGGCGGCGGAGGGGCGGCGAGGTGTGACGGTGACGGTCACGGCGAAGTCCTTTAGCTGCGACGACCCCGGCGGCTGAGGCGCACGCTGTGCGCGGCGGCCGCGTGGATGATGTGGATGTCGGTCGGGCTCATGGGAGGAATACTCCCTCTACGGGCCCGCGCGGAATATCGCGCTGCCCAGCGTCTTCGGGTTCGGGCGCCCGCCGCCGCCGTACGGGCACCCGCACCCACGTAGGTCAGTCGTCGTTGCGCAGGTAGATCGACATGTCGTTGTCGGCGATGTCGACCCCGTCGGGCGCCACGATCCGCCGGAAGGCCGACGACTAGCGCCGCCGCGCGCGGGCCGGCCAGGGGACGAGCGCCAGGCGGGCGTAGAAGGCGTCGACCGCTTCGCGGCGCCGTAGCGCGCGGCGCGTGCGGCGCTGCTCGTAGAGGGCCAGGTAGTGCAGCTGCTCGGCGGTCTCCAGCGCTTCGCGCGCCTCCCAGCTGCCGGGCTCGGCGAGCATGTGCGCGCTCGCCTCGGCGAGCGCCGCGGCGTGCTGCTCCGCGAGCCGCGAGGCTGCTGCTGAGCGGTCGCGTAGCACCTCGATCGCCGGCGTGTTTCGAATACGTCTCATGTGGCTCCCCCGCGAGCCCATGTTCGCGGTCCGAAAACTACCCCACAATGGAGAGTAGCGACTCAGCGGTCAGGAACCGTCGGCCAGTATTTCGATAGATCGGAGATCTTCTCGACGGCGAGTCGTCGCGCGGTGTCGGTCTTCATCACGAACACGTTGCGGTTCTCGCCGGGCGCCAGCCGCATCGGCTGCGCGTGCGCCTCGCGTCGCAGTGCCTTCCGCAGCGCGCGGGCCAGCTTGCGGTCGTCGTCCGGGCGCCGGCCCAGGAAGCTCATCAGCGACCCCGAGTAGGCCGGGTACATCGCGATCTCGCCGCGCCGCACCAGCCTGACGGCCTGCCGCCGCAGGCCGCCGACGCTGCGCACCGCGACGCGGTAGCCGCCGGCGCGCAGCGCCTCCGCGTACATGTAGGCGAGCGTCTCGTTCTCGTCGAAGTCCTGGAAGCCGACCACGATCCGCGGCCCGCGCTTGCGCGCGGCGCTGCCGCCGAGCCCGTTGGCGTCGATGAACTCGCCGCCGACCGCCTCGGGCAGCCGCCCGTCGATCACCTGCTGGTTGAGGTCGCGCAGGGCGAGCGTGGTGAGCACGGCCGAGGCGGCGTTCAGGCGACGCCGGATGTCGCGCGCCCGGCGCCCGTAGGCACGCAGCGCCGACGAGCGCACCACCGGGACGATGCGGTCCGAGCGGATCATGTCCTTGTCGTCGTCGAGCGCGAGGACGTCGGGCCGCGAGACCTCCGGGTTCGAGCTGAAGGCGACGGCCACCTCGCCGAGACCGTCGTCGAGCGCGCGGATGCCCGCGTCGGCGACCTCGAGCGGGACGTGCACGCCGGACACGTCGAGGTCGTAGACCCGCGCGAGACCGGGCCCGCAGCCGGGGTTGGTGAGGCAGTCGACGGGCGCGGCCAGGCGCACGGTCTCCTGCGCGGACGCCGGCGCGGCGAGCGCGAGGACCGCGAGCAGGCATGCCGCCGCACCCCGGATTCGCATGACCCGTTCGACGCTACCGGCGCCCGCGAGCGGTGGCCTCACCCTGGCGGGGTGAACTTGCTTGCGGGTCGCCCAATAGGTTGGGAACCTCGACCGGTCGGTGTCTGTGCGACCGCTCTCCGGTTGGTGCACTACCGCCGCGGCGGTCTTGGCCGCGCTCGGGCTCGGAGTCGCGGGCGCGCTCGCTCAGTCGCCCCACGACGCGCGCCAGGGGGAGCAGTGGGCGGTCGCAGACGGCACCGTGCTGAACCTGCCGCGGGCCTGGGAGCTGTCGCAGGGCGCGGGCGTCGTCGTCGCCGTGGTCGACTCCGGCGCGCGGCTCGACCACGCGGACCTCGCGCCCAACGTCTGGGTCAACTTCGACGAGGTGCCGGGCAACCGGGTCGACGACGACGCCAACGGCTACGTCGACGACGTCCACGGCGTCGATCTGACCAGCAGCCGGCGGAGCGTGCAGGACCTGTCGGACGGCAACGGCCACGGCACGCACGTCTCCGGGATCATCGCCGGCGCCGCCAACGGCCGCGGCGTGGTGGGAGTCGCGTTCCGGGCCCGGCTGATGGTCGTCAAGGTGCTCGACGCGCGCGGCGCGGGCACGACCGGCGGCGTCGCCGAGGGCATCCGCTACGCCGCCGCCAACGGCGCCCGGATCATCAACCTGAGCCTGGGCGGGCCGACGCGCGACCCGGCGCTCGTCGAGGCGGTGCGCGCCGCGGAGGAGGCCAACGTCCTGCTCGTCTGCTCGGCGGGCAACCTCGGGAACAACGTCGACAGCGAGCCGAGCTACCCGGTCGCGCTCGCCGCGCGCAACATCGTCGGCGTGGCCGCCACCGAGCCACAGAACGGCCGCGCTCTCGGATCGTTCTCGAACTTCGGTCGCAATACGATCGGCCTCGCGGCGCCGGGGGTGAACGTGCTCTCGAGCGCCAGCGACGGCGGCTATGAGCTCAAGAGCGGAACGTCGATGGCCTCGCCGCACGCGGCCGGGGTCGCGGCGCTGATGGCCGCGATGCGGCCCGACCTGTCGGCGGCCGAGCTTCGTGCGCAGCTGCTCCAGAACGCGGGGCGCTCGCCGCTGCCGGTCGGGGCCGGCTATCTGGACGCGCTCAGCTCGGTGGTCAGCGTCGCCAGCGCCTCCACGTACCGGCTCGGGCAGCCGCCGCTGGTGCGGGTGCTGGCCGCGCAGCGCAAGGGCCGGCAGACCGTGGTGCAGGCGGCCGCGCTGGGCGACACGCGGGCGGTCGCGCGCTTCCGCCTCAGCCTCGACGGCCGCCGGGCGGCCGAGCTGCGCAAGCGCAGCTCGCCGTTCACGGTCCGCCTGCGCGGCCGCGCCGGCCGCACGCTGCGGGTCGACGCGCTCGACGCGAGCGGGAAGGCGATCGCCTCCGGGAGCCGCAAGGTGCGCAGCGTCCGCGCGGGCAAGCGGGGCGTCCGCCGGGGCTCGGGCGTCGGCACCGGCGTGGTGACGATCCGATGAGAGCGCTGCTGCTCGCGGTGGCGCTGCTGCTGCTCGTGCCGCCGGCCGCGACGGCGCAGCGGCCGCCGATCCGGATCAGCGGCGCGTTCACCGTGACGGCGCTCACCGCCGACCTGGCCTACTTCTACCGGCGCGCGGTGCGCTCGCCGCCGCGCTTCGACCTCGTGGGCGGGCGCACGGTGACCGGTATGTCCGACGTAGCGCGCGGCATCTCGGACATCGGGCTCGCTTCGCGGCAGCTCGGCCCCGACGACCCCGCCGGGCTCGTGTTCACGCCGTTCGCCCGGACGGGGATATGCCTGGTGACCAACCGCGACAACCCGGTGCCCGGGCTGACCCGGGCGCAGATCCAGGACCTCGTCGCCGCTCGCGTCACCACCTGGCCGCAGATCCCGGGCTCGCCGTTGCTCGAGCCGATCGTCGCCGGGGCCCTGACCGAGGGCGGCGGCTCCCGTACCACGTTCGAGGCGACGCTGCTCGACGACGCGACGCCGCAGGTCTACGTGCCGCGCACGTTCGTCACCGCCGCACAGATCCGCGACTTCATCAAGGTGACACCCGGGGCATGGGGGTACGTCGACCTGGCCTTCGCCGCCGAGCTGCACGTCGTCCCGCTCGAAGGGGTCCCGTGCTCGCGCGCCACGGTGACCTCGGCGCGCCTATCCGGCCCGCACCGAGTACGGGTTCGTCACGCGCGGCGCGCCGAAGGGCCGGGTCGCCCGCTTCATCCGCTGGGTGCGTAGGAGCGGAAAGGCGCGGCGCGTGATCGCCACCCGCTACGTACCCGTGCGCTAGCGTCAGCGCCGTGTTCAACCGCTGGGCGGCAGGGCTCGCGGCGGCCTGTGTGCTGATCTTCGCGCCGGCCGCCGAAGCGCGCACGTGGACCGTGCGGTCGCCGGACAAGACGGTCACCGCGTCGGTGCGCGCGGCCGGCGGCGCCGTGACCGTGACCGTGCGCGGTGTCCTCTCGGCGCGGGTGCGCACCGGCGACGCGACCGCGCGGCGCAGCCGGATGCACGTGCGGTTCCGGACGCCCGCGGGCAAGCGCCGCGTGCACGACGTGCGCGCCTCCGTCCTGTCGCTCGGACGCCTCGACGTCCTCGTCGCCGACGACGGGGTCGCGATCCGGGGAGGCGATCCGCGGTTCCGGGCGCCCGCCGGCTCGCGCGCGTGGCTCCAGCGCTACAGGAGGAACTACGAGGGCGCCTACCGCGCCACCCGCCTGCGCGGGGCGCGGGGCGCGTACGGCTTCCCGGCGCTGATCTCGACCCCTCGCGGCAGCTGGGCGCTGCTGACCGAGGCCGGCGGCGGCGCCTCGCATCTGCGGGCACGCGACGGCGGGCTGCGGGCGTCGCGCGGCGGCAGCTGGCGGCTGGCGCTGATCGGCGACCTCGCGGACATCGTCGAGTCGAGCCTGCCGCTCGCGCTCGCGCGGCCGTCGCGGATCCGCGACACCGGCTGGATCCGCCCCGGGCGCGTCGCCTGGTCGTGGTGGTCGGACTCCGGCAGCCCGCGCCGGCTCGAGACCCAGCGCGCTTACGTCGACGCCGCCGCCGAACGCGGCTGGGAGTACGTGCTCGTCGACGAGGGCTGGGATCCCGCGTGGATGCCCGAGCTGGTGCGCTACGCCGCCGATCGCGGCGTCCGGATCCTGCTGTGGACCCACTGGCGCGAGCTGCGCGACCCGGCCCGGCGCGCCCGGCTGCTCGACCGCTGGGCGGGCTGGGGGGTGGCGGGCGTGAAGGCCGACTTCCTCCAGTCCGACAAGCCGCGCCGGATCGCCGTCTACGACGCGATCGCGCGCGCCGCCGCGCGGCGGCGGCTGGTCGTGAGCTTCCACGGCTGCACGCTCCCGCGCGGCCTCCAGCGCACGTGGCCGAACGTGCTGACGATGGAGGCCGTCCTGGGCGCCGAGCACCGCGCGGTCTCCGCCGCCCACGACGTGAACCTCGTGTTCACGCGCAACGCCGTCGGCTCGATGGACTACACGCCCGCGCTGTCGGCCCGCGGGTCGACCGCCGGGCACCAGCTCGCGCTCGCCGTCGCGTTCGAGTCCGGGCTCCAGCACCTCGCCGATCAGCCGGCGACGTATGGGGCGAACCCGGCCGCGGACGCCATCCTGCGCGCCCTGCCGGTCGCCTGGGACGACACCCGGTTGCTCGACGGCGCGCCGGACTCGCACGCCGTCGTCGCGCGCCGCGCGGGCGCGGAGTGGTGGGTGGCCGGCGTGCACGCGGGCGCCGCGACGCAGCGCACGGTGGCGCTGGACTTCCTCGGGCCCGGCGCCTACCGGGCGACGATCGTGGGCGACGACCTGCGCGCGACGGAGTCGACGGTGACCGCCGCCGGCCGGCTGACCGTGCCGGTCGCCGCCGACGGCGGCTTCACGATCCGTCTGGCGCCCGGCTAGGCCGCGCGGGCCTCGAAGCGGGCGCGGCGCTTGGCCGCCTCGGCCTCGCGGTCCTTCGGCGGCGCGTTGGTCACCAGCTCGCCGAGCAGCTGCGCGGTGGCGGCGGTCACGGCCTCGACCGCGCGGTCGAATGCCGCCTGGTTGGCCTGCGATGGCTTGTTGGAGCCGCTGATCTTGCGCACGTACTGGAGCGCGGCGTCCTGCACCTCTTCGGCGGTGGCGGGCGGGGCGAAGTTGTGGAGCGTCCTGATGTTCCGGCACATGCACAAAGCGTACGCTGCCCGCACGATGCTGACCTCGGCGCGCGTGCGCCTCGACCCGATCACCCCGCGGCAGGCCCGCGCCATGCTGCTGGGCACGCCCGAGCCCGACCTGCCCTGGGAGGACGGGTTCCCGCTGCCCTCCGTGCGGGGCGCGCTCGAGCGGATCGTCACCGCCGAGGGCACCGGCGTCGACCTCCAGCCGTTCTTCGCGTACGTGATCGTGCGCCGGACCGACGGGATGGCGGTCGGCGACGCCGGGTTCCACGGGCCGCCGGGGGAGGACGGCGAGGTCGAGATCGGCTACGCGCTGGTGCCCGCCGCCCGCGGGAACGGGCTGGCGGCGGAGGCGACCGGCCTGCTGGTGGAGTGGGCGCGCTCGCAACCGGGCGTGCTCAGCGTGGCCGCGCGCGTCGATCCGTCCAACGTCCCCTCGCGCCGGCTGCTCGAGCGGCTCGGCTTCTCGCCCGACGGCGAGCGCGGCGGGCTCGACCGCTTCATCCTGACCGCATGAGCGACGCCGAGGCCAACCCGGTGCGGCGCGTCGTCCGGCGGCTCGCGGCCACCCCGCTGGGATCGTGGGTCCTCGCACGTACGCTGCACCCCGTCGATCGCGTCGTGTACCGCATGAGCCGCGGCCGGACGACGTTCGCGGCCGTGCTGTCGGGGCTTCCGGTGGTCATGCTCACCACCACGGGCGCGAAGAGCGGGCGGCAGACGACGTCGCCGATTCTCGGCTTCGAGGAGGGCGACGCCGTGATCGTGATCGCCTCCAACTACGGCCAGGCCCGCCATCCCGCCTGGTACCACAACCTGCGGGCGAATCCGGCCGCGCGGCTCGCGGTGCGCGGCGTGTCGCGCGACATCGTGGGGGAGGAGGTGCAGAGCCCCGAGCGCGAGCGCTATCTGGACCTGGCCACCGTGGTGTACCCGGGGTTCACGGCCTATGTGAAGCGGGCAGCCCCGCGTCGGATCTCCGTGTTCCGCCTGTCATGACGCAGTCCCTCAACCGGCTCGCCTTCAGCGCCACCGTGCACTGCCTCACCGGCTGCGCGATCGGCGAGGTGCTGGGGATGATCATCGGCACCGCGCTCGGCTGGTCGGACCTGGCCACGATCGCGCTGGCCGTCGTGCTCGCCTTCTTCTTCGGCTACCTGCTGACGAGCTGGCCGCTGCTGCGCTCGGGCATGGCGCTGAGCGCCGTGGCCCCGATCGCCTTCGCCTCGGACACGATCTCGATCACGATCATGGAGATCGTCGACAACGCGATCATGCTGCTGATCCCGGGCGCCATGGAGGCGACGCTCACCGACATCGGGTTCTGGGCGGCGCTGGCCGTCGCGCTCCTGATCGCCGGCGTCGCGGCGTACCCGGCCAACCGCTGGCTGCTCGCCCGCGGCAAGGGGCACGCCGTCGTGCACCAGCACCACCATCATTGAGACCAACGTGGGTCACCACCACCACCATCACGGACACACGCACGAGGCCGACTCGCGCCGGCTGACGATCGCGCTCGTCCTGATCACCGGCTTCATGTGCGTCGAGGTCGTCGCCGGCATCGTGGCCAACTCGCTCGCCCTGCTGTCGGACGCCGCGCACATGCTCACGGACGCCGGCGCGCTGGCGCTCGCGCTGGTGGCGATCCGCCTGGCGCGCCGCCCGGCGGCGGGCGCCATGACGTTCGGGCTCGGGCCGCGCCGAGATCGTGGCCGCCGCCGTCAACGGCACGACGCTGCTCGTCCTCGGGCTGCTGTTCGTCTACGAGAGCATCCGGCGGCTGATCGAGCCGCATCCGGTCGAGGGCGCCCTCGTACTGATCGTCGCGCTGGTCGGCGTGGTCGTGAACCTCGTCGCCACGGTGGTGCTGGCGGGGGCGAACCGCGACTCGCTCAACGTCGAGGGCGCCTTCCAGCACATCCTCACCGACCTGGCCGCCTTCGTCGCCACCGCGATCGCCGGCGCGGTGATCCTGCTCACCGGCTTCGAGCGGGCCGACGGCATCGCGGCGCTGTTCGTGGCCGCGCTGATGCTGCACGCCGCCTACAACCTGCTGCGCGAGTCCGGCCGCGTGTTCCTGGAGGCCGCGCCGCGCGGGCTCGACCCGCAGGCGATCGGCCACCGGATGGCGTCGCTCGACGGCGTGACCGAGGTCCACGACCTGCACATCTGGGAGGTCACCTCGGGCTTCCCGTCGCTGTCAGCGCACGTGCTGGTCGGCAGCGCGACCGACTGCCACGACGTCCGCCGCTCGCTCGAGCGGATCCTGCACGACGATTTCGGGATCGACCACACGACGCTCCAGGTCGACCACGAGGGCGGCGACCTGTTGGAGATCGAGGTCAGCCTGCGGGAATCACCCAGCCGGCCATCGCCACGAAGTGGGTGACGGCGGCGGCGATGACCAGCGCGTGGAAGATCTCGTGGAAGCCGAAGGTGGTCGGCCACGGGTCGGGCCGGCGCAGCGCGTAGATCACGGCGCCGGCCGAGTAGAGCACGCCGCCGGCCCCGAACAGCACGATCAGGCGCGACGTCGAGGTTCTCGAACAGCTGCGGGAAGGCGATCACCATCACCCAGCCGAGCGCCGACGTAGCTGAGCGCGAACAGCACGCGCGGCGCGGTGACCCAGGCCACGCTGAGCGCGACGCCGCCCAGCGCGCCGGCCCACACGCTTCCCGAGCACGAGCCAGCGCGTGGCGCCTTCGAGCACCAGCAGCGCGACCGGCGTGTAGCTGGCCGCCATGAAGACGTAGATCGCGCCGTGGTCGATCCGGCACAGCAGCGAGCGCGTCCGCGGCGAGCACTTCAGCCGGTGGTAGAGGGCGCTGGCGGCGAGCATCAGGCACAGGCCGGCGCCGTAGACGAGGGCGGAGAGGCGGGCGGTGCCGGCAGGGGAGAGGGCGACGAGGGCGGCGGCCGCCGCGAGCGCGAGCCAGAACGCCCACTGATGTGAGACGCCGCGCAGGAGCGGGATGAGCTCGTTGCCCTGCATCTCCCTGGTATACCCGCGCGGATGCCGGATTTCATCCAGAACCCCTCAAGAGTCCAGGCCGCCGGGACCAAGCCGAAACTGATCGACGAGTACGTCGGGCGCGTCAACACGGGGGAGGAGCGCGTCAGCGTCGCCCACATGCGCTCGCCCGAGGGCTGGGTGGAGCCCGGCCAGCGGCCGCGCTTCGACGAGTACACCGTGGTCCTGGAGGGCTACCTACGGGTGGAGCACGAGGACGGAGCGCTCGACGTGCGCGCCGGCCAGGCCGTGCTCGCCCGCGCCGGCGAGTGGGTGCGTTACTCCACCCCGGAGTCCGGCGGCGCCTCCTACGTGGCGGTCTGCCTGCCCGCCTTCTCGCCGGACACCGTGCATCGCGACGACGGCTAATCCGCGAACGCGGGTACGCCGATTAACACGGTGATGTCGCTTCCGCCGCCCAGCTCCGCAGAGCGCGAGTACGTCCTCGACCTCGAGGGCTCTCGTCGTCGCCGCGGCCGGCTGCGCCTCACGGCGATGGGCGCGACGATCTCGTTCGAGGGCGCCCTGCGCACCGAGCTGCAGGTTCCGCTCGGAACGCTCCAGTTCGGCCTCGTGGATCGCGGCGGCGCCCGCTCCGGCGGCATGACCGGCCGCTTCGCCGTCCTCAAGCGCCTCAGCGCCACCGCAGTGGTCCCGCGCGAGCAGGGCGTCGAGGGCTGGCTGTGGACGAGCCTGGGCGGCTCGGCGCTGACCGTGCTCGGCGACCCCGAGGACGCCCCGAACGCCGCCCTGCTGTTCACCAAGCCGCTCGGCGACGAGGCCGTCGCCTGCTTCGAGCCCGAGGCCGCGCAGGAGATCGCCGCGCGCTCGCCGCTCGGGGCGCCGGCGATCTACGGCCTGCTGTTCCGCGTGACCGACACGAGCAAGGCGGAGACCGTCTTCCGCCGGTTCGGCCTGCTGCGCCCGCTCACCGACCGCGAGGTGCCGCCGACGCTGCGGCGCTCGCTGCCGACCGACCAGTCCGGCCGATCCCACGCTGAGCGGCGGCGGCGACGAGGCCCGCGCGTCGACCTCGGTCGCGCCGCCCGGCCTCTGATCGCTACCGTGAGGCGGCCGTGAGCACCGAGCCCGCCGAGCCCTACGACCCCCAGCGCTGCACCGCCTGCCGCGGCACCGGCCAGGTGATCTCCGGCCTCGGCGGCACGCCGCAGTCCGTCACCTGCCCGTGGTGCGAGGGCAGCGGCCGCGTCCAGCCCGGCCACGACGCCCAGGCCGCACAAGCGGCCTAGCGAATAACCAGCGTCCCGATCTGCCGGCCGGCGTCGACGCAGCTCGATCGGGTACTCGCCGGGCTCGCCGGCCAGCAGCGAGAAGCGCGCGGGCGAGTCCGGATGGATCGTGTCCATCCGGTCGAGCAGCATCACGCTGTCGCGCTCGGGGCCAGAGATCGTCAGCTCGACGAGGTCGCCCTCGTTCACGGTCACGTCGCGCCTCCGCGGTGGTGAGCTGCTTCTCGACCGTGACCAGCGTCGGCGCGCCGGCCGGGGCGGGCGTCGGCGTGGCTCTCGCGCCGCTCCTGCTCGGACACCGGCTCGCGCGGCGCGAGGCTCGCGGCGAGCGCCGTCATGCCCATCAGAACCGCGACCAGGATGAGGAATCGCCGACCCAGCATGGACCGAGGGTAGATCGGTTGTCCAGTTAACAGGTAATGAGGGGTTAAGGACTGCGCCGCGGATGCCGATACGGGTGATGCCAGAACCAAGGTGTCAAAGGCAAATCGCCCGTGAGGGCGAGGCGCAAAGCCACGGAGCTCCTCGGATGGGAGCGAGCCGGGTTGCCACCGCCAGTGGTGGGACTGGGACCGAGGCCATGGCGACGGAATTCACAGGCCCAACGATCCCTTCAGGAGGGACCACCCACATGCTGCACAAGCTTCGCCAGCGCGCCCAGGACGAGAAGGGCTTCACCCTGATCGAGCTCCTGGTCGTCATCCTGATCATCGGCATCCTCGCCGCGATCGCCCTTCCCGCTTTCCTCAACCAGCGCGAGAAGGCGCAGGACACCGAGGCCAAGACCGGCGCCCGCACGCCGCAGACCGCCATGGAGACGTTCTACACGGACGACCAGACTACGACGCCGGCGACCGACGCTCGCCGACGCCCAGGCCGATCGAGCCGGCGCTCGGCAGCAGAACATCACCGTCACCGTCGCCGGCAACGGCGCCGCTCGGCTACACCGTCACGGTCGCGTCACGGCTCGACACGGCCAGCACCTTCACGCATCGTGAAGACCGCCGCGACCGGCGCGTCACCCGCACCTGCACCACCGTCGGCCAGGGCGGCTGCCCGGCCGACGGCACCTGGTAGTCACAGGCTCGCCAACCGCACCGTTCTGCGAAGCGGGCCCTCCGGGCCCGCTTCGTCGTTAAGCCCACGGCGATCACGCCTGCCGATATCTCCAACGTGTTCAAGAAGCGTTCCTCCTCCCAGGCCGCGTCGTCGGCCTCGAGCTCGATCCCGGCCACATCGCCGCCGCCGAGGTCACCGTCAACGGGTCGCTGTCGCTCAAGCGCGGCGCCGTCGCCCCGCTCCGCCCCGGCGTCCTGCGCGACGGCGAGGTCGCCGACGTGCCCGCCCTGGCGGAGGCGCTGAAGGCGCTTCTTCGCCGAGCAACGGGCTCCCCAACCGGGTCCGGCTCGGCATCGCCAACCAGCGGATCGTCGTCCGCACGCTCGACCTGCCGCCGCTCGACGACGAGAAGGCGCTCGCCGCCGCCGTCAAGGTGCAGGCGCCCGACCACATCCCGATGCCGATGGACGAGGCGATCCTCGACTGGCAGTCGCTCGGCACGGTCCAGACGCCGCCGGCCGGCCGCGCACGCGCGTCGTCGTCGTCGCCGTCCGCCGCGAGATGGTCGAGCAAGCTGGTCGCCGCCGCCGCGCGAGGCCGGCCTCAAGCTCGAGGGCATCGACCTGTCCGCCTTCGGCATGGTCCGCGCGCTCGCCGGCGGCCGAAGGCCGAGGGCGCCGTGCTCTACATCAGCGTCGGCGGGCTCACCAACGTCGCCGTCGCCAACGCCAGCGGGTGCCTGTTCACGCGCGCCGCCGCCGGCGGCCTCGACGCGATGGTCCACACGCTCGCCGAGCGCCGCGGCCTCACGCTCGAGCACGCCCGCGCAGTGGATGACCCACGTCGGCCTGCTCGCGCCGCTCGAGGCGGTCGAGGGCGACACCGACCTCGTGGCCGCCGCCCGCACCGTGCTCGAGGAGGGCGTGCACCAGCTCGCCGACACGCGTCCGCAACTCGCTCAACTTCTACCGCATGCAGGAGAGCGCCGAGCAGGTCGAGCCCGGCGTGCTCACCGGCCCCGCCGTGGCCATCCCCGGCTTCGTCGAGCAGCTCTCCGAGCAGCTGCGCCTGCCGCTCGAGCCGGCCGTGGTCGCCTCGCAGGACGAGGACGCCGACCTCGGTCGCCTCACCGTCGCGGCCGGCCTCGCGGTCGAGAACGCCGTCGTCTGATGCTCGCAGCGGTCGTCGGCGCGATCTTCGGCTCGTTCCTGAACGTGGTGGCCTACCGGCTGCCGCGGGGCGAGTCGCTGTCGCACCCGCGATCGCGCTGCCCGCAGTGCCAGACCCAGATCAAGGCCTACGACAACGTCCCGGTCCTGTCCTGGCTGGCACTGCGCGGCCGCTGCCGCAGCTGCCGCGCGCCTATTTCCGCGCGCTATCCCGCTCGTCGAGGCCGTGACCGGTCTGCTGTGCGCGCTGGTCGTCTACGCCAGGGCCTCGACGAGGACGCGATCCTCGGGCGTCGCGCTTCGTGCTGCTGCTCGTCCCGATCACGCTGATCGACCTCGATCACCGGATCATCCCCAACAAGCTGACGCTGCTCGGCGCGGTGCTCGCGCCGGCGATCGTGGCGCGTCGACCGCGCCCGACGCCATCCCCGAGCACCTGATCGCCGGCGCCGGCGGCCGGAGGCTTCTTCCTGCTGGCCGCCTTCGCCTACCCGCGGGGATGGGGATGGGCGACGTCAAGCTCGCCGCCGTCCTCGGCCTCTTCCTCGGCCGCGACGTCGTCCCCGCGCTCTTCGTCGCGCTCCTCGTCGGCACGCTCGTCGGGGCCGCCATCATCGCCCGCAAGGGCTCCGCGGAGGGCCGCAAGACGGCCGTCCCGTTCGGCCCCTTCCTCGCCCTCGGCGGGGTCGTCGCCCTGTTCGCGGGCGACGCGATGGTCGACTGGTACCTCGACCACCTTCATCTAGGGCGCGCGACCCCACGAGCTCGCCTCAAGGCGCGCTCGACGGGTGCCGATAAGCCAAGCGAGATGAAGGCCATCAACCTGCTCCCCCCGACCTTCGCGGCACGCCCAAGACCGCCGCACCGAAGGCCGCCGCCGCCCCGGCAGAGCCCGGCGGCATCGGCGCCTTCGTGGTGCTCGGCGCTGCTCGCCGCGTGCGTCGCCGCGCTCGCCGCGTACGTCCTCACGACCAACACGGTCAAGGACCGTCAGGCCGCAGCTCGAGGCGGTCACCGCCCAGGCTGCAGGCCACCACGCGCAGCGCGTCAACCAGCTCAAGCCGTACGCCGACTTCCAGGCGATGGCCGAGACGCGCATCCAGACCGTCAAGGACCTCGCGTCCTCGCGCTTCGACTGGGAGCAGGCGCTGCGCGACATCTCGCGCGCCGTCCCCGCCGACGTCACGCTGCGCGAGCTCAACGGCACGATCTCCGACGCGCCGCGGGCGGCACCGGCGGCGGCGTCCGCAGCGCGATCGCCGCGCCCGCGATCGAGCTCAAGGGCTGCACGCGCCGGCCAGAAGCAGGTCGCCACGCTGCTGGCGCGCCTGCGCAACGTCGACGGCGTGACCCGCGTGAGCCTCAGCAAGTCGACCAAGCCCGAGGCGTCGCAGACCGTCGGCGCCGCGTCGCCGATCGCCGGCGGCGCCGACGCCGTCGGCTGCACCGGCAAGCGCCCGCCGAACTTCGAGATCGTCATGTTCTTCGAGGGCGCCGAGGTGCCCGCGACGGTCGAGGACGTCACCGTGCAGCCGGCGCCGCCGAGCCGAGCTCCGGCGGCACCGACGCCTCGACCGACCCGGCGCAGCCGGAGGACGCGAGCGGCACCACGCCGGACCCGGCGCCGAGCGGCGACGGCACCGCCACGCCCGCCTCGACCCCCGAGGGAGGGGCAGCCCAGTGACCCGCTCGAACAAGATCCTGCTGTCGGTGGTCGCGCTCGCCGCCGCCATCGCCGCCTTCTACTTCTTCGTCCTCTCGCCCAAGCGCGAGGAGGTCGCCAAGTTCGACAGCGAGATCGCGACCCAGGAGGCCGCGATCGAGCAGGCGCGCCTCACGCTCGCCGGCTACGAGGAGGCGCAAGAAGACCTACAAGACGCAACTACGCGACGCTCGCCCGCCTCGGCAAGGCCGTCCCGACCGACGACGACGTCGCGCTCGCTGATGGTCCAGCTCGAGGCCACCGCCGATCGCAGCGGCGTCGAACTTCGAGAACATCGAGCTCGGCAACGGCGCGTCGGTAGCGGCGAGCTCCGACGAGCCCGTCGCCGGCGCGCGGCCAGCTCGCCTCGGCCCCGGGCGCGGTCCCGGTCGCCGGCGGCGTCCTGTCCGCGATGCCGTTCAACTTCAGCTTCACCGGCTCGTACTTCGACCTCACCGCCTTCTTCGCGCGGCTCGAGCACTTCGTGAGCGACAAGAACAAGCAGCTCGACTCGACGGGCCGCCTGCTGCGCCTGGAGAGCGATCACGATCGCTCCCTCGCAGCTCGGCTTCCCGGACATGAAGGCGCGAGATCAACGCCGCGACCTACATCGTCCCGCCGGTCCAGGGCGTCGCCGAGTCGGCGCGCCTCCGGCGGCGCGCAGAACGTCGACACGACGCCGGGGACCACGCCGCCCACGACCACCGCTTCCGCCGCCACCACCGGAGCCACTCCGATGAACGTCGTCACCAACACCTGGCGCCAGCTCGTGCGCAGCAAGCTCTGGCCGGTCGCCGCTGCTGCTGCTCGCCGCGCTCGTCGCCGTGCCGTTCCTGCTCGCCCGCGAGCCCGAGGCGCCGGCGCCGCTGGCTCCGCTGCCCGGTTGCCGGCGAGGCCGACGACTGCGATCGCCGAGCCGGTCGTGGCCAAGGTCACCACGGAGGACCGCGACCGCCGCCGCCGCGTGCTCGGCGTCCGCAAGGACCCGTTCCGCCCGGCGCCGGTCAAGAAGCCGAAGACCGAGCAGGACGGAGGCGCACCGTCCCGCCGCCGAGCCACGCAGGCCGCCCCCAGCGGCGGCACCGGCGGCGGCGCGGCGGCGAGCCCGCGCCCGAGGACGCCAGCGTACTACGAGGCCGGGACGATCATCGTCCGCTTCGGCGAGGCCAGCGAGACCGGCGAGCTCTGAAGCTTCGCGATCGCGAAGCTCGGCCCCGGTGCCGGACGACGAGCTGCCGCTGCTCGTCTACATGGGCCTGACGAAGGACGGCAAGCGGGCCAAGTTCCTGGTCGACGCCGCCGTCGAGGTCGACGGCGACGGCAACTGCAAGCCGCACAGGTCGAACTGCGAGGTCATCGAGCTCGCGGTCGGCGAGACCGAGTTCCTCGACGTCCTCGAGCCCGAGGACACCGACGAGGAGCCCACCGGCGTCGAGGAGACCGAGGAGACCGAGGAGGCCGAGGAGACCCTCGAGCCCGACGATCCTCGCCAGCTACCAGCTCGACCTCGTCGACATCAAGCGCGCCGGCGACTCAGACGTTCAGCTAGGGGTACGTGCCATCCGCCGCGGCTCCCACTCGGAGCCGCGGCGGATGGCCCTACGTAGGATCGCCGGCGTGCCGCTGCGCGTCGTCACCGCCGGGGAGTCCCACGGGCCCGGCCTGACCTGCATCGTCGAGGGCCTGCCCGCGGGCCTCGAGCTCGACCTGGCCGCGATCGACCGCGACATGGCCCGCCGCCAGCTCGGCCACGGCCGCGGCGGGCGGATGAAGATCGAGCGCGACAGCGCCGAGATCACCTCCGGCGTCCGCCACGGCCGCACGCTCGGCGGCCCGATCGCCGTGCGGGTCGCCAACCGCGACTACGCCAACTGGGAGGAGCGGATGAACCCGTGGCCGGTCGAGGCCGAGGTGCCCGAGGTGCACCTCCCGCGGCCCGGTCACGCCGACCTCGCGGGCGTGCAGAAGTTCGGCTTCACCGACGTGCGCAACGTGCTCGAGCGCGCCAGCGCGCGCGAGACGGCCGCGCGCGTGGCCGGCGGGGCGCTGGCCAAGGGCTTCCTGGCCGCGCTCGGCGTGCAGGTCGTTCTCGCACGTGACGCAGATCGGCTCGGTGCAGGCGCCGGAGCCGGACGGCCTCGCGCCGGACGACTTCGCCGACGTCGACGCCTCGCCGGTGCGCTGCCTGGACGCCGAGGCGTCGAAGGCGATGGTCGAGGAGATCAACGTGCTGCGCAAGCGCAACGAGTCGCTCGGCGGCGTCTTCGAGGTGCGCGCGTTCGGCGTCGTCCCCGGGCTCGGCTCGCACGTGAGCTGGGAGGAGCGCCTCGACGGCCGGATCGGGATGGCCATGCTCTCGATCCAGGCGATCAAGGGCTGCGGGATCGGCGACGGGTTCGACCTCGCGGGCCGGCCCGGCTCGGCCGCCCACGACGAGATCTTCTACTCCGACGAGCGCGGCTACTACCGCGAGACCAACCGCTCCGGCGGCATCGAGGGCGGGATGACGACCGGCGAGCCGCTGATCGTGCGCTGCGCGATGAAGCCGCTGCCGACGCTGACCAAGCCGCTGCGCTCGGTCGACATCGCCACGCGCGAGCCGGCGCGGCGCGCTGCGCGAGCGGACCGACTCGTGCACGGTCCCCGCCGCCGGCGTCGTGGGGGAGGCGATGCTGGCGATCGTGCTGGCCGACGCCTACCGGGCGAAGTTCGGAGGCGACCACATCGACGACGTGCGCGCCGCCGTCGAGGCCTACGAGCGGCGCATCGGATGGAAGCCCCGACTCTAGTCTTCATCGGCTTCATGGGCGCGGGCAAGACGTCGGCGGCGCGCGCCGCGGCGGGCGTGCTCGGCGTGCGGGCGGTCGACGCCGACCAGGAGATCGAGCGCCGGCTCGGCACCACGATCGAGGAGTACTTCGAGTCGCACGGCGAGCGCCGCGTTCCGCGCGGTCGAGGAGGAGGTCGTCTGCGGCCTGCTCGAGCAGCCCGCCGGCGCCGGTGCTGTCGCTCGGCGGCGGCGCCGTCACCTCCGAGCGCGTGCGCGCGCTGCTGGCGCGCCACACGGTCGTGCTGCTCGACGTCGACATCGAGACGGCGTGGCGGCGCGCGGGCAACAAGCGCCGCCCGCTGGCGCGCGACCGCGACCGCTTCGTGGCGCTGCACGCCGAGCGCGCAGCCGCTGTACGACTCGCTCGCCGACGCCGTGCTGCTCGACTCCTCGCGCGACGAGGTCCGCAAGGCCGTGCACGCGCTGCGCTCGCTCTCGCGCGCGCCCGCGGGCACCAAGCTGCTGTGGGCGGCGGCCGCGTCCGGCAGCTACCCGGTGCACGTCGGCGAGGGGCTCGTCGGCGGCGGCTTCTGGCCCGTCCCCGGCCGCCGCTTCGTGATCACCGACGAGGAGGTCGGCGCCCGCTACCGCGTCAAGGACGCGGCGGCCGAGCTCTCGATGCCGGCGGGCGAGGAGCACAAGACGCTCGCCACCGTCGAGCGGCTGCTGCGCGGGCTGGCGGCGGCCGGCATGGACCACGACGACCACGTCGTGGCGCTCGGCGGCGGCGTGGTCGGCGACGTCGCCGGCTTCTGCGCCGCCGTCTACCAGCGCGGCGTCAGGGTCGTGCAGGTGCCGACCACGCTCGTCGCGCAGGTCGACTCGGCGTACGGCGGCAAGACCGGCGTCGACCTGCCCGAGGGCAAGAACTACGCCGGCGCCTACCACCAGCCGAGCGCGCGTGCTGGTCGACCCGGCCACGCTGGCGACGCTGCCCGCAGGGCGAGCTCGCCGCCGGCTGGGCCGAGGTGATCAAGACCGCGCTGATCGCCGGCGGGCCGCTGTGGGAGCGCGTGCGGGCGGGCGCGCCGCTCGACCGCGACCTGATCCTCGCCTGCGCGCGCACGAAGCTCGCCGTCGTGGCCGGCGACGAGCGCGACGCCGGCCGCCGCCAGATCCTCAACCTCGGCCACACGGTCGGGCACGCGATCGAGACCGTCACCGGCTACCGGCGCTACCGGCACGGCGAGGCGGTCGGGCTCGGGCTGCTGGCCGCGCTCGAGCTGTCCGGCCAGGCGGCGCTGCGCGCCGAGGTGGCCGCGCTGCTCGACGCGCGCGGCCTGCCCACGACGCTCGACCGCGCCGTCGAGCCCGGCGCCGTGGTCGCCGCCACGCGGCGCGACAAGAAGCGCCGCGGCGGGCGCGTCGGGTTCGTGCTGGTCGAGGCGCCGGGCGACGTCCGTCCCGGCCGCCCGGTGGACGAAGGCGAAGCTGCGCCGCGCCGTGGCAGAGTTGCGCGCGCCATGAGGAACCGCGTGGCCGTCCTGCACGGCGTCAACCTCGACGCGCTCGACCGCCGGCCCGCCGAGCACTACGGCGGGCTCACGTTCAGCCAGCTCGAGCGCCGGATCGACGCGTTCGCGCACGAGCTGGGCCTCGACGCCCGCTTCTTCCAGTCCAACCACGAGGGCGAGTACGTCGAGGAGATCCACAAGGCGTCCGACTACGCCGACGGCCTGCTGCTCAACCCCGGCGCCTGGACGCACTACTCGTGGTCGCTGCGCGACGCCGTCGAGGTCTCCGGCCTGCCCGCCGTCGAGGTCCACCTGTCGGACGTCATGAGCGCGCGAGGAGTTCCGCCGCGTGTCGGTGTTCGAGGGCGTCTGCGTGGCCAAGGTGAGCGGCAAGGGCGTCGACGGCTATCGCGACGCGCTGGTCGCCTTGAAGGACGCGCTGTGAGCCGCGCCGACCGCGTCGCCGAGGCGCTCGAGGCCGACGCGCTGCTGATCACCGACCTCGTCAACCTGCGCTACGTCACCGGGTTCACCGGCTCGAACGGGATGGCGGTCGTCGGGCGCGACATCCGTCGCTTCATCACCGACTTCCGCTACGTCGAGCAGGCCGCCGCCGAGGTCGAGGGCTTCGACCGCGAGCAGGCGCCGCAGACCTTCGACGGCGCGCTGAAGGACGGCTGGCCGGACGGGTCGTTCCGGCTCGGCTTCGAGGATCAGGACGTGTCCGTGCGTCGCCACGCGCGCCTGCGCGAGCTGCTGCCCGAGCGGGTCGAGCTCGTGCCGGCCGGCGGCGTCGTGGAGGCGCTGCGGGCGGTCAAGGACGCGGAGGAGATCGCGCGTATCGCGGCCGCCGCCGAGCTCGCCGACGAGGTCTACGGGCTCGCTGCGCGAGCAGGGGCTGGTGGGCCGGACCGAGCGCGAGGTGGCGTTCGCGCTGGAGACCGAGATGCGGCGGCGCGGCGCCGAGCCGAGCTTCGAGTCGATCGTCGCCTCGGCCGAGCGCGGCGCGCTGCCGCACGCCGAGCCGGCCGACGTCGCCGATCGCGCGCGACACCCTGGTCACGCTCGACATCGGCGCCCGGCTCGACGGCTACTGCTCGGACTGCACGCGCACGTGGGCGACCGGCGAGCTGCCCGACGACCTCGCCGAGGTCTACGAGCTCGTCCGGCGCGCCCAGGCGGAGGCGCTGGCCGCGGTGCGGCCGGGCCCGGAGGGCCGCGAGGTCGACGCGGTGGCGCGCGACATCATCGAGGCGGCCGGCCACGGCGAGCACTTCGGCCACGGGCTCGGCCACGGAGTCGGCCTCGAGGTCCACGAGGGCCCGCGCCTCGCGCGCACGGGCGAGGCGCCGGCTGGTCGCCGGCAACGTCGTCACGGTCGAGCCCGGGGTCTACCTGCCGGGGCGCGGCGGCGTCCGCATCGAGGATCTCGTGGTCGTCACCGAGGACGGCCACCGGGTCCTCTCGGGTACGAGCAAGGACCTGATCCGGGTCGACTAGGGCCCGGAACCCACTCAAGCCCTGGGCGCGGTACGCCGATACCGGGGGCGATGGAACTCCGAGCCCGCATTCGCCCAACGCTGCGCCGCGCCGGCCTGATGGCCGCGGCAGCCGCAATCCTGGTGCCCGTCACGGGCACGGCCACCGCTGACGCCAAGAAGGCCCCCGTCGTCAACCGCGTGACGCCGAAGAAGGTCTTCGTCGGCGAGACGATGACGATCCGCGGCCGCCACTTCCGCCGCGGCGTCAACAAGAACATCGTCGCCTTCAAGCGCAACGGCGCGAAGGTCGTCCTCGTGCCGGCCTTCCGGGGCACCACCAAGCTTCTGAAGGTCGAGCTGCCCAAGCGGCTCGAGAACGTCCTGCTCGTCCAGAACGGCACGCCGGTGCCGACGTCGCTGCAGCGTCCGCGTGATGTCCTCGCGCTTCGGCAAGCGCTACACGAGCGGCTCGAAGTCGCCGCTCGTCGGCCCCGAGAGGCCGCCCGCGCCGCCGAAGCCCAAGGAGGCCAATCCGAGCGGCGACTGCGACGGCGACGGTCAGATCAACCGCATCGACACCGACGACGACAACGACCTGCTGACCGACGAGGTCGAGAAGCGCTACGACCTCGAACGGCTGCAAGGCCGACACCGACGGCGACAAGGTCGAGGACGGCTACGAGTACCAGTCCGCCCGCGACCTCAACGACGACGAGCACCAGACGCCCAACGACTACATCCCGTACCCGGAGAAGCGTCCGTACCCGAACGCGCTCGACAAGACGGACGGCGGCACCGACCACGACGGCGACGACCTGACGCTGCTCGAGGAGTACCAGCTCTGGAAGGTCACGATCGAGAACGGCGCGCCGCGCACGCTCGCGCAGCTCGGCTACTCCGCCGGCGAGCAGTACTCGGTCAACGTGCGCGCGGGCGGCAACGGCAATCGCACGCCGACGCTCGTCGCCGCAGGGCTACGACAAGCAGGTGGCGTTCCTCCAGCTGGGCCGGCGCGGCCGGCTACGGGGCGCCCGCCCTGTCGGCCATCCCCGGCTGGTTCAGCGACCCGGACTGGAGCCTGATCGACGACTACTGGGAGCCGCGGACCAGCTACGAGATCCGCGACATGAACCGCGACGGCGTGATCGCTCCCTATGAGGAGACGTACTACGACTTCGACCAGACGGGGAAGCTCAGCGACTCCGAGCGCGACGAGGACGCCGACGGCCTCACCAACTGGTCCGAGACGCGCGGCTGCATGAACCCGGTCTACTGGTCCGACGTCTACGACAAGGAGACGCCGTACTACATCGATGTACCAGCGGCACCCAGCTCGACGACGCGGACACCGACGGCGACGGCATGCGCGACGGCGCCGACGACCAGGACTACGACGACGTCCCGAACGTGATGGAGTGCTCGCGCGTCCTCGCCGCGGGCATCGCCGAGGACCCGGCCGACGAGGAGCGGGGCGACCCGGACCGTCCGTGGGTCGGCTTCGTCAACCCGTTCAACCCGTGCCTGCCGCACGTCAAGTCGCGTACGTGCAAGCGCATCGTCCCGGCGGCCAACCCGTGGGCTCCGTTCAACCCCGAGGACGAGTACTACCTCATCAGGAACTAGCGCTCCCGCGCAAGCTCTCCTCCCACATCGAGGCCCGCCGTCTGGCGGGCCTCGGTCGTTTCGTGAAAGAGTCCCGGCCGCACACACCCGCAACCGGGAGGAGAGCGAATGGCCGACAGCGTCTACCGCGTCACCGAGGTGATCGGGGTCAGCAGCGAGTCATGGGAGGCCGCGGCGCGCAATGCGGTCGAGACGGCCGCGAAGACGGTGCGTGACCTGCGCGTCGCCGAGGTCGTCCGCGAGGACGTGACGATCGAGAACGGGGCGGTCAGCGCTTTTCGCGTCCGTCTCGCGATCTCGTTCAAGTACGACTCGGGGGACTGATCGGCTGACGAACGCCGCTGTCGCCAGGCACTAGGCTGGCGACAGCGGTGTCCTACGAGCCCGATCTAAGAGCTTCCGATGCCGATCGCGAGGCCGCGGTCGAGCGCCTGCGAGCCGCGGTGCTCGACGGCCGGCTCGACAGCGACGAGCTCGAGGAGCGGCTGTCGCAGGCGTACTCCGCTCGCTGGGTCTCGGAGCTGTCGCGCCTGACCGCGGACGTCACGGCGCCGATCGTCTTCGTCCGCCCGGAGCGGCGCGTCAATCCCCTGGCGATCGCGTCGCTGATCTCCGCCATCGTCTGGTTCGGTTGGCTCGGCTCGGTCGCCGCCGTGGTCATGGGCCACGTGGCGCTGAGCCAGATCGCGCGCTCCGAAGGGACCGAGACCGGCCGCGCGGCGGCGCTGATCGGGACCGCGCTCGGCTACTTCGGGCTCACCACGCTGCTCGCCATCATCCTGTTCACCGTCGCGATCCCATTGAATTAGGGGTTGGCGATCCCCAAGTTGGGGGTGCGCAACCGATGCGGGGCCGCCGGGCCGGCCGTAGGTTCGCCGGCCATGACCATCTACGCCGTCCCCGAGATCGAGACCCGCCGCGACGCTTTGGTGGAGCGGCTCTTCAATGCCACGCTCGGCGCGTTCGACCTGTACGCCGTGTACCTGGGTGACCGGCTCGGCTTGTATCGGGCCCTGGCGTCGGGCGGCCCGCTGACCTCCGCGGAGCTGGCCTCGGCGGCCGGGATCGCCGAGCGCTACGCCCGCGAGTGGCTCGAGCAGCAGGCCGTGACCGGCATCCTCGAGTTCTCGGACGGGCGGTTCTCGCTGCCGCCGGGCCACGACGAGGCGCTGATCGACGAGGCGAGCCTCGCGTTCGCGGCGCCGTTCGCGCGCTTCGCCGCCGCGGTGGCGCGCCCGCTCCCGGAGTTGGTCGACGCGTTCCGGGTGGGCGGCGGCATCTCCTACGCCGACTACGGCGAGGATCTGTGCGGGGCGCAGGCGAGCTTCACGCGGCCGCTGTTCGAGCAGCTGCTCG
Source organism: uncultured Solirubrobacteraceae bacterium (assembly GCA_963800905.1). Classification (GTDB taxonomy): domain Bacteria; phylum Actinomycetota; class Thermoleophilia; order Solirubrobacterales; family Solirubrobacteraceae; genus DASSUW01. Next base: position 64,703 of record CAWDCT010000005.1, read on the forward strand.
GCAGCGAGTGGCTGCCCTCGATCGCGGACGTCGACGCCCGCCTGCTGTCCGCGCCGCCGGCGCGGGTCGCCGACCTCGCGTGCGGGGCCGGCGTGTCGAGCATCGCGATCGCCCGCGCCTATCCGCGCGTGCGGGTCGACGGCGTCGATCTGGACGAGGCCTCGATCTCGCTGGCGCGGGCGAACCTGGCCGGGAGCGGGGTGGAGGACCGCGTGTCGTTCGTGCTCGGCGACGCGGCCTCGCCCCGGCTCCGTGGGCGGTACGACCTCGTCACCGTGTTCGAGGCGCTGCACGACATGTCGGAGCCGGTGTCGGTGCTGCGCGCGGCGCGGGCGCTGCTGGCCGAGGGCGGCTGCGTGATCGTGGCCGACGAGCGCGTCGCGGACTCGTTCTCGGCGCCGGGCGACGACGTCGAGCGGCTCTACTACGGGTTCAGCCTCACGCACTGCCTGCCGGTCGGCATGCCGGGGGCGGGGACAGGGGCGGTGATGCGGGTCGACACCGTGCGCTCGTATGCCCTCGACGCCGGGTTCGCGGGCGTCGAGGTGCTGCCGATCGACAACGACTTCTGGCGCTTCTACCGGCTGTCGGCCTGAGCCAGGACGCGGAGAACGTTGAGCGTGACCATCTCATTCCCGCCCTTCTTGAGGCGCCTTTGTCGCAAGACCTCGAGGGCGTCGCCGGCCCGCGGGTCTCCGCTGAGCCCCATGCGCGTCAGGACCGTGAGCGCGTAGAGGATGTTGTAGTGCCAGTCCGGCGGGTGGCGGAGCTTGGTCCAGCTGGGGTGGATCGGCTCGCCGGTGGTGGTCGAGCGGAAGAGCCGGTGGTCGAGCAGCAGCTCGGCAGTCCGGCTCGCCGCTTCGTGTGCTCCGTACTCGTACAGCCCGTGCATCGGGATCAGCGACTCGTGGAAGGAGGAGCGGCGGCCGGTGGCCTTGGGGTCGCAGTTCCAGCCTCCGTCGGGCCATTGCCATTCGACGAGGTCGTGCGCGATCTGCTCCACGCGCGGGTCGTTGAAGCCCAGCTTCGCCGCGACCAGGAGCGCGTTGCCGTGCATCGAGGCATGCACCCGTGTGAGTCCATCGATCGTTCGGGGCCGGATGCTCGCCACCCAGTCGAGCACGCGGTTCACTCTTTCGTCCGGCCGGTCGCCTCGAGCTCGACGAGTTGAACGAGCCGCCAGTGGGCGCCGTCCCATTTCTTGTAGGGGTGGACGGTGGTGTCGTCCAGGCCGTCGAGCAGGGCTCGGACTTTCGGCCCGTTCCGGGCGAGTCGTTCGATGGCGGGCTCGTCGGAGTCGAGCAGCCATTGCACCGCCGGCTCGGTCATGGTCTGATCATCCTCGTGGATGCATTCGGCGCCTTCGAGCGGGAGGGCTGGAGCGAGGGCCGCGCGGCGCCGTACCACCATGGGCTCGGCGCGATCACGTCACGGCCGGCGGAGGCGCTGCTCGATGCCGCTCTGGTGGGGGAGGGCTCGTCGGTGCTCGACGTGGCGACCGGTCCCGGCTACGTCGCCGGTCGCGCGGCGGCGCGAGGCGCCTCGGTCGCGGCGGTCGACTTCTCCGACGAGATGCTCGCGCTCGCCGCCTCGCTGCATCCGTCGGTGTCGTTCGGGCGCGCCGACGCCGCCGCGCTCCCGTTCGCGGACGGCTCGTTCGACGCCGTCGTCGCGGCCTTCCTGATGCCGCACGTGTCCGACCTGCCGGCGATCACGTCCGAGCTCGCGCGCGTCGTCCGGCCCGGCGGCCGGCTCGCGCTCGCCACCTGGGACCCGGAGCCCGAGACTTTCACGCGCGCGCTCTTCGAGTCGATCGCCGAGTCGGGCGCCACGCCACCCGCGTCGCTCCCACCCGGCCCGCCGTTCTTCCAGTACGCGCTCTCCGACGAGTTCAGCGCGCTCTTGAGCGGAGCCGGCTTGTCCGACGTGTCGGTCTCCGCGATCGCCTTCACCCACCTCGTCGACGACCTCGACGCCTTCTGGGCCGACCTCGTGGGAGGGACGGTCCGGGCGTCCGTGCTGATCCGCGCACAGCCTGCGGAGCTGCAGGCGCGGATACGGCGCTTGTACGGAGAACGGCTCGAGCGGTGGCGAGTGGACGGCGGGTGGGACCTGGCCTGCGCGGTCAAGCTCGGCGCCGCGACACGAACCTGACGCAAACACGTCTAGTTCCGTCACACGATCCGCGCCACGATCGGGCCGATGCCCGCCGATTGTCGGGTTTGTCGACCTCAGGCCGACAAACCGATCACTCGACCCGATGTGAACGGTCGCGCGCCTCGCCGCGGCGCACTGGGGCGTGCTCTCGCTCGACGAACTGCGCGCGTGCGGCTTGAGTCGCGACGCGGTCGAATCGCGCGTTCGCAACGGGCATCTCCACCCCCTTTACCGCGGGGTTTACGCCGTGGGCCACGCCAACCTCACGCGGGAGGGCGCGTTCCTCGCCGCCGTCAAGGCCTGCGGCCCCACCGCCGTCCTCAGCCACTTCTCGGCCGCCGCGCTCTACGGGCTCGTGCGCTGGGACTACCGCTACCCCGAGGTCACGCGTCGACCGCCAAGCGCCGCCACGCCGGGCATCCGAATCCACCGCACGACCACGCCCGACGCCACCCACCACAAGGGCATCCCCGTCACCACCCCCGCCCGCACCCTGATCGACCTCGCCGCCAGCTGGACTACCGACCGCTCAGACGCAGCCGTCCGCGAAGCCCAACGCCAGCTCGTCACGATCCCCCAGATCCTCGACACGCTCGACCGCCTCGGCCCCCGCCCCGGCATCGCCAACCTCACCAGGATCCTCGCCACCGGCCACGCCCCAACCCGCAGCGAGCTCGAGGACGCCGTCCTCGATCTCCTCCTCAATGCGGGGTTCGAACCACCGCACGTCAACGTCCCGCTCCGACCTCGAAGGCCGCACGATCGTCCCCGACTTCCGCTGGCCCGACCACCACCTGGTCATCGAGGCCGACGGCGCCGAATGGCACGACAACCGCCTCACCCGCCAAGACGACGCCGACAAACAGGCCATCCTCGAAGCCCACGGCGAACGCGTCATCCGCATCACCTGGACCCAAGCCATCACCCACCGCACCCAAACGCTCAACCGCATCCGAGCCGCAGGCGCACCCACCTAAACTCCTCCCCGCGATGATCTCGACGAACCAGTTCAAGAACGGCAACCACATCGAGGTCGAGGGCACCGTCTTCAAGATCCTCGAGTTCCAGCACGTCAAGCCCGGCAAGGGCGGGGCGTTCGTGCGGACCAAGCTCCGGCGCACCGCCGACGGCGCGGTGATCGACCGCACGTTCCGGGCCGGGGAGAAGTTCCGCCCGGTCAGGACCGAGGCGCGCAAGATGCAGTTCCTGTACGCCGACGGCACCGACGCCCACTTCATGGACGAGTCGAGCTACGAGCAGCTCGCCATCCCCGAGGCCGGCGTCCAGGAGACGCTGAAGTGGGTCAAGCCCAGCGAGACCGTCGACCTGCTGTTCATCGACAACGAGCCGAGCGACATCCAGCTGTCAGCGAGCGTCGAGCTCGAGGTCACCCACACCGAGCCCGGCGTGAAGGGCGACACCGCGTCCGGCGGCGGCAACAAGCCGGCCACGCTCGAGACCGGCGCGACCGTCAACGTCCCGCTGTTCGTCAACATCGGCGACAAGATCAAGGTCGACACCCGCTCCGGCTCGTACATGTCGCGTGCGTAGATCCGAGCAACGCCGCGCCGCCGTCTTCGCCCTGTACCAGCACGACGTCACGGGCCGTCCGCTCGACGAGGTGTTCGAGCGCGACGCACACACCTTCACCAGAGCGCTCGCCCACGCCACCGCCGACAACACGCCCGAGCTCGACGATCACATCGCCCGCAACGCGAAGGGCTGGGCGCTCGACCGCATCGCGCCGCTGGAGAAAGCCATCCTCAGGATCGCGCTGCTCGAGATGCTCCACCCCGACCTCGTCGAGGCCGACCACCCGATCCCGCCCGAGGGCGCGATCGACGAGGCCGTCGAGACCACCAAGGCGTTCTGCGGCGCCGACGCGCCCGGCTTCGTCAACGGCATCCTCGGTGCGGTCCTGCGCGAGGTACGGCAGAATGGCGGCGCGCATGCCGCCTGAAGCCCTCGACCGGATCGTGGAGCGCCTCGAGCGCACCGCCGCGGAGCTGCGCGCCGGCGACCTGCCGCCGGACCGCGCGGCGGCGCTGGTCGACGAGTGCGCCCGGCTGGCCGCCGAGGCCGGCGCCGAGCTCGACCGCGAGGTGCGCGCCACCGAGGGCAGCGGGCCGGCGGGGCAGCTCGCGCTCGAGTCTTGAGCTACCCCGACCACCTCCGCCAACAGGTCGAGGACTACCTCGACGCCCTGCACTTCGCCGAGGAGCCCGGCACGGAGGGCCTGGACGAGGCCATGCGGTACTCGCTCCTCGCCGGCGGCAAGCGGATCCGGCCGGTGCTGGCGCTCGCCACCGCGTCCGCACTCGGCAGAGACCCCGCGGAGCTCCTCCCGCTGGCCGCCGCGCTGGAGCTCATCCACACCTACAGCCTCATCCACGACGACCTGCCGGCGATGGACGACGACGACCTGCGCCGCGGCCGCCCCACCTGCCACGTCAAATACGGCGAGGACATCGCGATCCTGGCCGGCGACGGCCTCTACGCCGAGGCCTTCCGCCACCTGCTCCAGCACCAAGCGGCCGCCCCCGACCGCCTGCTGGCCGCCGCGGCCGAGCTGGCCACCGCAACCGGGGTCAACGGCATGGTCGGCGGGCAGTACATCGACGTCCGCGGGCTGGCCCCGCACGGCGACGTCAGCCTGCGCCGCCTGCACGAGCTGAAGACCGGGCGGCTGATCGCCGCCTCGGTCGAGTGCGTGCTGCTCCTCACCAGCGACGATGCGTCAGCCACTAGACTGGCTGGCTTCCGTGCCTTCGCGGCCGAGCTGGGGGTCCTGTTCCAGATCGTCGACGACATTCTCGACGTGACGGGAACCGAGGACGCCCTTGGGAAGCCGCAGGGCAGTGACGAGCGCCATGGGAAGCTGACCTACGTGAGCCAATACGGTGTCGACGGCGCGCGCCGGATGGCCGCCGACTCGCATCGCAACGCCCGCCAGGCGCTCGAGAGCGCGGGCGGCGGCGCGGATCTCGAGCACATCACGGACTTCATCTACACCCGCTCCTCATGACCCTCCTCGACCGCATCGACAAGCCCCAGGATCTCCACGGCCTCGGCGAGGACGAGCTCCAGCAGGTCGCCCAGGAGGTGCGCGAGCTGCTGATCGACACGGTCGGCGAGATCGGCGGGCACTTCGGCGCCAACCTCGGCGCCTGCGAGATCGCCGTGGCCGTCCATTCGCTGCTCGACTCCCCGCGCGACAAGGTCATCTGGGACGTCGGCCACCAGGCCTACCCGCACAAGGTCCTCACCGGCCGCCGCGACCAGCTCCAGACGATCCGCAAGTACCAGGGCCTGGCGCCGTTCTGCTCGATCGCCGAGTCCGAGCACGACATCATGGGCGCCGGCCACGCGTCGACCGCCATCGGCTACGCGGTCGGCCTCAAGGAGGCCATGCGCCACGGCGCCGGCGAGGAGGGCAAGGTCGTCGCCGTCGTCGGCGACGGCGCCATGACCGGCGGCGTCGCCTTCGAGGCCGTCCACCAGGCCGGCGGCCTCGGCACCCCGATCGTCGTGATCCTCAACGACAACGGGATGTCGATCGCCCCCAACGTCGGCGCCCTCTCCCGCTACTTCAACCGCGTCAGGCTCGATCCCGGCTTGTGGAAGGCGCGCGAGGGCGTGGAGGAGAAGCTCACGCGGCTGCCGGGCGGCATCGGCGCCCGGTTCGAGCGCCTCGGCCCGCAGCTCAAGGAGTCGGTCAAGGCGCTGTGGCAGCCCGGGCTGTGGTGGGAGGAGCTCGACTGGGCCTACATGGGCGTCATCGACGGCCACGACGTGCGCGCCGTGCGCAAGGCGCTGCGCGCCGCCTTCGAGGCCGAGCGGCCCGTCGTCATCCACGTCGCCACGGTCAAGGGCAAGGGGTTCGCGCCCGCCGAGGAGGGCGGCCTGGAGGGCATGGAGAAGTGGCACGCCGCCAAGCCGAACTCGATCGAGCACCGCCGCCCCGCGGCGCCGTCGAAGAAGAAGTCCGCGGCGCCGCCCCAGTACACGCAGGTGTTCGGCGAGGCGATGGTGCGCGAGTGCGAGCGCGACGAGCGCGTGGTCGGCATCACCGCGGCCATGAACTCCGGCACCGGCCTCTCGATCCTCCAGAAGGCGATGCCCGACCGCTACTTCGACGTCGGCATCGCCGAGCAGCAGGCGATCCTGTTCGCGGCCGGCCTCGCGCTCCAGGGCATGCGCCCCGTGGCCGCCATCTACAGCACCTTCCTCCAGCGCGCGTTCGACCAGATCGTCCACGACGTCTGCCTCCAGAACCTGAACGTGACGTTCTGCATGGACCGCGCCGGCCTCGTGGGCGACGACGGCCCCACGCACCACGGCGCCTTCGACATCACGTACCTGCGACCGCTGCCCAACATCACGCTGATGGCGCCGCGCGACGAGGCGATGCTCGTCAACATGCTCCACACCGCGCTGCGGACCGACGGCCCGGCCGCCATCCGCTACCCGCGCGGCGAGGCGGTCGGAGTGGGGATCCCCGACGAGCCCACGCTGCTCGAGGTCGGCACCGGCGAGATCCTGCGCGAGGGCGAGCGGGTGGCGATCGTGGGCTACGGCAGCGGCGTCGGCAAGGCGCTCGGCGCCGCCGACCTGCTGGCCGACCACGGGCTCGACGTCACCGTCGCCGACGCACGCTTCGCCAAGCCGCTCGACGCTGGCCTGCTGGCCCAGCTCGCCGCCGAGCACGACCTGCTCGTCACCGTCGAGGAGGGCGTGCTGATGGGCGGGTTCGGCAGCGCGGTCTGGGAGTCGCTGTCCGACGGCGCCGCCCCGCGGATGCTGCGCGTCGGCCTACCCGACCGCTACGTCACCCACGGCGCGCCGAAGCTCCTGCACGAGGAGGTCGGCTTCACCGCCGAGCGCATCGCCGAGCGGGTCGAGTCGGCGGTCCTCGAGTCTCAGAGCAGCTCGCTGGCGTAGTCGCCCCAGTCGGCCCCGCCCGGCTCGTGGAGGCGGGTGATCAGCTCGCGGATGCGCGGCGGCATGGCGATCAGGTAGCGCGCGCTCTCGGCGATCTCGTAGGCGTGCGGCGTTCCCGCGGGAACGCGCACCGCCTCACCGGGGCCTGCGCGGACGTCCTCGTCGCCGACCCGGACGACCAGCACGCCGTCCAGCACCAGCCACGCCTCGTCGTCCTCATGGTGGACGTGCAGCGGCGCCACCGGCCCGGGATCCCCGGTCCAGTCCTCGATCACCAGCTCGTCGGAGTCGACCAGCGCCGCGATCCGGTAGCGCGGCACGACGCCGCCCCAGCCGCGCCGGTTGCGCTCGCGCCGCTCCTCGGCGACCGCGCCGAGCCGCTCCCAGCCGCGGTGCTCGATCGTGACCGCCGTGCCGTCCCCGGACGCCGTGAACGTCACCTCGACCTCGGTGGCGTCGCTGCGGTCGAAGCGCAGGTGCCAGAGGTAGACGAGCCGGCGCGGCGGCTCCCACACGAGCACCTCGCCCCAGTCGTGCTCCGCCCCGTCCGGCGTGCGCTCGTAGATGCGGCCGCCCGGCTCGAAGATCACGCGCAGCCCCGGCTCGCCGGACACCGAGTGCCCGTGCGGCCACCAGCGCGAGGTCTGCTCCGCCCACAGCGCGAACGCCCGCTCCGGCGGGCACGCCACTGTGAACGAGAGCCGCAGGGGCTCCATCAGTTGTCGGCGAGCAGCTTGAAGCGCCCCGCGGCCTCGCCCCACACCTGCTCCAGGTACGCGCGCACGGCCTCGATCCCCTCGTCGTGGAGGCGATACAGGCGCCGCGTGCCCTCCGCGCGATCGATCACCAGGCCGGCGTCCTTGAGCAGCCGCAGATGGCGCGAGACCGCCGGGCGGCTGATCGGCAGCGCGTCGGCCAGCTCGCGCACCGAGCGGTCGCCGTCCTGGAGCAACTCGACGATCGCGCGGCGATGCGGGTCGCCGAGCGCGTCGAAGGGGTCGCCGGGGAGTGCCTGGAGCGAGATCGCGCGGACGGTAGCAGGATTGTTACCGTCCCACGGGGCTCAAGACGCGCGTGGAGAGCGCGTCCAGCGCGTGACGAAGGTCAGCGACAGCTCGACCACGGCGCCCAGCGCGAGCAGCGTCGCGGCCGCGGCGTGGCCGGCTCCGGCGAGCGCTGCCGCCACGGCCAGCAGGCCGACGCCGAGCGCCAGGTCGGCGGCCATGTGGGCGGAGATCGGCATGCCGTCGGAGAGCCCGAGGCCGGCGAGCAGCGCGCCGGCCCCGATGCCCGACAGCAGGGCGACCGGGCCGAGGCCGAGCACGAGCGGCGCGCCGATCAGCGCGAGGCCGGCGAGCAGCTCGAGCAGGCCGTGTTCGGGGAGTGAGAGGCGTCGGAACATGACACCGACATGGTCCCGCGGCGTGCTCCCGTCCACTGTGAAGTGGATCACCGTTACCTTGTTGCGCCCATGCCGCGGATCCGGCTCGACAGCCTGCTGGCGGAGCGCGGCCTGTTCGCGTCCCGCACCCGTGCCGCCGCGGCGGTGCTGGCCGGCCACGTCCACGTGGGCCCGGGGCGCGCCCGCGCGGCCAAGCCGGGCCAGCTCGTGGACGAGAACGTGGAGGTGGCGGTCGACGCCCAGCCGCCGTACGTCTCGCGCGGCGGCGTCAAGCTCGCGAACGCGCTCGACGGTCTCGGCCTCGATGTGGCGGGGCGGCGGGCGCTCGACGTCGGCGCCTCGACCGGCGGCTTCACCGACTGCCTGCTCCAGCGCGGGGCCGAGCACGTGTGATCGCGCTCGACGTGGCGTACGGCGAGCTGGACTGGCGGCTGCGCGGCGACGAGCGCGTCACCGTGATCGAGCGCACGAACGCGCGCGAGCTCACGCCCGCTGCGCTGCCCTACGCGCCGGACCTGATCGTGATCGACGTCTCCTTCATCTCGCTCGCCAAGGTGCTGCCGGCGGTGCTGGCCTGCGCCGCCGAGCGCTACGACTGCCTGGCCATGGTCAAGCCGCAGTTCGAGGTCGGCCGCGGACGGGTCGGCAAGGGCGGCGTCGTGCACGACCCGGAGCTGCGCCGCGAGGCGATCGCGTCGGTGGCCGCCGGCGCGCGCGCCGACGGCGCCTCGGTGCTCGGCTTCGCCTCCTCGGGCCTGCCCGGGCCGGCCGGCAACCGCGAGACGTTCGTGTGGCTCGGCGAGGGCGGCCGGGCCTCGGTGTCCGACGAAGCACTGGCGGGGGTGGAGGTGTGAAGGCGGCGAGCGTGCTCACCCACCGGCGCGTCGCGGAGACCGCGGCGGCCATGCGCGAGCTGATCGCCGCCGCCCGCCGCGCCGGCGTCGAACTTCGCTTCCCGTCCGAGGAGAGCGAGAAGCACTCGCTCACCCCGGGCGACGGGCTCGAGCTGAGCTCCGACCGGCTCGACGACGTCGACATCTGCATCGCCCTGGGCGGCGACGGCACGATCCTCACCGCGCTCCGCTACTACGTCGGCACCGGGATCCCCGTGTTCGCGGTCAACTTCGGCGAGGTCGGGTTCCTGGCCACGGTCGACCCCGACGGGCTCGCGGCGCACTTCGACCGCGCCTTCGCGGGCGAGTTCGAGACGCTCGAGCTGCCGACCATCGCCGTCGGCCGGCCGGAGGGGAGCTGGACGGCGATGAACGACATCTCGATCCACCGCAAGCCGGGCCACCGCGTCGCCGACCTCGCGTACGGGCTCGCGGGGGAGGAGATCGGCCGCGTGCGCTGCGACGGGCTGGTGGTGGCCACGCCGCAGGGCTCGACGGGCTACAACCTCGCAAACGGCGGGCCCGTGATGGCGTGGGGCGTGCGGGGCTACGTCGTCTCGTTCGTGGCGCCGCATTCCCTGACCGCGCGGGCGCTGGTGGTCGCGCCGGGCGACCTGCTGACCATCAACAACGCCTCGCGCGAGGAGCCGGTGGAGGTGCACGTGGACGGCCGGCCGACCTGCGAGCTTCCGCCGGGCGAGGACCTGCACATCGAGTTCGGCGGCCCTCACGGCACGCTCGCCCAGCTGCCCGGCGCGAGCTTCTACCACCGCCTGCGCGAGCGGTTCGGTCGCCTCGCGCGCTGAAGGTGTGCCCCTGCCCCGTCCGGGGGCAGGTCTGATCGGGACTCGCCATCCATGGCTCGGTTGACCGGGCTTCGCCCTTTCTCTGGCGCTCCTTGAATGTCACAACTCTGTGCCATCGCGCCGCTCCGTCGGGTGGCGCTGATACACCCTGCGGCGTGCTCCACGAACTGCGCGTCGAGAACCTGCTGCTGATCGAGCGGGCCGAGCTGGGTCTCGGGCCCGGCCTGAACGTGCTGACCGGCGAGACCGGCGCGGGCAAGACCGTGCTCGCCCACGCGCTCGACCTGCTGCTCGGCGGCAAGCCACGCTCCGGGATCGTGCGCCCGGGGGCGGCCGAGGCCTACGTGGAGGGCGTGTTCGCGCTGCCCGATGCGCTGCGCGGGCCGCTCGCCGACCGCCTGCCGGAGGACGCCGACGAGCTGGTGCTCGCCCGCCGGGTGAGCGCCGAGGGCCGCACGCGCGCCTATCTCTGCGGCCGCAGCGCCACCGCGGCCGAGCTCGCGGAGGTCGGCGGCGCGCTGCTGTCCTTCTACGGCCAGCACGAGCACCGCCGGCTCACGCTCGCCTCCGCGCAGCTCGAGATCCTCGACGGCTTCTGCGGCTCCGAGCAGGCGGCCCGGCGCGAGGCGTTCGCCGCCGCCTACGCGCACGAGCGCGAGCTGCGCGAGCGCCTCGAGGAGCTGCGCGCCCTGGCCGGCGCGCGCGACCGCGAGCTCGACCTGCTCGAGTGGGAGCTGGAGGAGATCGACCGGGCGGAGCCGAGCGAGGCCGAGGAGGATCAGCTGCTGGCCGAGCGCGAGCGGCTGCGGCACGTCAGCGCGCTGCTGGGCGCGGCCGGCGGCGCCGAGGCGGCGCTGGCGGGCGAGGGGGAGACGGGCGCGGCGATCGCCCTCGCCGAGGCCGCGCGCGCGCTCGAGGCCACCCGCGGCGTCGACGGCGCGCTCGACGCGCTGGCCGACCGCGCGCAGGCGCTCGCCGTCGAGGCCGACGACCTGGCCGGCGAGCTGCGCCGCTACGGCGAGAGCGTCGAGGCCGAGCCAGGCCGGCTCGACGAGGTCGAGGAGCGGCTCGCGCTGCTCGACCGGCTCAAGCGCAAGCACGGCGGCACGATCGCGGCCGTCCTCGCCCACGCCGAGGAGTGCCGCCGGCGGCGCGACGAGCTGGCCGGCGCCGAGGAGGCGCTCGAGGCCGGCGAGGCGGAGGTCGAGGCCGCCCGCGCCGAGCTGGCGGCGCTCGCCGGCGAGCTGCGCGCCGCGCGGCGCGAGGCCGCGGGCTCGCTGGCCGAGGCGGTCGTCGAGCGCCTGGACGGGCTCGCGATGGAGGGCGCGAGCTTCGAGGCGCGCGTGACCGAGCGCGACGGCTACGGCCCCAGCGGCGGCGACGAGGTCGAGTTCCTGATCGCCCCCAACCCCGGCGTGCCGGCCGGCCCGCTGCGCGAGACCGCGTCCGGCGGCGAGCTGTCGCGCGTGATGCTGGCGCTGATGGGCGTCGCCGCCCAGGCCGGGCCGGCGACGCTGGTGTTCGACGAGGTCGACGCGGGGATCGGCGGCCAGACCGCCCGCGCGGTCGGCGAGCAGCTGCGCGACCTCGCCGAGGGCCGCCAGATCATCTGCATCACCCACCTGCCCCAGATCGCCTCGCTCGCCGACCGCCACTTCACGATCGTCAAGGACACCTCGTCCGACACCGCGACGACCAGCGTCACCCGCCTCGAGCGCGGCGCGGTGGTCGGCGAGCTCGTGCGCATGCTCGGCGCCGAGGACGGCGACGCCGCGGCCCGCCGCCACGCTCGCGAGCTGCTCAAGGCGGCGTGATCCCTCCGGGTTGGGTTCTAGACTGGCCGGGCAGGAGGATCGTCAATGCCTGAGTCACGACCCCGCACCCGTTTCATCTTCGTCACCGGCGGGGTCGTCTCCTCGCTCGGCAAGGGCATCGCCGCCGCCTCGATCGGCCGGCTGCTCGTGGCGCGCGGCCTGAAGGTCGCGCTCCAGAAGTTCGACCCGTACATCAACGTCGACCCCGGCACGATGTCGCCGTTCCAGCACGGCGAGGTGTTCGTGACCGAGGACGGCGCGGAGACCGACCTCGATCTCGGCCACTACGAGCGGTTCACGGACGCCAACACCTCGCGCGGCTCCAACGTCACCGCCGGCGCCATCTACAACTCGGTCATCCGCAAGGAGCGCCGGGGCGACTACCTGGGCGGCACCGTCCAGGTCGTGCCCCACATCACCGACGAGATCAAGCACCGCATCAAGCTGATCGCGGAGAGCCAGGACGTCGACGTGGTGATCACCGAGATCGGCGGCACGGTGGGCGACATCGAGTCGCTGCCGTTCCTGGAGGCGATCCGCCAGTTCCCGGTCGACGTCGGGCGCCGCCGCTGCATGTACATCCACCTCACGCTGGTGCCCTACATCGGCCACGCCGGCGAGCTCAAGACGAAGCCGACCCAGCACTCGGTCAACGAGCTGCGCCGCATCGGCATCCAGCCCGACATGGTGGTCTGCCGGTCCGAGGGCGGGCTGCCGAGCGACGTCCGCAAGAAGATCGCCCTCTTCGCGTCGCTGCCGATGGAGGCGATCGTCTCCGCCCGCGACGTCGACAACATCTACAAGGTCCCGCTCTACTTCCATCCCGAGGGCGTGGACGACTTCGTGCTCGAGCACTTCGGGATCGAGGACGCTCCGCCGCCCGATCTGGGTGACTGGGAGCGCCTCATGCGCCGCGCCAGCGAGGCCGCGAGCAACGACCCGGTGCGGATCGCGCTGGTCGGCAAGTACGTCAAGCTCGAGGACGCGTATCTCTCCGTCGCCGAGGCGCTGCGCCACTCCGGCTTCCAGCACGGCTGCCCGATCGAGATCGACTGGGTCGACTCCGAGACGCTGGCCGACGAGGAGGTCCGCGATCGCGTCGCGCAGGCCGACGGCATCCTGATCCCCGGCGGCTTCGGCGTGCGCGGGATCGAGGGCAAGATCACCGCCTCGCGGATCGCCCGCGAGCAGAGGATCCCGTTCCTCGGCATCTGCCTCGGCATGCAGATGGCGGTGGCCGACTTCGCGCGCCACGTGGTCGACATGGACGGCGCGAACTCGACCGAGTTCGACCCCGAGACGCCGTACCCGGTGATCGACCTCCTGCCCGAGCAGAAGGAGGTCGCCGACATGGGCGGCACCATGCGCCTGGGCGCCGACCCCGTGAAGCTGCACGAGAACACGAAGGCGCGCGAGCTGTACGGCGAGGCCGTGATCTACGAGCGCCACCGGCACCGCTATGAGGTCAACAACTTCCTGCGCAAGCGGCTCGAGGCCGCGGGCCTCGTGATCTCCGGCACGTCGCCCGACGACCGGCTGGTCGAGATCATCGAGATCCACGACCACCCGTTCTTCGTCGCGTCGCAGTACCACCCGGAGTTCAAGTCGCGCCCCGAGCGCCCGGCGCCGCTGTTCCGCGAGTTCGTGGCCGCCGCGCTCGGCCGCGCGCGCGAGCGCCGGCCGCAGGAGATCTCGGCGCACCAGGCCGCACACAGCACGTGAGGCGCGCGTCCGAGGCCGAGAAGGCCCGGCTCGCCGAGCTGTTCACCGACCTCTGCCGCATCCCGAGCCCGTTCGGGAACGAGCGCGCGTGCGCCGACCGCGTGCTCGCCGAGCTGCGCGGCATGGGCGTGGAGGCCGAGGAGGACGAGACCGGCAACCTGCTCGCGCGGGTACCGGCCCGACCCAGCCGCAGCGACCGCTCGGTGCTGCTGTGCGCGCACCTCGACACCGTGGAGACCGAGGCGCCGATCGAGCCCGTGCTGGTCGACGGCGGCTGGGAGAACGCCCACGACGGCATCCTGGGCGCCGACAACAAGGCCGCCGTGGCGGTGATGCTGGAGGTGGCACGCCGGGCCAGCATCGAGGGCTCGCCGGTCGGCCTCGAGCTGCTGTTCACGGTCTCCGAGGAGGACGCGCTGGTCGGCGCCAAGGCGTTCGACGTCGGCCGCCTGCGCTCCGAGTTCGGCTACGTGTTCGACCACGCGACCCCGATCGGCGAGATCGTCGTCGCCTCGCCGACGTACTTCCGGATCGAGGCCTCCTTCCTCGGCAAGGCCGCCCACGCCGGCATCCGCCCGGAGGACGGCCGCAGCGCCGTGCTGGCCGCGGCGGTGGCGATCGCGGCGATGCCGCTCGGCCGGATCGACGACCAGACCACCGCCAACGTCGGCTCGGTCCGCGGCGGGACGGGCTCGACCAACGTGGTGCCCGACCGCTGCCGCGTGCTCGCCGAGACGCGCTCGCTCGACCCCGCGCGGGTCGAGGACGTCGTGGCCAAGATGGTCGACGCGCTGCACGACGGCGCCGCGCACGCCGAGTGCGACGTCGACGTCGTGTGCGAGAAGCTGTTCACCGGCTTCAAGGTCCGCCCCAGCGCGCCCGAGCTGGCCGCCGCCGAGGCGGCGCTGCGCGCCTGCGGCTACGAGCCGCGGCGGATCCAGACCGGCGGGGGGTCGGACGCCAACGCCCTCCAGGCGGCGGGCTTCCCGTGCATCAACCTGGCCAACGGCACCGAGCGCAACCACGAGGCGACGGAGCGCGTCTCGGTCGCCGCGCTCGAGGGGATGCTCGACGTCGCGCTCGTCCTGCTGGAGGAGTCCGCGGCATGAGCTCCCGCTTCGAGCGCACCGGCAGCGAGACGATCTACGAGGGCAAGTTCTTCACGGTCCTGCGCGGCCGCTTCCGCCACGAGGACGGCGAGGAGGTCGAGCGCGAGATCGTCACCCATCCCGGCGCGGTCGGCATCGTGGTGCTCGACGGCGACGACCTGTGGTTCGTCCGCCAGCCGCGCGAGGCGCTCGGCAGCCCGGACCTGCTCGAGCTGCCCGCCGGCAAGCTCGACGAGGAGGGCGAGTCGCCGCTCGACACGGCCAAGCGCGAGCTGGCCGAGGAGATCGGCAAGCAGGCCGAGACTGGGAGCCGCTCGGGTCCTTCTACACGTCGCCCGGGATTCGCCGACGAGGAGGTCCACCTCTTCCTCGCCACCGGGATCTCGGACGTCGACGAGCGGCCCGAGGTGGAGCACGACGAGCGGATCGACGTCGAGGTCCGCCCGCTCGCGGACCTCGACGCCATCCTCGCCGAGACCAAGGACTCGAAGACCCTGATCGGGCTCTACAAGCTGCGCGAAAGCCGCCTCACTCGCAGAACGGGATGAACGGGACGCCGATGGCGTCGATCCGCTTGGTGGCCACCGGCACCGAGAAGCGGATCCGGCCGCCGTCGCTCTTCGGGACGCGCACGAGCCAGATGCCGAAGACGTCCTCGGTGTCCTTGTTCACCTTGCGCCCGGGTAGGCGTCCTTGATGTCCTTGATGCGGTCGCCGACCTTGACGCCGCGCGCCCGCGCGCCGCGGGTGACGAGGATGTTGTCGATCTTGCGCGGCGTGGTCAGCGTGAAGTTGACGAACCCGCGCAGCGGCGAGCGCAGCCGCGCGCTGCGCGTCTCGGGGCCGCCGAGCTCGCAGCCGGGCCGCAGCTTGCCGATGAGGCGCTTCTCGCGCGCCTCCTGTGAAGGTCATGCCGAGCTTGACCTGACCGACGCCCTCGGCCGTGATCTTCTTGGCGGCGATCCGGGCGGTCGGCTCGGTGTCCGCCGAGGCGCCGATGGCACGGCGCCGGTGAGGACGAGCGCAGCGGTGAGTGCCAGTGTGCGTCGCATGCGCCGACCCTAACCGCCGACCAGCGCCAGCGCGAATCCGTCATAGCCCTTGCCGCCGACGGTCTGGATCGCCGTCGCGCGGACGTCCGGCTCGGCGGCCAGCGCGTCGAAGAACGCGCGGACGCCGCGCACGGAGGGATCCGGGTCGCCGGCGTCGGCCACGGCGCCGCCGCGGATCACGTTGTCGGCCACGATCAGCGTGCCGGGCCGCGAGAGGCGCAGCGCGTGCGCGCAGGTAGTCGGGGTTGCTGCGCTTGTCGGCGTCGATGAACATGAGGTCGAACGGGCCGTCGAGCGTCGGCAGCGTGTCGAGTGCCGGGCCCGACGATGACCTCGGCGCCGATCCCCGAGCGCCGCCCGCGCGCGTGCGGCGCGCTCTGGGTCCAGCTCCAGCGTGACCAGCCGGCCGTCGGACGGCAGCGCGCGTGCGAGCCAGAGCGTGCTGTAGCCCTCGAGCGTGCCGATCTCGAGGATGCGCCGCGCGCCGATCGCGCGCGCCAGCAGCTCGAGCAGCGCGCCCTGCGGCGGCGAGACCGCGTGGTCGTGCGCGGGACCGGCATCGTCGCGGATCGAGCTTGTCGGCGATGTAGCGGTCGACCTCGGTCCAGCGCTCCATGGGCGGAGCATTGCAGCGCGCAGGCGGGGCGAGCGCGGCGGCGAAGAGAGTCCATCCGATGGCCATCGCCGCGCCCACCCAGCCGTTCGAGCACCTGCTGCTCGACTTCCTCGCCTACCTGGAGTTCGAGCGCGGGCTGTCGCGCAACACGCTCGAGGCCTACCGGTCCGACCTGCTCCAGCTCGGCGCCCACCTGCGCCGGACCGGCACGGATGCGCTCGAGGTCGACCACAGCGACCTGGCCGACTTCATCGCCGACCTGGCGGCCGGGGGCGAGGACCGCCCGCCGGTGTCGCCGGCCACGATCCAGCGCAAGGTCGCCTGCCTGCGCTCCTTCTACCGCCACCTGCGCCGGCAGGACCTGATCGCCGACGACCCGACCGTGCACCTGCGCGCGCCCAAGCAGGGCCGCAAGCTGCCGCAGGTGCTCACGCGCGACGAGGTCGCGAAGCTGCTGGAGGCGCCGCGCGGCACCGAGCCGGCCGCGCTGCGCGACCGCGCGCTGCTCGAGCTGATGTACGCGTGCGGGCTGCGGGCGTCGGAGGCGATCGGGCTCGAGACCGGCGACGTCGATCTCGAGAGCGGCATCCTGCGCGCCCGCGGCAAGGGCTCGAAGGAGCGGCTCGTGCCGATCGGGTCGGCCGCCTCGCGCGCTCTGGTGGCCTACCTCGGCCGCGGCCGGCCGAAGCTGGTCGGCGACCGGATGGAGGGGCGGCTGTTCGTCAACCACCGCGGCGGCGGCCTCACCCGCCAGGGCCTCTACAAGATCGTCCAGCGCCACGCCCGCGCGGCCGGGCTCGACGGCAAGATGAGCCCGCACACGCTGCGCCACACCTTCGCGACCCACCTGCTCGCCGGCGGCTGCGACCTGCGCTCGCTCCAGGAGATGCTCGGCCACGCCGACATCGCGACCACGCAGGTGTACACGCACCTGTCGGCCGAGCGGCTCAAGGACGTCTACTACGACGCCCACCCGCGGGCGAAGGCGAACTGAGTGGCCGCGGCCGAAGGTTCCACGCATCCCGGCGGGCCCGGACCGCGTCTGCCGGCACCCGTCATCCGGTCACGTGCCACCAGCATGCTCGCGGATGCCGTGCACCGGCAGACACGGCCCGGACGGCGCCGGAATATGCGCGGAACCTCCGACCACGACCACTAAGCTGCCCGGCGTGCGCCGGGCCTTCGTCATCGTCATCGACGCCTGCGGGGTGGGCGAGCTGCCCGACAGCGCCGACTACGGCGACGCCGGGACCAACACGCTCGGCCACGTCGCCGAGG
Source organism: uncultured Solirubrobacteraceae bacterium (assembly GCA_963800905.1). GTDB lineage: Bacteria > Actinomycetota > Thermoleophilia > Solirubrobacterales > Solirubrobacteraceae > DASSUW01. The sequence continues at coordinate 82,493 of CAWDCT010000005.1, forward strand.
CCGCCGGCGGGCTCGACCTGCCGGTCATGACCGGCCTCGGGCTCGGCAACATCATGCCGCTGCTCGGCGCGCCGCCGGTCGACGACCCGGTCGTCCACGGCCGGCTGCATCCGCTCGGTCCCGGCAAGGACACGATCACCGGCCACTGGGAGCTGATGGGCGTGGTCACGCCGGTGCCGCTGCGCACCTATCCCGAGGGCTTTCCCGACGACGTGCTCGACGCGCTGCGATCGGCCACCGGCCGCGGGATCCTCTGCAACCGGCCGTACTCGGGCACCGAGGTGATCGAGGACTTCGGCGAGGAGCACGTCCGGACCGGCGACCTGATCGTCTACACGTCGGCCGACTCGGTGCTGCAGATCGCCGCGCACGAGGACGTGGTCCCGCTCGCCGAGCTCTACGCGGCCTGCGACGCGGCGCGCGAGATCATGACCGGCGAGCACGCCGTCGGCCGCGTGATCGCGCGGCCGTTCCGCGGCGAGCCGGGTCACTTCGCGCGCACCGAGGGGCGGCGCGACGTCGCCCTCAACCCGCCGGCCCGCTCCTATCTGGACGAGCTCCAGGCCGCCGGCGTGCCCGTGCACACGGTCGGCAAGATCGGCCAGGTCTTCAACGGCGTCGGCGTCGACGAGCAGCACAAGGGCTCGACCAACGCGGCCGCCATGGCGGCCACCGCCGAGCTGATCGACTCGCTGGACGGCGGGTTCGTGTTCGCCAACCTGGTCGAGACCGACCAGGTCTTCGGGCACCGCAACGACGTCGAGGGCTTCCACGGCGCGCTGCGCGAGATCGACGCGGCGGTGGGGGAGTGGCTCACGCGGCTCGACCCCGAGCGCGACCTGCTGGTGATCACGGCCGACCACGGCGTCGACCCGACGCACCCGGGCACCGACCACACGCGCGAGCACGTGCCGCTGCTCGCCCGCTTCGCCGGCCACGGGGGCCGCCGCCACGACGGCCCGTTCGAGGACGTCGGCGCCTCCGTCCTGCGCTGGCTCGCCGGCCGCGACGCGCCCGAGCTGCCGGGCACGCCGTTCACGTGAGAAGCGTCCTCGCGCTCGTCGCATTCGCACTCGTCGGCCGGCTGCGGCGGCGGCGACGATCCCGCGCCGCGGCCCACCGAGACGCCGGGCACGCCGGCCGAGCGGCCGGAGCCGAGCGACGAGGAGCAGGTCAGGACGCTCCTCGACGACCGCGCCGCCGCGCTCGAGGCCGGCGACGTCCGCGCCTATGTCGCGACGGCGACGGGCGCGCAGCGGCGCCGCGACCGCGCCGACGCCCGCCGCGCGCGGCGCCTGCGCTTCCGCGAGGTCGCGTTCTCGGCGGATCGCGTCGACGTGTCGGGCGACCGCGCGACGGCGCGCGTCTCGGCGACCTACGCGATCGCGGGCGTGCGCGGGACCTTCGACGTCGAGCGGCGCCTGCGGGCGAGGCGCACGGCGGACGGCTGGCGGGTGAGCGCCGTGCCGGCCCGCCGCGGGCTTCCGCCGTGGGAGGTCGACGACTTCCGCGAGCGGCGGACCGAGCACTTCGTCGTCCTCGCTCCCGCCGAGGTGCCGGTCGACGAGCTCGTCGTCGCGCTCGAGGACGGCTACGGGACCATGAGCGAGCTGCTCACGAGCGGCCGCCTGCGGCGGCGCTACCTCGTGGTGGTGGCCGCCGGCGCCGAGCAGGCCCGCGCCCTGACGGTCGAGATCCGCGGCGTCGAGACGCTCGCCGCCCTCGCCGACGCGAGCGTGATCCAGCGCGGGCCGGCCGCGCGGACGGACAAGGTGCTGTCGCTGCGGCTCGTCGTGGTCTGGGAGCCGTTCTCGACGCTCGACGCCGAGGGCCGCCGGCGCGTCGTCACGCACGAGCTCACGCACGCCGCGCTGACCGGCTCGACGTCGGGCCGCATGCCGGCCTGGCTGAGCGAGGGCGTGGCGCTCTACGTGTCCGGCGACCGCCGCCCCGCGCCGCCGGGCGCGGACCTCGCGGCGCTCTCGACCCCCGACGCCATCGCGCGGCTGACCGGCGAGGCGCAGGCGAACGCCTACAACGCCAGCTCGGCGGCCGCCTTCACGATCGCCGAGCGCTTCGGGACCGACAAGCTGCTCGACCTCTACGAGGCGTTCAACGACCCGCGCCTGCGCGGCAGGCCTGGGCCGCGCCTGGTGAATCGGGCGCTGCGGCGCGAGCTCGGCATCACGTTCTGGCCGACCTATCCTGACCCGTCCGTGCCCGAGCTGCCCGAGGTCGAGACGATCCGCCATCACCTGGCGCCGCACGTGGAGGGGCGGACCGTGCGCTCTGGAGGTGCTCGACGAGCGCTGGTGCCGGCCGCTCGCGCCGGCCGAGCTGGCCGCCGCCGTCGACGGGCGCACGGTCGAGCGGCTGTCCCGCCGCGGCAAGTACCTGGTCTGGGAGCTCGAGGGCGACGCGTTCCTGCTCATGCACCTGCGCATGACCGGCACGCTGCTGCTCGACCCGCCGGGCGCGCCGCCGTACGTCCGCGTCTGGCTGCGGCTCGGCGATCACGTGGTCGCGTTCTCCGACCCGCGGCGGTTCGGCACCGGCGAGCTCGCGCTCGGCCCCGAGGCGCTCGAGCAGTTCTTCGCCGCCCGGCTCGGGGTCGAGCCGCTCGACGGCGAGTTCACGGCGCGCCACCTGCATGCGCTGGCGCGCGGCTCGCGCGCGCCGATCAAGGCGTTCCTGCTCGACCAGAAGCGGATCGCGGGCGTCGGCAACATCTACGCCGACGAGGCGCTGTTCCGGGCGCGGATCCACCCGCTGCGGCTCGCGAACCGGCTCACGCGCCCGCAGGCCGAGGCGCTGCGCGACGCGGTCGTGGAGTCGCTGAACGCCGGCATCGCCGCCAAGGGCGCGACGATCGACGACTTCCGCGACCCCTACGGCGTCAGCGGCACGTTCCAGGACCAGTTCCTCGTCCACCTGCGCGAGGGCGAGCCGTGCCCGCGCTGCGGGCGGCCGATCCGCAAGCTGCGCGCCGCCGGCCGCGGCACGTACGTATGCGAGGGCTGCCAGCCGCGGCCGCGCTCCGCGGCACGGCGCTTCAGCCGCGGCCGCGCACGAACGTCAACAGCGCCGGGTGACGGAGGCCAGGAGCCGATGGCGCGTTGACGTCGCATATCGACGTCAAGGCGCCAGGGACCACCGGCGCCGCTTCCCTACCCGGCCGCCGTTGACGTTCGCCGGCGTTACACGGCAGGCGCTACGCCGCAGCTTCTTCGGCCAGCTCGGCCAGGCCGCCCGCGCGGTCGAGCTGAACCAGCTCCTGGTAGCCGCCGATCGGCGCGTCGTCGATGACGACCTGGGGGAACGTCATCATCCCCGTCAACTGCACCAGCTCGGTGCGGCCGACCGGATCCTTGGCCAGGCTGATCTCCGAGAAGTCGACGCCGCGCTTCTCGAGGAGGGCCTTGGCCACGCGGCAGAAACCGCACGGCTCAGTCGTGTAGATCGTGACCCGGGACACTACTTCACAAAATATAGCGTGGCCGGTTCCGTAAAGACCGAAGGCATCGTCCTCCGCAGCCTCCGCTACGGAGAAGCCGACCGCATCCTGCATCTCTATACCCCGGATCGCGGGAGAATCGGCGCGATCGCCAAGGGGGTGCGCCGTGCGCGCTCGCGCTTCGGGGGCCGGCTGGAGCCGTTCTTCCGCCTCAACCTCGTCCTCTACCAGGGCCGCGGCGAGCTGCTGACCGTCACCAGCGCCGAGACCGTCGCCGCCTACCCGCGCCTGCGCGACGACGCGCGCGCGCTCGACGGCGCGGCCCGCGCCTGCGAGGCCGTGGCGCGCGTGTTCGACGACGGCGACCCGCACGCCGGCGTCTACCACCTGCTCGCCAATCAGCTCGCGCTGCTCGACCGCGAGCCGGCGCGCGCGAGCCGCGCCAGCGCGCTCGCCTTCCGGCTCAAGCTGCTGCTGGCGGCCGGCTTCGCGCCACAGCTGGCTGCGTGCGCGGCGTGCGGCGACGGCGAGCACGTGGTGGGCTTCTCGGGCGCCGCGGGCGGGGTGGTGTGCGCGGCCTGCGAGGCGAGCGCGTTCCCGCTCGACCAAGAGGCGCACGACTTCCTCGTGGCCGCGCTCGGGCAGCCGCTGGCGGAGGCGCCGGACGCCTCGCCGCGCGCCCTCCAGCAGGCCGAGCGGGCGATCCTGGAGACGCTGGAGCACCACGCCCACCTGCGGCTTCGGCCCGTGGGCCGCGAGTAGGATCGCCGCCATGGCGGACGAGAAGTGGGTCTACGACTTCGCCGAGGGCTCGAAGGACATGCGTGAGCTGCTCGGCGGCAAGGGCGCCAACGTGGCCGAGATGACGCGCGTCCTCGGCGCCGACAAGGTCCCGGCCGGCTTCACGATCACCACCGAGGCCTGCGTCGCCTACATGAAGGCCGGCCAGAAGGAGCCCAAGGGGATGGCCGTGCAGGTCGAGAAGGCGCTCGGGCGGCTCCAGGAGCATGCAGGCAAGACGCTCGGCGACGACGAGGACCCGCTGCTCGTCTCCGTCCGCTCCGGCGCCCGTGAGTCGATGCCCGGGATGCTCGACACCGTGCTCAACCTCGGCCTCAACGACACGTCGGTCGAGGGCCTGGCGCGTGCCACCGACAACGAGCGCTTCGCCTGGGACTCCTACCGGCGCTTCGTGCAGATGTTCGGCAACGTCTCGCACGGCATCGCCGGCGAGCAGTTCGAGGACGCGATCAAGGAGATCAAGGCCGATCGCGGCGTCAAGGAGGACACCGAGCTCGACGTCGATGCGCTGAAGGAGCTCACCGCGCGGTTCAAGGGCCTCTACGACTTCCCGCAGGACCCGCAGGAGCAGCTCACCCAGGCGATCCGCGCCGTGTTCGACTCGTGGACCGGCGACCGCGCGGTGCAGTACCGGCGCCTGAACCGCATCCCCGACGAGTGGGGCACGGCCGTCAACGTCCAGCAGATGGTGTTCGGCAACAAGGGCGACACCTCGGGCTCGGGCGTCGCCTTCAGCCGCGACGAGGTGACCGGCGCGAAGGAGCCGAGCGGCGACTTCCTGCCGAACGCGCAGGGCGAGGACGTCGTCTCCGGCGTGCGCAACACCAAGGACATCGCCGAGATGAAGGACTGGCTGCCCGACGCGCACAAGCAGCTGATGGAGATCCTGCGCACGCTCGAGAAGCACTACAAGGACATGCAGGACACGGAGTTCACGGTCGAGGAGGGGCAGCTGTTCATGCTCCAGACCCGCAACGCCAAGCGCCCCGCCCAGGCGGCCGTGCGCTTCGCCTGCGACGCCGTGGACGAGCGGCTGCTCAAGAAGGACGAGGCGCTCGCGACGATCGACCCGGGCTCGCTCGACGCGCTGCTGCACCCGACCTTCGACCCCAAGGCCGAGTTCGAGGTGCTGGCCACCGGCGTCAACGCCTCGCCGGGCGCCGCGAAGGGCGAAGTGGTGTTCACCGCGGCGGACGCGGTGAAGGCGGGCGAGGAGGGGCGCGACGTGATCCTCGTGCGGCCGTTCACCGAGGCCGACGACGTCGCCGGCTTCCACGCCGCCAAGGGAATCCTCACCTCCGAGGGCGGCAAGGCGAGCCACGCCGCGCTGGTCGCGCGCGGCATGGGCCGGCCGGCGGTGGTGGGGGCGAGCGCGCTGGCGATCGACCTCAAGCAGAGGACGATCACCGTCAACGGCACGAAGATCAACGAGGGCGACCGCATCGCCATCGACGGCACGAAGGGCTGCGTGACGCTCGAGGACGTCCCGCTCGTCGACCCCGAGGTCAACGAGTACTTCGAGCGCGTCCTGAAGTGGGCGGACGAGATCCGCCGCCTCGGCGTGCGCGCCAACGCCGACACGCCGGAGGACGCCAGGCGGGCCCGCGAGCTCGGCGCCGAGGGGATCGGCCTGTGCCGGACCGAGCACATGTTCATGGCCGAGGACCGCCAGCCGAAGATGCGCGCGATGATCATGGCGGAGGACGAGGAGGGCCGGCGCGAGGCGCTGGCCGAGCTGCTGCCGTTCCAGCAGGAGGACTTCGAAGGGCTGTTCGAGGCGATGAAGGGCCTGCCGGTCACGATCCGGCTGCTCGACCCACCGCTGCACGAGTTCCTGAAGAACCTGCCGGACCTGCGCGCGCAGGTCGAGCGTGCGCGGATCGAGTGCACCGACGACCTCCCGCAGCTCGAGAAGACGCTCACCCGCGTCGAGGAGATCCACGAGGAGAACCCCATGCTCGGCACGCGCGGCTGCCGGCTCGGGATCCTCTACCCCGAGATCTACGAGATGCAGGTCCACGCGATCATGCGGGCCGTCGCGGCCATGGACTCCAAGCCGCACCCCGAGATCATGATCCCGCTCGTCGACTACGAGCAGGAGCTCGAGATCCTGCGCGAGCTGGTCGTGCGCATCGGCGACGAGCATGGGTTGCATGAGCAGAAGGACTACACGGTGGGCACCATGATCGAGCTGCCTCGCGCGTGTTTTGTTGCAAATCTGATCGCGAAACACGCGGATTTTTTCTCTTTCGGCACAAATGACCTGACGCAGACGGCGCTCGGGTTCAGCCGCGACGACGTCGAGTCCAAGTTCGTGCCGGCCTACATGGAGCGCAAGATCATCGATCGCAGCCCGTTCGAGACGATCGACAAGCCGGGGGTGGGGTGGCTCGTGCGGCTCGCCGCCTGGGTCGGGCGCGAGGCGCACCCCGGCCTCAAGCTCGGGATCTGCGGCGAGCACGGCGGCGACCCGGAGTCGATCGACTTCTTCCACATGGCCGGGCTCGACTACGTCTCCTGCTCGCCGTTCCGCGTGCCGATCGCTCGCGTGGCCGCCGCGCAGGCGCAAATTGCACATTCTTCGTAACGGTTGACGGCGCGGTCCGTCGCGACGGTCACAATTGAGGGCGTGCTCGTCGCCGACGACTATGCCGCCCGCATCCAGGCCTGGGAGGAGGCTCACCTCTCGCCTCTGGCCGCGCGCTCATATCCCGCCGAGCGCGCCCGCGAGGAGCCCGACTGCGGGCTGCGCACCCCGTTCCAGCGCGACCGCGACCGGATCGTGCACTCGAAGGCCTTCCGGCGGCTGAAGCACAAGACGCAGGTGTTCGTGGCGCCCGAGGGCGACCACTACCGGACACGACTCACCCACACGCTCGAGGCGACGCAGATCTCGCGCACGGTGGCGCGGGCGCTGCGCCTGAACGAGGACCTCACGGAGGCGATCGGCCTCGGGCACGACGTCGGGCACCCGCCGTTCGGGCACATCGGCGAGGCGGTGCTCGACGAGTGCGGCCGCGCGCGCTTCGGCCGCGGCTTCCGCCACAACGAGCATTCGCTGCGCGTGGTCGAGGAGCTCAACCTCTCGGCGGCGGTCCGCGACGGGATCCTGCACCACTCGAGCGGCACCGGCGAGCCGGCCACGCTGGAGGGCAAGATCGTGCGGCTGGTCGACCGGATCGCCTACATCAACCACGACATCGACGACGCCGTGCGGGCCGGTGTGCTCGCGCCCGATGCGCTGCCCGCGGACGAGATCGCGGTTCTGGGCGACACCGGGTCGGCGCGGATAGACACGCTGGTGCACGACCTCGTCGAGCACTCCGAGCAGGCCGGCGACATCGTGCAGGGCGACGAGGTGGGGGGCGCCATGCTGCGCCTCCGCACCTTCATGTTCGACAACGTCTACCTCGGGCCGACGGCGCGCGCCGAGCACGCGAAGATCGAGCGCGTCCTGCGCGGGCTGTTCGACTGGTACTGCGAGCACCCCGATGAGCTCCCGGCGGGCGACGAGCTCGCCGACCGCGTGATCGACTGGCTTGCGGGGATGACCGACCGCTACGCGATCCGCGCCTGGAGCGACCGCTTCGTGCCGCAGGGCCTCGCCGTCTGATGGCCCGCTACACCCAGGACTCGCGCGAGCGGGTGCGCGACGCGGTCGACTTCGAGGAGCTGGTCGGCGCGCGCACCGAGCTCAAGCGATCCGGCACGCGGCGGCTGTCCGGGCTGTGTCCGTTCCACGAGGAGCGCACGCCGTCGTTCGGGATCGACCCCGTCGAGAAGCTCTTCCACTGCTTCGGCTGCGGCAAGGGCGGCGACGTCTTCTCGTTCGTCATGGAGACCGAGGGGCTCGACTTCGCGGGCGCGCTGGAGTCGCTGGCCGACCGCTGTGGCGTGCAGCTCGAGCGCGAGGCCGAGGATCCGGCCGAGGCGGCGCGGCGCACCGCCCGCGACCGGCTGCTGGCGCTGCTCGAGCGGACCGCCGCGTACTACGTGCGGTTGCTGTGGGAATCGCCCGAGGCGTCGGGGGCTCGTGCGTACCTGGCCGAGCGAGGGCTTGAAGAGGCCGCATTGCGCGAGTTCCGGGTCGGCTTCTCGCCGGGGTCGTATGACCGCGTCGTGAACGCGTCGGCGGCGGCGGGCTACACGCGCGAGGAGCTGCTCTCCTGCGGGCTGGCGCAGGAGCGACGCGACGGCCGCGGGCTGATCGACCGCTTCCGCGGGCGGATCATGTTCCCGCTGTGCGACGAGCGCGGCCGGGTGCTCGGCTTCGGCGCGCGGGCGCTGCGGCCCGACGACCGGCCGAAGTACCTCAACTCGTCCGACAACGCGGTCTTCCACAAGAACGAGGTGCTCTACGGGCTCGATCTCGCTCGCGCCCCGGCGGCGCGCGCGGGCCGGGTGGTGCTGGTCGAGGGCTACACCGACGCGGTTGCGCTGCGCCAGGCGGGCGTGGCCGAGGTGGTCGGCTCGATGGGCACCGCGTTGACCGAACGGCAGGTGTCCGCGCTGGCGCGGGTCGCGCCGACGGCGCTGTTCTGCCAGGACCCGGACGCGGCCGGGCAGGAGGCGGTCTCGCGCAGCGTCACCGCGCTGCGCGACGTCAACCGCGCCCGAGCCGGACGGGGCGTCGAGTTCCGGATCGTGCGGCTGCCGGCGGGCTCCGATCCCGCCGACGTCGTGCAGCGCGACGGCGCCGACGCGATGCGCGCGCTGCTCGAGCGGGCGGTGCCGATCGCGCGCTTCGAGGTCGAGCGGGCGCTCGAGCGGGGCGACACGCGGACCGCCGAGGGCCGCGACCGCGCGCTCGAGCAGGCCGCCGCCGCGATCCGGCCGCTCCCGCCTTCCGTCCTGCGCGAGGAGCTCGTCCAGCTGGCGGCCGGCCGGCTGGGGTTGACCGAGAGCCTCGTGGCGAGCGCGCTCGCGGGCGCGCCGCGTCCCGTGCGCGAGGCGCCGCGCGGCTCGAACGGCGCCCGTGCCGCGCTCGATCGCCGCGAGCAGAGCGAGCGCGCCTTCCTCGCCTACTGCCTGGCGCTGCCGGAGGAGGGAGAGGCGCGGCTGGCGGCGGCCGACCTCGACGAGCTGTTCTCGGCTCCCGAGACCCGCCGCGCCGGCGAGTACCTGCGCGGCCGGTTGAGGTCGCCGGCGGGCGAGCTGCCGGCGGGTGACGAGCCGCTCGCCCGGCTCGTCGCCGAGCTCGTGATCCGGGCCGGCGAGCTCGAGGCGACGCCCGCGAAGCTCGAGCTCGAGGCCCTCCAGCTCGACCTCCACAACCTCGACCGCCGGATCGCCACCGCGCGCACGGACGGCCACGAGCGCATCCGCGACCTCGCCGCCGAGCGCCAGCAGGTGCTCGACGCGATCCGCCACCGGCTGAGCTAAATGTAGTTCCTGAGCACGTTGTTCCTTCGGCCGCGTGTTCGACGGGAGAACGTCAACGGCGGCTGGGTGGGGGAGTGGGGACGCTTGCGAGGCGGTTTCATTCGACGAGTCCTGCCCTGGGGTCGTATAGCGACCCCTATCCAGGACTTGACGCGAAATCCGCTTCCGCGGCCGGCTCCCTCACGGCTCCACCCAGCCGCAGTTCGCCGACTGAACAACGTGGTCGGTACTTACAGCTAGCGAACGCCGGGGACGCCGCTCGCCGGGTCCTTCGGGCTCACGACCTCGACGATCACGTCGCCGTAGATCGTCCACCCGGGCGGGTGCGGGGCGGGCGGTCGCGACGCTGCGGGCAGCCCGGCGGCGGCGACGGCGAGCGAGACGAGAGTTGCGCGGATCACGAGGTCCTCCTTGTCCGGGGGCATCGCCGGGTACGACCCGTCGCCTCGGGCGAGGGTTGGCCGGTTGCGCGCGATTCCGTCCGGCATACGAACTAGTGTTCGTGTCATGGAGGAGCCGTGGCTGGCAGCGCAACTCGAGGCGGGTCGCTCGATCGAGTCGATCGCTCGCGAGGTCGAACTGAGCGCTTCGACGGTCGGCTACTGGGTCAGCAAGCACGGCCTCACGTCACAGCACGCCGAGCGTCACCGCGCCCGAGGCGGGCTCACGCGCGAGCAGCTCGAGCCGCTCGTGGCGGCCGGCGTCCCGATCCGATCGATGGCCGAGCAGCTCGGCGTGAGCTACTCGACGGTGCGGCACTGGCTGGCGCGCTATGGCCTTGTCACCCGACGCGCGACGTCGCTTGTCCGGGACGCGCGAGCTGAGGCACGCGGGGATCGAGTCCGGCACCGCCGACTGTCCGGTTCACGGGCCTACCCAGCACGTCCGGCGCAAGGACGGCGGCGTCCGGTGTCTGGCCTGCCGAAGTGATGCGGTGAGCGAGCGAAGACGTCGCGTGAAGGCCTTGTTGGTCGCCGAGGCCGGCGGATGCTGCGTGCTCTGCGGCTACGGAGACAACGTGGGCGCCCTCCACTTCCACCACGTAGATCCGGCGACCAAAGCGTTTGCTCTCGGCGTCACAGGCGTGACGCGATCGCTCGCCAAGGCGCGTGCTGAGGCGGCGAAGTGCGTGCTGCTCTGTGCGAGGTGCCATGCCGAGGTCGAGCTCGGTGTCAAGCGGCTACCCTTTCGGCCGATGACACACGGTGTGGCCGCGGCCTGACCGCAACGGTCATCTTGCCTTCGGGGGTAGCTCAATGGGCAGAGCATTCGGCTGTTAACCGAAGGGTTGTGGGTTCGAGTCCCACCCCCCGAGTACCGGCCCCGCTATCCCGCTCGGGAAGCGGGGCTTTCTTCTGGGCCCGCTGCGCCAGGCCGCGTCGTCCGGCCGGTCGGCCGGCGGGCAGCCGCCCTCCTCGGTGTCGTCGATCGAGAAGCCGTCGACGATCCCGAACAGCGGCCGCTGCGCCGTGACCGCGAGCTCGGGCGGCACGCCGCCGGCGCGCAGGATCCCCAGCAGCCGGTTGCCGTAGCGCAGCGCGTTGGGCCCACGGGTTGCACGGCCGAGGAGCCGCTGATAACACCCACGACCTCGACCAGCGGCAAGGGAGGGGGAGTTGAGCAAGGTCATCCTCGACATGAGCATGTCGCTCGACGGGTTCGCGACGGCGAGCGGCCAGACCGCCGAGGAGCCGATGGGCCCCGGAGGCCTGCGGCTCGTCGCCTGGGCGATGGACAGCGAGGACGTCCGCAGCCGCGAGCTCATCACCCGTAGTGTCGGCGGCGCGGGCGCCGTGGTCGTCGGCCGGCGCACGTACGACACGTCCGTGGCCTGGTGGGGTGAGGACGGCCCGACGGGAAGCGAGATGCCGGTCTTCGTCGTCACCCACACCGAGACCGAGCCGTACGGCGTCTACCGGTTCGTCACCGACGGCCTGGAGGCCGCCGTCGCGCAGGCGAAGGAGGCGGCCGGCGACAAGGTCGTCGCGGTCAGCGGCGCCGAAGTCGGCCAGAACCTCCTGCGGGCGGGCCTGCTCGACGAGATCTCGGTCCACGTCGTCCCCGTGCTCTTCGGGAGCGGCACGCGGCTGTTCGAACAGATCGGCGACGCGCACATCGCGCTCGAGCCGCTCGAGGTGATCGACACGCCGAACGCGGTCCACATGCGCTTCCGCGTCCAGAGTTCCTGAGAGACTGACCGGCGTGCCCGAGGAGTGGCTCGCCCTCAACCGCGCGCTGTGGGACGAACGCGTCCCGATCCACGTCGCCAGCGAGTTCTACGACGTCGACGCCTTCCTGGGCGGCCGCTCGACGCTGCGGTCGTTCGAGCTCGAGGAGGTGGGAGACGTCGCCGGGCTCACGCTCCTGCACGCGCAATGCCATTTCGGTCTCGACACGCTCTCCTGGGCTCGTCGCGGCGCGCGCGTGACCGGGCTCGACTTCTCGGAGCCCGCGATCAACGCGGCGCGCAAGCTCGCCGCCGACGCCGGCATCGAGGCCGAGTTCGTCGCGTCCGACGTGTACGCGGCCGGCGCGGCGCTCGGAGGGCGCCGGTTCGACCTGGTCTACACCGGCCTGGGCGCGCTCAACTGGCTGCCGGACATCGGGCGCTGGGCGCAGGTGATGGCGGCGCTGGTGGCGCCCGGCGGCCGCTTCTACCTGGCCGAGTTCCATCCCTTCGACGGCGTCTTCGCCGACGACGAGCTGCGCGTCGCGTATCCGTACTTCCACGCCGAGCCGCTCGAATGGGACGAGCCCGGCACCTACGCCGACCCACAGGCGACCACCGTGCACAACCGCAGCGTGGAGTGGAACCACGGTCTCGGCTCTGTGATCTCGGCGCTGATCGCCGCCGGCCTGCGCCTCGAGTTCCTGCACGAGCACGACCACACGCTGTTCGCCCGCTGGCCGTTCCTGGAGCGAGCCGAGGACGGGACCTACCGGCTGCCCGCCGGGCACTCCGTCGCTGCCGCTCATGTACTCGCTGCTGGCGCGCCCGAGCTCGACCACCTGAGCGTCGATGCAGTCGGCGCCGAGCGCCCGCGCCACCGAGGCGCGGTGGTGGCCGTCGCGCAGGAAGTGCTGCTCGCCGACGCGGTAGACGGAGACCGGCGGAAGCGGCATGCCCCGCTGGGCGGCGAGGTAGAGCTGCGTCCAGCGGCCGCGGCTCCACTCCGGAGGCCGGAGCTCGCGGTCGAACGCCTCGGCCTTGTGTGCGTCGGTGCTGCCGGCGATCGAGTCGAGCGCGATCGTCTGCACGCCGAGCCGGCGGCGCGGGGCGGTCGCGGCCCAGCCGGTGTCGTCCGGCAGGTACGCCAGTTCAGGGCCGCGGCGGCGCATCAGGCGCTTGAACGCCTGCTCGGCACCGACGGACTTCAGGTCGCCGATGTCGAGCAGGCGGTCGACGGCGAGGAGCGCGGCCGTGAAACCGAGCAGGAAGCCGGGGACGCCGCCTGCGATCACGGCCGCGCCCGCGAGCCCGAGGGGGAGGAGGGAACGGGGGTCGCGGATCGCCGTCATGCTTGTTCCTCGTCGCGAAGCCTGCAGATGTGACATCGATGATCGACCAGCTCAGGGCATTCACCTACGAGCGGCAGCGGCTCGGGCAGGCCGCGCCCGACCCCGCCCGCGCGCTCCAGGACGTGATCGCCGTCTACAGCGCGCACCCGTCGGCGCCGCTCTCGCTGTACGCCCGCACGAAGAAGATGACCGGCGCGCAGTTCCGCAAGCTCGACGTCCTGCGGCTGCCGGCCATGCGCATGTCGATCCATCTGCTCCCCGCGAAGACAGCCCACCTCGCGTTCCACGCGACCCCCGCCCCGCCGGCTGACCGCAAGAAGCGCATGCGGCACTTCAAGTTCACCGAGCGGCGCTACGACGAGTTGCGAGCCCAGATCCTGAAGGCGGCCACCGAGCCGCTGACGCTGCCGGCGTTGCGCGAGAAGGTCGGCGCCGAGCCGAACGAGTTCAAGGGCATCTCCGCGCAGATGACGCGCGACGGCGAGCTGCTGCGCATCGGCGCCAAGGGCCTTCGCTCGAACGAGCTCGGCTACGTCGCGAACGAGCTCGAGCCGGCGGATGCCGACGAGGCGCTCGCGTGGCTCGCGGGCGAGTACCTGCGCGCATTCGGCCCGATCCGCGTCAAGGACTTCGTCTGGTGGGCCGGCGTCACCGCCACCCGCGCCAAGCAGGCGCTCGCCGCGCACCCCACCGAGGAGCTCGACGACGGTCTGCTGATCCTCGCCGAGGACCGCAAGACGTTCGAGAAGGCGGCCAAGCCGACCGGCGTCGACCTGCTGCCCAAGTGGGACAGCTACACGATGGGCTACGCGCCCGACGGGCGCGACCGCTTCGCCCACCCCGACGTCGTCAAGCAGTGCTACGACTTCCGCGGCGACGGCCGGCCGGTGATCCTCGTCGACGGCCAGGCGGCCGGCACCTGGGACAAGGACGGCGAGCTCTTCGACAAGGTCCCCGCCAAGACGCGCAAGGCGATCGACGAGCGCGTCACGGCCGTCAAGGCGTTCCTCGAGACATAGCCCAGCGCTCGATCTCGACGCAGGCCCGCGCCCCCGCGTCATGCGACGCGATCCAGCGCGCGACCGCCTCGACGGGCTCGCGCGGGAGCTTCAAGGCCCGACGCACCGCCAGCCGCACGCCGCGCGGCGTGCAGAACCGCATCGGCAACCGGACGCCGACGCCCGCCCAGTCCGCCCGCGCCGCGTTCTCGGCCATGTCCCCGCCGGCAGGACAGACCACCACCCGGCAGCCGCACGACAGGGCGCGCACCAGCGTCCCGTGCCCGCCGTGCGTCACCACCACGTCGCAGGCCGGCATCGAGCGCGAGTACGACAGCCACGGCACGACGACGGCGTTCGCGGGCGCCGGCAGATCGGCCTCACGACCGTTCCAGGTCGCGATCACGCGCACCGGCTCGGTCGCCAGCGCCTCCAGAGCGGCGCGCAGCAGCCGGTGCGACGGATCCTGCGCCGTCGACGGCGCCACCAGCACGACCGGACCGTCGCCCGGCGGAGGGGCGACCGCCGAGGACTCCGGCTCCCACATCAGCGGCCCGACCACCCGCACCCAGGACGGCCAGTCGCGCGGGTACTCGAGCTGCGGCGCCGTCGCCACCAGCGCGAGCGACCGCGAGATGCCCGTGTGCACGTACGGCAGCGGCCCGAGCCCGAGCCGTGCGCGGCAGTCGTTGTACTCCCGCCGCCCGCGCTCGAGCCCGCGCGCGACGAGCGGGTCGAACACGCGCCAGAGGGGCGTGCGCGGCAGCCGCGCCCCGATCGAGTACGGCGCGAAGCCCGGGGCCAGGTGCGGATACAGGTGCGGCACCAGCGTCGCCACCGGCACGCCCTCGAGCTCGGCGGCCAGCGCCGGCGCCGGCGTGAGGATGTCCGACACCGCCACGTCCGGCGCGAACGACCGCACGACCGGCCGCGTCTCCACCGCCGCCCGCACCGCCGCTGCGTACGGCTGCAACGGACGCTCCGAGGTCGGGAACACCTGGTACTCGGGCGCCGCCGCGAACGTCATGCCGGCCGCCTCGGCCGGCTCCTGCCAGCGCCGCCAGGTCTGCAACGCCACATCGTGCCCGCGCGCCACCAGCGCCTCGCCCAGGGCGAGCATGGGGAACGCATGACCCGGATCGCCGAAGGCGCCGAGGAGGACCCTCAAGGGACGGGCCCTAAGCGGCCAGCTCGGCGACGTGCCGCAGCTGCGCGATCCGGTCCTCGAACGTCCACGCCATCGGCGAGACCATCAGCGTTCCGACCCCGGCGTCGCGGAACACGCCCAGCCGCTCGCGCACCACGTCCGGCGGCCCGCACAGCGAGACGGTGTCGATCAGCTCCTCGGGCAGCGCCGCGGCCGCCTCGTCGCGCTTGCCCTCCAGGTACAGGTCCTGCACCTCGCGGGCCGCGTCCTCGAACCCGTAGCGCTGCACGAGCGCGTTGTAGAAGTTCTTGTCGCGCGACCCCATGCCGCCCACGTACAGCGCCACGTACGGCCGCATCGCGTCACGCGCGGCGGCCACGTCGTCGGTCACGAACACGTTCACGGTCGGGGCGATCTCGAAGTCGTCGAATCCCTTGCCGTTGCCGGCGCGGGCGAAGCCCTCCTCGAGCAGCGGCCGGAACTCGGCCACGTGCTCGGGCGAGAACAGGGTGGGGATCCAGCCGTCGGCGATCTCGGCCGCCAGCGTCGTGTTCTTCGGCCCGATGGCGGCCAGGAACACCGGGATCCGCTCCTGCACCGGCGCGATCGTCAGCTTCAGCGCCTTGCCCGGCCCGTCGGGCAGCGGCAGCTCCAGGGTCTCGCCCTTGTACTCCAATCGCTCGCGGGACAGCGCCTTCCGCACGACCTCGACGTACTCGCGCGTTCGCTGGAGCTGGCGACCGAAGCGCTGCCCGTGCCACCCCTCGGCCACCTGCGGCCCCGACGAGCCGATGCCGAGGATCATCCGCCCGCCCGAGAGCTGGTCCAGCGTGGCGGCGGTCATCGCCGTCATCGCCGCCGACCGGCCGGGCATCTGGAAGATCGCCGAGCCCAGCCGGATGCGGGAGGTCGCCTGCGCGAGCCAGCCGAGGATGGTCGCCGCGTCGGACCCGTAGGCCTCCGCGGTCCACACGGAGTCGTAGCCGAGCCGCTCGGCCTCCTGCACGAGAGCGAGCTGGTCGTCGGCCGACAGGCCGAGACCCCAGTATCCGACGTGCACGCCGAGCTTCACGGCGGGCGAAGCTATCAGGAGGTGGCGCCGATGCGATCCACCAGCCGGAGCAGGTGCAGCGGCGAGAACGGCTTCGTGAGGAACAGATCCGCGCCCGCGGCCAGCGCTCCGCGCTCGGCCTGCGGCCCCGACGCGCCGGTCAGCATCACGATCGTCGCGCCCGCCGTGGCCGGGTCCGAGCGCAGCCGCCGGCACGCCTCGATCCCGTTCAGCTCCGGCATGTCGACGTCCAGGAAGACGATCTCCGGCCGCGCCTCGACCGCCACGGCGACCGCCTCGGCGCCGTCGGCCGCCTCCTCGAGCCGGTAGCCGGCCACGTCCTCGAGCGTGGTGGCGATCAGCTTTCGGATCCCCGGATCGTCGTCGACGATCAGGATCGTCCGCGTCACGCGACCCCGTCCCGCAGGGCGGCGAACCGCGCGTCCGGGATCGAGTCCAGGGCGTCGACCACCGAGGGGTCGAACTGCGAGCCGGCGTGGGCGCGGATCTCCTCGCGCGCCCGCGAGAAGCGCGTGCCGCGGCGGTACGGTCGGTCGCTGGTCAGGGCGTCGAGCGCGTCGGCGACCGCGAACACGCGCGCGGCCAGCGGGATGTCCTCGCCGGACAGCCGGTCGGGATAGCCGCAGCCGTCCCAGCGCTCGTGGTGGTGGCGCACCACCAGCTTGCCGTCGCCGAGGAAGTCGACGTCGCGCAGGATGTCGGAGCCGATGATGGGGTGCTGGGCGATCAGGGCGAACTCGGCCTCGTCGAGCTTGGCGGGCTTGAAGAGGATCGCGTCGGGCACCGCGACCTTGCCGACGTCGTGCAGCAGGAAGCCGAACTCGATCTCCGGCGCGAGGTCCGTGTCCAGACCAGACGCCTGCGCGAGCGCGATCCCGTAGGCGGTCACGCGCTCGGCGTGCTTGCCGGTGTAGGCGTCGCGCGCCTCGACGGCGTTCGACAGCGCCTGCACGGTCGCCCGGTAGGAGTTGCGCAGCTCGAGGGCGCGGTTGCGCTCCTGCTTGAAGACCTCGCGCAGATCGGCGGCGTAGCGCTCCAGCTGGTGCTGGCGCGCAGCGGCCTGCCGCTCCGTGCGCTCGAGCTGCTCACGGAGGTCGAGAACAGAGTCGATCGGTGTCACCTCGATAGCCCGGCCTATCAACGCGTTGTCAAGCGTAACGCCAGTTAGAACGAGCGTGTACCTATTTGATTGCGGTCTTACCCGCTCAGATCGCCTCGCCCGGCCGCTGGAAGACGATCTCGGGGACCACGCAGGCGGGCGAGAGGTCGAGCAGGAACCGCACCGAGGCGGCGATGTCGGCGGTCTGGATCATGTCCTCCTGCTTGACCTGCTCGCGGATGAACTCGGTCATCGGCGTGTCGACGAAGCCCGGGCACAGCGCCACCGACTTGATCCCGTCGCCGTTGAGCTCCTGGTTCATCGCCTGCGTCCAGCCGATCACCGCGGCCTTGGTGGCGGAGTAGACCGACAGCCAGGGCTGGCCGGACTTGCCGGAGATGGAGGAGAGGTTCACGACCAGCGCGTTGCGGTGTTCGGCGCCGGCCGCGCGCAGCAGGTCGGCGCACTCGCGGTAGAACAGGACGATCGCGCGCAGCTTGAGGTCGAGCTGCATGTCGGCGCGCTTGGTCTGGATGTCGGCCAGCGGCGCGCCGACGCCCACGCCGGCGCTGTTGACGAGCACGTCGAGCCGGCCGAAGCGCTCGCGGTGGGCGGCCACGACGCGCTGGATGTCCTCCTCGGAGGTCAGGTTGCCCGCGACCTCCTCGACTTCGTAGCCCTTGCCGCGGAGCTGCTCGACGGCGCCGGCGAGCTTCTCGGGACGGCGCGCGGCGACGGTGAGCCCGTGGCCCGTCTCGCCCAGTACCTCGGCGATCGCGAGCCCGATCCCGCTCGAGGCTCCGGTGACGAGGGCGGCGGTCGGTCTGACGTCCTTTCGGTGGGGGACCCGCTATCCAATCAGGGATGCGGATCCCCCTGACCGTGATCGCGGTGCTGCTGGTCGCGCTGCTCGGCCTCTGGTACGTGACGGCAGGTGAAGTCGAGGAGTCCGCGGCGCCGGCCGCCGCGCCGGTCGACATCATCGCCAAGCGCGTCGAGGCGCTGCGCCGCCTGCGGTTCGACGAGCTGCCGGAGCCGCTGACGGTGACGTCCGATCAGGCCCGCACGGAGGGGCTCGAGAGCCTCGATCGCGAGTACCCGGCCGAGCGCCGTCGCGACGACGAGACGGTCTACAAGCTGCTCGGCCTGATCGAGCCGGCCGCCGACCTGCGCGAGCTGAGCGGCAACCTGTTCGGCGAGGGCGTGGCCGGCTACTACGACCCGCGCGACGGGCGCCTGCGCGTGGTCGAGGGCGCCGGCACGGGCACGCGCGTGCTCGAGGAGATGATCCTCGCCCACGAGCTCACGCACGCGCTCGAGGACCAGCGCTTCGGGCTCTCGACCGAGCCGGCCACCGACGACCGCACGCTGGCGCGCTCGGCTCTGTATGAGGGCAGCGCCACCGCGCTCATGTACGCCTACGTCGGCGAGCACTTCAGCGCCGAGGAGACGCTCGGCGGCCTGCTCTCGTCGGCGTTCGAGGACACCGGCGACCTGCCGCCGTTCATCCAGGCCCAGGTCCTGTTCGCCTACGTGGGCGGCGAGGCGTTCATCCGCGATCTGCTGCGGCGCGGCGGCTGGGGGCTGGTCGACACCGCCTTCGAGGTGCGGCAGCCGTCCTCGACCGAGCAGATCCTGCACCCGGACGCCTACTTCGACGCCGACGAGCCCAAGCCGGTCCGGATCCGCGCCGTGCTCCCGGGCTGGCAGCGGTCGCTGGCCGGCACCTGGGGCGAGCTGCAGACGCGCGAGCTGCTGGGCGGCTCGAGCGGGGCGGCGGCCGGCTGGGGCGGCGATCGCTACGAGCTGTGGCGGCGCGGCGACGAGTCCGCGCTGGTCATGCGCTGGCGCTGGGACACGCCGCGCGACGAGGCCGAGTTCGCGGCCCGGCTGCGCGACGTGATGGGCGACCGCGGCGTGGTGGTCCGCCGTGGCGGCACGGTGACGCTGGCGCTGGCGCCTGACCGCGAACTGGCCGAGCGGCTGGCGGGCTCTTGAGGGACCTGGACCGCCGCTCGCTCGCGCTGCTCGGCGCCGGGCACCTCTGCGTCGACCTCTGCCAGGGCGCCGTCCCGGCGCTGCTCCCGTTCCTGGCCGCCGAGCGCGGCTACTCGTACGCGGCGCTGGGGGCGCTCGTGCTGTTCTCGACGATCGGCTCATCGATCATCCAGCCGCTGTTCGGCCTGCTGTCCGACCGCTTCGCGCGGCCGTGGCTGATGCCGGCCGGCCTGGCGATGGCGGGCACCGGGATCGCTTTGGCTGGTCCCGCGCCGACCTACGCGCTGACCGCGCTGGCCGTCGTGCTCAGCGGCCTCGGCGTCGCGGCGTTCCATCCCGAGGGCGCGAAGTTCGCCAGCCTCGCGTCACGCGAGCGGCAGGGTCGGGGGATGAGCCTGTTCTCGGTCGGCGGCAACGCCGGCTTCGCGCTCGGGCCGCTGCTGACCACGCCGCTCGTGCTGCTGTTCGGGCTGCCGGGCACGCTGGCGCTGGGGCTGATCCCGCTGACCGCCGCCGTGCTGATCGCGCGCGAGCTCGGGCGGCTGCGCGAGCTCGAGGGCGAGCAGGTCGCGGCGGAGTCCGGCGGCCGCGACGACTGGGGCGCGTTCAGCCGGCTCGGCGGGGTGATCGCGCTGCGCTCGGGCGTCTACTTCGGGCTCCAGGCCTTCATCCCGGCCTACTTCGTCGTCGAGCTGAGCACGAGCGAGGCGGCCGGCAACGGCGCGCTGACGCTGATGCTGGCGATGGGGGCGGTCGGCACGCTGGTCGGCGGCGGGCTGGTCGACCGCTGGGGCGCGCGGACGGTGCTGGTCGGCACCCAGGTGCTGCTGCTGCCGCTGCTGTTCGTGCTCCCGCTCGCCGGCACGGCCGGCGCCACGGTGCTCCTGGGACTCATCGGCTTCGTGACGATCGCCAGCTTCTCGATCACGATCGTGCTCGGCCAGGCGTACCTGCCATCGCGGGTCGGCCTCGCGTCCGGGATCACGCTCGGGCTGGCGATCGGGCTCGGCGGCGTGGCGGCGACGGCGCTCGGCGTCGTCGCCGATGCCTCGGGGCTCGGGGCGGTGCTGTGGGTGATCGCCCTGCTGCCCGTACCGGCGCTCCTGCTCTCGCTCACCCTGCCAACTGCGCCGCGTCGGAGGCTCGTCGTGCAGAATGAATGTCGGTGACCGATCAGCGCCGCTTACCACGAGTCCAGATCGAGATGCCGTGCACGCTGCACCGCCGCAGCGGATCGCCGATCGTGGGCCACACGGTGGACCTCGGGCCCGGCGGGATGCGCTTCTGCACGAAGCGCCCGCTGGCGGCCGACGAGACCCTGCGCTTCGAGCTTCAGGGCATCGACGGCCGCGCGCGGGTGCTGCGCCAGCAGAGCCACGACACCTACGCGGTGCGCTTCGAGATGCTCGCCGAGCCGGCGGTCGTGGAGCTGCAGCGGCTCACCGCTTGAGCCCGACGTACTGGAGCGCGGCGAGCCCGGCCACGAGCACGGCCTGCACGGCGATCAGGACCTGGCCGGCGGTGGTCGGCGTGAACCAGTCGAGCGCCAGCGCGAGGAGGCTGTCGACCACCCACAGCACGTTGGCGGCGATCACGGCCACGACCGCGGTCCGCGGCATGGCTTCCCGGGTGGCGAGCCAGAGCACGAGCGCGGCGTAGACGATGAGGGCGGCGCCGACGGCCATCAGCATGCCGGTCGGCAGGCCGAGCCAGCCGTCGAGCAGCGGGGCGCCGGCCAGGTAGAGCACGCCGTTGGCGCCGGTGGCGACGCCGTCGAGCGTGAGCGCGAACCGCAGCAGGCCGCCCGTCGCGTGGCGTTGTGTGGTGATGGCTTGGGTTTCCATGGCCGGTACGGTGGCACCGGCAGGGAAGCGTCTCAATTACCCAACAGGTAATCGGTTGTTGCCTGATCGGCGGGGAAGAATGCCTCGATCGACAGCTCGGCGAGCGTGATGTCGACCGCCGTGCCGAACGTGGCGATCGTGCTGAAGAACGACAGCTCCTGCCCGTCGGCGTCGTAGCGCAGCGGCACGGCGATCTCGCCGCCGCGCCCGTGCACCTCGCCGGTCTCGCCCGGATACGCGCTGACCTCCTCGTAGAGCGCGGCGAGCCGCTCGTCGGCGGTGAGCGCCACCTGTCGGTGCAGCCGGTCGAGCAGGTGTGCGCGCCACTCGCCGTAGTTGAGGATCCGCGACGCCATGCCGTCCGGGTGCAGGCTCACCCGCAGCACGTTGACCGGCGGCTCCATCAGGTGCGGCGGGGACGGAGGCGGTGAACATCGCGATGCTCCGGTTGGCGGCCGCGAGGTTCCACCAGCGGTCGACCACCACGGCCGGATACGGCTCGTGGCCGGTCAGCACCCGGTCGAGCGCCTCCCGCACCGGCGCCATCTCCGGCGCGTCGAACGGCCGCTCCTCGAACGCGGGCGCGAAGCCGGCCGCGAGCAGCAGGTGGTTGCGGTCGCGCAGCGGCACCTCGAGCTGCTCGGACAGGTGCAGCACCATCTCCCGGCTCGGCTTCGAGCGGCCGGTCTCGAGGAAGCTCAGATGCCGGGCCGACACGCCGGCCTCGAGCGCGAGGTCGAGCTGGCTCAGGCGGCGCCGCCGGCGCCAGTCGCGCAGCAGCGTGCCGAGCGGGACCGTGGCCGTGGTCATGCCCGCACGCTAGCGAGCGCGAGGCCGCGCGGCAGCTACCTCGCAGGTAATCGACAAGCCTCCGACGGCCTGGTTCCGTGGAGGCATGACCGACATCACCACCATCGTCGACGGCTACATCGCCGCCTGGAACGAGCCCGACGCCGACCGCCGCCGCGCACTCGTCGCGGACGCGTTCGCCGACGACGCCAGCTACGTCGACCCGCTGATGACGGGCGACGGCACGGACGGGATCGCCGCCATGATCGGCGCCGCCCAGCAGCAGTTCCCCGGCCACCGCTTCGAGCTCTCCGCCGGCCCCGACGCCCACCACGACCGCGTGCGCTTCGCGTGGACGCTCGTCGGCAACGGCTCGCCGGTCGCGGCCGGGGTCGACTTCGCCACGGTGGCCGGTGACGGCCGCCTGCAGGCGGTCACGGGATTCCTCGAGCCGGTCTGAGATGCTTGACCAAAGCGCCCCGGAGGACTAGCTTCGGGGCGCGGGTTCAGGCGACCGGACGGGGGTTGTCATGGCGGGTGTGCGGGGAATCGTGGCGTTCGCGATGGTCGGCGCCCTGTGCGCCGCGCCGGCCGCTTCGGCGGCCGACTCTCGACGAGAAGGCGGCGGCGCAGATCGCCGCGCTCCAGCGGCTCAAGGGCTCGCTCTCGAAGGCCGAGCGCAAGCTCGACAGCCGGCTGGCCGTCGCGCTCGAGCGGCGCCGGGGCCATGCGGTCGCGCCGCAGTCGACGACCGGAGTGCAGGTGTCGAAGGCCGGCACGACGGAGGTCGACGTGCGCGCCACCGCCGTGACCGGCGACCTGCTCGGCCGGCTGAAGGATGCCGGGGCCGTCGTCGAGCACGCCTCACGGCGGGTCGACTCCGTGCGGGCCGCGATCCCGCTCTCGGCGCTGACCGAGGTCGCGGCCTGGAAGGACGTAGTGGCCGTCGACGTGGCCGCCGAGGCGATCACCCACCAGGCGGTGGTCTCGGAGGGCGACAAGGCGCACGCGGCGGACCTCGCCCGCACGCGGCGGCGGGTCGCCGGCACCGGCGTGAAGCTGTGCGCGCTGTCCGACGGCGTCGACTCGCTCGCCGCCTCGCAAGCCGCCGGCGAGCTTCCCGCCGTCGACGTGCTGCCCGGCGAGGCGGGTGACGGCGACGAGGGCACCGCGATGCTGGAGATCCTGCACGACATCGCGCCGAAGGCCGAGCTCGGGTTCGCGACCGCCTTCACGAGCGACGCGTCGTTCGCCGACAACATCCGCGCGCTGCGCTTCGAGGGCGGCTGCGACGTGATCGTCGACGACGTCCTCTACTTCAACGAGCACCCGTTCCAGGACGGGCCGATCGCCCGCTCGGTCAACGCCGTCACCGCCGACGGCGCGCTGTTCTTCAGCTCGGCGGGCAACGAGGGCAACACGCTCGACGGCACCGCCGCCAACTACGAGGGTGACTTCGCCGACTCCGGCCGCGGCGTCGGCAAGTTCGCGGGCGCGGCGCACGACTTCGACCCCGGCCCCGCCGTCCAGGTCTTCGAGCCGATCTCGCCGCAGTCGAGCGCCAACGTCCCGGTGACCCTGTTCTGGGCCGACCCGCTCGGTGGCGCGGCGAACGACTACGACCTGTACCTGTTCGACGCCAACTCGAACGTCGTGTCCTTCTCGCAGGACGTACAGGACGGCAACGATGACCCGTACGAGATCCTCGGCACGCCGCTGTTCGGCGGCTCCGGGCTGCGGCTCGCGGTCGTCAAGTTCCGCGGCGCCGACCGCTACTTCCAGCTGAGCGCGCTCGGCAGTCGCTTCAAGGACTCGCCGGACGGGCTGATCGCGCGCAACACGCCCGGCGTGCTGCGCGGCCACGCCGCAGCCGTCGACGCCTTCGCCACGGCCGCGGCACCGGCTGCTGAGCCGCTCCCGTTCGCGCTCGAGCCGGGCGATCCGCCGAACCCGGTCGGGCCGTTCCCGAGCCCGTTCACGAGCGCCCAGCTCCCGGAGCGCTTCACCTCCGACGGCCCGCGGCGCGTGTTCTTCCAACCCGACGGCACGCCGATCACGCCCGGCGACTTCAGCTCGACCGGCGGCACCGTGCGCCCCAAGCCGGACATCACGGCGGCCGACGGGGTCAACACGTCGGTCGAGGACTTCGCGCCGTTCTTCGGCACCTCGGCGGCGGCGCCGCACGCGGCGGCGATCGCCGGGCTCGTGCTGTCCGGCAACCCGGGCTTCACGACGGCCGACGTACGCGAGGCGTTCGCGGCCACGGCGCTCGACCTGGCGCCGGCCGGCGTCGACGTGCGCACCGGCGCCGGGATCGTCCGCGCCGATCGCGTGCTCGCGTACACCGGGGCGACGCCTGAGCCGCTGGTGCGGGCGGGCGCGCCGACCGTGACGCCGCTGACCGGCGACGGCGACGCCTACCTCGAGCCAGGCGAGACCGCGAACCTCGCGCTGCCGGTCACCAACGTGGGCGACGGCACGGCAACGGGCATCAACGTGACGGTCGACAGCGGCGACGTGCAGGCCACGATCACGCCGCGCTCGCGGTCGTACGGCAACCTCGCGGCGAACGCGACCCGATCGCGCGACTTCCGGCTCACGGTCGCGCCCGGCTACCCGCGCGGCAAGCGCGTCTCGCTCGCCGTCCGCGTCACGTTCGCCGGGCGGCTGTCGCCGACGACGGCGAGCGTCCCTATCCCGACCGGCGAACCGGCCCTGGACCCGACCGCCTTCGCGTACACGGGGGCGCCGCTGTCGATCCCCGACGCCGACCCGGCGGGCGTCTCGGTCACGATCCCGGTCAGCGGGATCGGCTACGCGTCGAAGGTGCGGTTCTCGATCGACGGCACCACGTGCACGACCGCTGTCCCGTCCGACCACTGTCGGCATCGAGCACACCTTCGTCGGCGACCTGGTCGGCACGTTGACGGCCCCGAGCGGCCACTCCGTGACGCTCATGGAACGCGACGGCAGCGGCGGCAACAACCTCTGCCAGGTCGTCTTCGACGACGCCGCGACCCGCTCGTTCTCGACCGCGACGACCGGCAACAACCCCTTCACGGGGAGCTGGCGGCCGAACGCGGGCCGGCTCGAGGACTTCCTGCTCGAGCCCGTCGACGGCGACTGGACCTTCAAGGTCGCCGACATCGTCTCGCGCGACATCGGCACCCTCCGCGCCGTCTCGCTCCGCATCAACGGCTTCGTCGAATGACGGGATAGGGTGGGCCGGCAGCCGGGCCGGTAGCTCAGCGGTTAGAGCAGCGGACTCATAATCCGTCGCGCGGTGGTTCGAATCCACCCCGGCCCATGCTGTAGAGCCAAATCACGCCGGGGCATGCACCCGGTGTGCACCCGGAGCCATCGGTTCCGACCGCGGTCAACGGGACGATGGCGCCGTGTTCGCCGCGCAAGCCGAGACGACAGGCCTCGACATCGCGACCGCGATCGTTGCCCTCTACGCGGCGATCATCGCCTCGCTCGCGTTCGTCTTTCAGGTCTTCCAGTGGACCCGGACGTGGCAGACTCGGGTCGAGGTGAAGCTCGGGCCGATGCAGCTCCACGATGGCGGGTCCCGACGAGCCGATCATCCTGTTCCGGCTGCTGAACCACAGCGGCCACGAGGTCAAGGTGACGCACGTGAGCCTTGAGCCCGTACGGCGTCGTGGTCCGCATCTGTTCTTCCCGCACCCGCTACCCCTCCCGATGGCCGGCCCGTTCTCGATCCCCGCACAGGACTCAGTCACGGTCTACATCAAGCCCGATGTCGTCGCCGACGCGGAGCACGACCCGGCCTGGCGGACGAGAGGGACGATCACGACATCGGATGGGCGCACATTCCGGTCGAAACGGGTGCGGGTCCGCGATCTCATCGCCGACGCCTGAAGCGCGCGGAACGGACGGTTCAGGCCATGGACGCGCAGCGGGACCTTGAAGCCGCGGAGCACAAGGTCGCCGCACTCCACCGGCTCGGCTGGGAGGAGGGCGCGCTCGTCATCGTCGTGGGAATCGACCAGGTGCTGAAGTTCGAGCGCCGCGTCTGCAGCCTCACCGGCGATGCTGCACTGGCACGCGCCCGCAGAGACTTCGACGTCATGGGACCGCGCGCCGTACCTCTACGGGACCTGGTCGCCCACCTCGATCAGTACGCAACCCGGGCGGGGCAGCGCCAGACCGGCGAACGACTCCCGGCGATCAACGACCCATACCTTTCCACGTTCCTGCACTGGGAGGTCAACGACGCCGGCGAGGAGTCGGGAACGATTCTCACACTCGCCGACGAGTCGATGAACCTGCGCGCCGCGGCGAACGCGGCCGTCAAGCTCGCAGCGGTCGTCGAGGAGGTTCGAGCGAAGTACGTGGCTCGTGCAGGCGAGGACCTGCAGCGCGCCTTCGAGCGCCGGTGGGGGCATGCGCACTAGTCGTCCACCAAGGGCCGGAGCGCGTCCATCGCCTTCGCGGTGTCGGCTTCGAGCGTCGCGAACCATTGCTTGCGGTCGTCCGACCAGACGGTAGGCGAGGTTGTTGTCTCGAGCGACGCTACGGCGTGATCCACCGCTGCCCACACATCCCACCCGACGCTGCCCAGATCCCGCCGGTACTCCCGCCAGACGGCCGAGAGTTCGAGCTTCTCCGAGAACACGAGGGCGGTTCTGCGTCTTGAGCGACCACCGCGTCGAAGCCCTGACGCTCGCGAGCTCGTCGTACAGGACACGCGCGGCCAAGCGTCGCGCCGGGCCGGAGCGACCGACGATGATCGGTGACGAGGTCCACCCTTAGGCTCGACATCGGACTCTCCTTCCTTCTGCGGTGTGCTTCGCCGTCAGTGACCGATCGCGAGACCAGAACTCATCGTCGTGGCTCCAAGCGATCGTACGGCCATTGCCGGCGCGCGAACGCGGCCAGGCGCTACACGGCGCTCCAGTACCACTCGTCGAACGCCCATCGGGCCGCTTCAGTCAGGCCTGTGCCGCGCTCGAACCAGGCGAGCTCCTCGTCGCTCGTCGTGGCGCCCGGCGCCGCGCTACGACTCGCCACTCCCGGCAGGCCAGCGTCATACGCAGCCTGGCCGATGGGCTGGCAGACCGCGTGGGTCACGCGGACTCCCGCGGTATCGTCGGGATAGCTGTCCGGCAGCCCGGCATCCGTGATTCCCTCATCGCTGACCACATCGAGGTAGTCGTCTTCAGGTACGTCCGTGGCGACGAGGATCGGCGCTTCGTCCGGGTCGAGATCCTCGGGCCCGTAAGGCAGCCCGACGTACAACCGACCGACGTTCAGTCGCGCCACCTTCTCCGTGCGATTGAGATACACCGTGCCGTAGCTGCCGTGTGGGTTCCAGCGCCCGCCCTTGGCGGCCGCGTAGCCGCCGTCGAGCGGGTCCTCCCAGTCCTGCGACGCCACTCGCAGGTAGCGCCCGTCACGTGATGTCGTTCTCACGCCGTCGCGGCGTAGTCGAAAGACTCGCGCACGGAAGCGAGCAGCTCGGCGTAACGGTCGCGGCTGATCATCTCGAGCATCGTGAGGCCGTCGTAGGCCTCAGCCGGCCGGCGAGCGATCCCCGGCACCCGCTCGGCCTTGAGCTTGCGCGAAAGCAGGTCGGCGATGGAGGCCACAGTGGCCACCTTCTCCTGTCGCGCACTGGGGATGCCGTCGTCGCGCCACTGTGCGACCGCTTGCCGGCGGACACCGAACAGCTCTGCCAGCTCGGTCTCCGTGAGCACAAAGGTCTCGGCAATCGTGTCGAGCGGCGAGCGCTGCCGCTGGAGTTCGCCGCGGACCGTCCGGATGAACGAGAGCAACGTGCGGTCGTCGACGTCCCAGTGCGCCGGGGCGCTGGCATCGGCGGGCAGGTTCAGCGGCTCAGCGGCGTGCAGAGTGGCGCGTACCCGGCTGATGAGATCGAGCAGGACGCCGTGGATCGCGCCATAAGTGGCTACCCAGGCCGAGAACGGTGCCTGGACCGCTCCCTCTTCCAACGCAACGACCGCAGCGACGGAGGCGCGTCCGCCGGCGTCAATGATGGCCAGCTCGTCATCAGTGTGGATGACCGAGTCGGGGTACAAGACGTGCGCGGCCTCGAGAATGCGCCGGGTCGTCTGACGGTAACTGTCGACATAGACCCGCACGGCCGGCCGGCTGCCGTTGACGGCGAGCTCCATCACGCGGCCGAGGTCGTACCACTCGACCGACCGCTGACTGATCATGCAGACCTGCTCGACGGCGACGTCGATCGGCGCGGTGAGTAGCTCCTCGAGGGTGTGTTCCACCGTTGCCACGCGCCACACGGTAGCGCAAGCAAAACGCAAGCGCAAGCGATTCGCAAGGGACTGGTCGAGCAGCCCTCATAATCCGTCGCGCGGTGGTTCGAATCCACCCCGGCCCATCGGCGTTAGCCGCAGCAGGGCGCGCTTGTCGGGCTTGCCGCTGGCGGCGACCGGAACGCCGGGCACCGCCGTGATCGTCTGAGGGACGCTGTCCTCGCCGAGCTGCGCGCGCACCAGCGCGGCCAGCTCCGCCGACGCGGCGCCGTCGAAGTCCCGATCGCCAGAGGGCACGACGAAGGCGTGCACCGCCTCCCCGGCCCGCTCGTCTGGCGCCCCAGTCACGTACGCGTCGATGACGTCCGGATGGCTCGCCAGGACCCTTTCGATCGGTCCCGCATAGACCACCATCGCATTGACCAGGATGACGTCGCGGGTGCGCCCGACCAGATAGAGGTAGCCCTTGTCGTCCACATGGCCGAGGTCCCGGGTGCGGATCCAGCCGTCCCGCAGGACGTCGCGCGTCTCCTCCGGGTCGCGCCAGTAACCCTTCATCTGGTACGGGCAGCGTACGAAGATCTCGCCGTCGTGGCTCGGGGCGAGCTCGCGCCCGGCCTCGTCCCGTACGCTGATCTCCACCCGCGGGTGCGGACGCCCGGTCGAGGCGAGCAGGCGGTCCGGGCCGCCGGCGACGTCGCCCGGGGTGAGCATCGCGATGTTGCCGACCTCGGTCTGCCCGTACCCCTGGTAGACCACGGGGCCAAGCCGGTCGGTCGCCTCGGCCAGTCGGTCCGGGCTGAGCGGCGAGCCGGAGACCATCAGCCCTCGCAGGCTGCGCACGTCGGCCGGCTCCTTGCGGAGCAGGTCGAGCATCTGGCACAGCCGGGGCACGGTGATGATGGACCCGGTGATCCGGTGGTGCTCGATGGCGTACGGGAAGAGCGGCCTCCCATCGTCCTCGGGGATCACCGCGGTGCCGCCACCGAGCAGGCAGGGGCCGAGGAACTCCATCACCACGATGCTGGACAGCGTGCCGAACAGCATGTAGCGCCGGAACGCAGTGGCGAGCTCGGCGGCGACCGGCGACCAGACGCGGGGCTGCCAGGCCCAGTGCGCCGTGAGCGCCCGGTAAGTGATCGCGCATCCCTTGGGATTCCCGGTGCTCCCACTGGTGAAGGCCACAAAGGCCACGTCGTCCGGCTGAGCCGTGATCACCGGCTCCGCTCCTCCGTCCTCGGACATCAAGGAGTCCAGGGACAGCAGCGGGATGCATCCAGCGGCCGCCCGCAGGTCGGAGGTCGCGGTCGACCGGTCGACGAGGAGGGCGTCGACGTCCATGTCGAGGACATGGGCGAGCTGCCCAGGCGTGTAACCGGGCCGCACCCCCACCACACGGCAGCCCAGGACATGCGCGGCCATCTGTGCCGCGAAGGCCTCCGGGGAGACGGCCAGGCTGACGGCAATGCCCCGGCCAGGGCGGAGCCCGGCAGCACGCAAGCCGCCTGCCAGACGCGCGATGAGCCCCAGCAGCTCACCCCGCGACACGATCCCGTTCCCGTGCTCGAAGGCCGGGCTGCCCGGTCGCTCGCGCAGAGCCTCGAGCAGGGCATGCGGAAACAGCGGCTCGCGTCGAACCGACATGTCGTTCACGACGAAATACGCGTCATCCACCCCGAAAGTTCTCCATGACGGTGAAGGCCATCGGTGCGGGGTTCGGCCGCACGGGCACGCGGTCGCTGAAAGCGGCGCTGGAACTGCTGGGCCACGCCCCCTGCTACCACATGTCCACGGTGCTCGCGGAGCCGTACCGGGTCCGCCAGTGGCTGGAGATCGGGGAGGGTCGCGGGCCCGGCTGGGACGAGGTGTTCACCGATTTTCAGGCCGCGCTGGACTGGCCCGCCGCCGCGTACTGGCGGGAGCTTTCGGAGCACTACCCCGATGCGAAGGTCATCCTCACCGTCCGCGACCCCGACCGCTGGTACGACAGCGTCAGCGAGACCATCTTCGCCAGAGCACTCGCCGAGCGCCGCCCGCTGCCGCTGCGCCGCCGCGTGATCCGCCGGCTCGTCACCCGCCGCGCCCCGGACTTCGCCCTCTACCCGCGCATGGCCAGAGCAACGATCTTCGACCGCGTATTCGACGGCCGAATCGACGACCGCGCGCACGTCATCGACGTCTACGAGAACCACATCGCCGACGTGCAGGCCACGATCCCGCCCGATCGCCTCCTGGTATTCGACGTCCGCCAGGGATGGGCGCCCCTGTGCGAGTTCCTGGGCGCCCCGATACCCGACCAGCCATTCCCCGAGAGCAACGAACGCACCGCCTGGCACGGCAAACGCCGCCGGCGCCTCCTACGCCTGATCCTCCGCGGCCGCTGAGCGACGGTCTCGGGAGCGGGGGTGTCGATCTCCTCGGGACTCAGTCCTCCAGCGTGGGCTCGGTGATGAGGACACGCCGGGGGTGGCCTGACGTGCCGCCGACGACGATCCAACGCTGCCTACATGCCGACTCGACCGGCGCGGCTGCCTCCGCCGCAGCGGTCCCAGCGACGACGGCGTGCGGGGCGATCGGATCGCGCGCGGACGCCGAGGCTGCGGCGTCGGCCACCGGGCCCGCCTGGGGCGAGGCGGCGCCGCCTGCCGTCTGGGCGGGCGGCTGCGGCTGTGCCGAGTCGGCGATCGGGTCGTGCTCGAGCGCGTCGCGCACGATGCGCCGCGGGTCGTACTGCCGCAGATCGACCCGCCACTCCGAGGTGCGCAGCGGCACCCCGAAGTCGTCCTCGGCGCGCGCCCGTGACGACTCGACGAACGCGCGCAGGTCGCGCACGAACTCGCTGAGTTTGCCGGCGTAGATCGGCAGCCGACGAGGGCCGAGGATGAACGCTGCGACGATCGTGACGACGAGGAGCTTCTCGAAAGTCAGGCCGAACATGTCAGGCGGCTCCTTCGGGGGCGGAGTCGCCGGTCGGCGCCTCGCTGAGGGCGGCGTTGCGGCGGGAGACAGCGCGGTCGTGAAGGGCGGCGATCAAGTAGGCGCCGAAGAACAGCGCGGTCATCGGCAGCGCGACCAGGAACATCGACAGCACGTCGGCCGCCGGCGTCGCCATGGCGCTGAAGACGACGATCGCGATGACACACAGTCGCCAGCTGCGCGCGAGACTCTTCGCGGAGAGGATGCCGAGGAAGTTCAGCATCACCACGAACACCGGGACGGTGAACGCGATGCCGGTGGCCAGGACGATCTTCACCACGAAGTCGAAGTAGTACGAGGCCAACAGCAGTGTGCTGTCGTCAGGCGCGGCGAAGCTCGCGAGGAGCTCCACCATGTGGGGAAACAGAAAGAGCCCAGCGGTGCAGCCGGCAACGAACAGGGGGAGGGCGGAGAAGACGAAGCCGAAGACGTACGTCTTCTCCTTGCGGGTCAGGCCCGGGGCGACATAGGCGAACAGCTCGTAGAGCAGCACCGGAGCGGACAGGGCGATACCGGCGAACAGCGCGATCCTGAGCCGGAGGTCGAACGCGCCGGTCACGCTGTCGTAGTTCAGGCTGGCGTCGCGCGCCTCGGCGAGCTCGAGGACCGGCGCTCGCAGGATGTCGAGGATCTGAGCGGAGAGGATGTATCCGAGGACCGTCCCGACCGCGAGGGCCACCGCTGCCCGGAGCATGCGCCTGCGCGCTTCGCGCAGGTGGCCCGACAACGGCATGCCGTGGCCCTTCGCGGCGGTGACGGCGGTCATGACGCCGAGTGCTCCAGCATCTCGTCCGCGGCCGTGGCACCGGGCCGCTCCGCGATCGGCGCAGTGGCCGGAAGGGTCGAGGCTGCCTGCCTGGGCTGGTTCTCGTCGTCAGGCTGGACGACCTCGTCCTTGAGGATGCGGACCGACTGGCCGACGCTCCTGGCGAGAGCAGGCAGCTTCGCCGCGCCAAAGAGGAGCAGGACGACGGCGAGGATGATCAGTGCGTGCCACCCGGTGAGGTTCTGCAACATGGTGTGTTCCTTAGCGAGTTAGAGAAAGGTCTGGTTCAGATCAGGGTTGTCCGCCACCGCCGCCGGGCGGGGCGCCGGCGGACGTCGGCTCGGTCGTGGTGTCGACGCGGACGACGAGCGAGGCCTCATAGCCATTGCTCGCATCGCCGCCCATGGCCGCCATCTGCAACTCCGCGCTGTCGTCGCCGAAGACGTTGTCGCTCGCGAGGGTGACCTGCGCGAGGTTCTCGGCCGAGCCGTCGTAGGCCGACAGCTCGAAGACCTCGTCGAGCACGTCCTCGGGGAAGGCCAGCTGCGAGGTGGCGATCGCGTTGGCCGAGTCGCTGATCGAGTCGACATCGGGGTACACCTCGAAGTGGATGTGCGGCCAGCGCCCGGCGTAGCAGCCGGGCATGATCGAGGTGAACGTCACCTGGCCGTTCGAGTCGGCGACCTGCACGCCGCGCAGCCACGTCTCGTTCTCGACGCCCTCGGAGTACATCGAGTACAGCCCCTGCGTGTCGCAGTGCCAGGCGTAGACGGCGACGTTCACGAACGGCACGTCGTCGTTCGCCATGTCGGTGACCGTGAATTTGAAGCTCAGAGGCACGCCGTCGACCGGGTCATCGGCGCCGATGCTCGAGCGGATGTCGCTGCGCACGATCCCGGACTCCTCGAGCACATCAGGACCGTTGGAGCCGTCGCCGGGGTACGGGCCGGCGGTCTCGTCGGGGATCTCACTCGCGGGGTCAGTGGACGTCGACGAGCCGGACGCGGTCGCGCTGGCGCCGGCCGAGTCGCTGGACGACTCGCCGTTCGAGCACGCTGCGAGCGCCGTCGCCCCGATGCCGGCGCCGACGAGGCTCAGCACCGTGCGGCGACTCACAAGGGTGCGAACGTCGAAGCCTGCGCCCTGGTCGACGACTTCCTCATCCGGGCGGACGAGCGGGCGGCCCTCGTACGTCGGGCCCTGCGGAGTCTGTTCGGGTTCGGGAATGCGGATTGCCATCGTGTCCTCCTCGGCTCCGTCGGAGCCCTGGTGGGGAATTGGACACGTGCAGCCTGAGCCGCCAACCTCGGAGAAGCCGGTGAGGTTGCTGTGTGAATCCTGTGGATTTCCCCGGTCGCCCGCGGCTCTATGTCGGCGGCGTCATGCGTCGCCCGCCGTCGCGACGCCACGCGCCGAGACGACCGGCCGCGCCTGCCCCGGCCGGCGCTGAACCGGCTCGGGGATGTGCGCCAGCGAGGTCTTCGGCGCCTTCCTCAGCCCGACCCGCAGCAGCGGGGCGGTCATGAACGTCGTGATCACGGCCATCATCACGAGCATGAAGAACGCCGTCGAGTTGAGGATGCCGGCAGTCAGGCCGACGTTGATGACGATCAGCGCCATCAGGGCGCGCGCGTTCATCAGCACGCCGACCATGTAGGAGTCGCGCCACGGCAGGCCTGTGGCGCGAGCCGCGAGCGTGCACCCGCCAAGCTTGCCGGCGATGCCGGCGGCCACGATCAGGCCGCACATCGCCCACAGCAGCGCGCCGCTCATCGACCCGATGTCGGTGCGCAGGCCCGTGTACGTGAAGAAGATCGGCAGGAAGAACACCGTCACGAAGTCGTTCAGCTTCATGAGCACCGCCTGCCGGAACTCGGTTTCGTCGTGGAAGACCGCGCCGAGCATGAACGCGCCGAAGATCGCGAAGATCCCGATCTCGTGGGTGATGAGCCCCGAGCAGAGGAGCATCACGAGCAGCACCGCCAGGTCGTTGAGGGCCAGGACGCCGTCGCCGCGGCGCACGGCCGAACGTGCCCAGCGCTTCAGCATCGGACGAGCGATCACGAAGATGAACACCGCATAGCCGATCGTCTCCACCATCATCACTCCGACCTTGCCCCAGTCGGCGCCGGACGTGGCGATGCTGGTCATGAGGGCGAGCAGGATCCATCCGACGGCGTCGTCGAGCGCAGCCGAGGTGATCGTCAGCACGCCGAGCGGCGCTCGGTTGAGTCCGAACTCGATCAGGATCCGGCCAAGGATCGGCAACGCGGTGATCGACAACGTGAGCGCGATGAACAGCGCGAACGTCAGCTTGTCGATGTTCGGCGCCACCTCGGAGTGGATCAGCAGGCCGACGCCGAGCCCGAGCGCGAAAGGCACGGTGATGCCAACCGCCGATACGACGAACGGCTTGCCCTTGTGCGCCTTTAGGTGCTGGAAGTCGAAGTCGATTCCGATGACGAAGAGGAGCAGCACCAGCCCGAGCTCGCTCAGCGCGGTGAACGCCTCGGCGGTGTCCCTGCTGAAGATCTCCGCCGATACGCCGGGCAGGACGTTGCCCAGGATCGACGGGCCGAGGATCAGGCCGGCCGCGATCTCGCCGCACACGACCGGCTGCCCCATCGCCCTGGCGGCGATGCCGCCGAGACGCGCGAAGCCGATGATCACGGCCAGCTGGATCAGTACGTGAGCGAGTAGCGCGTCGGTGTCCATCGAACCCCCCTTGCCGCTCCGAGCCACCGGTTGGGCCATACGCGCGCAGGCGGGAACGGGTTCGAACCGCGCCGAACCATCGCGCTCACCCGCACGTATTGCGTCCCGTGGGGACCGACACCGAGTACGTCATCGTCGGCGCCGGCCCGGCAGGGCTCCAGCTCGGCCACCACCTCCAGCAGGCGGGCCGGGACTACGCGATCCTCGAGGCCGGACCCGCTCCCGGCGGCTTCTTCCGCACGTTCCCTCGCCACCGGCGGCTGATCTCCATCAACAAGCCCCACACCGGCTGGGACGACCCCGAGCTCAACCTGCGGATGGACTGGAACTCGCTGCTGTCGGACGACCCGAGCCTGCTCTTCACGCGCTACAGCGAGCGCTACTTCCCCGACGCCGACGACCTGGTTCGCTATCTCGCGGACTACGCCGCCACCCTCGAGCTTCGGATCGCCTACGGCACGCGCGTAGGCTCGGTGGCGCGCGCGGACGGCGGCTTCGTCGTCGCCGACGAGCGCGGCGGCACCCACCGGGCGCGGCGCGTGATCGTGGCCAGCGGCGTCACCCGGCCCCAAATACCGCCGATCCCCGGCATCGAGGCGGCGGAGCGCTACGGCGACGTGTCCGTCGACCCGCGCGACTTCCTCGACCAGCGCGTGCTCGTGATCGGCAAGGGGAACTCCGGCTTCGAGACCGCCGACAACCTGATCGAGACGGCGGCGGTGATCCACGTCGCGGGCCCGGAGTCGCTGCGGATGGCCTGGCGGACGCACTACGTCGGTCACCTTCGCGCCGTCAACAACAACCTGCTCGACACGTACCAGCTCAAGTCGCAGAACGCCCTGCTCGACGGAACCGTCGAGCGGATCGAGCGCCGCGACGGCGGCTACCTCGTCACCGTCAAGTTCGCGCGCGCCGACGAGGTCACCCGCGACCTGCGCTACGACCGCGTGA
Source organism: uncultured Solirubrobacteraceae bacterium (assembly GCA_963800905.1). Taxonomy (GTDB): domain Bacteria; phylum Actinomycetota; class Thermoleophilia; order Solirubrobacterales; family Solirubrobacteraceae; genus DASSUW01. Next base: position 118,261 of record CAWDCT010000005.1, read on the forward strand.
TCGTCTGCACCGGGTTCCGGTTCGACCCGTCGATGCTCCCGGAGCCGGAGCTCGTGTTCAACGACCGCTTCCCGGCGCAGACGCCCGAATGGGAGTCGACCAATGTGCCTGGCCTGTACTTCGCCGGCACGCTGATGCAGGTGCGCGACTTCAAGCGCTCCACCAGCGGGTTCATCCACGGCTTCCGCTACGGCGTGCGAGCACTGCACCGGATGCTCGAGCGCAAGTACCACGGCGTCGAGTGGCCGCACGCCGTTCTCGCCGCCGAGCCCGGAGACGCTGATGGAGGCCGTGATCGCCCGCGTGAACCGCACGTCCGCGCTGTGGCAGCAGTTCGCGTTCATGTGCGACGTGATCGTCGTCGAGCCCGGCCGGGCTCGCTACTACGAGGAGCTGCCGCTCGACTACGTGCACGCGAGCCCGCCCGAGCTGTACTTCACGATCACGCTCGAGTACGGGCCCGATCACGACCTGGTCGATCCGTTCGACGTGTCGGTGGGCCGCATCGCGCAGTCCGACGCCGAGCGCGCCGCCGAAGGGCGGTACCTGCATCCTGTGGTGCGGTGCCACCGGCGCGGAGAGCTGGTCGCGGAGCATCACGTGACCGAGAACCTCGAGAACGAGTGGACCGGCCCCGGGCACCGCCTGCCGCTGAAGGAGTTCTTCGCGAGCGAGGCGTCGGATGCAGGCACTGTCGCTGCGTGAGCTCGAGCAGCAGGCGCGCGAGCGGCTCGACCCGGCCGTGTACGACTTCTTCGCGGGCGGCGCCGACGACGAGCTGACGCTGCGGGCCAACGAGGCGGCCTTCGCGCGCATCGGCCTGGTCCCGCGCGTGCTGCGCGGCAGCGGTGAGCCGCGACTCGAGGTCGAGCTGCTCGGTTCCCGCGCCTCGATGCCGGTCGTGATCGCGCCGACCGCCTTCCACCGGCTCGCGCATCCCGACGGCGAGCGCGCCACCGCGCGCGCGGCGGCGGCCGCCGGCACGGTGATGATCGCGAGCATGGCGTCGACCGTCGCGATCGAGGAGATCGCGGCGGCGGTACCCGGACCGTGGTTCCAGCTCTACATCCAGCCCGACCTGGGCTTCACGGAGGCGGTGGTCCGCCGGGCGGAGGCGGCCGGTTGCGCCGCGCTGGTCGTCAGCGCCGACTCGCCGGCGTTCGGCCGCCGCGAGCGCGACCTGCGCCACGGTTTCGACCACCTGCCGGAGGGGATGTGCTGCGAGAACATGCGCGACGGCGACGGCCCGCCGCGGCGGTTCGTCTTCACGCCGGAGCTCTCTTGGGATCACTTGGAGTGGCTCCGGGCCAGGACCACGCTCCCGATCGCGCTGAAGGGCGTCGTGCACCCCGAGGACGCCCGGATCGCCGTCTCGGCCGGCGTCGACGCGCTCGTGGTCTCCAACCACGGTGGCCGCCAGCTCGACGGCGTGCCGGCGGCCGTCGACCTGCTCCCGGCGATCGTCGACGCGGTCGGCGGCGACGTGCCGCTGGCCGTGGACGGCGGAGTCCGCCGTGGGACCGACGTCGTCAAGGCGTGTGCGCTCGGCGCGACCGCGGCCGGCATCGGGCGGCCGGTGCTTTGGGGGCTCGCCGTCGCCGGCGAGCCCGGCGTGCGGCAGGTGCTCGAGCTGCTGCGCGCCGAGCTCGAGCGCGCGCTCGTCCTGTGCGGCTGCGACTCCCCGGCGCAGGCCGACCGCGACCTGTTGCACGTGGCGAGGGTGGAGGAGCCGTGGTGACGCGCGCGCGTGTCACCGCGGGGACGCTGGCGCTTGCGAGCGTCCCGTACTGGCTGCCGGGCGCCGTCGTCGCGCTGCGGATGCGCATCTTCACGCTGGTCAACGGCGACGAGGGGGTCGCGATCCCCGGGCGGGCGGTCGACGCCGCGCACTTCGAGGAGGTGTACGCGCACCCGGCCGCAAGCGGCCGCAGCCGCGGTGCGGCGCTCTCGGACCTGTTCTGGTACTGGCTCTCGCCGGGACCAGCGCTCCACCAGGAGCACCTCGAGCCCGGCCGCCGCTACGACGAGGTCGCGCTCACCACGCGCCGCCTCCTCGCACGGCCGCGCGAGACCGTGGCGGCGCTTGCGGCGGACTGCGCGGCCAGGGTTCTCGACGAGCGTCCGATCGCCGGCATGCGGCTGGTCCGGCTGCGCGACCTCGTGATGCCGATCTGGGCCGAGTTCGCCTATGAGCTCGTGTTCGGCGAGCGCTGCCCGCGCCGCGCGCGCGAGCTGATCGTCGGCAACGCGAACGACGTCGTCACGGCGCTCAAGTGCACCGGGCTGCGGCACATGGGCCGCCGCCACCGCCTCACGCGGTACCTCGTGGACCAGCTCGAGCACGGAACCGAGCCGCTCCAGCCCCTGCCCGCCGGGCTGTCGACGCGGGAGCGGGCGCTGTACCTGCAGGGCGCGTTCTTCAATACCGCCGTCGTGCAGATGTCCGAGGCGACGGCGCACCTGCTGATGGTCCTCGCGCAGCAGCCCGAGGCGCAGGCGCGGGCGGCCGCCGAGCCCGAAGACGCGGGCCACTTCGACCGCGTATTGGACGAGACGATGCGCCTGTATCCGCTGTTCGGCATCGCCCATCGGATCACGTCGGCGGACATCGCGGTCGATGGACACACGATCCCGGCCGGCTCTGTGCTGTGCTTCAACTACCCCGCCTACCACCGCACCGGCTACGACGACCCGGACGCGTTCCGCCCCGAGCGCTGGGAGGAGCTATCGCACCGGGATGCCGCCTTCATCCCGTTCGGCGTCGCGGGCAACCGCCCGTGCCCGGCGCGCGGGATCGCGCCGGTCGCGATCCGGATGGCGACCCGCGAGGTGCTTCGCCGGTTCGCGCTCGCCTCCTCGGCCTCCCACACGCGCTCGATCCCGAACCGCGGACCGTGCGTCCTCGTCTCGCGCACGGCGCGCCCCGAGCCGCGGCTGCGCCTGCTACTCGCGTTCGTGCGGGTGCGCGACCGCTGGGAGGACGTCTGGCGGAGCCTCGTCCAGCTCGTGCTCGGGACCTTCATGGTGTGGGACGCCCGCCGGCTCCGCCTGTGCGAGCGCCATTTCGAGGCTTGAGCACTGTCACGGACGACGCCTCTATTTCGTCTCACAGACAAATGAGACGACAGGAGCGGTCATGAAGGTCTTCGTAGCCGGCGCCACGGGCGCCATCGGCAGGGTGCTCGTCCCGCAGCTCGTGGTCCGAGGCCACGAGGTGATCGGGATGACGAGGAGCGCAGCGAAGCAGGACCTGGTGCGCAGCCTGGGAGCGCGCCCCGTCGTGGCCGACGCTCTCGACCCCGACGCGGTCGCCGAGGCGGTGGCGTCCGCCGAACCTGAGGTGATCGTGCATCAGCTCACGGCGCTGTCCGGGCGGATGAGCATGCGTGACGCGCGGAACCCCGAGCGCTTCGGAGGGGCGATCATGACCAACCGGCTGCGCACCGAGGCCACGGACCATCTCCTGGCCGCCGGCCGCGCCGTGGGGGCGCGGCGCTTCGTGGCGCAGAGCTTTGGGGCGATCCGATTCGCCCGCGCGGGCGGACCGGTGCTGACCGAGGCCGATCCCCTCGATCCCGACTCGCCCGCGCCGCCGCCGACGGCGATGGCGGCGCTCCTCCATCTGGAGCGGGCGGTGACGACGATCGAGTGGGGCGAGGGTCTCGCGTTGCGCTACGGCGGTTTCTACGGTCCGGGGACCGGGATCAGCCTGGCTCCGGATGCGGTGATGGCGGCGCCGGTCCGCAAGCGCCGGTTCCCGATCGTCGGCGACGGTGGCGGCGTCTGGTCGCTCGTCCACATCGAAGACGCCGCGGCCGCGACCGCGGTTGCGGTCGAGCGGGGCGAGCGCGGCATCTACAACATCGTCGACGACGACCCCGCGCCCGTGCGGGAGTGGCTGCCGGTCCTGGCGAGCGCGCTCGATGCCAGGCCGCCAAGGCGTATCCCGCGCTGGCTCGGTCGGCTGGCGGCCGGTGAGACGGCGACCGTCATGATGACCGAGGTGAGGGGCGCCTCGAACGAGAAGGCGAAGCGCGAGCTCGGCTGGCAGCTCCGGTATCCGAGCTGGCGGCAGGGCTTCGTGCAAGGGCTCGGCTGAGCGATGACCGACCAGGAGCTCGACGAGCTCCGTCGGTCGGCGTTCGCCATCGCCTACCGGATGCTCGGGAGCGTGAGCGAGGCGGAGGACGTCGTGCAGGAGGGGTTCCTCCGCCTGCACCGTGTGCGCGAGCGTGGCGAGCGGATCGAGTCGCCGCGCGCATACCTGTCGACGGTGGTCTCGAGGCTCTCGCTCGACCACCTCCGCTCGGCTGCGGTCCGGCGCGAGACCTACGTGGGCGAGTGGCTGCCGGAGCCGCTCGTGGCCAGCGCCGACGACGATCCCGCCCGCAAGGCCGAGATGGCGGACTCGCTGTCGGTCGCCTTCCTCGTCCTGCTCGAGAGGCTGTCGCCCGAGCAGCGCGCCGCCTTCCTGCTGCACGAGGTGTTCGACGAGCCCTTCGCCCGGATCGCGGAGATCGTCGGGACGAGCGAGCAGAACGCCCGTCAGCTCGCCAGGCGGGCCCGCCGCCACGTGGAGGAGCGGCGTCCGCGGTTCGAGGCCTCGCGCGAGCAGCGGGAGGAGCTCGCGACCCGCTTCTTCGCGGCCGCCGAGCAGGGCGATCTCCAGGGGCTGGAGGAGCTGCTGGCGCACGACGTGGTGCTCCGCGGCGACGGCGGCGGCAAGGCGCCCGCCCTCGCACGCGCGATCCACGGCCGCGCCAAGGTCGCGCGCACGCTGAGCGCGGGGCTGCGCTCCCTAGCCCGCTTCGGCGACATCACCTTGCGCCGCGAGGAGGTCAACGGGCAACCCGGCGCGGTGTTCCTCGACCGCGAGGGCAGGCTGATCGGCGTGATGGCCCTCGACGTGGCGGAGGGCCAGATCCAGGCGGTGAGCTCGATCGTCAACCCGGACAAGCTGCGGCACCTTGGGCCGCTGGCTGACCTGGAAGCTCTGAGGTCCGAGCGAACGCGCTCACCGTAATTCGCGCGGCTCTCGGCGGTTATCAGGGCATGACACGTTCCGGAATCGCACTGTGCATCGCCGTTCTGACCATGGTCGTCGCCGCTCCGGCGCGAGCCGAGGCCGATCCTTGCCCCGGTGTGCCGGGCTACGACTGGCAGGGGCGCTCCGTGGCGCGCGAGGTGACGGTCCAGGTGGGGGAGGGGCCCGCGTACGCAGGCACCGTCCTGCGCCCCAGGGGCAAGCTCGGGCGCATGCCCGGCGTCGTGCTCATGCACGGCGCAGGCGGCTCCCAGTGCGGGCTCTGGTGGGCCGCGCGGCACCTCGCCGGGCACGGCTACGTGACGCTCGTGATCACCCACAACGGGAACTTGGCCGGGCACGAGCAGGCCGTGCGCGATGGCGTCCGCTGGCTCCGCTCCCGCTCCAACCCCTTCCGGGATCTCACGCTGCGGAACCGGATCGGTCTGGCCGGCCACTCACAGGGCTCGAACGCGTCGATGCTCGCTGAGGACGAGCCGGGTGTCCGCGCGCTCGCCGCGCTCGACTCGCTGAAGCGCTTCGCGCGAGGAGATCGCGCCGCGGCGATCGACTGCACGCGACCCCGCAGGGGGCGCGTGACGCCGCTCGTGCCCGCGCTCGGCTTCGCCATGGACGGGCCGTGCGCCAATCGCCCGGCGCTGATCGAGCCGGACCTCAAGAAGACCGGCCACGCACTCTGGAAGTCCGCCGGCCGGCCCACGATGACCCTGGTCATGCGCGGCTTCGAGCACAGCAGCTTCACGTCTCGTGGGACCGAGGAGCAGCTCCGCAGCGTCGGACACTTCCTGCTCGCGTGGTTCGACCGCTACCTAGAGCGGGACCGGTCGGCCACCAAGCGGATCCTGGCGCGTCGAGTCGCCGGGGAACCGACGCGCGGGCTCCTGAGCACGACCTTCCGCTCGGCGGCCTACCTGCCCGCGAGGATCGACTGCGAGGACTACGCGGCCTGTCTGCGTGCTCAGATCGGTCAATGATGCTCGCGGCGCTGAGGTCGACGGGTCCCAGCTCGGAAGATCCTGGCCCTGCGCGGCGTCTCCCACGTACAGATCCTTGACCGGACCGGGAGGCCCGTCATGCATCACTGCATCCAGCAGTCGTCGATCCGGCGGTGGAGCCCAGCGCTCGCCGTCGCCGCGGTCGCCGCCGTCTTCCCGAGTGCCGCGAGCGCGGATGTGTTCTGCGCGCCGGCGCCGTGCACCGAGGGGACGCCGGTCGGCACCGTCCAGCAGGCGATCGACCGCGCCGACACGCGCTCCGGGCGCGACACGGTGGCGATCGCGGAGGGAACGCACAACCTCGGCAACGGGGCGCAGGTCCGGGGGCCCGACACCGAGATCCGCGGCGCGGGGATCGGCACGACGATCCTGACCGCCAACGCGGTGCCCAACAACAACGGGACGGGGAGCGGTCGCATCGTCATCGCCGGCCGGATGGCCCGCCTCTCGGATCTCACCGTTCGCCTGCCCTCTGCGGTGACGCAGCGCTACGCCCCGGTCGAGGGCGTGCGGGTCCGCGACGGCGTGGTCGAGCGCGTCAGGGTCGACATGATGGGCTCCTCCTACAACGCGAACGGCACGCCGATCGGCATGAGCGTGTCCAACAGCCAGCTGCGCGACGTCGAGGTGGTCTTCCCGCCGGCGATCCGCGCGACCGGTGTCTGGATCCAGTCGCGCAACGACGAGCCCTCACAGCTCACGGACGTGTCGATCACCGCCCAGAGCGCGCTCATCAGCCGGCCGACGCCCGACACCGAGGCCGTGACGATTCCCGCCCGCCGCGTCCGCCTGCGTGGGTACCGGCCGCTGTTCGTGGGCCACGGCTTCCTCCAGCTCAGCGACTCCGTGATCGACGCGTCGCCCGCCCCGCCCGGGCCCGGCGAGGCCGTGCTCGTGCACAACCAGGATGAGACCTTCCGGACGGGCGCCACGCTCGACCGCGTGACCGTGGTCGGCAACGGGGATCCGGGCGGCGTCGCGTTCAAGATCGCAGGGCTCCCCGGTGACGGACCGTCGACGTTCCTGCGCGCGCGACACATCATCGCCGCCGGCTTCGGCCGCACGCTCGTCCACCAGCGCTACGGCGGCGACATCGCCGCGACGATCGACTACTCGAACGTCGACACGAGCCCGGGCGCAATCGGCGACGAGGGTCCCGGCGGCGGCATCGTCACCGACATCTTCGCCCCGGGCAACCGCGCCGGCGATCCCAGCTTCGTCGACCCCACCGCCCGCGACTACCGCGTCCTGTTCGGTTCGCCGGCGATCGACATCGGCGGCGCCGACCTGCTCCCGGCCGGGACGACCGACCTGGGCGGCAACCCGAGGCCGACCGACGGCGACGGCGACCAGACGGTCCTCGCCGACGCCGGCGCGTACGAGCACGCGGCCGGATCCGGCGATGGCCCGGCGCTCGCCGTCACCCGCGTCGAGCGCGACGCGCAGACTGGCAGCGCGACCATGCACCTCACCGTGCCGGGCCCCGGCCGGCTGATCGCGCGCGGAGCGGGGATCCAGACCGTCGGCGAGCGTGCGAACGGCCCGGGCGCAGCGCGACTGCTGATCCGCCCGACGGCCGAGACGCTGCGACGCCTCGACGAGACGCGCACGGCCACCGTGCAGGTGACCATCACATACATGCCGCCCGGCGGCGACCTGTCCGCGCTGACGCGGTCGATCGAGCTGCGGAAGGGCTCGGGATGGCGACGGGGCAGGTCCTGACGCCCAGATAGGCCTCGGTCGCGTCGTGCTCCTCGACGAGCCCGGACCGAGGCGTCCCAGGGGCCGGACCGTCTAACGCCGCGCGAGACCTCGGAGCGGAGCTGACCGGCGGGGTAGGCGCAACACCCCTGGGGTGCCTGGCGCGCCGGCCGCGGTCCCCCGACCCTGATCGGGCACTCATCCCCGATCAGGAGGACCCCATGAGTCTCACCCATCCCCGGAAGGCGGCCGGCGCGGCCGTGACCGCCGTACTCGCGGCGCTGGCCGCCCAGGCGTCTCTGGCCGCCGGCGCGGCGCACGCGACCACCCTCGTCAACGTCTGGAACAACAGCCAGCAGGTCGACGTCTGGGCGGATCCCGGGATGAACAACACAATCACGCTCACCGATGACTGGGGCGGCTACCGCGTCACCGACAGCGGAGACGAGGTCGACGCCGGCGACCTCAACGACAACGTGACCGTCGACGGGCGCGCCGACGTCGTCATCGACGGCGGCTGCGGCACCGACAACCTCAACGTGGCCGCGACCACCGGCTGGAACCAGCTCACCGGCGGTCCGGGCACCGACACGCTCGTCGGCGGCCCCGATCTCGACGAGCTCGACGGAGGCACCGGCAACGATTCGCTCCACGGCGGTGGGGGCGTCGACATCGCCCAGTACACGGGGCGCACGGCCGCGGTCACCGTCACGCTGGACGGCGTGGCCAACGACGGCCAGACCGGCGAGGGCGACAACGTCAGGACGGACGTGGAGGACGTCTGGGGCGGCGACGGCAACGACACGCTGACCGGCAGCGCCGCGGACAACACCCTGATCGCCGGCGCCGGTAACGACAGCCTCTGGGCCTCGACGGCAACGACCACCTCGACACGTTCGACGGCATCTCCGGCAACGACTCGCTCCGTAGCGGCCTCGGCTACGACACGTGCGACTTCGACGACGGTCCGGAAGACGGCCAGCGGGACCGCGCCTTCGGCTGCGGCTGAGTCGAACGACCCAGCGCCCGGCGGCGAAAGAGTAGGGGTCGCCCCCCATACCCCTGCTCTCACGCCGCCGGGACGCTGGGCGCCATGTCGAAGACCGTGCCGCTCGCCCTGCTCCTCGCCGCCCTGCTCGCTCCCGACGCCTCCGCCCAGGTGAGCCGCGCGTGCCTGCCCGAGGCCGCGCCCATCCAGGCCGGGCCGCAGCTCCCGAGGGTCTGCCGCTCGGCCGCCGACCTGGCCGACCTCCTGCACTCGGGGTACCGAGGGCGGGTCGTCATCCCACGGGACGCGAGGTGGGAGATGAAGGATCGCGCGGGGCTGCCCCTGACCTACATCTCGCTGAAGCCGGGGGTCGAGCTCGTCGGCGAGCGCGGCGCGCTCGGCAGCCGCCCGCTGCTCTACACGGACTACCGCGCCGAGGACCACCCGCTGTTCGTGGCCGACAAGGCCGACGACGTGCGCATCGAAGGGCTGCACCTGCGCGGTCCGTACCTGCCGCGGGACCGCAAGAAGAACCTTGCCAACGTGCGCGCGATCGAGGTGTTGCAGGACTCCGTCACCGGAGCCGGCCGCCGCGTCGTCGTCACGGACAACGAGATCGAGGGGTTCAGGGACGCGGTGGTGATCGCCGGCACGATCGCCCACGACGAGCCCAAGGACTACCGGAAGGCCTGCGGCTGCCAGGGCCGCGCGTGGCCGGCCGACCCCCGCGACCCGACGCTCGTGCGGGTGGAGCGCAACTACCTCCACCACAACGCCATGGCGGGTGGCGGCTACGGAGTGGTCGTCGGCGGTGGCGTGTACGCCACGGCCGAGGGCAACGTGTTCGCCTTCAACAATCACCACGTCGCCGCGGACGGACAGGCCTACAGCGGCTACTCGGCTCGCTTCAACTACGCCCTGCGCGGGGTGCACACCTTCGGGAAGGACGACTCGTATCCCCACAGCTTCGACGTGCACGGGAGAGGTCAGGCGAAAGACGGCAAGTTCGCCGGCGGTCCCGCCGGCACGTACTTCGACGTGTCCTTCAACACCGTCCTCGGTGAGCAGAACTTTGGCGTCTGGGGCCTCCGGACGCGGCCCGCATTCGGCCTGCGCGGCCGGCCGGCGCAGGGCGCCCACTTCACCGGCAACGTCCTTGCCCACGACGACTTCGACGAGGCCGTGAAGCTGAAGGCCGGAGACGACCGCCGCCTGGACGAGGACCGGCCGAGCACGTTCAACCTGCGCTCGGCGGGCAACCGCTACGACGTCGACTACTCGACCGAGCTTGCGACCGGCGACTTCGACCGCGACGGCCGCACCGACGTCTTCGTCGCCAACGGCACCGCCTGGTTCTACTCGAGCGCCGGCATCCGGCCCTGGCAGTACCTGCGCGCGTCGAACAAGCGGATCGGTGAGCTCGGCTTCGCCGACATCGACAACGACGGCATCACCGACGTGCTCTACCGCGACCCGAGCGGCAGGCTCGGCTACGTCAAGAGCGGCACCGCCGCTCCGGTGACGCCGCTCACGTCCGTGCCGGTGCCGATCAAGGACCTGCGCTTCGGCGACTTCGACGGCGACGGCCTGACCGACATGTTCTACACGCGAGAGAACCAGTGGCAGGTCTGGTACGGCAGCACGCGCATGTGGACGCCGACCCAGACGTCGGGCAAGCCGATCTCCGGGCTGCTGTTCGGCGAGTTCGACGACGTGCGCGGCACCGACGTCGTGGGGATCAACGCCCGCGGCTGGGACTACGCGAGCGCATCGACCCAGGGCTGGGCTCCCCTCAACGGCAGGCTCACGAGCTCGTTCTCGAGCGCCGTGGCGGCCGACTTCGACGGCAACGGCCGGACCGACATCGCGGTCGGCGACGGACAGCGATGGCGCTGGAGCCCGGACGGCCGTGCGCCGCTCGTGTTGCTGCGGAACGGCGACCGCCGGCTGCCCTACCCGGCGCTCAACCGGCTGGCGATCGGCCGCTTCGACGGAGGCGCGCGGCACCAGGTCATCAGCTTCACGCTCACTCCCGAGGGCACCGCGGACAACACCCGCTGGCTCGCCGGCGAGTGGCTCGCCATCTGGCGCGGCCCGGGCAGCGCAAGCACCTTCAGCGTGCGCTCCCCGCAGACCATGCGCTGAGCTACGGTTGAGGCAGGCCATGAGCCGGGTGACCGGAATAGTCCGCCTGCCCCCGGGCGAAGGCCCCTACCGCGTCGCTAGCGTCCGCGTGTCCGTCCGCGACGTGACCGAGCTCGACGGCCCGGCCGAGACGGTCGCCGAGCGCGAGCTGCCCGGACTCGATGTGGACGCCTCCGGCGCCGAGGTGCCGTTCGAGCTCGACGCCGACCTCGACCCGCGCCGCACCTACGCGGTGCGAGCGCACGCGAGCCGCGGCGGCTCGGCGAGCGTCGAGATCGGCGACTACGTGAGCACGAGCCCCACGTCGTCGCGTATCAGGAGAGCCTCGTCGTGCCTCTCCAGGTTGTCTGAGCACACAAGCGCGCGACCAAGGAGGCCGCCGTGTCTGAAGAGATTCTCGGCAACGGCGAGTTCGTCGGCAGCAAGGACGTCCGGACCGGCTATCTGTCGGGACCCGGCTTCACCGACAAGCCCGTTCGCTACAGCGTCGTCGACGGGATCGCCATCTACGACGGCTGCATCGACATGGGGCCGGTGGAGGAGGTGGAGGCGTACGCGGCGGAGTTCGAGTCGGCCGCGCCGGCGCTCGATCGCGGCGGTCTCGCCCCGGCCGGCGGCCTGCCGACCGCGGAGGCCGCGGAGCCGGCGCCGCCCGCCGAGCTCCAGGGCGTGGGGCTGCCGCCCGAGTCCACGTTCCTGTGGACGAACGGAGTCGTGCCGTTCGTGGTCGATGCCAACCTGCCCAACGCGCAGCGCGTTACCGACGCGATCAACCACATCCACGCGAACACGGGCATCCGGTTCGTCGCGCGCACCAACCAGACCAACCGCGTGCGCTTCGTCCGCAACGGCAACGAGACCTTCAGCTCGTCGGCGATCGGCATGCGCGGAGGCGAGCAGCTGATCCGGCTCGCCGACGGCGCGACGCTGGGCACGATCGTCCACGAGTGCATGCACGCGCTCGGTGTCCTGCACGAGCAGAGCCGCTGCGATCGCGACCAGTTCGTCACGATCAACTTCCAGAACGTCCAGGACGGCTTCGAGTCGAACTTCGACCGGATGTGCGAAGGCTTCCGGGACTACTACGAGTACGACTACGGCTCGATCATGCACTACCCGCGGACGGCGTTCTCCCGCAACGGCCAGCCGACGATCGTCCCCAAGCAGTCGGGCGTGACGATCGGCCAGCGCAGCGGCATGAGCGCGCTCGACCGGCTGACGATCGCCGAGATGTACTCGCGCTTCACCGGGCGCGGGCACACCGGCGTGTGGCGCGCCGGCTCAGGCCGCTACGGGCTGTGGGTGAACGTGACCTGGGAGAGCTTCCACGCCAAGTGGCAGGAGTGGGCGGCCCAGGGCCTGCGGCTCGTCGACATCCACGTCCGCCGCGTCGGCAACGAGAACCGCTACTCGGGCGTCTGGATGGCGCGCACCGGCGCCTACGGCCTGTGGACCAACGCGAGCTGGGACAGCTTCCGCGCCAAGTGGCAGGAGTGGAGCGGGCAGGGCCTGCGGCTGATCGACCTGCACGTCCTGCGCGTCGGCAACGAGGACCGCTACTCCGGCGTGTTCGTCGCCGGCACCGGCGCCCACGGCCTGTGGGTGAACGCGAGCTGGGAGAGCTTCCGCGCCAAGTGGCAGGAGTGGAGCGGGCAGGGCATGCGGCTGGTCGACCTCAACGTGCGCAACGTCGGCGGCCAGGATCGCTACTCCGGCGTCTTCCTGGCCGGCTCCGGCGGCTACGGGCTGTGGGTGAACGCCGGCTGGGAGAGCTTCCTCGCCAAGTGGAAGGAGTGGGCGGGCCAGGGCCTGCGGCTCGCCGACATCAACGTGCACCAGGTCGGCGGGGCGACCCGCTACTCGGGCGCGTTCCTGCCCGGCACCGACTCCTACTACCTGTGGGCCAACGTGCCGTGGGAGAGCCTGCGCGCGCGCTGGGAGCAGCTCGCCGCCCAGGGCCTGCGGCTGATCGACTACGAGTTCACCGAGTCGGCGGCGGCCGACGCGGCCGACATCGACGTCTCCGGCGCCCCCGCGGAGCTCGGCGAGCCGCTCGAGCTGCCCGCCGGCGCGGGCGGGCTGTCCGACGACGCCGGCGTGCTCCAGGCGGAGCTGGAGGTCGCCGCGCCGACCAACGGCGACATCTCCGGCGAAGGCGGCTTCTCGCTCGGCGACGAGGCCCCCGCGACGACCGGCGACGACGGCCTCGGCGGTGCGGTGCTCGACGTCGCGCCGGCGACGAAGAAGCCGGCACCTGCCGCGCAGGCCGACGGCGAAGGCGGCGCGGTGCTCGACGAGCGCGCCGAAGCCGCGGCCGAGACCAACGGCGACGGCCAGGGCGCCGCCGTCCACGAGGCCGGCGACGACGAGGCGGTCACCACCTGACCGCGGGTCTCAGCCCTTCTTGTACGGATCGACGTAGACGTCGTCGATCGTCCACTCGCCGCGGCCGTCGGCCGCGGTGAAGCGGAAGGCGACCTGCTGGTCGCCGAGCAGCGAGAGCAGGTTCACGACCACCGGCACGACCGGGGTCGGCGCCCACTGGGAGCGGGCGGTGATGAGCCCGACGGGCAGCGAGCCGTGCGACCCCACGACCGAGACGGTCAGGACCGACAGCGGGTCGCCGGTGTTGCGGGCGAAGAAGCGCATCGTCGGGTGCTCGACGCCGATGCACACCGGCGCCGTGGTCGCCGAGCCGCCGGGCGGGAGGGCGAGCGAGCTCGCATCGCCGCTCCCGCCGACGTGGAACGGCTCATTGCCGTCGACCACGGCGGCGCCGCGCTCCAGTGTCCAACCGGAAGCTCCCGACTCGAAGCCGCCGTTCGGGGCCTGGGCGTACCAGGCGGGATCCAACCATGGCCGGAACGTGCGGTCGAGCGGCTGATCAGGGCAGCCGCCGGCCGCGTGCGCCGGCCCCGGCAGCGCCAGGATCGCGAGCGCGCCGAGGATCACCAGTAGGACCAAGCCCAGACCCCTGCGGAGAGAGACCATCGAGGATGCATGGTGCCCGCTCAAGCCCTGTTCACTGCTCGAACATCCGTCCAGACCCCCTCGAGGCGAGCCGGGCATCCGTGCCCGGCTCGCCACGCTTGGTCAGTCGACGCGGACGGCGATGATGTTGCCGACGCCGATGATGTCGTCGGTGCCGTCGCTCTCGCACGACACGGACGGGGAGAAGACCGCGCCCGAGCTGACGGCCTTCTGGAGGGTGATCGTCTCGGCGTTCGTCGTGTCGTGGGTGAACGTCGTCGTGTCGTTGCCGCCGGGGACGTGCAGCGTGCAGGTCGACGTGGCGGTGGCGGTGTCGTTCTCGTACGTCAGCTTCGCCGTCACGACATAGGTGCCGGGTGCGAGGTCGGCGAGGGTGCCGAGCACCGCGTTGTTGGCGAAGTTCTGGTTGGCCGGGATCGCGGCCTCGAACGCGCGCGGCTGCTTGGTCATGAAGGACGAGGCCGGCTGGCCGCCGAGCGTTGTCGGCATCGGTGGCCTTGGCCGCAATCGGCACGGGGCCGAGCAGCGCCTCGTTGATCTGCGCGCCGCCGAGCGAGTCGGGCTTGTGCTCCTGGGCGCCGAGCGACTTGTTCTTGATGTCCACGCCGCTGAGCGTGCTGTTGGCGACGTTCTTGCCCGTGATCTTGAGCGCGGCATAGCTCGTGCCGCCGAGCGCCATGAACAGGGCGACGACTGCCACGATCAGAGCGGGGGTGGGGCGGTGGATACGACGGGTGAGAGCGGACACTGCGGGCCTCCTTTGGCCGTTGGTTTGATGTCCGTTCAACCGGGCCGCCCACGGTTTCTTACGGCCGCCTCGCGAACTCCCCGAAAGTGCAGGTCGCGTAATCAGACGGGCGCGGCGGGTTACCTGCTTCCAACGGATCTCGACCATGGAAGGCCGCATGCCGCTTCAGGACGAAGACCTCGCCCGCCGCGCCGCCGCCGGCGACCGCGCCGCCTTCGCGGAGCTCTACGACCGCTACGAGCGCCGCGCGTACAACCTCTGCTACCGCATCACCGGCTCGGCCGACGACGCCGCCGACGCCACGCAGGAGACCTTCCTGAAGGTGCTCGAGCGGCTCCCGCAGCTGCGCGACCGCGAGCTCAACTTCGCCGCCTACGTGATGACGGCCGCCCGCAACGCGAGCTACGACGCGATCGAGCGCCGCAAGCGCTCGGCGCCGACCGGCGAGATCCCCGACTCGGCCGTGCCGCTCGGCGCCGGCGAGGACCACGAGCTGCCCGAGCGCGTCGCCCTCCGCGAGGCGCACCAGGAGCAGATCCGGCTCGCCAACGAGAGCCTGCCGGAGCGCCAGCGCGAGGTGCTCGCGCTGCGCGAGCTCAACGACCTCTCCTACGACGAGGTCGCCCAGATCATGGGCATGAACCAGAACTCGGTCGCGCAGCTGATCTCGCGCGCGCGCATCAACCTGCGCGACGGACTGCGCCAGACCGCGCTCGGCTCCGTCGCCTCGGCGTCGCCGGATTGCGACCGCGCGCTGCCGCTGCTGGCCAAGCACCAGGACGGCCTGCTCGAGGACCCGTGGCTGGTCGAGCACCTGATGGAGTGCGGGGCCTGCCGCGTGCGGCTCGAGGCGATGGAGGAGGCCGCGGTCGCGTACCGGCAGTGGATTCTGCTCGTCCCCGCGCTGTGGCTGCGCGAGGACACCGCACAGGCGGCCGAGCGCGTCAACGGCGGCTGGAACGCGCTCGGGCGGCCGGCGCGTGCTGGCCGGCGCCGCCACCGCGCTGGTGGTGCTGCTCGCGCTCGTCGACCGCCGACGCTTGCCCAGTCGCCGACCCGCGAGGCCGGGCCGGCGCCCGAGGCCGACCCGGTCGTCCGCGTCACCGCCGCGCCTGCGCCGAAGCCGGTCGAGCGCCGCGCGCGCCCGGCCAAGAAGTCGAAGCCGCGCGTGCACGCGAAGAAGAAGGTCGTGTCGACCCCGAAGGTGACGCCCGCGCCGGCGCCCGAGCCGATCGTCACCGCGCAGGTGGTCCCAGCCCCCGAGCCCGTCGCGCCGAAGCCCCGCCCGCGGTCGCGCCGCGTGCCGGTCGAGACCCCCGACCCGCCGCCCGTCGTCGAGCCCGCGCCGGTGGACGTCGTCTCGACCACGCCCGTGCCGCCCGCCGCCACGCCCGACGGCACGAGCACGACGCCGATCCCGCCGTGCCCTGGCGCGACCGTCGCCGGCTGCCCGCCGCCGCCGCGCCCGCCGGTGGTCGTGCCGGACGTGCACGATCGTCGTTGTGCCGCCGCCCCCGCCGCGCCGGCCGCTGCGCATCGCCGGGCCCAGGCACCACTCCATAGCTGGTCGCTGCCGACACCCGACGCTAGGGTGTGGCGACCCGGCCGGAGGCCGGATGGCCGTTGGTAGCGACGATGGTTATGGAGGTTGGGTTGGGCGACGCGATGCGCGTATGGGCGAGAACGTTGCCCGAACGCCACGGCGGACGGGGTGTGCTGTGGGCGCTCGTCGCGATCCTCGTCGTCGCGTTCGTCGCTCGGCTCGTGGCCGCGCTCGTCGGCTGGGACTTCCGCAACGGCAGCGACGCCGACATGTACGAGCGGCTCGCCGCGCAGCTGTTCCACGAGGGCGAGTTCGGCATCCCCGGCTCGGCCAACCCGTACGACTTCGCGCCCGGCGCTCCGCTGTTCGCGGCCGGCGTCTACAACCTCATCGGCACCGTCAGCCCGGTCGCCGCGCGGATCGGGCTGGCCGTCGCCGGCACGGCTGGCCGTGCTCGTCGTCTACCTGCTCGGCCGCCGGCTCGCCGGCCCGCGCGCGGGGCTGGTGGCGGCCGGGCTCGCCGCGGTCTATCCGCCGACGCTCTTCTACACCTCGCTGCTGTCCGGCGAGCCGCTCGCCATCCTCACCGTCGCCGGCGCCGTGCTGGCCTTCCTGTGGGCGGCCGACCCGGGCCGCTCGCCGTGGGCGTGGGCGCTGCCCGGGCTGCTGCTCGGCGCTGACCGCGTTCCTGCGCCCCGAGTACCTGGTGCTGACCGCGCTGCTCGCGGCTGCTGGCCGTCGTGCTCGTCGGCCGGCGCGCGGGGCCGTGGCGGGGCGTCGCTGCGGGCGGCCTGATGGCGCTCGCCTTCGCCGCCACGATCGCGCCGTGGACGGTGATCGCCTCGACCGACCTCGGGCGCTTCGTGCCGGTCTCGACCGGCGGCGGGAAGGCGCTCTTCATCGGCACCTACCTGCCCGGCGACGGCCTGCACGACCGCACCAAGCAGCATCTGTACCACCGCTTCCGCGGCACCGACCCGCCGCCGGACCGAGCTGCGGCGGATCCCGATGAACCCGCTGCTCGACGAGGTCGCGGAGAAGTACCCCGGGCTGCCGCGCGACGAGGCGCTCGGCCGCGTCGGCCGTGAGAACCTGCTGCGCTGGGCGGTCGAGGAGCCGCGCGCGGTCGCCCAGATGATCGCCGGCAAGATCGCCCACATGTGGCACGGGTCGGGCTCGCCGAGCTACACGCCGGCGGGCGGTGCCGTCCACTACCTCGTGCTCGCCGCCGGGCTCGCCGGCCTCGTGCTGCTGCTCGTGCGCCGCCGCTGGGAGGTGCTCCCGATCCTCGTGCTGCTCGTCGGCATCAGCCTGATCGGCGGGCTGCTGCTCGCGGGCACGCGGCGGAACCTGCCCGTCATGCCGCTCGTGATCGCGCTCGCGGGCGTCAGGCTGGCCGCGGCCGCCGACTGGGCGCGCGTGCGCGCGGCGCGGCGACGCGTTCGCCGAGCGCAGAGGCGGTTGAATCCGTGCTCGCGCCGCATTAGCACGTCTGCGGGAGCGCTAACGCGGGAAAGACCGGACCGGAACCCCGGAAGAGGAGAATTGCCCATGGCGGATGACCTGTCGCAACGCGACGCAAAGCTGGTCCAGTACCTGAACGAGGCGTACGGCAAGGAGAAGCAGCTCGAGACTGCGCTCCAGGCCGACGCCAAGATGGCCGGTGGTCGCGCGACCTATCGCGAAGCGGCTCCAGGACCATCTGAAGGAGACGAAGGCTCAGGCGAGAGGCGCTCGAGCGGCGGATCAAGCAGCTCGGCGGCAAGGCCGAGGCGGCGAACCTGCCCGGTCCCGACGTCGTGTCGGGGGCGGCGAGCAAGGCGGCCGTCGCCGCGGGCAAGGCGGCCGCTGCTGCCAAGGCGCCCGTGCACGCGCTGCGCGGCACGGGCGAGGCCGAGAAGCTGCTCAAGAACGCCAAGACGCAGCTCATGCACGAGCAGGAGGAGATCGGCAACTACCTCGCGATCGAGACGCTCGCCGAGGCGCTGCGCGACCGCGACACGGCCAAGCTCGCGCGCGAGTTCCGCCGCCAGGAGGAGCGCATGGCGCGCCTTCCTGTCGAAGCTGATCCCGACGCTGACCAAGGCCGTCGTCACCGAGGAGGTGCCCGCCTCACAGCGCCGCGCCGCCTCGAGCAACGGGTCGACGCGCACGCGCGCGGCCAAGCCGGCGAAGCGCGCCAAGCGCCCGGCGAAGTCGCGGGCCAAGAAGCCCGCGAAGTCGCGCGCCACGACGCGCACCGCCAAGCCCGCCAAGCGCGCGGCGAAGCGCGCGGCCAAGCCGCAGCGCGGGCCAAGGCGCGGCCGGCCAAGCGCGCGCAAGGCGCGGCCGGCCAAGCGCGCCGCCTCCCGCTCCTGACCGCAACGCCGGCTCGCCGCGCGGCGAGCCGGCGTCAGCGCTCGGCCAGGAACGCCCGCAGGACGTCGACCACCAGCCGGTGGTCGTCCGCCTGCGGCAGGCCGGACACCGTGACGGTGCCGACCGGGCCGACGCCGCGCACGATGACCGGGAACGCGCCGCCGTGGTCGGCGTACAGCGTCGGGTCGACGCGCTCGCGCTCGGCGAGCGTGGTGCCGTCGAGCCGGTGCTCGGTGCCGACGTAGAAGGAGCTGTGGCCGAACCGGCGGACGACGCGGTTCTTGTTCTCGATCCACACGTCGTTGTTGGGCGTCGTGCCCGGCAGCGCGGCATGGAAGAGCTGCTGGTCGCCGCGGCGGATGTCGATCGTCACGCCGAGGCGGTCGCGCTGCGCGGCGTCGACCAGCGCGCAGCCGAGCTCCCAGGCCGTCGTGTTGGTGAAGGTGGTGAACTGGAGCTCCTCCTCCTGCGCGAGCAGCTCCGCGAGCTCAGGGTCCATGGGCCGGACCCTACGGCAGCGCGAGCACCGTCACCGTTCCGGGCGCGACCTCGGTGAGGCCCGCGTCGGCTACGCAGGCGGCGAGGTCGTCGCGCCGGGCGGCGGCGGCGAAGTCGCCCGCAGCGACGGCGCGAGCACGCGCGCCGGGCAGCCGGCGGCGACCCACGTCCTCGAACCGGCCCGCTGTCGGCGGCCATGACCGCCGCGTGCGCGATCTGCGCGAGCGTCTTGCCCGAGCTCATCGGCGCGTCCGGGTTGATCAGGAAGGTCAGCGCGCCGGGCACGGCGGGCGCCGACTCCGGGCGCGGTGCCGAGGTCGGTGCTCATGGCCTGGAGGCGCTCGAGCAGCGGGCCGCGCTCGGAGCGCCGGCGCGGCGGCAGCGCGGCCACGGCGTCGCCGGCGAGCGCGTGCGGCTCCTCGAGCACCGCTGCCACTGCCCGTCGCTGCGGGCGCGCAGGCAGACCTTGCCGGGCCGCGGGCGCCAGGCGGCGACCGCCTCGGCGAAGGCCGGCTCGCGCACGCACGCCACCGCCGCCGCGCCGGCCAGCTCGCCGGCGCGCGCGAGGTCGGTCGACCGCCCCGCGGCGGACCACGAGGTACATCGCGGAGCGGGTCGCTCATGCCGGCGCGCGAGCGGCGCGCGGTCGGCGTTCGTGCATCGCGGCGCGCTTGCCGAGCGCCCGCAGGTCGAGCTGCGAGGAGACCGGCAGCACGCACACGCGCAGCTCGCCGTCGACGCTCGCGAGCAGCGTCTTGAACACCCGCGCGGGATCGAGCCCGAGCCGCTCGGCGGCCTCGAGCCCGTACGACTCGCTCGCCGCGTCGTGCTCGTACTCGAGGACCTCGAAAGCGATGCCCGCGTCGCGCGCCGCCCTGGTGGCTGGGGTCTCCCGGCCGGCCATGGCCAAAGCCTCTCATCTACGATCCGGGCATGGCCATGAAATGTCCGTCATGCGGCGGCGAGCTGCTCGAGCTCGACCGCAGCGGCATCAAGATCGACGCCTGCCGCAACTGCCGCGGCGTCTGGCTCGACCGCGGCGAGCTCGACAACATCCTCGAGCGCGAGCGCCAGGTGGTCGGGGGCGCCGACGACGAGGAATTCATCCGCGAGATGACCGGCGGCGGCGGCAAGGAGCGCAAGAGCGGCTACGGCTTCGACACCCACACCGCCGAGCAGATCTACACCGACTACCGCCAGCACAAGCAGCACAAGAAGCGCAAGAAGAGCTTCCTCGACGAGCTGTTCGATTGATCAACGCGGTCCACTCGATCCTCTTCGCGCGCGACGCCGACGCCGCGCGGGCGTTCTTCGCCGACGTGCTCGAGCTCGACTCGGTCGACGCCGGCGGCGGCTGGCTGATCTTCGCGCTGCCGCCCGCCGAGCTCGCCGTCCATCCGGCCGACGGCGAGCCGCGGCACGAGCTGTACCTGATGACCGACGACCTCGACGCGACGCTCGCGCAGCTGCGCGAGCGCGGCGTCAGCTATCGCGTCTGAACCGTCGGACCAGGGGTGGGGGGTGCTGGCAGCCGTAGAGGTGCCGGGTTCGGGCCGATCGGGCTCTACGAGCCGCGCCACCCGGTGCCTCGCTGACGGCCAGCACCGCCGCGCCGGCGGCCGCGAGCAGCGCGAGCGCGAGCAGGTAGCCGGGGTCGGCGCCGGTGCGCGCGGCGGCGACCAGCGCGCCGGCCGGCAGCGCGATCAGCGCGAGCGCGGGCAGCCGCGCCTCGCGGCGGCGGTTGGTGAGCGCCGCGTAGGCCGCGAGCGTGGCGAGCATGGCGACCCACGAGCCCGCGAAGCGCCCGCCGAGCGGCGGCGAGCGAGAACGCGGCCGGGTCGATCCACAGCGCGCGGCGACGCCGCCGAGCAGCGACGCCAGCGCGCCGAGCAGCCCGCGCGTCCACAGCGGCAGCCGCGGACCCGGCGTCGGCCACCACGGGCCGCGGACGGCGAGCACGCAGGTCGTGACGCCGAAGCCGCGAACAGCGCCACCCACGCCCACGCCTGCAGCCGGCCGAAGTCGAACACCTCGAGGTGCGCGAGCGTGCTCGCGAGCACGGAGACGGACAGCACGACGGCGGCCACCACGAGCCCGTGCGACTCGCGCGCCGGGCGCGCGCAGCGCCACCGCGTACACGACCGCCGAGGCGACGTAGACGCCGCCCGCGAAGGCGGCCAGCGACGCGGGGCCGAGGCCCCACGCGAAGAAGGCGCCGGTCGCGCCGGGCACGATCAACAGCGCGACACCGACCATGCCGGCGGCGAGCGCGAGCATGAGGAAGGCGGCGCCGCGGACCGGTGGCGACGGCGAGCCACAGGCCGGCGAGCCAGATCCACGCCGCGTGCGCGGAGAACGCGAGCTGGGCGGCCACCTGGAGCTCGAGCGGCCCGGTCAGCGCCAGCGGCGTGAGGAAAGCGGCACGGCGACGCCGCCGCCGCGAGGCTCAGCGGCCGCGGCAGCACGCCGCAGCGGCCGGCGCCGATCAGGAACAGCGCCATCAGCGGCCCGGCGCGATAGCGCAGCGCGAGCTGGAGGTCGAACAGGACGTGTCGCCGCCCGCCACCAGCAGCGCCGCGGCGGCGACGCCGGCGCCGGCCAGGCCGGCTCCCGCGAACGCGGGCCAAGCCGGCGAGCGCCGAGCGTGGCCGCGAAGACGACGTACGCGAGCAGCGACAGCGCGCCCGCCGTGACGGTCACGACGCCCAGCGCGGTGTCCGCGTAGCGCGGCGCGGATCGCGGCCGCGCGACGCGCCCAGCCGCGGCAGGCCGAGCAGCTCCATGTTCTCGATGGCGGCGAGGACGACGTAGGCGAGCGCGGCGGCTCCGGTGATCCGTCTCATCCCTAGCAGGACGGCCAGTCGCACCCGGATATTCCGCCGGGTAATGCTCGTCGCGTGGCGCAACCACCGCATGATCGACGAGCTGTCGCCGAAGGGCTTCGCGCGGAGCCCCTTCCCGGCGATCGCCGACTACGGCTTCCTGTCGGACTGCGAGACGACCGCGCTCGTGGCGCCCAGCGGCAGCGTCGAGTGGATGTGCCTGCCGCGGATGGACTCGCCGAGCGTGTTCGGCTCGATCCTCGATCGCGACGCCGGCATGTTCCGGCTCGGCCCGGCGAACGTCCACGTCCCGACCGCGCGCCGCTACCTGCCCGGCACGATGGTCCTGGAGACGACCTGGGGCACCCGCGGCGGCTGGATCATCGTCCGCGACCTGCTGCTCATCGGCCCGTGGCACCACAGCGACGACCGCTCGAACACCCACCGCCGCGCGCCGACCGACTACGACGCCGACCACGTGCTGCTGCGCACGGTCCGCTGCGTCAACGGCGAGGTCCAGCTCTCGCTCGACTGCGAGCCGGCCTTCGACTACGGCCGCGAGCGCGGCCGCTGGGAGTACGCGGGCAACGACTACCGCGAGGCGGTCAGTCGAGGGCGCCGGCCGTCGAGCTGCACCTGACGAGCGACCTCAACCTCGGCATCGAGGGCCCGCGCACGACCGCGCGCCACCTGATCAAGGAGGGCGAGCAGGTCTTCTGCGCGCTGTCGTGGAGCGAGCACCCGGCGCCGCGCACGTTCGAGGAGGCCTACGAGAAGCTGGTCTGGACCGCCCACCACTGGCAGCACTGGCTCGACCGCGGCGAACTTCCCCGACCACCCGTGGCGCAGCGACCTCCAGCGCAGCGCGCTGACGCTCAAGGGCCTGACCTACGCGCCGACCGGCGCGGTCATCGCGGCCGCCACCACCTCGCTGCCCGAGACGCCCGGCGGCGAGCGCAACTGGGACTACCGCTACACCTGGATCCGCGACGCCACCTTCGCGCTGTGGGGCCTCTACACGCTCGGCTTCGACTGGGAGGCCAACGACTTCTTCTACTTCGTCGCCGACTGCGCCGAGGCCGCGAAGGGCCAGCTCCAGATCATGTACGGGATCGACGGCCGCGCCGAGCTGCCCGAGCAGACGCTCGACCACCTGAGCGGCTACGAGAACGCGCGGCCGGTCCGGATCGGCAACGGCGCCCACGACCAGGACCAGCACGACGTGTGGGGCGCGGTGCTCGACTCCGTCTACCTGCACACCAAGTCGCGCGACGCGCTGCCCGAGCGCGTGTGGCCGATCCTCAAGCAGCAGGTCGAGGCGGCGATCGCCAACTGGCGCGAGCCCGACCGCGGCATCTGGGAGGTGCGCGGCGACCCCAAGCACTTCACCTCGTCGAAGCTCATGTGCTGGGTGGCGCTCGACCGCGGCGCCCGGCTCGCCGAGCTGCGCGAGGACTGGGACCTGGCGATGCAGTGGCGCGTCGGTGGCCGACGAGATCCACGCCGACATCTGCGAGCACGCGATCGACGAGCGCGGCGTCTTCACCCAGCACTACGACACGACGGCGCTCGACGCCTCGGTGCTGCTGATGCCGCTCGTGCGCTTCCTGCCGGCCGACGACGAGCGCATCCGCGCGACCGTGCTCGCGATCGCCGACGAGCTCACGCAGGACGGGCTGGTGCTGCGCTACAAGGTCGAGGAGACCGACGACGGGCTCGTCCGGCGAGGAGGGCACGTTCACGATCTGCTCGTTCTGGCTGGTCTCCGCGCTGTGCGAGATCGGCGAGCTCGAGCGCGGCCGCGGCCTGTGCGAGCGGCTGCTCTCACACCAGAGCCCGCTCGGCCTCTACGCCGAGGAGATCGACCCGCGCACCGGCCGCCACCTCGGCAACTTCCCGCAGGCGTTCACGCACCTGGCGCTGATCAACGCGGTCATGCACGTGATCCGCGCCGAGGAGGACCAGGAGCGGCTGCTCAGTCCTCAGCCGCTGCGTCCGCCCGCTCCCGCCGCCAGCCCGACAGCGCCGGAAGGTTCGGAACTATGAAGGCGGCGAGGCCGGCGGGGCCGGTTTCCGTCGTCGAATCCTGCCTAAGGGTCGTATAGCGACCCCTATCCAGGACGCTTCGAGGAAACCGCTCCGCCGCCCTACCCAGCCGCCGTTGACGTTCGCCCGCGCATCAGCGCCGCTAGGCTCACTCCTTCAGTGACCGCCGCCGTCGAAGTCGAACAGCTCGTGCGCGAGTTCAAAGGCGGCATCCGCGCCGTCGACGGCCTCGACCTCGAGGTCCGCGACGGCGAGATCTACGGCTTCCTCGGGCCCAACGGCGCCGGCAAGACGACGGTGGTGCGCATCCTCACCACGCTGCTGCGCCCGACCGCCGGCCGCGCCCGCGTGGCGGGCCACGACGTGGTGAGCGACGGCGACGCCGTCCGTCGCGCGATCGGCGTCGCGCTCCAGGAGGCGGCGATCGACCCGCTGATGACCGGGCGCGAGCTGCTGCGCATGCAGGGCGCGCTGCACGGCCTGCGCGGCGCCCGAGGCGCGCGAGCGGGCCGCCCAGCTGCTCGACCGCGTCGGCCTGACCGAGGCCGGCGACCGCCGCGTGGGCGGCTACTCGGGCGGCATGCGGCGCCGGCTCGACCTGGCGCTGGCGCTCGTGCACCGCCCGCACGTGCTGTTCCTCGACGAGCCGACCACCGGCCTGGACCCGACCAGCCGCGCCGCGCTGTGGCGCGAGGTGCGCGCGCTGCACGAGGACGGCACGACCGTGTTCCTCACCACGCAGTACCTCGAGGAGGCCGAGCAGCTCGCCGACCGCGTCGGGATCATCAACCGCGGCAACCTCGTGGCCGAGGGAACGCCGGAGTCGCTGAAGGCGCGCGTGGGGGAGCCGACCGTGCACGTCGAGATGACCCACCCCGACGACGCGGCGCGCGCGTGCGAGGCGCTCTCGGTGCTCGGCAGGGTGGAGCGTCCGACCGAGCGCACGCCGACCCGCATCGGCGTCCGCACGACGGCCGGCCACGCGGCGATCGCGCCGGTCGTGCGCGCGCTCGACGAGGCGGGCGTCGAGGTCGAGTTCGTCGAGGTCGAGTCGCCCACGCTCGACGACGTGTTCGTCGCCGTCACCGGCTCGCACCTCGAGGGCGCGGCCGCGATGGAGCCGGCCGAGGCGCCGTGACGAAGGAGCACCGCGTCGTGGCGGCGCTCGGCCGCCGCGCGCTGTCCGTCCAGTTCCGCCGGGCGCAGCTGCTGATGCCGACGTTCGTGCTGCCGCTGATGCTGCTGGCCGTCATCGCCAGCGGCACGAGCGCCGCCCAGGGCCTGCCAGGGCTTCCCGGACGTGGAGTCCTACCTGGCGTTCGTCGTCCCCGGGACCATCATCCAGGGCACCATCCTCGCCGGGCTGACGGCCGGCATCGCGATGGCGTCCGACATCGAGTTCGGCTTCTTCGACCGCCTGCTGGCCGCGCCCGTGCACCGGACCAGCCTCGTGCTCGGCCGGCTCGCCGGCACGCTCGCGCTGTCGGTGCTCCAGACGACGTTCTTCCTGCTCGTGTCGCTGCTGTTCGGCGCGTCGTATCCCGGTGGCGTGCCCGGAGTGCTCGCCACGCTGGTGCTGGCCGCGATCACGGCGGTCGCCATGGGCGGCGTGTCGTCGGCGATCGCGCTGCGCACGGGATCGCTGTCGCTGCTCCAGAGCCTGTTCCCGTTCATGTTCGTGATGCTGTTCACCGCGCCGGCCTTCTTCCCGCAGGAGCTGCTGACGCCGCTGCTGCGCGAGATCTCCGTCTACAACCCGCTGACCTACGTGGTCGAGGGTGTGCGGGCGCTGCTCGGTGACACCGACGAGCTCGGCAGCCCGGCGATCGGCTTCGCCTCCGCCATCGGGCTCGCGATCGCCATGATCATCCTCGCGACGGCGGCGCTCAGGCAGCGCCTGAGGAAGCTGTGAGCGTCGCCCTCACGCTCTGGCGGCGCTCGCTCAACGAGGTGCTGCGCGTGCGCGGCGCGCTGCTGCCCGCCACGATCGCGCCGGTCGTCTTCATGCTCGGCATCACCGGCCAGTTCGGTCGCCTGACCGGGCTCGAGGGCTTCCCGACGGACTCCTACATCTCCTGGATCGTGCCGTTGTCCTGCCTCCAGGGCGCGGGCTTCGCGGGGGCGGCGACCGGCTCCAATCTGGCGCGCGACATCGAGCAGGGCTGGTTCGACCGGCTGCTCGTCTCACCGGTGCCGCGGCCGATGCTGGTGGTCGGGCCGATCCTGGGCGCGATCACCCGCTCGCTCGTGCCCGCCACGGTGGTGCTGTGCGTGGGCCTGCTGATCGGCGCCGAACTCACGGGCGGCGTGCCCGGGCTGCTGGCCCTCTACTTCGCCTGCGCCGCCTTCTGCGCGTGCGCGGCGCTGTGGGGCATCTTCATGGCGGTCACCTTCCGCACCCAGCAGGCGGGGCCGCTGATGCAGCAGGGCGTCTTCCTCGCCGTCTTCCTCTCGACCGCCTACACGCCGGAGGTGCTGCTCCAGGGCTGGCTGGCCGTGGTCGCGCCCTACAACCCGGTGACCTACGTGCTCGAGATGGCGCGCCAGGCGACGGTCGTCGGCATCGAGCCGAGCCTGGCCCACACGCTGCCCGGGCTCGCTGCCTTGGCGGGCATGGCAGCGTTCCTCGGGACGCTGGCCATGTTCGGCCTGCGCCGCATGGGTCACTGACGAGCCGAACGCCGCGCCCGCACACGGTCGCCGCGCGGGCCGGTCATCCGCTGCGTCAGCTCGCGCGTGCCGACCTCCTGCGCGCCGAGCGCGACGGCACGCGAGCGCAGGTGCGGCGGCAGGTCGTAGTGATCGCCCTGGAAGCGATGACGGGGGATCCCGATCCGCGCCGCGAACGCGTGCAGCTCCTCGAAGCTGTGGTCCGACGCCAGGTGGCACCAGTGCCGGAACGGCAGCGCCGTGTGCGGGTACTCGCGCAGCTCGTCGACCAGGATCGCCACGGCCGCACATGGTGGCGGGTCGCGTATCAGCGCCGCGCCCGTAGCTCTCTCACGAGACATGAGCATCCTGGATCCGACCACACAGCCGGCCCGGCTGATCGACGCCAACGGCGGCCGCCACGGCGCGCTGATCGTCGCCGAGGCCGAGCGGGCGGGCCTGTCGCTCTCGCTGGCGTGCGCGCTCGTCGAGCAGGAGTCGAGCTTCCGCAACGTCTTCGGCCACGACGCGGTGCCGAACCCGACCCCGAAGGGCAGCCCCGTCACGCGCGCCGGCTATCTGCGCTACCGCGACCTGCGCGATGCCGGCCTTGGCGCCCAGGGCGTCGGCGTGACCCAGCTCACGTTCCCGGCCTTCCAGGACGATGCGGACCAGCTCGGCGGCTGCTGGAAGGTCCGCAACCAGCTCCGCGTCGGCTACCAGGTGCTCGCGGATGCCGTCGCCAACCACGGCGTCCGCGGCGGCCTCGCCGCGTACAACGCCGGCAGCCCGACCAGCTCGGCCGGGCTCGCCTACGCCGCGCAGGTGCTCAAGCGCCGGCGCCGCTGGAGGCAGCTGCTCGCCCACGTCTGATGTATCAGGCGCGACCCGGCGGCCTCCTGTCAGCAAGGCGCCCCGGTAGGTGCCCCGACCCAGGAGGGGACCATGCCTCGAATTCATCCAGCGACACTGCGGCAGCTGACGGAACTGCGGATGGCCGGCGTCGCGCGGCGGCCCGCGCGCGGCGCGCGCCGCCGGCGGCTCAGGCTCAGACTCCGAGCGAACGTTCTGCGAGCGCCGGCCTGAGCCGATGGCCGGCGATGGGGACCGCGGCCCCGAGCGGGCCGCGGACCCGTGCGCCGCGCTCGAGCGCGAGCTCATCGCGCTCCTGCGGCGGCTCGATCCCGTCCCCGAGGCGGTCCTGGCGGCGGCACGCGCCGCCGCGAGCGAATGAGCGCGTCAGGCGCGCAGCGCGGCGGCGCGGTCGGCGAGCACGCCGAGCCCGAGCGGCCGCACGCGTGCCTCGGCGGTGGCCCCGAGCTCGCTCGCCCGCTCGCGGTCGGTGGAGGCCAGCAGCTCGCCGAGATCGCACTCGGTGATCGCGATCAGCACCGGGGCGCGGGTGGCGCAGTTGGCGGCCAGCGCGGCGCGCAGGTGCGCCTCGGCGGCGTCGCGGCGCCCGAGCGTCCCGGCCAGCAGGCCGAGCGGGCGCTCGACCGACCCCCAGCAGGCGCCGAACGAGTGCTGCGTGTGGCGCGCCGCGTAGGGCGCGAGCGCGTCGTAGAGCGGCGCGGCCGCCTCGGCGTCGTCGCACAGGAAGACGGCCTCGGCCAACACCGCCGCGGCGCTGAGCCAGAAGAAGTCGCGCGGGACGCGGTCGAAGTGGGTGGCCAGCCCGTGCGCGTCGCGGCAGCCCTCGTCGAAGGACCCGGTGAGCAGCTTGTGCAGGGCCAGCGCCGCCCGCCACGCGCCGAGCGCGGTGCGGCCGTTGCCGAGACCCTCGACATCCTCGCGCAGCTCGCCGAGCCGCCCCTGCCAGCGGAAGAGCGCGAACAGCTTGGCGGCCCGGATGCTGCGCGCGTCATAGGCCTGGGCGCGCCTGCCGAGCTCCCACGACTCCTGGGTCAGCCGCTCGGTCTCGGCCACGTCGCCGGCCAGCTCGGCGAACACGCCCTCCCAGGCGACCGCGACGTGCTGGAAGAGCGGCTGCCGGAGCTCGCGCGAGCGCTCGCGCAGCTGGAGCTCCTCGGCGCGCGCGTCGTCGAGCCGGCCGAGCTGGCAGAGGTCGAAGAGGCGCCATTGGCGCGCCTCGGCCGCCAGCTCGCGGTGGCGGCCGCGGAGGTCGAGCACCTCCTCGATCAGCTCCAGGCGCTCGTCGACGTGATCGATGTGCAGGAGCGTCACGTGGCGTGCCATCAGCGCGGTGATCAGCGTGCTGGGGTCACCGAGCGTCCGGGCCGCCGCGAGCGCGCCTTCGCTGAGCTCGCGCGCGCGGTCGTCCTCGCCCGGCATGAAGGCCAGGTGCTCGGCCAGGCGCGAGCTGAGCCGCGTGCTGAGCTTGCGCACGCGCTCGCTGCTCCCGACCGAGGCGAGCCGCTCCAGCGCCTCCTCGAGCTGGCCGCGGTACGCGAGATCGTTGATGTTGGCCTCCCAGTAGCGCTGCCCGACGCCGAGCGCGGCGCTGGCGAGCAGCTCGGCGTCGCCGCGCGCCGTCGCCGCCACCGCCCGGAACTTCTCGGTCGCCTGCCGGGACCGGCCGGCGCGCGAGAGCACGCCCGCCCACAGGAGCTCGACCTCGGCCCGCCGGCCGTCCTCGTCGGGTCCGAGCCGGGCAAGGGCGGCCGCCGCGCGCTCGAAGTGCCGGGCGGCGTCCTCGTAGGCGCACGCGCGGCTGGCCTCCTGCCCGGCGCGCACCTCGTGCCGGACGATCCGCGCCGGGTCGCCGCCGCCGCGCGCGAGGTGGTGGGCGACCGCGGCGGCCTGACCGGGCTCGTGCGGCTGCTCCTCCAGCAGCGTGCCGATGCGCTCGTGCAGCTGCGCCCGCCGCGTCCCGCTGAGGTCCTCGTAGATCGCCATCCGCACGATCGCGTGGGCGAACGCGAAGCGGTACTCCTCGAGCTCCTCGATCAGGCCGCCCATCGCCGGCGCGTCGAGCGCCTCGATCGCCTCGGCGACCGAGAGCCCGGCGGCGCGGGCCACCAGCTCGAGGTCGAAGACGTGGCCGGCCGCGGCGGCTGCCCGCAGAGCCTCGCGCGGCGCGTCGGGCAGCGCGTCGAGCCGCCGCAGGATGACCGCCTTGACGCCCTCGGCGACTCCCATCTCCTCGAGCGTGCGGGCGGTCACAGGCTCGCCGGCCGCGGTCTCGGCGAGCGACCGGAGCGTCTCCTCGATGAACAGCGGATTGCCGACCGTCTGCTCCCACAGCTCGGCGACGAGGTCGGCGCCCGGCGCGTCGAGCCGCGTCTTGACGAGCGCGTCGGTCTCCGCGCGGGTGAGCCCGTCGAGCCGCCGCACGTCGAGCCGCTGCTCGCGGCGCTGGTCGGTCAGCAGCTCGCGCAGCGGATGGTCGCGCCCGACCTCGCCGCCGCGGTAGGTGCCGACGAGCATCACGCGCAGCTCGCGCCGGGCGAGGTGCTGGAGCAGCTTGACGGTCGGCTTGTCGGCCCACTGGAGGTCGTCGATCACGAGCAGCACCGGCCGTGCGTGCGAGAGATCGCCGAGGCGCTGCGCGACGCCGTCGAACATCACGTACTGCTGGAACTCGGGCGGGACCGTGGCCTGGCCGGCGCCGCGCGCGCCCTTGAGCTGGGAGCTCAGCGGCTCGTCGGTCTCCAGCGCCTCGACGAAGGGCTGGTAGGGGACGATCGGGTCCTCGTCGCAGCGGCCGCGCAGGACGGTCTTCTCGCCGAGGCCGGCGAAGCGATCGGCGAGCGCGGTCTTGCCGATGCCCGGCTCGCCCTCGAGCAGCACCATCGGCCAGCGCTCCGGGTCGAGCGCTACCCAGCGCTTGCGCAGCAGGTCGAGCTCGGCCTCGCGGCCGACGAACGGGCGGTCCGGCCGCGTCCGCGTGGGCCGCGGCGCGGCGCGGGGCTCGTCCCGCAGCAGCTCGCCGTGCAGGCCGGCGAGCGTCGGCGACGGCGTCGTGCCGAGCTCGTCGCGCAGGCGCAGGCGCAGCGTCTCGTAGGCCTCCAGCGCGTTCGAGCGGTCGCCGCGGGCGGCCAGCGCGCGCATGAGCAGGCCGACCGCCGTCTCGCTCGTCGGCTCGGCCTCGACGAGCCGGGTCGCCTCGTCGACGACGCGGTCGAGCTCGGGCCCGCCGAGCTCGAGCCCGGCCTGGATCCCGGCGCGCAGCAGCCGCAGCTTGAGCTCCCCGAAGCGGCCGCGCTGCTCGTCGACCCACTCGCCCTCGAGCCCGGGCAGCAGCGGGCCGGAGCAGGCGGCGGTCGCGGCGTCGACGGCCGCCCGCGCGCGGGCGAAGTCGCCGGCGGCCAGCGCCTGCTCGGCGTCGCGCAGGCCGTCGCGGGCGACTTCGACGTCGACCTCGGCGCCGGGCTCGAGCCGGATGCTCAGCTGCGGCGGGCCGGCGATCTCGGCCGTCGCGAGCGCGTTCCGCAGGCGCGAGACGATCACGGCCAGCCCGCGCTCGGGCGCCTCCGGGAAGTGCGCGCGGTCGGGCCACAGGACATGGATGAGCTCGTCGCGGCTCGCGCCCGACGCGCCGTTGAGCAGCAGGCAGGCGAGTACCGCCCGGCCCTGCTTGTGGCCCACCTCGCGGCTGACGTCGCGACCGTGCACGGTGACTGCGAACTTCCCGCAGAGCCGGATGCTCGTCGTCGCCGCCCGGTCCTCGTCCGTGACCGTCGCCGTGGGGGCGCCGGTCTCGTGTGTGTTTGCGCGCCCTATGGCGAAACTATAGGTTCGGCGCACCGCCAGGTGAAGGCCTCTGACCATATATCGCCGGACCACCGGTGGAAGCCGTGAGCCTCGCACGGGCTGACTTGCGACACATCCGCTGGATCGAAGCCCACCGCGGGAACGTTCACGGCGTCGCGCGTGCGCTCACGGCGATCGGACCGCTGGTGTCCGGGCCGCGCTACTGGAAGCTGCGCATCGGCTTCTGGGCGCGCCGCCACATCGCGCCGTACCGCAACAGCCGCGCGCGGGCGCTCCGCCGGCTTTCGTTCATCCACTTCGCCCGCTGGGTGCTGATCCCGGACCTGCCCGAGGCCGATGGGACCTCGCGGCGCCCGCTGCGGCCGATCTACATGTACTTCGAGAGCAACTTCAACGGGCCGTTCGAGGAGTACATCGACGCGTTCTCCGACGTGCTCACCGGCCCGATGAAGGTCATCTTCGGCGCCGTCCACAACTTCCCCGGGCCGCAGCCTTCGGGGCCGTTCAAGGCCTTCATCCGGCGGCACGACTACGCGGCGGAGCACTTCTACTCCGCCTATCCGAAGGCGACCGCCACCGACGTCGGCCGGGCGCTGACGGTCGCCGAGGAGCTCGAGCGCCTCCAGCTCGACACCGCCGGCTGCACGCCGGACGAGTTCGCGCGCCGCTGGCGCGGCTTCCTCGCGGACGTCGAGGGGCGCCTGTGAGAGACCCGAACGTGATGATCGGCGGCTCCGCCTACGCGCTGACCGTGATCTTCGCGATCCGCCCGGGCCGCGAGCGCGAGCTGGGACAGCGCATTCAGGCGTGGAGGGACGACAGCCCGTTCGCGCGGCTCCCGTCCACGCACTTCGCCCGCCTCGTGGTGCTCGACCGCATGGTCTTCGAGGGGCCCGCGCGGCTGCGGCCGGAGTTCTCGCTCCAGTACCTGCTGTTCTCGG
The DNA here is from genome assembly GCA_963800905.1 of uncultured Solirubrobacteraceae bacterium. Lineage (GTDB taxonomy): Bacteria > Actinomycetota > Thermoleophilia > Solirubrobacterales > Solirubrobacteraceae > DASSUW01. Next base: position 150,404 of record CAWDCT010000005.1, read on the forward strand.
CGACGTTCGACGGCGCGAGCGGCGAGGCGCGCGACGGCTACCTCGAGCAGATGTGCCTGCGGATGCCCGCCGAGCTCGAGCGCGTCTTCGGCCTGTGCGGCGGAGCGCCGTGCCCGGTGGCGCGCGACCCCGCGCGGTTCAGGGACTGGGTGGTCGCCAACCAGATCCCCGTCAGCGCGTTCTTCGCGCACCGCCCGACGGCGACGGTGCCCCAGATCAAGCGCGCGCGCAGGCTGCGCCGGCGAGTGCGCGACTTCGCGCTCGCGAACGCGTACCAGCGGCCGGACGTCCTCCAGGAGCGGTTCGAGCAGGCGTTCCCGCGATGACGCTCGAGCTCGGCGACATCCAGGGCAACGTGCTCAAGGGCTACGGCTTCCCGGCGGCCGCCTACGTGAGCCTCGTCGTGCGCGACGAGCGCGACGGCCGCGGGCTGCTCGCAGAACTGCGCCGCCGCGTCACCGACGCCACGCCGTGGACCCGGCGGCCGACCGCGGCGCTCAACGTCGCGCTGAGCAGCACCGGCCTGCGACGTCTCGGCGTGCCGGGCGACGAGCTCGCGAGCTTCCCGCACGAGTTCTGCGAGGGCATGGCCGCCCGCGACCTCGGTGACGAGGGGCCCAGCGCGCCGCGCAATTGGGACGGCGGGCTGCGACCGGGGGACATCGACGTCCTCGTCTCGCTCCACGGCTGCTCGGAGCAGGTCCTGCGCGGACAACTGCGCCGACTCATCGGTCGCGTCGACGCCTACCCCGGCGTCCGGGTGACCGGCGTGCAGCGCGGCCGGCTCCAGTGGGCGGAGGGCGGCTATCAGCGCGAGAACTTCGGCTACCGCGACGGCTTCTCGCAGCCCGCGATCCGGGGCGCGCCGGGGCCTCAGACCCGCGGCCAGGGCGTCCCGGTCGCGGTCATGGACGGCGGCTGGCGGCCGGTCGAGCCCGGCGAGTTCATCCTCGGCTATCGCGACGAGGACGGCGTGTTCCCGGAGGCGCCGGCGCCGCCCTTCGCGCGCAACGGCACGTTCATGGTCTATCGCAAGCTCGCGCAGGACGTGGACGCCTTCCACCGCCTGGTTCGCGCCGTCGCCGACGAGCACTTCGACCACGACCGCGCCTTCGTCGCCGCCAAGCTGGCGGGCCGCTGGAAGGACGGCTCGCCGCTGATGCTGCACCCGTGGGTCGACGAGGGGCGCGGCCCGAAGGAGGAGCTCAACGACTTCCGCTACGGCCGCGACCCGCTCGGCCGCGCCTGCCCGCTCGGCGCCCACATCCGGCGCGCCAACCCGCGCGACGGCCTGCCGGGCGGCGCCCATCGCACGCGCCGGCACCGCATCATCCGGCGCGGCATCCCGTACCGGAACGGCCGCCGGTGACCGCGGCCTGATCTTCGTCTGCTTCAACGCGAGCATCGTGCGGCAGTTCGAGACCGTCAACCTGTGGCTGAAGGACGGCGACGCGTTCGGCCTCGGCCGCGACCCCGACATCCTGGCCGGCCCGCGCCGGCCGGGCGCCAGGGTCGGGATGACGGTGCCGGGCGACCCGCCGGTGCAGTTCGAGTCGCCCGAGCCGCTGGTGTGGACGCGCGGCGGCGAGTACCTGTTCCTGCCGGGCCTCACGACGCTCGAGGCGCTGGCCGACGAGGACGCGATCCGGCCATGACTGGCCGGTCGAGCGCCTGCGGTATCTCTGGATCGACGCACGCGCCGTGGTGTTCCGGGCGATCCTCCGCAGCCGCTACCTGATGCGGCTCGCGCGGCGCTTTCCCCGCTTCGCCAGGCTCCCCGGCGTCGGGCGCCTGGTCGTGCACCACGCTGACGCCAGGGACGCGCTGAATCGCGGGCGCAGCTTCGGGGTGCCGTATCTCGCCAAGATGCACGATCTCGGCGGCCACTTCGTGCTCGGGCTCGACGACGGGGACGAGCACAGGGAGCTGCGGGGCGCCGTCAAGGACGCGATCGCCGGCTGCGACTTCGCGGCGCTCCACCGGGAGAGCTACGAGTGCGCGGAGCGGCAGCTCGCCGGCAAGCACCGCATCGAGGTCGTCAGCCAACTCACCGACCCGGTGCTCGAGTTCACGATCGGCCGGCACCTCGGCGTGGGGGTCGTGACGAAGAAGGAGCTCGATGCCGCGCGCACGGTGTTTCGCGACATCTTCATCAACCCGCTCAGGGACCCGCGCGTCACCCGGGAGGCCTTGAAGGCTGCGGATCACCTGCGCACGCAGGTCGAAGACGACGTCCGCAAGCGCCTCGAGAGGCCGCACGACGACATCATCGGCAGGCTCGTCACGGCCGAGAAGCTCGAGCACGAGCAGATCGTCAACCAGGGCATCGGCCTGTTCGTCGCCTGGTCGGCGTCGGTCTCGCGCGGCGATGGCGTTCGCCATCGACGCCCTGTTCAAGCAGCCTGACGGGTTCGTGCTCGCGCGGGAGGCGGCGTGCCGGGGCGACGCCGACGCGATGCAGGATGTCCTGACCGAGGCGTTCCGGTTCGTCCCGCCCGCGCCCGCCGTCGAGCGCGTCTGCCGCCGCGAGCGGCCGATCCGCGGGCAGCTCGTACGGCGCGAGGCCGCGGTCGCCGTCGTGCTCACCTCGGCGATGATGGACTCGCCCAAGATCAAGGATCCCGGCCGCTTCTGCGTCGGCCGGCCGTCGGACGACGACCTCACGTTCGGCCACGGCATCCACACCTGTCTCGGGCGCAAGCTGGCCCGCAAGCAGATGACCGGCGTCCTGCTCTCGCTCTACAGCCGCGACCTCAAGTGGGCGTACGGGATCAAGCTCGACGGGCCGTATCCGCACCGGCTCGAAGTCACCTGGTGACGGGCCGCAGCATTTCCGCAACATCTCCGCAGGCGGGTTGCAGCGCGCACTGCGGATCGTGCGTCGCATGTTGCACGCACCTCAGTCGGATACGCCGCTGTGTGATCTCGTCCGCGCCGCCAGGCAGGGCGACCACCGCGCCTGGGACACGCTCGTGGCCCGCTACGGCGGCATGGTGTGGGCGGTCGCCCGCGCGCACCGCCTCTGCGAGGCGGACGCCGCCGACGCCTCACAGGCGACCTGGCTGAAGCTGCTCGAGCACATCGGCGACATCAAGGAGCCGAAGGCGATCGGCGGCTGGCTGGCGACGACCGCGCGCCGGGAGTGCCTGCGCATCCTGCGCCGGGCTTCGCGCGTGGATCCGCTCACGCAGACGCCGGAGACCGCCGACAACGGCCCGGAGCTGGACGAGCGGCTGCTCACCGGCGAGCGCGACGCCTGCCTGTGGCGCGCGTTCGAGGCGCTCGGGCCGCGCCACCAGGCGCTGCTGCGGATGCTGGCGGCCGACCCGGCCCCCAGCTACGAGGAGATCGGCGCCGCGCTCGGCATGCCGATCGGCTCGATCGGGCCCACGCGGGCGCGCGCGCTCGAGCGGCTCCGAGGCGCGATCGACCACCTCGGCGCCCCCGCCGTCGAAGCCCTGCGGTGACGCGGCCTCAAGGCGGGGCGCGCTACGGCCGAAATTCGCTACAGGAATGTCGATCCTGGCCCGCATCTTCGGGCGCCGCCCCGCGCCGACCCTGCCCCCGCCCCCGCCGCCGCCGCGAGGCGACCTGCTGTCCCTGACCGGCCCCGGTCTGGCCGGCAGGGACCTGTCCGGCGAGGTCGAGGTCACGATCACGGTCGGCGAGCGCACCTACGCCGCCTCGACCACGCGCCGCGCCCCCGGCGAGTTCGCGCTACACGACTTCCGCGAGATCGTGCCGGAGCCCGAGCCGGCCGTCGTCGCCGAGCCCGAGCCCGAGCCCGTCGTCGCGGACGAGCCCGCCTTCGTGGCCGCAGTCGACGAGCCGTCCGCGCTCGTCGAGGAGGCGCCCGCCGCCGCCGAGCCGGCACCCGCCGTCGCTGTCGTCGAGGCCGCGGTCGTCGTCACCGACGAGCCGACGGCCGATCCCGACGAGATCGCCGTCGTCCGGCTGCCCGCTCACCGACGCCCAGCGCCGTATCGTCGGCTACGAGCTCGTCGTCGATGCCAACCGCGACGCCGGCGCCAAGGCGACCGCCGCGCTGCTGCTCGACGCGTTCGGCGACATCGGCCTCGAGCGCCTCGCCGGCCGCCACCCCGCCTGGGTCACGATGACCGCCGAGTTCCTGCTCGAGGTCGGCACGCCGCCGGTGCGGCCCGACCGCGTCGTGCTCCAGATCCCCGCCGAGGAGCCCGTCCGAGGCCGTGCTCGCCGCGCTCCAGCGCCTCCAGTTCAGCGGCTACACGATCGCGCTCGACGGCTACCACGAGGCGCTCGCCGCCGTCGCCAAGCTCGTCCGCATCCCGGTCGCGGACCGCACCGACGAGGAGCTCCGGGCCGCGGTCGCCGAGCCCGCCGCGCGCGGCCTCGAGCTCGTGGCCACCGGCGTCGCCACGCCCGAGGAGCTCACCCGCTGCGCCGCGCTCGGCTTCACGATCTTCCAGGGCGAGTTCTTCGGCCGGCCCGACCACACGCGCCAGCGCCGCGTCGGCACCGGCGGCATCGCCTCGCTCGCCGCGCTCGCCGCCGTCGCCCGGCCCGACGCCAGCTTCGAGGACCTCGAGCACGCGATCGGCAACGACGTCGGCCTCTCGCTCAAGCTCCTGCGCTACGTCAACTCCGCGTTCTTCGCGCTCCCGCGCACCGTCGAGACCGTCCGCGAGGCGCTCACGCTGCTCGGCACCGCCACCGTCCGCCGCTGGGCGACCGTGATGGCGCTCGTCGCCGCCGCCGACGACGCGCCCGAGGAGCTCGTCGAGCTCGCGCTCCAGCGCGCCCGCATGTGCGAGGTGCTCGGCGGCAACCGCGCGCTCGACGCCTCCGACGGCCACTTCACGGTCGGCCTGTTCTCGGTCGCCGACACGCTGCTCGGCTCGTCGATGGAGGACGTCCTGGAGACGCTCCCGTTCTCGGACGAGATCCGCGCCGCGCTGCTGCGCCGCGAGGGCCCCAAGGGCGAGCTGCTCAGCACCGTCGTCGCCTACGAGCAGGGCGAGTTCCCCACCGGCGACGGCGAGGTCTCGCTCGCCGGCGCCTACGGCGAGCGGTCGACCTGGGCCGGCGAAGCCGTCCGCTCCGTCTAGCGCGCCGTCCGGATCATCCGGACCAGCGCTGCTCACCACGTAGAACGTCGCGACCGCGAAGAACGCGGCGCCGATCGCCGCGCGCACCTGGTCCTCCGACAGCGGCGTGCGCTTGGCGGCGGGCGGCGCGACGCGGTCGGCGATCGCGCCGCGCCAGGTCGGCAGCGCCGCCTGGCCCATCTCGATTGTCTTCCCCATGCCACGCGGCCTACCCTCAGCCGAGCGCCATCACCGGCTCGCCGCGGCTGGTGAGTCCGTTCCCGACCGCGTGCAGCGTGCCGCCGCGCACCGCGCCGCCGTTGTAGGCCAGCCGCAGGCAGTTGCGCAGCGCGAGCTGGCCCCAGTAGCTCGGGTGGCCGCCCTCCTGGAGCTGGTACGGCCCCACGATCGTCGTCACGGTGCGGATCTGGCTGACCCACTCGGTGACGTCGACGGCGCCGGGCGTCGTCCAGCTCGCGACGCCGCGCTCCTCGAGCAGCCCGACCGTGTTCTCGCACAGCCGCCGGCCGTTGAACGCGTTCTCGGCGTCGAGCACCTTCACGTGCGGGAGCCCGGCCGCGGCACGGCCGCCCGGATCGTGTCGTTGAACGTGCGCACGACCGTGTCCTGCGCCCAGTCGGCGTCGCGGTTCCAGACGCCGCAGCCGCCGATGCTCTGCCGCGTCCAGCCGGTCTCCGGATAACGGAAGCCGCCCGAGCGCGGGATCGGCGACGTGTAGGTCTGGGCGAGGATCGTGTACGGGACGGACGCATAGCCGGCGTTGGCCATCGCCTGCGCCACGTTCTGGATCGCGCCGCGCACGTTCGCGATCTCGGTCTGCGACGCGCGACGGCGGTGAAGCGCGAGCTGATGCCCGAGTCGTCGTTGCAGTAGTTCTTCCACCACGACGGCGACGTCAGCCAGTTCGTCACGCACGCCTGCACGATGTCGGCGAAGCCGTAGTTGTTGGCGCCGATCAGCAGCACGACGGCCTTGACGTTGTGCGTCGCCGCGTACTCCTGGAGCGCGAGCGCCTGGCCCTTGCGGCCGGAGCTGTCGCTGTAGAAGTCGATGCCCGGGCTTGAAGCGTGTCCCCGGCGCGCGTGTAGGTGCGCGCGCCCGAGCAGGCCAGGTTGGCGCTCAGCACGCCGCCGCCGATGTGCACCTCGGCCGCCTTCGAGCGGTGGCAGCCGGGGATCGCCTCGCGGCCGGCGACGTCGTGGTACGCGGTCGAGCCGAGCGCGTCGACGCGCGAGCTCGAGCTGTTCGTGTTGCCCGCCCAGCGCCCCGCCTCGCCGGAGATCGCCGAGTCGCCGAGCGCGACGACGGCCGGCGTACCGACCCCCGGGCCGTCGCGCACGCGCCACCCCGCAGCAGCACGAGCACCACCGCCCACGCCACCACCGCAACGCGCCGCATCCGACTACCTCCAGCTCGAGGGGACCGGCGGGATCCTCTCAGAGCCAGCCGGAGCGGCGGAAGCGCCAGTAGAGCAAGGCGCACAGGAGCACGATCGAGGCCAGCACGACCGGGTAGCCGTAGCGCCACTGCAGCTCGGGCATGAAGGTGAAGTTCATGCCGTAGATCGCGGCGACGCCGGTCGGCACGGCGAGGATCGCCACCCAGGCCGAGATCTTGCGCATGTCCTCGTTCTGGCGCACGGCGGCCTGGGTCAGGTTCGCCTGGAGCGCGCTCGAGAGCAGGTCGCGGAAGCCGTCGATCCGGCCGCTCACGCGCAGCAGGTGGTCGTGGACGTCGCGGAAGTAGGTCCGCAGCTCCGGGTGGATGAGCTCGTGCTGGCCGCGCGCGAGCTTGTCGATGGCGGGGGAGAGCGGGGCGATCGCGCGGTGCAGGTCGAGCACCTCGCGCTCGAGCGTGTAGATCCGCTCGGCCGGGTTGCTGCGGGTCGGGCGCGAAGACCTCGTGCTCGACCTCCTGGATGTCGGCCTCGACCGCCTCCACCACCGGCTCGTAGTCGTCGACGATGCGGTCGACGATCGCGTACAGCACGGCGCCGGACCCGAAGCGCAGCAGGTCGGGCCGCTTCTCGATGTCGAGCCGGACGTCGTGCAGCGCGGCCTGCGCCGTGGCGGACGGTGACGAGGAAGTCGCGGTTGACGAAGAGCAGGATCTCGCCGGTCTCGACGTCGCTCAGCTTGCCCGTGTAGCGGACGGTCTTGAGCACGACGAGCAGCGTGTCGCCGTAGCGCTCGACCTTCGGCCGCTGGTGGGCGATCGATCGCGTCCTCGACCGCCAGCTCGTGCAGGTCGAACTCGCGCCGGACGGCGTCGAACTCCTCCTCGGACGGCTCGTAGACGCCGATCCACACGAACGACCCGTCGCGCTGGGCGGCCTCGCCGGCCTCGGCCAGCGGCAGGTCGCCCGCGCAGCGGCTGCCGTCCTCGTAGACCGCGCAGTCGACGATCATCGAGGTGGAAGTATCGCCGCTCAGCCGGCCAGCTCGAGCACGCGCGGCTGCACGCGGCCGAGGCCGGGCCGGGCGAGGTAGAAGCCCTGGCCGCATCCGACGGCGAGGTCCATCAGGCACGACAGCTCGTTCTCGGACTCGATGCCCTCCGAGACGACGATCGCGCCGACGTCGCGCGCGAACGAGACGATCGCCGAGGCGAGCGACTGGCGCACCGGGTCCTCGTCGATCCCGCACACCAGCGAGCGGTCGAGCTTGAGGATCTCCGGGTTGACGCGCGTCACGTGCCGGAACGAGGCGAAGCCGGAGCCGACGTCGTCGACGGCGACGCGCACGCCCTGCTCGCGCAGGCGCTCGAGCGCCTCGCCCAGCTCGCCGTAGTCCTCGACGGCCTGGTGCTCGGTGAGCTCGACCACGAGCGGCCGGTCGTCGTGATGGCCCGCGCGATCAGTTCCTCGAGGTCGCCGCTGCCGAGCAGGGCGGGGGAGACGTTGAGCGCCAGGTACAGGCCCTCGGGCAGGCGCTCCTCGTAGCGCAGCGCGAGCTCGATGATCGCGAGCTCGAGCTCGACGCCCGATGCCGAGCGCGTGCGCGTCGAGGAAGGTCTCCTCGGTCGGCATCCGGTTGCCGTGCTCGTCGGTGAAGCGGGCGAGCGCCTCGGCGCCGACGACGTGCCGGCTGTCGAGGTCGACGATCGGCTGGAGCGCGACGTTGAGGCCCGCGCCGTCGATCAGGCGGGCGATGCGGCGCTCCTCGTGCTCGCGCCGCCGCCGGTCGAGGTTGACGACCTCCTCCTCGCGGCGCGCGCGCTCGAGCTCGACCTCGAGCCCGCGGCTGAGCTCGTCCTGGAGCTCGCGCAGCCGGTCGGCCACGGCGATGAACCCGATCACGAGGCCCACGGCGGGGACGGCGAACTGGCCGGCGCGCAGCGTGAGGCTGGCCCACCACGCGCCCGCGTACGGCTCGGAGGCGAACAGGTAGGCGAGCGCGTCGAGGCCGGACAGGAACATCAGCGCGATCACGCAGACCTCGCCCCAGGTCGGCGCGCCCTCGGCTTCGCCGCCACCATGCCGCGGCGACCGCGAGCTGGGCGAGGGCGAGCACGCCGACGAACGTCCGCATGGCCGGGTGGTAGGTGCCGTCGGCTGCCACCAGATCGCCGAACGGCGTCGCGGACAGCGACGCGTAGGCCAGCAGGGCGATGCCCGCGGCGCCGAACGCGAGCAGCTCGCGCGGGCGCGCGCGGACGTTGGCGAGACCGAGGCCGCCGGCCGCGAGCAGCGCGACGTGCCAGATCAGGAACCGGGCGGCGGAGTTGTCGGCGCCCTGCTCGACCGGGCCGCCGTCGGCGAGGATCGTCGGCTGGCCGAAGACGTCCAGGAGCAGGCCGGCGAACGCGACGGTGACGCCGGCCGACATCCACAGCAGCCGCGAGTCGTCGACGGTGCGGGCGGAGGCGTGAGTGAGGTGGCCCACCAGCGCGGCGCAGACGCAGCCGACGGCGAGGCAGGCGGGGACGGCGGCGCGTCGGCCGCGCCCCGCTACCCGCGCTCAGGGCGACGACGATCGCGGTGACCGCGGTGACCCCGCACGCCGCAAGCAACCGGGCATTGACGCTCACCGGTGCGCGTGTGCTGAGCAGCGGCGACATTGTGTCAATAGTGACCGTCTGTTAGTAGTCTCAAACCCGGTATTTCGGGACGAGCGCTAGCCTGGCGAGCGGGGATGGCGACAATCACGGATAGCACGGCGACCGATCCGGCGTTCGTGCGTCGAGCGTTTCGCGGCCGCGGGCGACCGGCTCGAGGTCGTCGGTCACTGGACGCGGGCTGCGCGGGCGGCGCTTCGTGCGGCCCGTGCTCTGGCTGCACCGCGGCGAGAGCCGCCGCCGGCTGGTGGCCGTGCTCGACCACAAGCCGTGGGCGGCCGGCGACGGCGAGCCCTGGATCGCCGCCTTCAAGTGGGACGGCGGCGAGCTCGACGCCGAGCGCGCCGAGCTCGAGGTCGGATCGCGAGCTGGTCGTCGACCTGCCGCTGCCCGGCGGCCCGGCGCCGGAGCCACGCCCGGCCAAGCCGCGCCCGCCGACCGAGCTCGAGCGGGTCCGCGAGCAGCTGGTGAGCGCCACGAAGGAGCGGCGCGAGCTGGAGGCGGCGCTCGACGCCGCCACGGTCCAGGCCGATGAGCTGGCGCGCGTGCGGGCGGAGCGCGACCGCGCGCGCGAGGAGGCCGAGCGGGCGCGCGCCGACGGCGAGCGCCTCGTCAACGACGAGTACCGCCAGCGCGAGCGCGCACAGGAGATCGCCGAGCAGGCGACCGCCCGGGCGCGCGATGCCGAGGCCGCGCAACGGCTCGCCGAGCGCCAGCTCGGCGCCGCGCGCGAGGCCCACGCCGCGCTCGAGGCCCGACTTGCCGAGCTGCGAGGCCGTGCGATCGACGAGCGCCTACGCGCCGAGCTCGACGGCGCCAAGAGGCCGCTCGCCGCCGCCGTCGCGGAGCGCGACCGGCTGCGCGGCGAGCTCGCCGCCGCCGTCGCGGAGCCCGACGGCTCCGAAGAGCGCGATCGCCTGCGCGCCGAGCTCGACGCTGCCAACGAGGAGCGCGAGCGGCTGCGCGCCGAGCTCGTCGCGGATCGTGACGGCGGGCGGCGAGAGCCGGCGGCTCGAGCGCGAGCTGGCCGGCGCCTGGGCCGAGCGCGACCGGCTGGCCGCGGAGCTGGTCGCCGCGCGCGCCGGCCGTGAGCGCGTCGAGGCCGAGCTGGTGGCCGCCCGCGGCGACCGCAAGCGGCTCGAGCGCGAGCTGTCCGAGCAGCGGGCCGAGCGCGAGCGGCACGAGACCGCCGAGGCGGCGGGTCCGCCACGGGGGCGAGAGCCGGCTGGCGCCGCCGTCCGGCAGCGCGCTGTGGGCGGTCCGCGCCGTGGCGCTCGGGCTGGTGGCGATCCTGCTCGTCGCGATCGCGCTGCTGCTCGTGGGCGTGCTCTAGGCAAGTACCGACCACGTTGTTCAGTCGGCGAACCACGGCTGCGTGGGGAGGCTGGGGGAGCCGGCCGCGCGGCTGATTTCCGCGTCGAATCCTGGATAGGGGTCGCTACACGACCCCACGGCAGGACTCGTCGAAAGAAAATCGCCCCGCCGGCGTCCCCGCTCCCCCACCCAGCCGCCGTTGACGTTCGCCCGTCGGGCACGCCGGCCGGAGGAACAACGTGCTCAGGAACTACATCTAGCGGTTCGCGCGCCGCTCGAGGTTCTCCTCGCGCTCGGCCGCGGCCTGCGCGACCGCGAAGACGATCAGGCCGGTGGCCAGCGCGGGGAAGATGACGCCGAAGACGGCGATCAGGGCGATCGAGGCCTTCCAGGCGTCGCTGAGCGCGAGCAGGTCCATGGCGCCGCAGTGTACGCGTCAGCCCGCGTCGTGGATCGCCAGCACCGCGTCGAGCGTGTCGGCCTCGGCCGCGGGCTTGTCCGGCCGGTGCCGCAGCACGCGCGCGAAGCGCAGCGCCACGCCGCCCGGGTAGCGCGTGCTCGCCTGCACGCCGTCGAAGGCGATCTCCACCACCAGCTCCGGCCGCACGTGGACGACGTGGCCTTCGCGGGCGATCTCGAGCCCGAGCAGGTGCTCGGTCTGCCAGGCCAGCATCTGCGTCGGTGAGGCCCTTGAAGGTCTTGCCGAGCATCACGAAGTCCGCGCCCTGGCGCGCCCCGAGGTGCAGGTTGCTCAGCCGCCCGCGCCGGCGGCCGTGGCCCCACTCGACGGCCAGCACCACGAGGTCGAGCGTGTGGCGCGGCTTGACCTTCAGCCAGCCGGCGCCGCGCCGGCCGGCCGCGTACGGCGCCTCGAGCGACTTGACGATCACGCCCTCGTGCCCGCGCGCGAGCGCGTCGTCGAGCACCGCGCGGGCCGCCTCCGCGTCCGCGGCGAGCACGCGCGGGATCCGCCGGGCCTCGGGCACGAGCTCCTCGAGCGCCGCGAAGCGCTCGGCGCCCGGCGCGTCGATCAGGTCCTCGCCGCCGGCGTGCAGCACGTCGAAGAACAGCGCGGTGAGCCGCCCGGCCCCGACGCGGCTCGCGGTCACCTGGAACGGCTCCGGCCGGCCGTCGGCGCGCAGGGCGATCGCCTCGCCGTCGAGCACGACCGCGTCGGTCGGCAGCTCGCGCGCGGCCGCCACGACCTCGGGCACGCGCGCGGTGATGTCGTCGAGCGAGCGCGTGAAGACGCGCACCTCGTCGCCGCGGCGGTGGACCTGGACGCGTATGCCGTCGAGCTTGTACTCGACCGCCGCCGGGCTGATCCGCTCGAGCGCGGCGTCGAGGTCGTCGCCGGGCGCGGCGAGCATCGGCTGCACGGGCCGCAGCAGCTCGAGCGAGATCGCCGCGCAGGCCCGCGGCGCCGTCCGTCGAGCGCGACGGCGGCGACCGCGCCGAGGTCGCCGCGCAGCATCAAGCGCGCGCTGGACGTCGGCCTTCGGCAACTCGGCCGCCTTGGCCACCGCGTCGGTCATCACGCCCGCGAGCGCGCCCTGGCCGATGTCGCCGAGCAGCAGCGCGGTGAGGAAGCGCTGCTCGTCCTCGGTCGCGCGGGCGAGCAGGTCGCGGACGGCGTCGCGCCGCGCGGTCTGGGAGCCGGCGCCGCTCAGCGCTCCCACGCGCGTGAACGTGTCCTCGACCTCGGCCACGGTCAGCGACGGCTCGGCGGCGGGCGCCGGCGCGTCGCGCAGTGCGGCCCAGCCGACGCCGATCTGCCGCTGCGTCAGCTCACCCGACAGCCACGCGACCGCGGCGGGCGTCTCGGCGGGCTCGACCCGGCGCAGCAGGTCGGCCAGCAGCCGCGACCTTGCCGCCGCGCGCCGAGGTCTCGCGGACGGCGGCCGACGCCTCGACGAGCTCGCGCAGCAGCATCCGCGCATCGTGCCACCATCCGCCGCCGTGCCGGAGCGCTATCCCCAGGGCCTGTTCGTCCCGCCGGCGGACGCGACCGAGCTGATCGTGGTCCGCCACGGCTCGTCCGCCGCCGCCGTGCCGGGCGAGCCGTTCGAGCTGATCGAGGGCCAGAGCAACCCGCCGCTGTCACCCGACGGCGAGGCGCAGGCGCGCGCCGTCGCCGAGCGGCTCGCGCGCGAGCGGCCGGCCGGCCTCTTCATCAGCACGCTCGACCGGACGGCGCAGACGGCGGCGCCGCTGGCCGCGCTCAGCGGGCTCGCGCCGGTCGTGCTGCCCGACCTGCGCGAGGTCCACGTGGGGGAGTACGAGGGCGGCCGCTTCCGGATCGCCTTCGCCGACCGCGACCCGGTGATCGTGCGGCTGCTCGCCGAGCAGCGCTGGGAGGTGATCCCCGGCGCCGAGTCGTCGGCGGCGCTGGCCGCGCGGGTGCGGGCCGCGGCCGAGCAGGTGGTGGCGGCCGTCGGGCCGGGCGCCGCCGCGGTCGTGGTCACCCACGGCGGCGTGATCGGCGAGCTGTGCCGGCAGGCCACCGGCAGCGAGCCGTTCGCGTTCCTGCACGTCGACAACGCGTCGATCACGCGCATCGTGGTCGGGGCCGACGGGCGCTGGCTGCTGCGCTCCTACAACGACACTACGCATCTGGCCGGCGCAGCAGCCGGCCCTCCATCCCGCCCGCGACGGTGATCGTCTGACCGGTCACGTGGCCGGCCGCGTGCGGTGAGCAGAGGAACACGATCGCGCGCGCGACGTCCTCGGCGGTGGCGACCTTGCGCAGCGCCATCGTCGCGGTCACGCGCGCGATCGCCTCCTCGCTCAGCTCGCCCTCGGTCATCGGCGTCACCGTCCAGCCCGGGGCGACGACGTTGACGCGCGCGAGCGGCGCCGTTCGCACGATCTCGTTCTTGAGCGACAGCGCGAGCCCGTGCGCCATCCCCGCCTTGGCGGCCGAGTAGTCGGCGTGGCCGGCCTCGCCGAAGATCCCGGAGGTCGACGCCACCAGGACCAGCGATCCGGCGCCCGTCGCCTCGACGTGGCGCAGGTAGCCGCGGGCGGTGAGGAAGGTGGCGGTCAGGTTGGTGTCGAGCGTCTGCCGCCAGCGCTCGAGGCTCATGCGCGCGACCGGCACGTCCTCCGGATCCCAGGTGCCGGCGTTGGCGACGCACGCGTCGAGCCGGCCGAGCGCCTCCACCGCGCGGGGCACGAGCGCGTCGGCGGCCGCCTCGTCGCGCAGGTCGGCCTGCAGCGCGACGCCGCCGATCTGGGCGGCGAGCGCCTCGGCCGCCGCGGCGCTCGTGTGGTAGTGGACGCCGACGCGCGCGCCCTCCGCGGCGAGCGCCCGCGCCGTCGCCGCGCCGATGCCGCCCGCCGCGCCGGTGACCAGCACGGCGCTGCCTTCGAGTCCGAGCTCCATGGCGGGAACTCTCGCGCACCAGCGGGCGTAAGAGGGGCGTGACCCCCGGACTCGCGCTGTTGCCGCTGCGCATCTTCCTCGGCGTCACGTTCGCCTACGCGGGCGTGCACAAGCTCGCCGACGCGGGCTTCCTGCACGCCGGCTCCGAGACCTACATCGGCGACCAGCTGGGCGCGTTCGCGGAGGGCACGCCGGGCGGGCCACTGCTCGAGACGTTCGCGCTGCCGGCGCCGGTGGCGGCAGGGATCGGCGTCGCGCTGGCCGAGGTCGCGATCGGCCTGCTCGCCGTTGCCGGCCGCTTCACCCGCGCGGCCGCGGCGGCGGGCCTCGGGCTCAGCCTCGTGCTGTTCCTGACCGCGAGCTGGCACACGGTGCCGTACTTCCTCGGCTCGGACATCGTGTTCGTCTTCGCGTGGCTGCCGTTCGTGCTCGCCGGCGCCGCGGGACAGCCGGCGCTCGACCACGGCATCCACCGCGCCGTGCGCGTCCGCCGGCGCGGGCGGGTCGTCGTGCCGGTGGTCGGGGAGCCGCTGACGCGCCGCGCCGCGCTCGCCCAGGCGCTCGGGTTCACGGCGGCGGTGACGGGAGCGATCGCCGGCGTGTCGCTCCTCTTCCGCGGCGCGGTCCCCGCCCGCGCCAGGGCCGCCGCCGCCCCGAACGCGGTCGCGGACTCCGCCTCGCTCGTCGCCGGCGAGGCGATCAATGTGACCGCCGATGGGCTGCCGGCGTTGGTGATCCGCGGCGCGGACGGCGAGCTGACGGCGTTCTCGGCGGTGTGTACGCACGCGGGCTGCGACGTGGTCTGGCGGGACGGCGAGATCCGCTGCCCGTGCCATCACGCGCGGTTCGACCCGGTGACGGGGGAGGCGACGAAGGGGCCCGCGCGGACGCCGTTGACCGTGTTGGAGGTCGTGGAGCGCGACGGCAAGATCGTCCTGAGCTAGGGACGAACTTCGGGCATCTTAGGGAGGCGGGATCGAGGCCCTGTGTCATCTAGCGACCCCTATGCGGACGGAATCTGACACGCGGCCGATCCCCTCGCCGCCCTAACCAGCCGAAGTTCGGGCCTCGACACCGATTGAGGAATTGTGGAACAATCATCCACCACATGGCCACCGCCCGTCTCCAGGTCCTCCTCGCCGCCCTCTGCTTCGCCACCACCGGCACCGCCCAGGCGCTCGGCCCCTCCGGCACCGACCCGATCGCCGTCGGCGCCGCCCGCATCCTCGTCGGCGGCACGCTGCTCGTGCTCGTCGCGCTCGCCGGACGGGCGTTCACGGGCCCGCGCTGGGCTCCCGGCCCCGTGCTGGCCGCCGTCGCCGCCGTCGCCACCTACCAGCTCGCCTTCTTCGCGGCGGTCGCCGACACCGGCGTCGCCGTCGGCACGATCGTCGCGCTCGGCTCGGCGCCGGCGCTCGCCGGCCTGTTCGAGTGGCTGGTCGGCCGCCGCCGTCCCGAGCCGCGCTGGGCGGTCGCGACCGCGCTCGCGTGCGCCGGCGTGGCGCTGCTGGCGCTCGCGGGCGGCGAGGCGAGCGTGTCGCCGCTCGGGATCGCCCTGGCGGTCGTCGCCGGCGGCTCGTACGCGGTCTACACGCTCGCGGCCAAGCGGCTGCTGACCGCCGGGCACGCGCCCGAGGCGGTGATGGCGGTGGCCTTCGGGCTCGCCGCCGTCGTCCTGCTGCCCGCGCTGCTGCTCAGCGAGCCGGGCTGGCTCCTGCACGCCGACGGGCTCGCCCTCGCGGTCTTCCTCGGCGTGATCCCGACGGCGCTCGCGTACGTGCTGTTCGCCCGCGGACTCAAGCGTCTCAGCGCCTCCGAGACCGCCACGCTCACGCTGGCCGAGCCGCTGACCGCCGGGCTGCTCGGCGCGATCGTGCTGGCGGAGCCGATGACCGCCATGTCGGCCGCCGGCGCGGGCCTCGTGCTGGCGGGGCTGGTCGCGCTCGGCCTGCGGCTGCCGACCCCGGCGGTTGCATCGCCCGAGCAGGCCACGGCATGATCAGCGGATGGCCACGCGCCCCCTGCACCGCCCCTCGACGGTCGACGCGCTCGCCGATGCGCTGAGGCGCGAGATCCTCGACGGCGAGCTGCCCGCCGGCTCGCGGCTGCGGGAACGCGAGCTGTGCGAGACCTACGGCGTCGCTCGCCACTCGCTGCGCGCGGCGCTGCGGGCGCTCGCCACCCAGGGCCTGGTGCGGATCGAGCAGCACCGCGGCGCTCGCGTCGCCGAGCTGAGCGGCGACGACGTGCGCTGGCTGTACGAGCTGCGCGCGGCGCTCGAGCTCGAGGCCGTCCACCTCGCCCTCGAGCGCAACGGCGGGCGGCTGCCCGACAGCGTCCACGAGGCGCTGGCCCGGTTGGAGGCCGCGTGCGAGCAGGCGACGTGGAGCACGATCAACGAGGCCCACGCCGCCCTGCACGCGGCGATCGTGGCCGCCGCGCACAGTCCCCGTATCACCGCCGCGCACGCGGCGCTCAATGGAGAGATGCAGCTGTTCCTGCTGGCCCTCCGGCCGCACATCCCGCCCGCGCAGCTCGCCGCCGACCACGTCGCGCTCGTGCGCGGGCTCGAGCGCGACGGCCCGCCCGTCCTGCGCGAGCACCTCCGCGAGGCGGCCGAGACGCTGGTGGACGCTTGAGCCCGCTCGACCCGCGGCTCGAGCGCTTCAAGCCGGCGCTGGTCTACGACCCGCAGGAGGCCTACCGCTCGATGTCGGCGGCCTCGATCACCGACAACCGCGACAACGCGCTCAAGCGCGAGAACGGCGCGGTCGTCTCGCGTGCCGCCTCGGGCCTGACACTGGCGCTGCTCGCCGCCTACGACGTCAAGGACGGCGACCGGATCGACGAGGCGGGCGACTACCTGACCGCCAGCCGCCGCTTCCAGGGCAACCCCGGCTACCACGAGCGCGTCTACGGCCGCGTCGAGGAGGACGGCGGCCGCACCTGGCTCCAGTACTGGCTCTGGTGCTACTACAACCCGAAGCACCTGCTCGGCTGGGGCAAGCACGAGGGCGACTGGGAGGTCGTCCAGATCGGGCTCGACGGTGAGAAGCCGGACGTCCTCACGTACTCCCAGCACTCGAACGCCGAGGCGCGCGACTGGGACAAGGCGAAGCGCCAGGGCGACCACCCGATCGTCTACGTCGCCCCGCTCTCGCACGCCTGCTACTTCGAGCCCGGCGCCCATCCGTACGTGTTCGGCGTCGACAACCCCGACGACACGCTGCCGCCCGTTCTCCCCAAGGTCGAGGAGTTCGGCTCGTGGTCGGGCTGGACCGGCCGCTGGGGCGCCTCGCGCGGGGTGGTGCGAAGCGGCAAGCTGGGCGGCCGCAGCCCGGCCAGCCCCGGCCGCCAGGGCCAGAAGTGGGACCACCCGGCGGCCTGGCACGGTCGCGCGAAGGCGGCCAAGCCGCTGCGGCAGGCCAGCCGCGCCGTGCGTGCGGTCGGGAAGGCCACCTACCCGAAGCTGACCGACGTCAGCGCGCGTCGCGAGGGCGACCGCGTGCTGGTCGACTACCGGCTCGACCCGGCGATCCAGCGGCGCGCCACGCGGCTGCTGGTGACGCTGCACCGCGCCGAGGAGGCCGACCTGGTGCTCGCCACCAGCCCGGAGCAGGTGTCGGGCAGCAGCGGCACGGTCGAGGTGCCGGTCCCGGCCGGCGTCGAGGGCGACCTGCTCGTGCGGGCGTCGGCGTACAACCCGCTGCGCCAGCGCAGCGACCCGCGCGAGACCCCCGTCGAGTAGACAGGGGACCCCGACCGAGCGGGCGACCACGCGGCCGCCCGCCCGGCCGAGAGGAGGAGGGAGACGTCCCGGGGGAAGGACGCTCACCCTTCTGACTCCCCGTCATCAGTGGCGGTGTAACCGTGCGAGGTCAGCGTCGCGACGTATCCCTGAATTCCGGTCACCACCGTGACGTGAAACTCCGTCTGGCGCCATCCGACGGATGCGCTTGCGATGCTTTGCGGCCCGACAACAGCAGGGGGGAAAGCTGAATGACGCGTAGATTCGAAGTCGGGCCCATCCTGGTCGCGCTCGGAGCGATCTTGCTGCTGGTGAGCCTGTTCCTCGACTGGTACGGCCCGCTGAGCGCCTGGGAGGCGTTCGAGGTCGTCGAGGTCCTGCTCGCCGGCCTCGCCGTCGCGGCGCTGATCGTCGCCGCGGGGCAGCTGGTGCCCGATCTCGGATGGGGCGACCGCCGGTGGCTGCCGCCGATCGTCGTCGCCGCCGCGCTGCTGGTGGCCGCCGAGCTGGTCGACCCGCCGCCCGCAGCCGGCGCCGAGGCGCTCGAGCAGGGCGCCTGGCTGGCGTTCGCGGCCGCGCTGGTGATGCTGGCCGGAGCGGTCCTGAGCGTCGGCCGGATCTCATTCGCGGTCGCGATCGAGGGCCGCGAGCCGCGCGAGCGGGTGGCCGTGCTCGACCACCGGCAGGACACCACGGAGGCGGCCGCGATCGAACCCACCGATGAGAAGGCAGCGGAGGGCTGATGCCCGAGGTCGGCGACGTCGCGTTCGAGCTCGAGCGCTTCGGCTGGAGCGAGCCCGGGCGGCTCGAGGTCGTCGGCCGCTGGAGCGGCCTCGAGGGCCGGCGGCTCGGCCGGCCCGTGCTCACCGTCGAGGCGGGCGGCCATCGCAGGCGGCTGACCGCGCTCCCGGGCGGGCAGCTCGCCGGCACCGGCGAGTGGCGGGCGACGTTCGCCTGCGACGAGGATCCGGACGCGATCACCGCGGTCGTGCTCGAGATCGGCCGCCGGCTCGTGGTCGACCTCCCGCCGCCGCGGCGCCGCCGCCGCGCCAAGGCCGACGAGTCGCTCGAGCGGCTGCACGAGGAGCGCCTGCGCCGCGAGGCGGCCGAGACGACGCTGGCCGAGCGCGATGGCGAGCTGGTCAGCCTGCGCGAGGAGGCCGACGCGGCGCTCGCCGAGCGCGAGACGGAGGCCGAGACGCTGCGCGGCGAGCTGGCCGAGGCGCAGGAGGCACTGACCGCCGCCGAGCAGGAGCGCGAGCGGCTGGCCGGCGAGCTCGAGCGCGTCACCGCCGACCTCGCGATCCGCGACCAGGAGCTGACGACCGCCCGCGAGGAGCTCAGGACGGTGAGCGTCGAGGCCGAGGAGCGGCTGGCCGCCGAGCGCGCGGCCACGACCGAGGTGCGCGAGAAGCTGGCCACCGCCCGCGAGGAGGCCGAGAGCACGATCACCGCGGAGGCGCAGGAGACCGAGCGGCTGCGCGCGGAGCTCGACGCGACGCGCGAGGAGACCGAGCAGACGCTCGAGACCGAGCGGGCCGAGACCGCGAAGCTGCGCGAGGAGCTGGCCACGCAGGCGGGCGAGGAGAACGGCGACGACGGCGAGGCGACGGCCACCAAGCGCATGTACGAGCGGATCGCACGCGAGCTCGAACGCGAGCGCGCCGCCGCCCGCAGCCTGCGCCGGGAGCTGGACGCCGTTCAGGCGCAGACCGCCGAGCACCGCCGCGCGAGCTCGGCCGCCGCCGCCAACGGCATCACCGAGGACACCCCGGCGGCCGCCACGCCGGCCGGCCGGCTGGTCGCCGCACGGCGGACCGAGGTCGGGCGCGCCGCCGCCCACCAGCGCGCCGAGGCTGCGCGCGCCGCCGCCGCGCAGCGCGTCCCGCACGGGCACCGCTCGCAGACCGCCGTGTGGGTGAGCCGCGTCGCCGCGCTGGTGTTCGTCGCGGCGCTGCTCGTCGCGCTCGTGCTCATCGTGAGCTGGGTGGCCTGACCTGCCACGCATGCTCGTGCCGGCCGCGGTGGCCCTCGCCGGGGTCTCGCTCCTGCTGCCGTGGGCGCTCGCGTTCGACCCGCAGGCGTGGGTGGTGTGGGGCCGCGACGCGAGCCGCTTCGCGCTCGACACGACCGGCGGACCGTCGTGGAAGCCGCTGCCCGTGGTGGTCACGACGCCGCTGGCGCTGACCGGCGATCCCACGCCGGCGCTGTGGCTGGTGGTCGCGCGGGCCGGCGGCCTGCTGGCGCTCGCCGGCGCCTGGGCGCTGGCGGCGCGGCTCGGCGGGAACGTCGCGGGCGCGGCCGCGGCCGCGGTGATGGCGCTCAGCCCGTGGTGGCTGTTCAACACCGCGCTCGGCAACTCGGAGGGCCTGCTGGCGGCGACGGCGCTGTGGGCGGTGGTCGCCCACCTCGATGGCCACCGCCGGGCGGCGCTCGCGCTCGGCACCGCCGCGGCGCTGCTGCGGCCGGAGGTGTGGCCGTTCCTCGGGCTCTACGGGCTGTGGCTGTGGCAGGCCGAGCCGGGCGCCCGCCGCGCCGTGGTCGCCGCCGGCGTGGTGGTGCCGGTGCTGTGGCTGGGGCCCGACGTGCTCGGGATCGGCGGCGCGCTGAGCGCGTCGCGCGCCGCCCGCGGCGAGCCGAGCCTCGGCAGCGCCGCGCTCGAGGACGTGCCGGGCCTGGCCGTGCTGGCCGACGCGGTCGCGCTCCTCACCGTGCCCGCCACGCTGGCCGCGGTGGCAGGCACGATCGCGGGCCCGCGGCTCGCCCGCGCCCTCGCCGCCGCCGCGCTCGCCTGGATCGCGATCGTCGCGGTGATGGCGCAGGCCGGCTACGCCGGCAACCCGCGCTACCTCGTCGCCGCGATGGCCTTCGGCTGCGTGCTGGCCGGCGCCGGCGCCGCCTGGCTCGGCGCGGCGATCGTGCGGCGCCGGGCCGGCACCGTCGTCGACCGCCGCGGAGTCGGTGCGGCGATCCTGCGGCGCGCGGCCGGCACTGCCGAGGTCATCCCGCGCGTGCGCCGCGCAGTCAGGCGCGGCGCGGTCGTGGCCTCCGCCGTGCTCGTCGCGGCTGTCGCCGTCATCACGCTCGGCGACCTGCGCGACCAGCTCTCCGACGTCGGCGCCCGGGCCGACCGGCGCGAGGCGCTGCCAGAGCTGGTCGCCGACGCCGGCGGGCGCGACGCGATCGTCGACTGCGCGCCAGTGCGCACGGCGCCCGACGTGCGGCCGCTCGTGGCCTGGGAGCTCGACATCTCGATGACGGGCATCGACCGCCGGCCCGAACCGCCGGTCGCGCTCGTGCGCTGGCGCCCGCACGACGGCGGGCCGGTCGAGCCGCCGCTCCCCGACGGCGACCTGCGGCTGCTCGGCCGGGCGCCGTACTGGGAGGCGTGGGGCGCGTGTAGGGTGAGCCGCTGATGGACGAGATCGCGATCGTGGTCCACGGCGGCGCCGGCGGGCTGCCGCGCGACGAGGAGCGGGTCGAGCGGATGCGCTCCGGCGCGGCCGCCGCCGTCGAGGCCGGGCATGCGGTGCTGGCGGCGGGCGGCGCGGCGCTCGACGCCGTCGAGGCGGCCGTGGTGGTGCTGGAGGACGACCCCGAGTTCAACGCCGGCCGCGGCGCGGCGCTGACCGAGTACGGGCGCGTCGAGCTCGACGCCTCGATGATGGACGGGACCCACCGCGCGGCCGGCGCCGTCGCTGCCGTGCGCGGCGTCCGCAACCCGATCCGCGCCGCGCGGGCGGTGCTCGAGGAGGGCCGGCACGTGCTGCTCGTCGGCCCGCCCGCGATCGAGTTCGCCGCCACCGCCGGGCTGGCCTTCGAGGCCGAGACCTGGTTCGTGACCGAGCGCGAGCGGCTGGCGCTGGCCAACGCCGCGGAGCCGGCGCGCGGGACGGTCGGCGCGGTCGCGCGCGACGCCGAGGGCCGCCTGGCGGCCGCCACCTCGACCGGCGGCGTGTCCGGCCAGCGGCTGGGCCGCGTCGGCGACTCGCCGCTCGTGGGGGCCGGCACCTGGGCCGACGACGCGACCGTCGCCGTCTCCTGCACCGGCCACGGCGAGTCGATCATCCGCTCGGCGCTCGCGCATGAGGTCGACGCGCTGCTGCGCCACCGCGGCTTCGGCCTCGAGGAGGCGTGCGAGCTCGCGATCGAGGGGCTCGGCCGCTGGGGCCAGGACGGCGGCCTGATCGCCGTCAGCGCGCACGGCGAGGTCGCGGCGACCTTCAACTCGCCGGGCATGACCCGCGCCTGGCGGGTCGGCTCCCAGCCTGTGTTCACGGCCGTCGCCCCGGGCGAAGGTGGCTGACCCGGTCGAGGAGGCCGCCGGCCGGCTGTACAGCCTGCCGTTGGAGGAGTTCACGCGCGAGCGCGACGCGACGGCGCGCGAGCTGCGCAAGGCCAAGGAGCGCGAGGCGGCCGAGCAGGTGGGCAAGCTGCCCAAGCCGACCCAGGCGGCCTGGGCGGCGAACGCGCTCGTGCGCGAGCGCCGCGACCTGGTCGACGCCCTGCTGGACGCCGTCGACGACCTGCGCGAGGCGCAGGAGGCCGCGGTGGCCGGCAAGGGCGCCGCGGCGCTGCGCGACGCCGCGGCCGCCGAGCGCGCGGCGGTCGAAGAGCTGGTCACGGCCGCCAGGGACCTCAAGCCCGGCGGGCGCAAGCCGAGCGAGGCGACGCTCGAGCGCCTGCGGACAACGCTCCAGGCGGCGGCCACCGACGAGGAGGTCCGCGACGCGCTCGACCGCGGCCGCGTGGTGGCCGACGCCGAGGGCGGCGGCGCCTGGGGCCTGCTCCCGGGCGCGGACGTGCCGGCCGCGCCACGGCCGGCCAAGCGCCGCGCCGCCGCCAAGCCCAAGAAGGCGCCGCCCGACGACAAGGAGGCACGCGAGGCGGAGGCCGCCCTGCGCGAGGCCGCCGAGCGCCGCCAGCGCCTCGAGGCCGAGCTGCGCGAGGCGCGCGCCGAGCGCCGCTCCCGCGAGCGTGAGCTCGAGCGCGCCGAGAAGGCCGCCGACCGCGCCGCCGGCCGGCTCGAGGCCGCCCTCGCCGCGGCCGAGGAGGCACGGGAGCAGGCCGACGAGGCCACCGCCGACCTGGAATCCGCCCGCGAGGCCGCCAGCGAGGCCCGCGACACCGTCGCCCGCCTCGAGGAGCAGCTGGACTGAGCTGTGACCCGGCGCGCTGAACGCTTGACACCAGTGAGGACGGCCTCATAGGGTCGGAGCGACTCCCACGAGAGGGGCGGTGTGTTGCGAGCGTCGAAGGCGAGGCAACTGGGGGTCGCGATGTCCATCGCCCTCATGATCAGCGGCAGCGCGGCGCATGCGGCTCAGGGGAAGGCGACCAAGACGCTGCAAGTCCGCACGAGCGGCACGGGCACCGTCGCATCGGCGGATGGCAGGATCGACTGCGGCCCTGACTGCTCGGCGAGCTATCAGCGCTCACGCGAGATCGAGTTGACCGCCGCCGGCGGGAAGGACCACAAGTTCGCCTACTGGACGGGCGCCTGCATCGGAACGACGCGACAGTGCATCGTCGTCGTGGGCGGCGGGCCGAAGCGGGTCCGTGCGGTGTTCGAACGCATCCCGCGGACCATCTCGTTGATGGTGAGCGGTCCAGGCACGGTGACCAGCGAGCCGCCCGGCCTCGTGTGCGGATCGACGGGCACCAAGTGCACGGCGACGTTCGGGCAGGGGAGCTCGATCCAGCTGCTCGCCTCGGCGGACGCGGGCGCGACATTCGACGCCTGGGACGGCCTGGCGTGCGCCGGCCGCGGGACCGAGTGCGACGTGCTCGCCGATCCCGATGCCCTGGTCGGCACCGCGGCCGTGTTCCGCAGCGCTGCTCCTGCCGTCGGCGACGTGCCCCTGACCGTCACGCCCCTGGTCGGTGCGTTCACGAGCTCGCCGGCCGCCATCGACTGCCCGCCGACGTGCACCGCCTCCTTCCCCTCGGGGACCGAGGTCAGGCTCAGTGCGGGTGGGATCTCGGTGCGATGGCAGGGCGGCTGCCAGGGACTGAGCGCCGAGTGCAGGCTCATCCTCGATCGGGCCGTCGAGGTGAGCGGGTCCGTGCAATTCCCGGCCACGAACACCGGGAAGTTCGCCGTCAACGTCAGCGTGACCGGCCCCGGCAGCGTGTCTGGAGGGAGATCGTTCACGAGCCGCGAGATCAGCTGCGGTGGCCCGACGAGCAGCGTCCTGACCTGCAAGCGGCTGTACGGCCCCGGCACGAACGTGCGACTCAGGGCGACCCCGAACCGCGGAGCGCGCTTCGACCACTGGAGCTACTTCTGCTCCGGCACGAATCCGCAGTGCACGCTGCGGCTCTCGTCTCCCAAGACCGTGATCGCCGTCTTCCGTCGCCGATGACGGAGGGCGCCGGCGAGTCGAGGTGGCGCGTCCGGCGCATCCTCGGCGGGGCGGCGGGCGTCATCACGGCCGTCTCGGTCGCGGTCGGCCTGCTGTTCACCGTGGCACCGAACCTGCGGCCCTGCCTGGGAGACACCGACGCCGAGTTCACGGGCGCCCCGGTGTTTCCGAAGGTGATGTATCACGATCACCTCCTGCGCAACGGTGCGACACAGGACGCGCTCGAAGGCGAGCCGAACCTGATGGGCTCGGAGGTGCGCTTCAGCTACCGGACGACGGGATTCCGCGGGTCGACGCTGACGATCACCTGGACCCTGATCGCGATCGAGCGCGACGAGACGCTCGGCGCCGTCCAGCCCGGGCAGGATCGCGCGGTCGCGATGACCTTCAGCCCGAACGCCTGCTCGGAGGGCGGCGGCAAGGATCTGTTCGTCCCGATCCCGGAGCCCGGCCGGCGCTATCTGCTGGTGCTCGAGCTCTATCGCGACCGGGACCCG
The DNA here is from genome assembly GCA_963800905.1 of uncultured Solirubrobacteraceae bacterium. Classification (GTDB taxonomy): domain Bacteria; phylum Actinomycetota; class Thermoleophilia; order Solirubrobacterales; family Solirubrobacteraceae; genus DASSUW01. Next base: position 174,856 of record CAWDCT010000005.1, read on the forward strand.
GACCTCGGCGAGAGGATCGCGTTCACGCAGACGGACCCATTCCGCGGCTGAGGCGTTTCGGGGCTACGGCGAGGTAGCTGTCGGTGACGAAGTCGGCGACCTCGGTCCAGTCGACGGAGCCGGTGTCGAGACGTAGGCCGACCCAGCCGCGATGGTGGAGGTAGGCGGGCTTGTAGAAGCGGTCGGGGGAGGCGGCGATCAGCCCTTCGGGCGCCGGCATCTTGAACACCACGCCGACGATGCCCTCGTTGCCGCGGTGGTCGTCGAGGTAGTAGGCGAAGGTTCGCTTGCGCACGCGATAGACGTCGTGGCGGCCGCTGATCTCGCGTTCGGCCTCCGGGAGCCCCGTGCAGATCTCCGCGAGGCGGTCGCGGCTCATGACATCGCTTCGGCGAGCACGGCCGGGTCGCGCTCGCCCTCGGGCAGCTCCATCGCCATCAGCCGCGCGAGCTGCGCGCGGCCGCGGACGTCGAGCTTGCGGTAGATCTGGCCGAGGTGGTACTCGATCGTCTTCGGCGAGAGGAAGAGCGCCGAGGCCGCCTCCCGGTTCGTCATGCCCTGGGCCACGAGCACGGCGATCTGGAGCTCGTGCGGGGTGAGCTGCTCGGCCGCCGTCTCGGTCCGCCGCGCCTGCTGCTCGCCGGTCGCCCGCAGCTCGGTGCGCGTGCGCTCGGCCCAGCCGCGCGCGCCGAGGCGCTCGAACGTCTCGAGCGCCTCCTTCAGCGGCTCGCGCGCGTCGGCCCGCTGGCGCGCGCGGCGCAGCCGCTCGCCGAAGCACAGCAGCGTGCGGGCGCGCTCGAACGGCATCGGCAGGCCTTCGTGGAGCGCGAGCGCGGCCTCGAACTGCGCCCGCATCTCGTCGTCGGGCGCCAGCAGCGCGCGCAGCCGCCCGACCGCGGCCTGCGGCCAGCGCGCGCCCGTCTTGCGGCCGCGCGCCTCGAAAACCTCGGTCAGGGCGCTCGCGTCGTCGCGCCGGCCGGCGCGCGCGTACGCCTCGATCAGGTCGGGCGTGCACATCACGAGCGACGGCTGCATCCCGAGCCGGTCGGCCGTGCGCTGGGTCTCCTCGAGCACCGCGATCGCCTCGGGCACGCGCCCGAGCCCGAGCTCGAGCAGCCCGAGCGCGGCGGTCAGGTAGGCGCCGGTGGCGTCGCCCTGGAAGCGCGCGGTCAGCGCCAGCCCCTCGGTCACATGGCGCCGGCAGTCCTCCTCCTGGCCGCCCGCAGCCTCGATGTGGGCGAGCGCGGCGAGGCTGTGCGAGAGCAGCGGGAGCTGGCCGGTGTCCTGCGCGAGCTCGACCGACTCGGCGGCCTGGGCCCGCGCCGGCGCCCAGCGCCCGAGCCGGAAGTCCAGGTGCGAGCGCGCGGCCAGCGGGTAGATCAGCGCGCTGACCGCGCTGGCGTCGCGCGCCGCGGCGATCAGGTGGTCGAGGATCCGCTGCGCGCGGTCGAACTTCTCGGTCCAGATCGACGCGTGGGCGGCCATGCCGACGATCTCGACGATGGCGAGCGGGTCGCCCTCGAGCAGGTACGGCTCGCAGGCGCTCATCAGCGGCTCGCCCTGCTCGACGTCGCCGAGCGCGAGGTAGGCCTCGCCGATCACCGTGGTGGCCAGCAGCTCGACGGCCGGGTCGGCCGACGTGGCGAGCGCGCGCGCCCGCTCGGCGGTCGCCACCAGCGCGTGCATGTCGCCGGTGATCATGTGGCTGACCGAAGCCTCGAGGAACATGCCGGCGGCCCGGCGCGGGTCGCGCGAGCGCACCCGCTCGGCCTCGGCGACCAGCAGCTCGTTGGCCACCAGCGGCGAGCCGCGGCGCATCTCGACGTGCCCGGTCATCCGCTGCACGTCGGCGGCCAGCAGCGGGTCGGTCGCCAGCTGCGCCGCGTCGCCGAGCAGCGCGAAGGCACGATCCGCCTCGCCGGAGCGCGTGGCGTCGGTCGCCGCCTCCAGCAGCCGCCGGGCGCGCGGCTCGTCGTCGGGCGTGAGCTGTGCGGCGCGCCCGAAGTCGCGCGCCGCGGTGGCGTGCGCGCCGCGGCCGCGGGCGTCCAGCGCGGCCGCCTCGAGCGCCGCCGCGATCTCCTCGTCGGGCGCCACCGCGCCGGCGGCGAGGTGCCAGGCGCGCTCGGGGCTGCCGTCGGGAGCCGTGGCGGCCAGCGCGCCGTGCGCGGCGCGCCGCTCGGCGGCGCTGGCGGCGTGGTAGGCGGTCGAGCGCAGCAGCGGGTGGCGGAACTCGACCTCGCCCTCGTCGACGGTGACCATCCGCGCCGCCTCGGCGGGCGCCAGGTGCTCGACCTCGAGGCCGGACTCGCGCAGGGCGGCCTCGATGACCTCGAGCCGGCCGGTGTGGGCGGTGGCCGCGACCAGCAGCGCGCTCCGCGCTTGCGCGTCGAGCGCGTCGAGCGCGCGCCGGAACGCCCGCTCGACGCCGGTGCCCGGGCGGAGCGGCTCCTCCAGCGGCTCGCGGCCGGCGCGCTGGCCGTCGGACAGCAGGCGCGGGATCTCGAGCAGCGCCAGCGGGTTGCCGGCCGCCGTGCTGACCAGGCGGTCGGCCACCGACGGCGCGAAGCGGTCCGGTTCGAGCAGCTCGCGCGCCTCCTCGTCGCCGAGCGGCGGCACCGGCAGCCGCTCGAGCCACGGCACGTCCATGCCCGCCACCGCGGTCCCGTCGCGTAGCGAGCCGAGCATCGCGATCCCCTCGGCGCCGAGCCGCCGGCCGGTGAACAGGAACGCCTCCAGCGACGGCTCGTCGAGCCACTGGGCGTCGTCGATCGAGACCAGCACGGGCTGCTCCTCGGCGGCGACCGCGAGCAGGTTGAGCAGGCCGGCCGGGACCGTGAAGCGGTCGTGCGGGGTCGCGGGGCCGAGGGCCAGTGCGCCGCGCAGCGCGCGGGCCTGCACCTCCGGGATGTCGTCGAGCCGGTCGAGCAGCGGCGTGATCAGCTCGGCGAGGCCGGCGAAGGGGATGTCGGACTCGGTCTCGATGCCGCGGGCGCGCAGCGTCCGCATCGCGGTCGCCTGCCCGATCGCCCAGCGCATCAGCGCCGTCTTGCCGATCCCGGCGTCGCCGTGCAGGAGCAGGGCGCCGCTGCGGCCGGCCCGAGCGTCCTGGAGCAACCGGTCGATCCGTGCCCGCTCCCGTTCGCGTCCTACGAACATCGGCGCAGTCTACGGGCGGCTCACACCCCGTCAAACACCGTCGGCTCGCGTGGCAACACATGCGGATCAAGGGCGCCACCGTCCTCCAGCCCGAGCGTCCGCAGCATCCACGCGCGGGCGCGCTCAGGCGGCACCTCCCGCAGCGTGACGTCGCCGTGCCGCTTGGCCAGCCGCGCCCCGTCCGGGCCGAGCACGAGCGGTACGTGCGCAAACACGGGCTCGGGCAGGCCGAGCGCGCGGGCCAGGAAGATCTGGCGCGGCGTGGTGTCGAGCAGGTCGTCGCCGCGCACGACCTCGCCGATGCCCTGGGCGGCGTCGTCGACCACCACCGCCAGGTTGTATGCGGGTGCGCCGTCGTTGCGGCGGATGACGAAGTCGTCGACCACGCCCTCGACGCGACCGTGCAGCCGGTCCTCGAACGCCACGCGCTCGGCGCCGGCGCGGATCCGCAGCGCGGGCGCGCGGCCGCTCGCGCGCTTCTCGGCCAGCTCGGCGGCGCTCAGTCGCAGGCAGGTGCCGGGATATGCGCCCTCGGGCAGCGGCCCGTGCGGCGCCGACGCCGCCTCGCGGATCTCGGCCCGTGTGCAATAGCACTCGTAGACGCGGTCGCCGAGCGCCTCGATCGCGTCGGCGTAGCGCTCGAGTCGCTGCGACTGGTACACGACCTCGCCGTCCCAGTCGAGCCCGATCGCGGCCAGGTCCGCGAGCTGCTGCTCGGCGTACCCGGGCCGCACGCGGCCGCTGTCGAGGTCCTCCATCCGGACGAGGAAGCGCGCGCCGGCCGAGCGCGCGAACAGCCACGCCAGCAGCGCCGTGCGCAGGTTGCCCAGGTGCAGCGCGCCGGTCGGGCTCGGCGCGTAGCGGCCGTCAGAACGGGAGCGAGTCGGCAATCTCGGCCAACCGCGGCGCGTCGCGGTCGCGCTCGGAGTAGATCAGCTCGCCGTCGGGCCACTCGATGCCGACCTCGGGGTCGGCGAAGCTGAAGCCCGCCTCGGTGGCCGGGTCGAAGTAGCTCGTGCACTTGTACACGAAGTCGGCGACGTCGGAGAGCACGCAGAACCCGTGCCCGAAGCCGACCGGGATCCACAGCATCCGGCCGCGCTCGTCGTCGAGCTCGGCCGCTTCCCACTCGCCGAAGGTGGGGGAGCCGCGCCGGAGGTCGACGATGACGTCGAGGACCCGCCCGCGCGCCACGCGGACCAGCTTGCCCTGGCCGGGGGAGGTCTGGAAGTGAATGCCGCGCACGGTGCCGCGGCGCGAGCGCGAGTGGTTGTCCTGGACGAACTCGGTTGGAATGCCGTATTCGGCCAGCGTGTCGGCGCGGAAAGTCTCCATGAAGAAGCCGCGCTCGTCGCCGTGCAGCTTGGGCGCCAGCAGGATCGGACCTTCGAGGCGGGTGGGGACTCGCTCCATAAGTGGCAGGAGGTTACGAGGCGACCGTCGAAAGACGCTCCGCCATGCCGAGGACCGCCACGATGCCCCCGGCCGCCCGCGGCCACCAGACACTTTCCGCGTACATCTCGTCCCGCTTCGACGAGTTCTCCCGCTCGCAGAAGGACGTCGCCCAGTACGTCGTCGACCATCTCGACGAGGTCGCCTTCCATACCGCGGAGGAGCTGGCCCGCCGTGCCAGCACGTCGTCGTCCACCGTCGTGCGGTTCTCGCAGGCGCTCGGCTTCGAGGGATTCCCGGAGCTCCAGGAGGCGGCGCGCGAGGAGTACCGCCACCACCACCGCGCCACCGGCAAGAACAACGGCTTCGAGGCCGCGCCGCTGTTCTCGCTCGACCAGACGCCGTTCGAGCAGGCGGTGGCCGCCGACCACGTCAACGTGGAGGAGACGGCCCGCCGGGTCTCGCGGTCCGAGGTCGACGGCGTGATCGAGACGATCGCCACCGCCGAGCGCATCCTGATCGCCGGCACCGACCAGATGGCGTTCTTCGCCTCCTACCTGCGCCACCTGCTGATGCTGCTCGACGTGCGGGCGGAGATCGCCGCCTCGCCGTCACAGGAGGCGCTGTCGCGGCTCGGCCGGATCGACGAGGGGACGCTGGTGATCGGCCTGAGCGCCGGCCGCCCGCACCCGCTCGTGGTGCGCGCGATGAAGATCGCCCGCCACCGCAAGGCGTCGACGCTGGCGATCGTCGACGCGACGCTCTCGGAGGTCTCCAAGCTGTCCGAGCGGACGCTCTACTACTCGTCCAACTCACCGGCCTTCGTGCGCTCGCACGCCGGCCTGCTGTCGCTGATCCAGGCGCTCGCCTACGGCGTCTACTCGCGCGACGCCGCGCAGTACGACGACCGCATCCGCGCCTTCAAATTGAAATAGCCCGGATGCTCGCCTCGTCGGGCAGCTTGGCCAGCACCTCGCGGATGATGCGGTGCACGTCCGGCTGGTCGTGCCCGAAGTCGGTCAGCATCGACTTGAGCGCGGAATGCGTGATCTTGAGCTGCGCGGGCGTCAGCTCGAGCCGGAAGGCGGTCTCGTCCGGCGCGATGAGGTCGTCGGTCGCCATGTGACAAACGATACAGATGCGTCGGGCGCGAGCAACATCGTCACGCCCGTCCGCGGATCGCGCGGCGACGGCCGTGCCTCGCGCAGCGAGACGGCCGACCACGGCCGCCCCGCGTCGAGCTGCGGCGCGAGCTCCTCTGCCAGCTCGCGCGGGACGAATCCGATCGTCTCGCCGCCGGCCAGGACCATGATCGCGTTCGGGTCGTGCTCGTTGCCGGGGTCGCGGCGCAGCTCGAGCGGCCGGCCCGGCGCGGCCGCGTCGCCGACGTCGTGGTGGCGGCCTGCGCCCGCCACGCCGGCCACCCGCAGACCGCGCGCGGCGAGCTCCGGCGCGTCGCGGCTCAGGTAGCGGCCGTCGTCGGCGACCGGCGTGTAGCCGGCCAGCCAGACCTGCCCGCCGTCGTCCGGATACCAGTACCGCTCCTCGTGGACGACCTGTACCTCCACCGCCGCGAGACTACTCGGAGGTCTAATGGCGGAACCGGCGACGAGGAGTACGGTCGCAGTGTGTCCGAGATCCCCGAGCCCTGCTGGATGTGCGATTCGCCCGCATCCGTGTACCGGTTCGAGTGCCCGGAGTGCACGCGCCGGTGGGAGGACATCGAGTGCAGCGAGCTGCGTGAGCGGCTGTTCCCGGTCGCGCTGCCGGTCGCACTGCCCGAGTAGGACCCCCGATATCCTGCGTCACGTATGCGTGACGAGGCGACTTTCCGCGTCAAGGCCGGCCTGGCCGAGATGCTCAAGGGCGGCGTGATCATGGACGTCGTCGACGCCGAGCAGGCGAAGATCGCCGAGGACGCCGGCGCCGCCGCGGTGATGGCGCTCGAGCGCGTCCCGGCCGACATCCGGCGCGACGGCGGCGTCGCCCGCATGTCCGACCCGCTGCTCATCAAGGGCATCCAGGAGGCCGTGACGATCCCCGTCATGGCCAAGGCGCGGATCGGCCACTTCGCCGAGGCGCAGGTGCTCGAGGCGCTCGAGGTCGACTACATCGACGAGTCCGAGGTGCTGACGCCCGCGGACGAGGCCAACCACATCGACAAGTGGCAGTTCAAGGTCCCGTTCGTGTGCGGCGCCACCAACCTGGGCGAGGCGCTGCGCCGGATCGCCGAGGGCGCGGCGATGATCCGCTCCAAGGGCGAGGCCGGCACCGGCGACATCGTCGAGGCCGTGCGCCACATGCGCCGCATCACGCGGCGAGATCAAGCGCCTCACGGTGCTCGACGACGCCGAGCTGGCGACCGCGGCCAAGGAGCTCCAGGCGCCGCTCGACCTCGTGCGCCAGGTCGCGCGCGACGGCAAGCTGCCGGTCGTCGCTGTTCTGCGCCGGCGGGATCGCGACGCCGGCCGACGCCGCGCTGATGATGCAGCTCGGCGCAGAGGGCAACTTCGTCGGCTCCGGGATCTTCAAGTCCGAGGACCCGGCCACCCGCGCCGCCGCCATCGTGGAGGCGACGACGCACTTCGCCGACCCGGCCCGGGTCGCCCGCGCCTCCGAGGGCCTGGGCATGGCGATGACCTCGCTCGAGACGCGCAAGCTCGACGAGGCGCAGCTGCTCGCAAACCGCGGCTGGTAACCGTGCTCGTCGGGGTCCTCGCGCTCCAGGGCGACTTCGAGGCGCACGGCCGGATGCTGCGCGACCTCGGCGCCGACGTGCGCGAGGTGCGCGTGCCCGCCGACCTCGAAGGGCTCGACGGGCTGATCATCCCCGGCGGCGAGTCGACCACCATGACGCTCGGGATCGAGCGGGAGGGGCTGGCCGAGCCGCTACGCGCGTTCGCCCGGTCCGGCGCGCCCGTGTTCGGCACCTGCGCGGGCATGATCATGCTCGATCGCGTCGCATCTGGGCGTGCTCGACATCGAGTGCCGCCGCAACGCGTTCGGACGGCAGATCCGTTCCTTCGAGGCCAACCTGCAGATCGAGGGCAAGCCGGTGCGCGCGGTGTTCATCCGCGCGCCGTGGGTCGAGATCTGCGGCGAGGACGTCGAGGTCCTCGCCGCAGTCGACGGTCACCCGGTCGCGGTGCGGCAGGGCAACCTGCTCGCGATCTCGTTCCACCCTGAGCTGGCGGGGGAGACGAGATTGCACGAGCTGTTCCTGGCGCAGGTCGCTACCAGCGCACCTTCCTGAGGTAGTCGACCGACACCGCGGCGGTCGTGTACTCGGCGAAGGTGTCGTCCGGGTGCGAGAACCGCGGCCAGTCGTGCTCGATGATGAAGTGCTTGTCGAGCCGGCGGCCGTCGCCGGCCTCGAAGATGTCCGGGAAGTCGATCGAGCCCGGACCGGTGTCCTCCCAGTCCTGCACGTCCGGGCCGCGATCGCGCCACGTGCGGTCCTTGACGTGGTACAGCGGGAAGCGCGCCGGATCCTCGGACAGGTAATGGACCGGCGACTCGCCGCCGTAGACGATCCAGTAGAGGTCGAGCTCGAACTTGACGAGATCGGGGTTCGTCTCCGCGAGCAGGATGTCGTATGCCGGCTTGCCGTTGAACCGGTTCGAGAACTCGAAGTCGTGGTTGTGGTAGAAGAACTGCAGGCCGTACTCGCGCGCGATACTGCCCGCGCGGTTGAGGTGCGCGGCGAGCTGGTGCCACAGCGCCTCCTGGTTGTACGGGCCGGGCCACCACGCGAGGCCGGTGTACTTCTGGCCGATCGCCACCGAGTACTCGAGCGTGGCGCGGTAGCCGGGCTCCCAGTTGCCGGTGGCGGGGAAGGCCGGGCCCGTCGTGACCGGAGGGGCAGCGCAGGCCCGCATCGCGGAGCGCCCGCCGGAACTGCTCGACGGTCAATCCCCATGGCGTGAACGTTCTCGATCTCGGTGTAGCCCAGGCGGCCGAGCGTGCGGAAGAGCTGCGCGGGCGTCTGCAGGCCCTCGTCGATCAGGCGCCGCATCGACCACAGCTGCATGCCGCGCCGGTCGCGCGGGACGCTTCCGGACGAGCCGTGCCCGTGATCGTGGCCGCCGCCGTGCGCAAGCGCCGGCGTTCCGATCGCCGCAGCGGCCCCCGTTCCGATCGCCGCGCCGATGAGCCCGCGGCGGCTGATGCTCTGCTCCATCTCCACTCCTCCCATTGGGTTTGTCGCAGAGCCAGCAGAATACCCGCCTCTTTTGCTTACGAGGCGTCAGAAGCCGTCAGGCGGCCATTTTCGTGACGATGGCGTCCGAGATCTCGGCCAGGTCGCGGCCGGTGTAGTCGGGCGCGGGCACGGTGTCGAGCAGCGAGCGCTCGCGGCGGGCGACCCAGCCGGTCAGCATCCCGGCGCGCTTGGCGCCCGCCACGTCCCACCAGTGCGTGGAGACGAAGCAGATGTCGCTGCCGTTGGCGCCCGTGCGCTCGATCGCCATCCGGTAGCCGCGCAGGTCGGGCTTGTAGGCGCCGGCCTCCTGGGCGCTCAGCACGAGCTCGAAGCGGTCGCGCAGGCCGGCGAAGCGCAGCACGCGAGTCGGTCGCGTCGGCGGCGCTCTGGGCGAGCACGCCGAGCCGGAGGCCGCGTGCGCGCAGCGACTCGAGCGCGCCGGGCACCTCGAGGTAGGCCGGCATCGTGCCCATCAGCTCGCGCGCCGACGCCGCGCGCGACTCGTCGACGCCCGCCAGCCGCAGCCGCCGCCGCATCGCGGCCTCGACCAGCTCGTCGAGCGGGGTCATGACGCCGGTCATGGCGTCGGCCATGGCCATCGCGACGGCGTCGTCGAGCGCGGAGAGGACGAGCTCCTCGTCGGCGCCGGAGTCGCCCAGCGGCTGGGCGATCACGGTCGGGTCGACCAGCGTGCCCGTGAGGTTGAACAGGACCCACTGAAGGGGCATTTCCGCGGACCGTATCCCCTCAGACCACGAGGCCGTGGCGCATCGTGTTCTCGGTCACCACGCGCGGCTCGACGAACTGGAGCAGGTAGCCGGGCCCGCCGGCCTTGGTTCCGGTGCCGGACAGGCGGTTGCCGCCGAACGGCTGGCGGGCGACCATCGCGCCGGTGATCGCGCGGTTGACGTAGAGGTTGCCGACCGGCGAGCGCTCGATCACGCGGTCGACGGTGTCCGGGTTGCGGGCGAACAGGCCGCCGGTGAGGGCGAAGGGGGAGGCGTCGACGCGGTCGCACGCGTCCTCGACGTCGCGCACGCGCTCGACCGCGAGCAGCGGGCCGAAGATCTCCTCGCTGAGCACGGGCGAGTCGTCCGGGAGGTCGGTGGCGAGCGCGGGCTGGGCGAACCAGCCGCCGTCGGGGACCTCGCGGGCGCGCGCGGCGATCCGGCCGCCGCGCTCGGCCTCGGCGGTGTAGCGGGCCACGCGCTCCTGCGCCTCCTGCTCGATCACCGGCGGGACGTCGATCTCGAGGTCGTCGGCCTGGCCGACCTCGAGCACCTCGATCGCGCCGGCCAGCCGCTCGACCAGCGCGTCGTGGATCGCCTCGTGGCACAGCACCCGGGCGGCGGCCGAGCACTTCTGGCCGGCGTAGAGGAAGGCCGACTTCACGAGCGCGGGGACGACCTCGTCGAGGTCGGCGTCGGAGTCGACGATCACGCAGTTCTTGCCGCCCATCTCGGCGATCACGCGCTTGAGGTGCTTCTGGCCGGGCGGCGTCTCGGCGGCGGCGCGGACGATGTCGAGCCCGACCTGGTTGGAGCCGGTGAAGGCGATCGTGTGCACGCGCGGGTCGCGCACGAGCGCGGCGCCGACCTCGCCCTCGCCGGGCAGCAGCGCGAGCGCGCTCGCCGGGACGCCGGCCTCGCGCAGCGCCTGCGCGATCACGAGCGCGCAGCCGGGCGACTGCTCGGCCGGCTTGAGGATCACGGCGTTGCCGGTGGCCAGGCCGGCGGCGGTCATCCCGAGCGCGATCGCCACCGGGAAGTTCCACGGCGAGATGACGGCCACGATCCCGCGGGCGTCCCAGCGCAGCTCGTTGCGCTCGCCGGGCGGCTGGAGCAGCGGAGCGCCCTGCGCGAGGTCGAGCGCCCCGCGCGCGTAGTACTCGAGGAAGTCGATCGCCTCGCAGACGTCGGCGTCGGCCTCCGGCCACGGCTTCGCGCACTCGCGCACGGCGAGCGCCGCGATCTCGAGGCCGCCGCTCGCGCAGCCACTGCGCGGCCTGCACGCAGCACCGCCGCGCGCTCCTCGGCGGGCGCGTCCCAGCGCCGCGCGGTGGCGAGCGCGTGGTCGACCTCGCCGGGCCGCGCGGCGGCCGCCTCGGCCACCACGCGGTCGGGCCTGCCGGGGTCGGTCGAGGTGATGTCCCAGCCCTCGCGCTTGTCGTCGCCGATCCACACCGGGACCTTCAGCGGGCCCTTGGCGTCGTGCGCCTTCGAGCGCGTCGGCGAGGCCGGCGCGCACCGACGCGCGGCGCAGCTCGAGGATCGGCTCGTTGGCGAACGGCTTCATGCGGGCGGCCGAGGCTACGCGGCTGCGCCAGCAGCTCGTCGAGCGCGGTGCCCTTGGCCTGCTCGGCCAGGAAGCTCTCGTTCGACGTGTTCTCGAGCAGCCGCCGCACGAGGTAGGCCATGCCGGCCACGAGGTCGCCGACCGGGCAGTAGGTGCGGACGCGCAGGCCCTGGCGGGCGATCGCGGTCTGCAGCGGGTCGCCGAGCCCGCGCAGGACCTGCATCTCGAGGTCGGCGTCGTCGCCGCCGGACAGGCGGTTGTAGGCGATCGCGTGCGAGACGGAGCGCAGGTTGTGCGAGGCGATCGCCACGCGGACGGCCGGCCGCGCGTCGAGCAGCCGGCGCGTGAGCTCCTCGAAGTTGAGGTCGCAGTCGGCCTTGACGTCGAACACCGGCACCTGCCAGCCGTGCTGGCTCGCCTGCACGATCTCGTGGTCCCAGTAGGCGCCCTTGACGAGCCGGATGGTCAGCGGGTGCGCGCGCTCGACGCGGCCGAGCCAGTCGAGGATGGTGTCCAGCGCGGCCGGCGAGTCGCGCAGGTAGGCCTGGAGCACCATGCCGGCCGACGGGCCGCGGCGGAACTCGTCCTCGCTCAGCAGCTCGAGGATCAGCTCGAGCACGGCGTCGCGCGAGTCCATCGACTCCATGTCGATGTGCAGGTGGGCGCCGAGCTCGTTCGCGCGGCGCAGCAGCGGGCCGCAGGCGGTCGGCGGCGTCCTCCTTGCCGCGGCGCGGGGCGTCGGGGCGCAGCAGCGGCGTGAGCGCGGACACCTTCACCGAGAGGTTCGCGCGCGGCAGCGGCGCCGGCGGTGTCGCGCTCGAGCTGCGGTCGCGCCGGCCAGCGCGCGGCGGCGGCCACCAGCGTGTCGAGCGCGCCGGCGCAGCGGTCGGCGTAGCGCTGGGCCTCGGCCTGCGTGACGGTCGCCTCGCCGAGCAGGTCGACCGACGACGCCACGCCGTCCTTCCACAGGTCGCGCAGCACGCCCAGCGCCGCCTTCGGGTCCTCGCCGACGATGAAGCGGTGCGCCATGTGCTTGACGCCGGCGGCGGCCGCGGCGCCGAGCGCCGTGCGGCCCGCCTTCGAGGCGCCCATCTTCATCGCGACGCCGATCGGCGGCGGCGGCGTGCTCGACCTCGCCGAGGAAGCCGGTCAGGTGCCGCGCGAGGTCGTCGAGGTTGCGGCAGGCGGGCACGACGTCGACGAAGCGGAACAGCGCCGCCTTCAGCTCCTGGTCCTGCGAGGCGAGGTCCATCGCCTTCTCGTCGATCGCCTTCAGCGGGTTGCGCGTGACCGGCATCGCGGCGGCCAGCCGCTTGCCGATGTCATGCAGCTCCGTCTCGAGCGCGCGCTCGTCCACCATGTCCGAGAACATTACGACCATGCCCCGCGAGCCGGAACTGGTCTCGGTCGCCGCTCCGATGCACGACGAGGAGGACACCGGCACTCGCCTTCCACGAGCGCGTGGTCGCCGCCCTCGAGGGCGTCCCGTTCGAGCTGGTGATCGCCGACGACGGCAGCCGCGACGCGCACCGGGGCAGCTGCTGGCGCGACTCGCCGCAGGAGGACGAGCGCGTCAAGGTCGTCACGCTCGCGCGCAACTTCGGCCACCAGGCGGCGCTCACCGCCGCGCTCGAGCACGCCAGCGGCGACGTGGTGGTGATGATGGACGGCGACCTCCAGGATCCGCCCGAGGTGATCCCGGAGATGCTCGACCGCTGGCGCGGCGGGGCGGACGTCGTCTACGCGGTCCGCAGCCGGCGCGAGGGGGAGACGGCCTTCAAGCGCCGGACGGCGAGCTGGTTCTACCGCCTGTTCCGCTGGATGGCCGACATCGACCTGCCGCCCGACGCCGGCGACTTCCGGCTGATGGACCGCCGGCCGCTGGCCGCCATGCTGGCCATGCCCGAGCGCAACCGCTTCCTGCGCGGCATGAGCGTCTGGGTCGGCTTCAACGCAGACCGCCGTGACGTTCGAGCGCGAGGCCCGCAGCGCCGGGCGGACCAAGTACACGCTGCGGCGCATGATCCGCTTCAGCTTCGACGCGATCACGAGCTTCTCGCACCGCCCGCTCCAGTTCGCGACGCTGCTCGGCTTCGCGTGCTCGGCGCTCGCGTTCCTGGCGATCCCGCTGACCATCGTCGCCCGCTACACGAACATCTACGAGCGCGGCGTCCCGTCGGTGATCGTGGTGATCCTGCTGCTCGGCGGGATCCAGCTCATCTGCGTCGGCATCATCGGCGAGTACCTCGGGCGGATCTACGACGAGGTCAAGCACCGGCCGTTGTACGTGGTGCGCGACAAGGCGAACCTCGAGAAGTGAGGATCGCGGTCATCGGGGCGGGCGTCGCCGGGCTGGTCGCCGCGTACCGGCTGACCGCAGGCGGGGCACGAGGTCGACGTCTACGAGCGCTGGCCGGGCCTCGGCGGGATGGCGGCGACGATCGACGTCGGCGGCGGGCACCTGCTCGAGCGCTACTACCACCACCTGTTCACCACCGACCGGCACATCGCCGCGCTCTGCGACGAGCTCGGCCTCGAGATCGAGTGGCGCCCGTCGAGCGTCGCGATGTTCGCGCGCGGGCGCCAGTGGCCGTTCACCACCCCGGGCGACCTGCTGCGCTTCAAGCCGCTGCCGCCGCTGTCGCGGGTGCGCATGGGCGCCGCCGTGGTCGCGCTCCAGCGGCTGGCGAACGACCGCGCGCCGTACGAGCGGATCGACCGCTCGGGCGTGGATCGAGAAGTGGATGGGCAAGGCGGCGTGGCGAGAGGTGTGGGGCCCGATGCTGCGCGGCAAGTTCGGCGCCCGCGCCGACGAGATCGCCATGGTCTGGCTCTGGAACAAGCTGCGGCTGCGGCGCGGGGAGGACGCGCGCGAGGAGAAGCTCGGCTATCCGACCGGCTCGTGGCAGCCGCTGCTCGAGGCGCTGCGCGACCGGATCGAGGCGCACGGCGGGCGGGTGCTGATCGACCGCCCGGCGGTCCGGATCGCGCCCGACCTCGAGGTGACCTTCGGCGCGCCCGGCTCGTTCCGCGCCGGCCACGACCCGCGCTGCGTTCGAGCCGGCCGGCAGCGAGCGCTACGACCGCGTGCTCGCCACCGTGCCCAACGACATCTTCGCGCGGCTGACCGGCCTGCCCGAGCCGCCGATCGAGTACTTCGCCGCGCTCTGCCTGCTGCTCGAGCTCGACCGCCCGTTCAGCGGCTTCTACTGGACCAACGTGGCCGACCGCGAGCTGCCGTTCGTCGGCCTGATCGAGCACACCAACTTCATCGAGCCCGAGCACTACGACGGACGCCGCTTCCTGTACGTCGCCAACTACCTCGAGCACGGCCACGAGCTGCTCGGGCTCGACGCCGACGCCCTGCTCGAGCGCTACCTCCCCGGCCTGCGCAAGGTCAACCCGGCTTTCGAGACGTCGTGGGTCGCTGAACCGCTGGCTGCACCGCGAGCCGGCCGCGCAGCCGATCGTCACCGTCGGGTACCACGAGCGCATCCCGCCGCTGAAGACGTCCGTGCCCGGGCTCGTTCTGGCCAACACCACGCAGGTCTATCCCGAGGACCGCGGGACGAACTACGCGGTGCGGCTCGGTGAAGAGGCGGCGCGAGCACTTTGAGCGCGCTCGGGATCGACGTGGGCGGGACGTTCACCGACGCGGTGCTCGTCTCCGCCGACCGCATGGTCACCGCCAAGGTGCTGAGCACCGGGCGCCAGGAGGAGGGCGTGGTGGCGGCCGCGCGCGAGGTGCTGGAGCGCGCGGGCGTCGAGCCGGGCGACGTGACGCACTTCGTGCACGGCTCGACGGTGGCCACCAACGCGCTGCTCGAGCGGCGGCTCGCCCGCACCGCGCTGGTCACCACCAAGGGCTTCCGCGACCTGCTGTTCCTCGGCCGCCAGGCCCGGCCCAGCCTCTACCGCCTGCACGAGGCGCCGACGCCGCCCGTGGTCGAGCGACGGCACTGCGTGGAGGTCGACGAGCGGATGGGACCGGAGGGCGTGATCCGGGCGCTCGACGAGGCGAGCGTGCGGCGGGCCGCTCGGCGGCTCGCGCGGGCGCGCGTGGAAGCGGTGGCCGTCTGCCTGCTGTTCGCGTTCCGCGACCCGGCGCACGAGGCGCGCGTGGCGGAGATCCTGCGGGGCGAGCTGCCCGGCGCGTTCGTGGTCGCCTCGCACGAGGTGGCGGCCGAGGTGCGCGAGTTCGAGCGCGCGACGACCGCGACGGTCGACGCCGCGCTCGGCCCGCCGACCGGCCGCTACCTGAGCCGACTGCGCGCCGCCACCGAGGACGCCGGGCTGCCCGAGCCGCACGTGATGCTCTCCTCTGGCGGGGTTGCCACTTTGGAGCAGGCGGCGGCCCACCCGGCCGCGATGCTGCTGTCCGGGCCGGCGGGCGGCGCGGTGGCGGCGCGGATCGTGGCCGAGCCGCCGCTGATGGGCTTCGACATGGGCGGCACGAGCTGTGACACGTTCTTCCTCGCCGAGGGCGCGGGGGAGTCGGACCTGACCGTCCAGCGGCAGGTCGCCGGCCTGCCGGTGCGGCTGCCGATGGTCGACATCCACACCGTCAGCGCCGGCGGCGGCTCGATCGGCTGGGTCGACAGCGGCGGCGCCCTGCGCGTCGGTCCCCAGAGCGCGGGCGCCGATCCCGGCCCGGCGTGCTACGGCCGCGGCGGCGAGCAGCCGACCGTGACCGACGCCAACCTCGTGCTCGGCCGGCTGCCCGCGGAGTCGCCGATCGCCGCCGGCCTGAAGCTCGACGTCGAGGCGGCGCGGCGCGCACTGGAGTCGCTCGGCGTCGGCTCCGCCGAGGAGGCCGCGGAGGGCGTGGTCGCGGTCGCCGTGAACGCGATGGTGCAGGCGCTGCGCGTGGTCTCGGTCGAGCGCGGCCACGATCCTGCGGGCGCGTCGCTGCTCGCGTTCGGCGGCGCCGGGCCGCTGCACGCGTGTGAGCTGGCGACCCAGCTCGGCGCCACGCGCGTGCTGTGCCTGCCGGCCAGCGGCGTGCTGAGCGCGGTCGGCCTCGCCGCCGCCGAGCGCCGCCGCGACGCCTCGCGCAGCCTGCTCCAGCCGCTCGCCGCAGCGGAGGACCTCGACCGGCTCGTGGCGGAGCTGCGCCGGCGACGGCGAGGAGATCCGCGGCGCCGCCGATCTCCGATACGCGGGTCAGTCGTTCGAGCTGCTGATCCCGTTCGAGGACCCAGCCGAGCTCGAGGACGCCTTCCACGCCGAGCACGAGCGCCGCTACGGCCACGCCGACCGCGACCGCGCGGTCGAGCTCGTCACCCTGCGCGCCGCCGCCGTGGCGCCGGGCGCCGAGGTCACGCTCACCGCCACCGGCGACGCCGAACACAGCCGCCGCACGATCCGCTGGGAAGGCGAGGAGGTCGAGGCCGACGTGCTGACCGGCGACGGCCTGCCGCCGGGCACGAGGGTGGAGGGCCCGGCGATCGTCGAGTTCCCCGAGACCACGTGCCTGATCCCGCCCGGCTGGTCCGGCCGTGCCGACGAGCACGGGATCCTCACGCTGGAGGCGACGTGAACGCCGCCGAGCTCCAGGTCGCGGTCGGGTCGCTGCGCGGGATCGCGGAGGAGATGGGCACGGCGCTCATCCACAGCGCGCTGTCGCCCAACATCAAGGAGCGCCGCGACTGCTCGACCGCGCTGTTCGACCCCGATGGCCGGCTCGTCATCCAGGCCGAGCACATCCCGGTCCACCTCGGGGCGCTGCCGGCGTCGGTGGCCGCCGTGCGCGAGCGCGACGTCGCGCCCGGCGAGGTGTGGGTGCTCAACGACCCGTTCCTCGGCGGCTCCCACCTGCCCGACATCACGCTCGTGTCGCCGATCCACGTCGAGGGTGAGCTGCTCGGCTGGGCGGCCTCGCGCGCCCACCACGCCGACGTCGGCGGGATGGCCGCCAGCCTCGATGCCCGCCGACTCGACCGAGCTGCACCAGGAGGGGCTGATCCTGCCGCCGTCGCGGCTCGACGACGACCTGATCGACCTGATCGCCGCCAACTCGCGCTCCGGCGACGAGCGGCGCGGCGACCTGCGCGCCCAGCTCGCCGTCCACCGGCTCGCCGAGCGGCGCACGGCCGAGCTCGTCGACCGCCGCGGCGCGGACTGGTTCCGGACCGCCTGCGCCGAGGTGTGGGACTACGCCGAGCGGCGCACGCGCGCCGGCGATCGCCGAGATGCCGGACGGCCGCTACGAGAGCACCGAGACCGTCGAGGCGCTCGAGGGCGACCTGACGATCCGCGTGGCGGTCGAGATCGACGGCGAGGAGGTGCGGGTCGACTTCGAGGGCACCGACCCGCAGCACGGCGGCAACCTCAACTGCCCGCTGGCCGTCACCACCTCGGCGTGCTGCTTCGTCCTGCGCGTGATCGCCGATCCCGACGCGCCCGCCTCGGGCGGCGCCTACGCGCCGATCAGCGTGAGCGCCCCCGAGGGCTCGCTCGTCAACGCCCGCCCGCCGGCCGCGGTGGTGGCGGGCAACGTCGAGACCTCGAGCCGCATCACCGACTGCCTGATGCGCGCGTTCGGCAAGGCGGTCGACGCGCCCGCCCAGGGCCAGGGCACGATGAACAACCTCACGTTCGGCTCGCCGCGCTTCACCTACTACGAGACGATCGGCGGCGGTCAGGGCGGCTCGGCCGCCGGGCCCGGCCCGTCGGCCGTCCACGTGGCGATGTCGAACACGCTCAACACGCCGGTCGAGGCGCTCGAGACCGCCTATCCGCTGCGCGTCGAGCGCTACGCGCTGCGCGCCGGCAGCGGCGGCGACGGCCGCCACCCCGGCGGCGACGGCGTGATCCGCGCGATCACCGTGCTCGAGCCGTGCGAGATGTCGATCCTGTCCGACCGCCGCCGCCACCCGGCGCGCGGCGCCAACGGCGGCAAGCCCGGCAAGCCGGGCACGAACCGGCTCAACGGCCGCAAGCTCGGCCCGAAGGTGCGCACGAAGCTCGAGCCGGGCGACACGATCACCATCCAGACGCCCGGCGGCGGGGGGTACGGTAGGCCGCGATGAGGATCGCCGTCGCCGCCGACGAGGACACCGGCGTCGCCCGCCCGCTCGTGGAGCAGCTGCGCGCCCGCGGCCACGAGCCGCTGCTGCACGGCGCGCTCAACCCCGACGAGCGCGACGACTGGGCCTGGGCGTCCGAGGCCGCCGCCCGCGACGTCGCCGAGGGCCGCGCCGACCAGGCCGTGGTCTGCTGCTGGACCGGCACCGGCGCCTCGATCGCCGCCAACAAGGTCGCCGGCATCCGCGCCGCGCTGTGCGCCGACGCCCAGACCGCCGACGGCGCCCGCAAGTGGAACGACGCCAACGTGCTCGCCCTGTCGCTCCGCAGCACGTCCGAGGCGGAGCTGGCCGAGATCCTCGACGCGTGGTTCGCCGCCCGGCCGTCGCCTGACGACGACGACCGGGCGAACGTGGCTCACCTGGACGAGATCTCGAACACGTAGTTCTTGACGATCGGCCCGAAGAAGCTCCGGCCGTGGACCTGCACGACCGCGGTGCCAGGGACGCCGTCGGCCTGCTCGAGGATCCGGTACCGCGCACCCCGCTGGATGCGTACGGCGGTGATTCGCGGCGACGCGCCGGCGGGGACCCCGATCTCGTACGAGTCGGTTGATGCGTCGAAGCCGCCGAACCGCTTCCCGGCGACGACGATCTCCAGCGCGAGCGGGCCGTCGACCGGCATCGGCCGGCCGCTGAACTGACGCCGTAGGACGCTCGGAGGATGCCCCGGCCGCGACGCGGCCGGGGCATCCCGCCACCTAGAGCGGCGCGCTGTCCTGGGCGCAGACGGCGCCCTTGGCCGGCAGCTTGCCGGCCACCAGGTACCGCTCCACCGCGCCGTCGGCGCACGAGGAGTCGGTGGCTTCCATCGTGTGGCCCGGGCCGCTCGACGGTCAGCAGCCGGGCGCCCATCGAGCCGGCCACCTGGCGCGCCCGCGACAGCGACGAGAACGCGTCGTAGCGGGCGTTGACGACGAGCAGCCCCGCCTTGCGGTCGAACGGGCCGGTGTAGCGGTCGCGGTCGAAGCCCGGCCAGGTGGCGCAGGCCTGCGAGATGTACGCCCACGGCGAGCCGAAGTACGGCGTGAAGGCGTCGGCGATCCGGGCGGCGAGCGGCCACACGCGCGGGTCGCGCGGGTTGTCGGTCTCGCCGCAGGCGATCGCGGTCAGCGCGTCGCGGCCGTTGTCCTCTTCCTCGGCGGCGAGCCGTGCGGCGGGCGCGCCGTCGCTCACGGCGGCCAGCTCGGCGGCCAGCTGAGGCCACGCCGGCGGGAACGACAGCGCGCCACGAATGCCGTCGACCGCCTGCGCGTAGGTGAACCCAAGCACGGGGCCGCGCCGCAGCTTCTCCATCAGCCCGTCGAAGTCGCCGCCCGCGAACGGGCACCGCTCGCCGGCGCGTCGCACGAGTCGAGGAAGAACCGCAGCGCGTCCGACGTCGCCCGCTGGCTGCCGACGCGGAGCGAGAACGGCCCGATCCCGCGCGTGTAGGCGACCGGGTCGAGGATCGAGTCGAGCACGACCGCCCGCACCCGCCCCGGGAAGAGGTTGGCGTAGGTGGCGCCCACACGGTGCCGTAGGAGTGGCCGATGAAGGTCAGCTGCTTGTCGCCGACCGCGGCGCGCAGCCGGTCGAGATCGCGCGCCACGTTGGCGGATGACAGGTGGTTGAGCAGGTCGCCGTTGCGGGCGAGGCAGCGGCGTCCCAGCTCGGCCTGCGCGTCGGCGAACGCGCGCTCCTCTTCAAGGCCGACCGGGAACGGGGGCAGCGAGGGGCTGGAGCCGCAGCGCACCGGCGTGCTGCCGCCGACGCCGCGCGGGTCCATGCCCACGACGTCGAAGCGGGCGAGCACCTCGGGCGGGTAGGGGAGCCCGCCGCGCACGAAGTCGACGGCCGAGTTGCCGGGGCCGCCGTTGTTGACGAACAGCGAGCCGATCCGGCGGCCGGGGTCGTCCGCCGGGCGGCGGATCACGGCGAGCGAGATCTGATTGCCGGACGGCTTGTCGTAGTCGAGTGGGACGTGCGCGGTGGCGCACTGGAGCCCGTCGCCGCAGTCGCTCCAGTCGAGCGGCGAGCGCGACGGCGGCGGGGGCGGCGACGAGGCCGAGGAGCGATGGTTATGAGGAGAGCTCTGAACATCGGCGAACCGTGCTCCAGAGCCGTTCGAGTGGTCTTAAAGGCCGGGCGCCGATCTCCTCCATGGCGGCCTCGTACTCGCGCCTGCGCCGCTGCGCCTCGCCGTGGCGGCCGTCGGCCTCGAGCTGCGCGATCAGCGCCAGGTGCGCCTCGGCGTCCCAGCGGTCGAGCTCCAGCAGACGCAGGTACAGGCGCACGGTCTCGTCGCCGGTGGCGGACGCGGCGAGCGTGCGCACGGCGGCGGCGTACGCGGCGCGGGCCTGCTCGCGCAGGTCGGCCGCCCAGTCCTCGTAGAGGTCCTCCTCGAGGAAGTCGCCGCGATAGAGGGACACCGCCTCCTCGGGGCCGGCGGCCAGGAACCGCTCGACGTCGACGGTCACCACCTGGAGGTCGATCGCCACGGCGCCCGACTCCGCCTGCACGAGCACCTCCGGCCCCAGCACGCCGCGCACGGTGTTCAGGGCCACCGACAGCCGGTTCGACAGCTTCGCCGGATCCTCGCCGGGCCACAGCCACTCCATCAGCGCCTCGCGCGTCACCGGCCGGCCGCGGCGCGCGATCAGGATCTTCAGCAGCGTGCGCGCCTTGCGCGACTGCCATGCCGAGGCCGGCAGCGGCTCGCCGTGGCGCAGCACGCGGAAGCCGCCGAGCGTGCGCACCTCGACCGCCGGCCGCGCCTCCTCGCGCCGCGGGTGGAGCCGCTGGAGGCCGAGCACGGCCGCCGCCCCGGCCAGCGCGGCGAGCACGCTGCCGGCCGCGGCGCCGACGGCCGTCACCATCACCAGGTACACGAGCGCGGCGAGCGCCGTGAGCCCGCTGGCCAACAGCGCGCGGTCGACGTCGTAGAGCCGGTGGCGGAACATCGCGATGCCGATCGCGACCGGCAACGCGGCGAGCGGCAGGGTGTTGAAGTAGCTCGTGACCGACTCGGGCACGCCGAGCGCGTCGAGCAGCGAGGCGGCCAGCAGGCCGGCCACGATGATCGCCACCGCCGCGGCGACCCATTTGAGCTGCTGCCGCTCGAGCGGGCTCGCCCGCCGCAGCCGGAACGCGAACGCGGCGATCGACGCCACCAGCGTCGCGCTGAGCAGCAGGCCGCCGGCGGCGGCGAGCGGCTCGAGCCCGTCGACGCCGACCGGGTTCTCCAGCGACGGGACGTCCGCCAGCGGGCCCGGCTGGAACGCCGACCCCGCGAACAGCAGCGCGAGCGCGGCCAGCGCGCCGACCCCCACCAGCCGCCAGCGGAGGCCGGGCCAGAGCCCGTCGGGGAACAGCGTGAGCAGGAGTGGGACGCCCGCCAGCCCGACCGCCCAGATCCACGACAGCACCCACGCGGCGAGACCGGGCGCCGGCAGCGAGCCGGGGTGCAGCACCTCATGGCCGACGTAGCCCGCGCAGAAGAGGCCGAGCTCCCACACCAGCCCCTCGAGCAGCAGCAGCCAGCCGACCGGGTTCCCCGGCCGGCGCGCGGCGACCAGCCCACCCGCGAGCAGGTACGTCGAGAACGCGAGCGCCCACAGCAGGTCGGCGGGCAGGTGCGGGCGCAGGCCCGGCGGCTGCTCGAGCCCGCGGTTGGCGACGACGAACGCCATCGCGGCGGCGGTGATCAGCAGTCCGGCGGCGGCGACAGCCCACGCCGCCCGCACCTCAGATCTCCAGCCGCTCGTCTTCGAGGTCGAGCTCGCGCTCGAGCCGGTGCATGACCTCGTTGGAGATCTCGCCGGCGTTGCGCAGCCGCACGAGCTCGGCCCGCTGGGCGTCGAGCACCGACCGCACGGCCTTCTGGTACTTGCGCGAGCGGTGCTCGATGCCGTCGCCGTCCTCGGCCTCGCCGGCCCGCGCCGCGAACCGCCGGCTGCGGTACTCGTAGAGCTTGCGCATGCGCTCGATGGTCTCGTCGTAGGTCCACTCCTCGACGGCCAGCTCGTCGAGCCGCCCGAGCGCGGCGGCGGCCGCGGCGCGGCGGCCGAGCAGCTCCTCCGTGGCGTCGGCGCCGTCGTCCGTGACGTCCAGCGCCCGGATCAGCGCGGGCAGCGTCAGCCCTTGGAGCACGAGCGTGGTGAAGATCACCGCGAAGGTGAGCAGCAGGATCAGGTTGCGCTGCGGGAAGTCGGGCTCGAGCGCGAGCGCCGCGGCCAGCGAGACCGAGCCGCGCATGCCGCACCAGCTGATGATCATCCGGCTCTGCCAGGTCGAGCGGCGCTCGCGCTGCGACTCGCGGCGGTCGAGCGCCCGGATGACGAAGACCGCCGTCTGGCTCCAGATCAGCCGCGTGACGATGACGACGAGGCTGATCGCGACGCACCACCAGAGCAGCTCGCCGGCCGGCTGGCCGGACAGCCCGTCGAGGATGAGCGGGAGCTGGAGCCCGATGAGCACGAACAGCAGCGCGTTGAGGAGGAAGGTGACGATCTCCCAGACGGCGTAGCCCTGCAGGCGCATCGAGGCGGTCGAGATGTAGGGCGCCTTCCAGCCGAGCACGATGCCCGACCGTCACCGCCGCCAGGACGCCGGAGACGTGGAGCGCCTCGGCCGGCACGTAGCCGGCGAACCCGCTCAGCAGCGAGATCGTGATCTCGACCGGGATGTCGTCGATCCGCCGCCGGATCTGCACGATCACCCAGCCGGCGGCGAGGCCGACCGCGACGCCGCCGGCGGCGCTGACGACGAAGTCCATGCCCGCCTCCCAGACCACGAACGTGCCGCCGATCGCCGCGATCGCCGTCCGGTAGGCGACCAGCGCGGTGCCGTCGTTGATCAGGCTCTCACCCTCGACGACGGTGACGAGCCCTCGCGGCACCGCCATCCGCCGCATGATCGTCGTGGCGGCGACCGGGTCGGTCGGCGCGACGATGGCGCCGAGCGTGAAGGCGGCTGCCCACGGCATGTCCGGAACCAGCGCCTTGATCGCCACGGCGACGGCGCACATCGTGAGCAGCACGAGCACGACCGCCTGGAGCGCGATCGGCCGCAGGTTCCGCCGCAGGTCGTTGAGGTTGGCGAAGAAGGCCGCCGAGTAGAGCAGCGGCGGCAGGAAGATGACGAGGACCAGCTCCGGCGCGAGCTCGATGTCGGGCAGCCCGGGGATGAAGCCGAGCACCAGCCCGCCGACCACGAGCACGATCGGGTACGGGATGTTCACCGCGCGCGCGGCCGCGCCCAGGACGGCCACCGAGACCAGCAGGCTGACCAGGACGAACTCGACCTCGTGCATCAGCTCGATTCGTAGCGGATCACGCCGCCGACCTCGACCTCGCGGACCTCGCCGCGGTCGATCAGCAGGTCGACGTGGCCCAGGACCTCCGACAGCGTGAGGAAGGCCTGGGTGACTGCAACGTTGCCCCACAGCTCCTGCGCGATCTCGTAGGCGGTGCGCGGACGCTCGGCGATCAGCCCGGCGATCTTGGCGGCCCGCCGCTCGTGCAGCCGGAAGCGCTCGTCGATCAGGGCGGCGTGCTCGGTCACCGGCTCGCCGTGCCCGGCCAGCACGACCTCGGCGGGCAGCTCGCGCGTCTCGCGCAGCGAGTCGATGTACATCATCAGCGCGCGCGGGCGGCCGCCGCCGGGCTCGCCGGAGCGCCCGCCGAGCGGCCGCGAGATCAGCGGGTTGGAGGAGATGTGCTTGATCAGGTGGTCGCCGCCGATCAGCTGCGCGCGCTGCTCGTCCCAGAACAGCGTGTCCGACGGGGAGTGGCCCGGGCGGTGCTGGACCTGGAGCCGGCGATCGGCGAACTCGAGCACCTCGCCGTCGCGCAAGGGCTTGTCGACGTGCGCGCTGCCGCCCCAGCCGCGGAAGGATCTGGAGACCGAGCGCAGCGCGGTGACCACGTCGCGCGGGATGCCGTGGCGGAGCATCAGCGCCTCGGCCAGCTGGTCGTCGCGCTCGGCGTGGGCGCCGAACTCCTCGAGCACGGGCGCGAGCAGGTCGAGCGCGCAGACCTCGGCCTGCGAGCGGTCGGCGAGGATGCCGACCAGCCCGAGATGGTCGAGGTGCTGGTGGGTGATGACGATCCTCTGCAGGTCCTCGATCCGGCGCCCGTGCTCGGCCAGCGCCTTCTCGAGCGCGTCGAGCGCCTTGCCGGAGTTGGGCCCGGTGTCGACCAGCGTCAGCGGGTCGTCCTCGATCAGGTAGCAATTGACCCGGCCCACGGCGAACGGCGTGGGGATCGGGAGGCAGTGGATCACGAGCGGATGAGGTCGAGCACCTCGTCGCGCCGGCGCTCCATGTCCTGCTCGGAGACCACGCTCTCGAGGTTCAGCCGCAGCAGCGGCTCGGTGTTGGACGGCCGCACGTTGAAGTGCCAGTCGTCGTAGTCGATCGAGATGCCGTCGAGCTTGGAGATGCGACCGTCGCCGTAGCGGCGCTCGATCTCGTCCATCTTGGCCTGCTGGTCGTCGACCTCGGAGTTGATCTCGCCGGAGATGAAGTAGCGGCTGCGCAGGGGCTCCAGCAGCTCGGACAGCTTCGCGTCGCGGTGGGAGAGCAGCTCGAGGATCAGCAGGGCGGGGATGGTGCCCGAGTCGGCGTTGTAGAAGTCGCGGAAGTAGTAGTGGCCGGAGACCTCGCCGCCGAAGTCGCCGCCCTCGTCGCGCATGCGGCGCTTGAAGAAGGCGTGGCCGACGCGGTTGACGTGCGCGCGGCCGCCGTGCTGCTCGACCACGTCGGGGACCGCGCGGGAGGCGCGGACGTCGTAGAGGATGTCGGCGCCCGGCTGCTTCTCGAGGACGGACTCGGCGAGCAGCGCGGTCATGAAGTCGCCGTCGACGAAGCGGCCGGTGTCGTCGATGAAGAAGCAGCGGTCGGCGTCGCCGTCCCAGGCGATGCCGAGGTCGGCCTGCTCGGCGCGGACCTTGTCGACGATGAAGCGGCGGTTCTCCTCTAGCAGCGGGTTCGGCTCGTGGTCGGGGAACTCGCCGTCGGGCTCCCAGTAGGTGGTGACGAGGTCGAGCCCGAGCTGCTCCAGCAGCGGGCCGACCATCGGGCCGGCCATGCCGTTGCCGCCGTCGACCACGACCTTGAGCGGCTTGACCGCCTCCGGGTCGATGAACTTCAGGGCGTCGCGCTGGAAGTCCTCGTAGATCTCGACCTCCTCGAAGGACCCGGATCCGGCCCCACCCGCCTCGCCGAGGTCGTCGATCGCGCGCTGGACGTCCTCGATGGATGCGGGCACGGCGCCCCGCCCGACCATCTTCGCGCCCGTGTACGCCTTCGGGTTGTGCGAGGCGGTGCACATCAGCCCGCCGTCGAGCTCGCGCGAGCCGACGAGCCAATAGAGCATCTCGGTGCCGACCATGCCGGCGTCGACCACGTGCGCGCCCTCGGCCATCGAGGCCCTCGCGGTAGCGCGCGGCCAGCTCCGGGGCCGTGAGCCGCATGTCGCGTCCCAGGCCGATCTGGCCGCCGCCGACCACGCGCGCGAACGCGCGCCCGACCTCGTAGGCGACGTCGCCGTCGATCTGCTCGCCGTAGAGGCCGCGGACGTCGTAGGCCTTGAAGATCGTCACGCGCGCGCAGGATATGAGGTCACGACGTGCTGGAACGTGACGAGGGTCCGCACGCCGGGGATTCGCGTGGCGGTGGGGCCGAGCAGGTCGTCGAGCCGGGAGCCGCGCCAGATCAGGCGCGGGCGGCGGTCGATCGTCGCGACGGCGAGCCCGGCCTGCTCGACCAGCTCGCGCGCGTCGCGCAGCGTGAACCAGCGCAGGTGGGTGGCGTCGTGGATGCCCTCAGGGTTGCGTGGCCAGCTGCCGTTGAGAAGCGCGGCGTAGGTGCTCCAGTGCGCGACGTTGGGCAGCGAGATCACCGCGGTGCCGCCCGGCTCCAGCAGGCGCGCGTACGCGCGGAGGGCGCTCCAGGGGTCGACCAGGTGCTCGAGCACGTCGGCGGCCACGAGGCAGTCGAAGCGGCCGAGCTCTTCGAGTCCGTCACGCGCCAGCTGCTCGGCGTCGGCGCGGATCACGCGGGCGCAGTGCCGCTCCGCCGCGGCCGCGTAGTCCTCGTCCAGCTCGATCCCCACCACCTCGACGTCGCCCAGCAGCGTCGCGAGCCCGCCGGCCGCGCAGCCGACATCCAGCACGCGCCGCGCCGTGTTCGGCACGCGCCGGGCGATCTCCTGGCGCGGGGTCTCGTAGGCAAGTGCGCGCTGATCCCGCACGGGGCGGCACCATACGGCGCGATGCAGGTAGGGACATGGGACGCCGGCGGGGCCGTCGCTTTCGATCGAGTCCTGCCCTGGGGTCGCATAGCGACCCCTATCCAGGATTGGATCTCGAACTGCCCCGAAATCGCCGCTTCGCTTCCCAGCGCAGTTGACTTTCGGGCTATAGGGTCGCCTCGTGGAGTTTCGAGTCCTGGGGCCACTCGAGGTCGTCCACAACGGCGAGTCGTCCGCCCCGCCCGGCGTCAAGGAGCGGACGATCCTCGCGCGGCTGCTGCTCGAGCCCGCCCGCGTCGTCGCGACCGACGCGCTGATCGAGGCGGCGTGGCCGGAGGCCGATCCCGAGACCGCGGCGCGCTCGCTCGCCGTCCGCCTCGCCAACCTGCGCGCCTTCCTCGAGCCCGGCCGCGCCCCCGGCACGCCCTCGACCGTGCTCGTGCGCGACGGCGCGGGCTACCGGCTCGCCGCCGACCTCGACCAGATCGACGCCGTCAAGCTCGAGCGGCTGGTCACCGACGCGGCCGCCCAGTCGCCCGAGGCCGCTCTCGCCGCCTACGAGCAGGCGCTCGCCCTGTGGCGCGGCGCGCCGTTCGGCGACGTCGCCTACGCCGACTTCGCCCAGGCCGAGATCCGCCGGCTGGAGGAGCTGCGGGCGCGCGCCGACGAAGGCCGGGCACGCGCGCTGGTGGAGCTCGGGCGCCACGAGGAGGCGCTCCCCGACCTCCAGCGGCTGGTCGCGGCCGAGCCGCTCAAGGAGGAGCTCGTCCGCGCCCACGCGCTCGCCCTCTACCGGGCCGGCCGCCAGGTCGAGGCGCTCGACGCGCTCCGCAGGCTCGGCGCCGGCCTCGCCGAGCTGGGGCTCGAGCCCAGCGCCGCCACGCGCGAGCTCGAGCGCGACATCCTCGTCCACGAGCCCGGCCTCGCCGGCGCGCCCCGCCCGGCGGCGCGCAGGCTGCCCGCGCGCGCCAGCCGCTTCTTCGGCCGCGAGGAGCAGCTGGCCCGTGCGGCGGAGCTGCTCCAGAGCAGCCGCCTGCTCACGCTGGCGGGCGTCGGCGGCGCCGGCAAGACGCGGCTGGCGCTCGAGGTCGCCGACCGCACCGCCTTCCCCGAGGGCCCGTGGTGGTGCGAGCTCGGCCCGGTCGGCGCCGGCGCCGACGTGGCCGGCGCGGTCGCCGACGCGCTCGCCCTCGAGGGCGGCCTCGAGCAGCTCACGCCGCGGACCGGCCTGCTGCTGCTCGACAACTGCGAGCACGTGCTCGACGGCGCGGCCGCCGTGGTCGAGGAGCTGCTGGCCCGCTGCCCCGACCTGCGCATCCTGGCCACCAGCCGCGCCCCGCTGGGCGTCGACGGCGAGCAGGTGATGCGGCTGCTCGGCCTCGGCCGGTGAAGACGCGGCGGCGCTGTTTCGCGACCGCGCGACGGCGGCCGGCGCGGACGGCGACGACGCCGCCGTCGTCGAGCTGTGCAGCCGGCTCGACGGGCTCCCGCTGGCGATCGAGCTCGCCGCCGGCCGGACGCGGTCGCTGGCGCCCAGCGAGATCGTCGAGCGGCTCGACGAGCGGTTCGACGTGCTGGCGGTCTGGGGTCGCCGCTCGGCGCCGCGCCACTGGACGCTGCGGGCGGCGATCGCGTGGTCCTACGAGCTGCTCGAGGAGCCGCAGCGACGGCTGTTCGAGCGGCTGTCGGTGTTCGCGCGCGGCTGCTCGCTGGCGGAGGCCGAGGCGGTCTGCGCCGGCGACGGGCGTCGAGCGCGCCTTCGTCGCCGGGCTGCTCGACGAGCTCGTCGCCCACTCGCTGCTGGTGACCAGCCGGACCGGCGGGCGCACGACCTACGCGATGCTCGAGACGCTGCGCGACTACGCGGCCGAGCAGCTCGAGCACCGCGGCGAGCGCGACGGCCTGCGCGAGCGCCACGCCGCCTACTACGTCGCGCAGGCGCGCGAGCTGGTCGACGCCGGCTGGCGCGAGCACCGGCTCCCGTTCGTCGACGCCTTCGACGAGCTGCGCGTCGCCGCGCGCTGGTGCCTGCGCAGCGACCGCGACGCCGGCCGCGCCTTCGCGCTCGCCGAGGTGCTGTGGTGGCCGGCGCTCGCGCGCCACGGCGAGGAGATCGCGCGCCTGCTGGACGAGATCCTCGAGCGCTGGCCCGGCGCCCATGCCCGCCGGCCGCGCGCGCTCGGCGCCGCCTCGACCGTCGCACTCACGATCGGCGACCGCGAGGCGGCGCGCCGGCACGCCGAGGCGGCGATCGCGCTCGAGGCCGGCATCGGCGAGCCCGCCCTGCTGGCGCGGCGCACGCTCGCCCAGCTCGCGTACTACTCGGGCGAGCGCGACCCCGGCCTCGTGGAGCGACGTCGCCCGGCTCGCCCGCGCCGCCGGCTACCCGTCGATCGCCTGCGAGGCCGACGGCTTCCTCGCCCAGCTGCTGGAGGCCAAGGGCGACCACGGCGCCGCGCTGGTGCGGGCGCGCCAGACGCGCGACGAGGCCGAGCGGCTCGGGCTGCCGTGGCTGATCACGTGGTCGCACTTCGTCAGCGGGATCGTGGTGATGGACGCCGAGCCCGCCACCGCGCGGCGCTGGCTCGAGCAGGCCCTGGCCGGCGCGCGCGCGACCGACAACCACCACATGGTCCGCTTCAGCCTCCGCGCGCTCGGCGTGGCGGCGTCGCTCGAGGGCGACCACGACGCGGCCGTCGAGCACCTGAAGGCGGCCATCCACTACGACGAGGAGCGCAGCGAGGCCGCCTCGCAGCGCACCTCGCTGATGGCGCTCGCCGCCGTGCTCGCCGAGCGCGGGCAGCTCGAGCCCGCCGCCGTGCTGCTGGGCGCCACCGAGGACTGGCCGGCGGCGCCGTACCTGGCCGCGTTCGCGGCCCGCGCCCGCGAGCGCGTGGCGTCGCTCGGCCCGGAACCCCTGGCCCGCGGGCGGGCGCTCGATCTCGAGGGTGCGAAGGCCCTGGCCCGGGCCGCGATCTAGACTTCGAGGCCATGGCCGGACACTCCAAGTGGGCGGGGATCAAGCACAAGAAGGCGATCGTGGATGCCCGCCGCGGCAAGCTCTTCACCAAGCTCGCGCGCGCCATCACGGTGGCGGCGAAGGAGGGCGGGGGAGACGTCGACGGCAACCCGGCGCTCTCGCTCGCCGTGCAGAAGGCCAAGGACGCGTCGATGCCCAAGGACAACATCGAGCGCGCGATCGCCAAGGGCACCGGCGAGGGCGCGGACGCCGAGGCGCTCGAGGCGGTGCTCTACGAGGGCTACGGGCCCGGAGGCGTGGCGGTGCTGGTCGAGGCGCTGACCGACAACCGCAACCGCACCGGCTCCGAGATGCGCCACATCTTCTCCAAGAACGGCGGCAACCTCGGCGAGCCGGGGTCGGTCGCCTACCTGTTCGACAAGAAGGGCGTCGTGGTGGTCGACGGCGAGCGCTACGGCGAGGACGACCTGATGGTCGCCATCGACGCCGGCGCCGAGGACATCCAGATGGACGCCGACGTCTACGAGGTGCTGTGCGAGCCGGCCGACCTCGCGGCCGTGCGCGCCGCGCTGACCGAGGCCGGGATCGAGGTCGACGAGGCGTCGGTCGCCCAGCGGCCGAAGACGCTCGTGCCGCTCGACGAGGACGGCGCGATCAAGGTCCTGCGCCTGATCGACGCGCTCGAGGACCAGGACGACGTCGACGCCGTGCACGCGAACTTCGACGTCGACGCCGAGATCCTGGAACGAGTCGCGGGCTGAGGATCGAGCTGCTCTGGTCACCCGCCGCCGTCGGGCTCGTCGCCCTGATGGCGCTGGGCAGCGTCGTGATGTGGATCGGCGTGCCGCTCGCGCTCGTCTACATCGCCTCGAAGGCTGGCCGACACGCCGAATCCCAGCATGGGCCCGTATCTGCTGATCATCATCGGCCTGCCGATCGGGATGGCCGTGGTCGGGAAGGGGCTCGGGGCGCTGAACCGCGCGCACATCCGGTTGACGGGCACCGAGGTCGACGAGTACCGGCCGGCGTGGACGCGCTCGATGCGCGGCGAGCGGCAGGTCGACCGCCGCGGCGGGGTGCTCGACAGGGTGATGATCGTGTCGGTGGCGATCGCCGCGCTGTGCTTCGCGGTGTGGTTCTTCGGGTTCGCCGGGTCTTCGCTGCCGGGCGCCTGACGAACTGCGGCTGGGTAGGGCGGCTGGGGTTTCGGCCGCGTGTCAGATTCCGTCCGCATAGGGGTCGCTAGTTGACACAGCGCGGGCCTCGATCCCGCCTCCCTACAATGCCCGAGGTTCGTCCCGCCGCGGCAAATGAAGGCGTCCGACGCCCCGCGCAGAATCCCCGCCGTGTACGTGATCGTCCTCGGCATCGATCCCGGCGTGGCCAACACCGGCTACGGCGTCGTCGCCCAGCACCAGGGGAGGATGCTGGCGCTCGACGGCGGCGTGGTGGAGACCTCGCCCGGGCTCGATGCCGGGCGGCGGCTCGCCGCCATCCACGAGCGGATCGGTGAGCTGCTCGACGAGTACCGGCCCGACGCGCTCGCGCTCGAGGACGTCTACTTCGGCGCCAACGCGCGCAGCGCCTTCGCGGTCGGCCAGGCCCGCGGCGTCGTGATGCTGGCCGCCGGCCAGCGCGGCATCCCGACCGCCTCCTACACGCCCCAGCAGGTCAAGGGCGCCGTCTGCGGCAACGGCCGCGCGGCCAAGGACCAGGTGCAGCGGATGGTCCAGACGCTCCTCGCGCTGCCCGAGCTGCCGAGGCCCGACCACGCGGCCGACGCGCTGGCGGTCGCCATCTGCCACGCCAACGGGGCGCCCCTCCAAGCGGCGCTGGCCGGATGATCGCCCTGCTGGAAGGAACGGTCGCGGTCCGCCGCGCCGACCACGTGGTCGTCTCGTGCCAAGGCGTCGGCTACCGGCTGGCCGTCTCCGCCGAGACGCTGCGTCACGTCCCGCGCGTGGGGCAGCGCACGGAGATCCACACCCACCTGATCGTGCGCGACGACGCGCTGCTGCTCTACGGCTTCGCCACCGAGGAGGAGCGCGACCTGTTCCTGCTGCTGATCGGCGTCCAGTCGGTCGGCCCGAAGATGGCGCTCGCCGTGCTGTCCGGCGGCACGCCGCGCGACCTGCTGAGCGCGGTCGCGGCCGGCGACACCGCGCGGCTGCAGGCCGCCCCCGGGATCGGCAAGCGCACGGCCGAGCGGATCGTGGTCGAGCTGCGCGAGAAGGTCGGCGCGGTGCCCGACGAGCCGATCGTCATCACCCGCGGCGACGACCCGCGGATGCTCGCCCGCGACGGCCTCGTCGGCCTCGGCTTCTCGCCCCAGGAGGCCGACAAGCTGCTCGACGGTGCCGACGGCGACGCGCCCGAGGACCTGATCGCCCACGCGCTGAAGGCGGCCCGCCGATGATCCGCACCCCGGGGGCCGACCGCATCCAGACCCCGCACGAGCGCCGCGAGGACGAGGTCGACGCCAGCCTGCGCCCCCGCGCGCTGGACGAGTTCGTCGGCCAGGAGGCGGTCAAGGACCAGCTCGGCGTCTCGATCGCCGCCGCCGCCGCGCGCGGCGAGGCGCTCGACCACGTGCTGCTGGCCGGCCCGCCCGGCCTGGGCAAGACCTCGCTGGCCCAGATCGTGGCCGCCGAGCTCGACGTGCCGTTCATCCAGACCGCCGGCCCGGCGCTCGAGCGCAAGGCCGACATCGCGAGCTTCCTGACCGCGCTCGAGCCGCGCGCCGTGTTCTTCGTCGACGAGATCCACCGCCTCCCGCGAGCCGTCGAGGAGACCTTCTATCCCGCGATGGAGGACCGCCAGCTGCCGATCACCGTCGGCGCGGGCGCCGGCGCGCGCGTGGTCACGCTCGACCTGCCGGCCTTCACGCTGATCGGCGCCACCACCCGCGCCGGCCTGCTGACCACCCCGCTGCGCGACCGCTTCGGCATCCAGCACCGGCTCGACCACTACGACGCCGACGACCTGGCGCGCATCGCCGTCCGCTCGGCGCGCGTGCTGGGCGTGCAGATCGACGCCGGCGGCGCGCGTGCGATCGCCGAGCGCGCCCGCGGCACCCCGCGCGTCGCCAACCGGCTCCTGCGCCGGGTGCGCGACTTCGCCGAGGTCCACGGCTCCGGGGCGATCGACGAGACCGTGGCGGGCGCCGCGCTCGACCTGCTCGAGGTCGACCACCAAGGCCTCGACCGGCTCGACCGCGACGATCCTGTCGACCATCTGCGAGCAGTTCTCGGGCGGCCCGGTCGGGCTCTCGACGCTCGCCGTGGCCGTGCAGGAGGAGGCCGACACGATCGAGGACGTCTACGAGCCGTACCTGCTCCAGCGCGGCTTCATCAAGCGCACGCCCGCGCGGGCGCTGCGCCACCGTCCATGCGTTCCGGCACCTCGGGCTCGAGCCGCCGCCCGAAGACTCGACGCTTTTCTGATCGAGCCTTTACGCACGCGGGTCTAGGCTTTTCAGTCGTGGCGCACCTCTTCATCTGCCCGAACTGCGGTCAGCGATCCACCGCTACCGACCGCCAGCAGGGCTTCCGCAACCAGCCGCGCGGCTGCTCGAAGTGCGGCTTCGGCTTCCTCTTCGAGCTGCTCGACGACTACTACCCGGCCCCGAACGCCGCCTTCTTCGTCTGCGACCAGAACGGCCGCATCATCGGCTGCGGCCGCGGATCGCGCGAGCTGACGGGACTTTCCGACGAGAAGGTGATGGGTCGCGAGGTGCGCGAGGTCCTGGGCCTGAACTTCGAGGGCGGCGCCGACCACGTGGGCACGGTGCTCGAATGGGGCGTCCGCCAGCTCGGCAAGCCCGTAGTGGTGAATGCGGAAGGCGATCTGCCGGCCAAGGCTGTGGCCGATCTCTTTCCGGCGTACGATGACGACGGTGGCCTGCTGCTCGTCCTGACGCCGTCGAAGTAGCACTACCCTTCACCAGCCCCTGAATGTCCGAACGCCGCCGCTCCCTATTCGTCCTGCTGATCGTGCTCGGCCTGCTCGCCGCGTCCCTCTACGTGGTCTCCAGGAAGGACACCAAGCTCGGCCTGGACCTCCAGGGCGGCGTCCAGCTCATCTACGAGGGCAAGCCGACCGCCCAGCAGCCCACGGTCACCAGCGAGGCGCTCCAGCGGTCGCTGGACATCATGCGCGACCGCGTCGACGCCTTCGGCGTGGCCGAGCCGGAGCTGCTCCAGTCCGGCGAGAACCAGATCGAGGTCAACCTGCCGGGCGAGGACGACGCCGAGCGCGCCGCCCAGCAGGTCGGCTCCACCGCCCAGCTGTTCTTCTACGACTGGGAAGCCAACATCCTCGACGAGGACTGCCGGACGGACCCGGACGAGAACGCCAACGGCCGGACGGCGATCACGGGCTTCTACCGCGCGGTCCTCCAGGCCTCCAAGTGCGACCCGCAGCGCGACGGCAACAACAGCGCCGCCGACGCGCCGCGCTTCTACGCGTTCAACAAGGAGACCAAGCAGCCGCTCAACAACGGCCAGCCGTCGGAGTCGCGCGAGGCCGCGCTCGCAGGACCTCGAGGACGACGAGCGCGCCAACGCCGAGGTCATCGAGGTCCCCGAGGGCATCCTCGTCGTCCGCGACCAGAAGCCCAACGCCGACGCGCCCGAGCCCGACCGCTTCTGGGTCATCCAGGACAACCCGGCGCTCTCGGGCACCGACATCAAGAACCCCGAGCAGAACTTCGACGAGACGCGCCAGCCCGTCGTCACCTTCAACTTCACCGACAAGGGCCGCACGGCGTTCAGGGACATCACGGCCGAGATCGCCCAGCGCGGCGTCGACAACGCGCTGCCGACCGACAACCCGCAGAACGCCTCCCAGCACTTCGCGATCGTGCTCGACGACGAGCTGATCTCGGCGCCGTACATCAACTACCAGGAGAACCCGGACGGCATCGACGGCTCGACCGGCGCCCAGATCTCCGGCAGCTTCACGATCCCGGAGGCCCAGGACCTGGCGCGGATCCTCCAGATCGGCGCGCTGCCGATCCGGCTCGAGCTGGTCTCGCGCTCGCAGGTCTCCGCCTCGCTCGGCGCCCAGGCGCTCGACGAGGGCCTGAAGGCAGGCCTCGTGGGCTTCGCCATCGTCGCGCTCTTCCTGATCATCTTCTACCGCGTGCTCGGCCTGATCGCCGTCGACCGCGATGGGCATCTACGCGCTCTACTTCTACGCGGTCGTCATGCTGATCCCGATCACGCTCACGCTGCCCGGCATCGCCGGCCTGATCCTCACATTGGGGGTGGCGGCCGACGCCAACATCGTCATCTTCGAGCGCGTCAAGGAGGAGATGCGCGCCGGCAGATCGGTCTCCCAGGCGATCTCCGCGGGCTACAAGAAGGGCCTGACGGCGATCATCGACGCGAACATCGTCACCGTCCTGGTCGCCTTCATCCTGTTCGTGCTCGCATCGGCAGGCGTCCAGGGCTTCGCCCTCACGCTCGCCGTCGGCGTGATCCTCTCGATGTTCACCGCCGTGCTCGCCACGCAGGCGATCCTCTACTCGCTGCGCGGCACGCGCGTGCTGCGCTCGCGCGCGGCGCTGGGCTCGCGCGACTCCAAGCCCGTGCGATTCGACTTCATGGGCAAGTCGCGCTGGTTCTTCTCGGTGTCCGGCCTGATCCTGCTCGTCTGCGCGCTGGCGATCGCCATCAACGGCCTGAACTTCGGCATCGACTTCGAGGGCGGCTCGCGGATCACCGCGCCGCTCGAGGAGTCGGCGAGCATCGACCAGGTGCGCAGCGCGCTCGCGCCCGTGGGGCTCGGTGACGCCGAGATCCAGACCGTCGACAACGCCGAGCTCGGCGACAACGTCATCCAGATCAGCGCCGAGCAGCTGTCGCAGGCCGAGGTCGACCGCGTCAACAACGTGCTCGACGACGAGTTCGGGCTGGCCGACGACGTGAGCTTCGAGTCGATCGGCGCGAGCTTCGGCGAGTCGGTGGCCAGGAAGGCGATCTTCGCGATCATCGCCTCGCTGTTCGTGGTGTCGGTCTACATCACGCTGCGCTTCCAGTGGAAGTTCGCGGTGCCGGTGCTGATCGCCCTCATGCACGACCTGCTGATCACGGGCGGCGTCTACGCACTGGTCGGCCGGGAGGTGACGGCGTCGACGGTCGCGGCGCTCCTGACCATCTTGGGCTTCTCGCTCTACGACACCATCGTGGTGTTCGACCGTATCCGGGAGAACATCCCGCGGATGCCGAACGCCGCGTTCTCGCAGATCTACAACCGCTCGATGTCCGAGGTCATCGTGCGCTCGCTGGCCACGAGCTTCTGCGCCGGCCTGCCGATCCTCGCGCTGATGCTGTTCGGCGGCGAGACGCTGCAGGACTTCGCGTTCGCGCTGCTCGATCGGCACGCTCTCGGGCACGTACTCGTCGGTGTTCATCGCCGGCCCGGTGCTGACGCTCTGGAAGGAGCGCGAGCCGGTCTACCACGCCCGCGCCGAGCGCATCCGCCAGCAGTTCGGCGGCGTCGTCCCGGCCTACGCGGTGGCCACCGCCGGCGCGCCGGTCGACGTCGCGCCGAAGGAGACCAAGCGCAGCCGCGAGGCTCACCGCGCCGGCCGACCCGTCGCGCGGCGTGTCGGGCCAGGAGTTCGAGGAGATGGTGCGCGACCTCGGGATCGAGGAGGCGAGCAGCAGCGCCAGCCCGCCGCGGCCCGCGCCGGCAACCGCCCGGCCGGCGGCCGCCGTGCGCGCTCGCGCGCCGAGCAGCAGGCCGACCAGCCGCCGCAGGACGGCGGCGACGACAAGCCGAAGAAGCCGCGCAACCGCCGCCACGGGAGGCCGCGCTGATGGCCGGGCTCGTCTGGGTCATGATGGGCCTCGCCCTCTGGCACTTCACGGTCTTCCTGCCCGACCACTTCTGGGCCGGGCATCGTCGGTGCGTTCCTCGGCGCCGTGCTCGGCTCGCTCATCTTCGGCTTCGTCATCCACGGCTTCACCGTTCCCGGCCAGAGCGACACCGATCTGCTCACGGCCATCGAGGCGATCCCCGGCGCGCTGCTCGGCATGGGCCTGATCTACTGGATCGGCCTGCGCCAGGAGCGCGCGCACCCGGCGTATTAGTGAGGGTCCTGGCGGCCATCACGACGCCGTTCGGGGCGGACGGCGGCCCGGATCTCGACGCCTTCGAGGCGCACGTCCGCTGGCTGGACGAGGCGGGCCTCGACGGGCTGTTCGTGGCCGGCACGACCGGCGAGGGCGTGCTGCTCGAGCACGACGAGGTCGAGCGCGCTGGCCGAGCGCGCGGCGGCCGCGGCAGGCTCGCTGCGCGTGATCGTGCAGGTCGGCCGCCCGAGCACCGGGGCGACCGTGGCGCTCGCGCGGCGCGCGCTGGCCGCCGGCGCGCACGGCGTCGCGGCCTACGTGCCGTGGTTCTATCCGGTCACGCAGGAGCAGGTCCGCGCGCACTTCCTCGCGCTGCTGGAGGCGGCGGGCGACGCGCCGGCCTTCCTCTACAACATCCCGCCGCGCACGGTGAACGACCTCTCGCCCGAGCTCGCCGGCGAGCTGGCGCGCGCCGGCTTCGCGGGCATGAAGGACTCGACGGGCGACCTCGCGCGCCACAAGGAGTACCTGGCCGCGGTCGACGGATCGTTCGAGGTCTACACCGGCACCGAGCCGCTGATCGTGGAGTCGGTGGCGGCCGGGGCGAGCGGCTCGATCAACGGGCTCTCGAACTGCCGGCCCGAGCTGTTCGTCGCCCTGCGCGAGGCGCTGGCGGCCGGCGACGACGTGACGGCGCTGCACGAGGAGATCTCGGCGCTGAAGGCCGAGGTCAAGGCCGAGGGCACGGTGCCGGCGGTCAAGCGGCGGGTGCGCGAGCGGCTCGCCGAGCGCGGGGTCGAGTACCCCGCCGCTCCCCGGGCGCCGTTCGGGTGACGCGCGTCGTCACCGCCGGCGAGACCATGGCCCTCCTGGATCCCGCAGCGGGAGGGCGAGCTCGAGCTCGGCGACCTGCTGCGGCTGCGGTTCGCGGGCGCGGAGTCGAACTTCGCGATCGGCCTGGCCCGGCTGGGCGTGGAGGTCGCGTGGATCTCGCGCCTCGGCGCCGACCGGCTCGGCGGGCTGATCCACGACACGCTGCGGGACGAGGGCGTCGACGTGCGCTGGGTGCGGACGGTGGACGACGCGCCGACCGGGCTGTTCTACAAGTGGCGCGCGGGCGGGCGCACCTCGGTCGCCTACCACCGCCGCGGCTCGGCGGCGAGCGGGATGCAGCCGGCCGACGTGCCGTCCGAGGCGCTCGACGGCGCCTCGCTCGTGCACCTGACCGGGATCACGCTGGCGCTGGGGGAGGGGCCGCGGGCGCTGGTCCTGGACGTCGCCCGGCGGGCGCGGGCGGCGGGCGCGATCGTCACGTTCGACCCCAACTTCCGCCCGGCCCTGTGGGAGAGCCCCGCGGCGGCCGCCGCCGCCATCGAGCCCGTGCTCGAGCACGTGAGCTGGTACCTGTGCGGCGCCGACGACGCGCTCTTCGGCGAGGACGACCTGGTCGAGCGCGTCGAGGGCGTGGTGGTGCGGACGGCCGGCGGCGCGCTCGTACTCCGCGGCGGCGAGCGGACCGAGGTGGCGACCGGGCGCGAGGCGGTCGTCGACGAGGTCGGCGCCGGCGACGCCTTCGCGGCCGGCTTCGCCTACGGGCTGCTCGAGGGCCGGCCGCCGCGCGAGGCCGCGCAGGCGGGGCACGCGGTCGCCGCGTGGGCGCTGCGCGGCACCGGCGACTGGGAGACCCTGCCGCGCCTCGACGAGGTCGGCGACCTGTTCGCGCGCTAGGGCTGGGCGAACGTCAACGGCGCGGGGTAGGGAGGCGAGGGAGCCGACCGCTCCGGGGCACTTGGCGCCTTTGCGTCGATATAGACGACGTCAAGGCGCCATCCGGCTGGAGCCAACCCAGCCGGGCGGCTCCCTCGCTCCCTTACCCAGCTGTCGTTGACATTCGCTAGCTCTGCTGCTCGGTCTCCGGGTCGGCCGACCCGGGGTCCTGGGGGATCGTCGTCGGCCCGGCGCCGACCGCGCGCAGCATCTTGCGGCGGGTCTTCATCTCGACGCGCGCGGCCTTGTTGAGCTGCTTCTGGGTCCGCAGGTACTTGCCCCGGTCGAGCTCGTAAGCTGCTTGCCCTTGTCGGCGACGAGCAGGGCCGTGAACTTCTGGCTCACCGACTGGAGGTCGCGCAGGGCGACCAGGTAGCCGCCGACCTCGTTGGCCGCCCACTGGGGCGGATCGAGCCGGTCGATGCCGTCGACCGCCGAGTCGATGAGCTCGCTGTAGTCGCGGAAGGCGACGGCGAACTCGCCGGGCGTGTTCGCGCTCGCGAAGTCGACGTCCTTGATCCTGCGCAGGAGCTTGCGGTCCAGGTTGTTGAGCTGCTGGGCGAAGACCGGCGCACGGATGGCGTCGGGCACGAAGAAGCGCTCGTCGTGGCTCACGCAGTCGCTGAGGCCGGCCGCCTCGGCGGACTTCTCGATCGCGGCGAGCCGCGGCTTGAGCGCCTCGGCGGCCTCGACCAGCGGGGCGGGCTCGAGGTCCTCGCTGGCCTCGGAGAGCTTGTCCAGCTCGGGGCCGAGCGCCTTGAGCTCGTTCACGAAGGCGCCCGGCTTGGGGCCGGCGCCCTCGGGGATCCGCAGGGCGGTGATCGACTTGATCGCGGTCTGGGCGTCGTCGATCCCGCGCACGACGAGGCGGTCGAGGTCGACCAGGTTGGCCGGCCAGCCGCGGTCCGAGATCGCTTGGTTGGCTTTGCGACAGGCCGCGTCGACCCGCTGGACCCAGCGCGACTTGGCGGCCTTGACCTCCGCGGCGGTCGGCTCCGGATCGCCGCCGCAGCCGGCCGTGCCCGCCAGCGCGAGCGCCGAGATGGTCGTCAACCACCGCACCCGCGCTGTCCCTGCCATCCCGTGCACCTCCGCTCGAAAGTCCCGAGCATCGTGTTACCCGGCGCGCGGCTTTGTCACGCGATGCGCACCGGATCGTCACAAGCCGGGTTTTCCGTCCTGGGCCGGCCATACGCTCGGCGACCGTGCCTGCCATCGATGCCCGCTTCACCGTGACGCCGTACGACTACGCCGCCGCCGAGCGGCTGGCGGCCGCGCTCGGCGTCTCGCACGTGCTCGCGCAGGTGCTCGTGCGCCGCGGATTCGCCGGCGAGGCGGAGGCGCGCGCCTTCCTGGCCGCCGCCGAGGCGCACCCGCTCGAAGCCTTCGGCGGGCTGCGCGAAGGCGCGGAGCGCATCCTCGGCCACGTCGGCCGGCGCTCGCGGATCACCGTGCATGGCGACTATGACGTCGACGGTGTCGCGGCCACCGCGGTGCTCGTGCGCGCGCTGCGCACCCTGGGGGCGGACGTCGACTGGTACCTGCCGAGCCGGATCGACGACGGCTACGGCCTGGCCGCCGGGACGGTCGCCCGGCTGGCCGAGCGCGGGACCGACCTGCTGGTGACCGTGGACTGCGCGATCACCGCCGTCGAGGAGGTCGCCGCGGCACGCGCCGCCGGGGTGGACGTCGTGGTGACCGACCACCACGCCCCGCGGGCGGACGGCCGGCTGCCCGACGCGCCGATCGTGCACCCCGCCGTCGGGGGCGTATCCGTGCCCCGAGCTGTGCGCCACGGCGGTCGCGTACAAGCTGGCCCAGGCGCTGCTGGAAGCCGCTGG
The DNA here is from genome assembly GCA_963800905.1 of uncultured Solirubrobacteraceae bacterium. GTDB lineage: Bacteria > Actinomycetota > Thermoleophilia > Solirubrobacterales > Solirubrobacteraceae > DASSUW01. The sequence goes on from CAWDCT010000005.1 coordinate 214,886, forward strand.
GCAGGATCCGGCGGCGGCGGACGAGGACCTCGATCTCGTCGCTCTGGCCACGGTGGCCGACGTCGTGCCGCTGGTCGGCGAGAACCGGCGGCTCGTGCGCGAGGGCCTGCGGGCGCTCGCCGGCACGCGCAAGCCGGGTCTGCGCGCGCTGATGCAGGTCGCGCGCGTCGATCCCGGGCTGCTGGACGCGACGGCGATCGGCTTCCGGCTCGCTCCGCGGATCAACGCCGCCGGCCGCCTGCACCGGGCCGACGCGGGTCTCGAGCTGCTGCTGACCGAGGATCCGGAGCGCGGCCGGGCGATCGCCGCGGAGCTCGACGCGGTGAACACGGAGCGGCGCGACGTCGAGACCCGCATCCGGTTCGCCGCCGAGGCGCAGGTGGCCGAGCAGGGCCCCGCCGCGGCGTACGTGCTGGCCGCCGACGACTGGCATCCGGGGGTGATCGGGATCGTCGCCGCGCGGATCGCCGAGCGCCACCACCGGCCGACGGTGCTGATCGCGCTCGACGGCGAGGAGGGCACCGGCTCGGGCCGCTCGATCCCGGCCTTCGACCTCCTGGGAGGGCTGACGGCCGCGTCCTGGTATCTGGACCGCTACGGCGGCCACCGCGCGGCCGCCGGCCTGACGATCGCGCGCGACCGGATCGAAGGCTTCCGCGAGCGCTTCGCCGCCCATGCCGCCGAGGTCCTGACGCCGGCCGACCTGGTGCCGGAATGCCGGATCGACGCCGTCGTGGCCGGCGATGCGCTGACGCTCGGGCTGGCCGAGGAGCTCGAGCGGATGGCGCCGTTCGGGCAGGGCAACCCGGCCGTCTCGCTGATGGTCCCCGCCGCCGAGCTGGCCGACCCGCGGCCGCTGGGGGAGGGGCGGCACGTCGCGTTCACCCTGCACGCCGGCGGCGCGCGCTCGCGCTGGGTCCAGTTCGGCGCGGGCAACCGTTTGCCGGCGGCCCCCGGCGAGCCCGTCGACGTCGCCGTCCGGCTCGAGGCGAACCGCTGGAACGGCGCCGTCGAGCCGCGGCTGGTGCTCCGGCACGCCCGCCCGGCCGGCACGGCGCCGATCCATGTGCTGGGCGAGCCGGAGTTCTTCGACGGCCTCGAGCGCGAGCTCGCAAGGCAAGACCTCGTGTCCGCCCGGCATCGGCGAAGCGAACGAGGTCTTGCCGGCATCGACGACGCACACGAGGTCGTGCCCCGCGACGTTCGCGGCACCGGCATCGCCGGCCTGCTCGCCGACCTCGTGGCCTCCGGCGAGCCCGTCCTCGCCGTCGTCGCCCACGCGCCGCACCGCGCCCGCGCCCTCCGCGGGCGTCTCGGCGGCTTCGCCGTGTGCTCGTGGGCGGCGCTGGACGACGACCCCGAGCTGGCCACGCCGTTCGCCCATCTCGTGGCCGTCGATCCGCCATCGGAGCCCCGACTCCTGGGCCTGCTCGAACGTCCGTCCGGAGGCCCGCGAGCCCATCTGGCGTGGGGCCAGCCTGAGCTACGCTTTGCCCAACGCATACATGAGTGGGATTTCGCCCTGCGCGAACCGCTGACGGCCCTCTACCGCGCGCTGCGCGCGAAGGGGAACGTCCGCGGCGAGGCCCTCGAGGCCGTGCTTCGGGGCGAGGGTCCGCAGCCGAGGTCCGCCGCGCTCGCGGGGCGCCTGGTGCGGGTCCTCACCGAGCTCGACCTGGTGGTCCTCGATCGCGACGGGCCGGCCCTCCGGATCGCCGAGGCGCCCGCGCGAACCGCGCTCGAGCGCTCGCCGGCCTTCCGGGCCTACCATCAGAGGTTCGAGGACGGACTCACATACCTGACCAGCGAAACGACCCGACGGCAAGCGGCCTGATTCCTCCGCAGGAGGACGAGGCGCGTGCCAACCCGCTGATGGCGGGCGGAGCGCTGGACGGGGACGACGCCGTCGCGGTCGCCGCCCACCGGCCGGTGGACCGCGCGCTGCACCCGCACGGCCCGGCCACGGACATCCCCGACGACCTGACCGCGGTCGAGCGCGAGCTGCTCGCCGACCTGTTCGCGATCGTCGAGGAGCACGCCGACGAGGTCGCCGAGGAGGTCGACCGCGAGCGCGTCGTGCAGGCGTTCGTGTTCGCCTGCGAGCACCACGCCGACCAGCGCCGCCGCTCGGGCGAGGAGTTCATCGTCCATCCCGTCGGCGTGGCCAAGATCTGCGCCGGCATGCGGCTCGACACCGAGACGCTGTGCGCCGCGCTGCTGCACGACACCGTCGAGGACACCTCGGCCAGCCTCGACGAGGTCCGCGAGGCGTTCGGCGACGAGGTCGCGGGCCTGGTCGACGGCGTGACCAAGCTGACCGGGATCACGTTCCAGTCGCGCGACGAGGCGCAGGCCGAGAACTACCGCAAGATGATGGTCGCGATGGCCACGGACATCCGGGTCATCCTCATCAAGCTCGCCGACCGCCTGCACAACATGCGCACGCTGGAGGCGCTGGCCAAGCAGAAGCAGATCGAGAAGGCCAAGGAGACGCTGGAGATCTACGCGCCCCTGGCCCACCGGCTCGGCATCCACGCCATCAAGTGGGAGCTCGAGGACCTCGCGTTCGCGGCCCTGCACCCGCGCAAGTACCAGGAGATCAAGGGCCTGGTCAACCAGCAGCGCGAGGAGCGCGAGCACTACGTCTCGCGCGCCGGCGGCTACCTGGCCAAGGAGCTCGAGGCGCTCGGCATCCACGCCGAGATCTCGGGCCGCGCCAAGCACTTCTACTCGATCTACTCGAAGATGACCCGCAAGGACCGCGAGTTCAACGAGATCTACGACCTCACGGCGATGCGGGTGATCGTCGACTCCGTGAAGGACTGCTACGGCGCGGTGGGCGTGATCCACTCGCTGTGGAAGCCGCTGCCCGGGCGCTTCAAGGACATGGTCGCCATGCCCAAGTTCAACATGTACCAGGCGCTCCACACGACGGTGATCGGGCCCGAGGGCAGGCCGCTGGAGATCCAGATCCGCACCCGCGAGATGCACGACACCGCGGAGTACGGCGTCGCCGCGCACTGGCGCTACAAGGAGGGCGGCAAGGGCAAGGCGGCCGCCGACCGGACCGACATCAAGCTCAAGTGGCTCAAGTCGCTGCTCGACTGGGAGACCGACGAGGACGATCCGCGCGAGTTCACCGAGCACCTGCGCGGCGAGCTGATGGAGGACGAGGTCTACGTCTTCACGCCCAAGGGCGAGGTCAAGTCGCTCGCCTCGGGCGCCACGCCGCTGGACTTCGCTTACGAGATCCACACCGACGTCGGGCACCGCTGCGTGGGCGCGAAGGTCAACGGCAAGATCGTGCCGCTGCACTACGAGCTCAACTCCGGCGACATCGTCGAGATCCTCACGGCCAAGCGCGAGCGCGGCCCGTCGCGCGACTGGCTGGCGCTCGTCAAGACCACCCGCGCGCGCAACAAGATCCGCCAGTGGTTCAAGGCCGAGTCGCGCGACGACTCCGAGCACACCGGCCGCGACCTGCTCCAGGAGCACCTCAACAAGGCCGGCCTGCCGGCCCAGAAGATCGTCGGCTCGCCGCTGCTGGCCGACGTGATCCGCGAGATGGGCTTCCGCAAGGCCGACGACTTCTACATCGCGCTCGGCGGCGCCAAGATCTCGCCCAAGACCGTCGTCAACAAGGTCCTGAGCCGGCTCAAGCAGGGGGAGAGCGCCGAGGCCGAGACGTCGGTCGCCGAGGACCTGCTGAAGCCGACCGTCCGCCGTAAGCCCGAGGCGCCGTCGTCCAAGTTCGGCATCCGCGTCGAGGGCGTCGACGACGTCCCGCTGCGCCTCGCCAAGTGCTGTCGACCGGTGTCCGGCGACCCGATCCTCGGCTACGTCTCGCTCGGCCGCGGCATCACCATCCACCGCGAGGACTGTCCCAACGCGGAGGCGCTGCGCAAGGACCCGGAGCGGTTCGTCCCGGTGTCATGGGACGGCGAGAACGAGACGTCGTTCAAGGTCGAGATCCAGGTCGACGCGTGGGACCGCCACCGCCTGCTCGAGGACCTCTCGCGCACGTTCGCCGAGGGCGGCATCAACATCGTCGAGGCCTACTGCTCCGTCCAGCACCCGATGGTCAAGAACCGCTTCGTCATCGAGGTGGGGGACACCCAGGCGCTCAAGACGGCGATCAACCGCCTGCGGTCGATCGACTCGGTGTTCGACGCCTACCGCGTCACCCCAGGCGGCAGCTGAACCCCGCCTGACCGGGCTTCTCACCGACATGTAGTCGATTTTCGGACTACTTGTCGGATTATTTTCACCAGTCTGCGGGCATCCCTAACCACAGATGTTGACGAGGGCAAGACGCGCCCGCCCGTGGCGGGGCAACATCTTGACGCTGGCTGTCGTCGCCTGCGCTGTTGCCGCCTGGTCGGCGGGACCGGCGCATGCGGACGGTCCGGTGGCGGGCGTCCCTGTGTCAGTGACTGCGGTCCCGCAGGCGGCGACGCCAGTCGTCACAGCCCTCGAATCGTCCCCGATCCGCTCCGCTGCCTCCCCCGGGCGGCCCGCCGCACGGGTCAGCAGGGCCCGTGCGGCGGCTGCCGATTCAGCGACCGCGATCGAGCACGCCGCGAGCCGCGCCGCAACGGGCGCCGGCCCCGTCTCGAACGGCGTGGCGGCGGGCGTCGAGACCGTCTCGAACGGCGCCGCGACCGCCTCGAACAGCGAGCGCGTCGCAGCCGTCGTCCGGACCGCTTCCGAGCGCACGGCGACCGGCGTCCGCGAGGCTCCCCGGCGGGCAGCCGCCGCCGGCGGCGCTCCCAAGCGCCTCGTCGTCGCGGCCGATGCGATCGCCGCCAACACCGCCAGCAAGCTCGGCTCGGCCGCCGCGCTCGCCGGCGCGAGCCGGCACGGCTCCGCGACCGGCGCTCCTGACGGGTTCGGCGGCGTCACGATCTCGGCGGGCGCCGCGCTGGCGGCCACCGCCGCCGGCCACGCGCCGCGCCGGCTCGGCTCGCACCGCCCGGCGCCACCGTGGCCGTCGCCGAGGCCCGGACCCGGCCGCTGGAGCGCGCCGCCGACGAGCTCGCCGGCAACGCGGTCCCCATCACCCAGCATGGCGCGCCGACGTCGGCGGGCGCGGGACCGGCCGGCGTCGCCGCCATGGCGCTGCTCGGCCTGCTCGGCCTCCTCAGCTTCAGCTCGCAGCGGCTCGGCAACGTCGTCTGGCTCCGGCCGGCGTCGGCGCCCGCGTCGCCCTTCCTCGCGCTGCCTGAACGACCCGGCTAGCCCTCCCGGCCGGCCTCAACGCAGCGTCGCCGTTCGCGGCGGTGCCGCTCAGTCGTTCAACGCAGACTCGAAGGGAGAGACAGACCCAGATGATTCGAAGAGCATGTGCGGTGGCCGCCGCGGCGCTCGGGCTGGCGTTCGCGCCGGCCGTAGCGAGCGCCCAGGACGCGCCACAGCAGGTGACCGACTCCGCGGCGGCCGCCCAGGTCGGCTCGACGGAGGTGGCGCCGAGCGCGGCGGCGAACGCGCCGGTGACGGCCAACGCGCCGATCACCGTCGCCTCGCCCGACAGCGGCGGCGACGCCTCGCAGTCCGGCGGCTCCGGGGCCTCGGCCTCGGCCGGCGGCACGTCGACCTCCGGCGGCGACCAGGACACGACCGGCTCGTCCGGCGCGGCCCAGGTCAGCGACGTCGGCACCTCGCCGAGCGCCGCGGCCGACGCGCCGGTGACGGCGAACGCGCCGATCACCGTCGCCTCGCCCGACAGCGGCGGCGACGCGTCCAACGGCGGAGCGCCGGCGGACGACGACTCCGGGTCGGGCGGCGACGCGTCGCAGTCCGGCAACGGCGGCGCCTCGGCGTCGTCCGGTGACGGCAGCACCACGAGCGGCGACCAGGACGCGAGCGGGTCGTCCGGCTCGGCGCAGGTCGGCTCGGTCGGCGTCTCGCCGAGCGTGGCCGCCGACGCGCCGGTGACGGCGAACGCGCCGATCACCGTGCTGTCGCCGAACAGCGGCGGCGACGCCGCGCAGTCCGGCGGATCGGAGGCCACGGCCTCCGGCGGGTCGGGCGGCACGACCAGCGGCGACCAGGACGTGTCCGGCTCCTCGGGGTCGGGCCAGGTCGGATCGGCTGCTGTCTCGCCCGGTGTCGCTGCGGCGGCGCCGGTGGTGGCGAACGCGCCGGTGACCGTGGCCTCGCCCGACAGCGGCGGTGACGCCGGCCAGTCGGGCGGCACGACGGCCGACGCGTCGCCGGGCGGCACGAGCGCCGGAGGCGAGCAGGATGCGAGCGGCTCCTCCGGGTCGGCGCAGGTCGGCTCCGTCGAGCCCGCGCCGGGCGCCGCGGCCGAGGCGCCCGTGACCGCCAACGCGCCGATCACGATCGCCTCGCCCAACGGCGGCGGCGACGCGACCGGCTCGGGCGGCACCGCCACCGCGGCGCCGCCGCAGGACGGCGGGTCGGGCAGTCAGGACACCGGTGACTCCACCGGCGCCCTCCAGGTCGAGCCGATCCGGCTCGCGCCCGGCCTCGCGGCCGACGCGCCGACCACCACCAACGCGCCGGTGACGATCCTGTCGCCGGGCGGCGGCGGCGACTCGACGGGCCCGGGTGGCGACACCCCGCCCGGCGGCGACACGCCGACGGACCGGACGACACCCCGCCGACGGTCCCGGACCGACACGCCGCCGCAGGGCTCACCGCCCCCCGGTGGCGACGACGACACGGGCACCGGCTCGGGCGGCGGCGGGCCGTCGGGCGGCGGCCCGAGCCGCGGCCGTCAGGGCGAGCTCGAGGACAACCCCGGCACGTCGACGGGGATCGAGCGCCGCGAGCTCGGCGCTCCGTCGGGGCAGCTCCCGTTCACCGGGCTCCTGCTCTGGCTCGTCGCGCTGCTGGGCGCGCTGTTCCTGGCCATCGGAATGAGGGGGCGGCAGCTGACGGCCGCCTGAGATCACATATGAGCTGCGCGCCTCCGGGCGCGCAGCTCAGCTGACCACGTTCAGCGCGCCTGGCGTGACCGACAGCTCGGCCACCGTCTCGTCGCTCATGTGGTCGCCGTCGACCTGTAGCGGCACGGGCCGCCCGTCGACCGAGCGCAGGGTCGCCTCCCGGAGCCCGGCGAACGCGTGGATGCCGTGGTGCCTGGCGATCCGGGCGGCGCCCGACAGCGCACGGAACGTGACGGTCGGCACGTCGTAGGGACGTGCGCGCGTGAGCATCACGCCGGCGAGGTCGCCGGAGTCGAGCCGCGCGCCCTCGACCAGGTTCACGGGCCGCGACTTGAAGTACGTGTACGGCTCGCCGTTCTGGAAGAAGGCGCTGACGCCCCGCACGGTCTCGCCGCCGGTCTCGATCTCGATCCGGGGCGGGTTGACGACGTACCTGCGCAGGAACACCCCGACCGCCGCCGACGCGTAGTACCAGGCGCCGAAGCGCGCCTTCAGGTCCGGGTGGGCGTCGACGCGCTCGACCACGCTGGCGTCGAGCCCGAAGCCGGCGGCGAACGTGAACCAGCGCCCGTTGACGCGGCCGAGGTCGACCTTGCGCGGCTCCCAGCGGTCGGCCATCCGCAGCAGGTGCTCGGTCGCGTCGACCACGTCGTTGGGGATGCCGAGCATCTTGCAGAACACGTTGTTGGAGCCGCCCGGCAGCACGGTCAGCGGCGTCCCCGTGCCGGCCAGCCCGTTGGCGGCCTCGTTCACCGTGCCGTCGCCGCCGAACGCGACGACGACGTCGAACGCCTGGCCGATCGCCGCCGTCACCAGCTCGATCGCATGCCCGCGCCGCTCGGTCTCGATCGCCTCCACGTCGTAGCGGCCCTGGAGCGCGTAGACGACGAGGTGCTTGAGCCGCACCGACATCGTCGTCGCGTACGGGTTGACGATGATCAGCATCCGCTTGGCCTGTGCCGGCTTCTCGAGCGCGGCGACCTCCACCAGGCGGCGCTCCGCGAGCGCCGCGTCCGTCACAGCCAGCCCCGGCGGCGGAAGTACAGGATCGACCCGACGAGGATGCCGAGCATCACGCCGAGCACGAGGTAGAACGCGAGCGTGTCGCTCTCGCCGGGGACGTGGACGTTCATGCCCCAGATGCTCGCGACCAGCGTGAGCGGAAGGACGATGACCGAGATCGCGGTCAGGACGCGGAACACCTCGTTGGTCCGGTGCGCGATCTGCGACTCGTTCGTGTCCTCGAGCGCCTCGATGACCTCCTTGTAGTTCTCGAGCATGTCCCACACCCGCTCGGAGGCGTCGTTGATGTCCTCGAAGTAGACGTCGTAGTCCTCGGCGATGTAGCGCGCCTTGTTGCGCTCGAGGTCCTGGATCGCGGCGCGCTGCGGCCGGACGACCTTGCGGAAGTTGATGATCTCCTGCTTGACGTTGGAGATGTCGCGCACGACCTCGGCCGAGTTGCCCTCGAAGATCTCCTCCTCGACCCGCTCGAGCTTGTTGCCGATCTTGCGCAGCATCGGGAACGAGGAGTCGACCAGCTCGTCGACGATCTTGTAGAGCAGGTAGCCGGGGCCCTTCGAGAACAGCGACTCGCGCAGCTCCTCGTTGGTGCGGACGCGCTCGAACAGGTACTCGATCGGCTGGAGCGGCTCGTTCGGGAGCGTGATCAGGAAGTCGGGCCCGACGAAGAGGTCGACCTCGGCCGCGTTCAGCCGGCCGACCGACTTGTCGTAGCGCGGGAAGTGCAGGACGATGAACAGGTAGTCGTCGTACTCGTCGACCTTCGGGCGCTGGTTGCGCGAGTAGACGTCCTCGTAGTCGAGCGGATGGAAGTCGAACCGCTCCTCGAGCCAGGCCTGGTCGACGGCGCGCGGGCGCTCGATATTGATCCAGCGCAGACCGGGCGCCTCGACGATCTCGGCGCGCGGCTCGTCGTGCTCGACGACGATCTCAGCGGCAGCGCGAGCCCGCGCCGAGCGACGCCCGAACGGGGAGCGTGGCAGGCTCGGCATAACTGAGGGGGTCCTCGGTCAAAGGCATCGCATTCAAGATTCTACGCGTGCTACCGTTTCCCCGCACATAGCAGTACGCATCCAGAGGGGTGGAGGGACTGGCCCTATGAAACCCCGCCAACCATCCCGCGCAAGCGGGAAACGGTGGCAATTCCATCAGGCTCCAAGACGACGGCCTGGGAGATGTGGCGCAGGGCTTCTCCCCGAACCTTCGCCGCGAACCCCGGCGGAGGTTTATTTCATTGCCGGCAGATGCCCTGAAGTGCAAGGAGTGCTCCACCTCCTATCCACTCGACGCGCGCTACGTCTGCGAGCGCTGCTTCGGACCGCTCGAGGTGGCCTACCGGCCGCCGGGCGGCGCGCCCGATGAGCTGAAGCGCCGGATCCAGGCGGGCCCGCACACGCTGTGGCGCTACGCCGACTTCCTGCCGCTGGAGGGCCCGCCGCGCAGCGCGCTGCCCACCGGCTGGACGCCGCTGGTCCGTGCGGATCGCCTCGCCCAGAGGCTCGGGATCCGGGAGCTCTGGATCAAGAACGAGACCGCGAACCCCACGCACTCGTTCAAGGACCGCGTCGTGAGCGTCGCCCTCGCCCGCGCGCAGGAGCTCGGGTTCGAGACCATCGCCTGCGCCTCCACCGGCAACCTCGCCAACGCGGTCAGCGCGCACGCCGCCGCCGCCGGCCTGCCGTCGTACGTGTTCATCCCGTCCGACCTCGAGGAGGAGAAGGTGCTGGCCACCGGCGCCTACGGGACGAACATCGTCGCGATTCGAGGCAACTACGACGCGGTCAACCGGCTCTGTACCGAGGTGGCGGGGGAGCGGCCGTCGTGGGCGTTCGTCAACGTCAACGTGCGGCCGTACTACGCCGAGGGCTCGAAGACGCTCGCGTTCGAGACCGCCGAGCAGCTCGGCTGGGAGCTGCCCGACCGCGTGATCGCGCCGATCGCCTCCGGCTCGCTGTTCACCAAGGTCGCGCGCGGCTTCCAGGAGTTCATCGACGCCGGCCTGCTGGACGGCGACGTGCCCGTCATGTGCGGCGCCCAGGCCGAGGGCTGCTCGCCGGTCGCCCAGGCGTTCGCCGCCGGCACCGACGTCTGCCGCCCGGTCAAGCCCGACACGATCGCCAAGTCGCTGGCCATCGGCAACCCCGCCGACGGCCCGTACGCGGTCGAGCTCGCGCAGAAGACGAACGGCTCGATCGAGAGCGTCACCGACGACGAGATCCGCGCCGGCATCCGCCTGCTCGCCGAGACGACGGGCATCTTCACCGAGACGGCCGGCGGCGTCACCACCGCGGTGCTCGCCAAGCTCGCCGCGGCCGGCGCGATCGACTCGGGCGAGCGCGTCGTCGCCTACATCACCGGCGACGGCCTGAAGACGCCCGACACCGTGCGCGGCACGTTCGAGGTCACCGAGATCGCGCCCTCCTTCGACGAGTTCGAGGCGGCCTTCGCAGCCGCCGGGGTGGCGTGATGGCGATCACGATCAAGCTGCCGACGCAGCTCCGCGACGCCGCCGGCAACCAGACCCAGGCGCAGGTCGACGGAGCGACGGTGGGGGAGGCCCTCGACAGCCTCTACGCCCAGCACGGCGAGCTGCGCACGCGGATCTCCGACGACGGCGGCGGCCTGCGCCGCTTCGTCAACGTCTACCTCGGCGGCGAGGACATCCGCTTCCTCGAAGGGCTGGAGACGCCGATCAAGGACGGCGACGAGCTGACGATCCTGCCGGCGGTCGCAGGCGGCTGATCAAGGGCACGTTCGCCGCCGCGGCTCGTCGGGCAGGAACTCGCGCCACTCGTCGGCAGTGAGGTTGCGGCCGATGGCAGGGCACAGCCGGTCCTCGAGCGCGCGCCGGCTGTCGGTCCACAGCACCGAGCTCCACAGGCGCGTGGCACCCCGGTCGCCGAGACGAGGTCGCGTGGCTGGCTCACCACCGGCCGCGAGCCGCTGCCCATCAGGGCTGAATGCCAGGCTGGCCACGCTGTCGTAGGCCATCAGGGGATCGCCGAGCGGGCGTCTGTGCGCAACGTCCCACAGGACGACGGGAAGGCCGAAGCCGCCGGTGGCGAGCGTGCGGCCATCCGGGCTGAAGGCGAGGCTCTCGACAAGCTCCGGACCCCGCAGCGTCCGGCTGACCGGCCTGCCCGTCTCCGGGTTCCAGAGCCGCACGATCGTTCCGCCCGTGGCGAGCGTGCCGCCGTCGGGGCTGAACGCCACGCTCTGCGCGCCCTCGCTGATCGGCAGCCGGGTCTGGCGACGGCTGGCGACATCCCACAGCACCGCAGCGTCGCCAACGGCCGCGAGCGTCTTGCCGTCGGGGCTGAACGCGAGCCCCTCGATCCAGCGGTTGCCGTCGAACCGCTCGCCGACCGGCTGCCTCGTCGCGACGTCCCACAGCTGCACGTACTTGCTGCCGACGGCGAGGCGCTTGCCGTCGGGGCTGAAGGCCACCGCAGTGATCCCAACGACCGGGTCGGCGGCGCCGATCGTCAACGGGATGCCGGCGGGGCGTCGCGTCGCAACGTCCCAGAACCGCACCTGGTCGTCCTGGACGCCGGCCGCGAGCGTGCTTCCGTCGGGGCTGAAGGCGAGTGACGTCACGTCGCGGGTCTCGAGCCGATCGAGTGCCCGCCCGCTCGCCACGTCCCAGAGGCGGATGTCAGGCCCGTAGCCGCCGGTGGCGAGGATCCTGCCGTCGGGGCTGAACGCCACCGCGTTCACGTCGCCGGTCGCCAGCGGCTGGTCGAGCGGGCGCTCCGGCGTGGTGTTCCAGAGGAGCATCTCACCGTCCTGTCCGCTGTAAGCGAGCGTCCCGGTGTCGCTCGCGAACGCCGGCCGTGCCCCGGGGTGCCTCGTCCTCGAGCGGCCGGCCGATCGGGCGTCGTGTCGCGACATCCCACAGCCGGACCGTGCCGTCGCCTGCGCCGCTGACGAGCATCCGGCCGTCCCCGCTGAGCGAGACGCTGTTCACCTGGTCCTCGTGCCCCTTGAACGCTGGGCCGACCGCGCGCTCGCGCACGACGTCCCACAACAACAGTCTGCCGCTGTAGTCGCCGACGGCGAGGAACCTCCCGTCGCGGCTGAAGGTCAGGGCCGACACGTTCTCGAGCTCGTCCGTGATCGGAGCGCCGACCGGCCGCCGCGTGGCGACCGACCACAGCCGCAGCCGAGACGTCAGGCCTCCGATCGCGAGCGTCGTGCCCTCCGGGCTGAACGCGATGCTGCTGACGGTGCCTTCGTCGTCGCCGACGAACGGGCGCGCAAGGGGCCGGCCGGTGGAGGTGTCCCACAGCCGCACGTGGTGGCCTCTCGCTCCAATCGTGGCGAGCGTGCCGCCGTCCGGGCTGAAGGCGACGGCGCCCGCTCCACCGGCCTTGGTGAGCGGCGGGACGCGCGGCTGGTCGCGGCCGAGGTGCCAGAGCCGCACGTTGCCGTCGGTTGCGGACGCCGCCACCATGCTCCCGTCCTGGCTGATGTCGACGGCCACGAAGGGGTCGAAGCTCTCGTTGCTGGCCACGAGGGTCGGGCCGCGCTGGCGGCGCGTGGCGACGTCCCACACCTGCACGCGACCGTGAAGGTTGTAGGTGGCGAGCAGCTTGCCGTCGCGGTCGATGGCGAGGTCGGCGACGTTGGTCGTGCCGGCGAAGGTGCCCGCCGCGTGCTCGAGCGGCATCAGCATCGAGAGCGCGGCGTTACGGGCCTCGATGGTGCGCCCGATCCGGTATCCCTCGAGCGCGAGCAGGGCCGCCAGCTCCGGCTCCTCGTCGGCTCTGGTGGCAGACTGCACGGCCAGGCTGCGCGACTGTGCGATGTCCTTCTGCGTCTCGGCGATCCGCTCCTGCTCACGGGCGCGATCGGCCTCACGCACGGCGAAGATCGCCGAGCCCGCGGCGACGAGCACGAGCACGCCGAGGCCGGCGGCGATGAAGCGCAGCCGCCGCGTGCGGCGCCGCGCCGCGTGGAGCTCGCTCTCCTCGGCCGCGCGGCTCGCCGCCAGGAACTGGCGCTCGAGCGGCGACATGTCGGCGCCCTCTCGCTCGGCCCAGTCGGTGGCGGCGGCGAGCCGGGCGCCACGGTAGAGCGCGCCGGGATCGCGGTGCAGGGCGTCCCACTCGCTCGCGGCCTGGGTCAGCCGGCGGCGCAGCCGCAGGCTCTCGCGGTTCTCGTCGAGCCAGCGGCGCAGGGTCGGCCAGTAGCGGATGAGGGCCTCGTGGGCGACCTGCACGGTGTCCTCGCCGACCGTGATCAGCCGAGCCTCGGCGAGCACTTCGATGACGTCCTCGGTCGGCGCGTCGGCGACGTCGCTGCGGTTGACCGGCCGGCGCGTCGGCTCACTCGCGTCGCCGATCTCGGTGAGGTCGAGGAAGACGTTGCGCGCGATCGCCTGCTGGGCCGGGTCGAGGCCGCCGACCACGGTCTCGGCGGTCTTGGCGATCGCGCCGCGGACGCCGCCCGACTCGACGTAGCCGGCGACCGTGAGCGTGTGGCCGCTGCGGCGCTTGAAGGTCTCCAGCAGCGCGTGCGAGAGCAGTGGCAGCGCGCCCGGCTCGTCGCCCAGGTCGTCGAGCATCGAGTCGGCGAGGCCCGGCTCGAGCAACAGGCCCGCTTCGGCGGCCGGCTGCTCGATCGCGCGGCGCAGGTCGGCCTGGGTCATGCTGCCCACGAGCGCCTGGTGGTCCTGGACCGCCGCGGCCAGACCCGGGAACGCCGCGAAGCGGCCGTAGAAGTCGGCGCGCACGGCGAGCACGACGAGCGTCGGGTTGCCGGGCGCGCGGGCGTGCAGCAGCGCCTCGACGAACAGCCGGCGTTCCGCCTCGTCGTGACAAAGCGTGAACAGCTCCTCGAACTGGTCGACGACCAGGACCAGGCGCGCGTCCGGCGGAGCGTCGACGAGCGCCTGCCGCGCCGCGAGCACCATCCGCTCCGGATCCGTGCGCAGGTCGTCGAGAACCGATCCGGCCGAGACGCCCTTCAGCAGGGCGAGCCGCATGGCGAGCTGCTCGAGCGGGCGCTCGCCGGGGGTGAGCGTGATCACGCGGGCGTCGATGCCCGCCGGCAGCGCTCCGCGCCAGATGGCGGCGACCAGGCCGGCGCGCACGAACGACGACTTGCCGCTGCCGGAGGCTCCCACCACGGCCACGAAGCGCGCCTCGGCGAGGCGGGCCAGCACGTCGGCCACCAGCGCCTCGCGGCCGAAGAAGAACGCCGCGTCCTCGGGCTGGAACGCGCGCAGCCCCTTGTAGGGGCAGATGACGTCGGCGGCTGGCTCCTGCCGCGCGGCCTCCGGCGGCGACCGCGCCGGCGCGCCGTGGAGCTGGAGCAGCAGCGTCGTCTTGACGAGCTGCTCGCGCTGTAGGTCGAGACCCTCGCGCTGGAGCGCCAGACCCTCGGCCTGGCGGGCCTGGATCTCGTGCAGGCGGTCCTGGACCTCCCCGAGCATCCAGCCGAACTCCTGCCACGTGCCCGACAGCTCGGCGAAGCCGCGGGCGAGCGCGTCCTTGACGTCGGCGTCGGCCGCCGCCAGCGCGCTCTCGACGCCGCCGACCGACATCAGCAGCCGGCTGACGTCCTCGCGCAGCGCGATCGCGTCGTCGTCGCCGGCGGCGAGCCGCTCGCCGAGCGCCGCCTCGAGCTGCTCCTTCGCGTCCTCGCTCCCCGACGCGCGCTTGAGGAACCCGGAGATGAACTCCTTGCCAGGCCCGGACAGCAGGCCCATCCCGCCGCCGACCATCGCCGCCACGGTGCCGGCGCCCAGCAGCGGCGCGACGATCGGCCACAGCGTGGCGCCGGCCAGCACGACCATCATTCCCGCGGGCGTCGCCTGCCCGAGCGCGGCACCGAGGCTGCGCACCCGGTCCTTGATCGAGTCGCGCACCACGCCGGCGTCGACGGCCGTGTCGGCCATCTGCCGACGCTCGCCGATCGGCGCCGACCAGTCAAGCCCCGTGCACCAGATGTGTTTACGCGGCGCGGTGGGGGACCGGCGCGAAGTCGTCGGCGCCGATCAGGTCCTGCGCGAGCGCGGGGACGAGGATGGCGGCGAGCGCCTCCATGCTCTCGGTGACCGATCGCTCGTAGGCGGCGACGATCTCCTCGCGCCACTCGCTCTGGCGGCGATCCAGCTCCGCCATGTCGGCGCGCGAGTACGGCGCCTGGAGGTGCGTCATGCACTCCGGGCAGCGCAGGTCGACCAGCACGTCGGCCTCGCCCCGGGGCTCGCAGCGCAGCGGCTGGAGGAAGCTCGAGCCGCAGCTCGGACAGGCGGACAGCGCCATGCCCGGCGACGGTAGTGCCAGCGGCGGACGGAAGCGCGACTACGGTGTCGCCCGTGAGCAGAGCGTTGATCGCCGTCCTGATCGCCGCCCTGCTGTGCGGCTGCGGCGGCAGCTCCGAGGAAGCGGTCCCCGAAGGCGTCACCGTCGAGGACCTGACGATCGACAGCCGCGCGCTGGACCGCGAGATGCAGGTCAAGGTCGTGGTCCCCGGCAGCGGGCCGCGGCCGCTGCTCGTGTTCCTGCACGGGCGCGGCAACGACGAGAGCAGCTACATCCACGCGCCGATGCTCGAGGCGCTCGAGGCGCTCGGCGACCGCGCGCCCGTCGTCGCCTTCCCGAACGGCGGCGACCACTCCTACTGGCACGATCGCGCCGACGGCGACTGGGGCCGCTACGTCACCGACGAGGTGATCCCGCAGGTGGCCGAGCGCTTCGGCACGGACTCCGTGGCGATCGGCGGCATCTCGATGGGCGGCTTCGGCGCCTACGACATCGCGCGCCTGCATCCCGGGCGCTTCTGCGCCGCCGGCGGCCACTCGCCCGCGCTGTGGCAGGAGGCGGGCGAGACGGCGCCGGGCGCGTTCGACGACGCGGAGGACTTCGCGCGCCACGACGTGCTCTTCGAGCCCGCCGGCCTGCTCGAGCTGCCGGTCTGGCTCGACGCCGGCGACCTCGATCCCTTCCGCCCCGGCGACCTGCGATTCGTCGACGCGCTCGAGGCGGCCGGCGCCGACATCACCGCCCGCACGTGGCCGGGCGGGCACGACGGCGACTACTGGGACCGGCACTGGCCGGACTACCTGCGCTGGTACGCCCGCGAGCTCGAGCGCTGCTAGTACCGGATGTACTAGCGCTTGACCCGGATCTTCATCGCCATCTCCTCGTG
The DNA here is from genome assembly GCA_963800905.1 of uncultured Solirubrobacteraceae bacterium. Classification (GTDB taxonomy): domain Bacteria; phylum Actinomycetota; class Thermoleophilia; order Solirubrobacterales; family Solirubrobacteraceae; genus DASSUW01. Next base: position 230,977 of record CAWDCT010000005.1, read on the forward strand.
GAGGGTGCAGATGATCCGGTAGCGCCCCGGCACCTTGAGCTTGCGCTTGAACGTGAAGTCGGTGGCCGCCGCCTCCGAGTGGAACTTCTTCGCGCCCTTGGGGCCGGACTTGAGCTTGACGTCGTGCACGTCGCCCGCCTCGTAGATGCCCGGCCAGCGCCATGTCACGGTCGCGCCGCGCTTGACCGTCAGGTCGTCCTTGAGGAAGTAGTTGTCGTAGATGCGGACGGTCTTGCCCGCCTGCGCCGGCGCCGCGCATACGAGCGCGACGCCGGCGACGAGCAGTGCTGTGGCAAGCCTCACGGCTTGAAGTCCTCCAGCGGCTTGTAGCCCTTCTTGGCGGGGTGGTCGTGCTTGACCCAGCCGTTCAGCGCGCCGGTCCCGGTCCAGCCGATCATCTGGTCGCGCGCGGCCTGCTGCATCCCGTTGGCGCCCGCGCAGTTCGCGATCGTCGAGCGGTCGGCGGGGAACGTCGTGTCACTCGGCGCGAGGGTGAAGCAGTTGTCCGAGCCGCTGCCGTCGTAGGTGACGTCACGGCCGTTCGCGTCCGTGCCGCCGAGCCCGAACTCGTTGTTGCGGATGATGTTGCGATCGAGCGAGACGGCGAGCGGGTTCTCCGACAGCAGGATCCCGTCGATCGCCGCGATCCCGGTCAGGAAGTTGCCGTGGATGCGGTTGTTCTCGATCCGGTGGTCGCGGCCGCCGAGCAGCAGGATGCCGGTGCCGAGCGGGACGAGCGCCGCCGTCCCCTCCTCGCGCGGCTCGAACGGCGGGTCGCCCTCGTGGAAGTTGAGGTTGTTCCAGAAGATGTCGTTGTCGACGATCACGTTGTCCTCGGGCGGCGGGAACTTCTCCGAGTCGAGCGCGTTGGGGACGATGCCGACGCCGTTGTTGTAGAAGCGGCTCTTGGTGATCGTCACGTAGCGCATGTTGCTGGCGCTGAAGCCGATCGGGCTGCCCCAGCCCTCGACGTTGCGCACCATCGTCTGCTTCGGGTTGTCCTGCGGCGGCGTCTGCCCGATGTAGAACGCGCCGTCGTTGACGTAGTAGGCCTCGGAGTCCAGGATCCGCCCGCCGATCGTGTTGAACGCGTAGACGCCGTAGACGCCGGTCTGCTGCGCGACCAGGTTCCTCATCGTGTAGCCGTTGAGGTTCGTGAAGAAGAACCCGTTGGCGCGGTAGTGGCGGGCCTTGAAGCCGTTGACGGTGACCTCGTCGGCGTCGTTGACGGCGATGCCGTTCTGCTTCTTGCCGTTGCCCTCGAGCACGACGCGACCGGGTCGCTGCGGGTTGCCGATCAGCTTCAGGTAGCGCTTCTTGCGGCCGTTGATGCGTACGGCCTCGCGGTAGACCCCGCGCTTGACCCTGATGGTGTCGCCGGCGTCGGCGGCGTTGACGGCTCCCTGGATGGTGCGGAAGTCGCAGCGGCCCTTCTTGCAGACGGTGTGGGTCTCGTACGGGCGCGGCGGCTTCGGCTCGACCTTGCCCGGGTCCTTCGGCTCGGGGTACGTCTGGGCGTTGGCGCCGGCCGGCGCGAGCAGCGCGACCGCCAGTGCGCCCGCGGTCACGATCCTCAGCGAAGTGCGAATGGTGTCCCTCCTCGGGTCTCTACGGGTCGACGACGTACCAGCCAGTCATCCCGGTGTCCTGATGGGAGAAGACGTGGCAGTGATAGAGCCAGCGGCCCGGGTTGTCCTCGACGAACTGGGCCGTGACGTGCTCGTTCGGCCCCATCGAGGGGTTGTCCACGAACTGGCCCGCCGGGTCCTTCCAGCGGTGGCCGTGGATGTGGAACGTGTGGAAGTTGTTGTCCATGCTGAACGCCGTCATCTCGACGGTCTGGCCGACACGGGCGCGCAGCGTCGGCGTGTTGCCGGCGTAGGCGCGGCCGTTGATGCACTGGTAGTTGCGCTGGAGGCCGGTGATCGGCGGCGAGAGCTGGTGCACGAACAGCGGGTAGTGCACGTCCGGCAGGGGCGCGCCCTTCGGCCGGATGTGGAGCATCCCGAACAGCCCGCGGAACGTGTTGAGCGTGTGGTTGGGCCCGTGGTCGTGGTACGGCCACGAGCCGACCGAGTCCGGCGTGCACTCCCACTGGTACGTGAACGTCTCGCCGGGCGCGACGAAGCCGCCCGCGCGCGTGTACTCGCCCATGTAGGCGCCGTCGTACTCGGGGTTGTACTTGACGCCGTGCGGGTGCATGGTGACCGCCTGGCGCAGCACGCTGTCGGCGTTGCGGAAGTGCACGACGAGCACGTCGCCGACCTCGGCGTAGAGCGTCGGGCCGGGGAAGGCGGGCGCGGGCTTGACCGCCGCGAAGCCCGGCGTCATCTCGGCGTAGGTGTACGCGCGGAAGACGTGGCGGCCTGGGATCGTGCGGTTGTGCCAGTCGTCGCGGCCGCTGGGGACGATGCTGCGGCGCCGCGTCATCGCCTGGATCCAGTACTCGATCCGGCGGCCGCCCGGGGCGGGCTGGATCTGCGGGACGTCCTGCGCTGCCGCCGCGCGCGGACGGCGCACGCGCGCAGCCGCCGCGTCGGCCTTGCCGAGCGTCTCCGGCGAGTCGACCACGACTTCCTCGCCGCCGATCGTGCACAGCAGCGCGGTGCCGCCTGCGATGCCGAGGAACGAGCGGCGTGTGGTCGAGGGGTCGGCCATGGAGCGCGCGGATGCTAGTACGAGCGTACTCGCTTTGCAAGTACGCTCGTACCGGCTACGATGCGGGCCGTGCCCGCCGCAACCGGTACGCGCGCCGAGGCATCCGAGCGCGTGCGCGAGGCGATCATCGGCGCCACGGTTCGGATCGTCGCGCGTGAGGGAATCTCCGCTGTCACGCACCGGCGCGTCGCCGCCGCGGCGGGCGTCGCGCTGTCCTCGACGACCTGGCACTACGCCACCAAGGCCGACATCCTCACCGCCGCGCTCCGCTGGACCGCCCACCGCGAGGTGGCGCGGATCATGGCGATCGCCGACCGTCTCGACAGCGACGAGTTCGACCCCGCGGCGTGGGCCGAGGAGCTCGCCGACTGGCTGCTCGAGCAGGTGTCGGGCGAGCGCGACGTCGCAGTCGCGCTCTACCGGCTCCAGATCGAGCTGCTCGGCCGGCCCGAGGCGCACGAGGTCCACGAGCAGTGGGGCCTGAGCCTGCGCGCGCTCGGCGAGCGCGTGCTCGAGAGCTCGCACACGATCACCCCCGATCTCGACACCCGCCTGATCGTCGCGGCGCTCGACGGGCTGCGCCTGAGCGTGCTGAGCTCCGGCGACCCCGACACGACGTTCCTGCGGCCCGCCGTCCAGCGCCAGTTGCGCGCCCTGCTGGGCTGAACTAGGTTGTTGCCCGTGCAGGCATCCAGCCCGCACCCTTATGGGGACCTCGCCGTCCGGGCTCGGTATTGACATGGCGCGCTCGGCCGAGCGGCTCACCGTGGAGTGCCCGAAGTGCGGCCAGGTCTTCGAGACCTGGGCGCTCGGCGCGCCCGACCTCGACTTCGATCCCGACCTCGGCGACCCCGGCTGGGTCTCGGCGGCGTCGGCCGCGACCTGCCCGCACTGCGGCGGGACCTCGTGCTGCTCAGGCCTCGCTGCCGAGCGCGAGGCCTGGCGCGAGCTCTGAGCGACCGCGGATCAGGTCCGCCGCCCGCTCGGCGATCGCGATCACCGGCGCGTTGGTGTTCCCGCGCGGCACGCTCGGCATGATCGAAGCGTCGACCACGCGCAGCGCCTCGACGCCCCGCACGCGCAGCTCCGGATCGACCACCGACTCCTCGTCGGCGCCCATCCGGCACGTGCCGACCGGGTGGTAGATCGTCTGGCAGGTCTGGCGCACGTGCGCCTCGAGCGCGGCGTCGTCGTCGCCCGCCGGGAACAGGCCCGGGGTCTGCGCGTAGCGCGACAGCGGCGCCTGCCGGACGAACTCCAGAACCATCCGCGCGCCCGCCACCGCCGAGCGCACGTCGTCCTCAGCCGTGTAGTAGCCGTGGACGATGAAAGGCTTCGCCGTCGGGTCCGGCGTGGTGACCGCCACCATCCCGCGTGACTGCGGCTTGAGCACGCAGGCCGACAGCGTGAAGCCGTGCGCGGGCGGCGCCAGCAGCCCTTCCTCCTGGAAGACGACGGGGACCATGTGGAACTGGACGTCGGGCGCGGGCAGGCCGTCGCGCGTGCGCACGAAGCCGCCGTTCTCGCCGATGTTGGAGGTCAGCGGCCCCTGGCCCTGCATCCACTGGGCGAGGTTCGCGTCGTTCAGAGCGTCCTTGAGCGAGACCTCGTCCTGGCAGAAGAACGTCACGCCCGCGGTCGGATGGTCGGACAGGTTCATGCCGACCTCGGGGCCCTCCGCGACGAGCGGGATCTGGAGCAGCTCGAGCTCGGCGGGCCGGCCGATCCCGGAGAGGGTGAGCAGCTGCGGCGAGTTGTAGGCGCCACCGCACACGATCACCTCGCGCTCGGCGCGCCACTCGAGCAGCTCGCCCGCGCGCTGCGCGACCACGCCGGTCGCGCGCGCGCCGTCGAACGCGATCTTGAGCACCTGCGCGTAGGTCTCGACCGTCAGGTTGGGGCGCTCCATGACGGGGTGCAGGTAGGCGACCGCGGTGCTCGCGCGGCGCCCGTCGCGCTGGGTGACCTGGTACCAGCCGAAGCCGTCCTGCTCGCCGTCGTTGAAGTCGTCGTTGGCGGGCAGGCCCAGCGCCTCGGCCGACTCGAGGAACGCCTGGCACATCACGCTGCGGGCGCGCGCCTCGCTGACCGGCAGCGGCCCGCCGGCGCCGTGGAACTCGCTCGCGCCGCGCTCGTTGTCCTCGGCGCGGATGAAGTACGGCAGCAGGTCGGCCCAGCCCCAGCCGGTGCAGCCGGCGTCGCGCCACTCGTCGTAGTCGAGCGGGTTTCCGCGGACGTAGATCATCGCGTTCAGCGACGACGAGCCGCCGAGCATGCGGCCGCGCGGCAGGTAGATCCGCCGGTTGGCGGCGCCCGGCTCCCAGCCGGTCATGTGGTCCCAGTCGTGCTGGGTGCGGAAGAGCGCGCTGAACGCGGCGGGGATGTGGATGAAGTCGGCCGTGTCGGGCGGGCCGGCCTCGACCAGCAGCACGCGCACGTCCTCGTCCTCGCTCAGGCGGTTGGCCAGCACGCAGCCCGCCGATCCGGCGCCGACGATCACGTAGTCGTACATCGAAGCCCTCCTCCGCGGATGTGCGGAGGAACTTACGCCAGATCCACGTGCACGGCGTCGCCGGCGAGCGGCCGGATGCCGGCGCGGATGAGCTCGGCGGCGGGCACGACGTCCTGGATCGGCCGGCCGTTGACGGTGACGTCGGCGGAGTTGCCGTGCTCGTGGTTCGACGTGCCGGGCCGGGCGACCGGGAACGGGTTGCTCCCGCGCGCGTCCCACAGCGCCTGCTGCTCGGCCGTCGTGCGCAGGCCGCTGGTGATCTTCCACGTCTCGCCGCGCGCGGCCGCGACGGTCTCGAGGCGGCGGAGCAGCTCGGGGTTGGCGTCGAGGTCGCCGGACAGATGGGGATGCGAGCCGCCCTGCGCCTGGGCGAGCGTTGCCGCGAACGACGTGCCCTGCACGGGCGCCGGCTGCTGCACGGGCGGCGGCGGCGCCATGAACGACTGGAGCGCGGCAATGCGCGCCATCGCGGTGTCGATGCTCACGCCCGGTGATTCGGCAGCTGCGCGCAGGTCCTTAGTAGAGGACGCGCTCGGGGTTGGCCGCCCACGCCGCGAACGGGCGCCAGCCCTCCTCGGCGAGCAGCTGCACGGTGGCCAGCTCGCGCTCTTCGGGCGGCCGGGCGACATCGGCGTGGATGGCCGCGTCGTCGAAGCCGGCGGCCGCGGCGTCGGCGCGGCTGGCGGCGTGCACGATCCGGTCGACGCGCGCCCAGTACGCGGCGCCGAAGCACATCGGGCACGGCTCGCAGCTCGCGTACAGGACGGCGCCCGACAGGTCGTGCGTGCCGAGCGTCCGGCACGCCTCGCGGATCGCCACGACCTCGGCGTGCAGCGTCGGATCGCCCTCGCTGACCACGCGGTTCGTCCCGCGGCCGACCACGCGGCCGCCCTCGAGCGCGACCAGCGCGCCGAACGGCCCGCCCTCGCCGGCGGCCGATGCCACGCCCATCTCGATGACCTCGCGGAGCAGCTCGACTTCGTTCACGCGCGGCATTCTGGACGATCGGTCGATGGGGTGCTCACCCCATGCGGCCGATTACCGGTGCGTGACCGACGCCACCAGCCTCACATGCCACGCTCCGACGCGGCCCGAACCCGCTGCGCGGCGAGGCGCCGGTGCAGCGAGCGGCCAATCCGCTCCGCATCCTCTTCCTCGTCTCGGCCCACAACAGCCTCAGCCAGCGCGCGCAGATCGCGCTGACCGAGCTGGGCCACACCGTCGCGGTCGAGGTCGTCGAGACCGGCGAGGCGATGGAGATCGCGGTCGAGCGCCACCGGCCCGAGCTGATCGTCTGCCCGATCCTGAAGAAGATCATCCCCGAGTCGATCTACTCGCGGCACCGCTGCCTGATCGTGCACCCGGGCCCGGTCGGCGACCGCGGCCCGTCGTCGCTCGACTGGGCGATCGAGCTCGGCATGGGCGAGTGGGGCGTCACCGTGCTGGAGGCGACCGGCGAGGTCGACGGCGGCGACATCTGGGGCACGCGCAACTTCCGCACGCGCGAGACCGGCAAGAGCAGCATCTACCGCCACGAGGTCCGCCGCGCCGCGATCGCCTCGCTGCTCGACGCGATGGCCGCGCTCGAGGAGCCCGAGCACAAGCCGCGCCGGCTCGACTACGCCGACCCGTCGGTGGTCGGCCGCCCGCGGCCGCTGATCCGCCAGCCGCGAGCGCGCGATCGACTGGACGGCCGACTCGACCGAGACCGTCGTGCGCCGCATCCGCGCCGCCGAGGGCCACCCGGGCGTGCTCGACACGATCGAGGGCGCCGAGTTCCACCTCTTCGGCGTCCACCGCGAGCGCGGCCTGCGCGGCCGCCCGGGCGAGATCATCGCCACCCGCCACGGCGGCATCTGCCGCGCCACCGTCGACGGCGCGGTGTGGATCACGCACCTCAAGCGGCCCGACCACTTCAAGCTGCCGGCCGTCCGCGCGCTCGAGCTGGCCGGCATCACGCTCGACGCGCCGGAGATCGACGTCCCCGTCCACGCGCCGATCCCCGAGGGGCACACGTGGCGCGAGATCGCGTACACCGAGGAGGCCGGCGTCGGCTACCTGCGGTTCGACTTCTACAACGGCGCCATGAGCACCGCCCAGTGCCGGCGGCTGCTCGAGGCCTACCGCTACGCGCGCAGCCGCTCGACCAAGGTGATCGTGCTCGAGGGCGGCAGCGACTTCTTCTCCAACGGCATCCACCTCAACGTGATCGAGGCGGCGCAGGACCCCGGCGAGGAGTCGTACCTCAACCTGCACGCGATCGACGACGTCGTGCGCGAGATCGTGGAGACCGACTCGCACCTGGTGATCTCCGCGCTCCAGGGCGACGCGGCCGCCGGCGGCGTCCCGTTCGCGATCGCCGCCGACCACGTGGTGGCGCGCACGGACGTCGTGCTCAACCCCTACTACCAGCACATGGGCGGCCTCTACGGCTCCGAGTACTGGACCTACCTGATGCCGCGCCGCATCGGCGCCGAGCTGACCGACGAGCTGACCTCGGCGCCGTTCCGGGCGATCGGCACGCGCCGCGCGGTCGAGATCGGCCTGATCGACGAGGCGTTCGGCGACGACGTCGCGAGCTTCGCCGCGCAGGTGCGCGGCCTGGCCGAGCGGCTCGCGCGCACACGACGACCACGCGCGCTGGCTCGCGGAGAAGCGCCGCCGCCGCGCGGTCGACGAGCAGGTCAAGCCGCTCAGCGTCTACCGCACCGAGGAGCTCGCGCGCTCGCACGAGTGCTTCTTCGGGGCCGACCGCAGCTACCACGAGGCCCGCAGCCGCTTCGTGTACAAGACCGGCGCGCCATGCAAGGTCACGGCACCTGCTGCCGATAACCAGGCCATGGACCTACTGCGGTGCATCGGTCGGCCAGGTGGCCGCATGAGCGAGCTCGACGCCGCACTCGAGGGTCTGCGGGTCGAGCCTCGCGGCTCGCGCGTGCGCGGGCTGATCCAGGCGATCTGGCACTGGATGCCCCAGGGCCAGCTGCTGCCCGAGCACATCTGGCGCCGCCGGCACCAGACGATCGTCTACCTGATGTGGTTCCACGTCGTCTTCCTGACGGTGTTCGGGCTCGTCCAGGGCCAGTCGGTCCCGCACATGATGTTCGAGAGCGCGCTGCTCATCCTGCCGACGCTGCTGGCCGGCTCGGAGTGGGCGAGCATGAAGCTGCGCGTCGTCGCCGCCTCGTTCGGCCTCATCACCGCCTCGGCGATGCTCGTGCACCTCTCGAACGGCTACATCGAGGCGCACTTCCACTTCTTCGTGATGATCGGCGTGCTGACGCTGTACCAGGACTGGGTGCCGTTCCTGGTCGCGATCGGCTACGTCGTCGTCCACCACGGCCTCGGCGGCCTGATCTCGCCCGCGTCGGTCTACAGCCACGGCGACGCCATCGCCCACCCGTGGCGCTGGGCGCTCATCCACGGCGGCTTCGTGCTCGCCGCCAGCGCCGCGCACATCGTCGCCTGGCGCACGAACGAGAACCAGCTGCTGCGCGACCCGCTGACCGGCCTGCCGAGCCGGCTGCTGTTCAACAACCGCCTGAGCCAGGCGCTCGAGCGCCTCCAGCGCCGCCGCGGCCGCTACGTCGCCGTCCTCTTCCTCGACCTCGACCGCTTCAAGGTCATCAACGACAGCCTCGGCCACACGGCCGGCGACAAGCTGATCGTCGCCGTCGCCGACCGCCTGCGCCACTCGCTGCGCCGGCACGAGACCGTCGCCCGCTTCGGCGGCGACGAGTTCGCGATCCTGTGCGAGGACATCAGCGACGAGCAGGACGCGATCGCCGTCGGCGAGCGCGTGCTGCGCTCGTTCGCCACGCCCTTCCACCTCGCGCACGGCGATTCGACGTCGTCCGCCAGCCTCGGCATCGCCCTCTCCGCCGATCCGGACCAGAACGTCGAGGAGCTGATCCGCGACGCCGACGCCGCCATGTACCGCGCCAAGGAGGCCGGCGGCGGCCGCCTCATGCTCTTCGACGAGGTCACGCGCCAGCGCGCCCTGACCCGCCTGCACACCGAGGCCGCCCTGCGCGTGGCGATCGAGCGCGACGAGTTCCGCGTCTACTTCCAGCCCGAGGTGTCGGTCGAGACCGGCAACATCGTCGGCCTCGAGGCGCTCGTGCGCTGGGAGCACCCGGACGACGGCCTCGTCGGCCCCGACCGCTTCATCGCGCTCGCCGAGGAGACCGGCCTGATCGTCCCGATCGGCACCTGGGTCCTCAACGAGGCGTGCCGCCTCGCGCAGAAGTGGCAGGCCGAGCGCGCCGAGGACGATCCGCTCGTCGTGCGCGTCAACGTCTCCGCCCGCCAGCTCGCGCACGACGACCTGATCGACCTCGTCGCCGCGGCGCTCCAGCGCACGGGCATGGATCCGTCGCACCTCTGCCTCGAGGTCACCGAGAGCGTGCTGGTCGAGGACCCCGAGTCGTCGGTGAAGACGCTCGGCGCGCTGAAGGCGCTCGGCGTCAAGATCGCCGTCGACGACTTCGGCACCGGCTACTCGTCGCTCGAGTACCTGCGGACCTTCCCGGTCGACTGCGTGAAGATCGACCGCTCGTTCGTGCGCGGCATCCCGCACTCGTCCGAGGACGTCGCGATCGTCAACGCGGTGATCGAGCTCGGCCACGCGCTCGGGCTGTCGGTGACCGCCGAGGGCGTCGAGACCGACGAGCAGCTCGGCAACCTGCAGACCACCGGCTGCGACACCGCCCAGGGCTTCCTCTTCAGCCGTCCGGAGCACCCGGACGTCGTCGAGCGGCTCCTGCTCGAGCGCGAGACGGTCTAGCTTCCCCGGCGTGCCCGAGCGCACGCTGGACGCGGTCGTCGCCGACCTCGAGCGCCGCGCCGCCGAGCTCGAGCCCGGCGCGCGGCTGCCGTCCGTGCGCGAGCTGATGGCCCGGCACAACGTCGGGCCGGTCACCGTGCAGCGCGCCGTCGCCCTGCTCGCCGCGCGCGGGCTGCTCGAGCCGCGGCCGGGCCGCGGCACGTTCGTGGCGGCGCGGCCGTCCGCGGCCGTGGCGCCCGACTTCGCGCTGGCAGACCGTCGCGCTCGGCCCGCGCACGGTCTCCGCCGGCGGGCTCGACGAGCTGCTGCGGCCGCCCGAGCCCGGCGTGCTCGTGCTCAGCACCGGCTACCTGCCGGCCGACCTGCAGCCGCTCGGCGCCCTCTCGCAGGCGCTGGCGCGGGCGGCGCGACGGCCCGGCGCCTGGGACCGGATGCCGCTCGAGGGGATCTCGTCGCTGCGCGCCTGGTTCGCCGCGCAGGTCGGCGGCGGCGTGGGGGAGGGCGACGTGATCGTCTGCCTCGGCGGCCAGGCCGCGCTCGCCGCCTGCCTGCGCGCGCTGGCGGCGCCGGGCTCGCCGCTGCTCGTCGAGTCGCCGACCTATCCCGGCGCGATGGCGGCCGCCCGCGCCGCCGGGCTGCGGCCGCTGCCGGTGCCGAGCGACGCCGACGGCGTCCGTCCCGACCTGCTGGCCGACGCGTTCGCGGCCAGCGGCGCGCGCGTCTTCTACTGCCAGCCGACCTACGCGAACCCGCACGGCGCCGTGCTCACGCCCGAGCGCCGCGCCGAGGTGCTCGAGGTGGCGCGCGACGCCGGCGCCTTCGTGATCGAGGACGACGCGTTCCGCGACCTCGCGCTGGAGGGCGAGCCGCCGCCGCCGCTCCTGCACGGCGACCGCGACGGCCACGTCGTGTACGTGCGCTCGCTCACCAAGGCGGCCGCGCCCGGGCTGCGGCTCAGCGCGGTCGTGGCGCGCGGCCCGGCGGCGGCGCGGCTGCGGCCGACCCGGCTGGTCGAGGGCACGCTCGTGCCCGGCCCGCTGCAGGAGGCGACGGTCGAGCTCGTCACCGCGCCGGGCTGGGCGCGCCACCTGCGCCGCGCGCGGGCCGAGCTGCGCGAGCGGCGCGACGCGCTGCTGGCGGCCGTGCGGTCGGAGCTCGGGATCGTCGTCGCGCGCCCGCGCGGCGGCATGCACGCGTGGGTGCCGCTCGAGCCCGGCGAGGACGACGTCGCGCTGGCCGAGCGGGCGGCGCGCGCGGGCGTGCTCGTGCTGGCGGGGCGCGATTACTTCCCGGGGGAGCCGGCCGGCCCGTTCCTGCGGATAACCTTCGCGGGCGAGCCGCCGGAGCGCCTCGCCGCCGGCGTGCGACTGCTGGCGAAGGCGAGAGGCCCCATATGACGAGTCGTTCCCGACCAGGAGTGGCGAGTCGAGGTCAACCTCGACGACGAGGACCACGGCTACTCGCTCGGCGAGCGGCTGCGCGCGCACGACCTCGACGACCACGCGCGCAAGCGGCTCGGCGGCGGGGTGATCGTCACGCGCGAAGGCCCGCGCCTTCACGTCTACACGAAGTCGTTGGCGGCGGCCCACGAGGCCGAGCGCGTCGTGCGCGAGCTGATCGAGGCCGACCGGCTGAGCGCCGACATCAGCGTGACCGTGTGGGACGAGGAGCGCGACGCCTGGCTCGACGCCGAGCGCGGCGAGGTGGTCGAGGACCCGCGCGCCGGACGAGGAGGGCCCGGAGTACTTCGTGCTCGTCGAGTCCGAGGACCAGGCAGCGCTCGAGGCGCTCGCCGGCCCGGCTGAAGGGCGAGGGCCGCCCGGTCGAGCTGCGCCGCGGCAAGCTGCTCGTCGGCTCGTTCGACGACGAGGAGGTGGAGGCAGCTGGGCGAGCGCCTGCGCGGCGAGGTCGGCGACCGGGGCCGCGTGCAGGTCCGCGCCGACATCTTCTCCGACATGCCGAGCCCGGGGTTCCTGCTCTTCGAGACCCGACTGCCGGGGATGTGATGGATCTCGACGGCGTCACCATCCGCCGGCGCGAGGACCTCGAGCGCAGCGGCAACTGGCTGCTCGCGCGACGCTCGCTCGGCCTGTCGGCGTTCGGCATGAACCTGGTCGAGATCCCGCCCGGTGAGCGGATCCCCGAGCACGACGAGACCGATCGCGATCAGGAGGAGGTCTTCGTCGTGCTCGAGGGCTCGCCGAGCCTGGTGGTCGACGGGCGCGAGATCGAGGCGCCCGCCGGCACGTTCGCGCGGCTCGACCCGCACCTCAGCCGCACCGTCGTCAACCACGGCGAGGAGCCCGCCGCGGTGCTGATCGTCTCGGCGCCCCGCGGCAGCGGCTACGAGCCGCTGGACTGGGCGTGACCGGGCGAGACAAGTCTCGCTGTGACGCGACCGCTTCTACCACGAGGGAGCCGGCGCCTGCAGGACGCGTTCGACACGCGGCGGCTGGCCGACCGGCTCGAGAGCGTGACCGTGCACGACGTCATCGACGACGACGACCGCGCGTTCATCGAGGCGATGGACATGCTCTTCATCGCCACCGCCGACGAGGAGGGCCGGCCGGACTGCTCCTACAAGGGCGGCGAGCCGGGCTTCGTGCGTGTGCTCGACGAGCACACGATCGCCTTCCCCGCCTACGACGGCAACGGCATGTTCCGCTCGTTCGGCAACCTGCTCGTCAACCCCGAGGTGGGGCTGCTGTTCATCTCCTTCGAGCGCCAGAAGCGGCTGCGGCTGAACGGGACCGCGAGCATCGACCCCGGCGACCCGCTGCTCGGGTCATGGCCGGGGGCGACGCTCGTGATCCGCGTGCGGGCGCGCGAGGTGTTCCCCAACTGCCCGCGCTACATCCACCGGATGGAGCTCGTGGAGCGCTCCCGCTACGTGCCGGAGGCCGGCACCGAGCCGCCGGTGCCCGACTGGAAGACGCGCGACTGGGCGGTCGACGTGCTGCCGAGCTCCGACCAGGCCAGGCGGGCGAGCGTGAGCGCGCCGAGCATCAGCCCGAAGTCGCGCAACGCGACGTCGCCGTAGCCGCCGACCAGCAGCAGGTTGATGATGATGCCGCCGAGCCAGCCCGCCACCAGCAGGCTGCCGTAGCGCGGGGCGAAGGCGACCACGAGCCCGGCCACCACCTCGATCACGCCGACGATCAGCATCGCGTCGTCGGCGGAGCCCGGGATGATGTCGTTGAACTCGGGGGCCAGATAGGCCGACCAGTCGTCGGTCAGCACCTCGGCGAACTTGTCGAGCCCGAACAGGATGGGCGCGACGGTGAATGCGATCCGCAGCATCAGGAAGGCCTGCTGCGCGGCCGTCTTTGAATCAGTCATGCCCCCGTTGGCGCGCCGCCGTTGTCGTCCCTTACCAGCGCCAGCAGGCTTTCGTAATCCTCCCGACAGGCGGGGCAGCCCTCGAGATGGGCGCGCCATGCCGGGCACCTCCCGCGGCCCTCGACGTACTCGTCGAGGTGCTCGAAGCACTCCTCGCAGCTCACCTCGGGGCCGATCGGACCGAGCAGGCTCATCGTTCACCTCCGATCACGCGCGCAGCTTCCGGCGTGCGTCGTGCAGCGTCTTGTAGAGCGCGCCGCGCGTGGTGTCGAGGCGCTCGGCGAGCACGTCGATCGGCACGCCGTTGAGCGCCAGGGCGACGAACACCTGGCGCTGATGCGGCGTGAGCACGGTGTCCATCGCGTCGCGGACGGCGCGCAGCGTCTCGGCGTCTTCGAGCACCTGGTGAGCCGACGGGCCCCGGTCCGTGACCACGTCCTCGAGCGGCACCTCGCGGTCGCGCCAGGCGCGCCGGCGCGCCTTCACGCCCGCCTCGAGCAGCGCGAACTTGTAGGCCCAGGTCGTGAAGCGGCTCGCGCCGCGGAAGGTGTCGAGCTTGCCCAGCAGGGCGACCATGCGCGTCGTCCGCGGCCTGAGCGGCCAGGTCCTCGATCTCGGTGTGCGAGACGTCGCTCAGCATCGTCCGGCGCCGGCCCAGCTCGAAGCGCGCGGCGCGCAGCAGCAGCGCGTGCAGCTCCGCGAGCGCCGGTTCGCGGACGGCGGGCGGGCCGTGCAGGGCGGTGAGCCATTCGTCGCGAGGCACTTGGGCGACAGCTGCCATCGAAGGGTGGTTAGCGTCGCCCGGCACCGGCTTCTTACGTCGGGGACGATCTCCTCGACGACCTCGTAGACGCCGGCGAGCTTGATCGACTCCTCGAGCGGCGCGATCCGCTTCAGGCGGCGCTCCTCGCCGGCCATCCAGTCGGGGTCGTCGCGCATGGCGTCGATCTCCTCCTCGGTGCCCTCGAAGAACGCCACGGTGATCACCTCGTCGGGATCGTCCTGGTTGCGGACGTGGTAGGCGCGCACGAGCTGGTGCGGCCAGCGCTCGGGCGTCCAGCTCTTCTCGAACTCCTGGTGAGCGCCCGGTTTCAGGCGCCGGATCGTCAGCAGGCACAACATGGCTCTCGAAGCTACTGCATAAGGGGGGTCTGACCCCCCTTACTCCTGGCGGGGGAAGGTGGGGTACGGCAGCAGAGCCAAAAC
>CAWDCT010000006.1:0-340351 GCA_963800905.1 uncultured Solirubrobacteraceae bacterium
CTCGATCATCGTCAGCAGCGTGGCCAGGTGCCGCTCGAACGGAAGCTCGTTGCCGAGCTCCTGCTCGAGCATGTAGCCGATCATCCCCTCGGTCTGGGCGCCGAGGACGTCGAGCGGGTACGTGTCGACCGCGGTGTAGGCCGAGCCCTGGAGCGCGAGCAGACCGACCTGCGGCCCGTTGCCGTGCGAGAGCACGAGCTCGTGCTCGACCGCGATCGGCGCCAGCGCCTCGCAGGCCGCGCGCGCGTTCTCGCGCTGGTTCTCCGCCGACAGCGCCTGCCCGCGGCGCAGCAGCGCGTTGCCCCGAGGGCGACGACGACGCGCACGTCAGCTCCCGAGCGTGGCGACCATGACCGCCTTGATCGTGTGCATGCGGTTCTCGGCCTCGTCGAAGACGATCGACGCCGGCGACTCGAAGACCTCCTCGGTGACCTCGAGCGCCGTCATGCCCGAACTTCTCCTCGATCTCCTTGCCGACCTGCGTGTCGGCGTTGTGGAACGCCGGCAGGCAGTGCATGAACTTGACGTCGGGGTTGCCGGTCAGCGCCATCGTCTGCGGCGTTGATCTGGTAGGGCATGAGCAGCTCGATCCGCTCCGCCCAGACCTCGTCGGCTCGCCCATCGAGACCCACACGTCGGTGAGCAGGACGTCGCAGCCGCGGACCGCCTCCTCGACGTCCTCGGTGATCGTGATCCTGCGCGCCGACTGCGTCGGCGAAGCCGCGCGCGCCGTCGACCAGTTCGTCGCGCCGGCCACAGCGACTCCGGCGCGGCGATGCGCACGTCCATGCCCAGCTTCGCGCCGACCACGAGGTAGCTGTTGGCCATGTTGAAGCGGGCGTCGCCGAGGTAGCAGAAGACATCTCCTCGAGCGGCTTGTCCAGGTGCTCGCGCATCGTCAGGAAGTCGGCGAGCATCTGGGTCGGGTGCCACTCGTCGGTGAGGCCGTTGTAGACCGGCACGCCGGCCCACTGCGCCAGCTCGTCGGCGATCTCCTCGCCGAAGCCGCGGTACTCGATCGCGTCGTACATGCGCCCGAGCACGCGCGCGGTGTCCTTGACGGTCTCCTTGTGGCCCATGTGCGAGCCGCTCGGGCCGATGAAGGTGACGTGCGCGCCCTGGTCGTAGGCGGCGACCTCGAACGCGCAGCGCGTGCGCGTCGAGTCCTTCTCGAAGATCAGCGCGATCTCCTTGCCGACGAGCTTCTGCTCCTCGCCGCCCTCGCGCTTGGCCGCCTTCAGCTCGGCCGACGAGGTCGATCAGGTAGCGGATCTCGTCCGGCGCTGTAGTCGTCGAGCGTGAGGAAGTGGCGGCCGCGCAGGGCGGCGGCGACGTCGGGTGCTCGTGGCGGTGCTCATCCGGTGTCCTTTCAGGCGCTCGCGGGAGATCGGGCAGGTCATGCAGTGGCCGCCGCCGCGGCCGCGGCCGAGCTCCTGGCCCGCGATCGCGAGCACCTCGACGCCGGCCTTGGCGAGCTTGGCGTTGGTGGCCTCGTTGCGCTCGTAGGCGACGACGGTGCCCGGGCGACGAGCGCGACGACGTTGTTGCCGTCGTCCCACTGGTTGCGCTCGGCCTCGAACTCGTCGCCGCCGGTCGGGACGAGCGTCAGGTCGTCGAGCCCGAGCGCGTCCTTGACCTCGTCGAGGAACGAGCGCTCGGAGACCGCGGCGGCGCACGCCGCCGTCGCCGTCGGGGCGGTAGAGGATCGGCACGATCTCGCGAGACGACCGGCTCATACATCGTCGCGACGTGGCGGTCGCAGAACGTGAAGACCGTGTCGAGGTGCATCGCCGCGCGCGTCGCGCGGCATCTGCGCGCCGATCACCAGCCGCGCGGCGCCGGCCGCGAACAGGTTCTGGGCGAGGATGCTGACCGCGCGGCGCGTTCGAGCGCTCGCCCTGGCCGACCAGGACGACGCCGTCGCCGACCGGCATGATGTCGCCGCCCTCGAGCGACGCGCTGCCCCAGTCGTGGTCGACGCCGCCGAACCAGATCTTGAAGCCGGCGTCGCGGAAGCGCGGGTGGAAGCGGTAGACCGCCTCGACGTTGAGCGTCTCGTGCTGGCGCGCCGGCCAGAACATCGAGTTGATCGACACGCCGCCGTAGATCCAGGCGCTCGTGTCGCGCATGAAGAGCTGGTTCGGGAGCGGCGGCAGGACGAAGTCGGTGGGCCGCAGCGCCCGCCCGACGGCGGTGACGATGTCGCCGGGCAGCTCGGCCAGCGTCACGCCGCCGGTCAGGCGCGTCGCGAGCTCGTCGGCGGGCATCTCGGTCATCCACGCCGTCAGCTCGCCGGCGAAGATCGTCGTGACCTCCTCCGGGCGCAGCTTGCGCTCGCAGCACCCACTCGCGCGCCTCGGCGTCCTCGAGCGTCTCGGTCGAGCAGATCGTGGAAGAGCAGGACCTCGACGCCGCGCTCGCGCATCAGGTCGACGAACGCGTCGTACTCCTGGCGCGCGCGGCGCGATCCAGATGACGTCGTCGAACAGCAGCTCGTGGCAGTTCGACGGCGACAGCCGCTCGTGCGCGAGGTCCGGGCGGTGGACGATCACGCTGTGCAGCGTCCCGACCTCCGAGGCGACGCCGAGGCCGGTGGTGGTGGACGGGCTTGCCACGGGATTCTCTCCTCTCAGCTCAGGACGGCGGCGCCGCCGACGAACACGCAGACGACGACGAAGGCGGCCGCGACGAAGGGCCAGACGAACTTCAGGTAGCGGTCGTAGCCCACCTTGGAGAGGGCGAGGCCGCCCATGATCACCGCCGAGGTCGGCGTGATCAGGTTCACGAGGCCGGAGGCCGACTGGTACGCCGTGACGGCCACGGACCGGGCGACGTCGGCGAAGTCCGCCAGCGGCGCGAGGATCGGCATCACCAGCGCCGCGTGCCCGGACGACGACGGCACGAGGAACGCGATCGGCAGGTTGACGAGGAGCGCGATCGACGCCGAACACGCCCTGCGAGGTGCCGGAGACCGCGTCCTCCATCCAGTGCAGGACCGTGTCGGTCATGTACGTGTTCTTCATCACGACCGTGATCCCGCGGGCGAGCACGATGATCAGCGCCGCGGCGAGGAAGTCGGACGGCGCCGGCGATGATCGTGTTGACCGTGCCCTCCTCGCCGAGCTTGGCGATCAGGCCGATCACGACCGCCATGACGAAGAACAGCGCCGCCGCCTCGGGGAAGTAGAACGACGCGAACGTCGGCAGCGGGAAGTCGCGTCCCCAGCCCTCCTGCCAGAGGTCGTTCCAGGGGATGAAGCCGTAGATCATGACCAGGAACGACGCCGGCGAACAGGACGAGGACGAGCTTCTGGCGGCCGGTGAGCGCCGGCACGTCGTCGATCAGGCCGCTCGCGTCCTCCGCGTCGGTGCGGCGAGATGCCGACGACCGAGCGGCTCGGGTCGCTGCTGACGCGGCGCGCGTACCAGAGACGTAGCCGATCGCCATCGCGACGAGGACGACCCACATCGCGATCCGCAGGCCGATCCCCTCGCCGAGGCTGATCCCCGCGGCGTCGGAGGCGACGCCGGTCGCGAACGGGTTGACCGTCGAGCAGAGCACGCCGGTGCCCGCGCCGAGGAAGATG
This sequence comes from uncultured Solirubrobacteraceae bacterium, assembly GCA_963800905.1. GTDB lineage: Bacteria > Actinomycetota > Thermoleophilia > Solirubrobacterales > Solirubrobacteraceae > DASSUW01. The sequence continues at coordinate 3,588 of CAWDCT010000006.1, forward strand.
ATCGATGCGGCGACCATGCGGTCGTAGCCGAGCGCGAGCGTCAGCGGGACGAGCAGGACGAAGAAGCCGAGCGTCTCCTCCCACATCCCGTAGCTCGTCCCGCCGAGCGCGAAGACGCCCATCAGGATCGCGATCAGCACCGAGCCGCTGTGCCGGAAGCGGAGCGCCAGGCGGCCGATCCCGGTCTGGATCGCCCCCGTCTTCATCGTCACGGTGATGAACGCGCCGACCGCGAGGACGAACAGGAAGATCATCGCCGAGCCGTACAGCCCGCCCGTCTCGTCGGCGCTCACGAAGCCGCGCTCGTTCTCGATCCCGTAGAGGCCGTTCGGCGGCGCGATCCACAGCTGCTTGAGGCGCTGGTCGAAGCGCGGTCTCGACGCACAGCTCATCGCCCTTCGCGTCGCGAGCACGAGGGCAGCTCCGTGGTAGGTGCCCGGGCACGGGCCCGGCCGTCTCCGGGTCGAGCTGGTAGGCGCCGGCCGGGACGAAGAACGAGGCGATCCAGACCAGCAGCAGCACCGCCGCGAGCACGGTGAACGCGGTCGGGAACTTCAGCGTCTTGGGCGGCTCCGCGGGCTCTGCGGGCGGGGACTGGCTCGGGTTGACGGCCACGCTGGCAGGATGCGGTCGACGCCGGGTCCGGGCAATGGTGCCGACCGGCCTCGGCGAGGGATGCGCGCACCCTTGGCCGCGGGGGCGCCGCCGGGATGGTCTGGCAGCCCCGCCGGGGAGGCGGAACGGGCGATGCAACGACCGGAGACCGGCGACGACGCGACGGACGGACGCCGGGCCGAGCGCGCCGGCGGCCGCCGAGCCTGCTCGACGCGCTCGCGCCGATCGTCGTCCTGATCGTCCTGATCGCGCTGACCATCGCCTCCTTCGGCGTCGGCGCGACCGACGGCCCGCTGCAGGTCGCGCTCATGCTCAGCGCCGCGTTCGCGAGCCTGGTGGCGCTCAAGAACGGCTACAGCTCGGCGGCGGTCGCCGACGCGGCGATCGGCGGCGTCACCACCGCGGTCGGCGCGATCTTCATCCTGCTGGCGGTCGGCGCGCTGATCGGCACTTGGAACATGGCCGGCACCATCCCGACCGTCGTCGACTACGGCGTCAGGCTGCTCAACCCGAGCGTGTTCTTCCTCGCGACCGCCGCGATCTGCGCGATCGTCGGCGTGGTCACCGGCAGCTCATGGACGACCGCCGGCACGCTCGGCGTGGCGTTCGTCGGGATGGCGGGCGTGATGGGCGTCTCGGAGGCGACGCGGCGGGCGCCGTCATCTGCGGCGCCTACTTCGGCGACAAGATGACGCCGCTGTCGGAGACGACGATCCTCGTGCCGAAGCTCGTCGGCGAGGCTCGAGGCTCGCGACCACATCCGCAACATGTTCTGGACCGCAGGGCCGGCGCTCGGCATCAGCCTCGTGATCTTCCTGGTCTCGGGCTGTCGGCGGACCCGGCCGGCGAGGTCAGCCCGGACGCGGCGATCGCCGCGCTGGAGGGCGCCTTCGATATCTCCGCCCTCAACCTGCTCCCGCTCGCGCTGCTCGTCGTCTTCACCGTGAAGAAGGTGCCGCCGTTCCTGGCGATCCTCGGCTCCGCGCTGTTCGCCGGGATCCTCGCGTGCTTCACGCAGTGGTCGGCCGTCGTGGCGTTCGTCGACGATCCGGAGCCGGCACGCTGGCGACCGGCGATCGAGGCCGTCTACGCGCGCGATGGCGACGGGCTTCGTGAGCGCGAGCGGGGTCGCGCCGATCGACGAGCTGTTCTCGCGCGGCGGCATGGCCGAGCCTGCTCACGACGGTGTGGCTCGTGCTCGCCGCGATGGCGTTCGCGGCGATCCTCGAGCACGCCGGCTTCCTCGACCGGCTGCTGCGCCCGTGGTCGCGCGGGCCCGCTCGCGCGGGACGCCTGATCCTCGCCGTGAACTCGAGCGGGATCGGCCTCAACGTGACGGCGGGCGACCAGTACGTCGCCGACGTGTTGCCGGCGCGGATGTTCCGCAACGAGTTCGCCGCCGCGGCCTCGCGCCGCAGGTGCTCGGCCGGGCGGTCGAGGACTCCGGCACCGTGACCTCGCCGCTGGTGCCGTGGAACACGTGCGGCGCGTACATGTCCGGGGTGCTCGGGGTGTCGACCGCCTCCTATCTGCCGTTCTGCTTCTTCAACCTGCTGAGCCCGGTCCTCGACGTCGCTCTACGGGTTCCTCGGCTTCAAGGTTCCGACGACCGCTGAGGTCGCGCCGCTCGCGAAGCGGAGGCCGAAGCCGCGGGAGAGCGGGAGAGTCCCCGCGATGACGATCGTCCCGCGCTGGGAGTGGCGCATCTTCGGCGAGAGCTTCGGCCCTGCCGAGAGGCGTGTTCGCCTCGCTCGAGCCCGAGTCGGTCGATGGAGAGCGACGAGCTCTACCTGCTCTCGCGCGCCGAGCGACGCGTCGGTCAAGGTCCGCGACGGGCTCATGGACGTCAAGCGCCTGCTGGCGGTCGACGACGACGGGCTCGAGCAGTGGACGCCGGTGCTGAAGGTCGCCGTTCCCGCTGTCGCGCGGAGGACGTCCGCATTCGTGCTCGAGACGCTGGCGTGCGCGGCCCCGCCGCTCGAGCGCGATCGTACGCGCTCGACGAGATCGCCGGCGAGCTCGCGGACCCGCGGCCTGCTGGCCGTCGACGGTCCACAAGCGGCGCGAGCGCTACACGATCGGCGGCTGCATGGCCGAGCTGCACCGAGATGCGGATCGCGACGGCGTCGACGCGCACGATCGCGGTCGAGTCCGAGGACCCGGAACGCGTGGTCGCGGCGGTGCGCGAGCTCGGGCTCTCGACGCGCGCGTCAACGTGAGCGTCGCGCGCGGCCTCAAGGCGCTGGCCGGGTTCGGCGGGCGGCGCTTCGCGGTCATCGACGTCGGCACCAACTCGGTCAAGTTCCACGTCGCCGAGCAGCGCGCGGACGGCGACGTGGCGGACGGTCGTCGACCGCGCCGAGGTCACCCGGCTCGGCGAAGGGCTCGAGCGAGACGCGGCCAGCTGGGCGCCGAGCCGATCGCGCGCACGGTCGACGGCGATCGCGGCCATGGCCGACGAGGCGCAGCCGCGACGGGGCCGAGGCGATCGCCGCGGTCGGCACCGCCGGGCTGCGCATCGCGCCCAACGCGCGCCGAGTTCGTCGACGCCGTGCGCGGCGCGCTGCGGGGTCGAGGTCGAGGTCATCTCCGGCGAGGAGGAGGCGCGGCTCGCGTACCTGGCGGCGATGGCCGGGCTCGGGCTGCGGCCACGCGGCTCGCTCGTCGTCTTCGACACCGGCGGCGGCAGCTCGCAGTTCACGTTCGGCGACGGCGACGCGTCGAGGAGCGGTTCAGCGTCAACGTCGGCGCGGTGCGCTTCACCGAGCGCTTCGGCCTCGACGGCGCGGTCGTCCGAGGACACGCTGGCCGACGCGCTCGCGGCGATCGCCGCCGACCTCGCGCGGCTCGACGGCCGGCCGCGCCCGACGCGGTCGTCGGGATGGGCGGCGCGGTCACGAACCTCGCCGCCGTCAAGCACGGGCTCGCGACGTACGACCCGGACGTCGTGCAGGGCGCGCGTGCTCGACGCGCGGCGAGATCGACCGCCAGATCGAGCTCTACCGCACGCGCAGCGCCGAGCAGCGCCGCGAGATCGTCGGCCTGCAGCCGAAGCGCGCCGAGGTGATCCTCGCCGGCGCCTGCATCGTCCGCACCGTGCTCGACATGCTCGGACCGCGACTCGCTCACCGTGAGCGACCGCGGCCTGCGGCACGGCGTGCTCACGTCGACCGCTTCGGACCGACTACCGATTGGAGGAGGGACATGGACACCCAGGCCGTCTCCGCCGGCACCGAGGAGCACTCGATGAGGCACCAGTCCTGGCGCTCGCCGCCGAACCTCACTGGTGGCTGTGGCTGCTCACCGGCGTCATCTGGACCATCGCCGCGCTCGTGATCCTCCAGTTCGACGCCGCCTCCGTGGCCACCGTCAGCGTGATCCTCGGGTGCATGTTCGTCTTCTCGGGCGTCCAGCAGATCGTCGTCGCGGCGCTGACCGACCGCTTGCGTTGGTTGTGGATCGCGTCCGGCGTGATCTTCGTCGTCGCCGGCATCTGTGCTTCGCGAATCCGGAGGACACGTTCAGAGGCCTCGCCGACGTCCTCGGCTTCCTGTTCCTGCTGGTCGGCATCTGGTGGACGATCGAGGCGCTGCTCGTGCGCGCCGAGGATTCGCTGTGGTGGCTCAGGCTCATCACCGGGATCCTGATGATCGTGCTCGGGTTCTGGAGCAGCGGCCAGTTCTTCATCGAGAGGGCCTACACGCTGCTCGTCTTCGCCGGCATCTGGGCGCTGATGCAGGGGATCACGGACATCATCCGCGCCTTTCAGATCAGGAGCTGGCGAGGAGTACCGCAATGAGCGTTCGGGTGCGGTCGCCGAGTTCACGCGCGCGGCCTCGCTGGATGGCGAGACCCGGACTCGAACCGGGGACACCACGATCTTCAGTCGTGCGCGTCGTCCGGCCCAGGATGGCGGAATCCCCGTCTCACCGGGCCCTGAGGAAGCGGGTCGTGAACAGCGCGGCGGCGCGGACGCGAGCGCTGACCAGGCCGGCATCGACGGCCGCCGCCTGGACGTCGGAGAGCGTGCTCGAGAACGCCCCCTGCGGCGAGAGGGCACGCAGGTTGTCGTCGACCGTGTAGAGCTTTACGCCGGCGAACGACGTCTCCAGCTCGCCCGGGCGCGCTCCGACCGCGCGCGTGATGATCGCCTGGGCTCGCGCCGTGCGCGCCTTGTAGAACCGCATCGCGTCGTCCCATGCGCGGATGAGCGCGGCAACCTGCCCGGGGCGCTTGCGGATGACCGATTCGCGCACGGCCAGCACGTCGCTGATCAGGCCCGGGTCGGCGCCGGCGGAGTAGATCTGCCGCAGTCGCGGGTTGCGCTGGAACGTGGCAGCGATGTAGGGCTCGTACGTCACGGCGGCGTCGACGCGGCCGGCCGCGAGCGCCGTCCCGGCGTGCGCCGCCGCCATCGATACGGGACGGATGTCACGCAGCGACATGCCTGCGGCGGCGAGCGCGTGACGCAGGAGGATGTCCGAGGTCGACTCGGGCTCGAAAGCCACCCGCTTGCCGCGCAGCGCCCGCACCGAGCGCACCTGCGGTCCGGCCAGGATCGCGTCCGCCTCGCGGCTGTCGTCGAGCAGGAGCACGGCCTTGATCGGGACTCCCTTGCCGATCAGCGCCAACGCGGTATGCGTGGGGATGTTCGCGGCGTCGAGACGGCCCTCGGCCAGCGCGGTGTCGCGGTCGTGGGCGCCGACGAAGGACCTGATCGTGACGTCGACGCGGTGGCGCCGGAAGATGCCCTGCTCCTGGGCGACGTTCCATGGGCCGAAGCCCAACCACGGACTTGTGCCCATCCGAAAGACGCCTGGTTCCGGCTCGGGGAAGCCGCCCGCCGGCTTGCCGTCCGAGCTGCCGCAGCCGACGAGCGTCGCTGCAAGCGCCAGGGTCGCGAGCGAGCGCCGCCTCACCGTGCCGCCCTCTCCTCGGCCTCTATCGTCGCGTCGCGTGAGAGCGGGAGCGTCGCGGCGAGCAGGGTGCCGCCTCCGGCGGGGCTCTCGACGAGGAGCCGCCCGCCGAGGGCGGTCGCGCGGTCGCGCAGCCCAAGCAGCCCGTGACCTTCGGGATCGGCGCCGCCGATCCCGTCGTCGCGAACCTCGACGCGCAGCGCGCCGTCATCCACGAAGACCCTGACCGCGGCATGGGAGGCGCCCGCGTGCTTGACGATGTTCGTGAGCCCCTCCGCGACGATGAAGTACGCATTCGCCTCGATCTCCGCCGGCAGCCGCTCGGGCACGACGTCCACGGTGACGGGCAGGACGAGCCGCTGAACGACGGCGTCGATCGCGCCGCGAAGCCCACCGATCGTGAGATCCGCGGGCAGGATCCCGCGGGCCAGCTCACGCATTTCCTCGTTCGCCTGCTGCGCGTACCCGACCGCCTCCGCGACGAGCGACTCGGCCTGTTCGTCGCCCTGGCGCATGGCCCGCTGCGCCAGCTCGAGCGTGAGGACGGTGTGAACAAGACGCTGCTGGGCGCCGTCGTGCAGGTCCCGCACGAGGCGGCGGCGGGCCTCGTCACCCGCGGTGAGCAGACGCGCGCGGGAGGCGATGAGCTGATCGCGGCTGTCGGCGTTGGCGATGGCGGTCTCGAGCAGTTGCGCGAACTGGGCCATCCGTTCCTCAGTGCCTGGCGGCGGCGATTGATCGCGCCAGTTCGCGATGGCGACACCCCACAGGCGTCCGTCCACGACGATGGGCGCGCCGACGCTCTCGCGCACGCCCATGTCGCGTACGAGCACGGCGAGCGGGCCGGCCGCCCGCTCGTCATGCTTCAGCCGGGCGGGTCGCGCGGAGCGGCGGACCATCGTCGTCACGTTGTGGCCCTGGTGGCTGATGCGCGTGCCGGGCGGCAGCCGCGAGGCGTACGCGCCGCGATGGGCGACCAAGATCACGTCCTCCCCGCGCTCGTAGCGTCCCAGAAGCACGCCGTGCGCGTCCAGCAGCCCCTCCACCTCCGCGGCCGCCGCGTCGAACACCGCCATGGGCGAGGCTCCGTGGGCGACCAGCGTCGCCACCCGCCGCAGCGCGGCCTGCTCGCCGGCGAGGCGTTCCAGCTCCGCCTCGGCCCGTCGGCGCTCCGTCACGTCCCGCCCGACCCCGTACATCACCCCGTCCTCGACGACAGGTATCGACGTCCACTCGAGCACTTTGATCGAGCCGTCCTTGCAGACGTAGCGGTTCTCGAACGACAGCGTCGACTTTCCGTGAGAGATCGCGGCGGCCTCCGCGGCCGTCTTCCCACGGTCGTCCGGGTGGATGAGGTCGAGGTACGGCCTCGCGAGGATCTCATCCTGCGTGTAGCCGAGAATCTGTTCCACGGCGGGGTTGACGCGCGTGAAGTTGCCTTCGAAGTTTGCGACCGCGATCACGTCGGGGGAAAGGTGGAAGATCCGGTCGAGCTCGTCCTGCGCCTTGGCGCGTCGCGCCGCACTGAGTCCGAGCCCGCCGGCCAGCACGGCGACGATCGCGCCGGCGACCAGGATGAGCCAGGGCAGCAGCACGCCGGCGCCGCTCGCCGCCCGCACGGGAACCAGGACCGTCCAGCGCAGGCCCGCTCCGGTGAACGAGCGGCGCACGATGTCGCCGCGGCCCGTGGCGCCGATCGTCACACCGTCGACAGTCACCGCCACGCGCCGGCCGACGGCTGGCACGAGCGGCGAGCCGAGCAGCCAGCGTGCCGGAACGAAGACGACGACGAATCCCTGCCGCTGCCCTCCCATCGCGGCCGGCCGCGGCGCCGACTCGGCGAAGTACAGGCCGCGCTCGCCACCCGGGCCGCGGACGGGACCGGTCGACGCGACGCCGAACACCCGGCCCGGGCTGTCAAGCAGCCGGCGCAGCGCCGGTGCGTTTCCCCAGTCGAGCGCGACCGGCGCTGGTGGCCTGCGGACGGCGGTCAGCGTCGCCGGGTAGTACACCGGCCGCACGCGTGCCCGGCGCAGCCGCCCGTCGACGCCCTGCTCGGTGATCCGGTGGCCGATCGCTCGCTCGTAATCGGCGCGCCCGGAAGCGCGAACGGGCTCGACCCACGCCGCGTGCAGCAGGCCGACCGGCCTCAGCGCCGCGTCGGCGAACTCGCTGAAGCCGTCCTGCGTGACCGTGGCCCTGCGGCCGAAGAACTGGCGCAGGCTGTCGACGTAGCCGCTCGCGCGTTCCACGCTGTCGGAGAGCTGGACCGCGGCGACTTCCGCGTCGTGGCGGGTCTCGCTGCGGGCGTCGTCCGCGACCGAAGCCCGCGCCAGGAAGAACCCCGCCACTGTCAGCGCGAAGATGACGACCGCGAGCGCAATATGGCGCCGGATGGCGAAGGTGAACATGGCGGGCTCGGGCTCGGGCTCCCGAGCATACATCTCGACTACCCGTCCCGCCGGAGCCGGCGGCGGGCGGGCGCGGCGGTGCCTGGCCCGCAACCCGTTGCATCGACGGGTCTTGACCATCAACAACGCGACGGCCGGCGACGAGGTCGTGGTCGGCGCCGGGAACCGCACCGTCAGCCAGACCTCGTCGCATCCCAGTGCGCTCACTGTTCATGGAGCGCCGGGCGCCCGCCTGTGATCACGTCGTCCGCTCACCGACGAATGCTTCGGCCGCAGACCGACCGGCCCGGCAGCGATCCGCAGGGCGCGACCCGGGCCGGCGCCGCGCCGACCCGCCGTACCGCGCACCGAGTCACGACGCCTGGAAAGAGCCAAACTGAACGCGCCGCCCGTCCGCTGCCCCTTTCTGCACAGACCCGGGCCGTCGTGCGCGCCGGCGGGCTCACGGCAGAACGCAGGGCCCAAGGCGCGGCCGCCGTCGTCTCGCCCGGCGTCGGACTCTCCGCACCCACATTGGCGCAACTGCGACCGACCGACCGCCGCTCCGCGGCGCACCGGCTCGGGACGAGGAGCATCCGCGCGGCCAAGGCCCTCCTGTCCTGGCGGTTTGCATAGGCAGAGCGTGGGCGCTCTGCCAGCCGCGCCGCGTTCCCTTCTCACGGCCTCCGCTTTCGCAATCGCTGGACGCAGCAGCGCGCGTACAGCACCGGGCCTCCCCTCGAGCCGCCGCTGTCCGAGCAGCTCCTGAGACAGCGCCGTCACGCATCGCTGAGAAAGCCCGACTCTCGGCGCCCGTGCCGGCGCCGTGTCGACGGTTGGCGGCGCCGCTGTCAAGTCCCAACTGATGCTTGACGGATTTGCCTCGGCTGATGCTTGACACTCGGCCTAGGTTTCGTAGGGGTTCTGGGGTTGATGGTCTAGATCTGTTGGGGATGCTCCGTTGCCAGGTCCGGGCCGCGCGAGAGTTCGGTTGACGTTGCCCGGGGTCGGGGCGGCCGGTTGGCCTTGACGGAACCACGCCGGCTCCGCTAGTGGGCAAGGTAGGAGGGCAGGACAGGGCATCGGCCGCCTGGCGCTCGATCCAGGCCGCTAGATTTGGCGCTAGCTCGTGAATCGACGAGGCCACCGGTTCGATTCCGGTCGGCGCCTCTAGCGGGTGAGAACGGTCACCCTGTCGAGCCCGGTCAGCTTGTGCGGGTTGCGGATCGCGTAGATGCGGGTGATCCGACCGCCGTCGACGGTCAGGCTGACCGCGCTGTCGAGCTCGCCGCCGGGATCGATCCGGATTGCGGGCGCGCCGTTGAGCCAGCTGGTCGTGACACGCGCGTCGGGTGCGTGAACGGCGAAGCGGGACAGCAGCCGCGCCACGGTCTTCGCACCGGACAGCGGGCGAATGGCCGCGGGGACCACGCCGCCGCCGTCGGCCGCCAGCACGACGTCGGGGGCGAGCACGTCGAGGAGGCCCTGGAGGTCGCCGGTCGTGAGCGCGACCTGGAACCGCTCGACCACCGACTGCTGTTCGGCAAGGCTCACCGACATCCGCGGTCTGCGCGCGGTCACGTGCTCCCGCGCGCGGTGGGCGATCTGCCGCACCGCGGCCGGGCTCTTGCCGACGGTCCCCGCGATCTCGTCGTATGGCACGTCGAAGACCTCGCGCAGCAGGAACACCGCGCGTTCGACCGGGATGAGCGTCTCGAGCACGGTGAGCATCGCGATCGAGATGCTCTCGGCGAGCTCGACGTCCTCGGCGATGTCGGGAGTGGTGAGCAGCGGCTCGGGCAGCCACACCCCCACGTACGCCTCGCGTCGCCGGGCCACCGTCCGCAGCCGGTCGAGCGCCAGCCGGGTGGCGATCCGGACCAGGTAGGCGCGCGGCTCGCGCACGTCTTCCTGACCGACGCCGTCCCACCGCAGCCAGGTCTCCTGCACCACGTCCTCGGCGTCGGCGGCTGAGCCGAGCATCTCGTAGGCGACGGTGAAGAGCAGGCTGCGGTGGGTGACGAACGGGTCGTCGCTCATGCAGCCACCGGGGTCGCGAGCGGCGGTAGCCCGCAGGCGGCCGAGAAGCCCTGCCCCTCGATGCCGAGCGCCACGTTGGTGCGGCTCGCCATGTTCGCCGCCGCGATGTATGCGGTGAGCTCCACCAGCGCGGGCGCGCCGAGCTCGTCCAGCAACCGCTCGGACATCTCGTCGGTCACCGCCGGCGGCGTCTGCGTCATCGCCTCGGCGTACTCCAACACGTCGCGCTCGAGCGGCGTGAACGCCGCCGACGCGCGCCACCGCGGCACCTCGCGTGCCTTGACCATGTCGAGCTTCTCGTTCTGAGCCTGGAAGTAACCGAGGTCCAGGCAGAAGCTGCAGCCCACCTGCGACACGGCCGCCATGTGGGCGAACGACTTCAATTGGGTGTCGCACGCATCCCACTTCTCGGCCTTGCCGGAGAATCCGAAGAAGGTCCTGAGCACCCGTCGGTTGTGCCACATCACGCCGAGCGGCTCCGGGACCTCGCCCAGCTTCTTCCTGCTGTATCGCTTCGCCATCGCTCCGAGGATGCCGGTGATCTCGGTCGCGGGCACACGTGTCTTGCTGGTCATCTCACGTCCTGGGCTCGCTGTCGCCCATGGAGACGCCGGTGCCGAGCGATCTGTGACACCACCCGCGGAGAATCCGCTCAGTGGGTGGTGGCCGCTAGTTCGTGCCCGCGGTTGCCTCGTAGAGCTCGCACTCCGTGATCGTCCGCTCGGACGGATCGATGCGCCCGTTGCGATCGAGATCCCACTGGAGCTTCTTGCCCGTCGTCCCGTCCGGACCCGAGCGAACGACGTCGTCGCCGTTGTTCGGACCGTCGATGAAGTTGACCTGGATCGTCCCGTCGGAGCGGATCAGGTTCTCGGCGACGGGCGGAGGGTCGCCGTCGCGGACCATCTGCTCGATCTCGGCCCGCCGCGCCGCGGCCTGGTCGTCATAGGCCTTGTTGGCCTTCTCGGACAACGCCGGGGACGACTCCTCGCCGCACCTTCCGGTCTACAACACCGACAGGTAGAGATCGCCAAGCATTGGTCAACATGCCGACAAGTGGCGCCCGGAAACCTTGACGCATGCTCGAAGCCGCCGCCACCGTCCAGTCCGCCGCCGCCGTCAAGCCGTGGGGCATGATGGCCGTCATCGACCTCCACGACTGCGACCGCGCCGCGCTCGCCGACCCCGACACGATCCGGCGCTTCGTGCCCGTGGTGATCGAGGCGATCGGCATGCGCGCCCACGGGCCGACGCTGCTCGAGCGCTTCGGCGAGGGCGAGCTCGAGGGCTGGTCGGCGATGCAGTTCATCGAGACGAGCTCGCTGACCATTCACGCCGACGAGTTCTGCGGCCGCTGCTACGTGGACGTGTTCTCCTGCAAGTCGTTCGATCCCGAGCTGGCCGCCGCGATCGCCGTCGAGCACTTCGGCGGCCGGCCGAAGCTCACCGTCCTCCATCGCTGAGCGCGCGCGCGAGCACGATCACGAGCAGGGCGCCGGCGGGCATCACCAGCAGCGCCGCGCGCAGGCTCGAGGCGTCGGCGATGACGCCGACCAGCGGCGGCACCACCAGCAGCGCGATCCGCAGCACGGTGCCCACGAGCATCAGGCCCATGCCGTTCGGGAGCATGCGGTCGGCGGAGCGCATGGCGGCCGGGATCAGCGTGCCGATGCCGGCGCCGACCAGCCCGAAGGCGACGATCGTGATGACGATGCCCGGGAAGGCGAGCGCCACGGCCATCGCGATTCCGGCGAGCGCGGCGCCCGCCCGTGCGACGCTGCGGTCGCCGTAGCGCGTGACGACGCGGTCGCCGAGCAGGCGCCCGACGGTCTGCGTCGACTGGAGCGCGATGAACCCGAGGCCGCCGACCGCCGCGGCCGCGCCGAGCTCCTCGCGCAGGTAGACGCCGCCCCAGGCCGCCGTGGTGTCCTCCATCGTCTGCGCCATCGCGGCGATCAGGCCGAGCGCCACGATGCCGTGGGCGAGGCGCAGGTGCGTTCCGGCGGCGGGCTCGGCCGTGTCCGGCCCGCGCAGCAGAAACCGCGACGCGACCACGGCGACCAGCGCGAACAGCGCGGCCGCGGCGGCCAGGTGCGCGTCGACGGGGATCTCCAGCCCGGCGGCGGCGGCGCCCATCGCGCCGCCGGCGACGGCGCCGATGCTCCACACGCCGTGCAGCGAGTTGAGGATCGAGCGGCCGTAGATCCGCTCGACGCGCAGGCCGTGGGCGTTGGCGCCGATGTCGGCGTAGGAGTCGAGCGCCCCCGCGACCGCCAGCACGGCGGCGAGCGCGAGCCACGACGGCGCGAGCCCGATCAGGCAGAGGTTCGCTGCGATCGCCACCACGCTCACCCACGCGACACGCCGCGAGCCGAACCGCCGCACCAGCCACCCACCGAGCAGACCGAGCGCGAGCGCGCCCAGCCCGTAGGCGCCGACCGCGGATCCGAACGCGGTGTTGGACAGCTCCAGCTCGGCCTTCAGGTCCGGAAAGCGCGGGACCAGGTTGCCGGTCATCGCGCCCATGGCGAAGAACAGCGCCGCGACGGCGCCGCGCGCGCGGCGCGCTTCAGTCGACAATCGGGCTCGCCCCCGGCACCATGCGGATTGTGGAGTTAGCCGCCGCCGCCACGATCTGGGGCATGTTCGCGTGCTTCCTGCTCTTCCCGCACCTCGGCCTGCCCGCCATGTTCCAGCGCACGGCGATGACGCTGCTCGTCGCCGAGCTGCTGGCGCTGATGGCGTGGAGCTACGGGGACGGAGCCTCTGCCGACGCGGGCCGCTCGGCGGCGGCGATCGACATCCCGCTGCTCTCGCTCGCGCTCGTCGTGCTCTCGGTCGCCCACGGCGTGATCTACTTCCGCCGCCATGAAGATTCTCGTCACGGGTTCCCGCGGCAAGGTCGGCTCCGCGACCGTGACCGCGCTGGATGAGGCAGGTCACGAGGTAACGGCAGTCGATCTCGGTCCCGCGGTCTTCGAGCGCTCGAGCGGCCCGGAGTACCGCCAGGCCGACCTTACGAACGCCGGCGACGCGTTCGCCGTCGTGCGCGGCGCACGACGCCGTGATCCACGCGGCGGCGATCCCCGACCCGCTGCACCACCCGCCGCACACGGTGTTCCAGAACAACCTGATGGCCACCTTCAACGTGCTCGAGGCGGCCGTGCGCTGGGGCGTGCGGCGCTTCGTGAACGTGTCGAGCGAGACGGTGCCCGGGATCTTCTTCCCCGAGCGCGAGGTGCCGCGGCCGTACGCGCCGATCGACGAGGACTACCCGGCGCTGCCGCAGGACCCGTACGCGCTGGCCAAGCACTTCGGCGAGCAGCTGATGGACGCGGCCGTGCGGCGGTCGGACATCCGCTGCATCTCGATCCGGCCGTCGTGGGTGCAGTGGGAGGGCAACTACGAGCGCAACATCGGCCCGTTCCTGCGCGATCCCGACGAGGAGAGCGCGAGCTTCTGGGCCTACATCGACGTCTACGACCTCGCCGACGCGCTGCGGCTGGCGGCCGAGAGCGACCTGCCCGACCACGAGGTCTTCTACATCGCGTCGCCGGACAACTGCGCGGGCCGGCCGCTGGCCGAGATGATGCGGCGCCTCCATCCCGCGGTCGAGCTGCGCGAGCTCGACCGCGAGGACGCGTCCGGCACCTCGTCCGCCAGGGCGGTGGAGATGCTCGGATACGCGCCGACCCGCTCATGGCGGGACTACCTGACCGAGGACGGGACGCTGCGCCCCGAGGCGCGTGAGCGGCTGGAGGCCGGCACGACCGGCGTCGACCGCGGCCGCGCCGTCGGCTGACGGCGGCGCAGCATCCGGGTCACCCAGCGCTCACGCTGGGGAAGCGGCTCGGGGTCCTCGGGTCCGTATCCGCGCAGCGCGCGGCGGGAGAGGCCTTCGACATCAACGGGAATGAACATGGGCTTCATAGTGCGCCCATGTCGCCATCATTTCAAATGATCGTTTTTAGGGCTTGATAAGTAGGACTTATTTGCTCGCCAGCACCTCGACCTGCTCGATCGAGGGCGACTGGGCGAAGAGGTCGGCGTTGGCGCCGAGGCCCTCGGCGACGCGGCCGTTCAGGTGGGCCTCGCGGCCGGCCTCGTCCTCGAACGCGTCGAAGATCGCGAACGTCGACGGGCCCATCCGGACCGCGTACCAGACGATCGTGCCCGGCTCGTCCTCGACAAGCGCCTGGCCCTGCTCAAGGAACTCCGCCAGCGCCTCCTCCTTGCCGGGCGCCGCCTCGAGCCGCACGAACAGTCCGAGCTTGACCATGTCTCCTCCTCTGGGTAGACGTGCGTCCTACGCGCCTAGACCGGCGCGGGTTCGCGCTCGCGCGGCACGCCCGCCGCCTCGTAGGCGGCGTCCTCGTCGAGCGTCTCGGCGGCGAGCAGCGCCTCGGTCAGCGAGTCGAGCTGGTCGCGATGGTCGGCCAGGAGCCTGGAGACCGCGGCGTGGGCGTCGTCGACGATCCGCCGCACTTCCTCGTCGACGAGCTGCTGGGTCGCCTCGGAGGTCTGGGAGGCGCCGGGCAGCAGCAGGTTCTGCGCCTCGCTCGGGAGGACGGCGATCGGGCCGATCGCCCGGCTCATCCCCCACCGCCCGACCATCTGGCGGGCGATCAGCGTGAGCTGCTGGATGTCGGACTCGGCGCCGGCGCTGATCGAGTCGTAGACGATCTCCTCGGCGACGCGGCCGCCGAGCGAGACCTTGATCCGCGTGATCAGGTGCTCCTCGTCGTAGTTCGTGCGCTCCACGTCGGGCGCGGAGATGGTCACGCCGAGCGACATCGAGCGCGGGATGATCGAGACCTTGCGGACGGGGTCGGCGCCCGGGGTGAGCATGCCCACGAGTGCGTGACCGGCCTCGTGGTAGGCCGTGCGGCGCTTCTCCTCGTCGGACAGCACGAGGCCGCGCGGCGCGCCGAGCACGATCTTCTCCAGCGAGTCCGTGAAGTCGGCGTGCGTGACCTTCTCGTGGCCGCGGCGGGCGGCGAGCAGGGCGGCCTCGTTGCAGAGGTTGGCGATGTCGGCGCCGACCATGCCGGGCGTGGTGCTCGCCAGGCTGTCGAGGTTGACGTCGTCGTCCAGCGGCAGCGAGCGGGTGTGGACCTCGAGGATCTGGCGGCGGCCGTCCTTGTCGGGCGGCGGGACGGTGACGCGGCGGTCGAAGCGGCCGGGCCTGAGCAGCGCGGCGTCGAGGACCTCGGGGCGGTTGGTGGCGCCGAGGACGATCACCGCGGCGCTGGACTCGAAGCCGTCCATCTCCGTGAGGATCTGGTTGAGCGTCTGCTCGCGCTCGTCGTTGCCGCCGAAGCCGGCCTGGCCCGAGCTTCTTGATCGGCCGATCGCGTCGAGCTCGTCGATGAAGATGATCGCGGGCTGGGACTCCTTGGCCTGCTTGAAGAGGTCCCGGACGCGGCTCGCGCCGATGCCGACGATCGCCTCGACGAACTCGGACGCCGAGACCGAGAAGTACGGCACGCCGGCCTCGCCCGCGACGGCGCGGGCGAGCAGCGTCTTGCCGGTGCCGGGGCGGCCGGCGAGCAGCACGCCGCGCGGGATCCGGCCGCCGAGCTTGCGGTAGCGGTCCGGGTTCTTGAGGAAGTCGACGACCTCGGTGAGCTCCTGCTTGGACTCGTCGATGCCGGCGACGTCCCGGAACGTGACGTTCGTCTGCGCGCCCTCGATGCGGCGGGCGCGCGATCGCCCGAACGCGCCGAGCGCGTTCATCTGCCCGCCGGCGGCCCTGCGGCTGATCCACACGAAGAGGGCGACGAGCAGGATCACCGGGCCGAAGCCGAGGATCAGGTTGAGCAGGAACCCGCGTCCCTGGTTGACCGGCTCGGCCTCGATCGTGACGTTGTGCTCCTCGAGCAGCGCCGACAACGTCTCGTTGTC
The DNA here is from genome assembly GCA_963800905.1 of uncultured Solirubrobacteraceae bacterium. GTDB lineage: Bacteria > Actinomycetota > Thermoleophilia > Solirubrobacterales > Solirubrobacteraceae > DASSUW01. The sequence goes on from CAWDCT010000006.1 coordinate 19,453, forward strand.
GGCGAACGTCGGGATCTCGGTCTCGAAGTTCTTCGCCGCCTTCGCGTCCTTGTCGGTCGAAGGCTTGAACGCCTTCTTGAACTCGCCGCTCACCGTCGTGCCGGTGGTCGAGATCTTGGTCACGTTGTCCGCCTCGACCTGGCCGACGAAGTCCGGCGCGTACGGGAGTCGTCACCGACTCCTCACGCCCGGGGGCGAAGATCGCGACGCTCAGGTAGTTGAGGACGAGCAGGACGACGACGAGGACCCAGAACCGCATCCCGACGGTCCGCCAGAAGCTCTTCGGCTTCTGCTGATCGCCGTCAGGCTGGGTCGGCATCCGGGGGCGGCGTTCGTGGGGAGCCTCGGCCATCTGGGGATTGTCTCAGTTGACTTCCGGCGGCTCGGATTGAGAGGGTCGCCCCGATGGGTCACGGACGAGTCGTTGTGGCGGTTGTGGGGGTGTTGCTGGCGTTCCCGGCGGTGGCGTGGGGCGACGGCACGCTCAACGTGAGCATGGGCAATGCGACGTACACCGACAGCACGCTTCCAGCCGGGGCCGTCGACAACCTGGACATCGTCGTCGGGACAAACCCAAGGCGCCCAAGAGCCCGGTTATCAGTTTGTCCCGCTCGCCGGTAGCCAGAACCAGAGCGGCTGCGAGCAACGCGAACTCCGGCCTCGGTCGCGTTTGTGACGACACCGGCGTCGACGGCATCCTGCTCGACCTCGAGGCGGCGAACGACGCTGCAACGCTGGCGAACTTCGTTACGAACTTCGGCGTGGTCATCAAGCCGATCGACCATGATCGGTGGCGCGGGCGACGACAGCCTGACCGGCGGCAGCCTCGACGACACCCTCAGCGGCGACACCGGCAACGACACGCTCCGCCCGCGGCAGGGCGGCGGCGTCGCCAGCGGCGGCGCCGACCGCGATCTCGTCGCGTTCGACGATCGGTCCCGTCACGGCCATCGATCGACGGCGTCATCAACGACGGGCCATCGGGCACGCTCAACGTCCAGACCGACGTCGAGGACCTCGACGGCAGCCCGCAGGGCGACACGCTCACAGGATCCGCCGCAGCCAACCGAATCCGCGGCCTCGGTGGCAACGACACCATCACCGGCGGCGCGGAGCCGACGAGCTCGACGGCGGTACGGAGAACGACACCATCAACGCCCGCGACGGCGTCGTCGACACCATCACTGCGGCGCGGGCACCGACACCGTCACCGCGGACTCGAACGACAACGTCAACGCCGACTGCGAGAACCGCACCGCCGCAGCGACGACGACAACGACGGCTCGCCGTTCGGCGTCGACTGCAACGACAACAACCCGACGATCCGGCCGGGCGCCGGCGAGATTCCCGAACAACGGGATCGACGAGGACTGCTCCGGCGCCGACGCGACGCGTCGACGCGGACGGCGACGGCGCCGTCCCGCCGGCGGACTGCGACGACGCCAACCCCGCGCGGCGGCCCGGCGCCAGAGACAAGCCGCAGAACAGCGTCGACGAGAACTGCGACGGCGCGGACGCGGACTGGCGCGTCAACCGCGCTCGGGTCACGAACAACTGGCTCGCGTTCTCGACGTACACGCCGTCGACAAGCTGCGCCTGCGCGACGTTCCCGCGGGCGGCAAGGTGCGGGTGAGGTGCACCGGGCGAGGGTGCCCGTTCAAGAAGGCGAAGAGGCTCCGGGTCCGCAACCGCCGGGCGAACGCGACGAAGCTGTTCAAGGGCGACCAGCTGCTGCCCGGCGCCGTGATCCAGATCAGGATCACCGCGCCGGACACGATCGGGAAGGTCGTCCGCTACACGATGCGCAGCCGGAAGCTGCCTGCGAAGCGGGAGCTTTGTGACCCGCCGGGCAGGCAACGTCCTGGCCGCTGCTAGGCGACCGCGAGCCTGCCCGCACGTGCGCCGCAGGTCACAGACAGCGGGCACGTGCCGAACCAGGCGGCCACCCGTCTGCTCACACGCCGCGCACCGCGGCGCAACTCTTCCGCGGCTTGGTCGCGCCTTCCGGGATGCACCGTTGCACCTTCGCGATCGGGTCCCTGATGAACTTGGCGAGGCCGGCGGGGCCGCGCCGAGGCCGCTTGACGCGGCGCGCGATGTAGTCGCCGATCATCCCGGCCTGGGTCACCTTGATCGCGAAGCGTCGGCCCGGCGCGAGCCGGTGGCCTGCGAAGTGCTTCAGCTTCATCCGCTTGCCACGCGCGATGCGATCCTGCGCGAACCGGCACCGGCGCTTGCCAGGGCAGACGACCTGCACCCGAGCGCCGCGCGGCGCGCCGGTGACGACCACGCCGGTGAGCTTGATCCCTTTGCGCGTGACCTCCGACCAGCTCGCGGTCGAGTTGATCGCGATCCGGCCGAACGGACCGGGACATCCGTCGAAGTCTGCGTCGAACGGCCCGGCAGCGACCGTCGGACAGGTGTCGCTGTTGTCGAAGAGACCATCACCGTCGGTGTCCACCAGACTGCCGTCGCCGTCCTTGCAGTCATCGTCCACACCGTTGCCGGGCACCTCCGTGGCACCCGGGTTGACACGTGGGTCGGCGTCGTTGCAGTCCTCGGGAGGCCGGTAGCCGTCGCTGTCCGCGTCAGGCGGAACGGTGTCCACCGACCACGTGCGAGTGACCGGCGACACCTCGGTGTTGCCTGCACGATCGGTGGCTCGCACAGACAGCGTGTAGGTTCCGTCGGAGAGGTTGGTGAGGGCGAGTGGCCCCGGGCCGCAGGCGATGTCAACGCCCTTGAGGGAACACGTGAGTCCAGCCGGCTCGTTGACCGCGATCTGGAAGGTCGCCGAGTTGGCGCTGGTGCGCGAACCGTTCACGGGGCCGCCAGAGAGCGTGGTCAGCGGCGGTGTCGTGTCGACCGTCCATGAACGCGTGGCAGGCGAGGGGTCGGTGTTGTTCGACGGGTCCTTGGCCTGCACTCGCAGCGTCTTCGGCCCGTCCGTGAGGGACGTGAGGTGGAGCGGGTGGCCGCAGCCGATCGGCGTGCCGTTGAGGCTGCAAACGAATGTGCCCGCGTTGGACGGCTGGGTCGTGCCCAAGTTGAAACTGGCCGAGCTGGAACTGACGAATTCGCCCTCCGGAGGGCCGCCGCTGATCGTCGTGTCCGGAGCGGCGTCATCCACGAAGAACGCTTTGACCTCGAAGTCTCCGGCGTTGCCCGCAGCCCATGTCCAACTCGAGGTACGCCCCGACCAATTGATGTCCGTCGGTCTGACCCATTCATAGCGGCTGAACGCGAAGCCCGGGGCGGCAGTGGCGAAGATGGTGTAGTTGCACAAGCCGCAGTAGATGTCTCCCGACACGCAATCGTGCTGGAGGAAGTCCTTGCCGGTGGTGGCAGACAGGCTGCCGCACCGCTGGCGGACGTTGTTGGGGTTCTGCGTCTCTTCGACGGTGCCGCTGCCGTAGACCTTGACCGTCAGATCCCAGGCGGACGCGCCGTCGACGCGCACGGCAGAGAGTGCTGCAAGAGCCACCACGAGGACAGCCGCTCGCTGAAGCTTCGTGAGGCCAGACGGGTCTCTTTGCGCTGGCAGGAATCGAGTCACTGAGGACGTCCGATCGTGCTCGAGGGCGAAGGTCGTCGCCGCTCGACGACCCAGGTGTCGCGGTTCACGCCTTCTATGAGCCGCGAGCGGCGCCCCGTGATACAGGCCGACATGGATCCTGGTGCGGACGCGCCTGAACGGTGACGGCGGCGGTTGACATTCTCCGTCCGTCGTTGAGAGGGTCGACCAATGAGGGTCCGCCGAGCGGCGATCGCGTGGCTCATCCTCGTCACGCTCGCGTTCCCGGGGGCGGCCGCCGCCGGGACGGTCAGCCACCCCGCCGATCAGGACGTGACCACCTACACCGGCGATGAGAGGCGCGACGACGTGACGGTCTCACGCGTGATCAAAGCCAATTTCGTGGTGGACAACCGGTTCACGGCGACGCCCGCGCTGCTTGCGACCGGCGAGTGTTCGACGCCGCCACCGCCGATGCTGACGCATGCCGACTGTCCCGGGACCAGTGTGAGGCTGGTGTTCAACCTGGCGGACGGGGACGACACGGTGACCACCGCACTAATGCCGCCGTCGGTGGCGAGCACGATGCACGGCGGAGCCGGAGCCGACCGGCTGACCAGCGCTTCGGGCAATGACGAACTGCGTGGCGATGAGGGCGACGACGTTCTGCAACCCGGAGCGGGAGGCGGGACCGTAGGCGGTGGTGTCGGCGACGACCGGTTCGAGCTGATCGCGGGACCCGTCGTCGTCGCCGGTGACGCCGGGCGAGACTTCGTCCAGTTCAACGCGCCCGCCGCCACGGTGTCGCTCGATGGTCTCGCGAATGACAGCTTCGGCTCCAACGTCCAGGCGGACGTGGAAGACATCGACGGCGGCCCGGCCGGCGACGCCATCTCAGGCTCCGCGGGCGCGAACCGACTACGAGGCATGGGCGGCGACGACACGCTAGCCGGTGGCGAAGGCAACGACGAGATCGACGGAGGACCGGACAACGACGTGATCGACGCCGGGAGCGGCACGGACACGGTCAACGCCGGCGATGGCAATGACACCATCCGTGCCCTTGACGGCGAGGCAGACACGATCACATGCGGCAACGGCAACGACACGGTCCAGGCCGACGCCCAGGACTCACTCGCAGCGGACTGTGCTGACTCGGTCCCTGCGAGCGGCACGGCGGCGCCGGCAGGTTGCGTCCCGACCGGCCGAGACAGACCGGCGAACGGCATCGACGAGGATTGCAGCGGCCGGGACGCCCGCCTACGGCGCAACCCGGCCCACATCACGAACGTCTGGCTCTCGTTCCCCGACTACACGCTCGTGACCGCGCTCCGGTTCACAGACCTCCGCCCGGCGCACGGGTCCGTGTGAGCTGCCGCGGCCGTGGATGCTCATTCAAGCGCAAGCCCGTGAAGGTCAGGAAACGCAGGGCGAGCGCCACCAAGTTCTTCAACGGCGCCCGGCTCGCACTCGGAACCCGGGTGGAGGTCCGGATCACGGCACGCGACACGATGGGCAAGGTCGTCCGCTACACGATGCGCAGCCGCAAGCTGCCTGCCAAGCGCGTGCTGTGCGACCCGCCTGGCGAGCAGCGTTCCTCGCCACTGCTGAGAAGGCTCGCCCGCGGAGAATTGATCTGGGGAGGTGGTTCGAGGGAGCGCGGCTGCATCCGCGCACCTTCATCGAGATTGCGAGTCAGCAGTTGCCCTACTTTCAGAAAATCGCCCGCTACACGATGCGCCGGGGCAGGCTGCCGGCTGTGGATGTGTCCTGTCCAGACCCGTTGCCGTACTGGGGACTGCTCGGCTGCGGCAAGCGGTACAAGGTTGCGCCGCTGTCAGCGGCACGCGCTGCGTAGCGGCAGTGATGCACCTCGATGAATGCGAGAGACCGGCGCGTGGCTACGGACGCGCTGAACCAGTAGTAGGCGAGGATCTCAATGTCCTGCTGTGAGCACGCCGATCATCAGGTCGAGTTGCTTGAGCGCGTCGTTAGCCAACGAGCAGACGCGCCGCAAGTCCTCCTGAGCGCCGAACATCTGCACCTGCGGCATCGTGCCAAGGGGTCCAGTGACGTACGGGACCTCGGCGCGATCCCAACAGTGCCGTTGCGATGGCCGCCTTCTGCTCGGCCTGATCTCTGATCTGCACGAGTGTGCCCCGCCGCTCCTGCGCCTCGATGAAACGGTTGTGGACCGTGATACCCAGCTGCGGAGCCACCTCTCGGAGCCCAGTCGACAGCAGCCTGCGAGCCGAGGGCCGCGAGCGTCGTCGCGTGCGTCGAGCTCGTCGTCGAGGCGCCGGCAGGCCACCAGGCCACCTTCCAGGTCGCGGCTGATGCGGCCCAGTGCAGCGATGTGCTCGCGGAAGATGAAGCCGCTGCCTGACATGCCGCCGGCGGCCATGGAATAAGCCTCGACGGCGTTGAGGACCTCGAAGAGCACTTTGAGTGGCACGAGGACCTTCAACGAGACGAGCTCCCGTCCGATCTCACGCAGCACGCGGAAGGTGCGCCGCAGCACGCTGGGGTTCACGACAGGCGGCTCGACGTGCGGTACCGAGATGGGAGGTCGCGGACGCGGCGGAACTGCTTTGGGAGCCGGGCGCGGCAGTTCCTTGGCCGGCGGGCGGGGCTCGACGGCAGGCGCCTCCGGTGCGAAGTCGGGTGGCTTCTTGGGAGCGGCCACCTCGCCCTGCGGACGCGCGGGTATCGGAGCCCCCTCAGGCCCGGGCTCGGCGGCTCGCGGGGTACCAGGGGCTCCGTGCGGCGTAGGGCCTTGCTTCGCGGGGCCGGGAACGGTGCGCTTGATCCCCTTAGTCGCGAGGAATGCCTCGAACTCGTCCTCGGTCTTGAAGTAGCGGATACCGTCGGCATCGCGCCAGCTGAACTTGACGCGGTCGCCGCTGGTGACCTGCTCCAGCGCATCGGCGAAGTCCTTCAGGTTCCCACGTCCGATGCGCAGAAAGTTCTCGCCCGACACTCGCTCGAGCGACTTCGGCAGTTGGATATTGCCGCTCTTCTTCGACGTGATCCGGATCATCACGCCTTGCTGGCTCTCAAGACGGGGAACGTAGACCCGTTGGTTCGGAGTCAGCGACTCGAGGTCGATGCCCTTCGTCTCCGGAATGACCAGTTGACCCGTCCGCGGGTCGCGGAACACAAAGTCAAAGCGACCTTTGAGCACGGCCTTGCCCGCATCGTCGAGCAGGTCGAACGTGACCTCACGCGCGTAGGCAATGTTCTTGCTCTTGAGAAGGCGGGCGACCTCCGGTGCTACCTCCGTGGTTTCGACGCCCCCGCGGGACTTCGGCACGACGGGAGTCGCTGTCTCAGCGCGAAACAGCATGCGCGTCACATGCCGGTTACCGATCGTGCGCTGCAGGCTCATTACAACATCCAGGCGCGACTGGCTGTCCGTCTTCGCGAGGAGGTCGACGAGACTCCCGGGTTCACGCGCCGCCACAACCGGAACGTGGGCGAGGGAGGACTTGGTCGCTGTGGCCGCACGAGACCGTGCGCCCGGGTTTGGAGCGACCGCGCGGTGCTCAGTCACCCCACTGCGCGTCCCGGTTGGCGCGCGGCCCAGAGTGCTGCAAGAGCCGCCGCGAGGACAGCCGCTCTGTGCAACTTCGTGGGGCCAGACGAGCGCAATGAACCGCACCTCCTGCTGGGCAGGGCGTGGCCCCGTCGACCTTCTCTGATCTATCTCACAAATGCAATGCCGCGATCGATCAGCGGACACTAACTTGACGCATCGCCGCGCAATGCCGCCCGGCAGTCGCGGTACGCGCGGAAGCTGCCTGCCAAGCGGGAGCTGTGCGACCCGCCCGGCAGGCAAAGTCCCGGACGCTGCTAACTCACAGCCAGCCCGGCACGACGAAGATCAGCCACGCGACCGGCGGGGCGATCAGGACCATGCTCATGCCCCACTGCATGAGCCGCTTGAACACGTAGTCGCGCTTCTCCTCCGGCGTGTTGGCCACCGTCAGAGCGCCGCTCGTGGAGAACGGGCTCGAGTCGACCACCGACGAGGAGATCGCCAGCGCGATGATCAGGCCGACGGCGCCGACCGCTCCGGTCTCCAGGAACGGCACCGCCAAAGGAATCAGCGCGCCGAGGATGCCGGTGGTCGACGCGAAGGCGGAGACCGCGCCGCCGATGTAGCAGATGATCAGCGCGGCGAGCAGCGGCGCGCCGATCTTGGTGACCTGGTTGCCGAGCCACTCGATCGTGCCGAGGTTCTCGAGCAGGGTCACGTACATGACGATGCCGCAGATCAGCAGCACGGTCGGCCACGCGACCTTGCTGACGGCGTCCTTGGTCGCCTGCGGCGAGATCAGCGAGAGCACGAGCGCGATCGAGAGCGCGACGAAGCCGACGTTGACCTCGAACGCCAGCACCACGCCGATCAGCGTCGCGATGCCGACGAGGGTGAGGATCTTGTCGCGGTCGAGCTCGGGCATCTCGCCGGTGTCGAACGTCGCCGCCGAGCCGCCCGCCATCGGCGGCCGCGAGCCGGCCGTGGCCGCCTCCTCCTGCTTGCGCCGCTCGAAGCGCCCCGAGGACTCGTCGTCGCCCGTGTCGACGCGCCGGTTCAGCAGCTTGCGGCCGCCGAACATGAAGAAGACGACGACGCTCAGCACGAAGTTGAACACGAACGACGCGACGAACAGCAGCATCGCGTTCTCGTCCAGCGCCTCGCGCTCCACGACCCCGTTGACGATGCTGCCGAACACGCTGATCGGCGAGAACCCGCCCGCCGTCGCCCCGTTGATGATCATCAGGCCCATCAGGACCGGGTTGATGCCGTACGCGACGGCGAACCCGAGCCCGATCGGCGCGACGATGGCGACCGCGCCCGGCACCACTGCGCCCGAGGCGGTCAGCACGGCGGTCACTCCGAAGAACACCCACGGGATCGCGGCCGCCCTGCCGCCGACGGCGCGCACCGCCGCATGGATGAGCCAGTTCACCGTGCCGTTGTTCGACGCGATCGCGAACAGGTAGGTGACGCCCACCAGGATCACGAACAGGTCGCCCGGGAAGCCGGCGACGATCTCGTCCTCCGACACCCCCAGGGCCGCGCCGAGCACGAACGTGGCGACGATGCCGAGCACGCCCATGTTGAGCGGCAGCGTCGTGCCGAGCACGAAGATCGCGACGAGGACGATTATTGAGATGAGCTCGTTGGACATGTGACCCCCTGCGGTCGCTTACAGCGCCTCCCTCACGATCTGCACCGGATGGCGGGCCTCCCGACCCACTCCGTGACCGATCTGCTGGCGGCATGAGACCCCGGTCGCGCAAATGATTGCCCCGCCCTCCCCGGCGTCCTCCTTGCGCAACGCCGGGAACAGCCGTGATTCACCGATCTGCATCGAAAGCTCGTAGTGCTCGGATTCGAAGCCGAACGAGCCGGCCATCCCGCAGCAGCCGGCGTCCAGCTCCACCACCTCGGCGCCCGGTATCCGCCGCAGCAGCTCAACCGTGGCGCGCGTGCCCGCGAGGGCCTTCTGATGGCAATGCCCGTGGAAGACGATCCGCGAACCCGCGACGCGCGAGCCCGGATCGAGCCGCAGCGACCCGTCGTCGATCGCCTCGACCAGCAGCTCCTCCACGAGCTTGGCCTGCGAGGCGACCGCCTCCGCACGAGCATCGCCCGGCTGGAGCGCGAGATGCTCCTCGCGCAGCGTGAGCAGGCACGACGGCTCGCAGCCGACGATCGGCACGCCGCGCTCGGCGTACGGCGCCAGCCGCTCGGTCATGTCGGCCGCCATCCCGCGCGCGCGGTCGAGCATGCCCTTGGAGATCGAGGACCGCCCGCAGCAGCCGCCGCTCTCCACCCGCACCGACCAGCCCGCCGCCTCGAGCAGCTCGATCGCCGCCCGCCCGATCGCCGGCTCGGTGAACGTGGTGAACGAGTCGGCCAGCCACACCAGCTCGCGGCCGGTGGACCGCGACCGCCGCCGATCCCAGCGGATCAGCGTGTCGCGCGAGAACCGCGGCAGCGGCCGCCGGCGGTCGATCCCCGCCACGCGCTCGAGCAGCCGCCGCGGCGCCAGGTTCGACAGCGGCGCCGTCGCCGACCCAAGCCGGTTCAGCGTCCGGATCGAGCCGAACAGCCGCGAGCGCAGCGGCACGCCGTGCACGTCCTGGTAGTGCGAGAGGAACTCGGCCTTCAGCGACGCCATGTCGACGCTCAGCGGGCACTCGCTCTTGCACGCCTTGCACTCGAGGCAGAGGTCGAGGATCTCGTGCAGCCGCTCGTCCCCCATCGCCGCCAGCGGATCGGGCGACGACAGCGCCTTGACCAGCGCGTTCGCGCGCCCGCGCGTGGCGTGCTCCTCCTCGCGCGTGGCCATGTACGACGGGCACATGACGCCGGCGCCGGTCTTGCGGCAGGCGCCGATCCGCTGGCAGCGGTCGGCCGCCGCGCGCATCCCGCCCGGGAAGTGCAGCCGCGTGTCCAGCGGCCCCGGCGGCGGCAGCGCCGGGTCGCGCAGATCCGACGTCATCGGCGCCGCTTCGACCATCACGCCGGGGTTGAGCCGCCCGTCCGGGTCGAACAGCGCCTTCACCTTGCGGAACGCCTCGTAGAGGTCGTCGCCGAACACGCGGCGGTTGAACTCGCTGCGCGCGCGGCCGTCGCCGTGCTCGGACGAGTTGACCCCGTCGTACTCCACCACCAGGTCGAGGATCTCCTCGGCGACCGACCGCATCGTCTCGATCCCGCCCGGCTCGGTGAGGTCGACGAACGGGCGGATGTGCAGGCAGCCGACCGAGCAGTGCCCGTACCAGCCCGCGGTCAGCCCGTGGCGGTCGAGCACCTCGCGGAACGAGGCCACGTAGTCGCCCAGCCGCTCGGGCGCGACCGCGGTGTCCTCGACGAAGGCGAGCGGCCGCCGGGCGCCCTCGCTGGCCGCCATCAGCAGCCCCAGGCCCGCCTTGCGCACCTTGGTCAGCGCCTCCTGCTCGGCCGCCGTCTCCGCCACGATCGTGTGGTAGGCGTCCCACTCGAGCTGGTCGAGCCGGGCGCGCGCCTCCTCCGGCGAGTCGGCGAAGACGGTGACGAACAGCAGCGCCCCGGGCTCGCCCTCGATCGTCTCCGACAGCGCGCGGTACTCGTGCTTGGAGCGCGACAGCTCGAGGATCGTGGAGTCGATCATCTCGACCGCGGCCGGGTCGAGCGCCAGCGCGGCCTCGGTGGCCGCCACCGCGTCCGCCACCGACTCGAAGTGGCCGACCGCGAACATGCGCGCCTTCGGCAGCGGCACCAGCCCGACGGTCGCCTCGGTGATCGCCACCAGCGTGCCCTCGGAGCCGGTGACGAACTTGGCGAGGTCGAAGTCGCGCGCCAGGTAGTCGAGCCGGTAGCCGCCCGACTGGCGCCAGTGCTTGGGATAGCCGGTGGCGATCGAGTCGGCGTGGTCGCGCAGGATCTCGCGCAGCCCGTCAACGATGTGCGACGGCCCGGCGCCGAACGTGTGCATCGACCCGTCCGCGAGCACGACCTCGAGCTCGTGCACGTGGTCGATCGTGCAGCCGTAGACGATCGAGTGGCTGCCCGACGAGTTGTTGCCGATCATCCCGCCGATCGTGGCCCGGTTCGACGTCGACGTGTCGGGCCCGAAGCCGAGGCCGAGCCGGTTCGCCGCCCGGTTGAGGTCCTCCTGCACGACGCCCGGGCCGACCCGCACGCGCCGCGCCTCGGTGTCGATCTCCCCGATCGCGTCCATGTGCCGCGACGTGTCGAGCACCACTCCCTGGCCGGCCGTCTGCCCCGCCAGGCTCGTGCCGCCGCCGCGCGAGACGACCGGGACGTCGTAGCGGCCGGCGATCCGGATCGCCGCGGCCACCTCGGCGGCGTCGCGCGGGCAGGCCACGACCAGCGGCTCGCGCGCGTACATGCTCGCGTCGCCGGCGTACAGGTGGCGCGTGTACGCGTCGTCGCGCACGTCGCCCAACTCGCGGCGCAGCGCGGCGGCGAGCTCCTTGCCGGCAGCGGCGCGCCGGTCTGATGCCTCCCGGATCTGGATCGCCAAATTGTCCTCCCCGGAAGGGTCCTACCACGAAGCGGCAGCCCTCACTCGGGCGCCTGCGGCACCTCGTCGGCCGGCGGCGCGATCGCCCGCCAGCCGAACAGCGCCGCGCCGACGACCAGACCGAGCACGATGAACGCGGGCTCGAGGCTGAGGACGAAGTCCGCGAGGTCGCCGTACCAGCAGCCCTCGTCGTCGCACTCGGGGATGAACGTCGCGAGCTGCGGAATCTGCGAGATGCCCAGGCTCACGAGCACCACACCAGCCGTGACCAGCGCGTTGCGCAGCCAGTGCTTGTGCCGCCACAGCCCGACGAGCCAGGCGGCGAGCAGGATCGTGAAGCCGAGGTTGATCAGCGCCGGCTGGGAGCCGTCCGCGACGATCGCGGCGCCCAGGAGAGCGCCGGCCGTCGCCGTCAGGATGATGATCAGCGCGAAGGCGATCGGCGAGCCCCGCAGCGCCGCGTCGAGGATCCCGTGCAGCGCCAGGCCGAGGCCGCGGAACGAGCTCATGATCCGGCTCTTGCGGATGACGTCCGGCAGCCCCGACCGGCTGCCGGCCAGCGCCGAGGTCGTCGTCGCGGCGGCGCCGCTCGCGCTGCGGGCGAGCAGGCCCGAGTCGTACTCGGCCTTGAAGCCCTCGGCGGCGAACTCGCAGGCCAGCAGCGCCTGCTTGAGCTGCGCCGGGCTGGGGCACGTCCGCCATCCCCTCCCACACCGCCTGGAAGTTCCGGCCGCTCTGGCTGAGCGCCTGGCGGGCTTCGTCGAGCCTCACGGCCTGCGCGACGCCCGGGAGCTCCTCGGCGAGGATCGAGAGCTGGATCCGCCGGGCGACGGCGAGGCTGCACACCGGCAGCGAGGCGGGATGCGACTCGGCGGGCTTGTCGAGCCAGGCGAGCTCCTTCTTCATCTCGGCTTTGTCGCCGTCGAGCTGGGCCCGCAGCCAGTCGTGCTCGTCGCCCTCCGGCCCGAGCGCGATCTCGCGGATGCGCTTCATGGCGGCGGCGGAGGAGCCCGCGTCGTGGCCGAAGGCCAGCTCGAGCCGCGAGGGCTTCAGCAGCAGCTGGGCGAGCCAGCCGGCGGCGTCGAGGCGGCCCCACATCCAGTCGTTGGCGCGCCAGGAGGGCTTGTAGAACGCCGCGAAGTGGGCCAGCCGCATGCCGGTGAGCTTCTCGGCGGCGGTCTCGTTCTGGCTGATGCCGTCGCGCGTGTTGGCGCTGACCTGGAGGAGCTGGATCGTCTGCTCGACGACGGGCGTGGTGAGCCCGACCGCATCCTGGACCACCTCGAGCGCGAACAGCCGCCGCAGGCACTCGCCCTCGGACGCGTCGACGTCGGGGACGAGCCTGCGGGTCATCGTCGGCAGCTCGCCGTCGGGCAGCTCGCCGATCGCCGTCGCGGCGTCGCGCAGGGCGCGGCCGACCGTCAGCCCGGCGGCGAGCACCTCGTCGTCGTCCTCGCGCAGCATCTTGAACATGGCGGTCGCCCAGGCGAGCTGCTTCTCGCCGTCCTCCCGGTCGCGCAGCTTGGCGCGGCGCGCGCGCCGCCGCTCGCGCAGCGTCTCGAGCGCGTCGTGCGTGCGCTTCCTCGCCTTGTTGAGCGCCCGGTGCGGCTGGCTGCCGGGCTCCGCGGCCGCCCGGCCGCGCGTGATGAGGTCGAGCGTGACGGTGGCGGCTCGCTCGATCGAGTCCACTCCCCAGGCGCCGACGTCGGTGGCGTCGGGCTCGGGCGGCGGCAGCTCGTCCGGGAGCTGCTGCCGGTGGCTCGTCACCAGCTGCCCCCTCAGCTTCTCGCGGTCGAGCGGCTTGAAGTCCAGCTCCTCGATCATCGAGTCCGGCCAGCGCAGCGTCAGCTCGGAAAGCAGCCAGTCGACCTCGCGCCCGGCACGCCGCTGCGAGTAGTCGTCGACCAGGTCGTTCAGGTCGTCGACGTCGGGCGGGAACCAGCGCGTCAGGAGGACGGCGCGCGCGTCGCGCTGCGCCTCGACGCGGGCGTTGTGCTTGTTCAGGCCCTCCAGGTCACCGGCGATCGACTGCGTGCGCGGGATCGTGACGAGGCTCCGCAGCGCGACGTCGGTGAGCGCGACCGGCGACGTGAACTGCTCCTTCTCGGGCTCGACCGACTCGCCCGGATCCGGGACCACGTACAGCAGGACGCGGGTCACGTCCTCGGTGTCGGCGGGCATGGCGAACATCGCCCTCAGGGCCGGATCGAGCGGCCGGTTCATGAGCACGCCGCCGTCGATCACGAAGTGGTTGGCGTGGAAGTCTGCGATGCCCTTCATCGACGGGTGGGCGGGATCCGCATCGTCCGGGTTGCACGGGACCCAGCTCGGCTCGAACGCCACCGGGAACGAAGCGCTCGATCGCGCCGCCAGCGCGAGCTCGCTGACGACCTTCGGGTTCCCCATCAGCTGCGTGCGGTCGAACTTGAACAGGCCGTTGTGGCGCACGTCCGGGATCTGGGTGCCGAAGTGGTCGACCAGGCGCGAGTCCTCGCCGTTGAGCAGCGTCGTCGTCACCAGCAGCTCGACCGGGTGGTCGTCGGCCTTCGGCTCGACCGTCCCGTCGCCGAGCAGGGTCTTGAACCCCTTGCGCAGCCCCGGCGTGAAGTACTCGTCGCCCTTCAGCACCGACGGCTGGTCCTTGGTGTACGGCGACCGCAGCAGCTCCTCGAAGTCGGCGACCTTGAGCCAGATGTCGCGCAGGCCGTCGAGCTTGCGGCGACGCGCGACGGCGCCCGCCAGCAGCGCGCCGTTGACGCCGCCGGCACTGGTGCCGGACACGACGTCGACCCGCGGCGTGTAGCCCGCAAGCGTCAGCAACTCGTCGTAGACGGCCTGCTGCGGCGTCCGGTCCTTGGCCTTGGTGCGCTTGGTGCGGACGAGCTGGTCGATCTCCGACGCCACGCCGCCCATCCAGATCGCGAGGCTGACGCCGCCGGTCATGACCACCGCGAGGCGGAGCTCCCGCGGCGGCTTGGCTTCTGGAGGCATGGACGATTCCTACCGGCGCCATCTCCTACCCTGCAAGGGGGTGGGACGGCATTTCCTTCAGATTCCGGGGCCGACGAACGTCCCGGACAGGGTTCTGCGCGCGATCGACGCGCCGACCATCGACCACCGCGGACCGGACTTCGCGGAGCTCGGCAAAGAGGTCCTCGACGGCATGCGCGAGGTGTTCCGGACCGACGGCCCGGTGGTGATCTATCCGGCCTCGGGCACCGGCGCGTGGGAGGCGGCGATCGTCAACACCCTCTCCCCCGGCGACCGCGTGCTCGCGTTCGAGACCGGCCACTTCTCCACGCTCTGGAAGGCGATGGCCGAGCGCTTCGGGCTCGACGTCGACTGGGTCGAGGGCGACTGGCGTCACGGCGTCGACCCCGACAAGGTCGCCGCCGTCCTGCGGCAGGACCCCTCGATCGCGGCCGTGATGGTCGTCCACAACGAGACGTCGACCGGCGTCACCAGCCGCGTCGCCGAGGTGCGCGAGGCGATCGACGCGGCCGGCTCGGACGCGCTGCTGCTGGTCGACACGATCTCGTCGCTCGGCTCGATCGACTACCGCCACGACGAGTGGGGCGTCGACGTGACGGTGGGCGGCTCGCAGAAGGGCCTGATGCTGCCGCCCGGCCTGAGCTTCAACGCGGTCAGCGAGAAGGCGCTGGCCGCCGCCACGACCGCCCGGCTCCCGCGCACGTACTGGGACTGGGAGCCGATCATCGAGGCCAACCGCGCCGGCTACTGGCCCTACACGTCGGCCACCAACCTGCTCTACGGCCTGCGCGAGGCGATCGCGATGCTGCGCGAGGAAGGGCTCGACAACGTGTTCGCGCGCCACCGCCGCCACGCGGCGGCGACCCGCGCGGCGGTCGGGGCGTGGGGCCTCGAGGTGCTGTGCCTGGACGAGCGCGAGCACTCCGCGTCGCTGACCGCGGTGCTGAGCCCGGAGGCCGACGCGGTGCGCAAGCTCATCCTCGAGCGCTTCGACATGTCGCTCGGCGCCGGGCTGGGCAAGCTGGCCGGCCGCGTGTTCCGGATCGGCCACCTCGGCGACTTCAACGATCTGATGCTGATGGGCACGCTGAGCGGCGTGGAGATGGGGCTGCGGCTCTGCGGCGTGCCGGTGGCGGGCAGCGGCGTGGAGGCCGCCATGGCGCTGCTCGAGCGCGAGCCGGCGTTGGTGTGACCGCGCTCGCGGGCCTGCGGGTCCTGGAGCTCACCCAGGTGATGGCCGGGCCGTTCTGCGGCCAGGTGCTCGGCGACATGGGCGCCGACGTGATCAAGGTCGAGCCGCTCCAGGGCGACTCGACGCGCCAGTCGATGGGCACGCAGTCGTTCCTCGCCGTCAACCGCAACAAGCGCTCGGTCGCGCTCGACCTCAAGTCCGCCGAGCACCGGGCCGTCTTCCACCGGCTGGCGCGCGACGCCGACGTGGTGCTCGAGAACTACCGGCCCGGCGTGGCGGCGAAGCTCGGCGCCGGCTGGGACGAGCTGTGCGAGCTCAATCCCCGCCTGATCTACGCCAGCGTGTCGGGCTTCGGCCAGACCGGGCCGTACGCGCAGCGGCCGGGCTACGACCTGATCGCCCAGGGCCTGTCGGGCGTGATGAGCGTGACCGGCGAGCCCGATGGGAACCCGGTCAAGTGCGGCATCCCGATCGGCGACCTGTCGGCCGGACTGTTCTGCGCCGTGGCGATCCTCAGCGCGGTGATCGCGCGCGAGCGCAGCGGCCGCGGCCAGCGGATCGACACGTCGCTGTTCGAGGGCGCGCTCGCGCTGTCGATCTGGGAGACCGCCGAGCTGTGGTCCACCGGCCGCGTGCCCCAGCCGCACGGGTCGGCGCACCGGGTGACCGCGCCCTACCAGGCGCTGCGCACCGCGGACGGGCACATCACGGTCGGCGGCAACAACCAGAAGCTGTGGCAGAAGCTGTGCGAGGCGATCGGGCGGCCCGAGCTCGTCGAGGACGCGCGCTTCGCGACGAACGACGACCGGATGGCCAACCGGCCCGAGCTGGCGGTCGAGCTCGAGTCGGCGCTCGCCGCACGACCGACCGGCGAGTGGGTCGAGGCGCTGACCGAGGCCGGCGTCCCGTGCGGGCCGATCCACGACTACCGCCAGGTGTTCGAGGACGAGCACACGCAGGCGCGCGAGATGGAAGTGCAGATGGACGGGGTGCGCATGCTCGGCATCCCGGTGAAGCTGAGCGACACGCCGGGCGCCATCCGCCGGACGGCGCCACAGGTCGGCGAGCACACCGCCGAGGTGCTGCGCGAGGCCGGCTTCTCCGAGCAGGAGATCGCCGCGCTGTGAGCGTCGAGTGGGAGCAGCGCGGGCCGGCCGCGTGGGTGACCTTCAACCGGCCCGACGCGCACAACGCGATGACGTTCGAGATGTACGAGCAGCTGCACGCCTGCTGCGAGCGCGCGGACGAGGACGACGACGTGCGCGTGCTCGTGCTGCGCGGCGCCGGCGAGAAGGCGTTCGTGGCCGGCACCGACATCCGCCAGTTCCTCGAGTTCTCGACCCCCGAGGACGGGCTCGAGTACGAGCGCACGATCGACCGCGTCGTCGGCCGGCTCGAGCGCGTGCGCAAGCCGACGATCGCGCTGGTGGACGGCTTCGCGATGGGCAGCGGGCTGGCCCTGTCGGCGGCCTGCGACCTGCGCGTCTGCTCCCCCGCCGCCGTCTTCGGGCTCCCGATCGCGCGCACGGTCGGCAACTGCCTGTCGATGGAGAACTACGCGCGGCTGGCCGCGCTGCTCGGCGAGGCGCGCGTGAAGGACATCGTGTTCACCGCGCGGCGGGTGGACGCCGCGGAGGCGCTGGCGATCGGGCTCGCCACCGAGGTGGTCGACGACGCGGAGGCGCGGGTGCAGGAGCTGTGCTCGCTGCTGGCCGGCCACGCGGCGATGACCATGTGGGCGACCAAGGAGGCGCTGCGGCGGCTGCGGCCGGTGCCCGACGGAGACGACCTCGTGCGCGCGGTCTACGGCAGCGCCGAGTTCCGCGAGCGCGTCGAGGCGTTCCTCAAGCGCTGACCCGCGTCAGGCGCACGATCGGGATCTCGCGGTCGGTCTTCTCCTGGTACTCGCCGTAGCGGGAAGCGACCTTCGCGATGCGGGCGAGCGCCTCGACCCGCTCCTGGCCCTCCAGCGACTCGCCGCGCACCTTGAACCGCTCCGCCCCGACCTCCAGCCAGATGTCGTCGGGGTGGGCGGCCATGTTCAGAAACCAGGCCGGGTGGCGTGCGGAGCCGCCGATCGTGGCCGCAACGAGCCAGGCGTCCTCTCCGTCCGCAAAGCCTCCGAGGGGAGCCGTCCGCATCTGTCCCGTCTTCGCCCCGCGCGTGGTGAGGATGACCACGGGGAACCCCATCCGCGACTCGAGGCGCTCCTGATCGCCGCGACGGTAATCCCGGACCACCCGCCGGCTGTAGAGCTGGAAGAGCTTCCAGAGCGGGCCGCGTCTCGGCATGCGCGACCCGCGAGTGCCCGTAGGAGTCACACGGATGGTCATGCGATCACCGAGGCCATCGTGTGCAGGAATCCGAGCTGGCCCTCGACCTCGCGCGGGCGGAAGCCGGTCGCCGGGCCACCCGCCAGCTCGGCCTCGAGCGCGTCGCGGATCTCCGCGCGCGCCTCCGGGCTCGTCTGAGTCTGCTCCAGCCACGGGCCGAGCTTGCGCTCGACGTCGCGGAACTCGACGTCGGTGCTGCCCACGAGGTCGGCCAGCCGCTCGAGCGAGAGCATCCGCGTGTGCGACGGGTCGCGCAGCCGCTCGAGGTGGTTCTGCCACTCCGCGACCTCCGCGTCGGGGTCGCAGACCAGATCGGCGATCGCCAGCCGGCCGCCCATCCGCAGGCATCGCCGCATCTCGTCGAGCTGCACCCGCGGGTGCTCGAAGTGATGGACGGCGAAGCGCGAGACGACGATGTCGAACGACGCGTCGAGGAACGGCAGCCTGGATGCGTCGGCGTGCATGAAGACGACGTTGCGCAGCGCGGCGCGCTTGGCCTCGATGCGGCCCGCCTCGAGCATCGCGTCGGTGGCGTCGATCGCCAGCACCGCGCGCACCTTCGGGGCCATCCGCCGCGCCACGTGGCCGGTGCCGGCCGCCACGTCGAGCACGAGATCGTCGGAGGTCAGCGGCAGCCGGTCGAACAGCCACTCGGAGTCGGTCGTGAACAGGCGGTTGTAGGTCGGGTCCTCGAAGGCCTCGGCCTGTTGCGTGAATGCGCTCTCGATCGCCTCCGAGTGCTCCGCCATGGACCGAGCCTAGCGTCAGCATTGGTCGCGCGCGCGGGCTCGACCGAGGTTGAAGGCGATAACGCCGTCCGGCTCGGGCTCGTGCGACCAGCCGGCACGGCAGCGCCGGCGCGGCGTCGGCGCTGAGCTCGCGCAGCACGCGTTCGTCGTGCGGCCCGGCGCGCTCGAGGTTGTGCGCCGCCACCCGCCGGTCGGGGTTCGAGATGGCGAAGACGAGGACGACGGCGCCGGTCAGCGCCACGGTCGCGCGCGGCAGCCAGGCCATGCGGCGAACCGCGCCGGCGATGACGAGCAGGGCGAAGACGCCGCCGAGCCAGAGGATCGCCGCCTGCGCGGTCAGCCGCAGCCGCGTATAGCCATAGGCGCCCATGTAGAGGTCGAGGCGGGTCAGCGCCGAGGCGAGCACGACGAGCGTGAGCACGCACAGGGCGCCGAGCAGCAGCCGGCTGACGGGCGCCCAGCGCGCGGCGGCGGCGATCACGGCGAGCGTCAGCGCCGCGGCGGCCAGCAGCTGGGCGAAGCCCTCGCGGGCGTACTCGGCGTAGGTCAGCCCGGCGGTGTCCAGGACGTAGTCGTGCCCGGCGTAGAGCGCCGTGAGCTGGAGCGCGACGAACGCAGCGAACAGAGCGATCAGGGCGACGAGCGGAACGACCGACTCGGTGCGCCCGAGTCGCCGCGTGGCGGCGGGTGCGGGCGCGACCGCCGGCGCGCGGCCCGCCCACAGCAGCGCGCCGCCGATCCCCATCACGCCGGCCCACGTCGCCGCCCGTGCGGCCGGGAGGTCGATCGCCTGGTCCGGCACGAGCTCGCCGAGCAGGTGGGCGAAGGCGGCGTCGGCGGTGGCGAACAGCGGCACGAACGTCGCCAGCAGGACGACCGCGATGCCGGCGCCCGTCACGACGCCGCGCGGCGGAGCGCCCGGCGTCCCGCGCGCGACGAGCTCGAGCCCGCGGTCGAGCCGGGTGACGCGGCCGATGCCGGCGGCGACCGGCCACCAGGCGGCGCCGCCGGCGGCGGCGAGCGACGCGAGCGCAGCGGCGGTGACCAGCGACGGCCAGACGATCCAGCCGGCCGCCCGGACGGTCGCGACGGCGGCCAGCGCCGCGGCCAGCAGCCAGAACGCGATCCCCCAGCGGTCGCGCGGCCGCGCGGCGACGGCGAGCAGCGCGACGGCGACGGCGGTGACGCCGAGGCCGGCGGGTCGGCCGACCAGGACGGCAGCCGCGATCGCGCCGATGGCGACGACCGCGATCGCGCGTTTCACGTGGGCAGCTCCACGACCATGCGGCAGCCGTTCGGCTCGCGCGCCTCGGCGCGGATCGCGCCGCCGTGCGCGTCGACGATCCAGCGCGCGATCGCCAGCCCCAGCCCGGTGCCGCCGTCGCGCGTGGCGCGCGCGGCATCGGTGCGGTGGAAGCGCTCGAACACGCGCTCGACCTCCTCGGCCGGGATGCCCGGGCCCTCGTCGGAGACCACGATCGTCGTCCGGCCGGCGTTCGCCGCGTGGGCGCTCAGCCACACGCGCCCCTCGGGCGGCGAGTGGCGGACGGCGTTGTCGAGCAGGTTGGCGACCACCTGGTGCAGCCGCTCGGGATCGCCGGTGGTGTGCAGGTCGCCGGGCTCGACGCACACCTTCAGCCGCACGGGCCGGTCGCCGAGCACGCACTCGCGCGCGGCCTGCTCGAGCAGCCCGCGCATGCCGAAGGAGACCGGCTTGAGCTCGAGCCCGCCGCTCTCCAGCTTGGAGAGGTCGAGCAGCTGGGCGACGAGCCGGCCGAGCCGCTCGGTCTGGGCGAGCGCGGTCCGGAGCGCGGCCGGATCGGGCGGCTCGACGCCGTCGGCGAGGTTCTCGAGCAGCGCCTGGAGCGCGCCGAGCGGCGTGCGCAGCTCGTGCGAGACGTTGGCCACCAGCTCGCGGCGCATGCGGTCGGCGTCGCCCAGCTCGGCGGCCATGGCGTTGAAGGCGCGCGCCAGCTCGCCGACCTCGTCATTGGAGGTGGCACGGACGCGGCGGCCGTAGTCGCCGCGCGCCATCGCGGTGGCGGCGGCCGCCATCTCCCGCAGCGGCGACGTCATCCCGCGCGCGAGGAACTGCACGAGCACGAGCGCGATCGCGGCGGCCAGCAGGCTCCGCTGCGGTAGGTCGAGGCCCACCCGCTTCCCGGCAGCGAGCACCAGGACGGTGCCGAACACCGTCCCGACGATCACCGCGCCGAGCTTGACCTTGAGCGAGGGCAGGCGGTCGAGCGGCCTCATGGCTCCAGCGCGTAGCCGATTCCGTGGACGGTGCGGACGAGCCGGCTGCCGAGCTTGCGCCGCAGCCCGCGGATGTGCGAGTCGACCGTGCGCTGGCCGGCGCCGTCGCGCCAGCCCCACACGTCGGCGAGCAGTTGCTCGCGCGAGTGCACAGCGCCCGGGCGGGCGGCGAGCACCTTCAGGAGGTCGAACTCGGTCGGGGTCAGGTGGACGGGCTCGCCGTCGACCGTGACCCTGCGGGTCTCGGGGTCGATCTCGAGCGCTCCCAGTCGTGTCGTCTCGGTGGGCGCCGGCCGCCGCTCGACGCGGCGCAGCAGCGCTCGGATGCGCGCGACGAGCTCGCGCGGCGAGAACGGCTTGGTCATGTAGTCGTCGGCGCCGACGCCGAGCCCGACCAGCACGTCCGCCTCCTCCCCGCGCGCGGTCAGCATCAGCACCGGCACCTGGCGGTCGCGCTGGACGCGGCGGCAGACCTCGATCCCGTCGAGGCCGGGGAGCATCAGGTCGAGCACCACGAGATCGGGCCGGACGCGCTCGCACAGCTCGACGCCGGCCGGCCCGTCGCCGGCCACGTGGACCTCGAAGCCCTCGGCAGTGAGGCGCGCGGCGACCGCGTCGGCGATCACGGCCTCGTCCTCGATCACGGCGATCAGCGCAGTCCCCACGCTTGTCGAGTGTGCCACCGGAATGTGGAGGCGGCGGGCGGAAACCGTGCAGGTTCAGTGCAGAGCGATCAGGCCGCCGGTGACGCCGAGGTAGGCGGTGCCGTCGGAACCGATCGCGATCCCGGCGTAGTTGTTGTTGAAGCCGAGGCCGCTGCCGGCGTAGACCTTGAACGCGGTGGCGCCGGTGTGGGCGTCGATCGCGGTCCAGAAGTAGGGCTGGCCGAACGGCAGCGGGTCGGGGTCGCGCGTGTAGGTGTAGATCAGGCCGGTGGCGGTGGAGAGCTTGGGGACGACCGACGGCGCGCGCTCGACGCGCGTCTCCCAGGCCTTGCGGCAGGTCTTGACGTCCACGCGGGCGAAGCCGGGCGTGCTGAGCGCGCCCGAGTTGGGGCCGAACGGGTCCTGGTAGCCGTAGTTGTTCTCCACGAACAGCGCGCTCTTCGAGGCCATCAGCGAGTTCTCGGTCGCGCTCGCCCCTGGCTCGAAGACCGGGACCCGGCAGTGCACGCGCCCCGTCGCCTTGCGGTAGACGACGACGTTCATCGGGTCCGCGTTGTCGGTGATCGCGACGTAGCCGCCGCTCATCAGGGTCGGCGTGGTGCCGGAGCCGGCGTCGGCCTGGCCGGGCTTGACGATGCCCGAGTTGCGGTAGCGGCGGCGCCAGTCGATGCGCGGACGGCCCTTGCGGGCGCTGAAGCGGTACATGCGCTTGCTGGAGACGATGTAGACGGCCCTGCGGTCGACGGCGAACGAGTTCTGGATGTCCTCGCCGAGGCGCTTGACGCGGATCCGGCGCGTGCGCGGGTCGAGGATCCCGACCTTGCCGTTCTGCTTGGAGACGAACCAGATGCGGCCCTTGAAGTCGGGCAGCGCCGAGGTGATGCGCTCGTCGTCCTCGAGGACTCCGCTCAGGTCGTAGTCGCCGACCTTGGTGATGCTGCGGCCGTCGGGCGAGACCTGGAGCACGAAGATGTGGCTCGTCTTCGTGGCGCTCCAGATGCGGTCGCCCTCGTCGAGGAAGAAGTAGCCGCCGCCGGCGTAGTTCTGGTACTGGCGCGTGCCCGGCGGGTCGGGCGCCGTCGGCATGTCGTAGGTGGCGAGCACGTCGAGGCTCTGCGGGTCGATCACGCGCGCCTGCGGCGGGAGGCCGACCGACGGGCAGACGCTGACGATGTAGCCCTGCGAGTGGAAGGTCAGCGAGCCGCACAGCGCCGGCGTCATGGCGCCGGAGGCCGCGCGCGGGTTGCTGCCGAGCGGGCCCGGCTATGCGTACGCGTCGGTCATCCAGGTGTCATTGTGGATGTTGTTGCGCGGGTCGTGTGCCAGGTGCGGGTTCTGCGGCGCCTTCGAGGCCGCCAGCGGCCGGCTCTGCGCAGGCGCGCCCTGGTAGTGCGGGAGCGTGGTGGGTAGCGGGTCGGCGATCGGCGCCGCCAGCGCGATGAGGCTCGTCAGCACGCTGAGCATCCGGCGACGGTACTTCACAACGACTTCACAGCGCCCCGCTTGGCTCCGGTACGGTCGCAGCCAGACAGTCGAGTCCTGGAGGGGGATTTCATGCACACGCACGCCGATCAAGCGCTTTCCGGCAAACTGACCGGCGGGACACGGCGGGACTTCATCCGCGGCATCGCCGCCGCGGGCGCCAGCACGGCGACCGCCGTCGCGCTCGACCGCGCCGGCGTGATCGACCTGTTCGGCGAAACGGCGCTCGGGCACGGCCGCGGCCACAACGCGTTCAGCGACTTCAGCGCGATCGCTCCGAGCGCGGCCGACGCGCTCGAAGTGCCGCTCGGCTACCGCGCCGACGTGCTCATCTCGTGGGGCGACGTATTCCGCGGCAAGGGCAAGCGCGCGTTCCGCTACGGCTTCAACAACGACTTCCTGGCGTACTTCCCGCTCAAGGGGGACGGCGAGGGCCTGCTGTTCGTGAACCACGAGTACCCGGATCCCTTCTACCTGCACGGCTACAAGCCGAACGGCAGCGCGAAGACGGCGGCGCAGGTGCAGGAGGAGCAGGACAACGTCGGCAACTCGATCCTGCACATCAAGCGCAACCGGCACGGCGAGTGGAAGGTCGTCTCGCCGTCGGTCTACAACCGGCGCATCTACGGCGACCGGCCCGACCTCGACTTCACGGGGCCGCTCCGCGGCGCGACCGGCATCGGCAACAGCGCGCACGGCTCGATCGGCAACTGCTCCGGCGGCGTCACGCCGTGGGGGACCGCGCTCTCGTGCGAGGAGAACTTCGACGGCTACGGGACGAACGTGACCCCCAACGTCGACTTCGCCTACGGCTGGCACCAGTTCGGCGGCCAGCCCGGGGACGCCGAGTACGAGTTCAACACGTTCAAGAAGTACGGCTGGGTCTGCGAGCACGACCCCTACGACCCGGGCTCGGTCGGTCGCAAGCACACCGCACTCGGCCGCTTCCGGCACGAGAACACGGCGTTCCGGCACGTCCCCGGCAAGCAGTTCGTGCTCTACATGGGCGACGACAGGAACAACGACGGCGTCTACAAGTTCGTCTCCGATCGCAAGTTCTCCAAGCACAGCTCGAGCAACCGCAAGATCCTCGAGTCCGGCACGCTCTACATCGCCCGCTGGGAGCCGGAGGGCCGCCGTCGGTTCGCGGCAGCCGGCAACGTCACGCCGATCACCGCGACCGAGGGCACCGGCCGCTGGGTCAAGGTCGAGCAGTCCGAGCTCGATGACACCGCGACCAGGCTGCGCGCCCGCTTCGGTACGGCCGAGTGGGACACGCACTACGCGACCAACCGGCCGGAGGACGTCGAGGTGGCCGAGGACGGCACGATCTTCGTCGCGCTGACCAACAACACGAGCGCGGGCGTGCTCGACTCGCACGGCTCGGTGCGGCGCGTGCGCGAGGACCACAACGACCCGGAGTCGCTGACCTTCACGTGGCGCGACTACGCGGCCGGCGGACCGACGAGCGCCGGCGGCGTCGGCTTCTCGAGCCCCGACAACCTCGTGCTCGACAAGGCCGGCAACGTCTGGGTGGTCACCGACATCTCGTCCAGCCGCCTCAACCGGACGAATCCGCCGAACGAGTACACGTACCACGCCAACAACGCGATGTTCATGGTCCCGACGCGGGGCCCGAACAGGGGCGTCGCCTTCCGCTTCGCCAACGGCCCGGTGGAGGCCGAGCTCACGGGCCCGTACTTCTCGCCCGACGAGGACACGCTGTTCCTCGCCGTCCAGCACCCGGGCGAGCTCACCGGCCTCGCCGCGTCCTCGGTGTTCGGCCAGGAGACCACGTACAGCAGCTGGTGGCCGGAGGGCAACAAGACGACGACCGACAACCCGTCGACGCCGAGGCCGTCGACGGTCGCGATCTCGCGCGTCCGCCGCCACGACGACGACGGCAGCCGCTTCATCCCGCCGCCGCCCGAGTGACCCGCACAGGCTCGGCGGGGGTCGCTAGACTCCTGCCGAGCCGTTGCGGATGTAGCTCAGTTGGCTAGAGCGTCTGCTTGCCATGCAGAAGGTCGAGGGTTCGAGTCCCTTCATCCGCTCCTCCGAAAGCCCCGCTCCGGCGGGGTTTTCTCGTTCAGCGCACGAGCTGGTCATGGGAAGGCGTGCGGATCATTGCTTCCGCTTCGTCGTAATCGCGGAAGAGCCGATTGGGCGTGTCGGTGTCCGGCATGTTGACGACGAACTTGCCGTGGCAGTCCGGGCTACGCGGGCAGTCGCAGTACTCCGGGGTGAACGTTGAGCTTGACCGTATGCAAGGGCCCATCTCCTTCCGCGCCGACCGGCGCTGACGCTGACGAGACCCCATCGGCGGGCTCGTCTCGGACTTTATTCTCGCGTCAGAACGAGGCCGCCCCCCTCACCGTCTACTTGTCGAATCCGCCGCCGCTCTCGATGCCCCCGCCGATCGGGAGCGCTAGGACGGCGAGCACGAGGACAGCGACGCCCGCAACGGTTCCGGCGCCCAGAAGGAGCCGGCCGAGGCGACGATCACTGGCGAAGGCGCCAGCCAGTAGAGCCTCCTGCGCTTGCGCAGGCCCAGCGGCGACCAGCACGGCCGCGAGCGCCACCGCGGTAACGGTGAAACGCATGTGGTCCCTGCCCTCCCATTAAGGGTTGATGAGCCGCACGACGCTCTCACGCGCGCACTGCCGGCGCCATCGTCCAGTCGATCCATTCGACGGTGGTGCCTTGCTCGTCCGATCGGTTGACCGAGTCTGCCGATCAAGCGACCCCGGACCGTGCCGATCACCGAGGACATGCCCGTCCTCGTCGCCCTTGCGGCCGCGTTCCTGCTCGCGCTCGGCTCCGCGCCGTCCGC
This sequence comes from uncultured Solirubrobacteraceae bacterium, assembly GCA_963800905.1. Lineage (GTDB taxonomy): Bacteria > Actinomycetota > Thermoleophilia > Solirubrobacterales > Solirubrobacteraceae > DASSUW01. Next base: position 45,510 of record CAWDCT010000006.1, read on the forward strand.
GTACGCCGACGCGGCGACGGGCGTCATCGGCGAGAAGACCTCCAAGGACGAGTACAGCTACTCGGCCCTGCGCACGGCCATCCGGACCCGCGACGTGCGCAGCGCCACGCTGCACCCCGCCAAGGGCGAGGCCGACGTCACGCTGCGCGACGGTCGCGAAGTCACCGTCGCGTACCCGCCGACCGACATGGACCTCGCCGAGGATCTCGCGGGCGCGGGCGCCAAGGTGGAGGTACAGAACCGCGCGGGCGCGAGCCGCTCGCTCGCGATGCTCCTGATGCTGCTGCCGCTGCTCGTGATCGGCGCCGTCGGGTTCCTGCTGATCCGCCGCCGCAACGCGGACGCCGACAAGAAGGACGCGGACGGGCGCAAGATCGCCGGCGCGCAACTCGCCGAGGGCGACGTCCCCGCGGTCCGCTTCTCCGACGTCGCCGGCGTCGAGGAGGTCGTCGACTCGCTCGAGGACCTGCTCGTATTCCTCAAGACTCCCGAGCGCTTCGAGCGGCTCGGCGCGCAGCTCCCGCGCGGCGTGATCTTCCACGGCCCGCCCGGCACCGGCAAGACCCTGCTGGCCAAGGCGCTCGCCGGCGAGGCCGAGGTGCCGTTCTTCAGCGTCTCGGGCTCCGACTTCGTCGAGATGTTCGTCGGCCGCGGCGCCGCCCGCGTCCGTGAGCTGTTCGCCGACGCCCGCAAGCAGCCGGCCGCGGTGATCTTCTTCGACGAGTTCGACGCGCTCGGCAAGAAGCGCGGCAGCGGCGCGCACGGCGGCAACGACGAGCGCGAGCAGACGCTCAACCAGCTCCTGGTCGAGATGGACGGCTTCAACAGCACGAGCCGCGTGATCTGCATCGCCGCCACGAACCGGCTCGACACGCTCGACCCCGCCGTCCTGCGCCCCGGCCGGTTCGGCACCCAGCTGCACGTCGACCTGCCGTCCGAGAAGGGCCGGCGCGAGATCCTCGCCGTCCACGCGCGCTCCAAGCCGCTCGCCGACGACGTCGACCTCGACCGGCTCGCCCGCATCACCTACGGCTCCTCCGGCGCCGACCTCGCCGACATGCTCAACCGCGCCGCGATCCTGGCCGGCAAGGAGGACGCCGACCAGATCACGCAGGCGCACCTCGAGGACGGCTACCTGGACTCGCTCGCCGGGCCGCGCAAGCGCAACCCGGTGCTGGCCGAGGGCGAGCGCGAGGTGGTCGCCGTCCACGAGGCGGGCCACGTGCTGGCGGCCGAGCTGTGCCCGAACGTCGAGAAGGCGATGCGCGTCTCGATCGAGCAGCGCGGCCGCGCCGGCGGCCTCGCGGTCTACGGCCGCACCGACCGCATGCTCCAGTCGCAGCAGTACCTGCACGAGAAGCTGGTCGCCGCGCTCGGCGGCCGCGCCGCCGAGTTCGTCTCGCGCGGCATCATCACGTCCGGCGCCGCGAACGACCTCCAGCAGGCGAACGCGATGGCCCGCCACGCGGTCGAGGAGCTCGGTTTCTCCGAGCGCGCCGGCCAGCTCGTCACCGCGGAGACGCGCGTGTCCGATCAGACCGCGGCGCTGGTCGACGAGGAGGTCCGCCGGATCGTCGAGGACGCCTACCAGGACGCCGTGCGGCTGCTGAGCGCCCACCGCGAGGAGCTGATGCGCCTCTCCGACGCCCTGCTCGAGCACGAGGACCTCGACCGGCTCGAGATCGTCGCCTGCCTGTCCGGCGTCGCCGAGACGCCGCGCGCCCACCCGCGGCGCGCCGCCGGCCAGCCCCAGCCGCACCGGATCGCCGCGCCGTCCGAGCCGCGGCCGCGGACGCCCACGCCCCGCCGCCGCGGTGAGCGCATGCGGGCACGGCTGGCGGCGGCGCTGCTGCGCGAGCGCCCGTCGCGTCAGAGCGCGACCTCGTAGAGCGCGTCGCGGAACCGCCGCGCCAGCGGGTGCGTCGCGTCGCCCACGACGTAGCGCAAGAGCCGAGGGCGGGGCTCGGGCCGCAGCCGGCGGATCGTCACGCCCGGCCGGGGCGCCACGAGCGCGAGCGCCGGGATGAGCCCGACGAGGCCCTGGGTCGCGATCAGCCCCTGCATCGCTCCGTAGTCGTGCGTCTGGATCGGGCTGAACTCCGGCGTGAAGCCGGCCGCCCGGCACAGCTCGACCAATGCAGGCACAGACGGGCAGCCCTCGCCGCCGAACCACTGCTCGCCCGACAGCTCGGCGATGTCGATCTCCTCGCGCGCGGCGAGCTGGTGACCGGCCGGGAGGCAGAGCAGCATCGGGTCGAGACCGATGAGGTCGCCCGGGCCGCCGGGCTCGAACTCGTAGATCACGGCGGCGTCGACCTCCCCGGCGGCGAGCAGGGCGTGCGCCCGCGGCGGCTCGGCGTCGACCACCTGGACCGGCACGCCGCGGGCCGCCGTCGCGACGATCGTGGCGGTCGCAGTCGGGAACGCCGCCACGCGCAGGCGCGTCGTGCCGTTGCCGGCGAGGTCGTCGAGCGCGCGGCGGGCCTTCGCCAGCTCGAGCAGCGCGACGTCGGCGTGGCGGACGAGGAGCTGGCCCGCGTCCGTCAGCTCGGCGCCGCGCGGTCCGCGGCTCACGAGCCGCACGCCGGCCTCGCGTTCGAGCAGCGCGATCTGCTGCGAGACGGCCGAGGGCGAGTAGTCGAGCGCGGTCGCCACCGCGCGGAACGATCCGCGGCCGGCGACCTCGGAGAGCATGCGCAGGCGGGTCAGGTTCACGGTCGGTACATGACCCGAACGGCGAGCGCGTGCCACTGCGGCGCACGGACCGGGTCGCTACGGGGCGCGCGGTTCGTCGGGCACACGCGCGTCCCGGCCGCGTCCTGGCTGGAGCGTTAAGCCATCCGCATCACTGACGTAAGGACCTCCGCACACGGGTCACGCGAGCGGTTCCTAGGTTCGCCGCGCAACCGAAAGGAGATCCGATGATGCGAGTGAGCCTGGCGGTGCTGGTCATCGCGCTGGTCGCGGTGGGGTGCGGGGACGACGACGAGCCGAGCGGGCCGAGCGGGAGCGACGGCGAGGCGAAGACCGTCACCGTCTACTCCTCCCTGGCGTTGCAGGGCGCCCAGCGGCCGCAGACGACCGACATGGTCAAGGGGATCCAGCTGGCGCTCGAGCAGGCCGGCGGCAAGGCGGGCGACATCACGGTCAAGTACGAGTCGCTCGACGACTCGACGGCGCAAGCCGGCTCCTGGACGCCCGAGGCGACGACCGCGAACGCCCGCAAAGCGGCGCAGGACGACTCGACCGCCGTGTACATCGGCGAGTTCAACTCGGGCGCCTCGGCGGTCTCGATCCCGATCCTCAACGAGGCCGGCGTCCCGCAGATCAGCCCGGCCAACACGGCCGTCGGCCTGACCTCGGACGAGCCGGGCGCCGGGCCGGGCGAGCCGGACCAGTACTACCCGACCGGTCAGCGCAGCTATACGCGCATCGTCCCCAAGGACACGATCCAGGGCGCCGCCCTGGCCACCGTGATGAAGGAGGACGGCTGCACCAAGATCTACATGACCAACGACAAGGAGGTCTACGGCGCAGGTCTCGCCTCGAACATCGAGAGCGCGGCCGAGGCGCAGGGCCTCGAGATCGTCGCCAACGAGGCGGTCGACAAGAACTCGCCGAACTACCGCTCACTGGCCTCGGCGGCGGCCGGTAAGGACGCGGACTGCTTCATCTTCTCGGGCATCACGGCCAACAACGCGGTCCAGCTCTACAAGGACTTCGCCGCCGCTCTGCCGGACGCGAAGCTCTACGGGCCGGACGGCGTGGCCGAGGCCGGCTTCGTCGACCCGGGCGAAGGCGGCATCCCGGCGGACGTGGCTTCGAGGGTGACGCTCACCGTCGCCACGCTGTCGCCCGACCAGTACCCGGCCGAGGGCCAGGAGTTCTTCGACGCCTTCCGGGAGAAGCACGACGAGCCGAACCCGAACCCGTACGCCATCTACGGCTACGAGGCGATGCGGCTCGCGCTCGACGCGATCCAGCGCTCGGGCACGGGCGACAAGGCCGACGTCCTCGCCGCGCTGTTCGACACGGCGGATCGGGAGAGCGTGCTCGGCACCTACTCGATCGATGAGAACGGCGACACGACACTGACCGACTACGGCGTCTACAAGGTCGAGGACGGCGAGCTCGTCTTCGACCGCACGATCGAGGCGCAGGGAGGCTGATCACGGACGTTCCGTTGGCGCCACCAGCGGCGGCGTTGTCAGCCGCGGTGGCGTCAACGGGGGCGCGGCCTGCGGGTCCGCGACGCGGTTGGTCCCCGGCACGAAGTAGCGGATCGGGAAGGCGTTGAAGACGGGCGCCCCCTCGGCGTCGGTGACCGGACGGCGGTCGGGATTGGCGAAGTTGGCGCCCCAGTCGAGCGGCCTGCCGTTCGAGTCGTAGAGGCGGACGTCCTGGAGCATGCGGCCGGTGCGGTCGTACGCATAGACGTTGTCGAGCGCGACGCCGTCGTAGTGCAGGCCGGGCTGCTCGGGCGGCGGCGCGGTGAACGCCTGGTAGTAGGCGCCGGCGGGGAACTGCTGCGATTGCGCATCGGCGACCTCGTTGATCACCGGCACTGCGAGCACGACGAGGACCGCGTTCCCGGCGATCAGCGCGCCGCGTCGGCGACCCGGGTGGCGCCGTGCGGCGATGCCGGCCGCGACCGAAGCGGCGGTCGCCAGCCCGAGCACGACCAGGCCGAGCGCCGGGCTGCCGAGGCGCGGGACCTCGGCGTAGCGGGAGAACTCGGCCACGTCCGTGGGACTGTCGCCCGTGACGATCGCGAGCGCGGTGACGGCGACGTAGGCGCGGGCGACCCACCAGACCGGCGCGAGCTCGCGCAGGACGCTCGCGCTGCGGTTGACGGCGGGATGGCGGGCGAGCTCACGCAGCGTCGCGCGCAGGCCGGTGCGCGGCGGCGCGCTGCTGGTGCGCGGCGCCGGCGGCAGGCCGGCCGAGGCGCGCAGGTCGGCGGCGACGTCGGCCGCCGGCCCGAGACGCGCGGCGATCGGCTCGTCGTCGTCGGCCGCGGCCTCGAGCAGCGACGGCTCGACCTCGGACAGCAGGTCGTCGCGCTCCTCGGGCGCCAGGTCCGCGAGCTCGGCGCGCAGCGCGTCGAGGTACTCGGCGACGTTCGGAGGAAGGCCGGTGGTCGCGCTCATGCGGGCACCTCCGTGTCGGTCTGCTCGAGCAGCACGTCAACCGCCCGGACGAACTCCGCCCAGGTCTCCCGCGCCTCGATCAGCTGGGTCTTGCCGGATTCCGTGATGCCGTAGTAGCGCCGGTGCGGACCCTCGTCCGACGGCACGACGTACGACGTGAGCGCACCGCCGCGGTACAGGCGCCGCAGCGTGCCGTACACCGACGCGTCGCCGACGTCCGCGAGGCCGCCGGCACGCAGCCGGCGCACGACGTCATAGCCGTACCCGTCGTGCCGTTGTACGACGGCGAGCACCGCGGCGTCGAGGACGCCGCGCAGCAACTGGCTGCGATCCATCGATGGCTGGCTCATCGCTCGCGGACGCTACTGCGTGGTGCACAGTAGTGTCAAGCGCACATGAGGGGGGTCTGACCCCCCTTGGTCGCGATCGCGCGAGTGAAGCCGCAGCAGACGGTGCATCGCGCGCCGAGGCATGAGGGGGGTCTGACCCCCCTCAGAGACCGGCGTGGCCGTTGTAGAGGATGCACACGTCCGGCATCGGGCAGATCGACTTGGTCTTGGCCGGCGAGGCGACGGCGGCGCTGGCGGGCGTCGCGGTCGCGAGGAGGCCGGCGATGACGATGAGGGTCGCGAGCGGGCGCGTGATGATGGACATGACCGGATGACCCTCCGTCCGCCCCGCGGGTTGGGCGCAAGGCAGCAGATTTCGAGAAGACAACCGCGCGCGGCCCGGCTAGCTTCCGCCGCCGGCCGATGAGTTTCGCGAACTGCCTCGGTCTACGAAACTGCACACCACGACGTGAATCGAGGTAACGAGGTGGCGAGCGTGGCCGAAGTGCTGGAGCCCGGGGCCGTAGGGACGGCCGCCGTGCGGGCCGAGGGATTGGTGAAGACGTACGGCGACATCGAGGCCGTGCGGGGCGTCGACCTGCGGGTCGAGGCGGGCGAGGTGTTCGGGTTCCTGGGCCCGAACGGCGCGGGCAAGTCGACGACGGTGAAGATGCTCACGACGCTGCTGTCGATCACCGAGGGCAGCGCTGCCGTGGCCGGCGTCGACGTCACGAAGCACCCCGACGAGGTTCGCAAGCGAATCGGCGTGGCGCTCCAGGAGGCCGGGCTGGACCCGCGCCAGACCGGCCGCGAGCTGCTTGTGCTCCAGGCCCGGCTGTTCGGGCTGAGCGCCCACGACGCCGCCGCCCGCGCGGTCGAGCTGCTCGAGCTCGTCGAGCTCGAGGACGCCGCCGACCGCCGGATCAAGGGCTATTCGGGCGGCATGAAGCGCCGGCTCGACCTCGCCTCGGCGCTCGTCCACCGTCCCGAGGTGCTGTTCCTGGACGAGCCAACGACCGGGCTCGACCCCGCCAGCCGGCTGACCGTCTGGGACGAGGTGCGGCGCATCAACGAGAAGGGCACGACCGTGTTCCTCACCACGCAGTACCTCGAAGAGGCCGACGCCCTGTGCGACCGGCTGGCCATCATCGACGACGGCCGGATCGTCCGCGAGGGCACGCCCGCCCGGCTCAAGGCCGACCTGCGCGAGCGGCTCGGGCTCGACGGCGACCCCACGCTCGACGAGGTGTTCCTCGACGCGACCGGCCGCACCCGCAGCCGCGTCGCCGGCGACGTGCAGGAGGTGAAGTGATGGCACAGGCATGGCTGCTCGGGCAGCGCGCGCTGCGCGAGGCGTGGCGGACGCCGGACGCCCTCCTCCCCACCTTGTTCATCCCGCTGTTCTTCCTGGTCGTCAACACCGGCCAGGCGGCGAAGATCTTCCCCGGCGAGAGCACCGAGTTCCTCAACGGCCAGGGGTACGGCGCGTTCCAGCTCCCGGTCTCGCTGCTGCTCGCCGCCTCGTTCGGGACGGCGGCGCTGTTCCTGGTCGAGGAGATCGAGGGCGGCTACTTCGACAAGCTACGAGCGGTCCCGATCCCGCGCACGGCGATCGTGCTCGGCCGGCTGATCGCGGAGTTCGCCAAGGGCCTCGTCATCGCGACCGCCGTGATCGCGCTCGGGATGGTCTTCGGCGTCGAGATCGCCAGCGGGCCGCTCGGCTTCCTGCTGCTCGTGCTGCTGACCGCAACGTGGTCGGTGGTCTTCCTCGGCTTCCTCCAGATCATCGCGCTCAAGACGCGAAGCGCGGCGGCCACCAACTCGGCCAGCCTGATCTTCTTCCCGCTGCTGTTCCTGACCCCGAACTTCGTGCCGCGCGAGCTGCTCACGCGGCCGATGGAGATCGCCGCGACGCTGAACCCCGTCACCTACGTGATGGAGGGACTGCGCTCGCTGATCCTGGCCGACCTCGTATGGAGCGACATCCTGCCCGGGTTCGGCGTGGTGGTCGTGCTCGGCGCGCTGATGCTCGCGCTCAACGTGCGGACGATCAACAACTACGACTAGAGCAGCTCCGCGATCAGCCGCGCCGCGCGCGCGGCGCCGTCGCGCTCGACGTCCGCCGGGCTCGCGCCGTCGCTCAAGGCGGCGACGAGCTCGTCGGCGATCGACTCCGGCGTCGACGTCGCGTAGTCGATCGCGCGGCCGGCGCCGTAGCGCTCGAGCCGGTGGCGCACGTGGAACTGCTGCTCGAAGTGGCGCTCGAGCGGCGCGTAGAGGAACGGGCGCTTGGCCGCCGCGAGCTCCATCGAGGTCGTCAGGCCGCCGTGGGTCACGGCGACGTCGCAGGCGGCGAGCTCGCGCGACAGGTCGTGGACGTAGCCGACCAGCTCGACGCCCTCCGGCGCCGCCACCGACGCCGTGTCGATCCGCGGGCCGCACACGACCTTCATGCGCAGGCCGGGCACGCGCTCGCGCGCCGACGGATAGGCGTCGATCACCTTCCGCAGCAGGCTGCCGCCGACGCCCGAGCCGCCGACCGTGACCAGGCAGACCGGCTCGCCGCCCCGCGGCGCCGGCTCGCCGGCCCCCGGCGCCAGCACGTAGCCGGAGAAGTCGAAGTGCTCCTCGACCCACGGGCGGATCGCGGGCAGCCCGGCGCCGAAGTCACCCGGCACGACGTCCTCGGGCGAACCGACGAAGATGGCCCGATCGCGCACGCGCGGGAAGCGCGCGATCTGCTCGATCATCTCGGCGTTGTAGTCGGCCGTCAGCCGCGCCTCGTCGGCGCCGCCCTCGGGCAGCGGCAGCCAGCCGACGAAGTCGGTCAGGAACACGTAGGCGGCGCGCTTGAGCTCGGGGTTCTCGTGCAGGTAGTAGTCGAGCTCCCAGGCCTCGTCGCCGATCCACAGGTCGTACTCGTCCGACCGCACGACGTCGTCGAAGACCATGAAGTTCGCCAGCAGGATCTCGTCCATCCGGCGCCAGGCCTGGAACACGTTGAGCTCGTGCTCGCGCGACTCGGCGGTGATGTGGCGCGACTCGTTGGCGAGCAGCGCGCTGGCCGGATGGATGCGCTCGCCGCACGCCTCGAGCACGTGCGTCACCGGGTCCTGGGCGAGCCAGTCGATCTCGAGGTCGGGATGGAGCGCGCGCAGCTCGCGCGCGATCGCGACGTCGCGCCAGGCGTGCCCGAGCCCGATCGGCGACGAGACGTAGAGCGCGCGCTTGGGCCGCGTCAGCGCGCGGCGCCAGCGCCGCGGCGGCGGCTTGCGCTCGTAGACGCGCTCGGCGAAGTCGCGCAGCAGGCGGTTGAAGCGCACCGGGTCGCGCGCGTGGATGCAGTGGCCGGCGCCCTCGAAGGTCACCAGCTCGGCCCCGGTCAGCTCGGCGAAGGCGGCGCTGCGATCGGCTGGGATGAGCGCGTCGTCGTCGCCCTGGACGACCAGCAGCGGGCACGAGATGCTCGCGAGCAGCTCGCGCATCGTCGCCTCGTCCAGCCCCGGTGCGTCGATCGTGTGGGCGAGCTTCGCGCCGTCGGTCTCCAGCGCCCACCCGATCGCGTCCTCGATCTGCTTGGTCGAGTGCGGCTCGGTGTAGCAGCGGCCGAAGAAGAACTCCAGGTAGCCGCGGAAGTCCCGCTCCCACGAGTGACGGTTCGCACGGGCCCAGCCCTCATAGGACGGCAGGTCGGCGTCGAACGAGTGGCCGGTGCGCTCGGGCAGCGGCGGCGTGAGCGGCAGCGCCGGCGCGATGAACAGCGCGCCGCGCACGCGCTCGCTCTGCGCGAGCAGCAGCCCGGCCGGCGCCGGGCCGCAATGAACGACCATCACGCAGTGCTCGACGCCGGCGGCGTCGAGCACCGCGAGGGCGTCCTGCTCCGTCGCGCGTGGGCCGTACGCCTCGGGGGAGTCGGGGCGGTCGGAGCGGCCGTTGCCGCGCGCGTCGAAGGTCACGACGCGGAAGTGGCGGGCCAGGTACGGGACCTGGGCCTTCCAGAAGCGCGAGTGGACGATCGCCCACGGCGGGACGAGGAGCAGCGTCTCCTCGCCCTCGCCGAACACCTCGTAGGCGATGCGGACGCCGTCGACGTCGGCGAACCCCGAATGGGCGGGCTGGAGCGCCCGCGTCGAGTCGATGACGTCGGCGACGGCCATGGGTCAGGCGGGCACGCCGGCCTGGAGGGCGTGGACGTCCTCGGTCGTGAGGGGCTGGCCGCCCAGGCCCCAGTCGCCGCTCTTGACCTCGTCGATGACGACCCAGGTCACGCCGCGCATGTTCTCACCTTCGATCTCGACCATCGTGTCCGTCAGCTTCTCGATCATCTCGCGCTTCTGATCGTCGTTGAACACGCCCTCGATCAGCTTCACATTGACCATCGGCATTGCAGGCTCCTAGTTAGTTGGTCGTTCGACCGACCTAACAATATGGTAGGCTCCGCCCCGGTGTCAAGTCCGCCCACCACCGACGGCCGCGCCCTCCGCGGCCAGGCGACCCGCGACCGGATCGTCGACGCGGCGCGCGAGATCCTGGTCGAGTACGGCCACGGCGGCACGAGCACGCGCGCGGTGGCCGACCGCGCGGGCGTCCGGCTCTCGCTCGTCCACTACCACTTCGGCGGCAAGCAGGGCCTGCTGGTCGAGCTGCTCGATCGCGAGAACCAGCAGCTGCTCGATCGCCAGCGCGAGCTGTACGCCGCCCCCGGCCCGCTGGCCGAGAAGTGGCGGATCGCCTGCGACCTGCTCGACGAGGACGTCGCGTCCGGCTACGTTCGCGTGCTGTGGGAGCTGTGGGCCGCGGGTCTGGCCGACCCCGAGCTGGCCGCCGGCTGGCGCTCGGCGATGAGCGGCTGGCGCGACCTGATCACCTCCGTCTTCGAGACGTGGTCGGAAGAGCTCGAGATCGAGCTGCCGCTGCGCCCACGGGCGCTCGCCTCGCTGGTGGCCAACCTGTTCCAGGGGATCGAGATCGAGCTGCTGGCCGGCGTCGACGAGGTCGACGCGCCGCACCGCGAGGTCCTCGACGCCGTCGGCGCCCTGATCGCGCGCGCCGAGGCGTGAGGTACCTCTGCGTCCTGCTCGCGCTCGCCGCGGCCGGGTGCGGCGGGTCGGACGAGCCGCCGGCCGTCAGCGGCCCGCTGTGCGAGCAGCTGCCGAGCGGCGACGACCCCGGCGCGCCCGCCAGCCTCAGAGACGAGCCCGCCGACGCAGCCCTCACCTGGATCCCGGTGGTGACGACCTTCGAGGCGGCGGTCCGCGCGTCGGGCATCCCGCTCGACGGCACCACGATCCTCCCCCCCACCGACGACGCATTCGCCAAGGCGTACGACCGCCAGCAGCTCGACGAGCTGCTGCTCGAGCGCCCGCGCGAGCTGGTCGAGCCGCACATCGTCGAGGGCGAGCGCTCGCTCGCCGACCTGCTCGACGACGGCGACGTCACCACGCGCGCCGGCGACACGCTCGAGGTCACCGAGGCGGGCGCCATGGCGCGGCTCGGCGGCCGCGCCACGACGGTCTGCGCCGACTACGACGTCGGCAACGCCCGCATCCACGTCATCGACGGCGTCCTCAGCAGGTGATCCGCTGCGCGGCCACCATCGGCTCCGCCGCCTCTCCGTCGAGCAGCAGCGGGATCAGCCCGCGCTGCGCCTGCTTCATCGGCACGAAGTAGCGGTCCCGCTTCACCCGCAGCACATGGATGCCGTGCGCGGCCAGGCGCTCGCCGACCGGCCGGCCGTCGGCCTGCGGCCCGGAGAACTGCGCCTCGTCGAGCAGGTAGCCGCACGGCGGCGGATCGAGGATCCCCACCGGCGGCTCGTCCGGCGGCGGGCTCTCGCCCGGACCCGGCTGGGCGGGGATCGGATACGAGCCGCGGAACACGATCCGCCCGCGGTTGGACCGCTGGAACTTGATCGACCGCTCGATGGCGCGCTCGATCGAGCGCTCGTTCTCGTGCTGGTAGTCCAGGAACTGCTGGTACGTGTAAAGCGCGGAGTAGGTCTTGCGGCGCCGGTTGTTCGGCGTGTTGGTCTCGTTCGGGCGCGTCGCCCCGCCTGAGCTGCGCGCCTCCAGCAGCGAGCCGACCACGCTCTTGAGGCCCATCGTGTTGCGCAGGATCGTCTCCTGGCTGAGCCCGACCGCGCCGCCGTTCTCGCAGCCGTACGGACAGAACCACCAGCCGTCCTTCGAGCCGTTCCCGTACATCCAGCCCTCGATCATCCCGCGCGACTCGTCGAAGATCGACTTGGCCACGTTGAGATGCCGCGGCGGCAGCACCGGCAGGTCGCCGGCGCGGCTGTTGCCGAACTCGTGCCCGTCGAACGCGGCCTCGGGGCCGTAGTCGCGCATCATCTTCACGAACGCGAACGTCTCCGGCTGGCGGATCAGCGAGTAGTCGCGGTTGAGGTCCTGGCCGGTCGAGTTGCCGCGCACGTTGAGGGCGCGGCCGTCGCCGTTGATCGACGGCACGATCAGCACGGTCGCGTCGTCGAGGATCTCCCTCGTGCGGCGGTCGCGGCTGAACGCCAGCTCGCGGGCGAGGATCATGCACGCCTCGCGCGACGACGGCTCGTTGCCGTGCACGTTGCAGTTGATCAGCGCCGACGTGCCCTTGGCCACGTCGCGCGCCGTGCGCGGCGGCTTCGGGTAGCCGATCACGAACATGTTGATCGGGCGGCCGAGCAAGGTGCGGCCGATCTCGACGACACGCACGCGCTCGCTGGCCGCGTCGAGCGCTGCGGTGTACTCGTACTCAGCCGTGTCGCTCGTGTACTGCGCGGCCTGCGTCAGCTCCCACTGGGTCCTCGGTTCCCCCCAAGGCGGGTTCGTGGTCGCGACCACGGCCGCCGAGAACGGCTGGCCGGTCGCCCGGACGCGCCACTGGAAGCGGTCGCCGGGGTTGAAGCCCGCGTCGGCGAAGGTCGGCGCCTCCGGCGTCAGCGTCCGGTTCGGACGCCAGACGCCGACGATCGCCGCCGGTCCCGTGGCCACGTCGTCGGCGCCCACCGGGGTGCGCTCGATCTCGTACTCGGTCGCGCCGGCGACCGGCGCCCAGCTCAGCGTCGCGAAGCCGTCGCCCTGCCGGACGTCCAGCCCCGTGACCTCCTGCGCCGCCGCCACGTCGGCTCCCACCGCCAGCGCGACCAGCGCAGCCACCAATGAGGTGCGCATGCGAAGTCCCCCCTGCTCGTTACCCGCTGCCGGAGTTGTACCCCCTTTCAGCGGTAGACCGCTCGGTAGTTGCGCACGGTCAGCGGCAGGCCGATGGCACCGAGCGCGGCGATCACCGCGAGCGCCACGCCGATCGAGCCCCAGTCGAAGCCGGTCAGCGTGAGGTCGCGCATCGCGCGCAGCACGTGCTCGGTCGGGTTGGCGCCCATGATCGCCCGCAGCACGCCGCTCGGCACCTGCTCCTCCACCTGGTAGGCGGAGGTGAGGAAGATCAGCAGGAACGCCGCCGGATAGACGGCCTGCACGACCGCCGGGTCCTTGGTGCGCAGCGCGAGGTTGGCGGTCAGCACGCCGAAGGTGACGATCCCGAACAGCGTGCCGAGCAGCAGGATCACCAGCGCCCCGGCGAACCCGCCCGCGATGTGAGCGCCGAACGCCAGCGCCAGCAGGAGGATCGCTCCCGCCTGGACGAACAGCCGCACGCCGTCGCCGATCAGCCGGCCGGCCATGACGGAGCCGATCGACGTCGGCGTGGTCAGGACCTTGTAGAGGTAGCGGTTCTGGAAGTCCGTGGCCAGCCCGACGGCCGCGTTGGCGATGCCCGGCACGGTGGTCATCAGCACCGCGGCGGGCGCCAGGTACTCGTAGTAGTTGTCGGTGGGGAACCCGGGCAGGTGCTTGACGGACTCGAACAGGCCGCCGAACACGACGTACATCATCAGCACCGGCGCGAGCGAGAAGACCACCACCATCGGGTTGCGCGGGAACTGGACCAGCGTCCGCCAGGTGAGCAGCCAGGTCGCGCTCATGCCGCCACCGCCTTCAGGTAGACGTGCTCCAGTGAGCCGAGCTCGCTCGGCTCGCCCTCGACGACGATCTGCCCGCGGTCCACGATGACGATCCGGTCGCACAGCCGATCGGCCTCCGCCATGTAGTGGGTGGTGAGCACGACGGTCGTGCCCTCGAGCCGCTCGAGCGCGTCCCAGATCGCGTTGCGGGCGTGCGGGTCCAGGCCCTCGGTCGGCTCGTCGAGGAACACGATCGGCGGCTCGTGGATGAGCGCCGAGGCCAGGTCGACCCGCCGCTTCATCCCGCCGGAGTACTCGCCCATCCGCCGGCCGGCGGCCTCCTCGAGGCCGACCAGCTCGAGCAGCTCGGCCCCGCGCCGGGCGGCCTCGCGGCGCGACTGACCGTGCAGCCGGCCCTGCATCACGAGGTACTCGCGGCCGGTGGCGAGCTCGTCGACGCCGACCTCCTGCATCGCGACGCCGATCCGCCGGCGCACCTCGCGGGCGTCGGCCACCACGTCGAAGCCGGCCACCGTCACGCGGCCGCCGGTCGGGCGCACGAGCGTCCCGAGCATGCCCATCGTGGTCGACTTGCCGGCCCCGTTGGGGCCGAGCATCCCGAATATCTCGCCGCGGCGGACGCGGAAGGAGATCCCGCGCACCGCCTCTGTGCCGTTCGGGTAGCGCTTGGCGAGGCGCTCGGCGACGATTGCGTAGTCGGTCATGGCCGGCAGCGTGCCCGACCCCATTTACCGCGCCCCTACCGGGCGCCTACACGCGCTGGGCTATGGTCGGCAGGTGCGCTTCCGCGTTCTCGGCTCATTGCAGGTGATTCACGACGGGCAGCCGCATGCGCCGCGGCCCGGCAAGGAGCGCGCGGTGCTGGCGCGGCTGCTGCTCGATCCCGGGCGGCCGGTGCCGGCCGACGAGCTGGTCGAGGCGGCCTGGTCGGGCGACCCGCGCGACGCCGCGACGCGCTCGCTGTCGGTCCGCCTGGCGAGCCTGCGCGCGTTCCTCGAGCCCGAGCGTCCGCGCGGCGCGCCGTCGACGCTGCTCATCCGCGACGGCTCGGCCTACCGCCTGGCGGTCGACGCCGGCCAGGTCGACGCCCACCGCTTCCAGCAGCTCGTCGAGCAGGGCGAGTACGAGGAGGCGCTCGAGCTGTGGGGCGCGCCGTTCGAGGACCTGGTCGACCACCCCGCCGCGCAGGCCGAGATCCTGCGCCTCGAGGCGCTGGCCGTGCGCGCGCGGGTCGGGCGCGCACGCGCGCTGGTGGCCGAGGGCGCTCACGAGGAGGCGCTCGACGACCTGCATCGCCTTGTCGAGGCGGAGCCGCTCCAGGAGGAGGTGGCGCGCGTCCTCGCGCTCGCCCTCTACCGCTCCGGCCGCCAGGTCGAGGCGCTCGAAGCGCTGCGCGCGCTGGCCGGCCGGCTCGCCGAGCTCGGCCTGGCCACCGACCCCGACACGCGCGCGCTCGAGCACCGGATCCTCAACCACGCCGTCGGCGAGCGCGCTGCCGGCACGCCGGTGCCGCGACCCGCCAGCCGCTTCGTCGGCCGCGAGTACGAGGCCGAGCGCGCCGCCGGCCTGCTGGCCGACGGCCGGCTGGTGACGATCCTGGGCGCCGGCGGCGCCGGCAAGAGCCGTCTCGCGCTCGAGCTGGCCGGCCAGCTCGACTTCCCCGGCGGCAGCTGGTGGTGCGAGCTGGCGCCGGTCGGCCTCGACGCGGACGTGCCCGGCGCGCTCGCCGAGGCGGTCGGGATCGAGCTGGCGCGCGGTGGCGCCGGGCTCGAGCACGTCGTCGAGCAGGTCGCGCACCGGCGCGGACTGCTCGTGCTCGACAACTGCGAGCACCTCGTCGACGGCGTGGCCGAAGCCGTCGAGCGGCTGCTGGCGGCGGGCGGTCCGCTGCGGATCCTGGCCACCAGCCGGACGCCGCTGGGCGTCGACGGCGAGCGCGTGCTCCAGCTCGCCGGGCTCGAGCCGGCGGGCGGCGCGCGAGCTCTTCCTCGCCCGCGCGAGCGGCGCCGTCGACGGCGAGCTGCCCGCGGTCGAGGCGATCTGCCGCCGCGTCGACGGGCTGCCGCTGGCGATCGAGCTGGCCGCCGGCCGGACGCGCTCGCTGACCGCGACGGAGATCGCCGCGCGCGTCGGCGAGAGCTTCCAGGTGCTCGCCGTTTCGGGGCGGCGCGGCGCCGCCCGCCACGACACGCTCCAGGCCGCGATCGACTGGTCCTACGAGCTGCTCGACGAGCCCGAGCGGCAGCTCTTCGAGCGCCTGTCGGTCTTCCAGCGCGGGTGCACGCTCGCCGCCGCCGAGGAGGTGTGCGGGATCGGCGGGGCCGCCGACCTGCTCGACCGGCTCGTCGCACACTCGATGGTGACCGCCACGCAGGCCGAGGGCGTCACCCGCTTCGGCATGCTCCAGAGCCTGCGCGAGTACGCGGCCGCGCGGCTGGAACGGCGCGGCGAGTCGGCCGCCGTGCGCGACCGCCACGTCGACCACCATCTGCGGCGCGTCGAGCGCGTCGCGCACGACTTCGCCGGCTGGCGCGACCAGAGCCTGCCTCTGGCCCCGGATTTCGACGACCTGCGCGGCGCGGTGCGCTGGTGCATCGCCTCCGACGAGCGGCCCGACCGCGCGTTCGCGCTGCTGGCCCCGCTGTGGGCGACCGCGCACTCGACCTACGCGCACGAGATCGCCGCGCTGGCCGAGGAGGCGCTCGCGCGCTGGCCCGACGGTGCGCTGCGCGCGGCGGTGCTGGGCACGGCGGCCACCGCCCGCCTCGTGACCGGCGACGCCGAGCAGGCAGCCGACCACGCCGGCCGCGCGCTCGAGCTCGACACCGGCGCCCTGATCGCGCTGCGGGTGCGCGCGCTGCTCCAGCTCGCGAGCGGCGTCGTGCTCGAGGCGCTCGCGGTCCTGCGCGAGGTCGCCGAGCGCGCCGACAACCCGGCGCTGGCGATCGACGCCGGCGGCTTCGTCGCCCAGGCGCTCGAGGCGACCGGCCAGCACGGCGCCGCCGAGACGCTTGCCGCGCGGCTGCGGACCGACGCCGACGCGCTCGGGCTCGTCTTCGCGCGCCGCTGGGCGTTGTACGTCAGCGGGACGGTGGCGCTCGCGCGCGACCCCGTCACCGCACGCGCCTGGTTCGACGCCGGCGCGGCGACCGTGCCGCCCGGCTGCAAGCACAACGTCGCGCGCTTCATCGTGCGCGGGCAGGGCGTCGCCGCGGTGCTCGCGGGTCGCCTGGACGAGGGCGCCGCGCACCTGCTGGACGCGCTCGCGCAGGACGAGGCGGTGGGAGACGTCCACCAGCAGGCGATCACGCTGATGGCGATCGCGCTGCTGCTCGCCGAGCGTGACTCCTGCGAGGCCGCGGCGGAGCTCGCAGCCGCCGCCGACCGCGCGCGGACGGCGGCGCCGCTGGACGTGCTCGAGTGGGTGGTCACCGCCCGCACGGCGAGCCGGATCGCCGCCTCGCTGCCGGCCGACCGCCGTGCCGCGGCCCGCGGCGAGACGATCGACCTGCCCGCCGCGCGCGCGCTCGCCCGCGCCGCGCTGGCCGAGCCGGCGTTCGCCTAGTCGCCGCCGCTCAGCGCAGTTCCTGGATGCGGATCATGTTGCCCGACGGATCGCGGAATGCGCAGTCGCGGACCCCGTAGGGCTGATCGGTCGGCTCCTGGACCACCTCGGCGTCGCCGGCCTGGAGCCGCTCGAAGGCGCCGTCGACGTCGGGGGTCGCGAGGTTGATGCTGGCGAACGTGCCCTTGGCCATCATCTCGGCGACCGTCTGGCGCTCCTCGTCGGTGATGCCGGGGGTGGCGGCCGGCGGGTACAGGACGATCGACGTGCCGGGCTGATCGGCCGGGCCGACGGTGATCCAGTGCATGCCGCCGTACTCGACGTCGTTGCGGACCTCGAAGCCGAGCGTGTCGCGATAGAAGGCCAGCGACGCGTCCGGATCGTCGTGCGGGAGGTAACTCTGGGCGATGGAGAGGTTCATGGCGGTCAAGCTAGCTGCGACTCGCGAGCTGCGCTTCTCGATTCCTGATCGGTCTCGTCACCTGCTTCGCAACGCAGGGCGCTATCCCCGCCATCTCGCCCGCCGCCTGCTCGCGATAGATGCTGGGCGGCACGCCGACCAGCTCGGTGAAGCGCGTGCTGAAGGTGCCGAGCGACGAGCAGCCGACCTCGAAGCACACCTCGGTGACGCTGAGGTCGCCACGCCGCAACAGCGCCATCGCGCGCTCGATCCGGCGCGTCATCAGGTAGCTGTACGGCGACTCGCCGTAGGCGAGCCGGAACTGGCGGCTGAGGTGCCCGGCCGACATGTGCGCGTCGCGGGCGAGCGCGTCGACGTTCAGCGGCTCCGCGTACTCGCGGTCGATCCGGTCGCGGACGCGGCGCAGCAGCGCGAGGTCGCGCAGGCGCTGCGCCGCGGCGGGACTCTGAGCCACCGTTTGATCATGCCACGTAGTCCGCGAGGTGCTCGCCCGTAAGGGTGGAGCGTCCGGCCACGAGGTCGGCGGGGGTTCCCTCGTAGACGATCGTGCCGCCGTCGTGGCCGGCGCCGGGGCCGAGGTCGATGATCCAGTCGGCGTGCGCCATGACCGCCTGGTCATGCTCGATGACGATGACCGACTTGCCCGAGTCGACGAGCCGGTCGAGCAGGCCGAGCAGCTGCTCGACGTCGGCGAGGTGGAGGCCGGTGGTCGGCTCGTCGAGGACGTAGAGGCCGGGTGGGTGGGGCGGTGTCGCCATGTGGACGGCCAGCTTGAGCCGCTGCCGCTCGCCGCCGGACAACGTCGTGAGCGGCTGGCCGATGGTGAGGTAGCCGAGCCCGACGGCGGCGAGCCGCTCGAGGATCTTGTGCGCGGCGGGCACCTTCGCCTCGCCGTCGTCGAAGAACGCCTCGGCCTCGGTCACCGGCATCGCGAGCACCTCGCTGATGTCCTTGCCGCCGAGGTGGTACTCGAGCACCGACGCGTCGAACCGCTTCCCCTCGCACTCCTCGCAGACGGTCTCGACGGTGGCCATCACCCCGAGGTCGGTGTAGATGACGCCGGCGCCGTTGCAGTTGGGGCAGGCGCCTTCGGAGTTGGCGCTGAACAGCGCCGGCTTGACGCCGTTGGCCTTCGCGAACGCCTTGCGGATCGGGTCGAGCAGGCTGGTGTAGGTCGCCGGGTTGCTCCGCCGCGAGCCGCGGATCCCGCCCTGGTCGATCGACACCACACCGTCGCGCCCGGAGATCGAGCCGTTGACGAGCGAGCTCTTGCCGGAGCCGGCGACGCCGGTGAGGACCACGAGCACGCCGAGCGGGACGTCGACGTCGACGCCGCGCAGGTTGTTCGTCGTCGCGCCGCGGATCTCCAGCCTGCCGGTGGGCGTCCGCACGCTCTCCTTGAGGGTGGCCCGGTCGTCGAGATGGCGGCCGGTGATGGTGTCGCTGGACCGCAGACCGTCGACGGTGCCCTCGAAGCAGACGGTGCCGCCCGCCCTACCGGCGCCGGGGCCGAGGTCGACGACGTGGTCGGCGATCGCGATCGCCTCCGGGTCGTGCTCCACGACGAGCACCGTGTTGCCCTTGTCGCGCAGCTGGATCAGCAGGTCGTTCATCCGCTCGACGTCATGCGGGTGCAGGCCGATGGTGGGCTCGTCGAACACGTAGGTGACGTCGGTGAGCGAGGAGCCGAGGTGGCGGATCATCTTGGTGCGCTGTGACTCGCCGCCCGACAGCGTGCCCGACGGCCGGTTGAGGGAGAGGTAGCCCAGCCCGATGTCCACGAACGAGTCGAGCGTGTCCCCGAGCGCCTCGAGCAGCGGGGCCACCGACGGCTCGTCGAGACCGCGGACCCACTCGGCGAGGTCCGAGATCTGCATCGCGGAGACGTCGGCGATGCTGGCGCCGTCGATCTTCGACGACCGCGCCGCCTCGCTCAGCCGGGTGCCGTCGCAGTCGGGGCAGACGGTGAACACCACCGCCCGCTCCACGAAGGCGCGGACGTGCGGCTGCATCGCGTCGACCTCCTTGGACAGCATCGACCGCTGGATCGTCGGGATCAGCCCCGCGTAGGTCAGGTTGATCCCCTCGACCTTGATCTTGGTCGGCTCCCTGTAGAGCAGGTCGTGGAGCTCCCGCTTGTTGAACTTCTTGATCGGCTTGTCCGGGTCGAAGTAGCCGCAGCCGCGGAGGATCCGGCCGTACCAGCCCTCCATGCTGTAGCCGGGGATCGTGAGCGCCCCCTCGTTCAGCGACTTGCTGTCGTCGTAGAGCGCGGACAGGTCGAAGTCGCTGACCGAGCCGCGGCCCTCGCAGCGCGGGCACATGCCGCCGGTGCGGCTGAAGCTCGCGCTCTTGGTGATGGTCTTGTCGCCGCGCTCGACGGTGATCCCGCCGCTGCCGTGCACGGAGGCGACGTTGAAGGAGTAGGCGCCGGGCGAGCCGATGTGCGGCTTCGCGAGCCGGCTGAAGAGGATGCGCAGCATCGCGTCGGCGTCGGTGGCGGTGCCGACCGTCGAGCGGGGGTTGGACCCCATCCGCTCCTGGTCGACGCTGATCGCGGTCGTGAGACCGTCGAGCACGTCGACCTCGGGGCGCGCCTGCGTCGGCATGAAGCCCTGCACGAACGCGCTGTAGGTCTCGTTGATCAGCCGCTGCGACTCCGCGGCGATCGTGCCGAACACCAGCGAGCTCTTGCCCGAGCCGGAGATGCCGGTGAACACCGTCAGCCGGCGCTTCGGGATCTCGATGCTGACGTCCTTGAGGTTGTTCACGCGCGCGCCGTGCACGCGGATCAGATCGTGGCTGTCGGCGGCGTGCATCACACCAACCAGCGGCCGTCGCGCATCAGATCACGGTCGCGCAGCTCGTCCACCTCGCGCCAGGCCTGGATGCGGCGCGGCGCGATCCGGAACCAGCGGTACGGCGTGGCCAGCGCACGCGGGTCGAAGCCGGCGCGCGCGGCGAACCGGTCGCCCCGCTCGGGCGGCAGCGCGTCGATCTCGAGCACGTCGACCTCGCCCTCGATCATCGAGACGTCGCGGGTGTGGCCCAGCCCCAGCCGCACGGCCCGGGTGGCGGCGAGGTTCCTGCCGGTCGGGCTGTTGCTCGGCGTGGCCACCAGCAGGGCCTCGTCGTCCCAGTCGAAGGACAGGGGCACCAGGTACGGCGCGCCGTCCGCCGAGGCGCTGGCCACCCAGACGTCGATGTCGTGGTTGAGCCGGTGCTCGGTGTCGCGACGGCGCTCGGGTCGGGATCGGGTCATGCCGTCAACCTAGTAGGGCCGTGTGACCGGCGCTTCTCGATTCCTGACGGTAGCCATTCTGTTACCGTTCGCCGCATGGACGGCACACGTGAGAGTCCCTGGACGCTGACCACGCCGAGCGGCGGCTCCGAGTACACGGCGTTCCGCGACGAGACGCTCGATCCGGCGGCGCTGGTGGTCCAGGTCGGCAAGACCGAGCTGCGCTACCACCTGCGCTGCCTCGACGACCTGGAGGCGATGCTGCGCGAGCGCGGCGACTGGGTGCCGCTCGGCAGCGCCGACGAGCAGAAGCCGGCGGCCGACGGCACGGTCGAGGCGTGGGCGCGCTCGCCGGAGAACCCGGTCGGCGGCTGGTACGGGCTCAAGAAGGGCCTGCGCGGCCGGTTCGCCAACTACGTCCCGCCGGTGATGGAGAAGCTCGGGCGCGCGGAGGTCGAGCACAACGCGCGCAACAACCGGATGCGGTCGGTCTAGCCGAGCCGCACGAAGCGCCCGACCGACGGCACGCCGTCGGCCGAGATCGCGAACACCATGTACCAGCCAGGCGGAGCGATCGTGCGGCGGCGCGGGAACGTGAGCGTGACGCGATCGGGCGCGTCGACGCTGAACTCGAGCCCGAGCAGCCGCTGCTCGTTGTTGAAGGCGTGCGTGGTCGCGCCCGGGCGCAGCAGGTTGATCTCGCGCAGGTCGGCGGCGCCGGGCACGGTCGCGCGCAGGCGGCCGCCGTACGCCACGCGGTCGCGGGCCAGCGTGACCTGCGGCCGCGGGCCCTTGAACAGGTACGGCGGCGAGTAGACCTCGATCCGCAGCTCGTCCGCCTTCGGCCTCGGGTTCGACCCGGCCGTGACGACGCGCCCGTCGGGCACCAGCAGCGCGGTCGAGTGGTACAGGCGCGGGACGCGCGACTTCGCGCCGAGCGTCCACTTGCGCGTGCGCGGGTTGTAGATCTCGGCGTGCAGCGACGCGTCGACCCGGTGCTCCTCGACGCGAGCGCCGCCGTTGGCCAGCACGGTGCGGTCCGGCAGCAGCGTGGCGTTGAGGTGCATGCGCGGCTCGTTGAGCCTGCCGGTGGCGCGATAGCGCGGGTTGTCGGCGGACAGGTCGACGATCGCGCAGTTCCGCGTCGCGATGTGCGGGAGGTCCTCGTCGTCCTCGAACGGGTGGTCCTCATCGTCGCCGTGCTCGTGGATCTCGGCGCCGCCGCCGCCGCAGATCATCACCCGCTGGTCGCGCGCGTCACCGAGCAGCACGCTGGCCGACTGGTTGCGGAACTTCGCCTGCGGCAGCCCCGGCACGACCCGCGTGTTGCCGTTGGCGATGTTCCAGATCTGCGGCCGCACGCCCCGGTTGCCGCTCATCTGCCCGCCGGAGTAGAAGATGCGCCCGTCCTCGAGCAGGAACAGGTGCGGGTACCAGGGGATCAGGCCCGGTGACGGGAGCCGCCGCCAGCCCTCGCCGGCCTCGAAGATCTCCGGCTCGCGTATCAGCTCGCGGCTCGCCCCGCGGCCGGAGACCGACAGGATGCGGCCGTCGCCGAGCGTGGTGAGGGTCGGGTACCAGCGCGGGTGCAGCATCCGCCGCACGCGGATCCAGCGCTGGTCCTCGGGGTCGAACACGAGCGCGTCGCGGATCCCGCGGAACGGCCCGTACTGGCCGGTGCCGCCGGCCGCCAGCAGCCGGCCGCCCGCGAGGAACGACTGCCCGGCGCAGAACAGGTCGATCGGCGTGCGCGGCGAGCTGAAGCGGCGGCTCGGGTAGTGCCAGACGCGGGTGCGGAAGCGGCCGGCCTCGAAGTCGTCGGGATCGGCGCCCGAGCCGGAGAACCACAGCACGTCGCCGGTGTGCAGCAGCGCGGCGTGCACGGCGAGGATCTGCGAGCTGTGGTCGGGGATCCGCCAGGTGCCCACCTTGGCGGGGTCGTCCTCGCCGGCCTCGACCGGCGCCGCGGCGACCGCGCCGCTGCCGAGCGTCAGCAGCTCCGGCCGCTGGCCGTCGATCAGGCACACGAAGGCCGCGGCGGTGGCGGTCCGGGCGCGGCCGCCGGGTGGGTCCGTCCACGGGCCCCAGCCGTCCGCGACGTAGCCGGTCTCGTCGAGCCCCCAGCCGATCGTGTTCCGGTCGCGGTCGCGCACCAGCAGCTCGGGCCGCCCGTCGCCGTCGAGGTCGGCGACGTCGGCGCCGAGGCCGTTGCTCTCCCCCGGCTGCCAGTCCGGGATCGCCGTCCACGGCTCCCACTTCTCGCCGAGCCTCCAGCCGACCCGGTAGTGGCCGCCGTCCGGGTCGGCCATGACGACGATCAGCTCGGGCGTGCCGTCACCGTCGAGATCGGCCACCGCGATGTCGCCGCCGCTGTTCTCCTTGGCGCTCCAATCCGGGATCTGGGTCCACGCCGTCCAGCCGCCGGTGACGGCGCCGTCGGCGTCGAGCGACCGGCCCACGCGGAAATGGCCGCGGTTGGAGCGGGCGCCCTTCTCGATCGCGAACACCACGAGGTCGCCACCGGCGATCGCGATCCCGGCGTCGGCGGTCTCGCGGAAGCGCCAGTTCGGGATGTTCTGCCACGGCCCCCAGCCGTCGCTGATGGCGCCGTTCGCGTCGAGCGAGTGGCCGACGCGGTACCGGTCCGCGGCCAGCGCGACGACGTCCGGGCGTCCGTCGCCGCTCAGGTCGGCGACCGCGACCCCTGCGCCCTGCGGCGGCATCCACCCTGGAATGCGCGTGAAATCCCTCGGCACCTCGGTGTCGGACGCTACAGAAGGGCTCCGAGGCGCGGCATGAACGTCAACTGGGCGCCACCACACCCGCCGCGGTCAAGTCGGCGCGCGGAAGGCCGACTACGCGGGCGAAGTGGCCGCGCTTACGACGATGTTGGTGCTGGTCGCAGCGATGACTGCTGCGCCGTCGCCCCCTGCCGTCGACCGCGCTGCGGTGCAGCTGCCTCCGCTCCCGGATCTCCCGAAGGTCCCCGAGCTGCCTCAGCTCCCCGAGCTCCCGGACCCGCCGAACCGGCCGGTCGATCCGCCGGTGACGCCGGCGCCCACCGCCACGCCCGAGCCCGCGGCGACGCCGGCGGCCGTCCAGGCCGAGGCCGCCGCGGCTACGCCCGCCCCGACCCCGACCCAAGCCGCAACGCCGACGAGGCCGGAGGCATCGCGGCGCCGCGCTCCCTCTGCCCGACGGCCCGCCGCTACGCGACGCCCGCCTCGCGCCGGCCGCGCCCGCCCGGTCGTCGTCAATCTGCCCGCCCCGGCGACCCCGCGCCGGCAGCCGGAGCGAGCGCCGGTCGCCGCCGCTGCCGGGCCGCCGGGGCCGGTGGCGGAGATCGCGGATGACGTGATCGAGCTCGTCGAGGCCCTTCCGGACGCCGTACTGTGGGCGCTGCTCGGCATCAGCGCGCTCGCGCTGGGCCTGGCCGGCAACGCGTTCTGGCAGTCGCGCCGGCGCATCGCGCTCGAAGCACAGCGCGCCGAGCTCCTCGACGACATCGGCCTGCTCTCCAGCGCGCTGCTCCCCACCGTTCCGGAGCGACTCGACGGGCTCGCCGTCTCGGCCGCGTATAGGCCCGCCGACGGGCCCGCGGCGGGCGGTGACTTCTATGACGTCTTCCCGCTCGACGGCGGCCGCGTCGGCGTGTTGCTCGGCGACGTGTCAGGCCACGGCCGCGATTCGCTCACCCAGGCCGCGCTCGCCCGCTACACGCTCCGCACGCTGCTCGCCGCCGGCCACCGGCCCGCCGAGGCGCTCGCCCGCGCCGACTGCATGCTCGCCCGTGAGCTCCCGCCCCACTTCGTGACCGTCGTGGCCGCGATCTATGACCCCTCCAAGGCCGAGCTGATCTACGCGAAGGCCGGCCACGCCCCGCCGATCGTGCTCGGCGCCGCCCACGATCCGGACGCCGAGCAGCCGGCCTGCCCGCTCGGCCTCGGCCTCGGCGACAGCTGGCCCGAGTACCGCATCCGGCTCGACGCCGGCGTGGCGGTCTGCCTCTACACCGACGGCCTCGAGGACGCCCGTGCGGCCGGAAGGCGAATCGGCCGCGAGGAGGTCGTGCGCCTCCTCGCCGCCCACCCGGAGCCGGACGCCTCGCGCCTGCTGGCCGACATCGGCGACCGCGCCGACCTGGTGTCCGACGACACCGCCGCCGTCGTGCTGCGGCGCGATCAGCCGCCGGCCAGCACGGCGTCGTAGCCCTCCGCGCGCAGGACCTCCATCACCACGTCGCGGTGGTCGCCCTGGAGCTCGATCACGCCGCCCTTGGCCGACCCGCCGACGCCGCAGCGCTTCTTCAGCTTGCCGGCGAGCTCGCGCAGGCCGGCGTCGTCGAGCGGGACGCCGGAGACGGTCGTCACCGCCTTGCCGCGCCGGCCGGCCACCTCGCGGCGGACCTTGATTCGGCCGCCCTCGGACGGGCGCTGCGGCTCGGGCTTGCGGCCGCGCCGGCGGTCGCCGCCGTCGCTGGACCAGACGAGATCAGACATGACTAGGCACCTGGGACTGGTGACTCTACGGATTCGATGAGGGTGCCCCGGACATGGCTTCGGGACATGACATCTCCCGCCGCCAACCCGGGCACCGGCGGCCTGATCCGCTCGCGCGCCGGGTCGCTACCAGCGGTCCGGGCGCAGCGTGGGCCCCACGATGTGACCGCCGCCGTGGTCGTGGTCGTCGTGGTGGTCGGTCGGCTTGTGGCTGAAGTGCCCGACGTACCAGACCACCACGTTCGTGCCGACGATCGACTCGCCGTTGACGAACGCGTCGAGGTTGGCGCGCGTGGAGGTCGCCACCGCCCCGTCGTCGATCTGGCCCGACCGGTAGCGCAGGGCCCAGAAGTCGCCGACGCCGTAGTTGTCCGCCTCGCCGTCGTGCGCTCCGGGGACGATCACGTAGCCCTCGTTGCTGCCCTGCGTGCGCACCCGCCAGCGGCGCTTGCGGCCCGGGTTGCGCCGGCGCCGCACCTCGTGGCGGAGCGTGTGCCAGTTCGAGTCGTTGCCCGGGAGCGGCGGGTCGTTGTGCTCGAGCACGACGTCCTCGCCGGCGCCCGCGATATCGAAGTCCAGCCGCCAGTACGCGTGGTGGTGGTGGTTCTGGCAGACGCACGAGTTGTCGACCGCGTCAAAGCCGAAGCGCGCGCGGATGGTGCCGTCGGCGTGCAGCCGCCAGCGGCTGACGTAGCGGTACCAGCCGGCGGCGAGCTCGCTGACGAGCACGACCTCCTCGTCGTCCACGTAGACCGCCACGCCGGCGAAGTTGCCGTGGTCGTCGCCGGACTCGAGCACCGTTTCGGCCGGCTCCGGGCAGAGCCGGAAACCGGGCGCCACGGCGGC
This sequence comes from uncultured Solirubrobacteraceae bacterium, assembly GCA_963800905.1. GTDB lineage: Bacteria > Actinomycetota > Thermoleophilia > Solirubrobacterales > Solirubrobacteraceae > DASSUW01. Next base: position 71,539 of record CAWDCT010000006.1, read on the forward strand.
GCCCTCGGCCTTGAAGCGGCTCTCCTCGTTCTGCCAGTCGCGGAACGGGCCGCAGGCGTTGTCGTCGTAGCGGACGTTGAGGATCGGCACGTGGGCGCGCCGCAGCACGCGCTTGCCGCGGTAGGAGACGCCGCGCAGCTCGACTCCCGAGCCGTTGTCGCCCGACGAGGCGGCCGGGCGCACGACGATCAGCCGCCACAGCGTCTCGCCGTCGCGGCTGACGGTGATGCGGGCGGCGCCCGCCCGGCCCATCGTGGTCGGCTGGTTGGCGTCGGGGATCCCGCATCGGCGGGCGCCGGCCAATGCCCTCGACGGCGCCTTGCCCTCGAAGCGCACGACCTCGCGCTTGCCCAGCCGGACGCCGACGATCTCGTGCTCGTCGGACCCCTCCGCGGGTCGCAGACCGATCGTGAGGACTCGCTCGACGCGCCCGTCGGGCAGCTCGTCGCCGACCAGCGGCGGCATCGAGCGGTACGGGACGAGCCGGCCCTCGCGCAGCGCGGGGCCGAGCTCGGGGTCCTCGCGCAGGACCTCGACGGCGGCCTCGCGCTCCTCGGCGCTCGGCAGCGGCTGACGCGCGGTCGAGACCAGCCGCGTCGGGCCGCCCTCCTCGAGCGGCACGTCGACCAGCAGTGCGCGCTCCTCGGCGTAGTCGTAGAGCTTGGCGCGCACGCTGCGCGGCGGCGCGGGCTCGTCGCCGGCGTCGACCGGCTGGACGCCGACCAGCCGCGCCTCGGCGTCACCCAGCTCGGCGCGCACGGCCGGCTGCCGGATCGCGGAGCGGGCGGCCTCCTCGATCCGGTCGGGGTCGGGGCCCCACGGCTCGACGTTCACGACTAGCTCTCCGGGCATCGTCCGATCCTCGTGCAGCCCCCGCCCCGGGTCAACCCAACCCCAAGGGGGGTCAGACCCCCCTTGGTCGCGGTTGGGCGATTTGGCGCTCCAGGCGGCGTTGAACGACCGTGGATCCCGGCCCGACACACCAAGGGGGGTCAGACCCCCCTTGGAATGCGGGGGAATGCGACGCCGGCCGGCGGCGTCACTGGGGCATGGGGACCAAGCTGATACTCGCGGTGGTCATCACCGCACTCGCGGCCGCCGGCTCGGCCGTCGCCAAGCCGTCGCGCACCGTCGCCGTGGGCAAGGTGCAGGGCACCGAGGCCTACCTCGCCGTGACCTACGACGGCCATCGCCTGCGCGCCTATGCGTGCAACGGCTCCGCCCGCCGCCTGCCCACGATCTCGGCCTGGTTCGAGGCGCCGTGGGACGGCCGCAGCTCGATCACGGTGGTCGACGGCGGCCACACGCTGACGATGGACGGGCCCACGAGCGGGCGGCTCGACGGCCACCGCTTCACGCTCGACCCGGCGTCCGGGCCGGGCGGGCTCTACGAGCAGACGAGCGGCACGACGACCGAGACGTCGGTCGTGCTCAACAACGGCGAGATCCGGGGCGCGATGATCCCGACACGGCCGCCGCGCCGAGCGGCCAGCGGCAGTACGTGACGGTCTGCTAGCCGACCTGCGGGGCGCCCAGCTGGGCGCGCAGGGTGGCGATCTCGGTGACGGCCAGCCCGACGTAGCGGGCGCGCGAGGCCTCGATGTCGTTTTCGAGGTCCGTCATGTAGAGGGCGTTCTCCCCGAGGCCGGCCTCGACGGCGTCGAGGCGCTCGGCCTGGAGGCGCCGGAGCGTGTCGCGGGCTTCGAGGGCGGTGTTCATGGTGCACAGACTCACATCGGAGGCCGTTTGCTCCAATGCGGGCAGGCCCGTCTCTTTCCGGCGGCAACCCAGCGTGCGGGGGTACGGTCAGCCCTAGCGCCACCGGACGGCCAGCCGGTCGGGCTCAGCCGAGACGATCTCGAGCTCCTGCGGCTCGCCGGACGGCAGCGAAACCCGCGCGCAGTGCTCGCCGGCCGGCTCCCAGTGGCCGGCCGCCGCCTCGGGCTTGTCGGCCGGCCCTGGGCCGAGGACCAGCAGCTCGCCGTCGGGCCGGAACTCGAGCCCGCGCCGCCCGCGCGCCGGCGGCAGGTCGTAGCCGGCGGGGCGATACACGCGCACGTCGCCCTCGTCCTCCTCGTGGGAGTGGAGCCAGCGCCCCAGGAGCTCGTCCACGGGCCGAGCCTATCCTTGCGCCGATCACGGGGCCGTGTTTAGGGTCGCGTGCCATGGCCGACGAGGACGTACCCACCAGACGGCACTGCGCGACCAGCGAGGTCCACCGCCAGCTGCTGTCGGTCGATCCGGACTACCGCGAGGCCCGGTCCGAGATCGAGAACATCACCGACGCATTCCAGGCGCGCGGCTTCCTGGCCGCCGCGCCGAGGACGCGCACGATCCCGCTCGTCGTGCACGTCGTCTACCACGACGACGTCCAGAACATCTCGAACGCACAGGTCGAGAGCCAGATCCGGATCCTCAACCAGGACTTCCGGATGAAGAACCGCGACCGGACCAAGCTGCCGGACGTCTTCAAGCCGCTGCACTCCGACACCCGGATCCAGTTCAAGCTGGCGACCAAGGACATCTTCGGCAACGCGACGAACGGGATCACGCGGACGCGCACGAGCGTGCCGAGCTTCAGCTTCGACGAGGGCGTCAAGTCGAGCCGCACCGGCGGCGCCGACCCGTGGCCGACGCGCCGCTACCTGAACATCTGGGTCTGCAACCTCGGCGACGGTCTGCTCGGCTACGCGCAGTTCCCGGGCGGCCCGCGCGCCACCGACGGCGTGGTGATCCTCTACACGGCGTTCGGCAACACCGGAACGGCGCGCGCGCCGTTCGACCGCGGCCGCACGACGACCCACGAGGTCGGCCACTGGCTCAACCTGTTCCACATCTGGGGCGACGACGGGACCGGCTGCCGCGGCTCGGACAACTGCCCCGACACGCCCAACCAGGCGAGCGAGAACTACGGCGAGCCGGAGTTCCCGCACGTCTCCTGCAAGAACGGGCCGAACGGCGACCTGTTCATGAACTACATGGACTACGTCGACGACAAGGCGATGTTCATGTTCACCGCCGGCCAGGCCACGCGAATGAACGCGGCGCTCAACGGGCCGCGCAAGCAGCTGTTCGAGGCGCTGCCGCGCTACCCGGGCGTGCTCGCGCCCGGCCCGGGGAGCAAGCCGGCGATCAAGAAGGTCCAGCAGGTCCTGAGCGACCGCTACGACCACCCGGACCTGGTCGCCGACGGGGTCTACGGCGCGAAGACCGAGCGGATCGTGCGCACGTTCCAGCGCCGCCGTCACGGGCCGCCGTGGAGCCTGCCGCTCGACGGCAAGGTCGGCAAGCGCACGTGGGCGGCGCTGTTCGCCTGACTCAGAGGCGGATCGGGATCGTGCGGCGCGCGGTCGTCGACCGCCCGTCGCCGTAGCGCGCGGCGACGGTCACGCGCGTCCGCACGCTGCGGCGGTGGCGCCGCAGGGCGGCGCGGCGCGCCTTGCGCGTCAGCGCCAGCTCGATCCGGCGCTCGCTCGTGGTGGTGATCGTCCGCCGCACGGTGCGGACGACGCGGCCGTCGACGCGCATCCGCGCGGTCACGGTGCAGCGCTCGGCGCAGGTGACCCGCGCGGTCAGCTTCCCGCGGCGGCCGCGACGCGGCAGCGTGACCCGTGGCTTCGCCGTCTGCGCCACGGTGATCGAGCGCGAGGCGGTTCCGGCGCCGCCGCGGTAGTCGCGCACCGCCACGCTGGCGGCGAACGTGCCCGTCCGCGAGTAGGTGAACGACGTCGTGGGCTCGGCTGTCGAGCGATCGACGGCGCCGTCGCCGTCGAAGTCCCAGTCGTAGCCGAGGATCCGCGAGTCGGGGTCGACGAACGAGGCGGCGAAGTCGACGGTCCCGCCGCCGGTCAGCAGCATGCGGCTGGCGGCGAGCGACCCGGTGGGGAGCTGGTTCGGCGGGGCGCCGTACACCGCGAGCTCGGAGAAGTCGATGAAGGCGCTGCCGGCTCCGAACGACGAGAGCAGCGTGAGCCGTACGTAGCGCACGTTGCCGGCGCCGGCCGCGACGAAGTTGAGCCGGCCGCGATCGCCCGGCGCGAACGTGCCGTGGGCCGCGGTCGTCCAGGTGGCGTTGTCGGGCGAGGTGTCGATCCGGTACTCGTCGGTGAACGCGCCGATGCCGTTGCCGCACGTGTTGGCCGGGTCGAGCCCGAACCCGGTGACGTCGATCGTCGCCGGCAGCCGCACCGTGGCCTGCCGCGCACCGCCGTTCACCGCGGACCAGCCGCTCGTGAGCAGTTGGTCGTTCAGGCGCGCGAGCCCGCAGCCGATCCCGCCGCCCGTGTTGTCGGTGCCGGACACGGTCGCGCCGCCCGCGCCGGCGGCCCAGTCGCGGCGCAGGGCGACGTCCTGGACGCGGGTGCCGCCGCCTGTGACGGCGAACGTGGGCACGGTCACGCGGTCATAGCCGGGCCGCTCGACCGCCAGCTCGCCGTAGGTGCCGGCCGGAGCGTCGAGCGCGTAGCCGCCGTTGGCGGCGGTCTGCGTGGCGAGCCGGTCCGCGAACGAGGCCTCGCCGGTGAGGCTCTCGAGGCCGACGGTCACGTTCCCGAGGTACAGCCCGGTCTCGAGCGAGGTGACCGTGCCGGTCGTGCGCCCGGTCGGGCCGCCGGGCGCCGGCGGCACGCTGAAGTCCGCGGTCGGGCTCACGTCGCCGCCGCCGTCGGCGTAGGCCAGGTAGCCCATCCCGCGGTTCGCGAACACCTGCCAGATCGCGGTACGGTCGGCGCCCCCGAGCCCGGTGTCGGCGGCGAGGATCGCGTTGCGCATGTCGAGGAACGACGGCTCGGGCGGCGACATCCGCATGGCCTCGGTGATCAGCTTCTGCGCGTCGTCGGGGCCGACCGCGGCGCGCAGGTCCCACAGCGTCTGCGCCCAGATCTCGCCGTCGGCGTGGACCTCGGGGAAGCCGGCGACGTGCCCGAAGTCGGCGTACGTGTAGCCGCCGCCCGGGCAGTTGGCGACGACCGGCGTCACCGGGCAGTCGATCGGCTGCGAGCGCACGTTGTGCGGGGTCAGGTCGACGTAGTGGCCGAGGTCGACGTCGCCCGCGACCGGGGTAGTCGGCCATCAGGCCGTCGCCCACCAGCAGGTCGAGTGCGTACCAGTCGCTCCAGCCCTCCCCCATCGCGCCCGCCTGCGCGCTCGACAGCGCGCCTGAGCCGTCGTCGTGCACGACCAGGCGGTTGGAGAGGCCGTGCGTGTACTCGTGCCAGACGATCGCGGCCGAGTCGCCGCCGTTGACGGTGCGGAAACCGTCGCCGTCGAACAGGAACAGCTGCATCCGCGGCTTCCGGCCCTCGGGCAGCGTCGACATGTTCGCGTTGTTGAGGTGGGCGTTGTCGGGGCCGGTCGCGGCGCCGTCGTCGGTCTCGACCTGCACGGCGTCGATGCCCGAGAAGCCGTCGAACTGGATGTCAGCGTCGTTCGCGAGGTGGTCGTGGAAGCGGTTGACGAGGTAGAAGGCCTGCACGCCGTTCTGCGCGCGGTTGTCGATCCACGAGGCGACGAACGCCGGGTCCCACGAGCACTGCGCCTCGGCGGGGTCGGGACAGCTCGCGTGTCCCGAGTCCTGGAACGGGAACACGAAGTCGTCGTTCACCGTGCGGTTGATCTCCTCTGCGCCCGAGAACGTGTTGTTGTCGTCGAGGTCCGAGTACACACGCGCGTTCGGGCCGTTGAGCACGGTCGCGCCGGGAGCGAGCCATTGCCCGTCCTCGAGGTCGATCGTCATCTCGGCGCCGAGCGCCGGGTGGCTGGGGAAGACCTCGGCGGGGGTCGCGTCCTTCACCAGGTTCTGGCGGAAGAGCACGGCGCCGCTGGTCGCGTCGACGACCGCGTCGTAGTGCGCGGCATCGCTCGCGCGGTAGGTCAAGTGCCACGCGAGCCGCGTCCCGCGGCCGCTGCCGAACAGCACCAGGCGGGCGAAGTCGCCGCCCTCGAACTCGGTCGTGCCGCGCACGCCGGCCGGCCCCGCCGTCACCCGGACGGGCCGCGCCGCGCCGACGTCGCGCTGGAGCGCGCGCACGGCCTCGACGGCGTCGAGCCGCGGCGCCGCCGAGGCGACCTGCGGGGCCGGCGCCCCGGCCGCGCTGAGGATGCGGCCGCTGCGGTCGAGGCTGACGCGCACGCCGCCGTCGAAGGCCGGGATCCCGCGGTCGGCCTGCCGGAACCGCAGGTGCGTGAAGCCGGTCCCGCGCGAGGTCGCGCGCGACGTCAGCTCGAGATCGTCGACGCCGTCCGCGGTGAGGCCGAGCAGCGACCGGTTCGAGCGCACCCAGTCGAGCGCCACGTCGGCGCGATCGCCCGCGGCCGGGCGCGTGAGCGCTCCGTCGACGGCCTGCACGCCGCGCAGCCGCGTCTGGGCCGGCGCGATTGCGGGCAGGGCGAGCAGCGAGCCGGCGACGAGCGTCGCAACGCCTGCCATCCACCGACCCGAGGAGCGTCTCTCGTGTGCCTCATCCGCCCGAGGGATAGGCAAGGCTAAACCGGCGCGTCGCCAAAGTGAAGGCTCCTTCACCGGCGTTTGCCTTCGATCCGAGGGCTCGGCTAACCTCGCGTTTCACCGTAAGGAGGCGGGACGCTGCCATCCCCGCAAGTTGCCATCGAACTGTGTGGCCATCTCTCGGTCAGCGTCGATGGACGCAGCCGGGAGGCCGATCTACCGGGCCGTCAGGGCAGGTTGGCCCTTGCCCATCTCGCGCTCAACCGCAAGGGCGGGGTCACCCGCGAGCGGCTGATCGCGGCCCTGTGGGGTGAGGACGCCCCGGCCGGCCACGCCCAGGCGCTCAACGTCGTGCTCTCGAAGCTGCGGCGCGCGCTCGGCCCCGAGGTGATCGAGAACGCGGGCGAGCGCGCCGTGCAGCTCACCCCGGCCGCCACCGTGGACCTCGACGGCGCCCAGCCTGCGCTCGACGAGGCGTTCGCCGCGCGCGACCGCGGCGACTGGCCGGCGGTGGTCGAGGCCGCGGGGCGCGTGGCCGAGCTGGCCGACGCCGGGCTGCTGCCGGGCTACGAGGCGCCGTGGCTCGAGGATCCGCGCCGCCGGCTCGAGGAGCTCGGGCTCCAGGCGCGCGAGCTGCGGGGCGACGCCGGCCTGGCCGTGGGCGGCGCCGAGCTGGCGCCGGCCGAGCGCGCCGCCCAGGAGCTGGTGGAGCTCGCGCCCTACCGCGAGAGCGGCTACCTGCTGCTGATGCGCGTGCGCGAGGCGCAGGGCAACCTCGTCGAGGCGCTGCGCGTGCACGAGCGGCTGCGCACGCTGCTGCGCGACGAGCTGGGCGTGTCGCCGGGCCCGCAGGTGCAGGCCGAGTTCGAGCGCATGCTGAAGGCCGAGCGCGCCGAGCCCGAGCCCGCGGCTCTGGCGCCGCCGCCGCCGCCCGCCGCCGACGCCGACGGTCACGCCTTCTTCGCGACCCGCAGCGGCGCCGCCTTCGTCGGCCGCCGCGGCGAGCTCGACCGCCTGCGCGAGTACTTCGAGCGCGCCACCGAGGGCAACCGCCAGCTCGTCCTGCTCGAGGGCGAGCCCGGGATCGGCAAGACGCGGCTCGCGATGGAGTTCATGGAGGCCTGCGAGGCCGAGGGCTCGCTCGCGCTGTACGGGCGCTGCGACGCCGAGACGCTCGTGCCCTACCAGCCGTTCGTGGAGGCGCTGCGCCGCTACGTCTCCCGCGCGCCCGAGCAGGCCGGCGCCTGGCGCGCCCAGTACGGCGCCGAGCTCGGCCGCGTGATCCCCGAGCTCGCGGGCGCGGGCGACACGCCCGGCGGCCCCGAGGAGGAGGAGCGCTACCGGCTGTTCGACGCCGTGTCCGAGGTGCTCAACGACATCGCGCGCCACCAGCCGGTCGTGCTCGTGCTCGACGACCTGCACTGGGCCGACAAGCCGACGCTGCTGATGCTGCGCCAGATGGTGCGCGCGGCCGGCGAGTCGCCGCTGCTGATCGTGGCCACGATCCGCGACACCGAGCGCCCGACCGCGCTGGTGGACATGCTCGTCCAGCTCCGCCGCGAGCACTACTTCGACCGGATCGAGCTGACCGGGCTCGACGAGGAGGACGCCACCGTCCTGATCGGCGAGTTCGGGCCGCAGGGGATCCCCGAGCACGTCAACCGCACGCTGTGGGAGGAGACCAAGGGCAACCCGTTCTTCCTCGAGGAGATGGTGCGCCACCTGGGCAACACGTCCCCCGGCGGCAACGGCTCGGCGTGGCCGCTCGAGCTGCCCGAGGGCATCCGCGAGGTGATCGGCCGCCGGCTGGCGACGCTGTCCGAGCGCGCCGGCCAGCTGCTCACGATCGCGGCGGTGATGGGCCGCGAGTTCCGCGTCGAGGTGCTGGAGGCGGTCAGCGATCTCGACGAGGACGAGCTCGACGAGGTGATCGAGGAGGCGGTCGCCGCCCACGTGATCGCCGAGGTGCCGAACCTGTACGGGCGCTGCAGCTTCACGCACGCGCTGATCCGGCAGACGCTCTACGACGGGCTGACCGCCACGCGGCGCGCGCGGCTGCACCTGCGCGTGGCCGAGGCGATCGAGCTGCTGGCGGGGGGCTGGGACGATCCGCCGCTGGCCACATTGACGCACCACTTCTCGCTCGCCCCGCCGCAGCGCGGGGCCGCGAAGACGGTCGAGTACGCCGAGCGCGCCGCCGAGCGCGCGCTGGGCGTGCTCGCCTACGAAGAGGCGGCGCGGCTCTACAAGCTGGCCATCGACGCGCTCGACCAGGCGCCCTCCGATCCCGCGCTGACGTGCCGGCTGCTGCTCGCCTGCGGCAACGCGCAGAACAAGGCGGGTGACACGCTGGAGGCGCAGGAGACCTTCCGACGGGCGGCCGACACGGCGCGCGCTCTCGGCTCCTCCCAGCTGCTCGCGTCCGCGGCGCTCGGCTACGGGATGCCGGGCCAGATGGCGGGCGGCATCGTCGACGACGCGCTCGTCGCCCTGCTCGAGGAGGCGCTCGACGCGGTGGGCGACGACGAGCCGGCGCTGCGCGCGCGGCTCGTGGCCCGGCTGGCGATCGAGCTGAGCTTCTCGGAGGCGGGCGAGCGCCGCGCCCAGCTCAGCAGCGAAGCCGTCGAGCTGGCCCGCGAGGTCGGCGATCCGCGCGGCCTGGGCTTCGCCCTCGTGGCCCGCCACTGGTCGCTGTGGGGCCCGGGCAACGTGCAGGAGCGCCTGGAGGCGGCCAACGACCTGCTCGGGCTGGCCGAGAGCTCGGGCGACGAGCGGCTGGCGATCGCCGGCCACCGCTGGCGGATGATCGACCTGCTCGAGCTCGGCGACATCGACTCGGCCGACATCGAGATGGACGCCTTCGCCAAGATCGCCGAGCGCCGGCGCCGGGTGTCGGACACGCTGTACGTGCACATCTACCGCGCGATGCGGTTGCTGCTGGCCGGCGAGTTCGACGCGGCGGAGGCCGAGGGCTACGCCGCCGTCACGCTCGGCAACCGCGTGCAGGACCCCAACACCGGCAACGCCACGCTGCTCCAGGCCTGCACGCTGCGGCGCGAGCGCGGGCGGCTCGAGCGGCTCGAAGCGCCCGTGCGCGCCTACGCCGAGCGCTTCGCGGCCATCCCCGGCTGGGTCTGCGTGCTCGCGCACCTGCTCGCGGAGACCGACCGCCACGACGAGGCGCGCGAGATCCTCGACGCGTTCGCGGCCGACGGCTTCCGCGGCGTCCCGCTCGACGGCATCTGGCTCGGCGCCGTCGCCTACCTGGCCGAGACCGCCGCCGCGCTCGGCGACGCCGACGCACGCCCAGGCGCTGCACGACCTGCTCGAGCCGTACGCCGACCGCAACGTGGCGGTCGGCTGGGCGTCGACCTGCATGGGCTCGGCGGCGCGCCACCTCGGCCTGCTCGCCGACCTGCTCGGCCGCCGCAAGGAGGCGATCGCCTACTTCGAGACCGCGCTGGCCATGAACGAGCGGATGCGCGCCCGGCCGTGGGTGGCGCACACGCAGATCGAGCTGGCGCGCGTGCTGGCCGCAGCAGGCGTCGGGCCGCGAGCGCGCGGCCAAGCTGCTCGAGGCCGGGCTCGCCGAGGCTCAGCGGCTCGGCATGCCCCGCCTGACCGAGCGCGCCGAAGCTGCCCTTGCTACATAACAGGGGTGAACGCAGGCTCCTCCGACATCGACGCGGCCGTTGACGCGCTGCGCTCGCGGCTGCCTGAGCCGCTCGCGCCGCTGGCGGACCTCGCCTACAACTACCGCTGGTCGTGGACGCCCGGCGGCCCCGAGCTCCTCTCCTCCGTCGAGCCGCGACGGTGGGAGCTGTGCCTCGGCAACCCGGTCCGCCTGATCGAGGAGACGGCGCCCAGCCGCCTCGCCGAGCTGGCGCGCGACGAGGAGTTCCTCGCGCGACTGGCGGACCTCCACGCCACGGTGACGGACAAGGTGTCCGAGCCGCGACTGACCGAGCCCGTCACGGAGGACCGCCCCGCCGCGTTCTTCTGCGCCGAGTTCGCGATCCACAAGTCGCTGCCCGTCTACTCCGGCGGCCTCGGCGTGCTGGCCGGCGACATCCTCAAGGAGGCGTCCGACATGGGGCTGCCGCTCGTCGGCATCGGCCTCATGTACCGCCACGGCTACTTCCGCCAGCGGATCGACGCGTCCGGCTGGCAGCACGAGTACTGGGTCGAGACCGACCCCGAGCGCACGCCGGCGGCGCTGATCAAGGGCGACGACGGCACGCCGCTGTGCGTCGAGGTGCCGATCGGCGCGCGCACGGTCGTCGCCCAGGTCTGGCGCGTGAACGTGGGCCGCGTCCCGCTGCTGCTGCTCGACGCCGACCGCCCCGAGAACGACCTGACCGACCGCTGGATCACGTCGCGGCTGTACGTCGGCGACCCAGGCGTGCGGCTCGGCCAGTACGCGCTGCTCGGCATCGGCGGCGTGCGCGCGCTGAATGCGCTGGGGATCGAGCCCGGCGTGGTGCACCTGAACGAGGGTCACGCGGCGATGGCGTGCCTGGAGCTGGCGCGCACCTCCGACTTCGAGAGCGTCCGCCAGCGCACCGTGTTCACCACGCACACGCCGGTTCCGGCCGGCAACGACACCTACCCGGCGACGCAGATGGCCGAGGCGTTGTCGGGCATCGCGTCGGAGATGGGCCTCGATCCCGACGAGCTCGTGCGGATGGGCCGCACGCATCCCGAGGAGAGCGCCGAGCCGTTCGGCGTGACCCAGTTCGCGCTGCGCCTCTCGCGGATGGCCAACGGCGTGAGCGCCCGCCACGGCGAGGTCGCGCGCGAGATGTGGCAGGAGCTGTGGCCGGACCGGCCGGTCGACGACGTGCCGATCACGCACGTCACCAACGGCGCCCACATCCCGACCTGGATCGGCGGGCCGATGCGCGAGCTGCTCGACCGCCACTTCGGCGACGACTGGCTCGACCGCGCGGTCGACCCCGCCACGTGGGAGGCGATCGACGCGATCCCGGCGCAGGAGCTGTGGGACGCCCGCGCCGCGCAGCGCGCGCAGCTGATCGACGTCGTGCGCGAGCGGTCGGTGATGGACCGGCTCGGCCGCGGCGACACCGCCGACTACGTGCGGGCAGCGGTGAACGCCCTGGACCCGAAGGTGCTCACCATCGGCTTTGCGCGGCGGGTGGCGACGTACAAGCGGCTCGACCTGCTGCTGCGCGACGTCGACCGCGCGCTGGCGCTGCTCTCCGACGAGGAGCGGCCGGTGCAGCTCATCCTGGCCGGCAAGGCGCACCCGAAGGACGACGACGGCAAGCGGCTCGTGCAGCGCCTGTTCGAGATGAAGGGCCACTTCGCCGTCGGCCGGCGGGTGGTGTACCTCGACGACTACGACCTCGCGCTGGGCGCCGCGATGGTGCGCGGCTGCGACATCTGGGTCAACGTCCCGCGCCCGCCCTTGGAGGCGAGCGGCACGAGCGGCATCAAGTCGGCCATGAACGGCGGGCTCCAGCTGTCGGTGCTCGACGGCTGGTGGCCGGAGGCCTACGACGGCGGCAACGGCTGGGCGATCTCCGGCGAGGTCGACAACGACCACGGCGCGCAGGACTGGCGCCACGCCGACGAGCTCTACCGGCTGCTGACCGACGAGGCCGTGCCGACGTTCTACACGCTCGGCGCGGACGGCCTGCCACCGGCGTGGCTCGAGATGGTGCGCAACTCGCTGCGCACGATCGGGCCGAAGTTCGGCGCCGGGCGGATGGTGCGCGACTACGCCGAGCAGATCTACCCGGCGCACGTGGGGGCGCAGACGTAGCGTTCTGGCTCAAGGCGGTCGGGCACGCGCGCGGGCCGTTGGGCGAGCGCTGGCTCGACGAGCGCCCCGAGCTGCTGCACCGGACCGGCTTCCCGCGCCGTCCGCGGATCGTCGTTGGCGACCGGCTGGTCTTGTATGCGTCGGTCTGGCGACGCGTGTTCGCGCTGTGCGAGGTGACCGGCGATCCGGAGCCGCGCGACCATCCGCGCTGGCCGTGGACGGTGGCGATCGAGACGCTGCTCGTGGTCCCGCTGCTCGACGCCGCGCCGCCGGTCGAGGCGATCGGGGTGGCGGCGCGATCGATGTCGCAGCAGTCGCACATCCGGATCTCGGCGGAGGTGTACGACCGGGCGGTCGAGGCGATCGCCTCGGTCGCGCGAGCGAACGTCAACGGCGCGGGGTAGGGAGGCGGCGATTTCGGGCGGTTTCGCGGTCCAATCCTGGATAGGGGTCGCTATACGACCCCAGGGCAGGACGGTCGGTGGTGGCTCAGCCGACGCCGAGCTTCTCGCGGTACAGGCCGATCTTGTAGTCCACGAGCTCCAGATTGCGCTGGATGCTGGCGAGCTGCTCCAGCACGCGCTCGCGGTGGGTCTCCAGCAGCGCGAGCCGCTCGCGCTCGTTGCCCTCGCCCGCGCGGACCAGCTCGGCGTACTCGCGGATCGCGCGGATCGGCATGCCGGTCGCCCGCAGGCGGGTGACCATCACGACCCACTCGATGTCCTCCTCCGTGAAGCGCCGGTGGCCGGCGCCGTTGCGTTCCACGCGCGCCAGCAGCCCGGCGCGCTCGTAGTAGCGCAGCGTGTGGGCGCTGACGCCCGCCGCCTCGGCCGCCTCGGCGACGGTCAGTTCGTTGATCGTGGCCATGTCGAAAAGACTACTTGACTTAGAGCGCGCTCTAAGGCCTACCGTGAACCGCATGGAGCAACGTCAACTCGGAACCAGCGGACTCACCGTCTCGGCCCTCGGCCTCGGCTGCATGGGCATGTCCGCGTTCTACGGGACGACCGACACCGACGAGTCGATCGCCGCGCTGCACCGCGCGATCGAGCTCGGGATCAACTTCTTCGACACCGCGGAGCTGTACGGCCCGAACACCAACGAGGAGCTGCTCGGCCGCGCGTTCGCCGGCCGGCGCGACGAGGTCGTGATCGCCACCAAGTTCGGCGTCAAGTGGAACGCCGACGGCCCCGCGGGCCGCCCCCGCGACGGCACGCCGGAGAACGTGCGCCAGTCGCTCGAGGGCTCGCTGAGGCGGCTGAACACCGACCGCGTCGACCTCTACTACCAGCACCGCATGGACCCCGACACCCCGATCGAGGAGACCGTCGGGGCGCTGGCCGAGCTGGTGCAGGAGGGCAAGATCCGCCACATCGGGCTCAGCGAGGCGGCGCCGGAGACGATCCGGCGCGCCCACGCCGTGCACCCGATCGCGGCCGTCCAGAGCGAGTACTCGCTGTTCAGCCGCGACGTCGAGGACGACGTGCTGCCGACCCTGCGCGAGCTGGGCATCGGGCTCGTCGCCTACTCCCCGCTCGGCCGCGGCTTCCTCTCGGGCCGCTTCAGCTCGGCCGACGCGCTCGACGCCGACGACTGGCGTCGCACCCAGCCGCGCTTCCAGGGCGAGAACGCCGAGCGCAACCTCGAGCTGGCCGGCCGGGTCGCCGCCCTGGCCGCCGAGAAGGGCGTCGCGCCCGCCCAGCTCGCGCTCTCGTGGGTGCTCGCCCAGGGCGACGACATCGTCCCGATCCCCGGGACCAAGCGCCGCAGCTACCTCGAGCAGAACGCCGGCGCGCTCGACGTCGTCCTGTCCGACGAGGACCTCGCCCGCATCGGCGACGCGATCGGCGAGCCCGCGGGCACGCGCTACGACGCGGCGGGCATGCAGACGATCAACCGTTGACGTGGCGCTCGTTGCCGCGCTTGAAGTTGCCGGTCGCCTTGGCGAGCAGGAGCTGGACCTGCTCGCCGTCGGCGCCGGCGAGCGCGGCGGCGAGCCGCTCCGCCTTCGTGCCCGCGACGGTCACCACCTGGCGGCCGTGGAAGGTCACGAACACGCGCCCGTCCTTGCTGACGCGGTAGCCGAACGGCTCCATCAGCGGCCGAGCGTGCGGATCAGGCCCGGTGTGCGCGACTGGATCTGGGCGATCAGCTCGCGCACCTCGGCCAGCCCGGCCCGCAGCTCGGCGTCGCCGACCTCGACCGGCATCATCGAGTCCTGGAGGTGGGCGAGGATCTCGTCGGCGTCTTCGACCGCCTCGGTCGCGCGCTCGAGGAAGCCGCGCACGCCCTGCGAGGGCAGGCCGGCCGAGGCCGGCTCGAACGTGCGGCCGGGCAGGCCGACGCGCTCGGCGAAGCCGGCGTGGACGCGGCGGCCGCGCCCGTAGGCGAGCTGGGCCGGCCGGAAGAGCAACTCCTCGAGCCGGTCGGCGGTGTTCGTGTCGAGCTGCTCGTAGGCCGCGCCGAGCGCGGCGAGCGCCACTCCGAGCTCGTCGGTCGCCTCGGCGATGCGGTCGAGCAGGTCGCGGCGGGCGTCGCTGGTCCGGTACGTCATCGCCGCTCAGCGTAATCGCCGAGCAATACTCAAGTGGTTGCTTGACTTTCTCGGCCGTGGGTGAAACACTCAAGCAAGTGCTTAACCAAAGCATTCCACTCGATCGGGTCTTCCAGGCCCTCGCCGACCCGAGCCGCCGCCTGATGGTCGAGCGGCTGACCCGCGGGCCGGCGTCGGTCAGCGAGCTGGCGCGGCCGCTCGACATGTCGCTGGCGGCCGTCGTGCAGCACGTTCAGGTGCTCGAGGCGAGTGGGCTCGTCCGCTCCGAGAAGGTCGGCCGCGTGCGCACGTGCACGATCGAGCCCGACACGCTGAGAGGCGCGGAGCGGTGGATCGCAGATCGGCGGACCAGCTGGGAACACCGCCTCGACAGGCTCGGCGGCTTTCTCGCCGAGCACCCCGACCCCTGAGGAGCTCCTCCCCATGAGCGTCACGCACTCCACCTTCATCCTCGAGCGGACCTACGACGCCTCCCCCGGGCGCGTGTTCGCCGCCTTCGCCGACCCCGACCAGAAGGCCGCGTGGTTCGCCGGCCCGCCCGAGTGGCCCCTGGCCGCCTTCGAGGTCGACTTCCGCGTCGGCGGGCGCGAGCTGAACCGCGGCGGCCCGAAGGACGGCCCGATGCACAGCTTCGACGCCCTCTACTACGACATCGTGCCGGACCAGCGGATCGTCTACTCCTACGAGATGCACCTCGACGACAAGCGGATCTCGGTCTCGCTGGCCACGATCGAGCTCGAGGCGACCGGCGACGGCACGCGGCTGACCCTCACCGAGCAGGGCGCCTACCTCGACGACTTCGACGACCCGACGCTGCGCGAGACCGGCATGCGCGACCTGCTGGAGGCGCTCGGCGCCTTCCTCGCCCAGACGCCCGCGAGCGCGTGATGAGCACCGTCTACGCGCAGATCTCGACGTCGCTCGACGGCTACGTCGCGGGCCCGAACGACCGTCCCGGGAACGGGCTCGGCGACGGCGGCGAACGTGTCCACGAGTGGGTGGTCGCGACCGCGTCCTGGCGGCGCGAGCACGGCCTGGACGGCGGCGAGGACAACGAGGAGTCCAAGCTGGTCGAGAAGAACGCGGACCGTGCCGGCGCCGTGATCATGGGCCGCCGGATGTTCGACCACGGCGTGGAGCCGTGGGGCCCCGAGCCGCCGTTCCGCAAGCCGGTGTTCGTGGTCACCAACCGCGAGCGCGAGCCGCTGGTCAAGGGCGAGACGACATACACCTTCGTCACCGACGGCATCGAGCGCGCGCTCGAGCTCGCCCGCCAGGCCGCCGGCGACAAGGAGGTCGAGCTCGCCGGCGGCGGTCAGATCATCAGCCAGTACCTCGCCGCCGGGCTGTTGGACGAGATCCTGGTCCACATCGTGCCCGTCTTCCTCGGCGGCGGCGCGCCGCTGTTCGAAGGTGCGCTGCAGGACGTCGAGCTCGAGGTGACCGAGGTCGTCCACTCACCCCGGGCGACCCACATCCGCTACCGCGCGACTCAATGAGGCGCGTAGCGGTGGTGGATGGCGAGCGCGTTGCCGTCCGGGTCCGTGAAGAAGGTCTGGTAGCAGACGCCCGAGTCGATCACGTCGCCCTGGAACTCCACGCCGCGTGACTCGAGCTCGGCCTTGGCGGCCTCGAAGTCGTCGACCCGGAACTCGATCGGCGTGCCGTGTGGCTTGAACTCGAGCCCGAAGGCGTCCGACTGCAGGACCGCGATCGTCAGGTTGCCGGTCTCGAACTCGCCGGCAGGCATCTTCCCCCACCGCTTGCCCTCCTCGAGGCCGAGCACGTCGCGATAGAAGGCCGCCGCGGCCTCGAAGTCCTTGGTCGGGACGGTGATGAAGTCGGTGCCGGTGATCACGGTCATTCGCGTTCCTCCTGGTGCAGGGGTGGCCTCACATCATCGCCGACCAGCTCGCTTTCATCGGACGCGACGATCGCCGCCATAGATAGTGGATCTGATCGGTCAGCCTTGACAGCAGCGCCGGTCGGCGGAGAAGCTTGCGGCGAAGGAACGAGCCGTGCCCATGGCCACCGACACCACGCTCGGAAACGTTGATGCGTCTCAAGCGACGGGATCTGCATGGGCGTGGGCATATTGCCCCGGGTGGCGCGGATCGCCCGAGCTCTTGGCGCACATCGCTCAGGCCGCCATCCATGCATTGCGCGACGAGATGCCGCAGCTGCCGACCTGCCGCATCCACGTTCGCGTGAAAGACGACATCGAGCGGTTCAACAGCCCGCGATCACTCCGCCGCGACATCACGACCGACGCCCTGAGGCGCTTCGATGCCATCGACATGCTGATCACGGCGGCTACCGTCAAGATTACGGTCAGGCTGGCACGTAAGGCGGATGAGGCTCGACCGTGGTTGAAGCGCGGCCTCCTGGTCGAGGTGACCGACGACTCTCCTACTCGCAGGATGTCCGGGAACGAGGATCTGGTCGATCATCTCGTTAGCGACGTTCTTGCCGCCGTGCGCCGGGGCTTCTCACGCGACAGGGAGATCCGGTGCGGAAACGATCGTCAGCGAATGACTGCGGAAGAGGACTACCACCAGCGACGGGTGGTACGAGGGCGGCGCTGGCGCCTCGTCACGGTCTTCACAGCCCTCGTCGCGATTTTGTACGTCGCGTACCTGCGGGTTCTCGGCACAGGCTCGGCTCCGGGGGAAGGGTCGGACTCTCTCCTCACCGTCGTGGTGCCCACGGCGATAGGAGGAGCGATGGGCGCTGTTCCGGTCGCGTTTCTGCTGTGGGTGCGACCCGACGTCGAGGTGTCCGAAGTCACCCGGGCGCAACAGATCACGCGCACCACGCTCAAGGCTGTCGGGCCCGTCATCGGCGGTGGTCTGGCCCTCGCGGCTCGACTGCTCGGTTAGCCGCGTTGGGGTTTCCCCTGATGCAAGCGACGCCGGCGCCCGCGACCATCCACAGCATGCTCGACACCTCCACATCCGTGACCGTCATCCACGGCGCCATGCTCAGCTTCGAGACCATCACGGACCGCGAGCCCGCCGCAGGTGCGCTTGCGCGAGCAGCACGAGACGCTGCTGCGCGTGATCGACGGCGCTGTGACGCTCGAGGTCGCCGGCGCGCGGCAGACGCTGATGCTCGAGGGCGAGGCCCGGATCGGGTCAGGCGTCCCGCACCGGATCTGGAACGCGGGTCCCGGTGACGCCCGGATCGTGCAGGAGTTCCGCCGGACCCACTAGGCCTCGAAGCGGCGCACGCCGGACTCGACCAGCCCGAGCCGAAGCGGCTCGCCGATCTCGTAGCGCGCGCGGCCCTCGACCACGGTGACCAGCCGCGCGCCCGCCTCCGTGTCGACCCCCACGAGCGTCTCCCGCCCGAGCTGCTCGACGAACGCGACGCGGCCATCGATCGGCCCGAGCAGGCCGTCGGCCCACGGCCGCACGTGCTCCGGCCGCACGCCGAGCACGGCACCCTCCCACGGCAGGAAGCTCATCGCCGGGCTGCCGATGAAGCCGCCCACGAAGCGGTTGGCGGGCTCGTCGTAGAGCTCCTCCGGCGTCCCGACCTGCTCGAGCGCGCCGTCGTTCATGACCGCGATCCGGTCCCCCAGGCTCAAGGCCTCGAGCTGGTCGTGCGTCACGTAGATCGTCGTCGTGCCGACCTCCTGCTGGAGCCGCCGGATCTCGGCGCGGGCCTGCACGCGCAGCTGGGCGTCGAGGTTGGAGAGCGGCTCGTCCATCAGCAGCACGCGCGGCTCGCGCACCAGCGCGCGGCCGAGCGCGACCCGCTGCTGCTGGCCGCCCGACAGCTCGCGCGGCCGGCGGTCGAGCAGGTCGGCGAGCCCGAGGATCTCGCACGTCTCAGCCACCCGCCGCGAGATCTCGGCGCGATCGAGCCGCCGCCGGCGCAGCCCGAACGCCATGTTGTCGCGCACCGACATCTGCGGATACAGCGCGTAGTCCTGGAACACCATCGCGACGTCGCGCTCGCGCGGCGCCACGCCGTTGACCACCCGCCCGTCGATCTCGATCGCGCCGGAGTCGGCGGCCTCCAGCCCGGCCAGTATCCGCAGCGCGGTCGTCTTGCCCGAGCCCGACGGCCCGACGAGCACCATCAGCTCGCCGTCGGCGACGTCAAGGGTCAGCGACCGCACGGCCTCGACCGTGCCGAAGCGCTTGCTGACCGAGCGGAAGGCGACGCTGCTCATCCCTTCACCGCCCCGCTCAGCATCCCGCGGATGAAGTGCCGCTGGAGGAACAGGTAGACGATCACCACCGGCGCCGCCACGATCAGCGAGCCCGCCATCAGCAGTCCCTCGTCGCTCGTGTTGCGGCCCTGGAAGAAGGCGAGGCCGAGCGGCGCCGTGCGCAGCGACTCGTCGGAGACCATCACCAGCGCGAGCAGGAACTCGTTCCACGTCCACATGAAGACGAGCACGACCATGGTCAGGACCGCGGGCCGCCCCAGCGGCAGCACGATCCGCCACAGCGTCACCCAGCTCGAGGAGCCGTCGAGCCGCGCGGCCTCGATCAGCGACCGCGGCACCGAGCGGAAGAACGCCCGCATCCAGAACGTGCCGAACGCGGTCGAGAGCGCCGCCTGCGGCAGGATCAGCGACCAGTAGGTGTCGGTCAGGCCGACGTCGCGCAGGTCGTAGTAGAGCGGCACGACGATCGCCTCCAGCGGCACCGTCAGGCCGAGCACGAACAGGTAGAACAGGACCTCGGCGCCGCGGAAGCGCATGAGTCCGAAGGCGTAGCCGGCGAGGATCGAGAGCACCGTCGAGATCGCGACCACCGCCGTCGTGACGATCACGCTCGAGCGGAAGTAGGTCTGGAAGTTGCCCTCGTCCCACGCGGTCGCGATGTCGCCCGCGCCGAGCACGATCTTGACCACCGGCGCCAGCGCGATCACCGCGAAGACGCCGAGAACGACGTGGGCCAGGACCTGCTCGCGACGGGCGATCACGTGCGCGCCGCCCGGTCCGCCGCGCGGTTGATGCCGACCGACAGCGCGAAGATCACGGCCGCCAGGCAGACGCCGACCGCGGCCGCGCTGCCGACCTCGCCGGTCCGGAACGCCCGGTCGTAGACCTCGAGCGCCGGGACCGTGGTCGCGTCGCCCGGCCCGCCGCCGGTGGTCAGGTACACGATGTCGAAGTTGCGCAGCGCGGAGATCGTGCACAGCGTCAGCGCCACCGCGATCTCGCCCTTGAGCGCCGGCAGCGTGACCGCGAAGAACTCGCGCACCGGCCCGGCGCCGTCGACCCGCGCGGCGTCGTAGAGCGAGCGCGGGACCTTCTGCACCCCCGCCATGAAGAGCACGAAGCAGAGCCCGTAGGCGACCCAGGTGCCGATCAGGCCGACCGCCGGGAGCGCCAGGTCGAAGTCGCCGAGCCAGCCGGTCGGCTGGTAGATCAGCCGCCACGTCACGGCCACCACGACGAGGGCGATCACCTGCGGCAGGAACAGGACCGTCCGCAGCGGAGCGAGCGCGTAGATCCGCGAGCGCGACGCGGCGGCGGCCAGCAGCAGCCCGATCGCCACCGGCAGCGCCGCGTAGAAGATCAGCAGGACGGCCGAGTGCAGGAAGGCCTGGCGCAGCTCGGTCTCGCTCACCACCGCGGCGTAGTTGTCGAGCCCGACCCATGTGCCGACCGTCACGCCGTCCCACTCGAACAGCGAGATCCAGCCGGCCCGCACCAGCGGCCACAGCACGAACACGCCGAACAGCGCCAGCCCGGGCAGCACGTACAGGTACGCCACGCGGCGCGGCTCGCCCGGCGGCCGGATCATCCGCTGAACTTCTCGAAGTCCCCTTGGAGTGCGCCGGTGAACTCGTCCGGCGACGTGCGTCCCGCCATCAGCTGCTGCACCTGCGCCGTGATGGTGTCGTAGAAGGTCGGCGTGGCGTAGTCGAGGTACGGGACGAGGCCTTCGGCGTCGGCGAGCGTCCGCCACGCCTCGAAGATGTCCTGGCCGGCGGCGCTGTCGGGCTGGGCCTTCGCGGGCATGGCGGGCAGGTTGCCGGTCTGCACCAGCACGTCGGCGGCGTCGGCGTTGGTGATGAAGTCGATGTACGCGGCGGCGACGTCGGGGTTCTCGGACTTCGCGGTGATGGCGAAGGGCAGGCTCTCGCCGCCGAGCGCCTGCGGATCGCCGCCGTCCTGGCCGGGGACGAGCATGAAGCCGACCTTGTCGCCCATCGCGTCCGTGAGGTCGGCCAGCAGCCACGTGCCGGCGATCAGGAACGGGCCAGCGCCCTTGGAGAACTGCGCGTAGGCGGGGTCGTAGCCGACGCCGTTGAAGTCCTTCGTGAAGTAGCCCTTCTCCGCCCACTCCTGGAGCTTCTTCGCCGCCTCCTCGTTCTCCGGCGTCGTGAACGAGGCGCCGTCGCGGGCGAACACGAAGTCGCGCACCGCGTCGGCCGGCGCATACGCGTTCTGCACCGCCTGGAACTCGTGGATGCCCGGCCATTTGTCGAGGTTGCCGAAGGAGATCGGGACGTCGCCGGCCTGCTTGGCATCGGCGAGCTGGTCCTCGAGCTCGGCGAAGGTGGCCGGTGGCTGCGGGACCTTGTCGCGGTTGAAGAACAGGCCCACGATCTCGCCCATCTGGGAGAGGCCGTACAGGTCGCCGTCGCCGAACGTCTCGCCGTCCTCGGAGAAGCGGTTGAGGTCGAGCAGCACGGGCGCGTAGCGGTCGGCCCAGCCGTACGCGTCGGCGTATTCGTCGACCGGCCGCAGCAGTCCGCCCTTCACGAGGGTTCCCATCACGCCGCGGCCCTGGTTGGCCTGGACGACGTCCGGCGCCTTGTCGCCGGACACGGCGAGCTTGAGCGTCGTGTTGAGGTCGGTGAACGACTTGGCGACCCGCTTGATCGTGACGTTCGGGTACTTCTGCTGGAACGCCTTGTTGAGGTTCTCGATCTGGCGCCGCTGGCCGCCGCGGACCTCCTGGTCCCAGACCGTCAGCGTGACGTCGCCGGCCGCGGCGACGTCGACCTTCTTCGCGTCGTCCTGGGCGGCCTGGTCCGGCGCCTCCTCGCCTGGGGCGCCGCAGCCGGCGAGCAGGGCGACGATGGCGAGGAGCAGCAGCTTCCTCATGGCAGCGGCGGGAGCCCCCGCTTCTCCCCTTCCTCGACCAGGCGCTCGCGCTTGGCGGCGCCGCCGGTGCCGGTGTGGGCGCCGACCGACAGGCCGGCGTACAGGTTCGCCCACGCGATCGCGACCTCGGGGTCGGCGCCGAGCAGGTCGGCCCAGGCCAGCGCGGCGGCGAAGAGGTCGCCGGCGCCGGTCGTGTCGACCACCGCCTGGCCGCAGCCGTCGACCTTCACCGAGCGCCCGTCATGCGAGGCCACGGCGCCGTCGGGACCGAGCGTCACGGCGGCGATCTCGGCCACCGCGTTCAGCCTGTCCGCCGCCGCCTCGGGCGTCGACTCGCCGGTCAGGATGCCGGCCTCGCGGCGGTTGACGATCAGAGCGCGGGCTCGCCTGGTCGGCGACACCCGCGGCAGCCGGCCGGCGAACGCGCGCGCGTCGTCGTCGCCGCAGGTGATGAACGCGCAGACGCCCTCGGGCACGATGTCGATCTGCTCGAGGGTCGCCGCGACGGCCCGCGGCGACAGCGGCTCGAGGTCGGCCGCCCGGGCGCGCACGCCCGGGTCGACGGTGACCATCGAGCGCTCTCCCGCCACCGG
This sequence comes from uncultured Solirubrobacteraceae bacterium, assembly GCA_963800905.1. GTDB lineage: Bacteria > Actinomycetota > Thermoleophilia > Solirubrobacterales > Solirubrobacteraceae > DASSUW01. The sequence goes on from CAWDCT010000006.1 coordinate 93,994, forward strand.
CATGACGACCGTGAGCGGCGTGCGGTTGCCGCGCGGCTCGCCCACGATGACGCCCTCGGCGTCGAGCTCACGGCGCACGAACTGGCCGGGCAGGTCGTCGCCCAGCGGCGCCACGAGCGCAGTGCTGAGCCCGAGCCGGCGGGCGCCGACCGCCGTGATCGCACCGCCGCCGGGCGAGCGCAGCATGTCGCCGGCGAAGCGCTCCTCGCCGGGTCCGGGCAGCGCCTCGAGCCCGACGAACGTGTAGTCGAGGTAGGCGGGGGTGAGGACGGCGAGGTCGACGTTCACGCGAAGCGCTCCTCCAGAGCGGGCAGACGCTCACGATATTCGGCGAAGATCGCGCGCGCCGCCGAGACGGACGGAACGAGCGGGTGAAGGGCGAGCGCCTTGACGGCCAGCGCGGTCGATCCGGTGAGCGCCGCCTCGATCGTGGTGCGCTCGACGGCCTTGACGGTGTCGATCAGCGCGCGGGCGTGATCGGGCACCGGCCCGACCGCCAGCGGCCTGATTCCCGACGCCCCGACGACGCACGGGACCTCGACCACGGCGTGCTCGTCGAGGAACGGCAGCGCCGAGCGGTTGGCGACGTTGAGGATCCGCACCGCGCCCGCGTCGCCGGCGATCCCCTCGACCACGGCCAGCGCCTCGGCCTCGTAGCCGCCCGGCTCGTCGTCGGCGTGCGAAGCGCCCTCGTGGCCGTTGCGGGCCTCTGCCATGTACGTGCGGTCGCGCTCGTCCTTGGCGGCGCGCCAGCGCGCCAGCGCCCGCTCAGGCGCGTCGCCGGCGGCGGCGTAGAAGCCGGACTGCTGCTCGAGCAGGTAGGCGCCGCGCGGCCGCTGCTCCAGCGCCGCGACGGTCTCGGCGGCGAAGTAGAAGTAGTAGAGGTACTCGCTCGGGACCATGCCGAGCGAGCGCAGCCACTCGGCACCGAACAGCCGGCCCTCCTCGAGCTCGTCGAGCGCGCCGTCGTCGGACAGCAGCTCGGGCAGGCGGTCGCCACTCTCGTCGTGGACGGCCTTCAGCCAGCCGAGATGGTTGAGGCCGAAGTAGTCGAACCGCAGCTCGGCCGGCGACCGGCGGAGCACGGCGGCCACACCGCGGCAGAGCCCCGACGGCGTGTCGCAGATGCCGACGGCGCGGTCTCCGACGACCTGCTGGAGCGCCTCGGTGACCATCCCGGCCGGGTTCGTGAAGTTGACCAGCCAGGCGCCAGGGGCGCGGCTCGCGGTGCGCTCGGCGAGGCCGACCATGGCCGGGATCGTCCGCAGCGCGAAGCAGATGCCGCCCGCGCCGATCGTCTCCTGCCCCAGGACGCTGTGTCGGAGCGGCACGCCCTCGTCGATCGTGCGGCCCTCGAGGCCGCCGACACGGATGGCGACGAACACGAAGTTGGCGCCCTCGAGCGCGTCGTCGAGGTCGGTCGTGGTGCGGAACGGGAGGCGGTCGCCGTGCTCGGCGGCCTGGCCCTCGAGCACCTGGGCGATCCGGTCGAGCCGCTCGGGATCGACGTCGTGCAGCACGATCTCGTCGAACGGGCGGCGCTGGAGCAGGGCTCCGTAGACGAGGGGGACCCGAAAGCCGCCGCCCCCGATGATCGCGAGCTTCACGCGGGCAGGATATCTGCGATCCCCGCGGCCGAGAGCTCGGCCTTGGGGAGGAACCCGCACGCGGGGGTACGGGCGAGGCACGGACCGTAGTCGCTGGCCTCACGGCTCGAGGTGAGCACGACCGCCGGCATATACCCGTTGCCGGAGAGCCGCTCGGCGACCTCGAACCCGTCGATGTCGGGCAGCTGCACGTCGAGCAGGACGACCTCGGGGCGCAGCTCGTGTACCGCGGCGAGCGCCGTCATCCCGTCCTCCGCCTCGCCGACGACGACGTAGCCCTCGAGCTCGAGCAGCCGGCGCGCGGCGGCCCGGAAGCCCGGGTGGTCGTCGACGATGAGGACGGTTGCAGCCATAAGGGGAGTGTCGTGCCCAATACCCAATTCACCCAGGTGGTCACCATGTGAACCGCAGGACGGGCAACCGCACCTAGTATCAAGATGCTCAAACCGGTCAACACCCTCTCATGGCGTTTACGGCGCCAGCATCTCGCCCATCGCGCGCCGCGCGGAGCCGCGCTCGACGTCGTGAGGGACATCTCCGGTCTGCACGCCCAGCTTACGAGCTCGGCCGAGCTGAGCCTGTGGACCCGCGTTGACGGGCTCGAGCGCGACGCCGTCTCACGGGCGCTGTGGGAGGACCGCATGCTGGTCAAGACCTGGGCCATGCGCGGGACCCTGCATCTGCTGCCCGCGGACGATCTCGGGCTGTGGATCGGCGCGCAGAGCGCCCTGAAGGAGCGCCACCACGGCGGCGCCTGGCTGCGCCATCACGGGCTCACGCGCGATCAGGCGGACGCGATGCTGGACGCGATCCCCGTGGCGCTCGACGGCCACGAGCTGACGCGCGAGGAGCTCGCGAGCTCGGTCGCGCGGATCACCGGCATCGAAGGGCTGGACGACAAGCTCAAGGGCGGCTTCGGCGACCTGCTGAAGCCGGCGGCGTTCCGCGGGCACCTGTGCTTCGCGCCCAGCGACGGCCAGCGCGTGCGCTTCGCCCGCCCGGACCAGTGGCTCGGGCCGTGGCAGCCGGTCGAGACGGAGGCCGCGACGCTCGAGGTCGCCCGCCGCTACCTGTCCCGCTACGGCCCCGCGAGCCGCGAGACGCTCGCGCGCTGGTTCGGGATGCCGTCACCGGCCGAGGCGGGCCGCTGGCTCAAGCGGCTCGGCGACGAGGCGGTCGCGTTCGACGACGGGACGTACATGCTGGCCGCCGACGCGGAGGCCGAGGCCGAGCCGGCCGGCGTCGTCCGGCTGCTGCCGGCCTTCGACCACTACGTCATCGCCGCCCCGCGCGACGACGATGACGTGGTCGCGCCGGCCGCCCGGGCGCGCGTGTACCGGCCGCAGGGCTGGCTGTCGCCGGTGCTGCTGGTCGACGGGCGGATCGTCGGCGTGTGGTCCCACGAGCGCAAGGGCGCTTCCGTGGAGGTCGAGATCCAGCCGTTCTCGCGTGTCTCGCGGGCGGTACGTGAGAGCGCCGAGGCGGAGGCCGCCTCCCTCGGCGCGTTCCTCGGCGGCGAGGACGTGGCCGCGCGGTGGGTCTGACTCAAGCCGGCTGCGGCGGCGGTGCCGACGGCGGCGGCGAGGGCGGCGGCGGAGTGGCCGGGCCGGCGGCGGCGCGCTGGAGCGAGACCAGCTCCATGTTGCTCTCCATGATCCGGAACACGCAGATGATCACCTCGAGGATCACCCGCACGTAGATCAGGTAGACGAGCGCCACCAGGGGCGCGATGACGACCAGCGTGACCAGGCCGGCGGCAGCGCTGTTCGCGAACGCGCCGGCGACGATGACCAGGGCCGTCAGCCCGATGAGGATCATCGAGAGCACGTAGATGACCTTGATCACCTTGGTGGTGATCAAGGACGAGAACGACGCGTCGAACAGCGACCCGAAGAAGCCCTTCTCCACGGTGCACCTCTTCTGTGGGATTCGGCAGGACGCCCAGGAGATTCCACGCGTCGAACCGCGGACCTGCCGGGTGCGTATCGGCTGGTGAGATGAGACGAGGGGTGGTCGCGGGTGTCGTGACCGTCGGGCTGGCGCTGCTCGGCATGCCCGCGCTGGCCGCCGACGACAAGACTCTCCAGGCGCGCGACTCCGAGTTCGATCAGCCGGACGTGACGATCGAGGTCGGCGACACCGTCACCTTCACGATCGACCCGAGCTCGGGATTGGCCCACAACTTCGCGTTCGACGACGGCCCGTCGTACCCGCAGAGCCCGCAGCCACCCGGCCCGGCGTGGAACGCCCAGTCGCGCACGTTCAACGCCGCCGGCACATACACGTACGTCTGCGGCGCGCATGCGTTCATGACCGGCGTCGTCCGGGTCCAGTCGCCGGCGCCCACCGCGACCCCGACGCCGAGCGCGACCCCGGACCCGTCGAGCGAGACCGAGCCGCCCGTCGAGGTGCGGAGGCTGCGCCTCGCGGCCTCCACGTTCTGCACCAAGCGCGGCAAGGGCTGCGCCAAGCCCGGCGTGAAGGTGCAGATCGACCTCTCGGCCGCGGCCGCGGTGACCGGCACGCTGAAGCGCCGGGCGCCGGGCGCCAAGCGCGCGAAGCGCTTCGGACGGGTCGACTTCGGCACCGTCGCGGCCGGCGCCCGCACGCTCAGGTTCACGAAGAACGCGGCCGGGCGGCGGCTGACCGCCGGGCGCTACAAGCTCGCGCTGACGGTCACGGGCCGCCCGCCGCGGACGCTGAGCTTCAAGGTCCGCTGATCGAGCGGTAGAGCTCCGACGTCTCGCGGGCGATCGCGGACCAGTCGAACTCGCTCACGGCCCGCTCGCGCCCGGCGCGGCCCATCGCGCGCGCCCGCTCGGGGTCGGCCACGAGCGTGTTGACCCGCTCGGCGATCCCGGTCACGAACGCCTCGGGATCGCGCGGCACGATGTCGCCCTCGGCCTGCTCGAACGGCACCAGCAGGCCGGTCTCGCCGTCGACCACCACCTCGACGATGCCGCCCGTGGCAGTCGCCACCACGGCGGCCTCGCAGGCCATCGCCTCGAGGTTGACGATGCCGAGCGGCTCGTAGATCGAGGGGCAGGCGAACACCGTCGCGTGGCTGAGGAGCTGGATCACCTCGCGCTTGGGCAGCATCGTCTCGAGCCAGATCACGTTCCCGCGTTCGGCTCTCAGCCGCTCCACCTTCTGCTCGACCTCGGCGGCGATCTCCGGCGTGTCCGGCGCGCCCGCGCACAGCACGAGCTGGGCGGCGGGGTCGAACTGGAGCGCGGCCTCGACCAGGTAGGGAACGCCCTTCTGGCGGGTGATGCGGCCGACGAACACGACCGACGGCCGGTCGGGGTCGACGCCGTGCTTCTCGAGCACGTCCGTGCCGCGGTCGGGCGTGTACTCGTCGGCGTCGATGCCGTTGTAGATCACCTGGACCCGATCGGGGTCGATCGCTGGGTAGCAGGCGAGGATGTCCTCGCGCGAGCCCTTGGAGACGGCGATCACCCGGTCGGCGGCCTCGAGCGCGACCTTCTCGCACCAGCTCGAGAGCGCATAGCCGCCGCCGAGCTGCTCGGCCTTCCAGGGCCGCAGCGGCTCGAGCGAGTGCACGGTGGCGACGTGCGGCACGTCGTAGGTCAGCTTGGCCAGGTGGCCGGCGAGCTGCGCGTACCAGGTGTGGCTGTGGACGAGCTCGGCGCCCTCGACGGCGGCCGTCATCGACAGGTCGATCGACATCGCGCGCAGCGCCGCGAGCTGCGGCGCGTCGCCGGCCAGCGCGTCCCACGGCCGGTGGCCGACCGCGCCTTCGCGGTCCTCCCCCCAGGCGTGCACGGTCACGTCCTCCAGCCGGGCGAGCTCGCGCGCCAGGTACTCGACGTGGACGCCGGCGCCGCCGTAGACCTCGGGCGGGTACTCGCGGGTGAGCAGGGCGACCTTCACGCCTCCACCACAGCGCCCTTGCCGATCACGACGATGCCGTTGTCGGAGACCACGAAGCGCTCGCGGTCGGCATCGGGGTCGACGCCGATCTGCGCGCCGTCCGCGATCCGCACGTTCTTGTCGACGATCGCGTTGCGCACGATCGCCTCGCGGCCGACGTCGACGCCCTGCATCAGGATCGACCCCTCGACCTCCGCGAACGAGTGCAGGTGCACGAGGGGCGAGAGGATCGAGCGCCGCGCGGTCGCGCCGGAGATGACGACGCCGGCGCACACCATCGAGTCGACCGCGTGGCCGCGGCGGCCCTCTTCGTCGAACACGAACTTGGCGGGGGGCAGCGGCTCGTGCCAGGTGAGGATCGGCCACTGCGTGTTGTAGAGGTTGAACACCGGGTCGATGGAGACGAGGTCCATGTGGGCGTCGTAGAACGCGTCGAGCGTGCCGACGTCGCGCCAGTAGCCGTGATCGCGCTCGCTCTCCCCCGGCACCACATTGCGCGAGAAGTCGTAGACGTGGGCGGCGCCGCTCTCGACGAGCATCGGCACGATGTTGCCGCCCATGTCGTGGCTCGACGACGACGCCTGCGCGTCGGTCGTCACCGCGTCGATCAGCGCGTCGCTCGTGAACAGGTAGTTGCCCATCGAGGCGAAGACCTGGTCGGGCGCGTCCGCTAGCCCGACTGCGTCCTTCGGCTTCTCGCGGAACGCCGTGATGGTGTGCCCGTCGGGTCCGGCCTCGACGACGCCGAACTGGTCGGCCTGGGCCAGCGGAGCGCGCAGCGCCGCCACCGTCACCGCCGCCCCGGTCTCGATGTGCTGCTCGAGCATCTGGCGCGGGTCCATGCGGTAGATGTGGTCGGCGCCGAACACGGCTACGTACTTGGGCCGCTCGTCGTGCAGCAGGTTGAGGTTCTGGTAGATGGCGTCGGCCGAGCCCGAGAACCAGTACGGCCCGCGGCGCATCTGCGCCGGCACCGGCGTGACGTAGTTGCCGAGCAGCGGCGACAGGTGCCAGGTCTGCGCGATGTGGCGGTCGAGCGAGTGGCTCTTGTACTGCGTCAGCACCACGACGCGGCGCGCCCCGGCGTTGACCAGGTTGGAGAGCGCGAAGTCGATCAGCCGGTAGTTGCCGCCGAACGGCACGGCGGGCTTCGCGCGGTCGAGCGTGAGCGGCGCCAGCCGCTTGCCCTCGCCGCCCGCCAGCACGATCCCGAAGACGTCGCGCACCCTAGTGATTCCTCCCGTGGGTCATGGCGCGTTTGGGCGGTCGCCGGCGCCGGCTGGCAAGGACGCAGATCCGAAGGAATCCCTCTGGGATTTCGAGGGTCGAGGACGCCGCCAGGCGGTGATCGGCGGCCGATCCAAGCGTGTCAGGACTCGCGGGAGGGATCACTAGCTCCTCAATGCCTGGTCGACGATCTGTTGCGCCTCGCCGAGGATGCGCTCCAGGCGCTCCTCGCCGTCGAGGCTCTCCGCGTACACCTTGTACACGTCCTCGGTGCCGGACGGCCGCGCGGCGAACCAGCCGTGCTCGGCGACGACCTTCAGCCCGCCGATCGGCGCGCCGTTGCCGGGCGCGCTGGTGAGCTTGTCGAGGATCGGCTCGCCCGCCAGCTCGTCGCTGGTCACCTGCTCCGGCGCGAGCTGCTTGAGCTTGGCCTTGTCCTCCGGCGAGGCGGCGACGTCGATCCGCCGGTAGGCCGCGTGCCCGTGGCGCTCGGCGAGCTCGCCGTAGACCTCCCCCGGGTCCTTGCCGGTGCGCGCCTTCATCTCGGCGGCCAGCAGGCACGGGATCAGGCCGTCCTTGTCGGTGCTCCAGGCGCTCCCGTCGCGGCGCAGGAACGAGGCGCCGGCGCTCTCCTCGCCGCCGAACCCGAGCGTGCCCTCGATCAGGCCCTCGACGAACCACTTGAAGCCGACCGGCACCTCGAACAGGCGGCGGCCGAGGTCGCTCGCCGCGCGGTCGATGATGCTCGAGCTCACCAGCGTCTTGCCGATCCCGACCTCCTGGCCCCAGTCGCGGCCCGAGCCGAACAGGTAGGCGACGCAGGCGGCGAGGTGGTGGTTGGGGTTCAGCAGCCCGGCGGCCGGCGTGACGATGCCGTGGCGGTCGGCGTCGGGGTCGTTGGCGAAGGCGACGTCGAAGCGGTCGCGCATCTCGGTCAGCCGCGCCATCGCGTACGGCGACGAGCAGTCCATGCGGATCTTGCCGTCCCAGTCGAGCGGCACGAAGCGGAACGTCGGGTCGAGCTCGTCGTTGACGATCTCGAGCTCGAGCCCGTGCATCTCGGCGATCGCCGCCCAGTACGGCGCGCTCGCGCCGCCCAGCGGGTCGACGCCGAGCCTCAGGCCCGAGCGCTTGATCGCGTCGAGGTCGATCACCTGCGGGAGGTCGGCGACGTAGGCGCTCAGGTAGTCGTGCGGCGTTCCGGCTCCCGCGGCGCGCCGGACGCCGTCGAGCCCCGCGTCGAGCAGCGCGTTGGCCTCGCGCTCGACCCAGCCGGTCACGTCGGTGTCGGCCGGGCCCCCGTGCGGCGGGTTGTACTTGAAGCCGCCGTCGCCGGGCGGGTTGTGCGAGGGCGTCACCACGATGCCGTCGGCACGCCCGCCGTCCGCGGTTGTGCGTGAGGATCGCGTGCGAGATCACCGGGGTCGGCGTGGCGCCGCCCGCGGCGTCGACGCGCACGTCGACGCCGTGGGCGGAGAGCACCGCGACGATCGTCTCGACCGCCGGCTCCGACAGCGCGTGCGTGTCGCGCCCGAGGAACAGCGGCCCGTCGATGCCCTGCCGTTCGCGGTAGCGACAGACCGCCTCGCTGATCGCGAGCACGTGGCCCTCGTTGAACGAGCCGTCCAGCGACGTGCCCCGGTGCCCGGAGGTCCCGAAGGACACCGGTTCCGTCGCCGCGTCGCCGTAGGCGTCGACGAGCCGGCCGACATCGATCAGGTCGGACGCCTCGGGGAGCGTCCCGGCTCGTGGATCCACGCTCACTTCGCCCAGTGGTCGCACGCCATGTCCCCTGCCTTGTACATCACTTGCCCTCCGGGGGCGTTGCGGCTTTGGGAAACGTTTTCAACGAGCCAGGACCGTAGACGACTGAGACCTGCGTGTCAAGAGATTACGTTTTCTTCCCGGATCGTGTACAGTGCGCGGCGGTGGACGGGAATCCGCTGCACGACTGGGTTTGAATAGAGGCCAATGCACCAAGAAACGTTTACTGGTATCGGTACCGGCGGAAACGGCGCACGGAGGCCCACCATGCGCGAGGTCGCCACGCTGGCCGGGGTGAGCCTGGCAACGGTCTCACGGGTCATCAACGCCGAAGGCAGCGTGCGGCCCGACCTGGCCGAGCGCGTCCAGGAGGCGGTCGCCCTGCTCGGCTACCGGCGCGATCTCACGGCGACCAACCTGCGGCGCGCCGACCGGGCGTCCGCGAGCATCGGGCTCGTCTTCGACGACGTCGCCAACCCGTTCCACGCCGCGGTGCTGCGCGGGGTCGAGACGGTGGCGCGCACGCGCGCCGTGCTACCGCTCGTCGGGAGCTCCGACCAGGACGCCGATCGCGAGCGCGAGCTCGCCGAGGCGTTCCTCTCGCGCCGCGTGGACGGCCTGATCGTCGTCCCCTCGAGCAGCGACCACTCGTATCTGCGCGCCGACCGCGACGCGGGCGTGGCGCTCGTGTTCGTCGACCGCCCGCCCGCCTTCATCGACGCCGACAGCGTGCTCACCGACAACGCGGGCGGCGCCTTCGCCGCCACCGAGCACCTGATCGCAGCCGGCCACCGCCGGATCGCGTTCATGGGCGACGAGAGCCGCATCTTCACGGCGGCCGAGCGCCTGCGCGGGTACCGCGAGGCGCTCGGCCGGCACGGGATCGCCTACGAGGACTCGCTCGTGCGGATGGGGCTGCACGACAGCGCCACGGCCTCCGAGGCCACCGCCGAGCTGCTGGGACTCGACGATCCCCCGACCGCGCTCTTCACCGGCCAGAACCTGATCACGATCGGCGCCGTGGCACGGCTGCGCGCGCTCGGCCGCCACCGCGACGTCGCGCTCGTCGGGTTCGACGACCTCACGCTGGCCGACGCCGTCGAGCCCGGCCTGACGGTCGTCGCGCAGGACGCGGACCAGCTCGGCCGGCTGACCGCCGAGCTGCTGTTCGCCCGGCTGGACGGCGAGGGCGGGCCGACGCGCCGGGTCGTGGTCCCGACCACGCTGATCGAGCGCGGCAGCGGGGAGCTGGCCCCATGATCCTGGTCGGAGGTGAGGCGCTCTACGACCTCGTCCTCCAGGGCGAGGACGACGACCTGCACGGCCACCCGGGCGGCGCGGCGTTCAACACGGCGCGCACGATCGGGCGGCTCGAGCAGCCGGTCGCCTACCTCGGTCGCCTGTCGATGGACCGCTTCGGGCAGCGCCTCGAGGCGCTGCTCGTCGATGACGGCGTGTCGCTCGACAGCGTCGCGCGCACGAACGAGCCGACGACGCTGGCGCTCGCCGAGGTCGACGACGACGGCGTCGCCCGCTATCGCTTCTACGAGCGCGGCACCGCGGCGCCAGGGCTGACGGCCGAGACGGCGCTCGAGGCGCTACCGGAGCAGGTCGACATCCTGCACGTGGGGACGCTCGGCCTCACCCTGGAGCCCGTGGCCACCGCACTGGAGGCGGTGGTCGAACGGCTCGCCGGCAGCGCGCTGATCGCCGTCGACCCGAACTGCCGGCCGTGGGTGGTGGATGACGCCCCCGCCTACCGCGAGCGGATCCGCCGCGTGCTGCGGCACGCGCACGTGCTGAAGGTCAGCGAGGAGGACCTCGAGTTCCTCGAGCCGGACCGCAGCGGCGTCGAGGCCGTGCGCGCACTGCTCGACTGCGGGCCGGCCGTCGGGCTGCTCACGCGCGGGCCGAACGGCGCGCTCGTGGTCACCCGCACCGCCGAGGTGGCGGTGCCGGCGCCGCGTGCCAAGGTGGTCGACACGATCGGCGCCGGCGACGCGTTCGGCGGCGGATTCCTGGCCTGGTGGAACGAGCGCGGCCTCGGCCGCGACGACCTCGGGAACATCGACCTCGTGGTCGAGGCGACCGAGTTCGCCTGCCTGGTCGCGGCGCGGACGTGCTCGCGGCCGGGCGCGTCGCCGCCGTGGCGGCACGAACTGCGCTTGTAAGGGAGGCGGGATCGAGGTCGATTGCGGGTTTGTCGACCGTGTCGCTCGCAGCGTCGGCCCGGTGACTTCCGGCGCCGTCCTCACGCGGCGGCCGCCAGCTGACGTGTCAGCTGCGCGGCCGGCCGCCACGCCGCGCGTCGGCCGGCGAGCGCTCCCGACCCGCGATCGCGCCCGCCGCCGTCGCGCCGGCAGCGTCGTGCCGCCGGCCGCCGCGCGACCGGCGGCCGTGCCTGTGGAGCGAGCGCGACCTCCTGGTCTGGGGATGGCTCCGCGCGCAGGCGCATGGAAGGCCGGCTCGGCCGCGCCGACGAGCTGCTCGAGCAGGCCGGCGGCGCCGAGACGGAGCACAAGGCGGTGCTGCTGCACGAGCTCGGCGCGGCACTCGACGCCAGGACCCCTATCTGGACGGCCACTCGCGCCGTGTCGCGCGCTACGTGACCATGATCGCCGGCCGCATGGACCTCTCCGACGAGGACGTCGAGCGCGTCCAGGCCGCGGCGGCTGTCCACGACGTCGGCAAGCTGCACATCCCGCGCGAGATCGTCTACAAGCCCGGCCGGCTCACGGACGGGGAGTTCGAGCTGATGAAGCAGCACGCCGGCGAGGGCGGCGAGATGGTCGAGTGCCTCGACGACCCGGCCCTGGCCGCGGCCATCCGCTCGCACCACGAGCGCTGGGACGGCAGCGGCTATCCGGACGGGCTGGCCGGCGAGCAGATCCCCATCGCAGCGCGCATCATCAGCGTCGCCGACACCTTCGACGCGATCACCTCCCAGCGTGCCTACCGGCCCGCGACGCCTCACGCCAGAGCGCTGGAGGTCATCGCCGAGGAGGCCGGCGAGCAGCTCGATCCGACGGCGGCGCGTGCGTTCATCAGCTGCTACTCGGACCGGCGGGGAGCCGCGCTGTGGGCCTCGCTGGTGTCGATTCCGCGCCAGGTGGCGAGGCGGCTGTCGATGACGCCGGCGGAGCTGACGGGCGCGGCGACCGCGGCGCTGACGGCGCCGATGATCGTCGTCGCGACCGGTCGCTCTTTCCCAGCCGGCGTCAACGCCGGGCGCGAGCCCCACGCCGACGCGCAGCCCGACCGCGGCGGTCGTCCCCCCGATACCGAGGAACGCCGGAGCCGCGCCCCCGCCCGCGGTGACCCCGTCGCCACCGCCCTCCCCCACACCTGCGGCCACCGAGACGCCGACGCCGGTACCGACGCTCATGCCGCTGCCGATGCCGGCCTTCGCCACGCCGACCCCCACACCGGCAGCTGTGCCGCCGGCCCCGTCACCGACGCCGACCCCGACCTCCGCGCCCACGCCGACCGCGACGCCGACTCCGCCCCCGCCGCACTCCGTCGAGGACTGCACGGACGGCGGGTGGATCGTCCTCGGCTACCCGAATCGGGCCAGTGCGTCGCGGAGGCGGACAAGCCCTGATCAGCCCCGCTTGACGCGCTCGATCGCGTCGAGCAGCCGCTCCGCGGTCAGCGCGTGCGCGGTGATGCCGTCGCGCCCGATCATCGTCTCGGCCGCGAGCAGCGCGTTGACGATCGCGGCCTCGGTGGCCTCGATCGCCGCGTAGAAGAGCGGGTCCATGTGGGCGTCGACGAGCATCGTGATCGGGATCGTCTCCGGCTCGCCCGGGACCGGGACCTCGCCCGGCGGCACGCCCTGGCTGACGGTCGAGAACGCGAGCACGAGATCGCCGCTCGAGTGCTCGCCGGCGCCGCCGGTGCGCGCGATGCCGAGCGCGCAGCGCTGCGCGAGCCGGTCGCACTGGTGCGGGAGCAGCGGCGCGTCGGTGGCGCAGATGACGATGATCGAGCCCGAGACCGTCGGGTCGTCCTCGGGCAGCGGGACGACGTCCGGGCCGAGCACGCGGCCGACCGGGAAGCCGCCGACGCAGAGCCGGTCGCGGCTGCCGTGATTGGCCTGCACGAGCACCCCGACCGTCCACTCTCCCGCCCGCCGCGAGGCGGTGCCGAGGCCGCCCTTGAAGCCGTGGCAGATCATGCCGGTGCCGCTGCCGGCGCCGCCCTCCCGACCGGCCCGTCCGAGGCGTCCGCGAGCGCCTGGTGGACGTGCTCGGCCTTGACGTGGAAGCCGTTGATGTCGTTGAGCGTGCCGTCCCAGGTCTCGCCCACCACCGGCAGGCTCCAGAACATCTCGCCGCTGTCGTACTGGCGCACCTCGGCCTCGACGAGCGCGTCGCGCACGACGCCCACGCTGTGCGTGTTGGTGAGGCCGATCGGCGTCGTCAGGCAACCGGCCTCGCGGATCCACTCGAGCCCGGTCAGCTCGCCGTTGCCGTTCAGGCGGTGACAGCCGGCGAACAGCGGCTCGAACCCCTCGCGCGGGACCACGACGGTGACGCCGGTGCGCACCGGGCCCTCGCCGCGGCGCAGCGGGCCGTCGCCCTCGATCAGCGTGACCGAGCCGACGCGGACGCCCTCGACATCGGTGATCGCGTCGAGCGGCCCGGGCTCGAGCGAGCCGAACGTGAGGCCGAGGTCGCGGGTTCGGGGCCGGGGCACTGGCCGTAGCATGCCGCCCCATGCGCCGCGTTGCAGCCCTCTGTCTCGTCGCGCTGGTGTTTCCCGGCGCGGCGGAGGCGGCGGTGAAGGTGCCGGCGGGCGTGAAGGTTCAGCGGTTCGCGCGCGGGATCCCGCATCCGTCGAACCTGGCGGTCGATCCGGGCGGGCGGCTGTGGGTGACGTCGGCGGGCCACCTGACGGCGCGCTCCGACGGCGTCTGGATGGTCCCGCGGCGCGGCGCGCGGCCGCGCCACGTCGTGCGGCGCCTGTTCAGCGCGCTCGGGCTGCTGTGGTACCGCGGCGAGCTGTACGTGAGCCACGTGACGCCCTACGCGACCGTGGCGGCGTCCGGCCATACGGGCCGGGTGGTCGCCTTCTCGGGCTTCGACGGGCGGCGGTTCGCGCAGCGGCGCGTGGTGGTCGACGGGCTGCCGACCGGCCGCCACCGCGTCGACTCGCTGGCCGCCGGGCCCGACGGGCGGCTGTACCTGGGCGTCGGGAGCGAGTTCGACGCCCGCCGGTCGTCGCACCGCCTGTCGGGCACCGTGGCGTCGTTCCTGCCGGACGGCTCCGATCTGCGGGTCGAGGCGCGCGGCCTGCGCAATCCGTACGGCCTGGCGTTCATCCCCGGCACCGCGCGGCTGCTGGTGTCCGAGCACGGCCGCGACGACCTCGGCCTCCGCCGCCCGCCCGAGGAGCTCAACGTCGTGCCGACCGCCGGCCGCGTCCGCTCGTACGGGTTCCCGGCGTGCTGGGGCCAGGGCGGCCCGCGCTGCCGCGGCGCCCGCGGGCCGCTGGTCCGGCTCCCGCCGCACTCGGCGCCGGGCGCGGTGGCGGTGGCTCCGCGGTTCGGGCGGTTCGGCCGGAGCGCCTTCGTCGCCCTCTACGGCTCCTCGTTCCCGGAGTTCCCGTCGGGCGGCGACGTCGTGCGGGTTACACTGCCGCGGCGCGGGCGCCCGCGGGTGCGGCGGTTCGCGACGGGCTTCGGGCTCGGCGAGCCGCTGGGGTTGGCGCTGGGGCCGGGTGGCGGGCTGTACGTGGGGTTGTGGGAGTCGCGGGCGCGTGGTGCGGTTGATGCCGCGCTGAGGGACGAACTTCGGGCTTGTAGGGAGGCGGGATCGAGGTCCGCGCGGGATCGATTGATCGGGTTTGTCGGTCGTGAGGTCGACAAACCCGTCAATCGGCAGAGCCGCGGCCGATCCCGGCTCCCCACCCAGCCGCAGTTCGCCGGCGCTACCGCAACCGCGGGAGGACGTCGCCCACGAACCGCGCCATCTGCGCAGCCCGGTCCTCGTGCCGCGGCACCACCACGACGCTGTCGGCGCCCGCCTCCCACAGCGCCTCCACAGCCCGCACGCAATCGGAGGCGTCGCCGGCCACCGCAAGCCCCCGCAGGCGATCGGGATCGAGCGGCCCGTCATCGACCCCGGCCAGCTCGAACAGCCGCGGGTACAGGTTCATCTGCCGCCACGCCTCGACCTGGGGCCGCAGCGCCTCCGCGGCCGCGTCGCGATCGTCGTCCACGCTCAGCCAGGCGTAGACGACGGTCTCCCCCGTCCCGCCGGCCTCCGACCGCGCCCAGCGCACGGCCGGCGGGCCGCTGCCCTCGGCGAGCAGGAAGCCGTCCGCCGACCGGCCGGCCGCCGCCAGCGCGCGCGGGCCGGTGGTGCCGATCAGGATCGAGGGCGGCGGATCGGGCACGTGGCGGAGCTGCACGTCGTGCAGGTGCACGAACGAGCCGTCGACGTTCACGTTGGAGCCGGCCAGCAGCGCCCGCACCGCCGACACGACCTCCTCCAGGGCGGCGAGCCGATCCGGCGGCCGGGCGTCGATCTGGCGCATCCAGGGCTCGACGCCGTGGCCGAACGCCACCGTGAGGCGCCCGGGGTGCAGCCGCCCCAGCCCCGCGATCTCCATCGCCGACAGCGCCGGGTTGCGCATCGCCGCCGGCAGCAGGCCGATGCCGACCCGCAGCGAGTCGGTGAGGGTGAGGGCGGTCGCGGCCATCGTGAGGCCGCCGACGAGGAAGCAGTCCTCGACCAGCCACAGCTCGGCGAAGCCGTCGCGCTCCGCCTCGCGGGCGAAGCGCGGCAGCTCCTCCGGCGGCCACTCGGGCCGGAACATCACGCCGGTCCGGCCCATGAGGCCTATGTCAGATCAGGCCGCGTCCGGCGAGCTCGGCCATGACGGCGCGACGCTGCCAGGGACGGGTGTCAGCGAGCAGCTGGAGGGCGTCGCGAAGCTCCTTCTCGCGTGCCCGGCCGTCGGCCGCGGCGCTCCGCAGCCGCTCGATCTCGTTGTGGAGCTCGGCCGTCGACTCGCGCAGCTGCTCGAGCTCGGCCTGCTCGTCCGTCGTCCACTCCCAGGCGGGAGGCTCGGGCTCGGACGTCGCCATCAGCGGGTTGGGCCGTGAGCGGCCGTGCTGCGCAAGCGCCTCGCGCAGCTCCTGCCCGGAGACGTGGGGTTCGGTGTGCGCTTCGCTCATACGGCCGGGCTTCGAGCCCCGGCGGCAGCCTCCTGCACGTGCAAGCGACCTAGCGCGGCGTGACCCGCATCGTCCCCTTGACCCGCGGACGCGTCTTCTTCGAGTACTTCTTCTTGGCGTCGAACTGCACCCTGTAGCGCCCGAGCCCGGCCGAGGCGGGCACGATCACCGTGCGCGTCGCGAACGTGCCGCAGGGGCCGCTGGGCCGGGCGATCCGCTTGTCCGCGCTGTAGCCCTGGCCGCGGACGTGCATGTACACGCGAGGTCCGGCCAGGAAGCCGTAGCCCTTCAGCCGCCGCGGCTCGCCCGCCGGGGCGTTGTTGGGCTTGACGACGACCTGGCGCGTGGTGCCGAGGAAGGCCGCGTTGGCGACCAGCGCCGGGTTCGTCTGGTCGGTCGCGGTGAGGCCGTGCGACTTGGCGCCGCGCATCGTGCCGAGCGTGATCATGGCCGGCACGGTGCCGGCCGCGTCGGCGACCAGCGGGCCGAGCGAGTTGCCGTCGATCGCGAAGTCCACGAGCCCGCCCGGCGTGAAGCCGGCGGCCGTAGCAGTGATCTGATCGCCGGTGAGATAGCACGGCTTCACCGGCGCGATCGTCACGCTCTGCGCATGCGCCGTAGGAGCGAGCGCCGCACCGCCCGCGACGACGATCGTCACTGCCTTCCCGAGCCCCCGCATGGTCATGCCCTCCCGTCGAGTGTCAGCCGCGGAGCGAGCGTATCGCCTCGTCCGCCTCGGCGGCCAGGCGCCGCACGAGGTCGCCGGCCGGGCCGCCGGCCGCCAGCGAGTGGGTCTGGCCGGCCCACAGGTGGAAGCCGTCCGGGTCGCCCTGCTCGCGCGCGGCGGCGCGGATCTTCGCCGTCAGGTGGTGGACGTCGGGGTACGCGCGCGGCGCGACCGCGTCGTGCTCGCGCATCCAGCGGTTGACCACGCCGCGGGCGCTGCGGCCGGTGAACGCGCGCGTGAGCGCGGTGTCGCCGCCCGAGGCGATCGCCTCGCGGTGGGCGGGCGCGGTGGCCGCCTCGTCGCACAGCATGAACGCGGTGCCGAGCTGCGCGGCCGCCGCGCCGGCGGCGAGCACGGCGGCGATCGCGCGGCCGGTGGCGATGCCGCCGGTGGCCACCAGCGGCAGGTCGACCGCCTCGCGCACGAGCTGGAGCAGCGCCAGCAGGCCGATCTCGCCGGGCGCCGCGTCGTCGAACGTGGCGCGGTGCCCGCCGGCCTCGACGCCCTGGACCACGAGCGCGCCGGCGCCCGCCGCGGCCGCCTCGCGCGCCTCGGCCGGCGTCGTCACCGTCACCCAGGTCTCGCCCAAGCGCCCAAGCTCAGAGGCGCGCGGGCAGCCGAAGGTGAACGAGACGACCGGCACCTCGAGCTCGGCCATCAGCGCGAGCTTGGCGTCCCAGCCGTCGTCGTCGTGGCGCGGCTCGCCGACCGGCGCGCCGTAGCGCTCCGCCTCGGCCTCCAGCCGGGCGGCGAACGGGAGGACGTCGTCCGCCGCCGGCTGCGGCGGCGCGAACAGGTTGACGCCGAACGGGCGGTCGGTCAGCGCGCGCAGCGCCTCGATGTCGGCCCGCACGGCGTCGATCGGCTTGTAGCCGGCGGCCAGGAACCCGAGCCCGCCCGCCTCGCCGACCGCCGCGGCGAGCGCCGGCGTCGACGGCCCGCCGCCCATCGGCGCCTGCACGATCGGGTGCGCGAGGCCGTCGAGGACCATTCGCGGACGGTACCGTGCGGGCATGCCGCGCCTCGTCGGGATCAACCACGTCGCGCTCGAGGTCGGGGACGTCGAGGAGGCGCTCGCGCTCTACGGCCGGCTGTTCGACTTCGAGCTGCGCGGCCGCGCCGGCCGGATGGCGTTCGTCGACATGGGCGACCAGTTCCTGGCGCTGTCGGAGGGCCGCCGCCAGGGCCCCGACGACGGCCGCCACTTCGGCCTCGTGGTCGACGACAAGCCGGCCGTCCGCGCCGCGATCGAGCGCGAGGGCCTGGAGATCCTCCCCGGCCGCGGGCTCGACTTCCTCGACCCGTGGGGCAACCGCATCGAGGTCGTCGACTACCGCGACATCCAGTTCGAGCGCGCCCCCGGCGTCAAGCGCAAGCTCGGCATCGAGGAGCTGGAGAAGTCCGACTCGGCGCGCGCCGAGATCCGCGACCGCGGGCTCAGCTAGAACCTCGCCTTCTTGCCCTCCTTCTCCGCCGCCGCCGCCTTGTGCTTCGAACGCGTCGTGGGATGTGGGGTGTCGTAGATCTCGCTCATGTCCATCATCCGCTGGCTCTGCACCTCGGCCTTCGCGTACGCCGCGCGCATGGCGGGCCCATAACGCGCGCAGAGCTTCGGGAACACGGCGGCCATGTCCTTCAGCCAGCGCTCCTCGAGCTTGACGATGTCCACCTTCTGGCGGTTCTGGGTGAGCTGCGGGACCTCGATGAGCTTCTGCGCCCAGGTCACGACCTCGTCCTCCTTCGGCCCGGCGCGGCCGGCGGTCAGATCGGCCTCCCACCCCTTGAGCTTCGCCAGCGCCGCCGCCTCGCCACGGCCGCGGGCGGCCGAGTCGCCCTCGACCGACGCCTCGGTGCCGAACGTGGCGAACGGCGACGCCGAGTAGGTCTCGACGTAGGCCTCGACCATGACGTCGAGCCAGCTCGTCCACGTCGGGACGTCCCACTCCTCCGTCGGCGCGGACTGGAGCACGTTGATCATGGCGGCGCGCCGCCTCTTGACGTGGTCCTGCGTCTGCTCCGCCGACCACCCCGCGTCGGTCTCGGCGTGCTCGCGGATCCTTTGGATCACGACGTCGAGCGTGGTGCCGCTGAACTGCCGGATCCAGGCGATCCGGTCGAGGCTCCAGGGGATCGTGTGCGACTTCTGCGCGGTGCCGAACTGCGTGTCGGGGCGCTCGTCGGAGACGATCAGCCGCTCGACGGTCAGCTGGTCGGGCGGGTACTGCTGCTCGGTGCCGGCGAGGAGCGCGGTCCCCACCCGGACCAGGAACGGCTCGGTCTCGCGGAGCTGCTCGTCGCCGCCGGCGTCGGCGAGGACGTCGGACGCCGCCTGCTCCTCGGCCGTCCCGGCCTTCTCCTGCTCCTCCACGTCAAGGTCGTCGGTGTCGAGGAGATCGTCCGACCCCTGCATCCTCTTCTGGATGTCCTTGACGGCCGGGTAGCCGACCGTCTTCAGCCTGTCGATGTAGTCCGCCGGCGGCTCGTTGAGGCAGCGGTCGAACACCAGCGGCCAGGTCGTCTTGATGAGCTTGATCCAGTCCGAGAAGACCTTGTGCAGGACGATCGGCGGCAGGTTCGCATGGAGGTCGACGAGCCCGCGCGCGGCCGCCAGGACAGTCCGGGCGTCGGGCGTGCCGCCCGCCTTCAAGCTGGCCTGCGCCTCGGTCATGGTCTTCAGGTGGCCGGCTTCGTTCTTGCCCTTCGGGTTGCCCGACGGGAAGGCGGTCGCAGCGGCGAGCTGGTAGGTCTTCGCGTAGGTCGTGATGGCCCAGGTCAGCTTCTCGATCCAGGTCGAGCTGGGCAGCGAGGCGTCCTCGGCCCCGCGTAGGACGGCGAGCAGTTGCTCGCGCATCTCGTCCGCCGCTTTCGAGCCCATCGTGGTGTCGACCCGCGCGTCGTCCTCGGCGAGCGCCTCCAGCCGCGCGAACGCCCTCTCGTAGCTGACCTGGGAGAGCAGCGCCTGCCAGTACCGCGTCTTCGCCTCCCAGGCGAGCGTGTGGCGGCCCTGCGAGCCCTGCAGCCGCGTCTCCGGCCGTCGCTTGTTGGTGATCTGGACGTAGTCGACGAAGAGATCGGCCGCGCGCACCTCGTCCTCGTCCTCGGAGGTGATCTTCGAGCTGACCGTGAACTTGCCCTGGAGCACCGGCGCGGCGATCGCCGTCGGGCGGCTGAGCGCTGCGCCTGGCCGCGCGGGCGCGCCGGTGACGGCGCGTGCGGCCTGGGCGTCGGCCTCGGCCTCGAGCGCGGGTCCCTCGGCCGCCGGGGTGGTCGCGACCGCGCGCTGCCGGCGCTGCTGGATGACGTGGGCGAGCTCGTGGGCGATCAGCTCGTCGCCCGCGCGGTCGCCGGGGCGCAACTCGCCGGGGGCGAAGTGCACGTCCGTGCCCTCGGTGAAGGCGCGCGCGCCGATCGCCGCCGCGGCGGCGGACTGGGCGTGGAAGCGGACGTCGGAGAAGTCGGCGTTGAAGGCGGCGGCGAAACGTGCGACCGCCTGGTTGCCGAACGACGCCTGGGATCCTCCGGAGGCCGCCGGCTGGTTTCCGTGACCCGGGTCCGGTGCGTCACGCATCCGTGGCACGACGGTGACGCTATCCGGCTTCGATGCGCCCGTCGAGGTGCGGCCGGCCGCGGGAGTCGTGCACGGCGAACGAACCGTTCTGGCTCGAGAACGTCGCCTTCCCCGGGATCCGCAGCGGCAGCTTGAAGCGCACGTCGACGGTGTAGGCGTCCGGGAGCGTGCCCTCGAGCGCCGCCAGGCAGCGCGCCTTGGTCCACATGCCGTGGGCGATCGTGCCCGGCTGGCCGAGCGCCTTGGCCAGCAGCGCGTGCGTGTGGATCGGGTTGCCGTCGCCCGACACGTCCGCGTAGCGGCGGCCGATGTCGCCCGGCAGCCGCCAGACCGCCTTCGGCGGCGGCGGCTCGGCCCGGTCGCCGCCCTTCGAGCCGCCCGTCTCGCGGTGCAGGTACGTGCTCCGGTCGCGCCACGCGACCTCGCCGTCGACGCTCGCCTCGGCGACCATGTCGAACTGCCGGCCGCGGTCGTGTGGGCGCAGGTCCTCGGCCCACAGCCGCAGCGCGAGCCGCTCGTCCGCCCGCAGCGGCCGCAGCTGCTCGATCCGGTTGGCGACGTGGACGAGCCCGAGCGGCGAGAACGGGAACGGCCCGGTCAGCAGCTCCATCGCCAGCGGGAAGGCGAGCACGTGCGGGTAGGTCGCCGGCAGCTCGTCGCGCAGGCGGAAGCCGCAGACGCGGTCGTAGGCGGCGAGGTGCTCGCGGTCGACCGAGACGTCGCGCGTGAGCTCGCGGTCCGGCAGCTCGTTCGGGCGCCTGAGGCGCACCAGCCGCAGCGGGTTCATGCGCCGATCAGGCTCTGGCCGCAGACGCGGACGACGTTGCCGTTGACGCCCGCCGACGCCGGGCGACGCCAGCCACGCCACCGTCTCGGCCACGTCGACCGGCAGGCCGCCCTGGGCGAGCGAGTTCATGCGCCGCCCGGCCTCGCGCGTGGCGAGCGGCATCGCCGCCGTCATGCGCGTCTCGATGAAGCCCGGGCGCGACGGCGTTGATCGTGGCCCTGGCGCAGCTTCGGCGCCAGCTCCTCGACGATCGCCGATCACGCCCGCCTTGCTGGTCGCGTAGTTGGCCTGGCCGCGGTTGCCCGCGATGCCGCTGACCGAGGAGACGCAGACGATGCGCTCGCACGTCGACGCAGCGCCTCGTTGATGCGCTCGATGCTCTCGAGGTTGACGGCGAGCACCGAGTCCCACTCGTCCTCGCTCATGCGCGCGAGCGTCCGGTCGCGCGTGATGCCCGCGTTGTGGACGACGATGTCGGCGCCGCGCTCGGCGAGCAGCTCGGGCGCGCGGTCGGACGTGACGTCGACCTGCAGCGCCGTGCCGCCGACCGCGTTGGCCACCGCCGCGAGGTCCTCGCCCTGGGCGGGACGTCGGCGCAGATCACGTGCGCGCCGTCGCGCGCGAGCACCTCGGCGATCGCCGCGCCGATGCCGCGCGAGGCGCCGGTGACGATCGCCGTCCGGACGCCGGGCGGGTCGGGCGGCTGCCGCGCCGACGCGGATGACCTGGCCGGACACGTAGGCCGAGCGGCCGGAGAGCAGGAAGCGCAGCGTCGACTCGAGGTCGGCGTCCGGGCGTCGCGTGCACGAGGTTCGCGGTGGCGCCGTGCCGGACCTCCTTGCCGGCCGAGCGCACGAAGCCCTCGAGCGCGCGCTGGGCGACGCCGTCGCCAGTCCGATGACGATCAGCCGGCCGCTCGGCGCGATCTGCCGGATCGCCGCATGGAAGAACTCGTAGACCTCGCGCAGCTCGCCGGTGCGCGTGATGCGCGACGCGTCGAAGATCACCGCCGCGTAGCGCTCGGCGTCGGGGCGGATCTCGAACCCGATGCGGGTGAGCAGGTCGCGGGTATCGAGGCTCCCGCCGAGCAGGATCGGGCCCTCGAGCAGCGCCGGGCCGCGCGTGCAGCGGCGCGGGCTGCGGCAGCCCGAGCCGGCGGACCATGAAGCGTCCGGGCGGGGAGTCGGCGAACTGCTGGTAGCGATCGGCCATGTGTGAGCGACGTACCCGATTGAAATCTCAAATGAACGGGAACGTTTGCAGCACGATGCCAGAGAAGATCGCCATCCTCGGCGGCAACCGGATCCCGTTCGCGCGCTCCAACGGCCCGTACGCCGAGGCCTCGAACCAGGACATGCTCACCGCCGCGCTCGACGGGCTCGTCGCGCGCTTCGGCCTGCAGGGCGAGCGCGCCGGCGAGGTCGTCGCCGGCGCCGTGCTCAAGCACAGCCGCGACTTCAACCTCACGCGCGAGTGCGTGCTCGGCTCGGCGCTCGACAACGCGACGCCGGCCTACGACCTCCAGCAGGCGTGCGACACCGGCCTGCAGGCCGCGCTCGCGGTCGGCGGCAAGATCGCGCTCGGCCAGATCGAGTGGGGCATCGCGGGCGGCGTCGACACCACCAGCGACGCGCCGCTCGCGATCAACGAGGACCTGCGCGCGGCTGCTGATGCGCGCTCGCACCAGGAGCGTCGGCGGCCGGCTGAAGCTGCTCGGCCACCTGCGGCCCGGCCAGATCGTGCCCGAGATCCCGCGCAACGCCGAGCCGCGCACCGGGATGTCGATGGGCGAGCACCAGGCGATCACCACCGAGCGCTTCGGCATCACGCGCGAGGAGCAGGACGAGCTGACCGTCGCCAGCCACCAGGGCCTGGCCGCCGCCTACGAGCGCGGCTTCTTCGACGATCTCGTCACGCCGTACCTCGGGCTCGAGCGCGACCAGAACCTGCGGCCCGACTCGAGCACCGACAAGCTCGCGAAGCTCAAGCCGGTGTTCGGCGACACGATGACGGCGGGCAACTCGACGCCGCTGTCGGACGGCGCCGCGGTGGTGCTGCTGGCGAGCGACGAGTGGGCGACGGCGCGCGACATCCCGGTGCTCGCCCATCTCACGAGCTGGGAGACGCGCGGCGGTCGACTACGTGCACGGCGACGACGGCCTGCTGATGGCGCCCGTCTACGCCATCCCGCGGCTGCTCGAGCGCACCGGCCTGACGCTCCAGGACTTCGACCTCTACGAGATCCACGAGGCGTTCGCCGCGCAGGTGCTCTGCACGCTGAAGGGCAGATCGGGGACGATCGACCGGTCCAAGCTCAACGTGGCGGGCGGCTCGCTGGCCGCCGGCCACCCGTTCGCCGCCACCGGCGGGCGGATCCTGGCCACCGTCGCGAAGCTGCTCGCCGAGCGAACGGCTCCGCCCGCCGCGCGCTGGTCTCGATCTGCGCCGCCGGCGGGCAGGGCGTCGTCGCGATCGTGGAGCGTGAGGCATGAGCTACGGGTTCTCGCTCACTCCGGCCCAGCTCGACCTCGTCGAGCGCACGCACGCGTTCTCGCGCGACGTGATCCGGCCGGTCGCCGAGCACCACGACCGCGCGGAGGAGTTCCCGTGGGAGGTGCTCGAGGCGGCCGCCCAGGAGGGCTTCTACAACCCGCTCTTCTACCGCGACCTGATCGGCGATCCGACCGGCCTCTCGCTGCCGCTGTTCATGGAGGAGCTGTTCTGGGGCTGCGCGGGGATCGGCCTCGAGCATCGTGATGCCGGCGCTGGCGCTGTCGGCGATGGCGCAGGCGGCGACGCCGGAGCAGCTGCTCAAGTGGGCGCCGGAGTGCTTCGGCGAGCCGGGCGACCTCAAGCTCGCCGCGCTCTGCGTGTCCGAGCCCGAGGGCGGCAGCGACGTGCGCAACCTGCGCACGCGCGCCCGCCGCGACGGCGACGAGTGGGTGATCGACGGCCACAAGATCTGGATCGGCAACGGCGGCATCGCCAACGTGCACGTGGTCAACGCGACCGTCGATCCGGAGCTGGGCCACCGCGGCCAGGCGCTGTTCATCGTCCCCGGCGGCACGCCGGGGCTGACGATGGTCCGCAAGCTCGAGAAGCTCGGCTGCCGCGCCTCGCACACGGCCGAGATCAAGTTCGAGAGCTGCCGCATCCCGGCCGAGAACCTGCTCGGCGGGCGACGCGCGGCTCGAGCGCCGGCTGGCCGAGGCCAGCGGCCGCAACGGCAACGGCCGCTCCTCGACGCTCGGCGCGTTCGAGCAGACGCGGCCGATGGTCGCCGCCCAGGCGCTCGGCATCGCGCGGGCGGCGCTCGAGTTCGCGTGCGACTACGCGTCCAAGCGCGAGGCGTTCGGCGAGCCGATCCTCGACAAGCAGGGCATCTCGTTCGCGCTCGCCGACCTCGCCACGGAGCTCGACGCGGCGCGGCTGCTGACCTGGCGCGCGTCGTGGATGGCGGCCCAGCACATGGACTACCACCACGCCGAGGGCTCGATGTCGAAGCTCAAGGCGTCCGAGGTCGCGGTCCGGGTCACCGAGCAGGCGATCCAGGTCTGCGGCGGCTACGGCTACGTGCGCGACCTGCCGGTCGAGAAGTGGTACCGCGACGCGAAGCTCTACACGATCTTCGAGGGCACGAGCGAGATCCAGCGCGTGGTGATCGGCCGCACGCTGGAGGACGAGGCGCCGCCGCTCCACTGGCGCCTGCCGCCCGACGGGCCCGCGCTCGGCCGCACGCTGGGCCGCGGCAGCAAGCAGCGCTCGCTGGTGGCCGGCAAGGCGATGCGGATCGCGTCGCAAGACGCCGCCGTCGCTGATGCAGCTGCCGATGAAGGTCATCACGCCGCCGCAGAAGAAGCGGTTAGCGCTCGCCGTCCCAGTAGTCGACGGGCTCGCGACGCAGGATCGCCGGCTCGTCGCCGTTGGGCCAGATGCCGATCTTGTCGCTGTCGGGATAGAAGGCGACGGCCGGCCGCGCGAACGTGGAGAGGATCATCACGCGCGCCGTCTCGGCGCCGCGGTTGGTGAGCTTGTGCGCGCCGTCCGGGCCCTCGGGGAAGCAGACGACGTCGCCGGGCTCGAGCTCGTCCTCGCCGTCCGGATGGCGCAGCGTCGGGCGGCCGGCGAGCACGAGCGCCCACTCCTCGGCGCCGTACTCGTAGTGCCACGCCTCCCACCTTCGCGCGGAATTACGACAGGACGCGCTGGCGCTGCCTCTGATCGTTGTCGATCCCATGGTCGGCGAGCACGTCCGCACCATGCATGGGTCACCAATCTCGCGGTGGCCGGGGCGCGTCGGCCACCGCGGGTCGTGGATGGGCTAGAGGTAGACCGAGACGTCGAACGTCCAGTCGTCCTTGTAGAACGTCGTGGCGGCGTTGCCGACGCGCTGCTCGATGCGGATGATGTGCGCGCCTTCGCCGAGGCGCTTGACCCACTCGAAGGCGTGGGCCGAGGCGGTGCCGTCTTCGCTGTCCATGGCCTGGAAGCCGGCGCCATTCGGGTCCATCGGGACGCCGTCGGCGAGCGCGCGGACGTAGCAGAAGTCCGCGGCGTCGGTCTCCCGGCACGCGGTCTCCGCGGTCAGCAGGACCTTGACGCAGCGGCTCTGACCGTCGGGGACGACGATCTGGGTGTTGGCGCCGGGGAGCGGGACGAAGTTGACCGAATTGGTCGTCGACGGCGAGCTCTCGGTCTTCACGATGCTGGTCTGGTTCGGACCGCACGTCGTGGTGATCAGGTTCGACGGGGGCGGATCGCCGGGCGGGGTGCCGTCGGGGCCGCCGCCGACCTGCGCGACGGCGAGCGCCGCCGTGGCGATGAGCGTCGCCAGCACGGTGGCGCCGCCGAGGATCGCCTTGCGGTGGAGACGGTACGGGTGGATCTGATGGGACATGGGACCTCCCCTTCGCGGGAGTCGGGTGCTTGTCGAAGGGAGAGACCTCGGGCCCGGTGCGAAGGTTGGCCGCTTGTCGCCGGTGCCCGGTTGCGGATCGCCGAACCGCTTGTCGACCCGGTGCCCGCGTCGGAGTCTGCGCCTGACACGCGCCGCAGACGAAGGCGGCACGGTCGCGGAAGGGGCTTGATAGTCCCAGCCGCCGACAGCGCTACTTGGCGGGCATCGAGCAAACCGGGTTGGCGCGCCCCGTAGTGGTACGGCCACGATGCTCTCGCCGGGGGGCAGCTCGTAGACCGTGGCGGAGACGAGGTTGGCGCCGAGCGCGGGGCCGAGCCGGGCGGTTCCGGCCCTGTAGCCGTCGGGGCGGCTGTCGTCGTAGCTGAACTCGGGAGCGAAGACGTTGAAGCGTGCGCATCCGGGGATCATCGCCGGAACGCGCGCATCCCGGTCGCCCACGCCGCGTCGAGGTCGGCGCCGGGCGGGAAGCGCCCGTTGAGCTCGAGGATCGTCATGCCGTGCGCGAACGCCCAGACGGCCCGCGCGGCGTCCTCGTCGCCGCCGACCGCGTCGACGATCGACCGCGCAGCCCGCTCCTCGACGCCGGGCGCCAGGCGCTCGCGGGCCAGCGGCCGCTCGGTCATCAGCCGGTACAGGTGCGGGTGGGCGAGCGCGTACTCGCGGTATGCCCGGCCGAGCTCCTCGGGGGTCTCCCCCTTGAACGCGTCCGCCCACTCCTCGAAGCCGGCGGAGATCAGCGCCGCCTCGAGCGCCTCCTTGTCGGGCAGGTGCTTGTAGATCGACGGCGCGCGGATGCCGACCCGCTCAGCCACCCGCCGCATCGAGAGCGCCTCCGGCCCCTCGGCCTCGAGCAGCTCCCGCGCGGCGGCGACGATCTCGCGGGCGCGAGGCGTCAGCTCAGGAGCGCTGGAAGCCATCGGGCGTCCGCAGGCCGTATCCGGCGACCTTGTCGACGGCGATGTGCAGGCCCCACGCGAGCGCGCCCACGACATAGCCGGCGGGCATGAACGCCACCGCGACGACGCCGAACGCGACCGGGCCCGCGAAGCGATGCAGCGCGTTGTACAGCGGCACCGCCCGCGGGTGCAGCTGCCCCTTCGCGAGGCCGCTTCCGATCCCGACGAACAGCGCGATGTCCGGCATCGCGCCGAATGCGAAGAACTGCCACCAGCCGGTGTCGCGGTCGATGATCACGTACACGGCGGCCGCGAGCAGCACGCCTGCGAGCGCTCCGTAGGCGGACCGGCGGGCGACGCGATGGTCATGAGCGATGTGCATCTGTGTCTCCTTGGCTAACACTGTTAGCCGACTGTAGCTAACACCGTTAGCTAAGTCAAGGAGACATCATCGCAGCGTGACCTTCTTGGTGGCGCTGCGGCCGCCCTGGCTCACGCGGAGCGTCATTCGCGCGCCCTTCAGGCGCTTCGGCTTCTTGCGCGCGGCGGCGGTCAGCCGCAGCCTCACGGTCACGGTTCCGGCGCGCCTGGCCGTCGCCGAGCCGGTCGCGACGACGACGGGCTTGCCCCTTCGCCGCAGGACCCTCGCCGGCACGGTCCCGGAGAGCTTGACCTTGCCCGCGCCTGCGACCTTGACCTTGATCGGCACACCCTTGGCACCGGCGAGCGCCTTCGCGGTGACCCGTCTCGGCACGGTTGCCACCGGCCCGGCGCCGCCGCCGCCCCCGCCACCGCCACCGCCAGTCGGAGGCGGCGACGTGGGCAGGAACGCGGCCACGTCGGCCCCGCCGATCGCCCCCTGCGAGGCGGTCGGCGAGATCACGACCGGCGGCGAGGTGAGCTCGCACGGGTCCGCGGCGCTCGTCGGCGCTCCCGCCACCTTGAGGCCCTGCTCGTCCTTCCAGGCGATGCGCGTCGCGTCCGCCGACAGCGAGACGTCCTTGGCGACGCCGCTCGTCGGCACGAAGCAGTCGACCGCGAAGGTGGGCGCCTGATCGACGCCCTCGGTCGCAATGACGGCGATCTTGCCGGTCGTCTGCGTGCCGCCGTTCCATTGCTCGAACTCGAGCGCCGCGAGTTTCCCGTTCGCCGCCATGTCGGTACGGCGGAGCTCGAGTCCGACCCCCGATACGTCGAGCCAGGGCGTGAAGTCCGCGCCGTACGGAGGCGCCGACGTGCTCTGCACGTTGATGGTCGCGCCCGATTGCGCGATCACCCGGCTGCCGAACAGCGTCGGGTGCTCGCGGCCGGAGACGGAAATCGGCTCGAGCGAGCTGTTGGTCACCGGCCGCACGTAGAACCCCTGCGCGAAGCTGATCGGACAGCAGCTGCTGCTGTTCGAGTAGCCGTAGACCATGTGCACGCCGTCCGCCGTGACGTCGAAGCTGAGCGGATAGACGTACGAGGTCCAGCCGTTGGGCGCGTTGAGCGGCCCCTCGACCGTGGACGTGCCGTTCGGCTCCCAGACCTTGAACCACGAGAAGCGCGAGATCTTCCCCGGCTCGTTGCGCGCGGCGACGATCCGGCCGTTGTCGGATGCCGCTACGTCGAGCCATTTGTCGATGTTCCCGGCGCCGTTGACCACGGGCGCCGCCAGGCGCACCTTCCGCGTTCCGTCCAGCGACGACAGCCAGACCTCGCCACCGTCGATGTAGGCGATCGAGTCGGCCGCGGCGGCCGGAGCGAGCGCGAGCAGGAAGAGGAACGCAATCAGCGTCGAGCGCATGGCCCACGAACGTATGCGCCCATGCATCGACGCGCATCAGTCAAACTACGGAAGTTCGGCGCTTGGATGACACGCTGCTCGGCCGCACCGGCGACTTGGCGCGGCTGGAAGAGCTCGCGGCGCGCGGGGGAGCGATCGCGGTCGTGGGCGCTCCAGGCGTCGGCAAGACCGCGCTGCTGCGCGCCGTCGCCCCCGCCGGCGTGCGAGCGATCGACGTGACGGCGGCAGAAAGCGAGATCGACCTCCCGTGGACGGGTCTCGCCCCGCTGATCGAGCCGCTGCTCGGCTACGCGTCGTCGCTCACGCCCTCGGCCCGCGGGGCGCTGCGCGGCGCCTTGGCGCTCGAGCAGCCGACGGTCGCGGACAGTGCGCGCGTCCTGCACGCAGCGGTCGCGCTGCTCGGCGCCGCGGCAGCGCACGAGCCGCTCCTGCTGCGCGTCGACGACGTGCAATGGCTCGACCCCTCCTCGCAGGCAGGCGATCGCGTTCGTCGCCCGCCGGGCAGCGGACATCGGGATCGCCGTGATCGCGGTGTGGTCACTGCGTGATGAGCCGTTCGAGCCGTGGCCCGGCGTGCCGCGTCCTGACCGTCGAGGAGCTCAGCCGGGCGGATGCGCTCGCCCTCGCACGCCGGGCGGGCGTGACGCCCGCCGTCGCGGAGGCGCTCGTCGAGGTCGTCGGCGGCAACCCGCTGGCGCTGATCGAGGCGCCGGCGCAGCTGAGTCCGGCCGAGCGAAGCGGCCGCGACGCGCTGCCGGCGGCCCTGCCGGTCGGCGCGCGGATGGAGAGTGCGTATGCACGCCGGCTGGAGGCGCTGCCGTCCGCGACTCGCGAGGGACTCCTCGCCGCAGCGCTCAGCGCCGACGGTGCTACCGCCCCCCTGCGCGCCGCGCTCGGCGGCGGGCTTGACGTCCTCGGCGCCGGCCGAGGACGCCGGCATGATCTCCGTCGACACCCGCGGGCTCTCGTTCGCCCACCCGATCGTGCGCACCGCCATCGTGCACGCCGCGACACCCGGCGCGCGGCGCGCGGCGCACCGGGCGCTCGCGGCGGCGCTCAGCGGCCCGCAGCGGGCCTGGCATCTCGCCGCTGCCGCCCAGGAGCCCGACGAGACGCTGGCCGCCGAGCTGGAGACGCTCGGCTACGACGCCGCCCAGCGCGGCGCCCCGGCGACCGCGGCGACGGCGCTGGCGCGTGCCGCCGAGCTCAGCCCCGAGCGCCAGCGTGCGATCGGGCGCGTGGTCGCAGCCTCGGCGATGGCGATCACGGCCGGGAGCCCGGCCCGCGCGAAGGCGCTGCTCGACCCGGTCCTCGCCGACGCGCGCGAGCCGGGACTGCGGGCCGACGTGCAGCTGCTTCGGGGAATGGCGATCCAGCAGAGCGGGAGCCCGATGGCCGCGTTCGCGCTGCTCGAAGCGGAGGCGGAGCTGGTGGCTCCACACGACCCCGCGCGCGCCGCCGGCCTGCTGACGCAGGCCGGCGTGGCGCTCGTGGCCCACGGGCCGATGGACCGCCTCGCGGCGCTGGCGGAGCGCGCTCTCGACCTCGCGCCTGCGCACGCCGAGCTCGTGCCCGCCGTGCTGCACGCGTCGGCACTGGCGACCCTGGGCGAGCACGCCCGCGCGCGAACGCTGCTGCGGCGTCGCCACGCAGAGCTGCGACGCCTCGATCCGACCGGACCCGGTCACGAGATCCTCGCGGTTGCGGCGCTCGTGCACCTGTGGATGGAGGACTACGACGACGCCGAGCGCCTGCTCGTATGGCTCATCGACACCTGCCACGAGCGGGGAGCCATCGTCGCGCTCGCGTTCCCGCTCACCGTCCTGGCGAGCCTGCACCTGCGCCGCGGCTCGCTCACCGAGGCCGCGCGACTCTCGGACGAGGCGGTCGGGCTCGGCGAGGACGCCGTCGGCAGCTTCCTGCACTCGGTGACGCTGACCACGGCGGCGTTCGTCAGCGCGAACCTCGGGCAGGCCCAAGCGTGCATCCGGCACGCCGAGCAGGCGCGGACGATCGCGCTGAGCCTGGACCTGACCTCGACGCTGGCCTGCGCCGAGCAGGCGCTCGGATTCCTCGCACTCGGTGCCGGGGAGGCTGCGACGGCCGTCGTCCACCTCGAGCGCGCGCGCGAGCACACGCGACGCTTCGGCGCCCACGATCCGTCCTTCCTGTACACCCACGCGGATCTCGCCGAGGCGTACGTGCGAGCCGGCCGGTCCGCCGACGCCGCGGCGGTGACCGACGAGCTGGCGGCCGGCGCGGCCGCGACCGGCGGCGCCTGGGCGGCGGCAGCGACCGCGCGCTGCCGCCTGCTCGTCGAGGGCGACGACCGTCTGGACGAGCACATCGCGGCGGCGATCGCCGCGCACGCACGCCTGGCGCAACCGTTCGAGCTCGCCCGCACTCAGCTGTGCGCCGGCGAGCAGCTGCGACGCGCCCGGCGGCGAAGCGACGCCCGCGCGCAGCTGGCCGGCGCTTACGCGACGTTCGCCGCACTGGGCACCGAGCAGTGGGCCGCGCGTGCGGCGCACGAGCTGCGGGCAGCGGGCGGCCGGCGCAGCGAGCGCCTACCGACCGACGGTGTGCTGACCGCCCGCGAACGGGACGTCTGCCTGCTCGTCGCGGGCGGCGCCACCAACCGCGAGGCCGCCGCCGCGCTGTACATGTCGCCCCGTACCGTCGAGCACCACCTGCGCATGGCCTACCGCAAGCTCGGGGTCCGCTCGCGAACGGAGATGACCGGCCACTTCAACGGGACCGACGATCGAGGCTAGATCATGTCCGTCACGGTCATCGGAGAGCACGAGGAGCGCACGATCCAGCAGCTCGAGCGCTGCGTGCGCGCCGAGGAGGGCGCTGCCGGCGTGCTGTGCGCGGACGGGCATGTCGGCTACAGCCAGCCGGTCGGCGGCGCTGTCGCGTATCGCGAGCACATCTCGGTCTCCGGCGTCGGCTACGACATCGGCTGCGGCAACAAGGCGGTGCGGACCGACCTGCGCCGCGAGGACATCGAGGCCGACCTGCCGCGCATCATGGACGCGATCGTCGAGCGGATCTCGTTCGGCGTCGGCCGCCACAACGACGAGCCGGTCGACCACCCGGTGCTCGACGCGATCCGCAGCGCCGACGCGCCGGCCCAGCGTGAGCTGGCCGACCTGGCGGCCAAGCAGCTCGGCACGGTCGGCGCCGGCAACCACTACGTCGACCTGTTCGCCGACGAGGAGGGCGTCGTGTGGGTCGGCGTGCACTTCGGCTCGCGCGGCTTCGGCCACAAGACGGCGACGAGGTACCTCGAGCTGGCCGGGCGAGCCGCAGGGCGGCATGGACGCGCCGCCGACCCTGCTGCGCGATCGACTCGAGCTCGGGCAGGAGTACATCGCGGCGATGACGCTCGCGTGCGACTACGCCTACGCGGGCCGCGACGTGGTGGTCGACCGCGTGCTCGAGATCCTCGGCGCCTCCCCCACGCACTCCGTCCACAACAACCACAACTTCGCGAACCGCGAGACGCACGACGGCGAGGACTGGTGGGTCGTGCGCAAGGGCTGCACGCCCGCCTTCCCCGGCCAGCAGGGCTTCGTCGGCTCGACGATGGGCGAGCAGAGCGTGATCCTCGAGGGCGCCGACACGCCGGAGGCGCGCGCGCGGCGCTTCTATCTCGACCGTCCACGGCGCCGGGCGACGGATGTCGCGGACCCAGGCGGAGGGGAAGAAGGGCCGGCCCGGCCTGATCGACTACGCCCAGGTCCAGGCCGACCTGCGCGAGCGCGGGATCGAGCTGCGCGGCGGCGCCGCCGACGAGGCGCCGGACGCCTACAAGCGGCTCGACGAGGTGCTGGCCGACCACGGCGACTCGATCCGCGTGCTGCATCGCCTCACGCCGATCGGGGTCGCCATGGCCGGCGCCGACACCTTCGATCCCTACAAGGACTGAGGCTGGGGCTCGCGGCCCTCGAGCTCCATCCGCGGCAGCAGGCGGTCGAGCCAGCGCGGCAGGCGCCAGGCGCGGTCGCCGAGCCAGGTCAGCACGGCGGGCGCGAGCAGCATCCGCACGACGGTGACGTCGACGGCGATCGCGGTCGCCAGCCCGAGGCCCATCATCTTCACGATCGAGTCGCTCTCGGTCATGAAGCCGAGGAAGACCGCGGTCATGATCGCGCCCGCCGTCCCGATCACCGCCGCCGTGCGGCCGACCGCGTGGGTCACCGCGCCGCGCGCGTCGCCGGTCCGCAGGTACTCCTCGCGCACCCGCGAGAGCAGGAAGACGTTGTAGTCCATGCTCAGCCCGAACAGGATCGCGAACATGAACATCGGGATGAACGAGACGATCGGCTGCTCGGCCACGCCGAGCAGCGACGCGCCGGCCTCGGTCTGGAAGGCGAGCGTCACGACGCCGTAGGCGGCGCCGATCGAGAGCAGGTTGAAGGCGGCCGAGACGAGCGGGACGAGGATCGAGCGGAACGCCGCCATCAGCAGCAGCAGCGAGAGCCCGACGACGACGCCGATGAAGATCGGCAGCCGCTCGCTGATGCGGCCGGCCATGTCGTCGAACGTGGCGGTCGCGCCGCCGACGTAGGCGCGGGCGCCCGATGTGCCGGGATGACGTCCTCGCGCAGCGTCGAGACGAGCTGCGAGGTCGCCTCGTCCTGCGGCGCCGTCGTCGGGATCACGGTGAGCGATGGCGGCGTCGCCGGCCTCGTTGATCACCGGCTCGCTCACGGCGGCGACGCCCGGCGCCGCCTTGGCGCCGGCTTCGAGCCGCTCGAGCGATGCCGTCGTCCTCGCAGCGCGACCGCGAGCACGAGCGGGCCGTTGAAGCCCGCGCCGAAGCCCTCGGCGAGCCGGTCGTAGGCGACCTTCTGGGTCATCGACGCCGGCTTGGTGCCGTCGTCGGGCTGGCCGAGCCGCAGGCCCGAGCACCGGCGCGGCGAGCGCGAGCAGGAGCGCGACGCCGGCGAGCGCGGAGACGACCGGCCGGCGCGCGACGCCGCGCGCCCAGCGCTCGGCGAAGCGCCCGCTCTCGGCGGCGCGCCGCGCGCGGCCGAGCACGCGCCGCCCGGCCATGCCGAGCAGCGCCGGCATCACGGTGACGGCGGCGACGGCGGTGACCGCCACCACGACGCCCGCGGCCAGGCCCATGCGGCCCACGAACGGGATGCCGACGGCGAGCAGGCCGCTGATCGCCACCACGACGATCGCGCCCGCCGTGACCACGGCCACGCCGGCGGTGCCGTTGGCCCGGCCGGCGGCGGTCACCGGGTCCTCCCCGGCCGCCAGCCGCTCGCGGTGGCGGGCGGTGATGAACAGCGCGTAGTCGATGCCGGCGCCGAGGCCGAGCATCATCGCCACGGTCGGCGCCACGGTCGGGATGTCGACGCCCGCGCTGGCGAGCGCGACCAGCACCATGCCGCCGATCAGCCCGAACGCGCTGGCCACCAGCGTCAGCGTCATCGCCACCACCGAGCGGAAGAGCAGCGTGAGCAGCAGGATCGCGGCGGCGACGCCGATCAGCTCGCCGATCGGCGCCGCCTGCTCGTCGCCGATGTCGATCGCCATGCCGCGCATCGAGACCTCGGCGCCGGCCTGCTCGGCCGGCCCGGTGACCGACTCCAGGCGCTCACGCGCGTCCGGCCCCAGATCCTCGGCCGGCACGTCGTACTGGACCGTCGCGAACGCGACCTTGCCGTCGGCTGAGGCCTGCAGCGCGCTCACGCCGGTCACGTGTGGCTGCCCTCGATCGCCTTCAGCGTCGCCTTCACGCCGTCGCCGGACACCGCCGCAGGATCGCCGGCGAACACGATCTGGGCGTCGGCGCCCGACACCTGCGGGAAGCGCTGCTCGAGCAGCTCCTGGGCGCGCGTGGAGTCGACGCCCGGCGTGCGGTAGTCGTCGACGAAGCCGGCGCCGAGCGCGCTGCCGAGCGTGCCGATCCCGGCGATCAGGACGATCGCGACGAGCAGGGTGCGGCGCCAGTGGCGGGCTGAGGAGGTGCCGAGGCGGCTGAGGAAGTTGGACATCGAGGCTCCGGGGAGAAGGACTGTCGAACTCGTTATCGGCAGGAAACCACACTCGACTGCAATTTTGCAACCTATTGCAAACTTGCAGAGAACGCTACAATCCGCACGACCGTGACGACCGGGCTGCGGGAACGCAAGAAGCAGCAGACGCGCGAGGCGATCCACCGTGCCGCGATGCGGCTGTTCGCCGAGCGCGGCTTCGAGGCGACGACGATCGCCGACATCGCCGCGGCGGCCGACATCGCGCCGCGCACCTTCTTCTCCTACTTCGCCTCCAAGGAGGAGGCGGTGTTCCCGAAGTTCGAGCCGATGTTCGCCGACTTCGACCGCGTCATGCGCGAGCGCGCGCCCGGCACCACCGCGCTCGACGCGCTGCGCGAGTGGATCGCGCGTGGCGGCCCAGCACTTCGGCGACCTGGACGGCGCCCGGCTCGAGGCGCAGCTGCGGCGCGAGTCGCCCGCCGTGGCCGCCTGCGACCTCCAGCACATGCGCCGCTTCGAGCGCCGGCTGGCCGAGGCGGTCGGCGAGGACCTCGGCGAGCCGGCCGACGCGCTGCGGCCGCGGCTCGTGGCGGCCGCCGCGGTCGCCGCCCTGCAGGCCTCCAGCGACGCCGCCGACGCGATCATCGAGTCGGATCCGGAGGCCGCGCAGGCGATGATGGCCGACCCCGCCGCCTTCATCGACGACGCGCTGCGCTTCCTCGAGGCCGGGCTCGCGGCGCTGCGCCCCTGATGCGCGTCCTCGCGCTCGCCGACAAGCGCCCGCCGGTCGACCCGGCCGAGATGGCGCGCCAGATGCGCGTCGACGCCGTGTTCTGCCTCGGCGACCTCGACCGCGCCTGGATCGAGTCGCTGATGGGCCTCTCGATCCCCCGCTACGGCGTCCACGGCAACCACGACCCCGAGGACGCGCTGCGCGACCTCGAGATCGAGGACCTGCACCTGCGACGCACGCAGATCGCCGGCGGTCTCACGGTCGCCGGCTTCGAGGGCTGCGTCGAGTACCACAAGGGCGCCGTGCACCAGTACACGCAGAAGGAGGGCTGCAAGCTCGCGCGCAAGCTGCCGAGCGCCGACATCCTGCTCTGCCACTGCCCGCCGCTCGGCATCAACGACGACCCCGACGACCCGGCCCACATGGGCTTCGAGGGCCTGCGCGACTGGGTCGACGAGCACCAGCCGCGCCACGTCCTCCACGGCCACACGCACCCGATCGCCGGCCGCACGCAGAAGCGCTACGGCGACACCCAGGTGCACTGGGTCTACGGCGCCAAGGTGCTCGACCTGCGCTAGTGGTCGTGGCCGGAAGCTCCGCGCATAACCCGGCGTAGTCCGGGCCGTGTCTGCCGGTGCACGCCATCCGCGAGCATGCTGGTGGCACGTGACCGGATGCCGGGTGCCGGCAGAACGCGAGCCGGGCCCGCCGGAATGCGTGGAGCTTTCGGCCACGGCCACTCCAGACGCCCACCTTGAACCGCGGTAGAGGCGGGCGAGCTGCTCCGCGATGCCGGCGAGCGCCTGCTCGCTGGAGGCGGCCACCTGCTGGATCGCGCCGGTCGCGTGCTCGGCGGCGTCGACGCCCTCCTGCGCGGCGCGGCGGGCGTTCTCGGCGGCCTCCTGGACGGCGGTGCGAGTGGACTCGACCATCCGCACCTGGCGCTCGGCCCCTGGGCCACGTCGCCGACGGCCGAGGCGATCTCGCCGACGGCGCGGCCGGCCTCCTCCGAGGTCGAGGCCATCTGCTGCGAGGCGCTCGACAGCGTGCTCGAGCTGTCGGCGATCTCGCCGATCAGCGTGCCGAGCTGACCGCGCATGTCGTTGTAGCTCGCGACGGAGGCCTGGATCTTCCCGATCAGCGCATGGTGGTCGTGCACGCCTCGCCGATCTGATCGCGCGCGCCCCTCGTCGAGCGGCGTGGTGGCCGGCACGACCTCGACCGTCAGGTCGCCGTGCGACATCGCGCCGAGCCCGCGGTCGAGCTCGGCGACGCAGTTCTCGTCGAGGCTGCGCAGGCGCGCCACCAGCGGCGACAGCCGGATCCGGTTGCGCAGCTCGAGCCAGAGAGCGCTCAGCACCGTGAGCACCGCGAGCACGAGCATCGCGATCAGGAGCGCGACGCGCGCGCCGTGAGTGTTGTCGTTCACGGCGGCCAGCGACTCTTCGAGATCCTCCGCCGCGTCGGTCGTGGCCGCCTTCAGGTCCTCCTCGTAGGCCTTGCGCAGGTCGCGGTTCTCGCCCAGCGCGACGTCCATCGCGGCCGCGCGGTCGCTGCCGTAAAGCTCGAACTCGGCCTCGAGCGCCTCGGCCCACGCGTCGAACTTGCCGCTGATCGCCTTCACGGCCTCGGCGTCGTCGGCCTGCGGCGGACCGTCAGCAGCACGCCGAAAGCCAGCAGCAACTGCTGCCGAAATGTCAGCGCACGTCCAGCACCAGCGATCCGGTCCACCATCGAGAGCCCCTTGCCTGAGTTGTCAGACCGAGCATCGGCGGATCAACGGATGCCCTGAGCGCGATCTGTCAGAGCGCCAACGCGCGCGCCGCGCGGTCGAGGCCGTGACGGGCGCAGAGGTCGGCGAGCGCCAGGCGGGCGCCGTGCGGGTTCTCCGGCAGCGCCTCGAAGGCCAGCAGGCCGGCCCTCAGGTCCTCGATCCGCACGGTCGGCACCTCGAGGCTCAGCCGCGCCAGCCAGCGCACGGCGGCGCGCTCGAAGCGCTCGGCGTCCTGGTCCTCGATGAGCAGGCAGATCGCCAGCGCGTCGTCGAGATCGATGCGCGGGAGCTCGGCCGCGGCGGCCCGCACGAGCGGGAGGCGGCCGATGCGCAGAGCGCGCTGAAACCGGGCGTAGGGACTGCCTTGGCTGCTCATGCGAACGCATGTTCGCATGATGGGCGGCGTCAGGCGAGCGCCTCGCGGATCGCGGTCTCGGTCAGCTCGAGCGCGGTGCCGAGCTCGGCGACGGTCACGCCGGCGTCGCTCTCGCCGGTCTCGATCGAGCGGCACAGCGTCGCCATGAACGTGGCGCCGATGTTCTGGCAGCTGCCCTTGAGCTTGTGCGCGGAGCGCTTCAGCGCGTCGTCGTCGCCGGCGTCGCAGCGCCTCGCGCAGCTCGTCGATCAGTGGCGGCGTGCTCGTGAGGAACAGGTCGAGCAGCTGGTCGACGATGTCCGGGTAGTCGTCGCGGAAGGTGCGCATGCGCGCCTCGTCGATGAGAGCTTCGATGGCGGGCGCGAGGCCCAGCCAGCGCTCGAGCACCGCGTCGAGCGCGTCAGGACGCAGCGGCTTGGAGAGGTAGTCGTCCATGCCCGCCTCGAGGCAGCGCTCGCGGTCGCCCTTCATCGCGTGCGCGGTCATGGCGATCACCGGCAGCCGCTCTCCCCGGCGCTCCTGCTCGCGGATCCGCGCGGTCGTGCTGTAGCCGTCGAGGTTCGGCATCTGGCAGTCCATGAACACGGCGGCGTAGGCGCCGGTCGCGAGCTTCGCGAGCGCCTCCACGCCGTCGGCGGCGATGTCGACGTCGAAGCCGCGCTTGGCCAGCATCTTCTCGATCACGAGCTGGTTGACCTCGTTGTCCTCGGCGACCAGCACGCGCACGGCGGTCGCGTGGCCCTCGGCCGCGGGCACGGGAGGCTCGGGCTCCTCGCCGACGGCGTCGGCCGGCGCCCGGCGCGGCGCGGGGCGGGCGTCCTCGACCTCGCGCAGCGTGACGGCGAAGGAGAAGCGGCTGCCGCGGCCTGCGCCCGACTCGGCCCGGATCTCGCCGCCCATCAGCTGCACGAGCTGGCGCGAGATGGCCAGGCCGAGGCCGGTGCCGCCGTAGCGGCGCGTGGTCGAGGTGTCGGCCTGCGAGAACGACTCGAAGAGCTTGTCGAGCTTGCCCTGGGCGATCCCGATGCCGGTGTCGGAGACCTCGAAGCGCAGCTTCGCGCCGGCCGCGTCGCGCTCGACCAGCTCGACCCGCACGGCGACCTCGCCGCGGTGGGTGAACTTGACCGCGTTGGAGAGCAGGTTGGTGAGGACCTGGCGCAGGCGGCCGCGATCGCCGCGCACCATGGCGGGCACGTCGGCGGCCACGAAGGCCGTCAGCTCGAGGCCCTTGCCGTGGGCCTGCGGGGCCAGCATCTCGCTCGTGTCCTCGACCAGCCTCGCGCAGGTCGAAGTCGTGCGTGTCGAGCTCGAGCTTGCCGGCCTCGATCTTCGAGAAGTCGAGGATGTCGTCGATCACGCCGAGCAGCGCCTCGCCGGACGAGGCGGCCGTCTGCGCGTAGCTGCGCTGCTCGCCCGTCAGCTCGGTCTGGAGCAGCAGGTCGGTCATCCCGATCACGCCGTTGAGCGGCGTGCGGATCTCGTGGCTCATGTTGGCCAGGAACTCGGACTTCGAGCGCGAGGCCTCGACCGCCTCCTCGAGCGCGCGCTTGCGCTCGGTGACGTCGGTGGTCATCGTCGCGACGGCGTAGACGGCGCCGTCGGCGTCCTTGAGCGGGAACTTGACCGTCAGCTGCGAGCGGGCGCCCTCGGCCGTCAGCGTGTCGCGCTCGTACTCGACCGTGCGGCCGGTGCGGATGACCTCGAGGTCGGCGGCGTGCGCGGGCGTCGCGGAGCTGCCCGGCACGAGCTCGGCGTCGGTGCGGCCGAGGACCTCGGCCGCCTTGCGGCCCGCCATCTGCTCCCAGCGGCGGCCGACGAGCAGGTAGCGGCCCTCGACGTCCTTGACCGAGATCATCGCCGACGCGTGGTCGAGGATCCCCTGGAGCCGGTCGCCCGCGACCCGCAGCTCCTCCTCGCGCTCGACGAGCGCGCCCGCCATCGTGTTGAACGAGTCGGCCAGCAGCGCGACCTCACCGCGGCCGCCGGCCTGCACGCGGACGTCGCGGCCGCCTGCCAGCCGCCGCGCGGCGACGCCGACGCGGCGCACCGGGCGCAGCACGGAGCGGTGCAGGTAGAAGCCGAGCAGGATCAGCACTAGCGCGCCGCCGGCGACGCCGCCGGCCGCGATCAGGACCGAGCGGTCCCCACGCGAGGCCGCGCGGGCGCGGCGGGCGGCGGAGATCTGCTCCTCGGCCCGGTTGAACTCGCTGAAGCGGGCGCGCAGCGCATCCAGCCGGCGCTTGCCGTCGCCGGTGGTGGCGAGCACCTCGGCCGGCGACAGGCGCGCGCCGCGGACGCGCAGCGGCACCGCGTAGCCCTCGATGTAGGCCTCCATCGCGCTCCGCAGCTCGCGCAGCCTCCGCTGTTGTGCCGGGACGGTGATCAGGCGCTCGATCGCCGCCAGATCGGCGCGGTAGCGCAGGCGGCCGGCATCGTAGGGCTCGAGGAAGCGGGGCTCGCCCGTGAGCAGGTAGCCGCGCAGGCCCGTCTCGACGTCGACGACGTCGCGCTCGGCGGCCGCGGAGCGGCTCAGGATGCGCTCGGCGCGGCCCGCGCTCTCGGTCTCGCGGTCGAAGTCGCGCAGGCTGAACAGCAGCACGGCGAACGTCCCCGAGATGAGGACGAGCACCAGCGCCAGGACGGCGAAAGTGGGGGCGGCGAGGCTGCGCGCAAAGCACGTGCGAGCAAGGCGAGGCGTGACGGGCTCCGTCATCAGCCCTGGAATCGGCCGATCGCTGCGGGTTTTGACTCCCGTCCGATATCTGGCGCTGTGGGGGGCGCAGCTCCGCGCGTTGGTAGCTCAGAGGGCCGTTCGCACGGCCCACAGCTCCGGATAGAAGCGCTGGTCCTGCGTCTTGCGCAGGTACTCGACCCCGCGCGAGCCGCCGGTGCCCTGCCGGTCGCCGATCTCGCGCGCCGCCATCAGCGTGTGGTGGTGGCGCCAGAGGGCGATCTGCTCGTCGTGGTCGAGCAGCAGCTCGGCGACCTCGTAGAGCAGCGCGCGGCGCGGGTCGTCGAGGTGGTTGCGGTAGAGGTCGGCGAGGTCGGTGTCGAGCTGAGCGGCGAAGGCGTCGTAGAGCGCCGGGCTGAGCGACTCGATCTCGCGGAACTGCTGTGACTGGAAGCCCGAGGCGGGCGCGAGCGGGTCGCGGAACTCCATGAAGCCCTCCGGGCCCATCGTCTCGAGCACGTCGAGGTGGTCGAGC
Source organism: uncultured Solirubrobacteraceae bacterium (assembly GCA_963800905.1). Taxonomy (GTDB): domain Bacteria; phylum Actinomycetota; class Thermoleophilia; order Solirubrobacterales; family Solirubrobacteraceae; genus DASSUW01. The sequence goes on from CAWDCT010000006.1 coordinate 134,439, forward strand.
AGCAGCCGCTCGATCTTGACCGTGCGCTTGAGCGGTCCGAGCGCGCCCTGCGGGCGGCGCGCCTGGAGCTGGTCGTGCGCCTTGCGCAGCTCGTGGATGATCAGCTTGAACCAGAGCTCGTACGACTGGTGGACGATGATGAACAGCAGCTCGTCGTGCGCCCCCGGCGTGAGCGGCTGCTGGAGCGTCAGCAGGTCGTCGATCCGCAGGTAGCCGGCGTACTCGGTCCCCTCCTGGGGCGCGTCGAGCGCGCGGTTCACCAGCGCGTCGGCCTCCGCGTTCTGCGCGCGCGGAACCGAGCGGATCGACCACGAGTCGAACTGCTCGAGCGCCTTCAGGGCCTGCTCGTGCAGCGCCGCCATCTCCGGGCTCTTGACCTTGTACTCGCCGTTGACCTGCTTGGCGACGAGCTCGGAGTCGTTGATCACCTCGACCTCGGTGGCGCCGAGCTCGCGGGCGCGCTCGAGCCCGAGCAGCAGGCCGCGGTACTCGGCGACGTTGTTGGTCGTCTCGCCGAGCGTCACCGACGCCTCGTCGAGGACGTCGCCGTCAGGCGTCGATACGACGGCCGCAGCGGCGGCTGGCCCGGGGTTGCCACGCGACCCGCCGTCCACGTGGACGACGCTCTTCACTATGCAGCAGAGAGTGGCGGGAAGTCGCCGGTCACCCGAGAACGCCGCCGGTCGCGCACCTCGCGCTGACCTCCACCGGTCGAGGCGTCGCGGCGCTCCGACTTGCGCCGGTCCACGATCACCTCGACGTTCGGATCGTCCTCGTAGTACGCCGCGAGCTTCGGGTACAGCTCGTCGGCCAGTGGCTCAGGTACGACGCAGTAGATCACGACAGGCAAGCTAACAAAGCAATCAGGGTCGCGGCATCGGTCATCCGTTTACGCAAGGTGCAGGCCACCCCGCTCATCCGCCGCCGCGTTCGCTTCCTGCTCGTCCTGGGTCAGCTCGGACAGCTCGTCGCCCTGCGCGTCGCGGCGGACGCCGCCGGCCTCGTCGGACAGGTCGACCTCGAAGCGGTACCAGCTCAGCTCCCACATGACGGTGATCGCGACGACGCTCGGCCGGTCTGTCCGCGGGCGCACGCTGACCGCGGGCGCGCCGAGCGAGCGCGCCACGCCGCCGACCGTGCGCGTGTGGTCGGAGGCGTTGAACACCTCCAGCGCGCGCTGCATCTTCAGGTCGGCGTTCGTCGGCACCGCGCGGACGTGACGCGGCCGCCGCGGCGGATCGGGCGCCCGCTGCGGCTCCTCATGCGGGGGCGGCGGCTCGTCGACGGCCGCCGCCATGTCGTCCTGCACGTCGCGCGCCCGCTCGCGGCGGGCCCGCAGGCGGTCCAGGAACGACCGCCCGCGACCGTCGTGACGGGTGTGCCGCAGCGCCAGGTCGTCGCCGCCCGACTCGCGGATCCAGCCCTCGTGCTGCGCGCGCGCCGTGCAGAGGTCGCAGACCTCGCGCCGCGAGCCGCCGGCCAGGAAGGTCTCGGCGTGCTCGCCGCGCAGCAGCGTCCGCCCGCAGACGTCGCAGGCGATGTCGACCTGGTTGGTCCGGATGTCGCGCGTGCGCGCCACGGCAGAGCAGGGTAGAAGCTAGGCCCGGACCTCTTCCTCCTCGTGGGCCTTGTCGACCACCTTCTGCGCGAGGTGGGCCGGGACCTCCTCGTAGCGCAGGAACTCCATCGTGTACTCGCCCTGGCCGCCGGTCAGCGAGCGCAGGTCGGGGGCGTAGGTGAGGATCTCCGCCATCGGCACCTCGGCCTTGACCTCGGTCATGCCGCCGACCGCCTCGGTGCCGAGCGGGCGGCCGCGGCGCGAGGAGAGGTCGCCCATGACGTCGCCGACCGACTCGTCGGGCACGCTCGCGGTGAGCATCATGATCGGCTCCAGCAGCACCGCGCCGGCCTGCTCGAGCGCCTGCTTCATGGCCAGCGAGCCCGCGAGCTTGAACGCCATCTCGGACGAGTCGACCGAGTGGTAGGAGCCGTCGAACAGCCTCACCCGCACGCCCTTGACCGGGTAGCCGGCCACCGCGCCGCTCGACATCGCGTCGAGGACGCCCTTCTCGACGGCGGGGATGAAGCCGGTCGGGATCACGCCGCCCTTGATCGCGTTGACGAACTCGAATTCGCCACCCTCGAGCGGCTCGATCTCGATGTGGCAGTCGCCGAACTGGCCGCGGCCGCCGGTCTGCTTCTTGTGCCGGCCGTGCGCCTTCGCGCCGTGGCGGATCGTCTCCTGGTACGGGACGCGCGGCGGCTTGAGCGTGACCTCGGCGCCGAACCGGGCGCGCATGCGCTCGACGATGATCTCGACGTGGATCTGCGACAGGCCGGCGACGATCTGCTCGCCGGTCTGCAGGTCGCGATGCAGGTCGATCGTCGGGTCCTCCTCCTGGAGGCGGCGCAGCGCGGTGAAGACCTTGTCCTCGTCGCCCTTGGAGGCCGGCTCCATGGCGAACGCCATGACCGGGGCCGGGAGCTTGATCGAGGGCATCTGGACGGGCTCGTCGCGCTCGGCCAGCCAGTCGCCCGCGTGCGTCTCCTTGAGCTTGGCCACGGCGCCGATGTCGCCGGGCCCGAAGGCGTCGGTCTGCTTGAAGTCCTTGCCCTGCGGGACCAGCAGCTGCCCGATGCGCTCCTTGTGGTGGGTGCGCGTGTTGAGCACGTGCGTGTCGTGCGTGACCGTGCCCTGGTAGACGCGGAAGAGGTTGATGCGGCCGGCGTACGGGTCGGCACGCGTCTTGAACACGTACGCGAACATCTCGCCGTCGGGGTTCGGCTCGAGCGTCATGTTCTCGGTCTCGAGCGCCCCGTGCTGGACCGGCGAGGGCAGGTCGTCGACGATCGCGTCGAGCAGGCGGTTGGAGGCCAGCCGCGTCGTAGCAACGCCGCAGGTCACGGGGAAGATGAGCCCGTGGTCGGTGCCGTCCTCGAGCGCGGTGACGATCTCGTCGTGCGAGATCTCCTCGCCCTCCAGGTAGCGCTCCATGAGCGCCTCGGAGTTCTCGGCCACCTCGTCCATCAGCTTCTCGCGGTACTCCTGCGCGAGGTCGGCGAGGTCGTCCGGGATCGGGATCTCCTTGCAGTTCCCGTCGTCGTACTCGTAGGCCTTCATGTCGACCAGGTCGATCACGCCGCGCGTGTTGTGCTCGGACCCGATCGGGATCTCGGTCGCCACCACGTGCGGCCCGAAGGCCTCCTTGAGGGCGTCGAGGGTGCGGAAGAAGTCGGCCCGCTCGCGATCGAGCATGTTCACGTAGACCAGGCGCGCGACGCCGAGCTCCTGCGCGCGCTGCCACAGCCGCTGGGTGCCGACCTCGACGCCGAGCACGCCGTTGACCACGAACACGGCGGACTCGCAGACCCGCAGGGCGCCCAGCGCGTCGGCGATGAAGGACGGCTCGCCCGGGGTGTCGATGAGGTTGACCTTCACGTCCCGCCACTCGAACGACGCGAGCGAGGCGGAGATCGACATCCCGCGTGCCTTCTCGTCCTCGTCGGCGTCCGAGACCGTCGTTCCGTCGGCCACCGAGCCGAGTCGGGTCGTCGCGCCGGCCTCGTGCAAGAGGGCCTCGTGCAGCGACGTCTTCCCGCTCCCCCGGTGGCCGACTAGAGCCACGTTGCGAATCCTGTCTGCGGCCTGCATTACGACCTGAACCTCCCTCTCCTCGTCGGAGTGCGCAGGCTAGCGCTAGTCGCGCAGGTTGTCGCCCTGGAGGCGCGACTTGAGGCGCAGGACCGCCTTGGTGTGCAGCTGGGAGATGCGCGACTCGGTGACGCCGAGGACCTCGCCGATCTCTCGCAGCGTCAGGTTCTCGTAGTAGTAGAGGGCGATCACGAGCTTCTCGCGCTCGGGCAGGGCGGAGATCGCGTCGGCCAGCCGGTCCTTGAGCTCGGAGGCGTCGAGCAGCTGCTGCGGGTCGGGCGCGTCGGGGTCCTGGAGGGTGTCGAGCAGGCTCACCTGGTCGCCCGAGGCGTCGGAGACCGCCCACAGCTCGTCGAGCGCGACGACGGTGGAGTTGGAGATCTTGACGAGCGCCTCCTGGAACTCGTCGGTCGACATCCCGAGCTCGCGCGCCATCTCGTCGTCGGTCGGCGTGCGGTGCATGCGGTGCTCGAGCTTCGCGTGCACGCGCTCGATCTCGCGGGCGCGGGCACGGACGGAGCGCGGCACCCAGTCGAGCGCGCGCAGCTCGTCGATGATCGCGCCCTTGATGCGCGTGATCGCGTAGGTCTCGAACTTGATCTCGCGCTCGACCTCGAAGCGCTCGATCGCGTTGATCAGGCCGATCAGGCCGTAGGAGATGAGGTCGGACTCCTCGACGTGCGCGGGGAGGCCGCTCGACATCCGCCCCGCCACGTACTTGACGAGCGGCGAGTAGGCGACGACGAGCTTCTCCCGGGCGGGCTCGGACCCCTCCTCCTTGTACCTCCGCCAGAGGTCTTTCAGCTCGAGTGCTTTGACGTTGGTGTCCAGAGCCTGCTCCCTTTAGGCCCGCGGATGGCTGCGTAGATACGCGGCACGCAAGCGAGCGGACTCTACCCGAGTGTAGACCTGGGTCGTCGATATGGAGCTGTGGCCGAGCATCTCCTGGATGGCCCGTAGATCGGCACCGCCGTCCAGAAGATGAGTCGCGAACGAGTGTCTGAGGGCGTGCGGATGGACCGCTCCCTGGGTCGCGGCGTGCCGCGCCCAGACCCTCAGGCGGCGGCGCACGTCCGAGGTCGAGAGGCGCCTTCCGGACTTGGAGAGGAACAGCGCGGGGTCCTGCGCGTTGCCGCTCAGGGCGGCACGGGCGCGCTCGAGGTAGTCGCCGATGGCGGCCAGGGCGTGCTCGCCGGCGGGCACGAACCGCGTCTTGCCGCCCTTGCCCTCGACCCGCACCTGCTCGGCGTCGAAGTCGATCGAGCCGTGATCGAGGTTGACCAGCTCCTCGGCGCGGAGGCCGCAGGCGTAGGCGAGCTCGAACAGCGCCCGGTCGCGCAGCTCGAGCGGCGTGGTCGCGGGGATGCGGTCCAGCAGCTCGGCGACGTCGGCGGCCTTCATGGTGCGCGGGAGCGGCTGCGGCAGCTTCGGCGAGGGCACGAGGTCGGCGGGGTTGGCGGCCATGCTGCCGTGCTCGACCATGCTGCGGAAGAAGGCGCGGGAGCTCGCCAGCTTGCGAGCCAGCGTCCGGGGCGCGGCGCCGCGGTCCGACAGCCGGGCCGCGTAGCCGCGCAGCACGCGGTAGGTGACGGCGGACGGCTCGATCCCCTGGGCGGCCGCCCAGGTGGCGAGCTCGCCGATGTCGGCGCCGTAGGCGCGGCGGGTGCGCTCGGCGGCGCCACGGCGCTGCAGGTCGCGGTCGAAGGTGCGCATGGCGTCCGCCCAGCTAGCCTGGGCCGGCGTGGCCGTGTTCTTCATCGACACCTCCACGGGTCAGGTGGCGACCCAGCGCCAGCTCGTGGAGGCGGGAGTGGCGAAGTCCGACGAGCTCCCGCCGAGGCCGTGGCACCGCATCCAGGGGACCGGGGACGCCACGACCATGTGGTACGCGGTGATGCGGAAGGAGGTTCGCGAGGGCGTGTTCATCGGCGCTCTCTGCATTCGCCACCAGGACCATCACGCCTCCCTGCTGCAGCAGGGCTGGCAGGAAGTCTCTGTGGACGAGATCGGCGCGCCGGGCTCGGAAACTGCGGCTGGGTAGGTGACGGCGCAGCACATGGTTTACGGGGCCGTCAGAGCATCGTTACGTGGCTGGGGTTTGAGCGCAGCGGATCGTTTCCATCGTGCGACGGGCGTCTCGCGCTCGTGATGAGCGAGCGTCGGAGGCGTCGATGGAGAACTTGGAGGTCGCGTTGCGACGCGAGGCGGTGCGGCGCCGGCTGGCCGGCGAGTCGCCGGCGGCGATGCGGCGATCTGGACGCACGCGTAGTGGGTCGCTTGGGCGAGCGCTATGACCCGAGCGATCCGGGCTGGGCGTTGGGTCGCTGAGGGCGGCGCGCCGGGTCGCCAACCGCACCGCCGATGAGCTCGAACGGCAGGTGCTGCAGGTGCGCGCCGTCTGGAGGCGAACCCGTGGGCGCAGGTCGGGGCACCGGCGATCGCGTGGGAGCTCGAGAGCTGGCGCGCGGGCGGTGCCGGCGCGCACGATCGAGCGGATCCTGGCTCGCGCCGGCGCGACGCGCCGCGAGCGGCCGGGCGGCGGGCCTGAAGGGCATCCCGTACCGGTGCCGGCAGCCGAGCGCGCCGGCGATGTCGTTCAGGTCGATCTGATCGGCCCCCGTCACCTCGACGGCGGGGCGCGCTTTCACGCGCTGACCCAGATCGACGTCTGCTCTCATCATGCCGGGATCGAGATCGTCAGCGACCGCGTCGACGACGCGCGTGCTCGCCGCGCTCGAGCGCCTGTGGGGACGGCACGGGGTGCAGAGCCGGATCAGTTCGACAACGGCGGCCCGTTCACCGCCCATGGCGTGGCGAGGTGTCGGGTCTGCCTGCACCAGGGCGCCACGCCGGTCTCGTCCCGCCGCGCGAGCCATGGCGCAACGGCACGATCGAGCACTTCAACGACACCTTCGACCGGCGCTTCTTCCGCCACGAACGCTTCGGTGATCTCGACCAGCTCGCCGACCGCGCAAGCGCCTTCGAACGCTTCCACAACGCGCAGCACCGCTGACCGCGCGACCGGCCGGCGCACGCCCGACCAGACCACGCGTCCACACCGGGCCGCGCCGCTGACGGCCGACCAGATCCCCGCCGGCTGGCCCGAGCACGGACGGATCGAGTTCATCCGCTTCATCCGGCTCAGACCACAAGCTGCGGCTGCTCGGCCGCGCGATCGCTATGCCCGACGGCGCCGCCTACCAATACGTCACCGCCACCCAGGACCTCGCCCTGCCCACCGAGCGCAACCTGCTCATCAGCGACACCGACGGGGAACTGATCGCCACCGCGCGGCTGCAACCACCCCGCCCCGCGCTGACCCCGCGACCGACCGCGCCGCGGGCTCGCCGCTCCGCCTCGCCCTACGGGCTCGGCTCCGCGACGAACCGGCGCGACAGCCACCACCGGGAAACGATGTGCTGGCGGCAACCCGCACCCCCCACGGTCAACGATCCGCTGGCGGTCGTGAGGTAGGGAGGCGAGGGAGCCGGCGGAACCGGCTGTCTTCAAGCGCTTGGCGCTTTTGCGTCGCATAGCGACGGAAAGGCGCCAGGGACCGCCGGAGCGGCCAAAAGCTTCGCTTCCCTACCCAGCCGAAGTTCGTCCCGGCGCAGCTACGCGATGTAGACCGGGGCGCCGACGGGCACCTGGTCGTAGAGCTCGATCACGTCCGGGATCAGCATGCGGATGCAGCCGTGCGAGGCGGCGGTGCCGATCGAGCCGGTGGCGTCGGTGCCGTGGATCCCGGCGCCGTTGTAGATGCCCATCCAGCGCGCCTTGAGCGGGTTCTGCGGCGTGCCGCCGGGGACGACGGTGCCGGCCAGGTCGCCCGCCCAGTCGGAGGTCGGCACGTGCCAGGCGGGGTTGATGGCCTTGTTCTGGACGTTGTAGAGGCCCGCCGGCGTCTCCAGCCCGACCTGGCCGACCGCGATCCCGTACGTCTTGTGCAGCTTGAGGTTCTTGTAGAACGTGAGCTGGAAGGCGCCGCGGTTGACGATGATGACCGCCGGATACTTCTTGGCCAGCTGCTCGGTGCTGACCTTCGGCTCGATCACGCGGGTCTTGACGCGGGCGATCCGCGTCGCGGTCATGTCGACCAGCTCGGAGCGGATGGACTTGCGAAGGGCGGCGGCGCGGACGTCGAGCCCGTCGCGCGACGGCGTCGGCTCCACCTGGCCGCCCTCGAGGTCCAGCGCTGCGTCGCGCACCTCGATCTCGAGCCTGCGCTCGACCCGGTCCACCAGCCGCCGCACCGCTTCCTCGGAGTAGTTGATCTTGGCCTCGACCCGTGCGTCGACCTCCGTGCCGCGCACCTCCCGCCACGTGCGGGTGAAGAGGTTGCCCTTGGTCGAGGCCTCCATGGCGCGATCGACCGAGCCGTCGAGGTCGACGGCCACGCTGGCCTGCTCCGACGTCAGCGTGAAGCGGCGGCCCTTGTAGCGGACGCTCACGGGCCGGCTCAGCGGATCCAGCAGCGTGCGCTGGAGCTTGGCCCGCGCCTCGGCGGGCGTCAGGTCCCCGACGTCGATCCCGTTGACGGTGACCCCGTCGGCGATCCGCGTGCGCACCTGCTTGTCGTAGGCGTACAGGGTCCCCGCCCCCACGAGGAGCACGGTGACGGTGAGGGCGAGTACGGCGATCAGACGGCGCGACATGGGGTCGGGAGATGGTAGGCGGTCGCTCGGACCGAGAGAACCCCTGCAACCGGTCTGGCGTTACACAGTGCCCTTCCTGCGGACACTGGGGCTCCAGCGCAGGAACTCCTCGACCTCGCGCTCGTAGCGGTAGGGCTCCCCCTCCCCACGCCGCAGCGGCCGTGCGCGCTGGGCCTCGGCGTGCTTGAGCACCGCCTCCCGGCTCGTGTAGCCCGAACGGATAGCCGGCCGCCTTGAGCTTGCGGTTGTCGAGCCCGCGGCCGTAGCGGAGCTGGTTGAGCACCTCCGACGAGACGCGCACGCCGAGCGGGCGCAGCGCCGCGGCGGCCAGCGAGCTGCCCCACGGCGGCAGGATCGGGGCCAGCGGCTTGCCGAGCAGCGACGCGACCTCCGACAGTGCCAGCACGCCGTCGCCGGCCGCGTTGTAGATGCCCGGCAGGTCGCGCTCGACGGCGAAGCGCAGCACGCCGACCAGGTCCTCCTCGTGGATGAACTGGTAGCGCGGGTCGAAGCCGAGGATGGCCGGGCACCGCCGGCAGGTCGAACAGCCGCGTGTGGGTGGTGCGCAGGTCCGGCCCGAGCGCGTTGCAGAAGCGCAGCACGGTCACCGTGACCTCGGGGTTGCGCTGCGCGAAGCCGTCGACCGCCTTCTCGGCCTCCACGATGTCGGCCTCCAGGCGCGTCCGCGGCGCATGCGGGCGCCGCATCCCCTCGGTGAAGAACGCCGGGTCGTCCTGCTCGCAGCCGTAGTAGTGGGCGGAGGACTTGAAGACCACCTTGCGCACCGGCGAGTGCGGGCCGCCGCAGGCCGCGAGGATGTTCATCGTCCCGATCACGTTGGTCTCGTGCGCCTGCCGCGGCGAGGCCATCAGCGAGTCGACCACCAGCCGGGCGTCGACCACCGTGTCGATCTCCGCCGCGTCGACGATCCGCCGCAGCAGCGCGTGCTGGAGCCCGACCCGCACGAACTCCGTGCGCTCGAGCTCGCACGTCGGGTCGTCGGGGCCGACGCCGATGATCGCCTCGACGTTCGTGTCCTGCTCGATCGCCTGGGCCAGCCGGCCGCCCCAGTAGGTGGAGATGCCGGTGACGAGAACCCTCATCCGAGCCACACCGATCTCCGCTGCGAGACGAGGTCGATCAGCTCCTCCTGGATCCGCGAGCGGATGTCGTCGGCCACCGTCTGCACGAGTCCCTTGTCGTCCCATGGCGCCTCGCCCCACTGGTCGGTGGGGATCGGCTCGAGGAAGCGGATGCGGAACTTGGCGGGCAGGTAGGCGGCACCGAGCAGGCCGAAGTGCGGGAACAGCGGCGTGACCGGGAAGTAGATCAGCCTGGTGAGGCGCTGGAGCGGCGCGATGTGGGCGAAGATCGGCATCGACTCCTCGGCGCCCATCACGGCGATCGGGACGATCGGCGCGCGAGCGCGCATCGCCGCCTCGACGAAGCCGCCGCGGCCGAAGCGCCGCAGCCGGTAGCGGTCCTTGTAGAGCTTCTCGGAGCCCTTGCGGCCCTCGGGGAAGACGAGCACGAGCTGCTGCTCGTCGTCGAGCAGGCGGTGCACGTTGGCCGGGTGCGCGGGCACGCCGCCGATCTTGTTCACCAGCATCGCGAGTCCCGGGTAGCCCTTGAAGAAGTGCTCGACGGTCAGGTGCAGCGGCCGCGGGCGCGCGTGCTCCTCCTTGATCGCCTTGGCGATCATCGCCGCGTCCGGCGGCAGCGCCCCCGCGTGGTTGGACACCAGCAGGGCGCCGCCGGTGGCGGGCACGTTCTCGATCCCCTCGACCTCACAGCGGAACCAGTAGTGGTAGAGGAACTCGTAGAGCGTGGCGTCGAGCAGCCCTTCGACGCGCTCGGAGCGACCCCAGTCGGTGATCTGGCGGTCGGGCTCGATCGCGGGCAGCAGCGAGCGCAGGTCGTCGACGGTCTCGGGGGCCGCGGGCAGGGCGCGCCGGTCGCTCATGCGCTCAGCAGCGGCTCCAGGCGCCGCGCCAGGGTCGGCCAGTCCGGTGCGGACACGATGTCCTCCTCCTCGCACACGTCGCGATTCCACGGGTGCAGGATCGTGGCCGGGGTGATACCCGCCTCGCCCGCCTCCATGAGCGTCACCGGCGAGTCGTCGATCAGCACGTCGATGCCGATCTCGCGGCAGCGCGCGACCTTGTCGAAGGAGCAGTACAGCTCGTCGTACGGCAGCCCGATCTGCTCCAGCCAGCGCTCGGTGGCGATGTGCGCCTCGGTCGTGCGGTGGGAGGTGACGTGGATGAAGTGCCCGGCCTCGTGCCAGGCGCGGATCGCGTCGACGGCGCCAGGATACGGCTCGGCGGCGAGCACGTTCGTCTCACGGTGCGTCTCCGCCACGCAGACGTGGACCTGCTCGGGCCGCAGTCGCGTGATCCGCCAGGTGACCTGCTCGTCGTACGGCAGATCGACGCCGAAGCGCCGCTTGGCGATCGCGGCCAGCTGGTCCCAGTAGTGGTGCAGCGTGGAGTCGATGTCGACCGCGATGCGCACGTGCCTCTACCCTAGAGCGCCGTGCCGAGCGTCTACCAGGATGCGCTTGAGCGGGCCCGCAGCGGGGTGTTCCGCCCCGGCCCGGACTCCACCTACGCCGACGGCGACGACAGCTCGTGGATGGAGATCGACTGGCCGGCGATGACGCGCCGGCTCGAGGTCGACGGCCGCGGCGTCGGCGTGATCGACAGCGGCGGCGACGGCCCGCCGCTGCTGTTCATCCACGGGCTCGGTGGGATCTGGCAGAACTGGCTGTTGAACATCCCGGCCTTCATGGGCACGCATCGCTGCGTGGCGGTGGACCTGCCCGGGTTCGGGCTGTCCGAGATGCCGGACGAGTGCTCGATCCCCGGCTTCGCCCGCACGGTCGACCGGGTGTGCGCCCAGCTCGGGCTCGACGAGCCGGTGGTGGTCGGCAACTCGATGGGCGGCTTCGTCGGCGCCGAGCTGGCGGTGCGGTACCCGACGCGGGTCTCCAAGCTCGTGCTCGTGGCGGCGGCCGGCCTCTCGACCGAGTACCTCGCGCGCCAGCCGCTGCTGGCGGGCGCGCGCGCGTTCATGGTGCTGACGGCGCGCACGGGACTACGCGGCGACGGGATGGTCAGGCGACCGCGGCTGCGGCGGCTGGCGCTGCAGCTCGTCGTGCGCTACCCCGAGAGGCTGTCAGTGCCGCTGGCGACCGAGCTCGTCAGCGGCGCCAACGCGCCCGGCTTCATCGACGTCCTTCGAGGCGCTGATGACCTACTCGTTCCGCGACAAGCTCGAGCGGATCGAGGTGCCGACGCTGATCGTCTGGGGCCGCAACGACATGCTCGTGCCGGTCGGCGGACGCCGAGGGGTACGAGCACCTGATCGGCGACAACGCCCACAGCGTGATCTTCGAGGACACCGGGCACCTGCCGATGCTCGAGCGCCCGTCGCGGTTCAACGAGCTGCTGCGCTCGTTCATGGCCGGCGAGCGCGCGCCGGAAGCCGGCGTCGAGGGCGTCAGCGCGTGACGGCGCCTTCGGAGGCGCTCGAGACCAGCTTCGCGTACTTGGCCAGCACGCCGTTGCCCTTGACCGGGTCCGGCGACTCGTAGGCCTCGACGCGGCGCGCGATCTCGTCGTCGGGCAGATCGACGTCGAGCCGCCGGCTCTTGACGTCGATGGTGATCGTGTCGCCGTCCTGGACGGCGGCGATCGGGCCGCCGTGGACGGCCTCGGGGGCGACGTGGCCGACCATGAAGCCGCGCGTGGCGCCGGAGAAGCGGCCGTCCGTGAGCAGCGCGACGGAGTCGCCGAGCCCTTCGCCCATGATCGCCGCGGTGACGGCCAGCATCTCGCGCATGCCGGGGCCGCCGGCCGGGCCTTCGTTGCGGATCACGACGACGTCGCCGGGCTCGATCTGCCCGTGCGTGACGGCCGCCATCGCCCCTTCCTCGTTCTCGAACACGCGCGCCGGGCCCGCGTGGTGCACGCGCTCGTGGCCCGACAGCTTCACGACGCAGCCCTCGGGCGCGAGGTTGCCGCGCAGGATGGCGATGCCGCCGGTGGGCTTGAGCGGGTTCGCGAGCGGCCTGACGACCTCCTGGCCGGGCGTCTCCTGCGCCGCCCGGGCGAGGTCGCCGATCGTCTGGCCGTGGACGGTCGGCGCGTCCTCGTGCAGCAGGCCGGCCTCCTGAGCAGGCGGGCGGCGACCACGGCGGTGCCGCCCGCGGCGTGCATGTCGGTGGCCACGAAGCGGCCGCCGGGCTTGAGGTCGCACAGCAGCGGCGTCTGCGAGGCGATGCGGTCGAAGTCGTCGATCGAGAGGTCGAGCCCGCTCTCGCGGGCGACGGCCAGCAGGTGCAGGACGCCGTTGGTGGAGCCGCCGCTCATCGCGATCGCGGCGATCGCGTTCTCGAGCGCGTCGTGGGTGATGATGTCGCTCGGCCGCTGGCCGCGGGCGAGCACGTCCATGACCATCACGCCGGCGTCATAGGCCGCCTGGGCCTTGTTCTGGTCCTGCGCCGGGATGTCGCTCGGGCCCATCGGCGAGATGCCGAGCATCTGGAAGGCCATCGCCATCGTGTTGGCGGTGAACTGGCCGCCGCAGGCGCCGGCGCCCGGGCTCGCGACGTCCTCCAGCGCGGTCAGCTCCTCGTCGGTGATCTTGCCCGCGGCGTGGGCGCCGACCGCCTCGAACACGTCCATGATCGTGACGTCGCGGCCCTGGTAGTGGCCGGGCGGGATCGAGCCGCTGTAGAGCATCAGGCTCGGCACGTCGAGCCGCGCGAGCGCCATCACGGTGCCGGGGATCGTCTTGTCGCAGGCGCTGAGGGCGACGACCGCGTCGAACAGGTGCCCGCGGGCCACGAGCTCGATCGAGTCGGCGATCACCTCGCGGCTGACCAGGCTCGTCTTCATCCCGGAGGTGCCCATGGTGATGCCGTCGGAGATGGCGACGGTGTTGAACTCCATCGGCGTGCCGCCCGCCGCGCGGACGCCCTCCTTGACCTTGACGGCCAGCGCACGGTGGTTGAAGTTGCACGGCATCGTCTCGGTCCACGAGTGGGCGACGCCGATGATCGGCTTCGAGAGCGCCTCGTCGTCGAAGCCGATGCCCTTCAGGTAGGCGCGGGCGGCGGCCCGCTCGGGGCCTTCGGTGAGCGCGCGCGAGTTGTGCTTGGGGTCCAGGCCGGCCATGGCCGCTGGAGCCTAGCGGTCCAATCGAGTTGGCCGGTTCGGACTCGTGCTGGAGGCGTAGCGTCGCTCCATGGCACGTACTCCGCTCGCCGCGCGGCTGGAGGACATCGCCCTCAGCCGCCGCCAGTTCCTCGCCGCCGGCGCGGCCACGGTCGCCGCCGGGGCATGGGCGCCACGCGCCCGCGCCGCCGCTGCGCCCCGCGTCGTCGTCGTCGGCGCCGGGCTCGCCGGGCTCACGTGCGCGTATCGCCTCAGCCAGGCAGGAGTCATGGCCTGCGTCCACGAGGCGAGCGACCGGCTGGGCGGACGCTGCTGGTCGATCCGGGGCGCCTTCGCTCCCGGGCTCGTGGCCGAACGCGGCGGCGAGCTGATCGACACCGCGCACGTGGAGACTCGGCAGCTCTGCCACGAGCTCGGCCTCACGACCGACGATCTGCTCCAGGGCGAGACGAACGGCACCGAGCCGCTCTACTACTTCGACGGGCGCCCCTACACAGACGCCGAGGCGGCGGAGGACTTCAACGGCGTCTACCAGAAGCTCCACATGGACGTGTCAGCCGCGTCGTACCCGACGACCTACCGCGTATCGACGCAGCGTGGCCGCGAGCTCGATGCGATGACGATCGTCGACTGGATCGAGGAGAGCGTCCCGGGCGGGATGGCGTCGCGGTTCGGGCAGCTGCTCGATGTCGCCTACAACATCGAGTTCGGGGCCGAGTGCGCCGAGCAGAGCGCGCTCAACCTCGTGTACCTGCTCGGCTACATCGGGCAGGGACGGCTGCGCCTGTTCGGGAAGTCGGACGAGAAGCACCACGTCCGCGGCGGCAACGACCTGATCACGAGCGCGATGGGAGAGCGCCTCGAGGGTCAGATCAAGATGGGCTCCGAGCTCGTGGCCATCCGCCGGAACGCGACGGGGACGTACGCGCTCACGTTCGTCGAGGGCGGCACGACGAAGCCGGTGACGGCCGACCGCGTGGTGCTCGCCCTGCCGTTCTCGATCATGCGCCGTTCGGTGGACTGGTCGAGGGCCGGCTTCGGGCCGGAGAAGTCGCAGGCCATCCGCGAGCTCGGGATGGGCACGAACTCAAAGCTCAACGTCGGCTTCAGGACCCGCTACTGGCGGACGCTCGGCTGCAACGGGGACACGTACGCCGACACGGGCTTCCAGAACACGTGGGAGGTCTCACGCGGACAGCCGGGGACGGCGGGGATCCTCGTCGACTACACCGGCGGTCGGATCGGCGACTCGTTCCGGTCGGGCACGCCGAGCACGCGCACGAGGCAGTTCCTGGCCCAGCTCGAGCCGCTGCTGCCGGGCGTGAGCGCGCAGTGGGACGGCAACGCGACGGTGGATCACTGGCCGTCGTATCCGTGGACGCGCGGTTCGTACTCGTACTACAAGCCCGGCCAGTACACGGCGTTCGGGGCTTCCGAGGAGGAGGTCTCAGGCGCCTGCCACTTCGCGGGCGAGCACACCACCCAGGACTTCCAGGGCTATCTGCAGGGCGCCGTCTTCAGCGGCGAACGGGCCGCCGCGGAAGTGCTCGACGCGATCTGAGCTCAGGGCAGCGCCACGAACTCACCCAGGAATACCCGCGCGGACGCGGTGTCGAGCCTGTAGGTCACGTTGGTCGAGCGGCAGACCGCGTCGCCGGTGATGGTGGTCGCGGCGATGATGTTCGTCGTCCCGAGGAAGTTCGGGCCGCCGGAGTCGCCGTAGCAGGTGCCGCCGTTGCCGGTCGACGGGTTCATCGAGATCCGTAGCCAAGCCTTGTTGATCGAGTTCAGCGTGCCCGTCGCGACCATCCGCACGTCGTTGTAGAGGTACTGGTGGCCGCCCGGCTCGTTGGTGACCTCGTAGGCGCCGTAGCCGACGGACGTGAACTGCTGCGAGCCGGACAAGCTCGACAGCGAGCCCGCCGCGGGCAGGCGCGCCGGCGTGATGCCCTTGACCGCCCGGTCGAAGACGACGACCGCGATGTCGTGCGGGTCGCTCTGCGACTGGCTGTACAGCGGGTCGGAGCGGAAGGTGCCGAAGTAGACCTTGTCGCCCGCCTCATACGCGGTGTCGAACGTGACACCGACGCGTTCACCGTCCTCGCCGCAATGCGCCGCCGTCAGGAACACCGTCGGCGAGATGAGCGTCCCGGAGCAGTAGAGCCACGTTCCATCCGAGTACTGGGTGGGTGAGACGAGCCCGCCCACGTTCGGATGGCTGTTGCCGTCGGGCACGCCGTACGTGATGGCGGCCGCGGGTGCGGCGATGATCAACGCAGCCACAACCGTGGCGACGGTGACGAGACCTCGCATGTTCCCCTCCTGTCCTACGTTCCGCCGACAGCGTAGCGGCGGATGCCGGCGTCTAGAAGCCCAGCGTGCCCGGGTTGTTCGGCCGGGCGGGCGGCGGCGTCGCGGGGCCGGGGTCGGCGGCGGCGCGGCGGGAGAGGCGCTCGCGCTCCCAGCGGCCGAGGCGCCAGATGTCGCGGTGCACCTGCTTGGGATCGATCTGGCGGCCGGGCAGGTGCAGGTTGGCCTCCGAGATCAGGCGCCGCTCGTCGCCCTTGAGGGCCATCCACTTGGCGAGCACGTCGTCGGAGTCGGGCAGCCGCGCCGAGCCGTACGGGCGCGTCTCGTCCGGGAACTCGACGCAGTACTCGTTCAGCAGCTGGCCGGTCTGCGGCAGGTAGGCCACGATCGGCTTGTGCGGGTAGACCAGGTAGGCGTAGGGCACGCCGCGCAGGTCACGCGAGGCATCCGCCGGGAGGCCGGCCTGGCCGCCCCAGACGCGGATGAACCCGAGGTCGCGGTACATCGCCCACTCCTCCTCGTTCACGCACGACTTGAGGAGCTCGCGGGCGCGCTGCTCGGCGCGCCGCTCGCGGCCCGGGTCGTACGGGGCGGCGATGCCGTGCTTGCGGGCCTCGCGGCGGGCGCGCCGCTCGTCGAGCCGGCGCTCGATGTACGGCCAGCTGATCTCGGAGAGCAGCGCGATGACGACCAGCGCGGTGGCGCAGAGCGCGACGGTCACGGCCGCTAGACCGCGCCGCCCGCGGCGCGCGGGAAGAAGATGACCCGATCGGTGGTGGCCGGGATGTCCTCGAACGCGGTGATCATCTCGGCCTCCCGCCGGCCCGTCGCGGTCGTGAGCGGCACAGCCGCCCACATCCCCTGGTCGAGCTGGCGGCGGAACTCCTCCACGAGGCGCTCGGCATCCTCGGCGATCTCGAGATCGCCCTCGGCGATCAGCTGCTCGCCGTGCCCCGGACGCATGCGGAGGAACTTCATGCCGGCCGATTATGCCAGAGGACCTGTGGTCGGCCGGCGGTGTGGCGGGTCAGCGAGAAGACGTCGACCGGACCGGGCCCGGCGCCGATCCCGCGCAGCCCGTCGCGGACCGCGTCGCCCGCGATCCGCCGCGCGGCGCGGGCCGCCTCGAGCGGCTCGTGGCCGAGCGCCAGATGGGCGGCGAGCGCCGACGAGTGGGTGCAGCCGGAGCCGTGCGCCGCGCCGTCGGGGTGGCGCTCCCCCGGGATCGGCTCGAACGTCTCGCCGTCGAAGAACAGGTCGGTCGCCTCGTCGCGGTGGCCGCCGGTGATCACCACGTAGGCGGGCCCGAGCTCGTGCAGGCGCCTGGCGAGCGCCTCGATGTCGTCGTCGGCGCCGGCGAGCACGCGCGCCTCCGGCAGGTTCGGGGTGATCACCGTGACGAGCGGCAGCAGCTCGCCGACGATCGCCTCGCGCGCCGGCTCGTCGAGCAGCACGGCGCCGGACTCGGCCACCATCACCGGGTCGAGCACGATCGGCGTGCCGGGGTCGAGCAGCTCGAGCGCCTCGCGGACGGCGTGCACGGTGGCGGCGGTCCCGAGCATCCCGATCTTCACGGCGTCGACGCCGATGTCCTCCGCCACCGCCCGGACCTGCTCGACGATGAATGCGGCCGGCACCGGATGGACGCCGGTCACGGCCACGGTGTTCTGGGCCGTCAGCGCGGCGATCGCCGTCATCCCGTGGACGCCGCAGCGGGCGAAGGCCTTCAGGTCGGCCTGGATGCCGGCGCCGCCGCCGGAGTCGGACCCGGCGATCGACAGCACGGCGGGGACGGGACGCTCGCTCACGTGGGTCAGCTTAGAAAGTGCCATGCAGTTCACACGCACGGGATCCGCTCATATCGCCCTCCGAACCCGCGGCGGATGAAGCCGAGCGCCTCGAGCTCGCCGAGACCGGTCAGCACCGCGCGCGGGTCGAGTCCGTGGCCGGCGAGCATCGGCAGTGTCGAGTGGCCCTCGCCGATCGCGTCGAGCAACGTCTGGAGGTCGGCGTCGAGCCGCGCGGCGGGGTCCGCCGGCTCGTACGTCTCGCCGGTGAGCTCGGCGAGCGCCTCCAGGACGTCGCCGGTGCCGCGCACCAGCACGGCGCCGTCGCGGATCAGGCCGTTGGTCCCGGACGCGACCGCGCACGTGACGCGGCCGGGGACGGCGGCGACGGTGCGGCCCAGCTCGGCGCCCAGGTCTGCGGTGGTGAGCGAGCCGGACCGCCGGGTCGCCTCCACCACGACCACGACCTGGGCGAGCGCGGCGATCAGGCGGTTGCGGGCGATGAACGCCCAGCGGTGGATGCCGAAGCCGGGCGGCATCTCACTGACCACTGCGCCCGCGGCGCGCACCGCGGCGTGCAGCTGGCGCTTGGAGGCGGGGTACGGCCGGTCGGCGCCGCCGGCAAGCACCGCCACGGGCGCGGCTGTGCCCTCGAGCGCACCGGCGTGCGCTGCCGCGTCGACGCCGAGCGCGAGTCCCGACACGACGTTGACGCCGGCGGCCGACAGGCCACGGCCGAGCTCGCGCGCGACGGTCAGGCCGTACGGAGTCGCCCGCCGGGCGCCGACGACGGCGACCGAGCCGGCTCCGCCGACGCACGCGGGGTCGCCGGCCACGTGAACGACGGCCGGCGGATCGGCGAGGTCGCGCACGCGCTCCGGATAGGCATCGTGGCAACGGCAGATCGCCGCGAGACCGGCGTCGCGGATCCGGGCGCGGGCGTCGTCAGGGTCGAAGCCGTCGTAGCGGGCGCGAACGCCCGGGGCGTCGCAGACGTCGAGCAGCGACTCGTCGCTCCGCGCCAGCACGCGACCGGGGGCGTCGCGCTTGCGCCACTCGACGTCCAGCCATCCGGCGAGTGCCGCGACGAGATCGGTGCGGCGCAGGCAGTCATCGCAGGCCGTACTCATGCGGCCGCCATCGCCGGCTGCTCGAGCCGCAGGCCGGCGGCGAAGTGGACGTGGTCGGGGCCGACGACGTCGCTGCCGTCGAGGTCGGCGACCGTGCGCGCCACGCGCAGCACGCGCGTGTGGCCTCGGGCGCTCAGGCGGTGGCGGTCGTGAAGCTCGTAGAGCAGCCGGAGCGCGCTCGGGGTCGGCTCGGCGACCTCGCGCATCACGCGCGGCGTCATCTGCGCGTTGCAGGCCAGGCCGTAGACGGCGAGCCGGCGCGACTGGCGCTCGCGCGCCTCGATCACGCGCGCCCGCACTTCGGCCGACGGCGGCGCCGTTTCGGTGCGCAGGGCTTCGGCCGTCGGGCGGCCGACCGGCACCAGCACGTCGATGCGGTCGAGCAGCGGACCGGACAGGCGGCGCTGGTGGCGCGCGAGGTCGGCCGCCGTGCAGCGGCAGGCCTCGTCCCCCATCCCGCACGGGCACGGGTTGGAGGCGGCGACGAGCATGAACCGCGTCGGGAACGCGACCACCTGCTGCGCGCGCACGATCGTCACGTAGCCGTCCTCGAGCGGCTGGCGCAGCGCCTCCAGGCTCGAGCGCACGAACTCCGACAGCTCGTCGAGGAACAGGACGCCGTGGTGGGCGAGCGTCGCCTCGCCGGGCAGCGGATGCGAGCCGCCGCCGACCAGGCCGGACGAGGAGATCGTGTGGTGCGGCGCTCGGAACGGCCGCTGGAGCACCAGCCCCTCGCCTCCGTGCAGGCCGGTCACCGAGTGGATCCGCGTGACGTCGACCGCCTCGGCGGCGGTCAGCGGCGGCAGGATCGAGGGCAGCCGGCGCGCCAGCATCGTCTTGCCGGTGCCGGGCGGGCCGTGCATGAAGAGGTTGTGGCCGCCGGCGGCCGCCACTTCGAGGCCCGGGATGAGGGCGTTCTGGCCGCGCACGTCGGCGAGGTCGAGCTGCGGGTCGGGCTCTTGTTCGGGCGGCGGGTCCGGCACCGGCGGCGGATCGGCGCGGCCGGCCAGCACGTCGACCGCCTCGGTCAGCGTCTCGATCCCGAGGACCGTCACGCCCGGCACGAGCGCGGCCTCGCGGGCGCGTGAGCGCGGGAGGAGCAGCCGCTCCAGCAGGTGTCGCCGCGTGCCCTCGGAGATCGCCAGCGCGCCCCGGATCGCCCGCACGTCGCCGGCCAATGACAGCTCGCCTACGATCGCGGTGCCATCGACCGCGTCGGCCTCGAGCTGGTCCGAGGCGACAAGGATCGCGATCGCGAGCGGTAGGTCGAATCCCGGGCCGATCTTGCGCAGGTACGCTGGCGCCAAGTTGACCGTGATGCGCTTCGTGGGGAACGCGTGGCCCGAGTTGACGAGCGCGGCGCGCACCCGCTCGCGCGCCTCGCGGACCGCCTTGTCGGCCAGGCCGACGATCGTGAACGCGGGCAGGCCGAGCCGGATGTCGGCCTCGACCCAGACCCGGCGGGACTCGACCCCGTCGATCGCGAACGTCGTGACGCGCGCGATCACGGCTCAGAACGCCGCCTGAAGGTGATCGAGCCGCACGAGCTCGCCGCGATCGTCGAGCGTCACTCCGACGGCGTCGAACCGCAGCTCGGCGCCGAACGGGCGGTCGGTGACCTTGGCCAGCCACGCAGCGGCCATCGTGCGGACCTGCTTCTGCTTCTTGTCGTGCAGGCTGTCCTGCCACGAGCCGGTGCCGAGGAGGCGCGACTTGACCTCGCAGAACACGATCGTCGCCTCGTGCTCGTCGGCGAGGATGAGATCCAGCTCGCCGAACCGCGTGCGGTGGTTGCGGGCGAGCACGCGGTAGCCCAGCCGCGAGAAGTGCTCGGCGGCGAGCTGCTCGCCGCGGCGGCCCAGCTCCTTCGTGCGGTCGGTCTTCATGGCGCGAGCGACCGTACGCGGCATCGCGTAACGGATCACCGCGTGTTCGCAACGATTCTGTGCCGGTCAGGTGATGTCTCGCAGGAGGCGCCGCAGCTCGACCGCCGGCAGGCGCCGCTCGAGGTCCTCGTAGGCGGTCGCCACCCGCGCCGCGTGGGCGCGGCCGTCCGGGGTGAGGCGGACGAGGACCGAGCGCCGGTCGGCCGGGTTGGCGGCGCGCTCGATCAGCCCGCGCCGCTCGAGCCGATCGAGCACGCCGGTCAACGTCGAGGGCCGCTGCGCGGTGGCCGTGACGAGGTCACGCACCGTGGACTGCTCGCCGATGCAGGCGAGCGCGTTGATCTCGCCCGCCGACAGGCCGAGGTCGGCGAGCGCGTCGTCGAGCGCGGCGAGCAGCCGGTGGGTGACCTGCTGCCAGACCGCGATGAGCGGCAGGTCGGTCACGCCAGCGAGGCGGCGATCAGGCGCTCCCACTCGGCGAGCATCGCCGGGAAGTCATCGGCGAAGTGGTCGACCGTGTTGGGATCGCCGAGGCCGGTCAGGTCGTAGGTGACGTGGGCGCGGGTGGCGTCACCGGCGGGCTCGCAGCGGACCTCGACGGTGCCGGCGTGGACGCCGGGCGTGATCCGCGCGTAGCGCATCGAGTCAGACGTGCGGTCGGCGATGACCCAGAACGTGCGGCCGTCATGGGTGGTGAACGTCGTGCCGGGCGAGGTGTCCTCCTCCACGGGATAGACGGGGTCCCACCCGGGCGCCCAGGCGCGCTCGCCGGCCGGGGTGAAGAGCGCGAGGGCCTGGTGCGGCGGGAGCGGGACCTCGACGGTCCCGCGGAGCACGTGTCGATTCATTTCGTAATCGTATAATACGGATCCGAAGGAATCAAATGGCGCAAACGAACTGCGGCATTGAGGGAGAGGGACGAGGGGGTGCATTTCTGCACCATCCGCGCCCGCGTGGCGGTTGTGATGCAGAAACGCCCGCTATGCGGGCATAACTGCATCACTCGGCCGACCGGCGCTCCGATGGTGCAGAAATGCACCCGCCCCCGTGGCTCCCTTCAATGCGCCGTTGACGTTCCCCTCAGCGCACCACGAACGACGACAGCGACGCCCCCGGACACGCAAGAGCGAGCCGCCCCGCCAAATCATCCATCGCGGCAGCCAACAAAGCGTCGTCCAGCTCGGGCAGCGCATCGAACAGGAAGTACGCCCGCGTCGTCGACTCTGTGAGCCGCGTCCGCACGCCCTGGCGCCAGTTCCAGCGCCGGCACGTCACGCCCACCTCGTCCGCCCACACGACCTCGCCCGGCTTCGGCGGATCGCCGCCGTCGAACACCTCGTCGTCCCCGGCGAACCGCAGCCGGACCGTCCCCACGACGCGATCGACGTCCTCGCCGCCCACCGGCACGGCGTGCACGACGCTGACCGCGTTGTAGAGATCGACCAGCCGGTTGATCGACGGCAGCCCGTCAACCCGCCGGATCAGCGCCTCGGCCGAGCACTGGTACCGCTTGGGCTTCGCGCCGAACGCCCGGAACGCCTCGCGCCAGGCCACGAGGTGCGGGTGGTCCAGCGATGCGAGCTCGACGGACAGCGGCACCGACGGGCCGTTCACCAGACCGTCCCCCACGACCACGCCGGCCCGATAGCCCGGGAAGGCGTCCCGGACCGCGTCCGACACCTCCAGCGCGATCAGAGTGCGAGCTGCTGGTAGGCCATCGACTGGAACGACATCCGGTGCAGCGGCGACACGCCGAGCTTCTCGATCGCCGCCCGGTGCTCGGGCGTCGAGTAGCCGACGTGGGTCGCGAACTCCCAGCCCGGATAGCGCTCCTCCATCCGGTGCATGAAGCGGTCGCGCGTCACCTTGGCGATCACCGAGGCGGCGGCGATCGAGGCGCTCAGCGCGTCGCCGCCCACGACCGGGCGCTGCTCGAACCCCGTGGCAGGCACCGGGAAGCCGTCCGACAGGCAGAGGCAGCCCTCGCGCGCCACCCGCCGCAGGACGTCCGAGAGCGCGGCCAGGTTCGTGTTGTGCAGGCCGCGCTCGTCGATCCCGCGCACGCAGCGCGAGGTGACCGCCACGCGGGTCGCGATCCGCAGCACCTTCGGGTACAGCTCCTCGCGCATCTCGGCCGTGTGCTGCTTCGAGTCGTTCAGAGCGGACAGGGCGCGCAGGTCGCTCAGCGTGACCCGCTCGTAGTCGAACAGCACCGCGGCGGCCACCAGCGGGCCTGCCAGGCAGCCGCGCCCGGCCTCGTCGGCGCCCGCCACGAAGCGCACGCCCAATCCACGATCGAAGCGGAACAACCGGCTGCCCGACGACCGCTTGCGGCGGCGCGCCTTCCTGGCCTGTCTCCGCTGATCGCCCGTGGATGCCTCGTCGTCGCAGGTCAAGCCAGCGGTCGCCGGCCGCGTATCCGCAGGGTCGGCCCCCTCGGAACGCGGCCGGTGGCCGCTGGCGCCGGCCTGCGGCGGCGAGGCGCCGCGGGAATCGGTGGAGCCAGGCCTAGAGGAGGCCGATTCGCTTGGGGGGCCAGTAGGTGGCGAAGGCCTCCCCGATGATCCATTCCTCTGGGACTGGTCCCCAGAACCGGCTGTCGTCCGAAGCCCCACGGTTGTCGCCCATCATGAAGTAGTGACCGGCGGGAACTGTGATCTCGCTGGGGAACTCGCACGCATCGCTCCGCCCGCAGGGCTGCGCGAACGGCTCGTTCTGGCGCTCGCCGTTGAGCACGACGTGCCCGTCCTCGATCCGCAGCCGGTCGCCCGGCCCGGCCACCACGCGCTTGATGAAGTTGACGTCAGCCTTCTCAGCGGTGGGCCGCGCGCACACCTGGCCCTGCGGCGGCGGGCCGCCGCCGCACTCGTTGCCGCGCTCGGCGCCGGCGGGCGGGTGGAAGACGACGACGTCGCCCACGTCCGGGCTGCTGAAGCGCGCGCCGATCCGGTTCACGAGCACGCGCTGGCCGATCTCGAGTGTCGGCACCATCGACTCGCTCGGGATCCGGTACGGCTTGACGAGGAACGCCTGGATGCCCAGGGCCAGGCCCAGGGCGACGGCGACGATGAGTACCAGCTCGAGGAGCGAGCCTGACGCCGACGACGTCTTCGCCGCCACGTGCCCTACTTGTTCTCGTCGTCCGCGGGAGGCTCGTCTTCGGCGGCCGGCTCGTCGGCCTCAGCGGTGGCCTCGGCCTCCGCGGCCGCCTCGACTTCGGCGGTCTCCCCGGCCTCCGCCTCGACCTCGGCCTCAGCCGTCTCGGCCTCGTCCAGCGCCTGCTGGTCGATCGCCTCGCCCGGCACCTCGTCGTCCGCGGCGGCGGCAGCCTCCGCGGCGGGATCGTGCAGCAGGCCGGCCTCGACGACCTCCTCCGGGCCGATGTAGCGGCGCTCGCGCACGCGCGCCCGCTTGCCGACGCGGCCGCGCAGGTAGTAGAGCTTGGCGCGCCGGACGTCGCCGCGGGCGGCGACCTCGATCCGCTCGATCTTGGGCGAGTGGACGGGGAACGTGCGCTCAACGCCGACGCCGAACGAGTTCTTGCGGACCGTGAAGGTCTCGCGCACGCCCTCGCCCTGGCGCTTGATCACGACGCCCTCGAAGACCTGGGTCCGGCGGCGGCTGCCCTCGACGACCTGGAAGTGGACGCGTACGCGATCACCGGCCTGGAATGCCGGGACGCGGCGCAGCTGCTGACGCTCAAGCGTGTCGATGACAGTGCTCATACAAGGAAAGACCGCGGCGCCAGGGTGCAGGAAAGAGCGGCGACACGCGGGCGAATCATGGTAGCGAACGGCGGCGGCTCTGCTCCTGGCGCCATTCCCGGATCCGCTCGTGGTGGCCGGAGAGCAGCACCTCGGGGACCGTCCAGCCGCGCCACTCGGCGGGTCGCGTGTAGTGCGGATACTCCAGCCCGCCCTCGAGCGCCTCGGAGAACGACTCCTCCAGCGCCGACTCGTCCTTGCCCAGAACCCCGGGCAGCTTGCGCAGCACGGTGTCGGCCAGCACCATCGCGGCGAGCTCGCCGCCGGCCAGCACGTAGCGGCCGATCGAGACCTGGTCGGTCACGAAGTGCTCGAGGATCCGCTCGTCGAAGCCCTCGTAGCGGCCGCACAGCAAGGTCAGATCCGACTCGCCCGCCAGCTCGCCGGCGAGCGCGTCGTCGAGCAGCCGGCCGCCGGGGGTGAGGGCGATGACCCGCCGCGACTCCCTGACCGACACCGGATCGACCTCGTAGCGCGCCCGCAGCGCCGCCTCCATCACGTCCACCCGCAGCACCATCCCGGCGCCGCCGCCGAACGGCGTGTCGTCGACCTGCCCCCACTTCAGCGGTGTCGACTCGCGCGGGTCGACGCACTCCAGCGAGTGCCCCAGCTCCAGCGCATTCGCCACGTGGCGCTGCGTCCGGAACCACTCGAACCACTGCGGGAAGAGCGTGAAGACGTCGATGTTCACTCGCCCACGAACTCCATGTCGACGTCGATCCTGCGGGCCTCCACGTCGATCGAGCGGATCGCGTCGCGCACCATCGGGATCAGCAGATCGCCGACCTCGAGCGCCTCGCACGAGGGCAGCGCGACCATGCGTCCCACCACGCCGACCTCGCGAGAGCCGTCGACGACCGTGCAGCCGACGAGGTCGCGCGCCCAGTACTCGCCCTCTTCGAGGACGTCGGGCACGAGCAGGTCGGCGCCGTTGAGCGCCTCGGCGTCCTCGCGCGACGACGCTCCTTCGAGGCGCACGATCGGCCGCTCGGCGGTTCCGGCGAGGCGGGCGATGACGCGCGGCTCGCCGTGCACGACCACGGTGAGGCCCTCGGCCAACGCGCCCGGCTGCGCTACGTGGAACGACCCGTCGAGCCCGTGCGGCCGGCCGACCCGCCCGGCCGGCACCAGCTCACTCGACGATGTCGAGGAGGACGCGCCGGTTGTCCTTGACCGCGGCGGCCTTGACGAGGGTGCGGAGGGCCTGCGCGGTGCGTCCCCCGCGTCCGATGACCTTGCCGTAGTCATCGTCGGCGACCGACAGCTCGAGTACGAGCGTGCCGTCGTCCTCCTCGAACTCCTCGACCTCGACGCGCTCGGGCTCGTCGACCAGCTGCTGCGCCAGGTAGACGAGCAGCTCGCGCATCTAGCGCGAGATGCCCTGCGTCTTGAGGAGCTTCTTGACCGTGTCGCTCGGCTGGGCGCCGCGGTCGAGCCAATGGCGGATGCGCTCCTCGTTGAGCACGATCGTCGAGGGATCGGTCTGCGCGTTGTAGCGGCCGACCGTCTCGATGAAGCGCCCGTCGCGGGGAGAGCGCCGATCGGCGACGACGACGCGCCACACCGGATCCTTCTTCCCGCCGACGCGGGTGAGTCGCATGCTGACTGCCATTTCGGCGCCGCAGGATAGCGGAACGGGTCACCGCTGCCGCATGAGCTGGCCGAGATCGGGCATCTTGCCCGACTGCAGCCCGCGCATCATCTTGCGCATCTCGCCGAACTGCTTGACCAGCTGGTTGACCTGCTGGACGCTGGTGCCGCTTCCCTTGGCGATCCGCAGCCGGCGCGAGCCCTTGATCGCCTCCGGGTGACGGCGCTCGTACGGCGTCATCGAGAGGATGATCGCCTCCACCCGATCCAGCTCCCTGTCGTCGACCTGCATCTTCGAGAGCTGGTGGCCGGCGAGGCCCGGGATCATGCCCAGGATCGAGGTCAGCGGGCCCATCTTGCGGATCCGCTTGAGCTGGTCCAGGAAGTCCTCGAGCGTGAACTGGTTCTTGCGGAGCTTGCGCTCGAGCTCCTTCGCCTCGTCCTCCTCGACCGACGCCTCCGCCTTCTCGATGAAGGACAGGACGTCGCCCATGCCGAGGATCCGCTGGGCCATGCGGTCGGGGTGGAAGCGCTCGAAGTCGCCGAGCTTCTCGCCCGTGGAGGCGTACATGATCGGCTTGCCGGTGACCTGCTTGACCGACAGCGCAGCGCCGCCACGGGCGTCGCCGTCGAGCTTGGAGAGCACCACGCCGTCGAAGTCGGCCACCTCGGCGAACTGCTCGGCGACGTTGACGGCGTCCTGGCCGGTCATGGCGTCGACGACCAGCAGCACGGCGTGCGGCCGCACGCGCTTCTTGATCCGCGCCAGCTCCTCCATCAGCGCCTGGTCGACGTGCAGGCGGCCGGAGGTGTCGACGATCAGCACGTCCTTGCCGTCGCGCGTGGCCTGGTCGAGCGCCCAGCCGGCGATGTCGACGGGGTCGCGGTCGGTGCCCTGCTCGTAGACGGTGGCGCCGGCCTGGCCGCCGACCTTCACGAGCTGCTCGACCGCGGCGGGCCGGTAGACGTCGCAGGCGGCGACGGCGACCGACGAGCCGTTCTGCTCGCGCAGCATCTTCGCCAGCTTGGCCGTGGCCGTCGTCTTGCCCGAGCCCTGGAGCCCGGCCATCAGCACCACGGTGGGCGGGCGCGGCGAGAAGGTCAGCCCGGCCGAGGAGCCGCCCATCAGCTTCGTCAGCTCCTCGTTGACGATCTTGACCACCTGCTGGCCGGGATTGAGCTGCTTGCTCACCTCCACGCCGAGGCAGCGCTCCTTCACGGTCGCCGTGAACTGCTTGACGACCTTGAAGTTGACGTCCGCCTCCAGCAGGGCGAGGCGGATCTCGCGCATCGCGGCGTTGATGTCGTCGTCGGTCAGCGCGCCGCGCTGGCGGACGCCGGCCAACGCGCCTTGAAGCTTCTCTGACAGGGAGTCGAACAATGCGCTCTACAGGGTACGGTGCCGCAGAGTGGAGCTCGACCTGCTCGTCATCGGATCGGGGCCCAGCGGCCAGAAGGCGGCGATCCAGGCCGCCAAGCTCGGCAAGCGCGTTGCGGTCGCCGAGCGCAAGGAGCGCCTCGGGGGCGTCTCGATCCACACCGGCACGATCCCGTCCAAGACGCTGCGCGAGGCGGTGCTCGAGCAGCTCGCCCAGCGGCCGCTCGACGTGCTCGACCCGACGCGCGTGGAGGAGTCCGAGCGGGCGGTGCTCGAGCTGCTGATGGACCGCACGGCGCGCGTGGTGGCGGCCGAGACCGCCGTGGTGCGGGAGCAGTTCCGCCGCAATCGCGTCGGCTGGCTGCCCGGCGAGGCGCGCTTCGAGGACGAGAACACCGTCAAGATCGAGGGCGAGGACGAGCCGATCCATCCTCGGCGGATCATCGTCGCCTGCGGTACGCGGCCGGCGCGGCCGTCGTCGGTCCAGTTCGACGACAAGACGGTCATCGACTCCGACGGCCTGCTCAAGCTCGAGCACCGCGTTCCGCGCTCGATGGTCGTGGTCGGCGCCGGCGTGATCGGCGTCGAGTACGCGTCGATGTTCGGCGCGCTCGGTACCAAGGTCACGGTGGTCGACAAGAGCGACCGCGTGCTCAACTTCCTCGACAGCGAGATCGGCGAGGCCTTCCAGTACCTGCTACGGCGCCAGAATGTCACTTTCCGGCTGCGCGAGCAGGTCGCCGGCGTGGACATCGACGTCGACGCCCGCGGCCCCCGCGTGCGGCTGGAGTCCGGCAAGGAGCTGGTCGCCGAGACGGTGCTCTACGCGGTCGGCCGGCAGGGCGACACCGAGAAGCTCCAGCTCGAGAAGGCCGGGCTGGCGAGCGACGACCGCGGGCGCATCCCGGTCGACGAGAACCACCGCACCAGCGTCCCCCACATCTACGCCGTCGGCGACGTGTCCGGCGGCGGGCTCGCCGCGACGGCCATGGAGCAGGGCCGCATCGCCACCCTGCGCGCCTTCGGCGAGCCGGTGCAGACGCTGCCCGAGCTGGTTCCGACCGGCGTCTACGCGGTGCCCGAGATCGCCATGGTCGGCCGGACCGAGGAGCAGCTGACCGACGCGGCGATCCCCTACGTCACCGGCGTCGCCCGCTGGAGTGAGCTCGCCCGCGGGCTTATGAGCGGCGACGAGGACGGCATGCTCAAGCTGCTCGTCGATCCCGACACCCGCAGCCTGCTCGGCGTGCACGTGATCGGCACGGGCGCCACCGACCTCGTCCACATCGGCCAGGCCGTGATGGGCGGCCACGCGACGATCGACTTCCTCGTCACCGCGGTCTTCAACTACCCGACGTTCGCCGAGTCCTACAAGGTCGCCGCGCTCGACGCGATGAACCGCATCAGGGGTTGAGCTCGCGCGGCGGCGCCGGGCTGCTGCGCGCCGCGGGCCTCCTCGTCCGCCTGGCGCGCCGCCGCGGCGGCCTCCGCGACGTCGGCCGCGGCCGCCTCGCGCGCCTCCTCGGTCTCCTGGCGCTTGGGGCGCGGCTTCGGAAGGTTGTCGGCCAGCCCCTGGGTGAGGTTGCCGAGCGCCTGCGTGAACTCGCTCGGGATCACGAACACCTTGTTGGCCTGGCCCTGCGCGAGCTGTGGCAGCATCTGCAGGTACTGGTAGGAGAGCAGCCGCTCGTCGGGCGCGCCGTCGTGGATCGCCTGGAAGACGGTCTCGATCGCCTTCGCCTCGCCTTCGGCGCGCAGGATCGCCGCCGTGCGAGCGCCCTCGGCCTTCAGCACGGCCGACTGCTTCTCGCCCTCCGCCGTGAGGATCGCCGACTGCTTGACGCCCTCGGCGGTGAGGATCGTCGCGCGGCGGTCGCGCTCAGCGCGCATCTGCTTCTCCATCGCCTCCTGGACGGTGCGCGGCGGCTCGACCGACTTGAGCTCGACGCGGTTCACGCGGATGCCCCAGCGGCCGGTCGCCTCGTCGAGCACCACGCGCAGCTGCGAGTTGACGTTGTCGCGCGAGGTGAGCGTCTCCTCCAGCGTCAGACCGCCGATCACGTTGCGCAGCGTGGTGACGGTGAGCTGCTCGATCGCCTGGAGCGGGTTGGCGACCTCGTAGGTGACCGCCTTGGCGTCAGTGATCGTGAAGTAGATGACGGTGTCGATCCCCACCACGAGGTTGTCCTCGGTGATCACCGGCTGCGGCGGGAAGGAGACGACCTGCTCGCGCAGGTCGAGCAGCGGCTTGACGCGGTCGATGAAGGGGATGATCAGCGCCAGCCCGGGGTCGAGCGTGTTCTTGTAGCGCCCGAGCCGCTCCACGATCCCGGCCCGCGCCTGCGGCACGATCCGGATCGCCCTCGCGGCGACGATCAGCAGGAACACGGCAACGACGATCAGGGCGATCAATCCGGCATCCATCTGGTCCTCCTCATTCAGCGACGAGCGCCGTGGCGCCCCTGATCTCGAGCACCTGCACGCGCTTGCCGGGTTCGAACACCTCGTCCTCGTCGTAGGGGCGCGCCGTCCAGATCTCACCGTCGAGCCGCACGCAGCCCTCGTTGCTGCCGACCCGCTCGACGACCGTGGCGGTCTGGCCGACGAGCGCCGCCGTGCCGGTGCGCAGCCGTGGCGCCTGGCGCATGTGGCGCAGGGCTACCGGCCGCAGCGCGGCCAGCAGCACGATCGAGACGACGAGGAAGGCAACCCAGCTCACGGCCGTCGGCGCCCCGGCGCCCGCCACCACCGCCGCGACCAGCGCGCCGCCGGCGAAGGGCGCCAGGAAGAACCCGAGCGTGGCAATCTCACCGATGCCGAAGACCACCGCGACGATCAGCCAGATCACCCACTCGTCCATGTGCTTCGATCGTACCGTCAGCGGGAGCGATTCACGGCAGCCCTAGGTGTGGCGTCCGACACCTCTACCGGGAAATTGAAGTAGCGATCCGGGTAGCGCTCGTCGCGCAGCGTGAAGTGCCACCACTCGTTGTCGTAGGGGGCGAAGCCCGCTCGATCCATCGTGCGCCGGAGCAGCAGCCGGTTCTTGCGCGCGCGGCCGCTGAACGTGTGGCTGCGGGTGTCGAAGCAGTCATAGCTCGTACCCATGCTCACCGAGGTGTCCGGGAAACGGCGCTTGCGCGGCGCCGTGCAGGACACCAGGCCGAACTCCTCGCGCGACCAGCGCGGCTGCTCCTTCGGAGGCAGCTTCACGAGCGTGAGGTCGACGGTGCTGCCGCGGCTGTGACCGGAGCGACGGGCGACGTAGCCGAGGTCGAAGACCCGTGCCTTGTCGACGCGGGGATAGAACTCGCGCTTCATCTTCTGGCTGCCGTTCTGCGACCAGCGCACGAAGTGGTCGACCGCTCGCTGCGGGCGGTAGCAGTCGTAGACCTTGAGCGTATAACCCTGGTCGCGAAGCTCGTTCTGGGCCCGGCGGAGCGCTCGCGCGGCGCGCCGGTGGAGGATGCAGGCCGGGTCGCGGTAGCCGTCGATCCGGCGGCCGACGAAGTTGTACTTCGTCGCGTACCGCATGTCCTGCAGGATCGTGGCATCGACGTCAGCGAGCGGGACGAAGCCGGGCGCCAGCGCGAGGGCCAGCAGCGCGCCGATCATGCCGTCAGCAGTGCCCTGGCGAAGTCGTCGGGGTCGAACGGGCGCAGGTCCTCGAGCTGCTCCCCGACGCCGATCAGCTTGACCGGGATGCCGAGCTCGTTGGCGATCGCGAGCGCGATGCCGCCCTTGGCCGTGCCGTCGAGCTTGGTCAGCACGATCCCGGTCACGTCGACCGCCTCGCCGAACAGCTTCGCCTGGCGGACGCCGTTCTGGCCGGTCGTGGCGTCGACGGTCATCAGCGTCTCATGGGGCGCGTCCGGCATCTGCTTGGCGATCACGCGGCGGACCTTGGACAGCTCCTCCATCAGGTTGTGCTGCGTGTGGAGGCGCCCCGCCGTGTCGATGATGATCACGTCGGCGCCGCGCTCGCGGCCGCGGGCGATGGCGTCGAAGGCGACTGCGCCGGGATCCGAGCCCTCGGGACCCTTGACGAGGTCGACGTTGGCGCGCTCGGCCCAGCGCTCGAGCTGCTCGACGGCGGCGGCGCGGAACGTGTCGGCGGCGCCGACCACGACCTTCTGGCCGAGCGTGTGGCGCAGGTGCCAGGCCAGCTTGCCGATCGTGGTCGTCTTGCCGGTGCCGTTGACGCCGACGACGAGGATGACCGCGGGATCGGGGCGGATGTCGATCGTGTCGTCGCCGGTGCGGGCGAGCTCGGCAAGCAGCTCGGCCAGCCGCGCCGTGAGCGCCTCGCCGCCGGCCAGGTCGCCCTCCTCGGCCTCGCGCTCGAGCTTCTCGACCACCTGGGCGGTGGTGCGGGCGCCGACGTCGGCGTAGATCAGCGCCTCCTCGAGCCGCTCCCAGGTCTGCTCGTCGAGGTCACCCTCGAACAGCGTCGCCTGGACCTCGGCGGCCAGCGCCTCGCGCGTCTTGCGCATGCTCTCGCGCAGGCGGCCGAAGAAGCCGCGGCGGCGCTCCTCGCCCTCCCCCGGGTCGGGCGCGTCCTCCTCGAAGGAGCGGCCGTCGGTGACGAACAGGTGATGCCAGTCACGGGCCACGGGGCGGGCAGGATAGCCGTGGGAATATCCGGCGCGCCGCGGCGTCCTTGGTGGCCATGACCGTGCTGGACCTGGTGCGACCCGAGCATCCCGCCGCCGTCGCCGTGCTCGCCGCGCAGGACGGCCTCCATCACCCCGAGGAGTTCGCGCCGCCGACCGGCGCCTTCGTGGTGATCCGGGACGGCGCGGACACGATGGCGGGCGGCGGGCTCCGGCGGGTGTCGGACGGTGTCGGCGAGATCAAGCGCATGTGGACGGCGCCGCGAGCCCGCGGACGCGGCTATGCCGGCGGGTGCTCGCCGTGCTGGAGGCGACGGCCATGGACTACGGCTACCGGACGCTGCGACTGGAGGCGGCGACCACCGCGGCGGCGGCGATCGCGCTCTATCGCTCCGTCGGCTATGAGCCGATCGAGCCCAGCGGGCTCTCCGGCGAGTTCGTCTACTACGAGAAGCGCCTCAGCTGACGAGCGGGATCAGCTCGCGGCCGATCAGCTCGACCGCGTCGAGGTCGTGGTGCTGGAGGTGCTGGAGCATCACCCGCTCGACGCCCGCCTGCTCGAGCGCGCGCAGCTGCGTCGCCATCTGGTCGATCGTGCCGACGATCCACGCCGGATGGTGGTCGGCCGGGTCGCCGTTGATCGCGAAGCCCGTCATCAGCGAGAAGGGCAGCGGGTCGCGGCCCACCTCCTGGCAGGCGGCGGCCACGCGCTCGCGTCGCTCGCGGCACTCCTCGACGGTCGCGTAGACGGTGTTGTACTCGTCGGCCCAGCGGGCGGCGAGGGCGGCGCCGCGCGGCATCGCGCTGCCGCCGGCGATCAGCCGCGGGTGGGGCGCCTGCACCGGCTTGGGCAGCGGGTTCGCCTGTACGAGGCGGTAGAAGCGGCCCTCGAAGTCGAACGGCCCCTCGGTCCACGAGCGGTGGACGATCTCCAGCTGCTCGGCGAGCCGGTCGAAGCGGTCCTTGACGCTGTCGAACGGGAAGCCGAACGCCTCGTGCTCGCCCTCGTGCCAGCCCGCGCCGAGCCCGAGCTCGACGCGTCCGTTCGAGACGTGGTCGGCGGTCACGACCTCGCGGGCGAGGGTCGACGGGTGACGGAACGTGGCCGGGGAGACGAGCGTGCCGAGCCGGATCGTGCTGGTGAGCGCGGCGAGCGCGTTGAGGGTGGCCCAGGCGTCGAGCGAGCCGCCGGGCCCGCCCCCGAGCGGCATGTAGTGGTCGGAGCGGAACAGCGCCTCGAACCCGGCGGCCTCGGCGGTGGTCGCGAGGGCACGCCACTGGTCCCAGGTCACGTCCTCCTGGCCCTCGATCATCAAGCACACGCGCACGGTGTCGGACAATACGTAGATGGCGGAGCGGATCGAGGTGCGGCGGGTGCGCGGCGACGCTCCAGAGGCGCGCGAGCTCGTGGCGGGGATGGAGGCGTGGGTGACCGAGAACTTCGGTCCCACCACGCCCGACCGAACCTCGACGGTGACGGCCGGCGAGATGGCGCCGCCGGATGGCGTGTTCGTGGTGCTCTACGAGGAAGGCGCGGCGGTCGCCGGCGGCGGGCTGCGGCGCCTGGGCGACGACGTGGCAGAGATCAAGCGCATGTTCGTGGTGCCGGCGGCGCGCGGCCGCGGGCACGGGCGGCGTGTGCTCGACGAGCTGGAGGCGGTGGCCGCCGAGCTCGGGTACCGGCGCCTGCGGCTCGACACCGCGCAGTCGATGACGACCGCGATCGCCCTCTACCGCGGGGCCGGCTATCGCGACATCCCGGACTACAACGGCAACAGCTACGCCTCCTACTGGGGCGAGAAGGTGCTGCCGTGAGGCACCTGGAGCTGCGCCCGGCGCGGACCGTCCGCCTGCGCTACGAGTTCGCCAATCGCCAGCCGAGCGCCACCGGCGTGTGGGTCGCGCTGCCGCCGACCGCGCCCGGCCAGTCGGTCACGAGCAGCGAGGTGGCGCTCTCGGGCGCGCACGGCCGGGTCGACAGCCGGACGCTGGAGGGCAACGAGCTGCTGCACGTCGAGCTCGACGCGGGCGGGGCGGTGCGGCTCGAGGCCACCACGGCGGATCCTGGCTTCGCGGGAGGCCAACTGCGATGTGTTCGGGCAGGCGCGGGCGTTCTTCGACGAGCTGGTCGAGGGTGGCTACCGCTACGTCTACCCGCCCGCCGAGCGGGGCGCGGTCGCGATGCTGCGCGACCGTCGCGGCGACTGCGGCGAGTTCTCCTCGCTGTTCGCCGCCTGGTGTCGCAGCGCGGGGATCCCGGCGCGGATCGTTTACGGCACGTGGGCGCACGGGCGGATGAGCGCGCACGCCTGGAACGAATTCTGGCTCGACGGCGTCGGCTGGGTGCCGGTCGATGCCAGCCTCGGCTGGGCGATGCGCCACCGGCCGTGGAACTGGCTCGGGCAGGGCTTGCCGCTGCGGCCGCAGGCGTACTTCGCGCGCCTCGACGGGACGCGGATCGGCTTCTCCTACGGGCCCGACGTGGAGCCGGCGCCGCCGTTCGAGCCGGTCGGCGTCGACGGTGACGGCCAGCGATTGCGGGTGGCCGGACGCGAGCTGCGGTGGGGCGTCGACACGCTCGACGGCGCCCTCCCGTATCTCCAGCCCGCGTATCCGCGGTTCACGTCACCGCCGGTGCGGCGGCAGGATCTGCTCGGCCGCTGGCGGGTGACGGAGGTGGGCGCGGTCGGTGTGTTGGGACGGGTGCGACGGGTGGCGCTGGCGGTGGCCGCCGTGGCCGTCCCGGTCGCGCTGATTGTCGACGTCTTCGTCGTCGTCGTTGTCGCGTTGATGGCGGCCGTGGCCGCGGCGGTCGGTGGAGGCGTGCTGCGCCGCCGGCGAACTGCGGCTGGGTAAGGGAGCTGGGGAGCCGGCCGGGCTGGCGGTCCCTGGCGCTTTTCCGTCGCTATGCGACGCAAAAGCGCCAAGCGCCCTCGCCGCGGTTCGATTCCCCGCCGCCCTACCCCGCCGCAGTTGACGTTCGCAGGCCGAGCCGCTCGGCCTCGGACTCGACGCCCGCGCGCTGCGCGCGGCTCACGCGCCCGAACGGCTCGAGCACGACACCGCCGCGGCGGTCGCGCCGCCAGGTGGCGAACACGCGCCCGTCGTCGATCGCGACCGCCCGGATGATCCCGCCGCGCAGGACCTGGTCGGCATGCCGCAGCACGAGATCGCGCGAGGCCCAGCCGAGCAGCCACTCGTCGAAGCCGGGCAGCAGCCGGACGGGACCCGGCTCGGGCTGACCGGCAGGCGGCTCCGGGTCCTGCCAGGCGCGGCGGACGTCGGCGGCCGGCAGGCCGGACCAGGTGGCGAAGTCCTCGGCCGTTGCCGGCGCGTGGGCGGTGGCGTAGCGGCGGGCCAGCTCGGCGAGGGCGGCGTCGCGGTCGGGCAGCGGGCCGGGATCGAGCGGGCCGTAGAGCTCCTCGCGGCCGCGCACGCCGACCTCGACCAGCACGCCGGCGAGCGCCGCGCGGCGGACCACGTGGATCGGCGCCTGCCCCTCGGCCGCGACCGGGACGCCGCGCTCGCGCAGCCGGGCGGCGAGCTCGTGGCGAGTCAGCGGCCCGCCCTCGGCGAGGACCTCCGCGACCGCGACGGTGCTGCGCTCGGCCACCTCCGGCGGGAGGCCGAGCTCGGTGAGGCGCCGCTGCCCGCGGGCCAGGTGCAGCGGACCGAAGATCGCCAGCATCGCCGGGAGGTCCTCAGCGGCGATCAGATGGAGCGTCCCGCGCATCGCCCAAGCACGCACAACGCCGGCGCTGTTGCCCTCACCGCCGCGCACGCGAACCGCCAGCGCGGAGGCGACGCGGTCCTGGGCCTGCACGCCGACCAGCGCGCGGACGACCTCGGCGGGGGTGGCGGGTTGCGCGCCCGCCAGCCGCTGGGCGTGGAGGCGGTGGCGGCGGGTCGCGTCGGCCGTCAGGCCACGCGCTCCTCCTCGTCCTCACGCTCCGGCAGCCGGCGCGAGACGACCTTGGAGACGCCGTTGCCCGCCATCGAGACGCCGTACAGGCAGTCGGCGGCCTCCATCGTGCGCTTCTGGTGCGTGACGACGATGAACTGCGCGCGATCCGCGAACTGGCGCAGCAGGGTGAGGAAGCGGTCGATGTTGAGATCGTCGAGCGCGGCCTCGACCTCGTCGAGGATGTAGAACGGGCACGGCCGGGCGAGGAAGACGGCGAACAGGAACGCGAGCGCGGTCAGCGACTTCTCGCCGCCGGACAGCAGCGTCAGCCGCTTCGTCGCCTTGCCGGCCGGCGTGATCTCGATCTCGACGCCGGTGTTGTCGTCCTCATCCTGCTCCTCGGCCTCGGCGGCGGCCTCGTCGTCGGAGGGCGCGTCCTCGCCGCCGAGCACCGGCCGCGGCCCGGCGTCCTCGCGCACCAGCCGCAGGCGGCCGCGACCGCCCGGGAACAGTTGCTCGGCGACCTCCTCGAAGTTCCTGGCGGCGGCCTCGAAGGTCTCCTCGAACGCCTCGCGGATGCGGCGGTCGGTGTCGCGGATCAGCCCCTCGAGCTCGCGCATCGCGGTCTCGAGGTCCTCACGCTGGGACTCGAGCTCCTCGACGTGCGCGACCGCCTCGTCGTACTCGCGCTTGGCGAGCGGGTTCACCGGCCCGAGCTGCTCGCGGCGACGCCGCAGGCGCTCGATGCGGGCCTCGAGGTCGGCGCGCTCGGTCTCGTCGAGCGCCTCCTCGGCGGGCTCGGCCTCGAGGCCGAGCTTGGCCGCCAGCCGGCCGAGCTCGCGGTTCGCGTCGGCGGCGCGGTCGCGCGCCTGCTGGGCGCGCACCTCGCCGCGCGTGACCTCCTCGCCGCGCTCCTTCAGCCGTGCCTGGACCTGGGTCTCCTGCGCGGCGAACGCGCGCAGCTCGCCGGCCAGCCGCTCGCCGGCCTCGCGGTCGGCCTGGAGCTCGGCCTCGAGCGCCTCGAGCCGCGTGCCGACGGCGGCGCCCGCGTCCGCGAGCGCCTCCGCGAGCCGCTCGGCGGCCGGGCGCAGCGCCTCGTCGCGCGCCAGCCGCTCGCGCTCGGCGGCGATCCGGTTCTCGCGCTCGACGCGCTCGCGCTCGGCGCGCTCGATCAGGCGGCGCTCGCTGGCGAGCGCCGACTCGAGCTGCGCGCGCCGCTCGGCCGCCGGGCCCTCGTCGGGCGCCGTGCGGCGCTGCTCGATCAGCCAGCCGGTGTGGCGCTCGGACTCGGCCGCCTCGTCGCGCTCGCGGGCCGCGGCGCGGGCGGCGCGGTCGGCTTCGTCGCGGGCCGCGTCGGCGGCCGCGACGGCGCGCGAGGCCTCCTCGACGCCGGCGAGCGCGGCCCGCTCGGCCTGCGCCGCGCGCTCGACGTCGGCGAGCAGGGCGTCGCGCCGGTTGCGCTCGGACAGCACACGGTCCTCTCCCCCGGCCGGCACCTGCCGCAGCTCGCGCGCGGCCGGCGACCACACGCGCCCGTCGCGCGTGACGGCGACGCCGCCGAACCCCGGCGCGAGGCCCTCGAACGAGTCGACCACCCAGACGTCGGCGAGCAGCGCGGCGGCGAGCCGCCCGTCGCCCTGCACCTTGAGATGGGAGAGGAGCGGCTGGGCGCCGGGCGCCGGCGGCGACGACGCGGGCGATGGTGCGTCGTCGGGCACGATCAGCGCGGCACCGCCGTCGGCGCCCGCGCGGTCGAGCAGGCGAGCGCCTTCGGCGAGGTCGCCGGCGACGGCGGCGCGCAGGCGCGGCCCGAGCGCGGCGGCGAGCGCGAGCTCGTAGCCCGGCTCGGCCCCGAGGTCGTCGGCCAGGGCGGGTGCGCCGCCGGGGGCTCCGGCGTGGGTGCGCAGGAACTGGTTCAGCGTCGCCAGCTCGGCGCCCGTGCGCGCGGCCTCGCGCCGGGCGGCCTCGGCCGCCGTGTCGGCCTCGCGGCGGGCGGCGCGCGCGGCGTCGGCCACCGCGTCGGCCTCGCGGCGGTGCTCGGCGGCCTCGCCCGCGGCGGCCGCGAGCCGCTCGAGCGTGCCGGCGAAGTCCGCGCGCCGCTGCTCGAGCTCCGCCAGCTCGCGCTCGAGCCGCTCGCGGCGGTCCTCGGCCAGCTCGGCCAGCTCGGCCTCGAGCGCGGCGATCCGCTCGAGCGCGCCCTCGTCGGCGCTGTCGCCCTCCGCCTCGGCGGCGAGCGCGGCCAGCAGCGCCCGCCGCCGGCCGGCGCGATCCTCGAGCTCGGTGGCGGCCTGTCGGGCGCGCTCCTCGCGCAGGCCGATCCGCTCGTGCGCCGAGCGGGCCGCGTAGAAGCGGTTGGCGAGGCCCTCGCGCTCGTTCCCGCGCGACGCCAGCGCGGTCTCCGCCGCCTCGCGCCGCTCCGCGACCGCGCGCAGCTCGGCCTCGGTCTCCTCCGCCGCCGCGCGCGCCGCCGCCACGGCGGCTTCCGCCTCCCTCAGGGAGTTGGAAGCCGCGCGCACGTCCTCGCGCGCGAGCGCCCACAGCGCCTCGTCGGTCTGGCGCTCGAGCCGCTCGTGCAGCTCGGCGGCCTCGGCCTGGCGCTTCAGCGGCCGCAGCCGGGTGCGCGCCTCGCGCTCGACGTCGAGCGCGCGATCGAGGTTGTCCTGGGTGCGCGCCAGCTTGAGCTGCGCGCGCCGGCGGCGCTTGCGGTGCTTGCCGAGGCCGGCCGCCTCCTCGATCAGCATCCGCCGGTCGCGCGGCTTGGAGGTCACGATCGCCTCGACGCGCCCCTGGGAGACGACCGAGTGCATCTCCTTGCCCAGGCCGGTGTCCGACAGCAGCTCCAGCACGTCGGTCAGACGGCAGCGAGCGCCGTTCACGCGGTACTCGCCCTCGCCCGCCCGGGTCAGCTTGCGCACGATCGAGATCTCGCCCGCCGGCAGGTCGACGGCGCCCGAGCCGTTGTCGAGCACCACCTCGACCTCCGCCTCGGACCGCGCCTGCACGCCGTGCGCGCCGGCGAAGATCACGTCCTGCATCGACTGGCCGCGCACCGCGACCGGCGACTGCTCCCCCATCGCCCACAGCACGGCGTCGGTGATGTTGGACTTGCCGGAGCCGTTCGGGCCGACGACCACGGACACGCCGGGCGAGAACTCCAGCCGCGTGCGATCCGGGAACGACTTGAAGCCCTTGAGGGTGATCGACCTCAGATGCACGTCAGGTCTCCAGGCCGTCGAGTGCCGACTCGGCCGCCGCCTGCTCGGCCTCCTTCTTGGAGCGGCCGGCGCCGCGCGCCAGCTCCTCGCCCTCCACCACGGCGGCCACCTCGAAGCGCCGCTCGTGCGGCGGGCCCTCCTCGGCGGTCACGTCGTAGCTCACGACCGCGCCGCGGCGTGCCAGCCGCTCCTGGAGCGCGGACTTGAAGTCGGCCGGCCGCTCGAGCGACTGCTCGATCTCCGGCGTGAACGCTTCGACCACGGCTTCCGCGGTCTCCTCGTAGCCGAACTCCAGGTAGCAGGCCCCGATCACCGCCTCGACGACCGACGCCAGCACCCGCTCGGTCTGTGCCAGCGCCTCCGTGGCCGGGCCCGCGAACTCGTCCGGCGCCGCCGCGCGCAGCCGCTCCGGGATCCCCAGCCGCTCGGCCACCGCGCGGCACGAGCGGCCCGACACCGCCTGCGCGCGGATCTTGGTCAGCCGCCCGGCGCCGTAGGTCTCCAGCCGCGGGAACAGGTGCGTGGTGACCGCCAGCCCGAGCACCGAGTCGCCCAGGAAGGCGAGCCGCTCGTAGGCGTCGGCGCGCTCCTCCACCCACGACGCATGCGTCACCGCCTGCCGGGCGAGCCCGTCCGGCAGCCGTTCCAGCAGGTCGTGCAGTCGTCGCAGCGCTCAGGATCCCGGCTCGCGGTCGACGGTGCCGCCCGCGGGCGCGGACGGTGGGTGGGCCAGCACGAAGTCGACCGCGGCGCCCACGGTCTGGATCCGCGCCGCCTCCTCGTCGGACATCTTGATCCCGTAGGTGTCCTCGAGCTCCTGCACCAGCGTGTAGAGGTCCAGCGAGTCGGCCGACAGGTCCTCGCGGAAGTGC
Source organism: uncultured Solirubrobacteraceae bacterium (assembly GCA_963800905.1). GTDB lineage: Bacteria > Actinomycetota > Thermoleophilia > Solirubrobacterales > Solirubrobacteraceae > DASSUW01. The sequence continues at coordinate 174,375 of CAWDCT010000006.1, forward strand.
GTGGACTCGGTGATCCGCGCCGGATCGAGCTGGAGCTCGTCGGCCAGATGGGCACGGATCAACGCGAGGACTTCCTCTCGGGTCATGGCTGGTCGGGCAAGCTAGCGGCCGCTTCGGACACCTTCCGGAGCGCGCCCGCCGCCGCGAGGCGCTCGTACGTGCGGCCGGTGACGTCGTGCTCGACGCCGCGCGCCGCGACCTCGATCGCGCGCGCGAAGCCGCGGGCGCTGAACGAGCCGTGCGGCACCACCCCGAGCTTGCGCAGCCCGAGCAGCACGGCGCCGCCCGCCTCCTCGGGGTCGATCTCGGAGCGCAGGCCGCGCAGCGCCGGCTTCAGCAGCAGGCCGCCGAGCTTGGCCCGGGTCGACGACATCGCGGCACCGCGAACCGCGCCGAGCAGCGCGGACGAGCGTGCCCTCCATCACCTTCAGGGCGACGTTGCCCGCATACCCGTCGGCCACGATCACGTCGGCGGCGCCGGTCCCGATCGCGAAGCCCTCGACGTTGCCGACGAAGTTCAGGTCACCCGGGTGCTCGCGCAGCTCGGCGTGGGCGGCGACCACCACCTCCGGGCCCTTCTCGGCCTCCTCGCCGTTGGAGAGCAGCGCCACGCGCGGGCGCTCGACGCCCATCACGGCCTCCATGAACGCCGCGCCCATATGCGCGAACTGGACCAGGTGCTCGGGCCGCACCTCGACGTTGGCGCCCGCGTCGAGCAGCAGGAACGGCGCCTTCGGGACGGGCACCACGACGGCCAGGGCCGGCCGGTGGACACCCGGGGCGCGCTTGAAGGAGAACAGCGACGCGGCCAGTGCCGCGCCGGTCGATCCGCCGCTCACGAGCGCGTCGGCGCGCCCGTCGGTCACGGCCTGCACCGCCTGCACGATCGACGCGTCCGGCGTGCGCCGCACCGCACGTGCGGGGTCCGGGTCCTTGGCGATCGAGACCGGCGCGTCGACGACCTCGACGTGCGCCGGCGCGTCCATCTCCGCGCGCGGGCCGAACAGGATGACGCGCACGCCCTCGACGAGCGCGGCGCCTCGAGCCACTTCGGCAGGACCACGGTCGGCGCCGTTCGCGTCGACCGCGACGGTCACCGGCATGGCGTTCCTAGTGGTCGTGGTCGTGATCGTGGTCGTGCGAGACGTCCACGACCCCGCGACCGCCGTAGCTGCCGCAGTGCGGGCACACCCGGTGCGGGCGGCGCGGCTGGTGGCACTGCGGGCAGAGGTTCACCGCGGGCGAGGAGATCTTGTGCTGCGCGCGGCGCTTGCTCGTGCGCGCATGCGACTGCTTCTGCTTCGGAACGGCCATGGGCGACGCAGAAGGGTAGCGGAAGGACGAACTTCAACTGCGGCTGGGTAAGGGAAGCGGGGGCGCCGGCCGGCGCGGCGGTCCCTGGCGCCTTTCCGTCGCTATTCGACGCAAAAGCGCCAAGCGCTTGGAGACAGCCCGCCCGGCCGGCTCCCTCGCCTCCCCACCCAGCCGCAGTTGACGTTCTTCAGCGGCGCCGCTCGGGCGCGATCGACGCCTCGAGCAGCGCGGTCACGTCCGGGCCGGGAACCGGGCGGCTGAAGTGGAAGCCCTGCGCGATGCGGCAGCCGTTGGCGACCAGGAAGTCGGCGTGCTCGGCCTCTTCGACGCCCTCGGCCACCACATCGCAGCCACACGCGTCGGCCAGCCGCAGGATCGCCGAGTACACGGCCGTCGCCTGGGGATCGTCCGGCACGCCGTGCAGGAAGGCGCGGTCGACCTTGATGATCTGGACCGGCAGCTCGCGCAGCCGCCACAGCGACGAGTAGCCCGCGCCGAAGTCGTCGATCGCCAGCGCGAAGCCCGCGGCGCGCAGCTCGCCGAGGATCGGCAGCAGCCGCGAAGCCTCCAGCGACCATGCCGACTCGGTGATCTCGAGCACGAAGCGCCCCGGCTCGATGCCATGGGCGCCGACGACCTCGGAGAAGCGGCGCGCCACGTCCGGGCGGCGGAGCTGTCGCGGCGAGACGTTGAAGCCGACGTTGGGGTAGAGCCCGGCCTCCGCCCATGCGCGCGCCTGCACGCAGACCTCGTTCAGGACCCAGTCGCCCAGCGCCTCGATCACGCCGGTGCGCTCGGCGACGGGAATGAACTGGACGGGCGGGACCAGGCCCTCGCGCGTGGGGTCGCGCCAGCGCACGAGCGACTCGACGCCGATCGCGCACCGGTCGGCGAGGCGCAGGATCGGCTGGTGGTGCAGCTCGAGCTCGCCGCGCTCGATCCCGCGCCGCAGCCGCGCCGCCAGCTCGAGCCGGGCCAGCGGGTCGACCGTGTCGTCGCCGTAGACGTTGACGCCGCCTCCGGCCGCCTTGGCCTCGTACATGGCCGCGTCGGCGTGCTTGCGCAGGGCGTCGGGCGTCTGGGCGTCGTCCGGGAACAGGCTGATGCCGATGGCGGCGTCGACGAGCAGCTCGGCGGCGCCGAGGGCGAACGGCGCGTGCATGGCATCCGCGATCCGCTGGCCGACCGCCTCGGCCGCCTCGCGCCCGTCCGCCGGCAGGTTGTGGATCAGCACCAGGAACTCGTCGCCGCCCTGGCGCACCACCAGGTCGTCCGGCCGCACGGCCTTGCGCAGGCGGTCGGCGACCTGGCACAGCAGCTCGTCGCCGACGTCGTGCCCGAGCGAGTCGTTGACGCGCTTGAACTCATTGAGGTCGGCGAACGCGAGCGCGACCGACGTGCCCGCCTCGCGCGCCTCGACCACGGCGCTGAGCAGCGCAGCCTCGAGCGCCGCGCGGTTGGCCAGCCCGGTCAGGGGATCGTGGTACGCGAGGTAGGCGATCTCCCCGCGCGCATGTGTTCCCGCCGTCGACATCGACACTCCCGAAATCGGCCTGAAGGGCGACGAACTTGACTCAGGAGGGCGATTTGGATGCGGTGCGAGACCGGTTTTGCCGATCTCGCCCGCACGGGAAGACCTTACGCCGGTGTTTCCGGCAAATCGACGCCCGTTCGGTCAGCCTCGATCCGCCGATCGGCCAGTCCGCGCGAGAGCCGGATCGCCAGCACCACCGGCACGAGCCCGACGGCGACGATCAGCAGCGCCGGGAGCGCCGCCGTGTCGAAGCGCGAGTCCTTCGTCGCCTCCCACACCACGATCGCCAGCGTGTCGCCGCCGAGCGGCCGCAGCAGCGCCGTCGCGGGCAGCTCCTTCATCACCTCGACGAACACCAGCAGCGCGGCGGTCGCGATCCCCGGCCACAGCAGCGGCAGGTGCACGTCGGCCAGCAGCCGCGTCCGGTCGGCGCCGAGGCTGCGCGCCGCCTCGTCGAGCGACGGGTCGATCCGTCCCATCCGCGACTGGATCGAGAAGAACGCCAGGCCGTGGAAGCGGACGACGTAGGCGTACACGAGCCCGGCCGCGCTACCGGTCAGCAGCAGCGCCCCGAGCTGCTGGTCGACCCACGACAGCGGCACGTACACGGCGACGGCGACGACGGTGCCCGGCACGGCGTAGCCGATCGCGCTCGCGCGGCCCGCCCACACCGCCGCCCGCGACGGGCGCGCCCGCGGGCCGTAGGCGACGACGGTGGCGGCGACGACGGCGACCACGGCGGCGACCGAGGCCAGCAGCAGGCTGTTGACCGCCGCCCGCGCGAGCGTCCCGGCCGAGGCGCCCTCGCCGAGCGACCGCACCGCCCAGACGAGCAGCTGCGCGACCGGCCCGGCGACGACAGCGGCGAGCAGCACCAGCGGTCCGGCGGCCGCCAGCCAGGCGACCGGGCCGCGCAGCCGCCGCGGCGTCACGGCGTCGCCACGCGCGAGCGCCTGGTGGTAGCGCGCCCGCCCGCGCATGAGCTGCTCGAGCGCCACCAGGCCGAGCGAGAGCGAGACGAGCACCATCGCGAGCTGGAGCGCCGCGGCCTGGTCGAACGCGCCGTACCAGACGCGGTAGATCGCATCGGTGAGCGCGCGGTAGTTGAGCAGGTTGACGGCCCCGAAGTCGGCCAGCGCCTCCATCACCGCGAGCGCCACGCCGCCCGCCAGCGCGGGCCGCGCCAGCGGCAGCGCGACCCGGCGCACCGCGGCGCCGTGCGAGTACCCGAGCGTGCGCGCCGCCTCGAACGCCTGCCGCGACTGGCCGAGGAACGCGCTGCGGCCGAGGACGTACACGTACGGGTACAGGACGGCGGTCAGCACCGCGATCGTGCCGCCGGTCGAGCGCAGCTCGGGCAGCCGCACGCCGAGCGCCGCGGCGTCGTACTGGCCGAGCAGGACGAAGACCAGCACGTAGGCGGGCATCGCCATCGGCAGCACCAGCGCCCAGTCGAGCCAGCGCCGCCCGGGGAAGTCGTAGAAGGAGACGAGCGCGGCCAGCGAGCCGCCGAGCAGCAGCGTCCCGGCGCCGACGCCGGCCGCCAGCACGAGCGAGTTGCGCAGCGCCTGGGGCAGCAGGCTCGCCGCGATCGAGTCGAGCGCCTCGCCCTCGCCGAGGAACGACGCCGGCAGGACGAGCAGCGGCGCGACGACGAGCGCGGCGACCGCTATCGCGGCGATCGTCCAGCCGGAGCGGCCTAGGGTCCGTACAGGAATCAGTGCCGTGGCTTGGGGTCCGGATCGTGGATGCCAGGCGCCGCACGCGAGCGCAGGCGGGCGCCAGCCCGTCGAGCATCGCGGGTGGCGCCTGGCGCCGCGAGCCGGCCCCCAAACGCGGCAATCATTCCTGTACGGGCCCTCACTCCCACCCGACGCGCTGCATCATCTCGACCGCGGCCGCGAGCGACGGCCCCGCCTGCTCGACGTCGATCGGGTCGGTCTTCACGTCCGCCCAGTCACGGATGTGCTCCGCGGGCGGCACATCGGGGTTGGCGGCGAACTCGCCGTTCTCCACGATCGCCTCCTGCGCCTCACGCGCGGTGAGGAACTCCATCAGGCGGATGGCGTTCGCGCGCTGCTCGCCGGCGCCGTTGACGAGCCCGACGCCGGAGACGTTGGTGTGGGCGCCGGCGCCGTCCTGGTCGGGCCACGCGGGCGTGACCGGGAAGTCGGGGTCGTCCTTCAGCTCGCGCGCCAGGTAGTAGTGGTTGGTGAGGCCGACGTCGCAGTCGCCGGCGGCGATCGCCTCGAGCACGTCGACATCGGAGCCGAGGATCTTCGGGTCGTTGGCCATGATCGACTCGAGCAGCTCCTCGGTCTCGGCCTCGCCGTGCTTGGCGATCCGGTCGGCGACCCAGGACTGGTTGTACTCGTTGTTGCTCGTGCGCAGGCAGACGCGGCCGCGGAACTCGGGCTTGGCGAGGTCGGCGTAGGTGGTGATCGCGCCTTCGTCGACGCGCTCGGTCGACCGCATCGGGACGCGCAGCCGGGTGCTGATGCCCCACCAGGCGCCGTCGGGATCGTGCAACTCGACGTTGGAATCGAGCTCGACCGGTTCGAGCAGGCCCGCCTCCTCGGCGCGCCACAGGTTCGCCAGGTCCGTCGTGACGAGCAGGTCGGCGTCGGTGGCGTCGCCCTCGCGGCGCAGGCGCTCGAACAGCTCCGGGGCGGTGCCGCCGCGCAGCTCGACGTCGAGCCCCGTCTGCTCCTCGAACGCCTTGAAGGCCTGCTCGTCGCCGTACTGCGAGCGGCCGTTGTAGACGACGACGTCAGCCGATCCGGCGAGCGCGAACGCGGCCACACCGAGGCCCGCGATGACCAAGAGGACAGCCGCGGCGATCAGCCCGAGCCTGCGACGGGTCCAGCGCATTAGGGTAACCTTATCCGCTCGTGCCGGAGTCCGATCTCGCGATCGACGCGGAGGGCGTCGAGAAGGCGTTCGGCCGCACTCGGGCCGTCGCCGGCGCCAGTCTGCGCGTCGGTTCCGGTGAGCTCGTGGCCCTGCTCGGCCCGAGCGGCTCGGGCAAGACGACGCTCCTGCGCGTGATCGCCGGCTTCGAGCAGCCCGACGCGGGCCGCGTGGCGATCGCGGGCCGGCCCGTGGCCGGGAACGGCACGTGGGTCGAGCCCGAGCAGCGGCGAATCGGCATGGTCTTCCAGGACGGCGCGCTGTTCCCGCACCTGACGGTGGCGGGCAACGTCGGGTTCGGCGCCGGGCGCCGCGAGCGCGTGGACGAGTGCCTCGAGCTCGTCGGCCTGGCCGGCCGGGCCGGCGACTATCCGCACGAGCTGTCGGGCGGTGAGCGCCAGCGCGTCGCGCTCGCGCGCGCCCTCGCCGCCGACCCCGACGTCGTGCTGCTCGACGAGCCGTTCGCGGCGCTCGACGCCGGCCTGCGCGACTCGCTGCGCCAGGAGGTGTCCGGCATCCTCCGCGCGGCGGGCACCAGCGCGCTGCTGGTCACGCACGACCAGGCGGAGGCGCTGTCGCTGGCCGGCACCGTGGCGGTCATGCGCGAAGGGCGGATCGAGCAGGTCGGCACGCCGGAGGAGATCTACGAGCGGCCCAGCAGCCGCTGGCTCGCCGAGTTCCTGGGCGACGCCGACGTGCTGCCCGGGACCGCGAACGAGGGCGTCGTGGAGTGCGAGCTGGGGCGCTTCGGCGTGCCCTCGGAGCTGGCGGGCGACGTCCACGTGGTGATCCGCCCGGAGTCGCTGGCGATCGGCACGGGGCCGGTGCGCGAGCCGCACGCCGAGGCGCGGGTCGTCGCGCGCTCCTTCTACGGCCACGACCAGCTCGTGCACCTGGAGCTGCCGAGCGGCCTGCGCCTGCGCAGCCGCCGGCTCGGCTTCCCGGCCTGGCATCCCGGCGACCGCGTGCGGGTCTGGGTCGACGGGCCGGTCACGGCCGTTTCGGAGTGACCGCGCGGTAGATCGCGCCGGCGGCCGAGGCGAACAGCGGCTCGCCGTCGGCGTCGGGCCCGATGTGCGTCAGCTGGGGCACGCCGGCGCGCTCGCGGCGGACGTCGGCCGCCCGGCCCATGGGTGCGGCCTTCAGCGACCACAGCACGCCGGAGCAGAAGTCGCCGTACAGGTAGCGGCCGGCCAGCCGCGGCAGCTTCGTGCCCTGGTAGACGTAGCCGCCGGTGACCGAGCAGCCGTCGTCGTGCGTGTACTGGGCGGCCGGCCACACCAGCTCGCCGTCGGTCAGCGAGTCGTCGCCCTCCCCCACGCGCTCGGTGCCTTCGAAGGCGCTCCAGCCGAGGTTCTTGGGCGGCTCGTCGGGCTCGAGCAGCACGCGGTCGATCTCCTCGATCCCGTCCTGGCCGACGTCGCCGATCCAGACCTCGCCGAGCGCGGGGTCGAACGCGAAGCGCCACGGGTTGCGCAGGCCGATCAGCTCGACGCGCCAGCTGACGTCGTCGACGTCGGTCGAGAGCAGCTTGCCGAGCTTGTGGCCCGGGTCCTGGGCGTGGCGCTCGGGGTCGAAGGCGCCGCCGCCGTCGCCCATGCCGGCGTAGAGCCGGCCGTCGGGCCCGAAGGCGAGGTGGCCGCCGTTGTGGTTGGGCTCGGGCTGGTCCACGTGCAGCAGCTCGCGGGTGCGGCGGCCGTCTCGGAACTCGGCCACCCGCGTGTCGCCCTGCTGGTCGGTCCAGTTCAGGTAGAGGCGGCGGTCGGTCGCGAAGTCGGGGTGGAAGGCGAGGCCGAGCAGGCCCTGCTCGGCGCCGACCGTGACCTGGCTGGTGAGGTCGACCACGGTCCTGCGGCGGCGGCCCTCCACGCGGACGACGCGGCCGGGCTGCTCGAGCACCCAGAGCGCGCGCGGGTCGCCCGGGGCGACGCCGACCCATGTCGGCCGGTTGAGCCCGCTGGCGATGCGCTCGACGTCGAAGGCGTGCGCGCGCCCGCGCTCGGTCGCGGGCTCAGGGCGATCGATCCCGGCCAGCGGGTCTCGCAGCCCGCCGACGGCGACCGCGGCCGCCGCGAGCAGGACAACGGCGGCCACGATCACGATCCCGCGTGAGCGCATTAGGGGACCCTAACATGCAGTGCGCGCCTGCCACAGCGGCACCCGCGCGACGGGCGTGAAGGCCGGCGGCGTGACCGGCTCGACGGGGTCCTCCGCGCTGAGACGCGAGAGGAAGGCGACGCCGGGCGGGCGCGGAACGAACGCCACCCGCCGCTTCTCGACGTCGAGGTGGTAGGCGAGCAGCGGGCCGCGCAGGTCGCCGACGTAGGGCCGGCCGCAGGCCAGCAGCGCCTCGCGGCCGCCGGCGCGATCGATGACCCGCTCCAGATCGGACGCAAGGTCGCGCTGGTAGGCCTGGTCGCTGCGCAGGTCGGGTAGGTCGGCGAGCTTCGGGGCGGCAGCGACGAGCAGCAGCGCGCCGGCGAGCCACACGAGGCCGCGGCGGTCGCGGACCAGGGCGACGAGCCCTGCGGCCCCGGCGACGGCCACGAGCGCGGCGCCCGGCAGCGAGTAGCGCGGCTCGCCTGAGAACCCCGCCTGCGCCATGATCGCGACGAGCGCGATCCAGGCCAGGCCGGCGAAGAGCAGCGGCCGCGCCGGCCGCGGCGTGAAGAACGCGCCGATCCACAGTGGCCACAGCGGCAGCGTCGCGGCCTCGCGGAGGGCGGCGAAGGCGGGGAACGACTCGGTCGCCGGCTGGCCCGGGTTGGGCATCCGGGCGCGCGAGCCGGAGCGGAACACGTCGCCGGACCCGATCCACTCCGGGATGAACCAGAACGCCGGGATCGCCACGGCGCACGCCACCAGCAGCGCCCGGTCCTGCGGCCGCCGTCGCCACAGCACGAGCCCGAACGCCAGCAGGAATGGCCACGCCTCCACCCGCAGCAGCGCGCAGCCGACGCCGCAGGCGAGTGCGGTGCGCGGCCGATCGGCCCGCCACGCCAGGACGCCGGCCAGCGCGAGCGCGATCGTCCACCCGGGCTCGGCGCCCGCCGCGCTGTACCCGATCAGGTCGCCGGTGAACGCGACACCGACCGCCGCGACCACCCCGACCCACATCCCGCCGAGGTCACGGCCGAGCACGAAGGCCAGGATCACCGCCAGCACCATCCCGGCGCGCGCGATGATCACCCACGCCTCCGGCGCGGCGTCGCCGAGCGGCGTCAGCAGCGCGCAGACCGCCACGGTCAGCGGCTTGAAGGCCGGCATCTCCTCCGTGCTCAGCGTGCCGTGGGCGATCTCTCGGCCCCACAGCAGCCACGCCCAGGGGTCGTAGCTCGGCGCGGGCGCGACGATCAGCGCGGTGAGGACCGCGATCGCCAGCGACGCGCCGACGAACATCGGGCTTGTAGGGAGGCGGGATCGAGGCCCGCGCGGGTCGCTTGACAATCGGCTAGTCGAACTTCAGCTCGCCGAGCTTCGCCCAGCGCGGGTCCGGCGCGGCCTCGTGCTGGTGGTCGGGGTCCTCGTTGAGGTTCGCGCCGCACTGGCCGCATAGACCGGCGCAATCCTCGCGGCACGTGAGCTGTACCGGCAAGGTCAGCGCCAGCGCGTCGCGTGCCCACCGCGCCAGCGCGAGCTCCTCCTCGACGAGGTAGGGCGAGCTGAGCTCGTCGCCGCCGCCCGGCTGGGAGACCTCGCGCGCATCGACCTCGAACGTCGGGGACGCGGGCTCCAGGCAGCGCATGCAGGGGCCCTCAAGCGCTGCCTCGAAGCGCAGCCGCAGCGCGTAGCCGTTGCCCGTGGTGCGTGAGACGTCGAGCCGCACGGGCACCAGCGCCGGCGTCACCGCGTACGGCTCGCCCGCGTAGTGGAAGTCGTCGATCGCGACATGCAGGTCGAGCCGGCGCCCTTCGCCGGAGCGGAGGCCGAGCGGGGCGAATTCCAAGTTGTCGGTGCGCTGGGGCATGGCCCCTTCCAGATTAGGACCTGCTCAAGAAGACCCGGCCCGGGTCGTCTCGGCCGTGCCGGGGTTCTTGAACAGGTCCTAGGACTCGCGGAGCTCTCGCTTGAGAACCTTGCCCGTGGAGGTCCGCGGCAATTCGTCGACGAACTCCACGTCGCGCGGGACCTTGTAGCCGGCGAGGTTGGACTTCACGTGGGACTTGACGTCGTCCTCGCTCAGCGACGTGCCCTCGCGCAGCACGACCACGGCCTTCAGCCGCTGGCCGAACTTCTCGTCGTCGACGCCGAACACGGCGACCTCGACGACGGCCTCGTGCCCGGCCAGCAGGTCCTCGACCTCGGCCGGGAACACGTTCTCGCCGCCCGAGACGATCATGTCGTCGTCGCGTCCGTCGACGAACAGCCGTCCGGCCTCGTCGAAGTGGCCGACGTCGCCGGACGAGAGCAGGCCGCCGATCGCGTCCTTGTTGCCGCCGCCCGTGTAGCCCTCGAACTGCATCTCGTTGCCGACGAAGATGCGGCCGGTCGCTCCCTGGGGGACCGCCTGGCCGTCGTCGTCGTAGAGCCGCACGATGGTGCCGTGCGGCGGGCGCCCGGCGGTGCCGGGCGCGGCGCGCAGGTCGGCGGGCGTGGCGATGCTCGCCCATGCCACCTCGGTCGAGCCGTAGAGGTTGTAGACGTTGTCGCCGAAGAGGTCCATCCAGCGCTCGGACATCGTGCCGGGCAGCGCCGAGCCGGAGACCGCGACGACGCGCACCTTCGACAGGTCGTACTGCTTCAGCGTCTCCTCCGGCAGCTCGAGGATCCGCTGCATCATCACCGGCACCACGATCAGCGCGGTCGCCTCGTGCCGGGCGGTCAGCGACAGCGTGTCCTCCGGCTCGAACTTGCGCTTGAGCACGAGCGTCGAGGACAGGCTCATGCCGAGCGTGAAGTGCACGAAGCCCCACGAGTGGAACATCGGGGCGGCGATCATCGTCTTCTCGCGCGCCCTCAGCGGGATCATGGCCAGCAGCGCGGCGGCCGGGTCGAGCGACTTCGGCTGCGAGCGCGAGGCGCCCTTCGGCGTGCCCGTGGTGCCCGACGTGAGGATGATCGCCTTGCCGCGCTCGCTCGGCGGCGTCACGGGAGCGATGTCGCCGCTCGTGGCCAGTTCCTCCAGCAGCGGGTCGCGCGGCCGGCCGTCGTCGGCGTCGTGCCAGGCGATGAAGCGCTTGCGCCGCCGCGAGGCGTCGTGGATCAGCTCCTCGAACTCGTAGTCGTAGATCAGCGCCTTGGGGTCCTCGCGCTGGGCGACGTCGGTGAGCTGGGGGCCGGAGAAGGCCGTGTTGAGGAACAGCACGTTGGCGCCGAGCTTCGAACAGGCGACCACCGACTCGATGAACCCGCGGTGGTTGCGGCACATCAGGCCGACGTTGTCGCCCTCGCCGACCCCGTTGGCGGCGAGGCCGTGGGCGAGCGCGTTGGTGCGCTCGTCGATCTCGCGGAAGGTCAGCGTCCCGAGCTCGTCGATCACTGCGACCTCGTCGCCGTAGCGCTGCGCGGAGGCGGTGTAGCCGCCGGCGGGCGTCGGCCCGAAGCGCACGAGCGCGCGTACGGCGCCCACCACGTGGTCCGGCCGGCCGGGATGCAGGATCCCGGCGGCGGCCAGCGTGCGGGCCGTGAACAGTTTCGTGTTGACCTCTTTGGCGACGCGACCGATATCGGGCATTGACCTCATGCTTTCACGGGGACGGAAGGCGCATACCCGCTGGGACCGCACCCTCGTCGATCAGCTTGCGGATCTCGGCGGCGCGGCGCGGGTTGAGGAACACGTGGCGCTGGCCGACCGAGGGCTTCTCGGCGAGCAGGCCTGCCTCCAGCAGCGCCTCCCCCACGTCCTGCGCGAGCGCGCGCTCGTTGCCGGCGAACCCGCGCGCCAGGTGCGCGAAGTCGGTGTGGTAGCCGCCCCACTTGCCCATCCCGTCAAGCCGCTGGAGGATGCGTCGGGCGACACGTCGGGCGTCGTCGGGATCCTGGTGAGGCCGCACGGGGCCGCCGCCGGCCTCCAGCACGGCCAGCACCGCTTCCTCGAGGTCCTCGACCGACCGCGGGTCCTCGGGCCGGCCGCCGAGCCGCGCCACCGCCTCGGCGACGCGCAGCGGATGGTGGGCGCCGATCGGCTCGCGCAGCTCCGGTCCCTCGAGCAGCCGTCCGGGGGCGGCGACGGCGCGGGCGCGCAGCCGGTCCACGCCCGACGCGTGGTCGTCGAACGCGAGCGGACCGAGCTCCTCCAACTCCTCGGGTGCCATCCGGCCCGGCACGGCGAGCAGCAGGAAGCCGCCGAGATCGCCGGCGCGGACGGCGAGGTCGGCCGGCCCGGCGGGCGGGCCGGGCTCGGCCAGGTCGGTGAGCGCGGCGATGACGGCGGCGACCAGCAGCCACGCCCGCTCGCCGGCCGCCTCGGGATCGGCCCGGAAGGTGGCGGCGGCCGGGGTGGCGGCCAGCAGGACGTCGCCGGCCGTGGCCAGCGCCACCTCGACTGGGGCGGCATAGCCCGAGCGCGGCTTCTCCAGCTCCTCGGCGCCGTGGCGCAGCGCCGCGAGCAGGACGGTCCGCAGCCGCGCGGTGGCCGACGCGGGCGCCGCGACGCCGCCCAGCGGCGCGAGCTCTTCGAGAAGGTCGGTCAAGACGGTGTGCGTCTACGGTATCGACGTGGCTGACCAGCGCATTCGCGTGCGCGCGCACGGTCGCGTGCAGGGCGTCTTTTTCCGGGACTCGGTGCGGCGCGAGGCCGCGCGCCGCGGCGTGGCGGGGTGGGCGTGCAACTGCGCCGACGGGACCGCCGAAGCGGTGTTCGAGGGCCCCGCCGACGCCGTCGCGGCGATGGTCGAGTATGTCCGCCGCGGCCCCGGGCACAGCGCGGTCTCGTCGGTCGACGAGAGCCGCGAGGAGCCCGAGGGCCTGAGCGGTTTCGACGTTCGCTAGCTGTAAGTACCGAGCAGGTTGTTCAGTCGGCGAACTGCGGCTGGGTGGGGAGGCTGGGGAGCCGGCCGCGCGGCTGATTTCCGCGTCGAATCCTGGATAGGGGTCGCTATACGACCCCAGGGCAGGACTCGTCGAAGGAAACCCGCCCCGCGGGCGTCCCCGCTGCCCCACCCAGCCGCCGTTGACGTTCGCCCGTCGGGCACGCCGGCCGGGGAACAACGTGCTCAGGAAGTACACTTAGCGCGCCGTCAGAAGCGGGCGCAGGTCTGGTGGGCGACCATGCCCCCGATCGACGGCCGGAGCGGAGCGGTCATGGCGACGGTCACGCCACCGAGACCGTTGTGCGGGTGGATGGCGCGCAGCCACGAAGGACCGCCGTCGGTGAGCCCACCGCCACCGCCGGCGCCGTGGGTGCGGAACCCGTCGGGGCAGAAGAACTCCGCCGATGTGGACCCGGAGATGCGGCCGAGGGCGTGGACCCCGCTGTCGACGAACGGCCCGCCGGCGGTCGATCTGACCCGCCGGTCCGCGCAGATCGCGTACGCCTTCAGCCGCCACTGTCCGAGGTAGCCGCGCGCGCTCTCGCGTGCCGTCACGCGGGCGATGTCGAGCGGCCCCGAGGTCCGGACCAGCTGGAGGCCGAGCTGGCCGGTCGGGATGCCGAGCGGCGCGCCGTCGCCCGCCGCGTCGAGGCCGATCACCTCGCCGCCGCCGCCGTAGGCCACCGCGTCGCTCGGGCAGCGCGCGTCCACGTGCTCGAACGTCGCCGAGGCGCCGTTGTGCGTGAACGCCTCCTTGATCTCGTAGTCGTCGAGGAAGTGCCTGTGCGCGCAGATCGCGTAGGCCGTGAGCGACCAGTCGAAGTCGCGGCCCAGGTCGGGCGCCTCGGCCTTCGCGATCCAGCTGTAGTAGTCGAAGATGATCCGCTGACGCTGCGGCTTCGACGCGATCAGCCTGACGATGTTCCGCCCGCCGTCCCGCACCACCGCGCCGCCACCGAGGACGAGGTACTCGTCGGGGCAGCTCGCGCCGGATATCTTGGACGGCTGGTTGTTCGCCGCCGGCGTCTCTGCGACGACGCGTTTCAGCCCTGGGATCGCGCTCGCCGGCTCCGGAGCCGCCAGCTGTACGCCTGCGATCGCCGCAGCGATCGTCGCCAGCGTCGCGACCGCGCGCGACGCGTTACTGAGCCCTGCCATGTGCTCCAACCTCCTGAGGTAGGAATACGCCTCCACTGCCGAGGACGCCGGCCGGCGCCGGTTTCTTCCCGCCCATGCGGCGTTCCGTCGGGCACGGCGCCTAGCCTGGACTCAGTCCGTATGGAAGCCGCAGCGACCCCACTTCGCCATCCCCGCGTGTCCGCGCTCCTCGGCCGGGTGGTCATCGAGCACCTGGTGGTCGATGACGCGCTCGCCGCCGAGCTCGTCCGCGCCCGCGCCGACGCCGGCGAGGATCCCGCGAAGCTGATCGCCGACGCGATCGAGATCGGCGCCCGCGTGCTCGACCGCGAGAAGGCCGGCGCCGCGGTCGAGGTCCTCAAGCAGGACCTCGAGCACGCGTCGCAGTCGGTGGTGACCGAGCTCAAGACGCAGCTCGAGCAGGCCTTCGGGCCCGACAGCGGGCACGTCACGCGCGTGCTCGAGCGCCACTTCGGGGCCGAGTCCAGCTCGGCGGTCCAGCACCAGGTGCGCGCGGCGGTCGCCGAGCTGCTCAACGAGTCGCGCGAGAAGCTGTTCCGGCAGTTCTCGTCGGCCGACGAGTCGAACCCGCTGGCCGCGTTCCAGAAGGCCGCCGTGGCGGCCATCCGACAGTCCTCCGACCAGCAGCACACCCACCTGCGCGAGATGAACGGGCGCATCGGCGAGCTCCAGCTCGAGGTGCAGAAGCTCCAGGCCGAGAAGGCGAAGGCGACCGACGTCGCCGCCGAGCACGAGCGCTCGACCGCCAAGGGCCGCCCGTACGAGGAGGCGGTGTTCGAGGCGGTCAACGCGATCGCCACCGTCCAGGGCGACGACTGCGACGCGGTCGGCGACCTGCGCGGCGTCGGCGGCCGCAAGGGCGACGTCACGGTCGATCTCGACGGCTGCTCGGGCCGCCCGCGCGGTCGGATCGTCTTCGAGGCCAAGAACTCCAAGCGCTCGCGCAACGAGGCGCTCGCCGAGCTCGACGAGGCGATGAACCAGCGCGCCGCCGACTACGCGGTCTGGGTCGTCCCGTCCGAGGACAAGCTGCCGGCCCGCGCCACCGCGCTGCGCGAGGTCAACGGCGACAAGCTGTTCGTCGTCTACGACCCCGAGGAGGGCTCCCGCCTCGCGCTCGAGGTCGCGTACTCGCTGGCCCGGGCGCGCGTCGTCATGGCCAAGGGCGGCGCCGACGGGCTCGACGCGCCGGCGCTGCGCGCCGAGGTCGAGCGCGCGATGGTGGCGATGGAGGACGTGCGGCGGATCAAGAGCCAGCTCACGAGCGCGGCCAACCAGATCGAGGACGTGCGCAAGATCGTCGACGGCATGGCCGAGCGCGTCCGCGGCCACCTCGCGCAGATCGACGCCCTGGTCGCGCCCGAGGCCGACTAGGCGCGCGCCGCGCGCCAGGCCTCGCGCACCTTCAGCGACGAGCCGGTGCGTAGGATGCCGCCCTCGTAGATCCGGGCGGCGAGCGGGATCAGCGCGATGCTGGAGCCGATCGTGACCGCCAGCGAGGCGACGATCTCCCATGTCGGGGCGTCGCCGGTGACGATCCGCGGTGGCATGGTCAGCGGGGCGGTCATCGGGATGAATGCGGTGACGTGGGCGAGCGTCCCGTCCGGGTTCTCGAGCACGGCGAATGCGACGAAGAAGGCGACCAGGATCGTCAGCGTCAGCGGCGTCATCGTCGACTGGAGCTCTTCCTGGCGCGGCACCAGCGCGCCGG
The DNA here is from genome assembly GCA_963800905.1 of uncultured Solirubrobacteraceae bacterium. Classification (GTDB taxonomy): domain Bacteria; phylum Actinomycetota; class Thermoleophilia; order Solirubrobacterales; family Solirubrobacteraceae; genus DASSUW01. The sequence goes on from CAWDCT010000006.1 coordinate 189,973, forward strand.
CGCAGGCGAACGCGCACGCGTAGAACGCGTAGCCGACGATGAACCAGGCCAGCGCCAGCGCGGCGGCGCCGATGACCGAGGAGTCGACCTCGATGGCGCCGGTGAGCTGCGCGACCGCCAGCCCGATCCCGACCGTGAGCAGCAGGTTGCCGAGCCCCAGCAGGCCGATGCCGATCACCTTGCCCGCCAGCAGGTTCCTGGGCCGGATCGTCGAGAGGATCACCTCCACGACGCGCGAGGCCTTCTCCTCGACCACGCCGGCCGCCACCCAGTAGCCGTAGGTCAGGAGCTGGCCGTAGAGGATGAGTACCGCGAAGAAGGCGACGCCCGCCTTGCCGTCGTCCGCTTCGGCCGGCTCGATGGTCGAGACCTCGAGCGGCGGCGGCGCCAGCGCGCGCTGCGCCTCCTCCGCGCTCACCCCCGCCTGCTCGAGCGCGGCGGCGGCGCGCACCTCGCGACTGGCGGCCTGGAGCAGGGTCAGAGCTCGGGGTCCGGCTCCTCCTTGGAGCGGATCTGCCCGTCGATGACGACGGCGTCGAGCGTGCCTTCCTCGAGTGCGACGTCCGCCGGCGGCCCCGGGCTGCCGATCTGGCTGGTATGGATCGTGACGTCGACGGCGCGGCCGGCGTCCGCCGCCGCCTGCACGACCACGCGCTCGCTCTCCGTCTGCCAGCCGACCGTGTAGCTCTCCTCGTCGCCGCCCACGAGCGCGGCGATGATGACCACGGCGACGATGATCACGATGTTGATCCCGGTCGAGACGGCGAATGCCTTCTCGCGCAGGCGCTCGCGGATCTCGCGCCGCACCACGAGCCCGGTCATGCCGCGACCACCTGGCGGAAGAGGTCGGTCAGCGTCGGGCGCTCGAGCGCGAAGTACGTGACGGTGCCGGCGGAGCGCGCGGCGTCGAGCACCGCGTCGGGGCCGAGACCGTCGAGCGCGATCAACAGCCCGCGCGGGCCGCGGTCCACGACCTCGGCGCCCAGCGGCACCCAGTCGTCGGTCGCGCCCTGCACCTCGACGCGGACGCGCCGGCCGTCGGCGCCGCGGTCGCGCAGCTCGTCGACGTTGCCGGAGGCCACGAGGCGGCCGTCCTTGATGATCGCCACCGCCTCGCACAGCCGTTCGACGAGCTCGAGCTGATGCGAGGAGAACACGACCGGCACGCCGCGCGCCGCGTAGTCGGCCAACACGCCGCTCAGCACGTCGACGCCGACCGGGTCGAGCCCGGAGAACGGCTCATCGAGCACCAACAGCTCAGGCTCATGGACGAGCGCTGCTGCCAGCTGGACGCGCTGCTGGTTGCCTAGCGAGAGCTGCTCGACGCGGTCGCCGGCGCGCTCGGTCAGCCCGAGCCGCTCGATCCAGCGCGTCGGCCGCCGCCGGGTCGTCGTGCCCGTGCAGCCGAGAGAGGTAGACGAGCTGGTCGCGCACCCGCATCTTCGGGTACAGGCCACGCTCCTCCGGCATGTAGCCGAACCGCCGGCGCGTGTCGAAGTCGACCGGCGCGCCGCGGAACAGCACCTCCCCGCGATCGGCGGCGAGGACACCGAGGATGATGCGCATCGTCGTCGTCTTGCCGGCCCCGTTCGGGCCGACGAAGCCGAACATCTGCCCCGATTCGACGGTGAACGAGACGCCATCGAGGGCGACGACATCTCCATAGCGGCGCGCGAGATCCCGCAGCTCGAGCACTGCCTACAGCTATATCAGCCGACTTCGGCCGGCTCGTCGCGGCCCTGGAGCCGCTCGCGGCCGCGCTGCACGGCGGCGATGAACTTCGAGAGGTTGACCTCGAGCGTGTTGAGGATCTCGTCGGCGTAGTCCTCGGCCCCGAGCCGGATCTCGCGCTCACGGGCCCGCGCCTCGCCGATGATGTCCTCGGCCTGGCGCTCGGCCTCCCGCGTGACCTCCTGCTGGGAGACGAGCTGCTGCTGGCGCTCGCGCGCCTCCTTGACGATGCGCTCGGCCTCGCGCTTGGCCTCGGCCAGCATCTCCTGGCGCTCCTTGACGATCCAGCGGGCCTGCTTGATCTCCTCGGGGATCGTGGCGCGCATCTGGTCGAGGATGTCGTAGATCTCCTCCTTGTCCACGCGAACCTGGTCCGTCAGCGGGACCTGCTTGGCGTTGTGGACGAGGTCGTCCAGCTTGTCGATGAGTACCAGGACGTCCATGGCGCTCCCTGTTTCGTCAGCGCGCCAGCGCTTCCTTCAAACGCCGTGCAACCGGCTCTGGAACAAGATCGGAGACGTCGCCGCCGAACGTGGCGATCTCCTTCACTCCGCTCGAGGAGAGAAAACTGTACTGCGGAGAGGCCATCAGGTAGACGGACTCGACGTCTGAGGCCAGCTGGCGGTTGAGCTGGTTCATCTCGAGCTCGTACTCGAAATCCGAGATCGCGCGCAGGCCCTTGACGATCGCCTTGGCCCCCCGCTGGCGCGCGAACTCGACCACGAGGTTGGAGAAGGGCTCCACGCGGACGTTGCCCAGATGGGCGGTCGCGCCCGCGATGAACTCGATCCGCTCCTCGGCGCTGAACAGCGACTTGCTCTTGCGCACGGACGCGTTGACGACGGCCACGATCAGCTCGTCGAACATCAGCGAGGCGCGCGTGATCACGTCGACGTGCCCGTTCGTGATCGGGTCATAGGAGCCGGGACAGACGGCGATTCTGGGGTCAGGGGCCATGGATGCGGATCAGGGTGTCGCCGTAGCGGCGCTCGTCGAGGATAGGAAGGCCGAGCTCGAGCGGGGCACGGCGGTCGCTCTCGGCGACCACCGCCGCACCCGGGGCCAGCACCGCCGGCAGCGCCGCCGTCAGCTCGTCTCCCAGGCGCCCCGCCAGCCGGTAGGGCGGGTCGAGGAAGACGAGATCGTATGCACGCTCAGCGGCGGATGCGCTGCCGAGGAAGCGGCGGACGTCGGCGCGCCGCACCTCGGCGTCCGCGCCGAGCGCCTCGAGATTGGCCCGCACGGCGCGGATCGCGGCGGGCGCGCTGTCCACGAACGTCGCCTCGGCGGCGCCGCGCGAGAGCGCCTCGATCCCCAGCGCGCCGGAGCCGGCGAACAGGTCGAGCACGCGCGCGCCGTCGACGCGGGCGCCCAGCACGGAGAACAGCGCCTCGCGCACGCGGTCCGAGGTCGGCCGCGTCGCCGCGCCCGGCGGCGCCTGGAGCCGGCGCCCGCCGTACTGGCCGGCGATCACGCGCATACTGCTCGTCTCGTGTCCACCATCCTGGTCACCGGCTCGACCGACGGCCTCGGCCGCGCGCTCGCCGCCGAGCTGTCGATGCGCGGCCACGACATCGTCCTCCACGGCCGCGACCGCGGCCCGCCTCGAGGCGCTGGCGAGCGAGCTCCGGCCCGCAGGTGCCGTCGTCGCCGACTTCGCGCGGCTCGACGACGTGCGGCGGCTCGCCTCGGAGGCCCGCGGGATCGACGTCCTCGTCAACAACGCGGGCATCATCGCGGCCCGGCGCACGCTCAGCGAGGACGGGCTCGAGCTGACGTTCCAGGTCAACCACCTGGCCGGCTTCCTGCTGACGCTGCTGATGCTGCCGCCACGCACCGTCAACGTCGCCTCGATCGGCCAGCGGGCGCCCGACTTCGACGACCTGATGCTCGAGCGCGGCTACGAGGGCTACGACGCCTACGCGCGGAGCAAGCTGGCCCAGATCATGTTCACGTTCGAGCTCGCCGAGCGGCGGCCGGACCTCGTGGTCAACGCCCTGCACCCGGCGACGCTGATGGAGACCAAGATGGTGCGCGAGTGGTTCGGACGCTCGCGCAGCACGGTCGCCGAGGGGGTCGAGGCGACCGCCGCCCTCGTCGAGCGCGACGACGTCACGGGCCGCTACTACGAGGGGCTGCGCGAGGCGCGTGCCGACCCGCTCGCCTACGACGGCGAGGCGCGGCGCCGGCTGTGGGACGCGTCCGCCGCCCTCACGTCAGCTCCACCCCTCGCTCGCTGAGCCACGTCACGACCCGCTCCGGCGGGTGGCCGTCGAACTCGGCGCGGGCGGCGAGGCGGAGCAGGTCCTCCTCGTCGTCATCGATCTCGTCGAGCCGGTGGCCCAGGTAGAGCACGAGCGCCTGCGCCATGACGATCGGCGGATCCTCGTCGGCGCCCCACGCCAGCCGCTCCTCGAGGCTGTCGAGCACGCCGCGCACGGGCTCGTCGGCGTCCGTGAAGCGCTCGGCGAGCTCCCTGACGGCGGCGTCGCGACCCTGCGGGTCGACGATCGCGGTGGCTTCGCGGACGAGGTCTGAGACGGTGATCAAGCGTCGATCGGTGGGCATGCGGCCCGTCTACCCGGACACCCGCCGCGCAAGCCCGGGATAGACGACGACCAGCCCGTCGGCGTCGAGCTCGAGGTCGGCAGTGAAGCCGTCCGAGCTGAACCGCACGCGCCCCGGCGCGAGGTGCTCGTAGCGCTGCTCCGAGCGGTGGACCTTCAGGTCCGGCAGGGAGACCCACGCGATCGCGAAGTCGACCGTGCCCGGCTGCTCGTGCAGCCGGTGGCGGCGGACCGGCATCAGGTTGGTGAGCGGCGAGAAGGCGAGGTCGCAGTCGAGCGCGCCTTCGAGCTCGGCGGCGTTCGCGACGCCGGCCCAGTTGCCCTTGCCGTCGTGGCGCAGCTCGAGCGAGCCGACACGGCCGACCTCCACGCGCAGCCGGCGCGTGGCCCAGTCACCTCGCGCCTCGAGCTCGTAGGCCGCGCGGTACGGGGTCGGGTCAGATCCGACCTGGGCGCCGGTGGCCGTCAGCCCGTCGTCGCGCAGCTGCAGCTCGCACATCTCCTGCCGCCATTCCGGCTGTCCGTGCCACACGATCCTCACGGGGCCATCATGCCGGGATGGGCTCGAGCGCGTCGGCGCCGAAGGCGGCGACGAGCGCCTCCGCGATCAGCGCGTGCTCGGGCTGCTCGAGCTCTTGGTCGGCGTCGAGGATCTCCCGCGCCCGCATCCGCGCCCGCTCGAGCAGCTCGACGTCCTCGGGCAGCCGCGCGAAGTGGAACGCCTGGAGGCCGGACTGGCGCGTGCCGAGCATCTCCCCCTCGCCGCGCAGCTCGAGGTCGATCTCGGCGAGCTTGAAGCCGTCGCGGTGCGCGGCCAGCGCGCGCAGGCGGGCGGACTCCTTGGGCCCGAACAGCAGGCACAGCGACTCGTGCTCGCCGCGGCCGATCCGGCCGCGCAGCTGGTGCAGCTGGCTGATGCCGTAGCGCTCGGAGTCCTCGACGAGCATCACGGTGGCGTTCGGCACGTCGATGCCGACCTCGATCACCGTGGTGGCGACCAGGACGTCGGCGCCGCCGGCGGCGAACGCGGCCATCGCCTCCTGCTTCTCGCGTGAGCGCATCTGGCCGTGCAGGAGGACGACCTCGAAGTCCTTCAGCTCACCCGCCTTCAGGCGCTCGTACTCGGCGGTGGCGGCGCGTGCCTGGAGCGCCTCTGACTCCTCGACCAGCGGGCAGACCACGAACGCCTGGCGGCCCGCGCGCAGCTCCTCGCGGATCCGCTCGTACGCGCGCGAGCGCTCGGCCTCGGTGGCGCACACGTGGGTGTGGATCGGCCGCCGGCCGGCCGGGAGCTCTTTGAGAACGGTGACGTCGAGGTCGCCGTAGGCGGTCAGGGCCAGCGTGCGCGGGATCGGCGTGGCCGTCATGTGCAGCACGTGCGGCGCGAGCCCGTCCGGCGCCTTGCGGTCGAGCGCGCGCCGCTGGTTGACGCCGAAGCGGTGCTGCTCGTCGACGACGGCCACGGCCAGGCGGTCGAACTCGACGGCCTCCTCGATCAGCGCGTGCGTGCCGACCAGCAGCTTCAGCTCGCCGCTGGCGAGCTTGCCGAGGATGTCGGTCCGGCGGCTCGCGGGGGTCGAGCCGGTGAGCAGCGCGGTCTGCACCAGCTCGCCCGGCATCAGCGCCTGGAGCGTGGCGAAGTGCTGCTCGGCCAGCGTCTCGGTCGGCGCCATCAGCGCGGCCTGGGCGCGCGACTCGACCGCGCGCAGCATCGCGTAGACGGCGACCACCGTCTTGCCCGAGCCGACCTCGCCCATCAGCAGCCGCTGCATCGGCCGGTCGCGCGTGAGCTCGTCGTCGACCGCCGCCATCGCCTTGCGCTGATCGGCCGTCGGCTCGAACGGCAGCGAGTCCGCCAGCCAGCGCGCGGTCAGCTCGCCGGGCGGCTCGAGCGGCGTCGCCCGCGAGCCCTCCCGGCGGCGCGCTCGCCTGCGCAGCAGGGCGATCTGGAGCAGCAGCAGCTCGTCGTAGGCCAGCCGGCGCCGGCCGCCCTCGTGGTCGCCGAAGTGCGCGGCGTCGAGCGCCGCGGGCCGGTCCGGCAGCCCGTCGCGCACGCGCATCCGCGCAGGGAGCGGCTCGAGCGCCTCCTGCGCGGTTTTGCGCCACTCGCGAACGAGGGCGAGGATCTGGGTCGACGACAGGCCCTCGGTGGCGGGGTAGGTGGCGACCTCGCTGTTCTCCGCCGCGCCGACAGCCTCGCCGGTCGGCGCGTGGAACTGCACGCGGAAGCGGTTGCGGGCCTCGTACTTGCCCTGGAGCAGCAGCCGCGTGCCGGGGCGGTACTTGCGCTCGAGCCACGGCTGGTTGAAGAACGTGGCCTTCATCGTGCCGGTCTCGTCGGCCACCACGGCCTCGACGAGCGGGCGCATGCCGCGCCGCCGCACCGGCCGGCTGGCGATCGAGCGCACCTCGACCACCACCGTCGCGGTCTCCCCCGCGCCCAGCTCGATGATCGTGCGCGCGTCCTGCCGATCGCGCGGCAGGTGCTCGAGCAGGTCGCCGACCGTGTGGAGTCCGAGCCGCTCGGCGGCTGCCGCCGCCTTGGGCGGCGTGACGGGGAGCGGGGTGGCGAGGCGGGAGGGGCGCGGGTAGCGCGGCGGGCCGACGGCTTGCAGCTCGTCGTCGGTCAGCGGGTCGTTCGTGGCGAACGCCGTCGGTGGCACCCGCGCATTGTTGCGGTGCGCCGGGACGAACTTCGGCATTGAGGGGCGGGATCGGCCGCCGCGCAGATCGATGGGTTTGTCGGTCTCAGGTCGACAAACCCGTCAGTCGGCAGGCCGTGCGGCCGAAACCCCAGCCGCCCTACCCAGCCGCAGTTGACGTTCGTCCCGCCGCTACTCCGCCGCTATGAGCCACCAGTAGGCGGGCTGGTCGCCGCGGGAGTACTCGACGTCGACCCCGCCCGGCACCAGCGCGGCCACCCCGCCGGAGTCCAGCGGCGCGCCGTCGCCCTCGATCAGCGTCAGCAGCTCGGCCTCGCGGCCCAGCTCGCCGAGCACCGCCTCGAGCGTCTCCTCCGGCTCGCCCCACGCCACCAGCTGCTCGTCGACGAAGCCGACGGCGTCGCCGCGGCGGAAGCGGCCCTCGGCGTCGTCGCGGGCGGCGTGCGTGACGGCACCGGTGCGGACGTGCTCGAGCGCCGCGTTGATCGCGGCGGCGTTCTGCTGCGCGCTACGCGTCGGATCCAACGCGACGGCGGCGGCCAGGCCGGCCTGCATCGAGCGCGAGGGGACGACGTGGACGGTCTTCTCGGCCAGCTCGGCGGCGCGTTCGGCGGCCATGATCACGTTCGGCGAGTTGGGCAGCACGACGACCTCCTCGGCCGGGACGGCGTGGATGCCGGCCAGCAGCTCGTAGGTCGACGGGTTGAGCGTGTTGCCGCCGTCGAGCGCCACCGCGCCGAGGCCCTCGAACAGCTCACCCATGCCCGAGCCGGCCACGACGGCCAGCACGCCGCACGTCTGCACGGCCACGGCGAGCCGCTCGCTGCGCTCCTGCACCTGCTCGGTCATGTCCGCCACGTCGAGGTGCGAGAGCTCGCCGACCTCCTCGAACAGCGCCGTCGCGCGGCCGGGCTCGTCGGTGTGCAGGTGGACCTTGAGCGTGTGGCTGTCGCCGACGACGAGCACCGAGTCGCCGAGTCGCTCGAGGCGGTCGGTCCAGGCCGTCGGGTCCAGCTCCTCGCCGGTGACCGCGAAGTTCGTGCAGTAGCGGTACGTGGTCGACAGATGCTGCGGGTGCGTGATGCGGGCGGGCGAGTGGTGGGCCAGGGCAGGCGCCTCGGTGCCGCGCAGGGCGGCGATCACGCCGGCGAACATCACGGTCAGCCCGTAGCCGCCGGCGTCGACCACACCCGCCTCACGCAGGATCGGCAGCAGCTCGGGCCCGCGGGCGACGGACAGCTCACCCGAGCGCAGGGCGGCCTCCAGCACGCTCGCGAGCACCGCGTTCTGCTGGTCGTCGTCGACCTCGTGGTGCAGGCGCGGCTCGTCGAGATGGGCGACCTCGGACGACAGGCGCGCCGCCATCTCGCGTACCACCGTCAGGATCGTGCCCTCGGCCGGCTCGCGCACCGAGCCGTAGGCGCGCTCGGCGGCGCGCGCCATGGCGGCGGCGACCAGCACCGGGTCGATCAGCTCGCCGGGCCGCGAGATGAGCTCCTCGGCGGCGCCGCGCAGCAGCTGCGAGAGGATCACGCCGGAGTTGCCGCGCGCGCCGAGCAGGGCCGCGCGGGCCACCGAGTCGACGATCACGTCGCGCCCGATGTCCTCGATGTCGCCCTGGGCGGACAGGCGGTCGAGCTCCTCGAGCACGGCGCGCAGGGTGAGCGCCATGTTGTCGCCCGTGTCACCGTCGGCGACCGGGAACACGTTCAGGTCGTTGACCTCGCGCCGCCGCGTCTCGAACTCGGCGAGAGCGCCCTCGACGACGGCTCGGAAGCGGATGAGACTTGGGTCGGCCACGAGGTCGTGTGGCCGGGACTAGGCCTTTGTGACCTTCCCGGCCTTGAGACAGCGCGTGCACACGTAGACGCGCTTGGGGGCGCCCTGCTCGCTGATCCGGACCTTCTGCAGGTTTGCGTCGAACCGCCGCTTGGTGGCGACCATCGAATGCGAGCGGCTCTGCCCGAAAGCAGGACGCTTGCCGCAGGAGTGACAGATGCGAGCCATCGAGGCCGGGAAGCATAGCGGCAGGGGCGGTTGGGTACCGTGGATGGGTGCCGCCCGCCAGCACCGCTCGCATCACGCTGCCCGCTCGATATCGCATCGTGCGGCATATTGCGAACGGCGGGATGGCGGGCGTCTGGGAGGCGTACGACGAGCTGCTGGGGCGTTCGGTGGCGGTCAAGGTGCTCGCCTCGCACCTGGCCGAGGACGACCGCGCACGCCGGCGCTTCGAGCGCGAGGCGCGCGCCGCGGCGGGCCTCTCCTCGCACCCGCACGTGGTGACGATCTACGACGTCGGCGAGCACGACGGCCGCGTCTTCATGGTGATGGAGCTGATGCCGGGCGGCACGGTGGCCGACCGGCTCAAGCAGGGCCGCGCGATCGCCGACGAGACCGCGCTGCGCTGGCTGCGCGAGGCCGCCGGCGCGCTCGACGCCGCGCACGACCAGGGCGTCGTGCACCGCGACATCAAGCCCGGCAACCTGCTGCTCGACGACCGCGACCGGCTCGCGATCGCCGACTTCGGCATCGCCCGCATCGCGCTCGAGGACCAGCTGACCGCCACCGGCCAGGTGCTGGGGACGGCGTCGTACATCTCGCCCGAGCAGGCCGTCGGCGAGCCCGCCACCGCGGCATCCGACCGCTACGCGCTCGCGGTCGTCGCCTTCGAGCTGCTGACGGGCTCGCGGCCGTTCCAGGCCGAGCACTTCGCCGCGCAGGCGCGCGCCCACGTCGAGGATCAGCCGCCGCTCGCCACCGAGCGCGACCCGTCGCTGCCGCGCGGCGTGGACGCCGTGCTCGACCGCGGGCTGGCCAAGGAGCCCGACGACCGCTGGCCGAGCTCCGGCGCGATGGTCGCCGCGCTCGACCGCGCGATGTCCGCCTCGCGGCCGCCGACCGAGCCGACGCGGCCGATCGCCGCGCCGCCCCCGCAACGTGCCGGTGGCAGCGCCTGGCCGTGGGTGCTGGCGGGCATCGCCGCGCTCGTGGTGCTCGCCGTGGCCGGCGCCGTGCTGCTCTCCGGCGGCGACGAGCCGAAGTCGAACGCCCAGCCGACCGCCACGCCGACCGCCGAGCGGACCGCCGAGGCGACGCCGGAGCGCACGCCCGAGCCGACCGCCGAGAAGACGCCCGAGCCGACCCCGGAGCGCGACGCAGGAGCCCAGCGGCGGGACCGACCTCGAGCGCGCCGCCGACCTCCAGCTCCAGGGCTACAACGCCCGGATCGCCGGCGACTACGAGCAAGCGCTCGCGCTCTCCACGCAGGCGCTCGAAGCGTGCGGCGACACGCAGCAGCTCAGCCCGTGCGGCTACGCCCTGTACGAGGTGGGCGCCGCGCTCAACGCGCTGGGCCGGCCGGACGAGGCGATCCCGTACCTGGAGCAGCGGCTCGAGCAGTACGGGCCCAACAAGGAGGTCGAGAAGGAGCTGAAGGCGGCCGAGAAGGCGGCCAAGGAGGGCTGATGAGTCCGAGGCGGTTTCGGCGTCTGATCGTCACATGACCGATTCCACCGCCACCACCGAGGGCCCGGCCTGGGGCGCCGCCGCGCACGGGTGGACCGATCATTGGGCCCCCTTCGGCGCACCCGCCCGCGAGGCGGTGGCCGACGCCGCCGGGATCGGCGCGGGCACCTCGCTCCTCGACGTCGGCTGCGGCAGCGGCGAGCTCTGCGCTCTCGCCGCCGCCCGGGGCGCCCGGGTCAGCGGGGTCGACGCGGCCGAGGCGCTCGTCGCGATCGCCGGGCAGCGAGTGCCGGGCGCGGATCTCCGCGTCGGCGCGGTCGAGCGGCTCCCCTGGCCCGATGACAGCTTCGACGTGGTCACGGCGTTCAACGTCCTTCAGTTCGCCGCCGACTTCCTGACTGCGCTGACCGAGGCGCGGAGGGTCACGCGGCCGGGCGGGCGCGTGGCGGTCTGCAACTGGGGCCGGCTCGAGGACCAGCAGGTCCACACGATCTTCGAGCCGCTCGCCGAGCTCAAGCCGCAGGTTCCGCGTGACGCGCAGAACGTCGGCGAGCCGGGCGTGCTGGAGGGGCTCGCGCGACAGGCAGAGCTGACCCCCGAGCGCAGCGGGGAGGTCGCCGTGCCGTACTCGTTCTCGGATTGGGCCGGCCTCGAGCGAGCGCTGCTCGGGCTCGCTCCCGCCTACCGGATCGACGACGCGACCGCTGCGCGCGTGATTCGCGAGACGGTCAAGGGAACGGCCGAGCGCTTCCGCCGGCCGGACGGCTCGTACTGGTTCGACAACCGCTGGCGGTACATGATCGCCGTGGCGTGAGCTACGGCGCCGCGGGCGCGACCTGGTGGGCGGCCGAGTCGGCGACCGCCGACGCGGTGCGCGGGGTGCTCCGCAGCTGGAGCAGCACGACCGCAGCGAGCACGAGCGCGCCGCCGGCCAGCTGTGGCGGGGACAGCCGCTCGCCGAGCACGAGGAAGGCCAGCACGACCGTCACCGGCGGCTCGAAGGTCGACAGGATCGCCGCCTCCGACGGGCCGACACGGCGCAGGCCGGCGAAGAACGCCGACACCGCGACCACGGTGCTGACCAGCGCGATGAGGATCAGCCAGAGCCACGCTTCGCCGGTCAGCGCGAGGTCGACCGACCCCGTCGCCAGACCGACGATCGCGAAGCTGGCCGACGCGCCGGTCAGCACCAGGAGCGCGAGCGCGAACGGATCGACGTCGCCGATCACGGTGTCGGACACGAGGATGTAGGTCGTGTAGGTGAGCGACGCGCCCAGCGCCAGCAGGGCGCCGACGAGCTCGAAGCCGCCGCTCCCGCCGGCCAGCAGCACGAGGACCACGCCGGCGGTCGCCACGCTCAGCGCCACGCCGGTCCGCAGCGACGGCGCCACGCGGCCGAGCGCGATGGCGGCGACGGTCACGAAGGCCGGATAGGTGTAGAGGATCAGCGCGACCATCGAGACGTCGAGCCGGTCGATGGCGGCGAAGAACAGGCCGGACTGAAGGCTGTAGCCGAACGCCCCCAGGCCCAGGCCGGTCAGCACGACGCGCCGCGGCATCCGCCGCAGCGACGCCCAGCGGCCGGTCGCGCCCAGGACGACGGCGAACACCGCCCCGGCGAGCGCGAAGCGCACGAGCAGTGTGGTGGCCGTGTTGGCGCCGGCCTCGGACGCGAGCTTGCCGAAGATGCCCAGCGTGCCGAAGGCGGCGGCCGACAGGAGACAGAGGAGGGCACCGCGCATGCCGAAATCGTCGCCCGTCAACCCATCGAGAGCAACGGATATCTTCGCCGCTTATCGTGCGATGATGTCGAACAATGCTCGACCTCCGCCGACTGCGTCTGCTGCACGAGCTCCACCGCCGCGGGACGGTCGGCGCGGTCGCCGACGCGCTCTCCTACAGCCCGTCGACCGTGTCGCAGCAGCTGAAGGTGCTCGAGCGCGAGGCGGGCACCCCGCTGTTCGAGCCCGCCGGCCGGCGCGTGCGGCTGACCGACGCCGCGCTGGTGCTCACCGCCCACGCCGAGCAGCTGCTGGCCGGCGTCGAGCGCGCGGAGGCCGACCTCGCGGCCGCGGCGGCGGGCGCGGTGGCCGGCGTGGTGCGGGTCGGCTCGTTCCAGACCGCCAGCCTGCACCTGCTGCTGCCGGCCATGGACGCGCTGCGCCGCACGCATCCGGGCGTCGAGCTGCGGCTGGTCGAGTCCGAGACCGAGCCGGCGCTCGAGGCGCTGCCGTCGCGCTCGCTCGACCTGGCGCTGGCCGACGAGTGGGCGGGGATGCCGCGGGCGCGCCGCGCCGGGATCGACCGCGAGGACCTGTTCGCCGAGCCGGTCCTGCTGGCGCTGCCGGCCGGCCACCCGGCCGCCGGCGGCGGCCCCGTGCGGCTGCGCGAGCTCGCGGGCGAGCACTGGGCCACCGGCTACGCGGGCGGCGGCATGGAGGCGCTCGTTCAGCGCGTGTGCGCCACCCACGGCGGGTTCGAGCCGATCGTGCGCCACCAGACCAACGAGCTGTCGATGCTGGTCGGGCTCGTGGCGCGCGGCCATGCCGTGACGCTGCTGCCCGAGATCGCGTTCGCCGCCGGGCACGAGGGCGTGGCCGTCCGCCCCGTCGCGGGGCTCGCCGCCGACCGCACCGTCTTCATCGCGACACGCACGGGCGCCGACCGCCGGCCGGCGCTTGCCGCGGTGCTTGCCGCGCTGCGGGAGGCGGCGGCGCGTCCGGTTCGAACTCCGCGCGATCGCCGGTGGGCGCCGGCGCCGGCTGACGCCGCACGGTGATCCGGAAGTGTGCCGGTGGCACACGACCGGTCGCCGGGTGGCGTCAGGCGGTGATCGGCGCCCGCCGGAATCGTGCGGAGTTTCGGAGACCGGGACCTAGACCGGGCTCGCCTTCCAGCCGACCCGGCCCGAGCGGCAGTTCGTGACGAAGCGCCCGTCGCGCGTGATGCGCAGGCGGATGCGGAAGTTGCCCGTCCAGCGGCCGGAGCTGCGCAGCCCGCCGTCGACCCGCGTACGCGCCCGAGCGCGCTCGCCGTTGGGCAGGTTGAAGCCGAACGTGCCGCCGTCCTCGAACGCCGTGGTCGTCGAGGTGTCGAACGGCGCCTCGAACACCACGCCTGAGCTGAGCGTCTTGTCGTCACCGCAGGTGGCGCGGTAGCGGATGCGGACCTTGGTGGCGAGGCCGTCGGAGCCGGTGACGACGACCGCGAGGCGCCCCTGGCGGGTCTTGCCGCGCCACTTGGCGGCGTCGGCGGCGGTGGGGACGAGCAGCAGCGCGGCGGCGGCCGCGCAGACGGCGGCGGGCAGGCGCATCACTCCGCCTCCGCCGCCCAGCTCACGTGCTTCAGGCGGCAGCGGTCGACCACCTGGCCGTGCCGGGTGACGCGCGTCCGGACCCGGAAGGTCCCGCGCCAGCGGTCGTCGGCGCCGAGCGTGCCGCGCACGAACACGGTGTTGCGCGCCCGGTATCCGTCCGGCAGGCGCTTGCGGTACGTGCCCGAGTGCTCGAAGACCTCGGTCTCGGATACGTCGAGCGGTGGCTCGAACAGCGTGCGACTCACGTAGTGCCCCTTCTTGCACGGCGCGCGCCAGCTCACGCGCACCTGGTCGACAAGATCGTCGGCGCCGGTCCGGACCGACACCGCACGTCCTTGCTTGGTCTTGCCCCGCCAGGTTCTCGCGTCGGCGGCCGCGGGAGCCGCCAGCACGAGCGCGCATCCTACGGCCAGCGCGATGGTCCGCATGGCCGCCTTCTGACCGCTTTCATGCCGTATGAAACGCGCGGCCGGCCAGGTCGATGCTGATCGCGCTCAGCGCGGGCTGGCCTTCCAGCCGACGCGGCCCGACCGGCAAGTGGCGATCACGCGCCCGTTCCTCCTGATCTTCACGCGCAGCCGGAAGTTGCCGGTCCAGCGGCCGGACGACCGCAGGCCGCCGTCGATCGAGGTCCGGCCGCGGGCGCGCTCGCGGCTCACCCGGAAGGTCCACTTGATCACGCCCTCGTCCTGGAACACGGTGGTCGAGGGCGTCGAGCGGCGGCAGGAACAGGATCCGGTGCACGAAGCTGTTGCCGTCGTCGCAGCGCGCCCGGTAGTCGATCCGCGCGCGTTTGACGAGCCCGTCGGAGCCGGTTCGGACCGACACCCCGCGACCCTGTTTGGTCTTGCCGCGCCACGTCGCCGCCTCGGCGACGGGACGAGGAGCAGACCAGCGGAGACGGCGAGGCCAGGGCGTAGGCAGGCATTCGCATGGCCGCCTAGTGACCGCTTTTCAGCGGAATCAAACACTCAGCGCGCCAGATCGGCGCGCATCGACGCGAGCGCCATCACCGCCTCGGCGGCGTGCTCTCCCTGGTCGCGCTTGCCGCCGCCGGTCCGGGCGAGCGCCTGATCCATGTTGTCGACCGTGAGAACGCCGAACGCGCACGGCACGCCGGTGCGCAGCTGGACGTCCTGGATGCCGCGGGCGGCCTCGGCGCAGACGTAGTCGTAGTGGTCGGTCTCGCCGCGAATCACCGCCCCGAGGCAGGCGACGCCGGCGTAGCGGCCGCTGTCGGCCAGGTAGCGCGCGGCCAGCGGGAGCTCGAACGCGCCGGGGACGTCGTAGACGTCGGCAGGCTCGTGGCCGGCGGCCGTGAACGCGCGCTGCGCCCCGCTCACGAGGCGCTCGGCCAGGTCGGTGTAGAACCGCCCGACAGCGATCGCGAAGCGGGTGCCCAACGGGACATCGCTCAACACGGAATGGCCCGTTGGGCGGGCCCCGCCCGAGTGTCAACCGCGTCCCGCCTCGCGGTCGTGCACGTGCTCGTCGTGCACCATCTGCTCGTCGAGCGCCAGCCCCTGGTGGTGCAGCGAGTGGCCGAGCCGGTCGCGCTTGGCGCGCAGGTACGCCTCGTTGTGCGGGTTGGCGGCGTGCACGATCGGGATCTGGTCGGTGACCGACAGGCCGTAGCCCTCGAGGCCGCGGATCTTCTTCGGGTTGTTGGTCAGGATGCGGATCGAGCTGAGCCCGAGGTCGGACAGGATCTGGGCGCCGATGCCGTAGTCGCGCAGGTCGACCGGCAGCCCCAGCTCGAGGTTGGCGTCGACGGTGTCGAGCCCCGTGTCCTGGAGCTTGTAGGCCTTGAGCTTGTTGAGCAGGCCGATCCCGCGGCCCTCCTGCGCGAGGTAGAGCAGCACGCCCTCGCCCTCGTTCTCGATCATGGACAGCGCCGACTCGAGCTGCTCGCCGCAGTCGCAGCGCAGCGAGTGGAAGACGTCCCCGGTCAGGCACTCGGAGTGGACGCGCACGAGCACGTCCTTCCGCCCGTCGACCTCGCCCTTGACCATCGCCACGTGGTGCTTGTCGTCGACCAGCGAGCGGTAACCGACGACCTCGAACTCGCCGAAGGCGGTCGGCAGCCGGGTGGTGACCACGCGCTCGACCAGCTTGTCGTGCCGGCGCCGGTAGGAGATCAGGTCGGCGACCGTGATCATCTTCAGGCCGTGATTCGCGCAGTAGCGCTCGAGGTCGGGCACGCGCGCCATCGTGCCGTCGTCGTTCATGATCTCGCAGATCACGCCGGCGGGATTGAGGCCGGCCAGGCGCGCGAGGTCGACCGCCGCCTCGGTCTGCCCGGTGCGCTCCAGCACGCCGCCGGGCTTGGCCTTGAGCGGGAAGATGTGGCCGGGCTGGACGAGGTCGCGCGGCGCCGAGCGCGGGTCGATCGCCACCTGGATCGTGCGCGCGCGGTCGGCCGCCGAGATGCCGGTGGTGACGCCGTCGCGCGCCTCGACCGACACGGTGAAGGCGGTCTCGAACGGCGACTCGTTCTTGGCCGCCATCAGGTCGAGCCCGAGCTCGTCGCAGCGCTGCGGCGTGAGCGCGAGGCAGATCAGCCCGCGCCCCTCCTTGGCCATGAAGTTGATCGCCTCGGGCGTGGCGAACTGGGCGGCCAGCGTGAGGTCGCCCTCGTTCTCGCGGTCCTCGTCGTCGCAGACCACGACCATCCGGCCGGCGCGGATCTCCTCGATCGCATCTTCGACCGTCGCGAAGCTCATCGGGCGGGCACCAGTCGTTCGATGTACTTGGCGAGCACGTCCACCTCCAGGTTCACGGGCGTCCCGGTGTTCGCCTCACCGAGGATCGTCCGTTCGAGCGTCTCCGGGATCAGCGAGACCTGGAACCAGTCGTCGCCGAGTCCCGAGATCGTCAGCGACACCCCGTCGACGGCGATCGAGCCCTTCTCGATCACGTAGCGCATGATCTCCGGCGGGGCGCCGATCGAGACCACGTGGCTGAAGCCATCCTCGCGCACGTCCCAGACCGTGCCGAGCCCGTCGACATGGCCCTGCACGAAGTGGCCGCCGAGCCGGTCGTCGGCCCGCAGCGGCAGCTCGAGGTTCACCTTCGAGCCCTGCTCGAGCGCGCCGAGCGAGGAGCGGCGCAGCGTCTCATGCATCACGTCGGCCGTGAAGGCGCCGTCCGGCAGCGCGGTGGCGGTCAGGCAGACGCCGTTGACGGCGATCGAGTCGCCCGCGGCGAGGTCGAGGGTCGTCTGCACCGTCAGCCGCACGCCGCCGTCCGAGGCGTCGACGGCGGTGACCGTCCCGAGGTCGGCGACCAGCCCGGTGAACAGCGTCACCACTCCTTCATGCGCGCCGAGACGAGTACGTCGTCGGCGACCCGTTCGCAGTCGAGCGTGAGCGCGCGCGTCGCCTCGGCGATGCGCTCGACTCCCTCGCCCTCCAGCGGATCGCGGGCATGCGAGCCGCCGAGCACGACCGGCGCGAGGAACAGCCGGATCTCGTCGACCTCGCCGGCGTCGAGGAACGCGCCGGCCAGGTGCGGCCCGCCCTCGAGCAGGATCGAGGTGATGCCGGCGGCGCCGATCTGGCTGAGCGCGTTGCGCACGCGCGCCGGCTCGTTCTCGCCGGTGGCGACGATCACGTCGGCGCCGGCGACCTCGAGCGCGTCGGCGGCGAGCCGTGGCGCAGCGCGCGAGATCACGACCGTCAGGGGCAGCTCGGCGGCGCCGCGGACGAGCTGGGAGTCGAGCGGCAGGCGCGCCTCGGAATCGAACACGATGCGGCGCGGCTGGCGGTGGACGCCGTCCACGCGGGCCGTGAGCAGCGGGTCGTCGGCCAGCGCGGTGCCGATCCCGACCGCGACCGCGTCGCACTCGGCGCGCCAGTGGTGGGCCAGCCGTCGCGACGCCTCGCCGGAGATCCACTTGCTGTCGCCGGTGCGGGTGGCGACCTTTCCGTCGAGCGTCATCGCCGACTTGAAGAGCACGTAGGGCCGGCCGGTGCGGGCGTGCTTGCGGAACGGCTGGTTGAGCAGCCGCGCCTTCGCGGCCAGCTCTCCGCCGGCCACGACCACCTCGACGCCCTCGTCGCGCAGGATGCCGAGGCCGCGGCCGGCTGCCTTCTCGGTCGGGTCGTCGGAGCCGACCACCACGCGGGCGATGCCGGCCTCGAGGATCGCGTCGGTGCACGGCGGGGTCTGCCCGTGGTGGCAGCAAGGCTCGAGCGACACGTACAGCGTGGCCCCGCGCGGATCGGCGCTGCACGCGGCCAGCGCCTCGCGCTCGGCGTGCAGCTTGCCGTACGCGGTGTGGAAGCCCTCGCCCAGGACCTCGCCGTCCTTGACCACCACGGCGCCGACCAGCGGGTTCGGCGTCGTACGCCCGCGGCCGCCCGCGGCCAGCTCGATCGCGCGGGCGAGATGGGCAACGTCGGTTTGCAGCAGTGTGGGCACGGCTCCAAGGAGAATATTGACTATGCAGTCAACCGCTGCCGCACTCGTCGCCGTCTCGCTCGCCTCGGCAGGGCTGGGACTCGAACGGGTGGGGCGGTTCGACGAGCCCGTGTACGTGGCGGGCTCGGGCCGCACGCTGGCGGTCGTGGAGCGGTACGGGCTGGTGCGGGACGCGCGGAGCGGGCGGGTGCTCGCGGACCTGCGGAAGCGCGTGCTGGTGGAGGATCCGCGGGAGATGGTCGATCAGCGCGGCCTGCTGTCGATGGCGTTCGAGCCAGGGACCAGCCGGAGGTTCTACGTGATGTACGTGAACCGGCGCGGGCGGCTGCGGGTCGACGCGGTGCGGCGCGGCCGGGTGCGGCGCGTGCTCGACCTCGGGCCGGCCGCGGCCCAGCACCACGGCGGGCAGCTCCAGTTCGGGCCCGACGGGCTTCTGTACGCGAGCACCGGCATCGGCGACGACCCGGCGGCCAGCGGCAAGATCCTGCGCTTCGATCCGCGCCGGCCCGAGCCCGAGGTCTACGCGACCGGGCTGCGCAACCCGTGGCGGTTCTCGTTCCACCGCCAGGCGATGCTGATCGGCGACGTCGGCGAGCACGAAATCGAGGAGATCGACATCGCCACCGGGCCCGGCGCGGACTTCGGGTGGCCCGCGTACGAGGGTCCCGAGGACGACGCCCTGTACACGCCGCCGGCGCTCGCGCACCGCCATCCGCGGTGGTGCGCCATCGTCGGCGGCTACGTACGCCGTGGCCGCTACCTCTACGGCGATCTGTGCAGCGGCCGGATCTGGAGCGCGCGGCTCGACGGCGACCGGCTCCGGCGCCCGCGGCGTACCCGCCTGCGCGTGCCGTACCTCGTCTCGTTCGGCCGCGACGGCCGCGGCCGCATCTACGCGGTGTCGTTCTTCGGCAGCGTCTACCGGCTCGTGCAGTCGCCCAGCCGGTAGATGACGATCTCCGGGCCGGGCCGCTCGTAGTCGAGCGGGTAGCTGTTGAACGAGAAGTCGAACGAGAAGCCGTTCACCGGCTGGTCGCCGCGCGGGCTGATGCGGTAGACGACGTCGGCGCGGCTGCTTGAGCTCGTCGTAGTAGCGGATCGCCTGCGGCACCTCGTCCGGCTCGGTCAGCGCCCGGCCGTACTGCGTCGAGCCGGTCACCACGTGGCAGTAGCCCGCCCGGGCGTAGCGATCGAGCAGGCTCGTGCGCAGCGTGCGCTCGAAGTCCTCGAGCTGGACCACCTGGCCGCGGAAGCGCGAGGTCGGCCACTTGTTCCAGCGGTTGCCGGTGCCGGTGGCGGCCGACGGCCGGCCCGTGTCCATCGCCCACTGGTCGGGCGCGATCGGCTCGATCACCACGCGGTCGCCCTCGGGGATGTTCTCGACCATCCAGGCGCGCGCCAGTGCCCGCGTGTCGTCGCGCGCCAGCACCACGTCGTTGTGGATCGAGAAGACGAGCCCCTGGACGCACAGCAGCACGGCGACCGCCGCCACCGCCCAGGCCCGGCCCGGCCGCAGACGCGTGGCCGTCTCGACGGCCGCCCACGCGGCGAGCAGGCACAGCAGCGGGTAGATCGGCAGCAGCCAGCGCGCGAAGAAGCGGTCCTGGGCGCCCATGAAGAGCAGGAAGACGACCGGCGCCGGCACGAGCACGAGCGCCAGCGGCCGCTCCCGCAGCCACAGCCCGACCGCGCCGCCCGCGGCGGCGATCGCGGGCAGCCAGCCCAGGCCCCAGGTCAGCGTCGCGAGGTAGTAGAGGTGGCCGCTGTCCCCGACCAGGCCGAGCTTGCCGCCGCCGTCACTCGACGCCTGCGACTGCTCGGCCAGCCCGGCCTTGAACGCGCCCGGGTCGAGCAGCGCGTACGGGTTGGCGAGCAGGAAGCCGGCGATCGCCAGGACCCCCGCAAGTGTGAGGCCACGAAGCCGGTTCTCACGGGCCGCCGCCAGCAGGCAGAGGAGGACGATGCCGGCCGTGTACTTGGTGGCGCAGGCGACGCCGAGGGCGGCGCCGGCGAGCGCGTAGTCGGCCGGCCGGCCGCGGCGGTAGACGCCGGCGATGCCGACCAGGCTCAGGCACAGCGGCGCCAGCGCCGGCACGTCGTTGACCGCCAGGTGCGAGTAGTGCACGGGCAGGAAGGCGACCGCCAGCAGCGCGCCCGCGACGAGCCCGACGCGCAGGTCGAACAGCCGCCGGCCCGCCCAGACGAGGAAGCCGACCGCCGCAGCGCCGAGCACGGCCGACAGGATGCGGGCGAGCTCGAAAACGCTACCCGGGTCGGCGGCGAACGCGTCGCCGAGCGCCTCGCGCCCGCCCCAGCGGGCCCAGAAGGCGACGTGCAGCAGATACGTGAAGGCCGGCGGGTTGATGAAGTACTCGGGGTTCAGCGAGTGGCCGAACATCCCGATCGCGCGCGGCACGAAGTGCGCGTTCTCGTCGGCGTTGAACACGTACGGCAGCCCGTGGTCGATCCCCCACAGGCGCAACGCGAGCGCGGCGGCGACCAGCGCCGCAACCGCACTAGCAACGCGCATAGGCGGCGTAGAAGTCGCCCGTCTCCACGAGCGGCCAGCCGGCCGGCGGGGACTGGATGAGCGGCGAGTCGGTCTCGTTGCTCCAGGCGTGCTTGAACACCGCGAAGCGGCTCGTGACCACGAGCGCGACGCCGCGACGCGGCCGGCGCTCTTCCGGGTCCGCGCGCGGGATCACGCGATCGGCGGGCGCGCCGAGGATCCAGCGCGCGTCGGGCACGAGCTTGTGGTTGGGCACGGTGAGCGGGCCGCAGCGCAGGCCCTCCTGCACGGCGGGCGACTCCAGCACGCGCACGAGGTCGTCGTGCGCGGCGCCGCGGAACGTCAGCTCGGAGTCGAAGTTGTCGAGCCGCACCCGCGTCGCGGTGAACACGACGCCGAATATCACCAGCAGCGCCGCGCCGGCCATCCACCACGTGCGCAGCCGGCCCGGCCGGAGCATCGTGAAGCCGCCCACGAACACGCCCGCGAAGACCAGCAGGGCGACGGCCGCGATCGCCAGGTAGCGCTCGATCACCGAGGCGCCGGCCACGCCGATCAGCACGAACGTCCCGACGCCCGACACGAACAGCGCGAGCGGCACCGCGGCCCGCCGTGGCGCCAGCACCACCGCCAGCAGCAGCCCGGCTGCCGCCGCGACCAGGACCGGCAGCTTGACGGTCAGGTTCAGGAAGCCGGGGATGGCGGTCGGCAACTCGCTCAACGAGCGCTGGCGGCCGAGGTCCTCGGCCGAGCCGCTGGTGTAGAGCAGCGAGAACAGCGGGTCGCCGGTGACCACGAAGTCGACCGCCGTCCACACGAGCGGGCCGACCGCCGCCAGCGCCGCGTAGATGACGCGCTGCCGCCACGTGGCCTTCCAGGCGACCCACAGCCAGTAGAGCCCGGCCAGCACCCACGCCTCGGGTCGCAGCATGCCGGCGAGCGCCAGCAGCACCAGGACCGCGGTCCCGCGCCGCGGCTGCCGCGCCTCCAGCACCGCCGCCCACATGACGAGCGCCATGTACGGGATGTCGATGTAGCCGCGCGCCGCCAGGAACCCGAAGTCGAAGCGCGTGAGCACCAGCACGGCGGCGATCCCGCCGACGAGCGGCGTGAAGGCGACCTGCCCGAGCCGGTAGACGCCCCAGATCAGCCACAGGAACGACGCCAGGATCACCGCGATCCACAGCCGGTCGCCCGATTCTCCGAACAGCGACAGCACCGCGCCGGCGGCGATCGCGAGCGGATGCTCGGTCGGCACGCGGAACCCCTCGAAGCCCGGCTTCGTGAGGTCGAGCACCTCCTGACCCCACAGCAGCGAGTAGTACGAGTCGTAGTTGGGATATGTGGGGTACACGAAGAACCCGATGACGAACGCGACGCACAGCAGCCCGAACGCGACGCGGGCGATGAGCTCGGCGTCGAGCGAGCGGGCGCGGGCGAGCGCGGGCCGCCGGGTCAGGGTCAGGCCTTCCATGGGCGGATACAGGATGACGAGGCGATACCGTCTTAGCCCCGGCAGATGAAGCTCATCATCCAGATCCCCTGCCTCGACGAGGAGAAGACCCTCCCGGTCACGCTTGCCGATCTGCCGCGGCAGGTCCCGGGCTTCGACTCCGTCGAGTGGCTGGTCATCGACGACGGCTCGACCGACGGCACGGTCGACGTCGCGCGCGCCCACGGCGTCGACCACATCGTCCGGCTCACGAACAACAAGGGGCTGGCCTCGAGCTTCCAGGCCGGGCTCGACGCGGCGCTCAAGCTCGGCGCCGACGTGATCGTCAACACCGACGCGGACAACCAGTACCACGGGCCCGACATCGTGCGGCTGGTGCAGCCGATCCTGGCCGGCAACGCCGACATGGTGGTCGGCGACCGCGAGGTCGTGAGCATCGAGCACTTCTCGGCCGCCAAGAAGCTGCTCCAGCGGCTCGGCTCGTGGGTCGTGCGCCAGGCGTCGCAGACCTCGGTGCCCGACACCACGTCGGGCTTCCGCGCGTACAACCGCGAGGCGGCGCTGGCCCTGCAGGTGGTCTCGAAGTTCACTTACACGCTCGAGACGATCATCCAGGCGGGCAAGATGACCGTCGCGGTCGACCACGTGCCGGTGCGGACGAACCCGAAGCTGCGCGAGTCGCGGCTGTTCCCGTCGATGTGGACGTACATCCGCCGCAACAGCGTGTCGATCTTCCGCATCTACGCGATGTACGAGCCGCTGCGGGTGTTCATGACGGCGGCGCTGCTGGTCGGCGCGGGCGCCCTGTTCGTGTGGGGCCGCTTCCTCTACTTCTTCCTCCAGGGCGACGGCGCCGGCCACGTCCAGTCGCTGATCCTCGGCGCCGTGCTGTTCAACGCCGCGATGGTGCTCGCCGCGCTCGGCGTGCTCGGCGACCTGCTGTCGGGCCAGCGGATCACCATGCAACGGATCTTCGAGCGCGTCCGCCGCATCGAGCTCGAGCTCGGCGTCCCGCCGTCGCACTACGAGCCGGGCGCGCCTGACAGCGGCCGCGAGGCGACCACCGGGGCCCGCGCGGGCGGCCACGGCAAGACCGAGGAGCGCGAGGCGTTGAAGCTGTGAGCACGGTCACGCGTGACGCCGAGGGCACGGTCACCGGCAACACCTACGACAAGTACGGCTCCGACAACCCGGTCGTCAAGCGCCTGATGGCCGGCTTCGAGCGCACGCTCGACGAGCTGTTCGTGCAGGCGGCGCCGCGCTCGGTGCTCGACGTCGGCTGCGGCGAGGGCGTGCTCACGCACAAGTGGGCGCAGCGGCTGCCGGGCCGCGTGGTCGGGATCGACCTCGAGGACCCGTCGATCCAGGCCGAGTGGGCCAATCGCCAGGCGCCCAACCTCGAGTACCGCGTGATGAAGGCCGAGCGGCTCCCGTTCGGCGAGGGCGAGTTCTCGCTCGCGGCCGCGATCGAGGTGCTCGAGCACGTCCCCGATCCCGAGCACACGGTGGCGCAGATGGCGCGCGTGGCGCGCGGCGGGCACCTGCTCGTGTCGGTGCCGCGCGAGCCGCTGTGGCGGGGCCTCAACATGGCCCGCGGCGCGTACCTGCGCGACCTGGGGAACACGCCGGGCCACGTGAACCACTGGTCCAAGCAGGGCTTCGTGCGCCTCCTGGCGCGGCACGGCGAGGTCATCGAACGACGTTCGCCGTTCCCGTGGACCATGCTTCTGGTGAGTGTCTAGCTCCTACGGCCGCGGCGCGCGGATCCTCTCCGTCGGGATCGCGACGACGGGCCTCGTCACCTTCGCGTACTTCTCGCTGGCCAGCCACAGCCTCAGCGAAGACGAGTACAAGGGCGTCGCGCTGCTGTGGTCGGTCCTGTTCCTGATCATCTCGATCATCTACCGGCCGGTGGAGCAGCTGCTCTCGCACACGATCGCGTCGCGCCGGGCGCAGGGGCACGAGGGCCATCCCCTGCGCGTGCCGCTGATCATCCAGGCGAGCGCAGCGGCGGCGTTCCTGGTCGTCGCGCTGGCGCTGCGCGAGCCGATCACCGACGACCTGTTCGACGGCTCGGACGAGCTCTACTGGGTCCTGGTCGTCGCCGTCCTGGCCTACGCCGCCAGCTACTTCGCGCGCGGCTGGCTGGCCGGACACCAGCGGTTCGGCCTCTACGGCGGGCTGGTCCTGCTCGAGTCCTGCTCGCGCTGCCTGTTCGCGCTGGCCGTGGCGATCGGGATCGCGGAGGGGCAGGGCGTCGTCGCCCTCGGCATCGCGGCCGCGCCGCTGGTGTCGCTGCTCGTGATCCCGTGGGCGATCGAGCGCCGCGGCGGCGGCGAGCCCGGCTCGATGCGCGAGGGCGCCGGGTTCGCCGGCGCCGTGCTGCTCATCATGGTCGCCGAGCAGGCGCTGCTCAACGGGCCGGTGATCGCCGTCGACGCGACCGCGGCCGATGCCGCGCTCGCCGGCTTCGTGTTCAACGTCCTGCTGATCACGCGCGCGCCGCTCCAGCTCTTCCAGGCGATCCAGACCTCGTTGCTCCCCCACCTCTCGGGCATCGTCGCCACTGGCGGCGGTCCGGAGTTCCGGCACGCGATCCGCGTCACCGTGCTGGCGATCGCGGGGTTCACCGCCGCGGTCGTGATCGGGCTCGGCCTGATCGGCCCGTGGGCGATGGGCGTGCTGTTCGGCGGCGACTTCGACTACGCGCGCGGCGGACTGATGCTCGTCGGTCTCGGCATGGGCTTCCACCTGACCGCCGGCACGCTCAATCAGGCCGCACTGGCGCGCCGGCGCGGCGCGCAGGCGGCCGCGGCCTGGCTCGGCTCGGCGGCGCTGTTCCTGATCTGGCTGCTCGTCACGCCGCTCGACGACCCGGTGCTGGCCGTCGAGCTCGGCTACTGCGCCACGACCGCGGTGCTGGCCGTGGCGCTGTGGGTCATCGAAGCCGGCGCAGCTGCGCCTGGAACGTCCGCAGCGACGGCCGCGTCTTACCCCGCCGGTCCACCAGGCCCGAGTCCCAGCGCGGGCGACGCTCGTTCGGCGCCTTCCAGTGATACAGGTAGATCCGCGTGATCCGCGGCGGTTGAGCTTGGCGAGCTTGAACACGTTGCGGATCGCCCGCACCGCGTTCTTCTGGTTGTACTCCCTGCGACCGGCCGACCGTCGACCCAGCGGTTGACGATGCCACCCGTCTCGGTGAACCACAGCTGGCCGCGCCGGGTGACGCGCAGCATCTCGCGCGTGCCGCTCGTGCGGTGGCGGTTCGCATCGATGTGGTTGTGGAGCGCCCAGACCTTCACCGGGAAGCGCGCCTTGCGCTTGAAGCGCTGGATGTACCACGTCATATTCGGCGCGTCGAGCACCGACGGAGCCGTGATCGTGCACTCGGGGCAGGTGCGGCGCATCGCGTTGTAGTAGCTGGCGCGGCCAGCCCTGGCTTCTTGCAGATCGGCTGCGTGCCGTGGTTGGCCTCGTTCCAGGTCTGGAACGGCTTGACCTCGGGGTAGCGCCGGCGCACGTTGCGGAACTCGCGGATGAACTGGAGCCGCGTCGGCGCCTTCAGCTCGCGGCCCCGCCGCGTCGAGTGCCCGAAGCTGATCAGGACCCTCGCCTTCTCCTGGCGCGCCCAGTTCATGTAGTTGTCGAAGACCGCGAGCTCCCAGTCGTCGCGCTGGATCGCGTCCCACGGCATCACGTACCGCACGTCCGGCGCCTTGAGCGCCTGCCAGCGCTTGTCCGTGAACATCTCGGCGTTCTGCTCGCCGATGCCGACGGTGAGCTTCGCCGAGGCAGGGCCCGCCAGCCCAAGGACCAGCAGGGTGGTGATGAGGACGAGGCGGGTCATGAGTCCTTTCAACATCGTAGGTGCGCGGAAAGTTGCGATCAGACGTGCGAGGCGGCCGCGGCCGAGAGCTGCTGTGCGTTGGCCTCGGCCTCGCCCGGGCGCCACTGGGTCTTCGGCGCGATGGCGCGCGAGATCACCCGGTCGCGATGGCGTTCGATCGTGGCCAGCATCGAGCGGACGAGCTCCTCGCCGAGGTAGTGCGGCTTGAGGCCCAGCTCTCTCAGCTTGGTGTTCGCCGCGTTGTAGTAGTGGTCCTCCTGCTCCACGCGCGGGTTGTCGAAGTGCTCGATCTCGACCTCGTGTCCGAGCTCGGCGCCCGCCCGCTGGGCCAGCTCGGCCAGCTCCATCACCGTGAACTGCTCGGTGAACTGGTTGAAGACGCGGAACTCGCCCCCCTGCGCAGGATTGGTCACGGCCAGCTCTACGCACTGGAGCGTGTCGCGGATGTTCAGGAAGCCACGAGTCTGACCGCCCTTGCCGTAGACGGTGAGCGGGTGCCCGATCACCGCCTGCACGCAGAAGCGGTTGAGCGCGGTGCCGAAGATCTCGTCGTAGTCGAAGCGCGTACAGAGCCGCTCGTCGAGCGCCGTCTCTTCAGTCTCGATCCCGTACACGACGCCCTGGTTGAGGTCGGTGGCGCGCAGGCCCCAGATGCGACACGCGAAGTGGATGTTGTGCGAGTCGTGGACCTTGGAGAGGTGGTACAGCGACCCGGGCATCTTCGGGAAGGGCAGCACGTCGGTGCGGCCCTTGTGGGTGATCTCGATGAAGCCCTCTTCGATGTCGATGTTGGGCGTGCCGTACTCGCCCATCGTCCCGAGCTTGACCAGGTGGCAGTCCGGCACGCGGTCGCGCAGCGACCACAGCAGGTTGAGGTTGCCGATCACGTTCGTCTGCTGGGTCTCGACCGCGTGGCGGCGCGAGATCATCGAGTACGGCGCCGACGGCTGCTCGCCGTAGTGGACGACGGCGTCCGGCAGCACCTCGGCCACGACGCGGTCGAGGAACTCGCCGTCCTCGATGTTGCCGACGAACGCGTGGATGTCGCGGCCGGAGACCTCGCGCCACGCGTCGATGCGGTCGGCGAGACCGCGGATCGGAGTCAGGGAGTCGGTTCCGTGTTCGTGATGCCAGCGGCGACGGGCGAAGTTGTCGACGATGAAGACGTCGTGCCCGCGGGCCGAGAATCGCATCGCCGTGGGCCACCCCAGGTAGCCATCGCCGCCGAGGATCAAGATTCGCATGGCGGGGCAGCCTAGCGGCTCGCCAGGCGTGGCCAGACGCGTTGAAGCAGCACGAACACGGTCACTCCGGCCAGCGCCATGACCAGCGGCATGAGCGTGACGTTGCGTCGCGTGCCGGCCAGCAGCAGCCCGCCGACGACCGTCACTCCGGCGAGCAGCGCCGCGAGCAGGAAGAACTCCCAGCGCCGGCGGACGGCGAGCAGCACGAGCCCGGCGAGGCCCAGCGCCAGCACGATGAACTGGTAGACGGTGCCATAGGTCGAGCGCCCGGCCGCGCCCGAGCCGTGCCACATGTGCCACATCTTCGAGGCGACCATGCCGGCGAAGTCGAGCGGCTGCTCGGTCACGTAGCGCTCGGCGTTCTCGCGCCCGATCTTCTGGAGCGCGGCGTCGCGCTCGAGGTCTGGGTACTTGGACGCGACGCGGTTCAGCAGCGGCGTCATGCTGATCCGGCTCAGCTCGGTGGCGGGGATGTCCTCGCGCCCCTCGAACTGCCTCAGCAGCTCGCGCTTGACGTCGAGGTGCAGGCCGTTGCCGGGCAGGTAGGTGCCGATGAACAGCGCCTTGCCGCCGCCGGTGCTGATCGGGACGAAGCGCCCTTCGGCGTTCGACACGTGCAGCGTCCAGGGGACGATCGGGAGCGCGAACGCGACGGCCAGGATCAGAGCAGCCACCGGCCCGCGCCGGAACAGCGCGATCACGACGAAGACGAGGATGAACGCCAGGTACTCGGGTCGCGCGAACGCGGTCAGCCCCAGCAGCACGCCGGGCACGGCCCATGCCCATCGTTTCCGGCCGGGGTCGCCGGCCCAGAAGAAGCTCAGCACCGCGCCGGCCAGAGTGAGCGTGGCCAGCGGCTCGCTCATCAGCTTGCCCGTGAAGAAGATCGTCACCGGGTAGATCGCGAACAGCGCCGCTCCCACCAGGCCGGCCAGTGGCCCCGCGAGCCGGCGGCCGATCATGAATACGAGCACGATCGTGAGGGCGCCCAGAAGCGCCACCACGAGCCGTACAGCGCTCGGGTGGACGCCGCCGGTCACGTAGTAGATCGACGCGTAGAAGAGCGGCGCACCCGGTGACCAGTCGTACGGGCTTGCCGCGCCGGGCAGCGCGAAGCGCTGGTGCTCGTAGAGCTGCTCGGCGACCGAGGCGTAGACGGCCGAGTCGGTGCCGGGCCGCACGTCGAGCGGCTCGAGCGCCGAGTCGACCCGCAGCGCGAGGCCGATGACGACGATGACGGCGAGGGCGATGAGCACGCCGTGACGGGCGGCCCATGCGCGCGGCGTAGTTGCGGCGACGGCGGTCACGGCTCGAGCCTCGGCTGGAGGCCGCGCGCCTGGATCGCCGCGCGGGCGTAGACCGCCAGCGTCACCAGCCCGGTCGAGGCCAGCGTCATCACGAGCGGCATCAGCGCGAGGTTGCGGCGCGGGGCGGCGAGCACGATGCCGGAGAAGATCGTCAGGCCGAGGATCAGGCCGCCGAGCAGCAGCGCCTCGAAGCGCCGCTGGAGCGCGAGCACCACGAGCCCGGCGACGGCGAGCAGGACGATCGCGATCTGGAGCGCGACGGCCGGCGCCGACAGCATCGCGCCGCTCGAGCCGCGCCACATCCAGCGCATCTTGTTGGCCATCATCTCGGCGACCGCGAGCGGCTGCTCGCGAACGTAGCGGCTGAGGTTCTCGCGCCCGATCCGGTTCAGCGCGGCGTCGCGCGGCATGTCCGGATACTGCTCGGCGACGCGGTCCAGCAGCGGCTCCATCGGCTGTCGCGCGCGCTGCTCGGGCGTGACGTCGCGCATGCCCAGGTAGCGCTCCATCAGCTCGATCTTGACGCGGTCGTGGATGCCGTCGCCGGGCAGGTAGGAGCCGATGAACAGCGCCTTGCCGCCGCCGGTGGTGACCGGGACGAAGCGCCCGACCTCGTCGGAGACGTGGATCGCCCACGGGGCGATCGGCAGCGCGAAGGCGGCGGCCAGCACGAGCGCGCGCACCGGGCCGCGCTTGATCAGCGCGAGCAGCGCGAACGCGAGCCCGAACAGCAGGTACTCGGGGCGCACCAGCGCGCTCAGCCCGATCAGCACGCCTGGCGCCAGCCAGGCCCAGCGGCTGCGTTGCTCGAGCGCCCACAGGAAGGCGAGCACGGCGCCGGGGACGGTGACCTCGGCCAGCGGCTCGCTCAGCAGCCTTCCGGTGTTGAACACGAACGCGGGGTAGGTAGCGGCCAGCAGCGCCGCGACGAGGCCGGTGGCGGGGCCGTTCAGGCGCCGGCCCAGCAGGTAGCAGATGACGATCGTGACCAGGCCGAGCAGCGCGATCGCCAGCCGGCCGAGCGCCGGGTGCACGCCGCCGGTGACGTAGTAGATGCCGGCGTAGAACAGCGGCGCTCCCGGCGACCAGTCATATGGGGCGTCGGAGCCGGGGACGGCGAACCGCTGGTCGGTGTAGAGCAGCGCGGCGATCCGCTCGTAGCGCGCGGCGTCGGCTCCCTGGTAGGAGGAGTCGATCGGATCGAAGACGCCGATCAGCCGCAGGCCGAAGCCGACGACGAGGATGAGGCCGAGCAGCACCAGCACGACGCGGCCGTGGCGCTCGGGCAGCGTCCGGACACGCCCCATCCGGGCCAGTCTAGTCCGCATGCGGACGACCTCATCTGAGGGGTTGCGCGCCTCGACGTGTCTGGCACCCTGGATGGGATGGACTGGCGGCGGGCCGAGCTGATCGACCGGGCGGGCGAGGCGCCCAGCGTGCGCGAGCTGTTCGAGGCGGTGTCGTCGCGGCTGCGCCGCCTGGTGTCGTTCGACGCCGCCGTCTGGCTCGCCACCGACCCGGCGACCGGCCTGCCGACGGCGCCCGCGCGGTCGGAGAACATGCGGCACGCCTGCAAGGGCAGCGAGGACTGCATGCGCGTGTGGGAGAACGAGTTCCTCGTCGAGGACGTGAACCTCTACCGCGACCTCGCGCGCGCCGAGACCCCGGCGGCCGGCCTGCGGCTCGCGACGGACGACAAGCCCGGCGCGCAGCGCCCGCTTTCGCGACTTCATGCGGCCCAACGGATTCGGCGACGAGCTGCGCGCCGTGCTGCGCGTCGACGGCGGCGGGTGGGCGTCGATCGGCTAGCTCGGGCCGCTGCCGTCGACACGCGAGCGCGGGCCGCCGGCGCCTGCTGATGTTCGCGCCCACCGGCGAGCTGCTGTCCGCCAACGACGAGGCGCTCGCCTGGCTCGAGCAGCTGCCGCCGGACTCGGACCACCACGACAACTTCAACCTGCCGCTGCCGATGGTCGCGGCCGGCACGCTGATGCGCGCGCGGGCGACCGCGACGGCGCGGGCGCGGCTGCGCTCGTCGACCGGGCGCTGGCTCGTCTTCCACGCCACCTGCCTGCGCGACGCCGCCGGCGAGATCGAGCAGACGGCGCTCGTCATCGAGCCCGCGCACGCCTCCGACATCGCGCCGATCATCGTCCAGGCGTACGAGCTGTCAGCCCGCGAGCAGGAGATCACGCGCCTGATCGCGCAGGGCCTTGGCACCGCCGCGATCGCGACCCGTCTGCACCTGTCCACGCACACGGTCCGCGACCACGTGAAGGCGATCTTCGAGAAGGTCGGCGTGTCGAGCCGCGGCGAGCTGGTCGCGACCCTGTTCGCCGAGCACTACGCGCCGTCGCACTTCGACGGTATGAATCACGACCGGGTCTAGCGACGGACGATGTGCTCGCAGCGCCGGATCGACACGTTCCGGTTGTTGCCCCTCCGCACCGTGTCCTCGCCCTGGCCGCAGTCGATCACCGTGCGGTCCTTGGAGTAGAGGTAGACGATGTCGTCGCCGGGCCCGGCCTTGACGCGGTTGTAGCCGTGGCCGACGAGCCGGATCGTGTCCGCCCCGAAGCCGCCGTTGATGAGGTTGGTCGAGATGACGCCGCCGCCCTGGAGGTAGTCGTTGCCGGTGCCGCCCTGGATCCGGTTGCGGCCGCCGCGTGACGCGCCGTAGACGATGTCGTCGCCCGGCCCCGCGTCGATCCGGTCGATGCCGCGGCTGTTGCCGGTGGGCTTGCGGTTGCCCCACATGATGTCGTTGCCGCCGAGCCCGATGAGCCTGTCGGGGCCGCGCGAGCCGAGCAGGTTGTCGTTGCGCTCGGTGCCCTTGGCGCGGCCGCCGCGGTCGCGCGTGAGCTTCTTCCTGCCCTTGGTGGGATCGACCGGCGGCGGGACCTCGAGGATGCTCTCGCAGGTGTCCGCCTTGATCTCGCCGCGGCGGATCGACCGGCGGTTGGAGAACCCGCCGCGCATGTCGGCCGGGTTGATGTGCAGCGTGTCGTAGCCGGGGCCGCAGTCGACGGTCTTGACCGCGGTGCCGTTGTTGACGTAGACGAAGTCGTCGCCGGCGCCGGCGTCGATGTTGTCGCCGCTGCTGGTCGAGTGGATCTGGTCGTTGCCGGTGCCGCCGCGGATGTCGTCGCTGCCGGTGCCGCCGTGCACGATGTCGTCGCCCGGGCCGGCGTCGATGTCGTCGCCGGCCGCGCCGGCGTCGATGAAGTCGTTGCCGTCGACGTCGACGATCTTGTCGCCGCCGAAGCCGCCGTACGACGTGTCGTTGCCCTGGCCGGGCTCGAGCACGTCGCCGCCGGAGCCGCCGTCGAGGTAGTCGTCGCCGTGCCGCCCCCAGATGTCGTCGCCGCCCCACTCGCCGAGCAGCCGGTCGGTGCCGGGCCCGCCGATGATCTTGTCGCCGCCGCCGTCGCCGTTGATCACGTGGTTGCCGTTGGGGCCGCCGACCAGGCGATCCTTGCCGGGGGTTCCGACGAGCGTACGGGCCGCCGCCGTCGCCGGGATGAGCACGGCGCAAGCAGGCGAACGCCGCTGCCCACCGCAGCGCGTTCTTCGAGGACATGCGGCCCAGCCTAGCGCGCGCTCAAGGATTCCTGATCAGTAGGACTGGACGGTGAGCGTGAACGTCAACTGCGGCTGGGTAGGGGAGGTGAGGGAGCCGGCCGAGCGGGCTGTCTCCAAGCGCTTGGCGCTTTGACGTCGTGGATATCGACGTCAAAGCGCCAAGGACCGCCGGCGCGGTCGAAACCCTCGCTCACCCTCACGCCAGCCGAGTTGACGTCCGCCCGCTGCGCGCTAGCGCTTGTAGCGCTTGGCGACCCGCTCGCAGTTGCGGGTCTTGATGCGGCGGTTGAAACCGATCTTCACGAAGTCGTCGCCGGGCCCGCAGTCGATCCGCGCGGCGTCCTTGGAGTAGCCGTAGACGATGTCGTCGCCGTCGCCGGCCCAGACGCGGTTGCGGCCGTCGCCGGTGAGGCGGATCGTGTCGGCGCCGGCGCCGCCGGTGATGAAGTTGGTCGCGACCGCGCCGCCGCCCTGGAGGTAGTCGTTGCCGTCGCCGCCGTCGATGTGGGTCGTGCCGCCGCGCGAGGCGCCGTAGACGATGTCGTCGCCGGCGCCGGCGTCGACGTGGTCGGTGCCGTGGCTCGTGCCGTCCGGCTTGCGGTTGGCCCAGATGATGTCGTTGCCGCCGAGGCCGACGATCGTGTCCGACCCCCACGAGCCGAGCAGGTTGTCGTTGAGGTCGGTGCCCTCGGCGCGGCCGCCCTCGTCGGGCGTCATGTGCTTGATGCCGACCGTGGGATCGATGACCGGCGGGGTCTCGACGATCTGCTCGCAGTTGGTGAAGTGGCCTTCGCGGAGCGACTTCGCGTTCGACCAGCCGCCCTTCATGGCGAACGGGTTGACGTGCATGACGTCGTGGCCGGGCCCGCAGTCGACGGTGTCGACCGCCGTGCCGTTGTTGACCCAGATGACGTCGTCGCCGACGCCGCCGTCGATCAGGTCGCCGCCCGAGGTCGAGTAGATGACGTCGTTGCCCTCGCCACCGTTGATGCGGTCGGTCGCGGAGCCGCCGTGGAGCTCGTCGTTGCCGGGGCCGCCGTCGATGTCGTCGCCGGCCGCCTGGCCGTCGATGTAGTCGTCGCCGAGGCCGCCGTACATCCGGTCGCCGCCGAAGCCGCCCAGCATGTGGTCGTTGCCGTCGTGGCCGTGGAGGATGTCGCCGCCCGAGCTGCCCTCGAGGTGGTCGTTGCCGCCGTAGCCGAAGAGGTCGTCGCCGCCCCACTCGCCGAGCAGGCGATCGTCGCCGGCACCGCCGTACAGCTTGTCGCCGCCGCCGTCGCCGTTGATGACGTTGCCGTTGTCGCCGCCGCGCAGGCGGTCCTTGCCGGGAGTGCCGACGAGGGTCTTGCCGGCGGCCGTGGCAGGGACGAGGATCAGGGCCGCGCAGGTGAGCGCGGCGACGCGGCGGAGGAGGCTCATGGCCCGGTTATCGACCGCGCAGAGCGACAGTTGACGCCGAAACCACCGCTATCCTGCGGGCGGCTTGGAGCTCTCCGCCCTCCGCATCGTCGGCCTGGTCATCGGCGCCGCGCTGATCGTCTTCGCCGCCTGGCGCCGGAGGACGCTCCGCAACGGCGACGTCCTGCTGCTGCTGTTCTCCGGCGTCGCGCTGCTGGTCGTCTCCGGCACCGAGCTGCTCGACTCGGTGCTCAGCCTCTTCTCCTTCGAGCGCGGCAACGGCGGCCGCATCCTCGGCCTCGCCGTCTTCGCCGTCATCGCGCTGTTCCTGCTGACCGTGCGCTCGCTGGTCCAGAACAACCGCATCGAGCGCAAGCTGTCGGCCACGCTGGAGGGCATCGCGTGGGAGGAGTTCCGCAACTCCGGGCTGCCGGAGCGGTTCCGCGACAAGGTGGCGGTCGTGATCCCGGCCTACAACGAGGAGGACAACATCGGCCAGGTGCTGCCGCGCATCCCGGCCGCCGTCTGCGGGCTGGAGACGGCGATCCTGGTGATGGACGACGGCTCGCGCGACCGCACCGGCGACATCGCGCGTGAGCACGGCGCCGCGGTGGCGCGCCACGTGACCAACCTCGGCGGCGGCGCCGCCCTGCGCACCGGCTACCGCCTGATGGTGGACTCCGGCGCCAGCATCGTCGTGACGCTCGACGCCGACGGCCAGCACCGCCCGGAGGAGATGGAGCGGCTGGTCGGGCCGGTGGCCGACGGCACGGTCGACATGGCGCACGGCTCGCGCGTGCTCGGGCACGCCGAGCCCAACCACGTGGCGCGCGAGATGGGGATCATCTTCTTCAACCGGCTCGTCTCGCTGATCACGCGCACGAAGGTGTCGGACTGCTCGAACGGCTACCGCGCGGTGCGGGCCTCGGTCCTCCCCCAGCTCGTGCTGCGGCAGGAGCAGTTCCACACGTCGGAGTTCATGATCGAGGCGATCAAGCGCGGGGTCCCCGCCACCGAGGTCGGCGTGACCGTCGACCGCCGGATCCACGGGCACTCGAAGAAGCCGGCCGTACTGCGCTACGGCCTCGGCTTCACGAACGCCATCATGCGCACCTGGCTGCGCTGATGCGCGCGGCCGTCGCCGGCCTGCTCGCCGGCGTGATCCTCATCTGCCTGCCCGCGCCCGCACTGGCGTGGGACGAGCCCGGCTACTGGGACTTCGCCGACAAGCTCGCGCGGCGGCTCGACGACACGTGGAACCCGGAGCTCGGCCGCTACAAGCCGGGGGCCTCCTCGGTCGACACGATGATGAACGCCAACATGCTGCTGCTGTACTCGGCGGCGGCGCTGCGCGGTCACGAGGGCGCTTCGCGCCAGGACGCGCGGGCGCGCAGCATCGTGGCGCAGCTGATGAACGCGCCGCCGTGGACGGAGGCGGTGACGAATCCGCCGCCCGGCAGCCACGTGCACGTGCCCGGCTGGGTGGCGTCGATGACCGACCCGGACACGGCCCAGCATCTCGTGGTCGACGGCGAGGTCACCGACGCGCTGGCGCTGGCGTGGGTGGCGCGCGATGCGCTCGGCATCGATCCCACGGTTCAGGCGCTGATGCAGGACCGCCTGCGACGCGTGGCCGAGGGGTCGTACTGGCGCTACCCCGCGCTGATCCTCAACCAGATCAACTGGTACGCGGAGGTCTACAACGCGGCCGCGCTCGCCACCGGCAATCCCGTCTACCTCCAGCGCGACCTGCGCGGTCAGCTCGCGGCCTTCATCAGCAGCATCCGGAGCCCGGCGCCCAACACGGCCGGCTCACTCGGCCCCGGGATGCAGTTCCACTACGTGCCGCACGGGCTCGAGCGCTCGAAGCTCAACATCGAGTCGACCGAGTACGCGAACATCGTCGCCTCGGTCGCGCGCTTCTACGACAGCGCGATCGCGCTCGGCATGCGACCGCTGCCGGCCGAGGACGAGGCGCTCCTGCGCCGCTGGCTGACGCGCGTGCTGGCCGGCTACTGGACCCACAGCGGCTACCTCAACTGGGACACCGGGTTCAGCTTCGGCCGCTGGCACCAGATGAAGAAGTTCGCGCTCTCGCAGCAGGCGCTGATCGGGATCGCCTCGGGCGGGCGGCTGTCTCCGTCGCAGGCCGAGGCGTCGTGGGCCAAGCACCTGCTCGAGAAGGGCTTCGAGCTCTACGAGCGCAAGCTGCCCGAGGGCGAGGGCGTCGCCCCCGGCCTCTTCTATCCGCTGCGACCGAAGCCGCAGTCGAACAAACAGGCGATCTTCGCCGCCTCGCGCATGGCTGCCAACGTGGGGCGGGCGATCATCGCCGGGATCCCGGCGCGCCCCGGCTCCGAGCCGCCCGCCATGTACTCGTTCGACCCCGCGGTCGGCCGCCTGGCGGTGACGACCCCCCGCTACAACACCGCGATCACCGCCGTCACCAACGGCGCCTATCCGTACGGCGGGATCGACATCGCGCGGCTGTACGACGGCCGCCAGGAGGTCGCCGCCACGCTCGGCGCCCGTGTGCCCGCGAGCTTCGGCATCGTCGCGCGCAACCGCAGCGGCCGCATCCGCCTCGCGACCGCGCGCCCGGCGTCCAGCCGCGCGGAGCGGCCGCCGCTGCGGCTGGTGCGCGCGCCGCGCGGGGTCGGCAGCGCCGGCTCGAACCTGCGGTCGTTCGCCGGCGCGTTCGACGTCCTGCGCGTGACGGGCCGGCGCGCCGCCGGCGGCGTCGACGCGCGCTCGACCTACAGCTTCCGCCGCAACTCGATCATCGGCGAGTGGACGGTGCGCGCGACCACGAAGGCGCGCCGCAGCGCCGAGGCGCTGTTCCCGAGCACGGGCGGTGAGCGGGCGGCCGTGTGGGCGCTGCTGCGCGACGGCCAGACCGTGCCGGTGACCGAGCCGCGGCCGGTGATGGGCGTCGCCGCCTTCTGGGTCCAGAGCGAGCGCTCGGGCTACGTCGTCGAGCCGATCGACCGCGTCAAGGGCGCGACCGCCTCGATCATCCAGCCGAACCGGCAGCCGTCGGCGCCCGACCCCGGGCCGACGCTCTCAGTCGAGCTGACGCGCCGCCTCACGCGCAAGCGGCCGGTTCACTTCTCCGTCCGGATCGCGCCCGCCGCGGACCTCGCCACCGCCCGGGCGATCGTCGCCGGGTAGCCCGGTGCAGCGACACGAGGACCGATGGCTGCGGCACTTCGCGGGCGCCGAGCCGCTGGCCGCCGGGATGGAGAGCGCCGTCTACCGGCTCGGCGACGGTCGCGTGGCGAAGGTGTGGGCGCGCCGCAGCACGGCCGAGGTGGCACGGCTGAAGGCGTTCTACGACGAGCTGGAGCTGCCGTTCGCGACGCCGGTGATCGGCGAGATCCGCGAGGTCGACGGCGCGTGCGTGACGTTCGAGCGCGAGCTCGCGGGCGCGCCGGCCTCATCGATCGAGTCGCTGCTCGAGGTCCTGGAAGGTCTCGCCTCCGCGCGCGGCGGCCCCGCGCTGCGCGAGCTGCCCGTTCTCGACGAGCCGAGCGCCGCGTGGGCGGGCAGCTGGCCCGCGACGCTCGCCGGGCTGATCGAGCGGCGCGTGGCGCGGTTCGGCGACCAGCTGCGCGCGGCGGTACCGGGGTTCGACGCGCTTCTCGGCCGGCTGCTCGAGGGGATCGTGCGGCTGCCACGCGAAGACCGCGTCGTCCACGGCGACATCGTGCCCGCGAACATCCTTACCGGCCCGCTCGCGCTGCTCGACTTCGGCTTCCTGTCGACCGCGGGCGATCCGGCCTTCGACGCCGCGGTGGCGGCGGGCATATGGGACATGTACGGCCCGCGGGCCCGCGAGACGGAGGCCGCGATCGACCGGGCCGTGGTGGCGCGGTTCGGCTACGAGCCGGCGCGGCTGGCGTTCTACCGCGCCGTGTACGCCGTCGTGGCGAGCAACGCGTACGACGTTCAGGGACGCGACGGGCACTTCGCGTGGTGCGTCGAGCTGCTGAGGGCGCGAACTTCGGGCTTGTAGGGAGGCGGGATCGAGGTTCGCGCGGTCGAGTGGTCCACTTTGTCGGCCTCAGACCGACAATAGTGACCACTCGGCCGAGCTCCCCGCCTCCCCACCCAGCCGAAGTTCGTCCCTCAGCCCGGCAGCGCACCCAGCACGCGCGCGACGGCATCCTCGACCGGCTCATCCCCCCGCACGACCACGTCCGGCGACTCCGGCGGCTCGTACGGGTCGTCGACCCCGGTCATGCCGGTGATCTCGCCCGCCCGAGCCCGCGCATACAGGCCCTTCGGGTCGCGCCGCTCGCACTCCTCGAGCGACGTCGCCACCCACACCTCGAGGAACGGCAGGCCCCGCCGGTCGTGCGCCGCCCGCGCGGCAGCCCGGTCGGCGCGGTAGGGCGACACCAGCGCCACCAGCACGACGACGCCGGCGTCGGCCAGCAGCGCCGACACCTCGCGCGGTCCGGCGGACGTTCTCGGCGCGGTCGTCGGCCGAGAAGCCCAGGTCGCCGTTGAGCCCGTGCCGCAGGTTGTCGCCGTCGAGCACGTACGCGCTGCGGCCACTCTCCAGCAGCCGCGCCTCGACGCCGGCCGCCACCGTCGACTTGCCGCTCGCGGGCAGGCCCGTCATCCAGACCGTCGCGCCGCCGTGGCCGAGCGCCGCCCAGCGCTGCTCGCGCTGGATGCCCTGCTGCCAGACGACGTTCGACGAACGGGGCGCGTCGCTCATGCGGAGATCATCCCGGCGCCGACCGTGTCGTTCGTCGCCTCGTCGATGAGGATGAAGGCGCCGGTCCAGCGGTTCTCGGCATAGGGGTCGAAGGCCAGCTCGGAGGCGGACCGCAGCGACACGCGCGCGATGTCGTTGAGCCCGAGCGAGTCGCCGCCCGGCTTGGGGGTCAAGGTGGCCACGTCGAGCATCTCGCGCACCGCCTCGAGCCGCACGCGCTCGCAACGCGTCGTGTGCTTGAGCAGGTAGCGGCCGCCCGAACGGCCCGGCGACTCGCCCAGCCAGCACACGGTCGCCTCGAGCTCGCGCGCGACGAACGGACGCTCGGCCGGCGGGCAGATCAGCGCGCCGCGGCCGACGTCCAGCTCGTCCTCGAGCGACACGGCAACCGACAGCGGCGCGCTCGCCGACTCCAGCGGCCCGGCCGGGCCCTCGACGGCGCTGACGCGCGAGCTCAGGCCGCTCGGCAGGACGACGACCTCGTCACCCACGCTGACGCTCCCGCCGGCGAGCTGGCCCGCGTAGGCGCGCTGCTCGCCGTTGCGGATCACGTACTGGACCGGGAGTCGCAGCGGCCCCGCGGCGAGCCCGTCGGCAACCGGCGCGGTCTCGAGGAACTCGAGCAGCGTCGGCCCGCGGTACCAGTCCATCGCCTCCGAGCGCTCGACCACGTTGTCGCCGTTCAGCGCCGACATCGGGATGCAGGTGATCTCCTCGACCTCCAGCCGCGCGGCCCAGGCGCGGAAGTCGGCGCAGATCGCGCGGAAGCGGTCGGCGTCGTAGTCGACGAGGTCCATCTTGTTGACGGCCAGCACGATCCGCGGGATGCCGAGCAGGCCCGCGATCGCCGCATGGCGGCGGCTCTGCGTCAGCAGGCCCTCGCGCGCATCGACCAGCACGACGGCGACGTCGGCCGTCGAGGCGCCGGTGACCATGTTGCGCGTGTACTGCGCGTGGCCCGGGGTGTCGGCGATGATGAACCGCCGCCGCGGCGTCGCGAAGTGCCGGTAGGCGACGTCGATCGTGATGCCCTGCTCGCGCTCGGCCCGCAGGCCGTCGGTCAGCCGCGCGAGGTCCTGCTCGGCGTCGGCCACCTGGTCGGCGAGCAGCGACTTCGAGTCGTAGAGCAGGCGCCCGATCAGCGTCGACTTGCCGTCGTCGACCGAGCCGGCGGTGGCGAAGCGCAGCAGCTGCGGCGCCGTCTCGACCTGCACTAGAAGTAGCCCTCGCGCTTGCGGTCCTCCATGGCGGCCTCGCTGACGCGGTCGTCCGCGCGCGTCTCCCCGCGCTCGGAGATCCGCGTGGCGGCGATCTCCGCGATCACCTCGTCGAGCGTCGCCGCCTCCGAGCGCACCGCGCCCGTGCAGGTCATGTCGCCCACCGTGCGGTAGCGCACCGACGCGACGAAAGGCCGGTCGCCGTTGAGCGACACGAAGTCCGAGGCGGCGTAGATCATGCCGTCGCGCTCGAACACCTCACGCTCGTGGGCGAAGTAGATCGACGGCAGCTCCAGACCCTCGGTGCGGATGTACTCCCAGACGTCGAGCTCAGTCCAGTTCGAGATCGGGAACACGCGCACGTGCTCGCCCGGCCGCACGCGGCCGTTGTAGAGGTTCCACAGCTCCGGCCGCTGGCGCCGCGGATCCCACTGCCCGAAGTCATCGCGGAACGAGAAGATCCGCTCCTTCGCGCGGGCGCGCTCCTCGTCGCGGCGCGCACCGCCGAAAGCGGCGCCGAAGCGGTGCTCCTCGATCGCGTCGAGCAGGGTCGTGGTCTGGAGCCGGTTGCGTGACGGCGCGTCGCGGACGCGACCGCGGTCGATCGACTCCTGCACCGACGCCACGAGCACATCCGGCACGTGGCGGTCCCGGAACTCGATCACCTCCGGGAAGTTGTGCCCGGTGTCCACGTGCATGACCGCGAACGGCAGCTCCCCCGGCCGGAACGCCTTGCGCGCGAGATGCAGGAGCACGATCGAGTCCTTGCCGCCGCTGAACAGCACCACGGGTCGCTCCAGCTCCGCCGCCACCTCGCGGATGACATGGATCGCCTCCGCCTCCAGGAGATCGAGATGGTTCACGCGCGCACCTCGACCGGCGCGCGGCGGCGCAGCACGAGGAAGACCACCACGGCCAGGACGACCGGGAAGCCGGCCAGGATGAACACGGGCACGTCGAGGCCCGCCTTGCTCAGCAGGCCGAGGCCGGAGGCGAGCAGGACGACGCCGAGCGCGCCGCGCAGCAGGTCCTGCGGCATGCGCGTGGCGACGTGCGCGCCGATCCACACGCCCGGGATCGAGCCGATCAGCAGCGTCCCCGCCAGCCCGTAGTCGACGTTGCCGGACACCACGTGCGCGAGCGCCGCCACCCACAGGAGCACGGCCGCGTGCGCGACGTCGGTGCCGACGACGCGGTGCGGGCTGAGCCGGAAGCCGAGGATGAGGCCGATGGCGATCAGCGTGCCCGAGCCGGCGGACGTGATGCCGAGCACGAAGCCGACCGAGGCGCCGAGCGCGACGGCGGCGATCTTGTGGCGCGTCTTCATGCGGAAGGCGCCGCGCTCGCGCGCCGCCAGGTCGGCCAGCGCCAGCGCGCGCAGCAGCACCAGCGCGCCGGTCAGCAGCAGCACGCCGCCGATCGACAGCAGCATGAAGGTGTCGAAGTCGTCGCCGATCGATGCCGCGCAGGCGGTCGAGCAGCCAGACGCCGGCCAGCGCGCGCCGGGCACGACCCGATCGCCAGCCACATCGCCATGCGCGGGAACACCGTGCCCTTCGTGAAGTGCCGATAGCCGCCGACCGTCTTGGTGATCGCCGCGTACGCGAGGTCGGTGCCGACGGCCACCACCGGCTTGACGCCCAGCACGAGGATCAGCAGCGGCGTCATCAGCGAGCCGCCGCCCATGCCGGTGATGCCCACGAGCATGCCCACGCCGAAGCCGAACAGGATGGTCGCCGGATCCATCAGGCGGTCGGCAGGTGCAGCCCGCACTCGATCTTGTCGGTGCCGGCCCAGCGGCCGTCGCGACCGCCTCCCGGCGCGGTGCAGTGCGTGCAGCCGATCGACGCGTAGCCGCGGTCGTGCAGCGGGTGGTACGGCACGTCGCGGGAGGCGATGTACCGCCACACGTCCTTCTCGCTCCAGTCGGCCAGCGGCGCGCACTTGAGCTTGCCCGGATGGCCCGTGTCGGGGCCCAGCTTGGGCGTGTCCGCACGGCTCGGCGCCTGCTCGCGGCGCAGGCCGGTGATCCAGGCGTCGACGTCGCTCAGCGCGCGCTCGAGCGGCTCGACCTTGCGCATGCCGCAGCAGGCGTCCGGGTCGCGCTGCCACAGGCCGTCGATCCACTCGCCGCGGTAGACGTCGATCTCGATCCCGTAGCGCTGCTCGATCCGGCTCCAGGTCTCGTAGGTCTCCGGGAACAGGACACCGGTGTCGAGCGTGAACACGCGCGCCTCCGGCTCGATCGCCAGCAGCATGTCGAGGATCACCGAAGCCTCCTTCTGGAAGGAGCAGGCGACGTACAGGCGCGGGTGATACTCGTCCACGACGTGGGCGAGCACCTCCTGCGCGCTGAGTGACTCGAGGTCCGGCGGGGCGGCACGCATGAGCGGCCGCACAGGTTAGCCGCCTACTCGGTTGTCACAGCCCTCAGCACGTCCACCCGCGAGGCGCGGATGGAGGGCGGGATCGCCGCCACCACGCCGGCGACCGCGGCGAGGACGGCCACCAGGATCAGGATGAGGAACGGGACCTCGAACACGAAGCCCTCGTCGGCCAGCGGGCGGGAGAGGATCGCCGCGAACGCGAAGCCCAGCACGACGCCGAGCAGGGCGCCGATCACCGCTGTGATGACCGACTCGCCGGTCACCATCACCCACACCTGCCCGCGGCCCATGCCCACCGCCCGCAGCA
Source organism: uncultured Solirubrobacteraceae bacterium (assembly GCA_963800905.1). GTDB lineage: Bacteria > Actinomycetota > Thermoleophilia > Solirubrobacterales > Solirubrobacteraceae > DASSUW01. The sequence goes on from CAWDCT010000006.1 coordinate 232,117, forward strand.
TGCCCAGCTCGCGCGTGCGCTCGTGGATGGAGAGCGCCATCGTGTTGATGATCCCCAGCAGGGCGACGATCACCGACAGGGCGAGCAGGGCCAGGACGATGAAGAGGATCACGTTGATCTGCTCGTTCTGCTCGTCCTTGAAGTCCTCGATCGTCATCGGCTTGGCGGTCGGGAACTCCGCTAGCAGACTCTCCTCGGCGCGCTTGATCGCCTCCGGGCTCGAACCCGGCTCGCCCGCCACCAGCGCGAAGGCGATGTCCTCGGACTCCCAGTCGCTCGCGAGCGACGAGTTGCTGACCACGATGCCCCCGACGAAGCCGGCCGCCGAGTCATAGATGCCGTTCACGGTGTAGGTGACCTCGTTGCCGCGCGGGGTGAGGAACCGCACGCTGTCACCGACCGCCAGGTCGTTGGTCTCGGCGAAGTCGTTGCTGATCGCGGCGCCGTTCGAGCCGAGGCTCGAAAGCACGTCGTCCGAGCCCTCGTCCCAGTTGAGGGTCAGCACGTCACGGACGGTGGCGTCGTCGATGCCGGTCACGCCCGTGTTGCCCTGCTTGCCGACGATCCGGCCGGTCTCGAAGCGCAGCGCGGAGACGGCCGAGACGCCGTCGACCTGCTCGAGCGCCTCGGTGATGCCGACCGGCAGCGGCGAGAAGCCGTCGTCGTGGGTGATGATGCCGGCGGCCTTCACCTGCTCGTCGATGCCCTGGTCGATCGTCGCGCGCAGGCCGGCGGCGAAGATCGCCACCATCACGACGAGCGCGACGCCGATCATCAGCGCCGAGGCGGTGATCGCCGTCCGCTGCGGCTGGCGGTTCGCGTTCTCGCGCGCGAGCCGGCCGGACAGGCCGAGGATGCTCTGGAGCGGCCTGCCGATCGCCGAGCTCAGCGGCCGCACGAGCGTCGGCGCCAGCAGGGCGAAGCCGAAGATCATCAGCAGCGTGCCGAACCCGAGCACCGACGCGGTGGCGCTCGCGGGGCCCGGGTCGCCGAGCAGGCCGTAGAGCAGCAGGACCACGCCGAGCAGCTCGACGAACGTCGCGATCGCGATGCGGCGCTTGCGCAGGCGTGGGGGCGCATGCGGCTCGGCCTCGCGCATCGCCTCGACGGGCTGCACGCGTGTCGCGCGTCGCGCCGGCACGAAGCCGGAGACCACGGTCGCGATCACGCCGACCAGCAGCGAGATGATGATCGTGCGGGCCTGGAGCGGCGCGCTCGCGTTGCCGAGGTCGAGGCCGATCGCGCCGAAGAGGACGCGCAGGAGCGCTGCCACGAGCAATCCGAGGAGGATGCCGACGATCGACGCGACCAGGCCGATGACCACCGACTCGGCGATCACCGAGCGCAGGATCTGGCCGCGCGAGGCGCCGAGTGTGCGGAACAGCGCGAACTCGCGCGAGCGCTGCGCCACGGTCACCGCGAAGGTGTTGAAGATCAGGAAGCCGCCGACGAGCACCGCCACGGAGGCGAACACGAGCAGGAAGGTGCGGATGAAGCCCAGCGCGCTCGACAGGTCCTGGGCGGCCTTCTCGGCCTGCTCCTTGCCGGTGCGGACGGCGTAGCCGCGGCCGAGCTCGGCGGCGATCGCCGCCTTGAGCTCCTCGGGCGTGGTGCCGCTCTCGGCCGCGACCGAGATGTCGATGTAGCCGTCCAGGGCCAGCACGCGCTGGGCCTCGGCCAGCGTCACCACCGCCATTCGCGAGCCGGCGAGGTTGTCGCTGTTGCCGAGCCGTGCGACGCCGGAGATCGTGTAGTCCTTCTTGGGCTGACGGCCGGCGATCGTCACCGTGTCGCCCTCGCCCCAGTCGAACTCGTCCGCCGTGGCCTTGTCGATGACGACCTCGTCGTCGCTCCCGGGCGGGCCGCCCTCGAGATAGGTGAGCGGGTCGAATCGCTCGGGGCCGCTGCTGAGCAGGAGCGTCGGCGGGCCGCTGGAGAGGATCGGCTCGCCCTCGCGGTCGAGCAGCGCGACCTGACCGGTCACGAAGCCGGCCGCCTCGGCGACACCGTCGACCGACTGCACCCGCTCGAGCGTGGACGCCTCCATCGGAGGCGGATCCTCGAATTCCACCTCGACGGCCCGCTGGGACTGCACCGAGACGTCGGTGCCCTTGCTGGCGCGTTCGAAGAGGTCCTTGAACGACGCGTCGATGGTGTCGGTGAAGACGAACGTTCCCGCCACGAACGCCACGCCGATGACGACGGCAAAGCCGGTCAGCGCGGTCCGCAGCTTCCGGGCCAGCAGGCCCTTCAGCGCGACCTTGAGCACTTACGCCACGGCCTTCATCAGGTCCAGGACGCCCTCGGTGGTCTCGCCGCCGCCGTCGTGCACGATCTTGCCGTCGCTGAGCACGACGATGCGGTCGGCCACCGAGGCCGCGTGCGCGTCGTGCGTGACCATGACGACGGTCTGGCCGAACTCGTCGACGGCCTGGCGCAGCAGCCCCAGCACCTCGTCGGAGGAGGCCGAGTCGAGGTTGCCGGTCGGCTCGTCGGCGAACACGACCGCCGGGCGGTGGATCAGCGCGCGCGCCACGGCGACGCGCTGCTGCTGGCCGCCGGACAGCTCGGACGGCCGGTGATCGAGCCGGTCGCCGAGACCGACGGCCGCGATCAGCTGGTCGAGCCACTCGCGATCGGGCTTCTTGCCCGCCAGCGTGAGCGGCAGCAGGATGTTCTCCTCGGCCGTCAGGACCGGCACGAGGTTGAAGGCCTGGAAGACGAAGCCGAGCCGGTCGCGGCGCAGGCGCGTGAGCGCCTTGTCGTCGAGATTCGCGAGCTCGGAGCCGTCGACCACCACGGAGCCCGCGGTCGGCCGGTCGAGCCCCGCGAGCAGGTGCATCAGCGTGGACTTGCCGGAGCCGGAGGGGCCCATGATGGCGGCGAACTGGCCGCTCGGGAAGCCGGTGGTGATGCCCCGCAGGGCGTGGACGGCCGTCTCGCCTTCGCCGTACACGCGGCGGAGCTCGGTGGTGCTGACGATCGGGCGCGACGTCGTGTCGGTCATGGCGCACAGAATGGTCAACGCGCCTGAACCCGAAGGGGTGGAAGGCTCGTTACCGGGGGTACGGCTAGCCGTACCAGGGCGCGAAAGTCAAACTGCGGACTTCGGCCGCGCCGGTCGCCGGGCGCGTTACCGTCGCCTGGCCGTCGCATACGACGGTAACGCCGAGCGCACGCCGGCGCAGGCGCGAGCACGGCGAGCACCGGGGTGGTCCTCCACCGTCGGGGTGAGGTCGAGCTTCGAGAAGATCGAGGTGACGTGCTTCTCCACGGCGCGCTCGGTGACCACCAGCGCCTCGGCGATCGCGGCGTTGGAGCGGCCCTCGGCCATCAGCCCGAGCACCTCGCGCTCGCGCGCGGTCAGCGCCTCGAGCGGGTCCTCGCGGCGGCGGCGGCCGAGCAGCAGGGCGACGACCTCGGGGTCGAGCGCCGAGCCGCCGCCGGCGACGCGCCGCACGGCGTCGGTGAACGTGTCCACGTCCGCGACGCGGTCCTTGAGCAGGTAGCCGGTGCGCTCGGTCGACTCCGAGAGCAGCTCGAGCGCGTACGCCTCCTCGACGTACTGCGAGAGCACGAGCACCGCCGTGTCTGAGTGCTCGGCGCGGATCCGGTGCGCGGCGCGCAGCCCCTCGTCGGTGTGCGTGGGCGGCATCCGCACGTCCACCACCGCGACGTCGGGCTTGTGGGCGCCGACCTTGCGCAGCAGGTCCTCGCCGTCGCCGGCCTGGCCGACGACCTCGAAGCCCGACTCCTCGAGCAGGCGCGACAGACCCTCGCGCAGCAGCACGGAGTCATCGGCGATCACTACACGCAAGGCATCAGTCATACCGGGATCTCAGCGCGCAGCCTAGTGCCCGCTCCGGCGGGAGAGTCGAGCGACATGCGCCCGTCGAGCGCCGAGACGCGGTCGGCGAGGCCCCTCAGGCCCGATCCGCGGTCGGGATCGGCGCCGCCGATGCCGTCGTCGGCGACCTCCACGACGGCGTGTCCCGTTGCGGCGCGTCACGCGCACCGTGGCCTGGCTGGCGTGCGCGTACTTGACGACGTTGGTGAGCGCCTCGGCGACCACGAAATAGGCGGCGGCCTCGATCGGCTCGGGCAGCCGGTCGCCCGGCAGCTCGGCGAGGTCGACGGCGATCGGCGCGCGGCCGGCGAGCGCCTCGAGCGCCGCGCCGAGTCCGCGGTCGGACAGGACGGCCGGGTGGATGCCGCGCGCCAGCTCGCGCAGCTCGCCGAGCGCCAGCGTCAGCTCCTCCTGGGCGGCGTCGAGCAGCTCGTCGGCCCTCTCGGGGTCCTTGTGCACCTTGCCCTGGGCGAGCCGCAGCGTCAGCGACAGCGCGACGAGCCGCTGCTGGGCGCCGTCGTGCAGGTTGCGCTCGAGCCGGCGGCGCTCGTCCGTTCCCGCCTCGACGATCCGCGCGCGCGACGTGCGCAGCTCCTCGACGCGGGCGCGCAGCTGCGCCTGCAGGCGCTCGTTCTCCATCGCCAGGCCGGCGGCGGCGGCGACCGAGCCGAGCAGCTCGGGCTCCTCGCACAGCGTGAGGTCGTGCACGATCGCGCCGACGCGGCGGCCCTCGAGCTCGACCGCGGTCCACGCACGGCCCGTGTCGTCGCTCGGCGGCAGCTCGACCTTGTGGCCCTCGGAGTCGACCCAGCTTGCCCTTGTCCTCGAGCCAGAAGACGAGCTGGAGCGAGCGGTCGCCGAGCGCGTCGGCGAGCCGGCAGCGCAGCGTGCCGGTGCCCGGGCGCCTCGCCGAGCCGCAGCAGCAGCTCGGACACCGCGCCCGCGCGCGCGACGCGGCTGCGCACGAGTCCGATCAGGAACACCCACGGCACCGAGGCGAAGACCAGCAGGCCGAGCCAGCCGAGCACGTCCGTCAGGCGCGAGATGCCGGCGGCGTCGGTGCCGAGCGCGGTGGCGAGCAGGACGAGCATCGCCACGCCCGACCACAGCACGGGCGCCAGCGCGCGCCGCTGGAGCGGCGTCGCGGCGCGCCAGCGGCGGATCAGGATCACGAGCACACCGCCACCAGCGCCACGCCGATGACCGAGGTCAGCGCGTTGAAGACGTCGCGCAGCGTGTCGTTGCGACTCGATCAGCAGCGCCGACTCCGGGCAGTCCGGGCAGCTCTCGCCATGCGGTCGGTGAAGCCCCACAGCAGCTGCGGCAGCGGACCGATCAGCGCCAGCGCGTAGCCGGCGGCGAGCAGCCACGCGTGCCACGGGCGCTCGAGCCGCCCGTCGGGATAGGCGAGCACCATGTGGGCGAAGACGACGAAGTAGAGGCTCGAGAGCAGGACGCCGATCGTGAAGACGACCGAGTCGTCGGACGCCGTGAGCGCGCCGAGCATGAAGGTGAAGCCGACGGCGGTCATCAGCGCGCCGAAGCGGCTGGCCGGCCGCCGCCACCACGCGTAGAGGCCGGTGCCCGACGAACGACCACGAGATGAGCAGGCCGATGACGATCCCGGCGCCGGGCTCGGGCGTGTGGTCGGAGGAGGCGATGAGCGCGGCCGCGGCGGCGCCGGCGATCACGGCCGCGAACGCGATCGCGAGCGAGCGCGCGGTTGAGGCTGTCAAAGGAGCTCCTGCAGGCGGTCGCCGGACAGCTCGGCCTTGGGCACGAAGCCGCGGGCGCCCGAGCGGGTGACGAGCGGGCCGAAGTCCGACGAGTCGCGGCTGGAGACGAGGATCACGACCGGGCTGTCGTCGTTGCCGGTCAGCCGCGCGGCGACGTCGAAGCCGTCGATGTCGGGCAGCTGCACATCGAGCAGCACCACCTCCGGCTGGAGCCGGCCGGCCTCGGTGAGCGCCGACGCGCCGTCAGCGGCCTCGCCCACGACATCGAAGCCCTCCGCTTCGAGGAGGACTCGCGCAGTCGCGCGGAACGACGGATGGTCGTCCACGATGAGGACCCGGTGACCCACGGTTCACAAGTCTGGTGACGTTGTGGAACCGCTGCCATACGGCTGGCCGTACCCGCCGAGGTGGTTACTCGGTGAGTCGCCTCTACCCCGTTCCGGGGAGGGCGGCGGCAGCGATCTCGCGGTAGGCGCTGCCCGGATCGGCGGCGCCGAACACCGCCGATCCGGCCACGAAGGCCGTCGCCCCGGCCGCCGCGCACGGACCGGCGGTCGTGACGTCGATCCCGCCGTCGACCTCGATCGCCACCCCCGGCCCGAGCAGCGCGCGCAGGCGCTCGAGCTTGCCGAGCGAGGACGGCAGGAACTCCTGGCCGCCCCAGCCCGGGTTGACGGTCATGCACAGCAGCAGGTCGATGTCGCCCACCACCTCGGAGGCGGCGGCCACCGGCGTGGCGGGACAGAGCGCGAGGCCGGCGGTGCAGCCGGCCTCGCGGACCGCCTGGAGCGCGTAGTGCACGTGCGGCGTGGCCTCCGCGTGGATGGTGATGTTGTCGGCGCCCGCCTTCGCGAAGTCCTCGATGTGACGCTCCGGCCGCTCGACCATCAGGTGCACGTCGACCAGCGCGCCCGCCTCGTGGATCTGCTCGGCGCAGCGCGTCGACGACCAGCGCGCCCATGCTGAACGGCGGCACGAAGTGGCCGTCCATGACGTCGACGTGGATCGTGCGGGCGCCGGCTTCGAGCACCGCGCCGACCTGCTCGCCGAGGCGCGCGAAGTCGGCCGCCAGGATCGAGGGCGCGACGCCGGTCGGGGGTCATATGGGCTGGAGCATCGACGCCTTGCAGTGATTGCACGCGTAGAGCGCGGTGTCCGACATCCGCACGATCGTCGAGTGCTCGCCGCAGTTGGGGCACACCGACATCAGCTCGAAGCGGTGCAGGCAGTTCACGCAGCGGTAGCGGCCCGGCAGGTTGGTGGGCCGCAGCCAGGGCTCGTGGCAGGACGGGCAGACGTCGCCGAGATCGACGTGATCGTCGGTCACGACCGCCGCAGCCGCGCGATGAAGAAGCCGTCCGTGCCGTCCCGGTGCGGGAGCGTCTGGAGGAAGCCGGGCACGCTCGGATGGTCCCAGACGGGCAGGTCGGACGGCAGCTCGTCGACCGCGAAGTCGTCGCGACGCTCCAGGAAGGCGGCGATCAGGCGCTCGTTCTCGCGCGGGCGAGATCGTGCAGGTGGAGTAGACGAGCACGCCGCCGGGCTGGAGCGCCTCGGCCGCCGGCGTCGAGGATGCGCGGCCTGCGTGGCCGCGAGCGCCTGCGGGCGTCTCGGCGTCCTTGCGCCAGCGCACGTCGGGCCGGGCGGCGAGCGTGCCGAGGTCCGAGCACGGCGGGTCGACGAGCACGCGGTCGTAGGCGCCCGTCGTGCGGCTCGGCGGCGTCGGCGGTGCGGACCTCGACGCAGCGTGGCGCCCATGCGCGCGGCGGTGCGCCGGAGCGCGTCCGCGCGCCCGGGGTGGCGCTCGACGGCGACGACGCGGCCCTCGTCGCGCATCAGCGCCGCGAGGTGGGTCGTCTTGCCGCCGGGCGCGGCGCACAGGTCGAGCACCTGCTCGCCGGGCTGCGGGTCGAGCGCGCGCGCGACCGCCATCGCGGCGCGCGACTGCGGCATGAACAGGCCCTGCTCCCACAGCGGCGAGCGCGAACGCGTCGAACGGGGCGTCGAGGACGAGGCCCTCGGGCAGGCTCGGCGGGGTGCGCGGGCACCGGGCAGCTCGAGCGCGTCGGCCTTGAGCGTGTTGACCCGGACGGCGGCCTCGGCGGGCTCGTTGCCGGCGGCCATCAGCGCGCGCGCCTCGTCGGGCGCCGAGCGCGTCGAACCACAGCTCGGCGATCCACAGCGGGTGCGAGTGGCGCAGCGCCGCCTCGGCGGGCGTGCCGTCGGGCAGCGCGGCGACGAGCGCGCGGCGCCTCGCGGGCCGCGCGCCGCAGGACGGCGTTGACGAGCCCGGCGCCGCGCGCGCGACGTCGCGCTTGGCCAGCTCGACCGACTCGCCGACCGCCGCGTGCGCGGGGACGCGGTCGAGGAACGCGAGCTGGAGCACGCCGAGCCGCAGCGCGGCGAGCACGGCGGGCTCGAGCTTGGCGACCGGCCGCCCGGCGAGCGTCTCGATCACGTGGTCGAGCGTCGCGCGGCGCTGCACGGCGCCGTAGGCGAGCCGCGTGGCGAGCGCGCGGTCGCGCGGCTCGAGGCCGTGGCGGCGCGCCTCGCCGTGCAGCGCGCGGTCGGCGTAGGCGCCCTCCTCGAAGACCCGCCGGATGACCGCGTACGCGCACGCGCGAGCGGGTGAAATTCCGGCTGATGCCGCGCTCGCATCTGCTCGGGACGTATCCGTCCAGATTCCTGATTTTCGCTTATGTGCAATTTGCGGCGATTTCCAGGCGTTTCGGAAACGTGTCGAACGTTCGTCCATTTCGGCACCGAAACGCTCAATCTTCATGGCATCGAGGCTAAAGCACCCCGTAGAACTTGCCGATAGCTGCCTCGGAAGGGGATTTGAACATGTCGCTGACGAACACCAATCGCGAGAGCCACGGGCGCCGCGCGCTCGGCGGCTCTGCGCGATCTGCGGTTCGCCGGCACCGTGGCAGCCGGACTGGTCGCTGGGGTGCTCGGCGTCGGAGCGCTGAGCGCTCCGCTCCTCGGTTGGACCGAATGGCCGGACGCGCTCCAGCCGGCGGCGCGACAGACAGTCGTCCAGATGAAGCCGGGCGAGCGTCCGCCGGTCGCTGACAACCGTTCTCCCGCTCGCGCCGCTGCGAGCGAGCGGCACCATCGACGTCCCGGGCCCGGGCGGCACCACGCTGGTGGTCCCGGCCGGCCGCGACGGGCGTCTCCGCGCCCGGCACGGGCACCGGCACGGCTCCGCGCGACGCGTCGGCGCCGGCGGCGAGAGCGACGGAGCCGGCACCGGACTTCGGCGGCTCCGGCTTCAGCACGCCCGAACCTGGCCGACACCGACGGCGACGGCATGCCCGACGTCTGGGAGACGCGCAACGGCCTGAACCCGCTGCGCGACGACGCGAGCGCCGACAGCGACGGCGACGGCATCCCGAACGTCGACGAGTTCCTGACCGCGCACGTCGCCGCGAACGCCGGACTCGAACGGCGACGGCATCACCGACGGCGACACCGACTCCGACGGCGACGGCGTGCGCAACGCGGTCGAGGTGCGGACCGGCTCGAAGCCGTGGACGCCCGACACCGACGGCGACGGCGTCGCCGACGGCGCGCTCGATCCCGACGGCGACGGCATCCCGAGCGCCGGCGAGGAGCAGGCCGGCACCGACCCCGGTACGCGCCGAGCCCGACCGCCCGAGCACGCCGGTCGACACCGATCCCGACGACCGCCGCCGCCGCCGGACGACGGCGGCAACGGCCCGGTCGGCCACCGAGCCCGACCCGGTCGAGGTCGAGGATCCCGGCCGACGACGGCGACGACGAGCCGACCCGGCGCCCGCGCCCGACGGCCCCGGTCGAGGACCCGGCCCCGCCGGCCGACACGGCCGCCCGCCGCCTGACGCGCCCGAGGCTCCGGTCGCGCGACGCCGGCTCGCCGACGCCCCGGCCGACGACGCCCCGGCCGCCGGCCGCCGACGGCCCCGGCCGCCGTCCGGCCCCGGCCGCCGAGCCGGCCCCGGCTCCGGCCGCCCGGCTCCGGCCCCGGCGCCCGGCGGCCGCGCCGGCCCCGGCCGCCGCCCCGGCGCCCGGCTCCGGCTCCGGCGCCCGCCCGGCGGCCCCGCTCCGGCTCCGGCTCCGGCGCCCGCCCGGCTCCCGCGCCCGCCCCGGACGACGGCTCCCGCCGCCGCCGCGGCCCCGGCGCAGCCCGCCGCCTGACGCACCTTCAGGTACGCACCTCGCATCCGGCCGCCACGTGCGGCCGGATTCGCTTAACCGGCGACCGCGAAGTCGGTCAGGCGCGCGTCCGGGCGGCCGCGCAGCCAGTCGGCGGCGGCCATCGGGCGGCCGCCCGGCGGGCGGATCTCGGTCAGCTCGAGCGCGCCGCCGGCGGCGCCGAGCAGCAGCCGCTCGCCGTCGCGCGCGCACGCGGCCCGGCTCCGGGCCGTCGTCGTCGGCGACGCGCGCCGCGATCACGCCGAGGAAGTCGCCGCCGGGCAGCGCCACGCGGGCGCCGATGTGCGGGCGCAGCGCGCGCACCGTGCGCTCGAGCTCGTCCGGCGTGCGGCCGGGTCGAGCGCGCGGTCGGCGGCCTCGATCTTGTGCGCGTAGGTCACCTGCGACTCGTCCTGCTCGACGAACGGCGGCCGCTCGTCGAGCGCCCGCACGAGCAGGTCGCCGCCGAGCCGCTCGAGCCGCGCCGCGAGCGTCCCGTAGTCGTCGTCGGGCGCGGATCGGCTCGGCCTCCTGCAGGCACACGGCGCCGGAGTCCAGCCCCTCGGTCACGCGCATGATCGACACGCCGGTCTGCTCGTCGCCGGCCATGATCGCCCGCTCGACCGGCGCGGCGCCGCGCCAGCGCGGCAGCAGCGACGGATGCACGTTGAGCATCTCGTAGGCCGACAGCAGCGGCTCCTTGATCAGCACGCCGTAGGCGCACACGCACGCGACCTCGGGCTCGGCGGCGGCGATCCGCTCGAGCGCCTCCGGCTCGTGCAGCCGCTCGGGCTGGATCACCTCGAGCCCGAGCTCGCGCGCCGCGGTCGGCGACCGGCGGCGGCGAGACCTTGCGCCCGCGGCCCTTCGGCCGGTCCGGGCCGCGTGACCACGAGCGCGGGCCGGTGCGGGCTGTCGGCCAGCCGCTCGAGCACCGACGGCGGCGAACGTCCGAGGTGCCGAGGTAGACGGTGCGCACTACGTCATAGCGCTGACGGCGGGCGTCGGGCGGCGGATGGCCCGGCCATCGCCTCGCGCATCGCGCGCATCGCCTGCTTGCGCTGGTCGCGGATCGTGCGGTCGAGGATCAGGACGCCGTCGAGGTGGTCGACCTCGTGCTGGATCACGCGCGCCTCGAGCCCGGAGGCCTCGACGACGAGCGGCGCCCCGTGCTCGTCCTGCGCGCGCACGCGCACGTGGACGGGCCGCTCGACCTCGACGCCGACGCCGGGCAGCGACAGGCAGCCCTCCTCCATCGTCTCGACCTCGTCGCCGCGCCACTCGATCTCGGGGTTGACCAGCACGCCGAGCGGCGCGTCCGGGCTCGACGCGGTAGACGAGCACGCGGTGCATCACGCCGAGCTGCGTGGCGGCGAGGCCGATGCCGAGCGCGTCGTCCATCAGCCGCCCATCCGCCGGACCTCGTCGGCGAGCGCGCCGTCGAACACCTCGACCGGCCGCGCGCGGGTGCGCAGCACGGGATCGCCGTACTTGCGGACGTGCCGCAGCGCCGCCTCGCGCCGCGCGCGGGTCTCGGGATCGAGCCGGTCCTGCGGCGGTCTCGCGCCGCCTCGGGCGGCGGCGGTCTGCTGCTCCTGGGCCATCGAGCCGACGAGTCTAGCCACGCCTACTGCGGGTCGACGTCGACCGAGAACGCGACGTCGCGCAGCGCGCGGTCGCGCGCGGCGGCCTCGACGGCGGCGGCGACGGCGCGGACGGCGACCGCGCGCTCGGCGGTCTTGACGACGACCTGGCGGCGCTCGCGGCCGCGCAGGCGGAACAGCGGCGCCGGGCCGAGGATCTCGGTGCCGCTCCGAGACGCCGGCGCCGACGCGCTCGGCGACCTGGGCGGCGGCCGCGCGCACCGGCTCGGCCGCCTCGGCGGAGACGACCACGCGGACGAGGTCGGCGAACGGCGGGTAGCGCAGCGCGCGCCGGCGCTCGAGCTCGCCGGCCAGGAAGCCCTCGGCTGTCGTGGCGGGCGGCGGCCTCGATCGAGGGCGCGTCGGGCGCCGTGGTCTGCACGAGCACGCGCCCGCCCTCGCGGCCCGCGGCCGGCGCGGCCGGCGAGCTGGGCGATCAGCGCGAACGTGCGCTCCTCGGCGCGGAAGTCGGGGAAGCGCAGCGTGCTGTCGGCGTCGAGCACGACGCCGAGCGTGACGTCCGGGAAGTCGTGGCCCTTGGCGACCATCTGCGTGCCGAGCAGCAGCCCGGCCGGCGCGGCGTGGAAGCGGGCGAGCAGCTCCGGCACGGCGTCCTTGGCCGCCGCGGTGTCGGCGTCGAGCCGGAACACCGGGCACGTCGAGCGCCTCGCGCAGCTCGGCCTCGATCCGCTCGGTGCCGGCGCCGTAGCGGGCGACGGCCAGCGAGCCGCAGGCGTCGCAGCGGCTCCGGCACGCGCTCGCGGTGGCCGCAGTGGTGGCAGGCGATCACGCCCTCGGCGCGGTGCAGCACGAGCGCCACCTCGCACTGCGGGCACTCCCACACCTTCCCGCACGAGCGGCAGGTGAGGAAGTTCGACCAGCCGCGGCGGTTGAGCAGCACGATCGACTTGCGCGCGCGCCGCCAGCGCGCGCCGCGTGAGCGGGTGCAGCGGGTGCTGGGCGCCGCGCATGTCGAGCACCCGCACCGGCGGGAGCGGCCGCGCGTCGACGCGGCTCGGCAGCGCGCAGGTGCGGGAGCGCGTGCCAGGTCTCGGGCCGCGGCGTCGCCGAGCCGGCGAGCAGCGTGGCGCCGGCGCGGCGGGCGCGCTCGGCGGCGACGAGCCGGGCGTCGTAGCGCGGGTCGCCCTCGTGCTTGTACGAGGCGTCGTGCTCCTCGTCGATCACCACGAGCCCGAGGTCGGCGACCGGGGCGAAGACCGCCGAGCGCGGGCCGACCGCGATCCGCGCCTCGCCGGACGCGCAGCCGCCGCCACTCGTCGTAGCGCTCGCCCTCGCCCAGCGCCGAGTGCAGCAGCGCCACGGTGTCGCCGAAGCGCGCCTGGAAGCGCGCGACGGTCTGCGGCGTGAGCGCGATCTCGGGCACGAGCACGATCACGCCGCGGCCGCGCTCGAGCGCGTCGGCGCACGCGCGCAGGTAGACCTCGGTCTTGCCCGAGCCCGGTCACGCCGTGCAGCAGGTGCGAGCCGCCCGCGCGCACGCCGCTCGAGCGCCGCCGCCTGCTCGGGCGTGAGCTCGACGCGCGCGGTCGGCGGCCGGGTTCGTGCGCGGCGCCCGCCGCTGCGCGCGCGGCGCGATCGCCACCAGCCCGCGCGCCTCGAGCCGCCGCAGCGCGGCCAGGTCGCCGCCGGCCGGGCCGGGCAGCCGCTCGAGCAGCGCGCGCTGGTTGTCGGTCAGCCGCTGCCCGTCGAGCTCGGCGCCGGTCGCGCTCGGCCCACAGCTGCGTGCGCTCGCGCCCGCGCGGCGGCAGCACGAGCGACAGCGCGCGGGCGGGCGTCGAGCAGTACTCGCGCGCCATCCACAGCGCCAGCTCGACCAGCTCGCCGGGCACCGACTCGCCGCGCACGGCGGTCGGCGTGACCAGCTTCTCGTCGGGCACCTCGCGTGCGCGTCGGCGAGCGCGACCACGACGCCGTCGAGCGCCTGGTGCCCGAACGGCACCCGCACGATCGAGCCGACGTCGACCGGATCGGCGGGCAGCCGGTAGTCGAACGGGCCCGACAGGCGGCGCGTGGTGGTGAGGGGCTCGACGCGGGCGATCACGGTCCGAAGACCATAGGCGCCGACCCGGCCGCTCTCACCCCTCCGGAAGGCCGAGCTGGAGCTTGCGCAGCAGGTCGGCGAGCCGCCGCTGCTCGGCCTCGCTCAGCGCGCCCAGGATCCGCCGCTCGTTGTCCAGGTGCGCGGGCGTGAGCGCGTCGATCAGCCGCCGGCCCTCGGCGGTGAGGGCGATCAGCGTGCCGCGACGATCGCTCGGGTCCGGCTCGCGCGCGATCAGCCCCGCCGCCTCCAGCTTGTCCAGCCGCTTCGTCGTGCCGCTCGACGTGAGCATCGAGGCGTTCGTGAGGTCGGTCGGCCGCAGCGTCCCGCCGGAGCGCCGCAGCGTGGCCAGGATGTCGTGCCAGCCCGGCTCCAGCCCGTGCTCGCGGTAGACGGGCTCGAGCCGCGCCTCGATCTCGCGCGCGAGCCGCGAGACGCGGCCGACGACGCCGATCGGCGACGAGTCGAGCTCCGGCCGCTCGCGCTGCCACTGCTCGATGATCAGGTCGACGCCGTCGCGTTCGGGCACGGATCGAACCCTACATAAATTCTCTTCCCGAGAACTTGCTTCCTAGGAAGATATGTACTAGGATGCAACCCATGATCAACAATTTCTTCACACGCCGCCGCCAGACCGACCCCGCGCGCCGCGCCAGCCGCGGATCCGCTGGTACTAGCCCGCCACACATGAACAACACCCCCCAGCTCGACCGGCTCGCCGATCGGCAGCCAGCGGAAGCGGCGCCGGACGTCCTCCGGCGCCGTCGCCAGCTCGCGCTCGATCGCCTCGCGCCCCTCGCGGAAGTGCGACCAGCCCTCGTAGTGGAGCGGGATGACCATGCGAGGGCGGATCAGCCGGCACAGCTCGACCGCCTCGCGCGCGGTCAGCGTGTAGCGCAGCGGGCCCGTGACACCGAACTGCACGCTGCCCAGGTGCAGGATCGCGGTGTCGACCGCGAGCCGCTCGGCGACCGAGCGCACGCCGTCGTACATGACGGTGTCGCCGGAGATCCACAGCGTCCGGCCGTCCCAGCGCAGCGCGAAGCCGATCACGTCGCCGAACAGCGGCTGCAGCAGCCGCGGGCCGTGACGGCACGGCGTGGCGATGATCTCGATCGCCGGCCGCCCGGCGCCTCGAGGCGGGTGGACTCCCACGGCGCCAGCCCGCGCGCGCCGCCGCCCAGGCGCCGGGCGCCCGACGCGGTCGTGACCACCGCGTCCGCCGACGGCAGCAGCGCGCGGCCGGCCGGGTCGAGGTTGTCGGCGTGGTGGTCGTGCGTGAGCAGGACCGCGTCGAGCCGCCCGAGGCCGTCGGCCGGCACCGCCGGGCCGGCGAGCTTGCGCGAGAACGACCCCCAGCCGAAGGAGTACCTCCGGCCGGGCGCGTCGAACGTCGGATCCGTCAGCAGCCGCCAGCCGCCGATCTCGATGAGCGCCGTCGGCCCGCCGACGTGCGTGATCCTCACAGGCTCGTTTGCCTGGCGTGCTGCAGGGCCCAGTCGAGTGCGTAGTCGGCGACGTCCTCCCAGCCCGGCCACGCCGGCAGCAGGTGCGGGCCGTCGAACTCCTTGACCTCGGTGACCACGCTGTCGTTCCAGTGCTTGGCGTTCGACTGCTGGATCGAGGGCGGCATCAGGTGGTCGGTGCTGCCGGAGATGAACAGCAGCGGCGCGCGCTCGGTGTTCTTGTAGTTCACCCAGTTGTCGTCCTTGCCCGGGTGGATGTTGGCCAGCGCGCTGCCCCAGAAGATCTCGCCCGAGGCGGGGATGTGGTAGCGCTCGTACAGCCGCCGCGCCTCGTCCTCCGGGAAGCCGTTGGTGAACGCGTAGTTCCACTGGTCGAACGTGAAGCCGACGGCACGGTGGCGGTTGGCCGGGTTCTTGAGCACCGGGAACGTCGCCTTGATCTGCGAGAGCGGCACGCGCTTGACGCCCTCGGTCGGCGCCGAGTTGACCGCCACGCCGGCCGCCCCGTAGCCGTGGTCGAGCAGGATCTGCGTGAACACGCCGCCGGCCGAGTGGCCGATCAGGATCGGCGGCGCGTCGAGCTCGCGGACGACCGACTCGAGGCGCTCGATGATCTGCGGCACGGTCACGGCCTCGATCGGCGACGGATCGGCGTTGAGCGCCTCGACCTCGACGTCGAAGCCGGGATAGGCGGGCGCGATCACGCGGTGCCCGGCCTGCTCGTACCGCTCGACCCACTGCTCCCAGCTGCGCGGAGTGACCCAGAAGCCGTGGATGAGGACGATCGTCTCCGGCATGCCTTCCCCCTGTAAGTTTGGATTTCAAACCGACCGGGGAGCAAGCTACCAGGAGTGCCGCGCGTCTGCTCGATCACCGATGCCCTCGCCCTCGTAGGCGAGCGCTACTCGCTGCTCGTGGTGCGCGAGATCCGCTACGGCCGCACGCGCTTCACGCAGCTCCTGAACGGCACGGGCGCGCCGCGCGACGTGCTCACCGCCGGCTGCGCGAGCTGGAGGAGGCCGGCATCGTCGAGCGCCGCCTCTACTCGGAGCGCCCGCCGCGCCACGAGTACGTGCTCACCGAGGCCGGCGAGGAGCTGCACCCGGTCCTGCTCCAGCTCAAGGAGTGGGGCGACCGCCACCTCAACGCCGGCGCCGAGCCCGTGATCTTCCGGCACACCTGCGGCGCCGAGTTCCACGCCACGACGGTCTGCGAGGCGTGCGGGAGCCGATCGCCGCCGGCGACCTCACGGTCGCCGGCGGGACCCACCCGGTCGAGGCGACGCTCTAGCTCTAACGCACCTGCACGAAGCGGAACATGCCCTGCGTGTTGTGCTCCTCGAAGAAGCAGACCATCACGTAGCGCCCGCGCTTGCCGAACCGGACCTCGTTGTAGTCGACCGCGCCGCGCGTGATCAGCGACTGCGCCTCGACGCCGTTGCGGAAGTCGAGCAGCCGCTCGAGCGGCCGGTTGGCATTGCGCAGGAGCGCCCGCGCCACGGCACGCTGCTTGGCGCCGCGCCGCAGCGGCACGGCGAACGCGAAGTGCGGCGCCCAGCCCTTGTTCTCGAACCGCACGACGCCGTTCCTCGGCAGCCGGTTGGCGCCACGGAAGCGCAGGTCGAAGATGTTCACGCGGGCGTCGGCCTGCGGCGCGGACGCGCCGTTGGCCTGGTCGCTGGTCGTGAACGAGGTGACCTCCCAGTCGGCCGGGTTCTCGCCGGTGAGGTTGATCGCCACGTACGTGCTGCTGGGCCGCAGGCTGAACGTCACGGCCCGGCTCGCCTGGCCGGCCGCGAGGCTCGCGCCACCGTCGAGATGGGCCATCTCGATCGCCGAGTCGGGGTTGCTGCGCAGCGCCGCGGTGAACGCGTCGACCGTCACGCCAGGCAGGAGCGCGCCGATCGAGACCTCCGCCTCGTTCTGGTCGGAGCTGACCACGTCGAACCGCGTCGGCCCGGCCGCGACCGGGCTGGTCACGCCAACCGCGATCGACGACTCGCTGACGGTGACGGTCACCGTCGGCGCGGGCGCCTGGGCCACTCCCACCCCGACGCCGGCCAGGCACGTCTCCGGGAGGCCGGTCACCCCTCCGCGTCGGGGTTCGGACGGCGGTCTGGCATCGCCGACCGGTGGGGTCGGTAGCCTCGCGCACCGTGGAGGGGATCGTCCTCGGCGACAACCTGCCGGTGCTCGGCGAGCTGGCCGACGGCTCGGTGCAGATGGTCTACGCCGACCCGCCGTTCAACACCGGTCGCACGCAGGAGCGGCGCACGCTGGCGACCGTGGCCGCCGCGAACGGGGACCGCACCGGCTTCGGCGGCCGCCGCTACGCGACCACGCTGCTCGAGAAGTCCTCCTACCGCGACTCGTTCGACGACTACCTCGCCTTCCTCGAGCCGCGCCTGCGCGAGCTGCGACGCGTCCTGAGCCCCGAGGGCACGCTCTACCTGCACCTCGACTACCGCGAGGCGCACTACGTGAAGCTGCTGCTCGACGAGCTGTTCGGCCGCGAGTGCTTCCTCAACGAGCTGATCTGGGCGTACGACTACGGCGCCAAGCCGCGCAGCCGCTGGCCGCAGAAGCACGACACGATCCTCGTCTACGTCCGCGACGTCGAGCGCTACTGGTTCGACTGCGAGGCCGTCGACCGCGAGCCGTACATGGCGCCCGGGCTCGTCACGCCCGAGCAGCGCGAGCGCGGCAAGCGCCCGACGTCGGTGATGTGGCACACGATCGTCTCCCCCACCGGGCGCGAGAAGACCGGCTACCCGACGCAGAAGCCGGAGGGCCTCGTGCGCCGCTTCGTGCAGGCCTCCTCGCGCCCCGGCGACCTCTGCCTGGACCCGTTCGCCGGCTCCGGCACGCTGGGGGCCGTGGCCGCCGCGCTCGGCCGCCGCTACCTGCTGATCGACGCCAGCGAGGACGCCGTCGCCGTCATGCGGGGGCGCCTTGGCTGAGACGGTCCGGGCCCGCGGGCCGGGCCGCGTGAACCTGATCGGCGAGCACACCGACTACAACGCCGGGCTCGCGCTGCCGTTCGCGATCGACCGCGGCGTGACCGTCACCGCCGAGCCGCTGTCCGGCGACCGCGTCCAGGCACACGCCGTCGACCTCGGCGAGGAGGACGAGTTCGCGCTCGCCGCGCCGGAGCCCGCCAACGGCTGGCGCGCGTTCGTGCGCGGCGCCGTCGCGGAGCTCCAGGCGGCCGGCCACGAGCTCCGCCCCGTGCGGCTGACGATCGAGAGCGACCTGACGCGCGGCGTCGGCCTGTCGTCGTCGGCCGCCCTCGAGACCGCACTCTGCCTCGCGCTGCTCGGCGAGGAGCCGGCGGACCGCGTCGAGCTCGCCAAGCTGTGCTCGCGGGTCGAGAACGACTGGGTCGGCGCCGAGACCGGCCTGCTCGACCAGCTCGCGTCGCTGTGCAGCGAACCCGGGCACGCCGTGCGGATCGACTTCGCGTCGCTGGAGATCGAGCCCGGTGCCGCTCGAGCTCGAACGGCTGGACGCTGGTGACGCTCGACTCCGGCGCCGACCCACTCGATCGCCTATTCCGGCTACAACGAGCGCCGCCGCGAGTGCCGCGAGGCGTGCGCGGCGCTCGGCATCGAGACGCTGCGCGAGGCGACGGAGATCGCGGGCCTGCCCGAGCCCTTGCGCGCCCGCGCCCGCCACGTGATCACCGAGAACGCCCGCGTCGACGCCACGGTCGCCGCCCTGCGCGCCGGCGACCTCGAGCGAGGTGGGACGCCTGCTCGACGCCTCGCACGCCAGCCTGCGCGACGACTACGCCGCCTCGGTGCCGGAGGTCGAGGCGACCGTGGAGCGGCTCAAGGAGGCGGGCGCGGTGGGCGCGCGGATGGTCGGCGGCGGCTTCGGCGGCGCCGTGCTGGCGCTACTGCCGCCCGGGGTCGCCGTCCCCGCCGGCGCCTTCACGGTCGTCCCCGGGCTCCCGGCTCGGCTGCTCTGAGGCCGAGCTCGTCGCCGAGCGGCCGCGTGAGCGCCCACAGGAGCATCAGCAGCCCGAACACGAGCATCCCGAGGCCGGCCCACAGGTTGATGTTCACGCCCGCGGCCTTGTCGATCTCCTCCTGGCTGTCGAACAGGCCGAGCACGGCCAGCAGGACGCCGTAGACGACGAACAGGCCGCCGATGATGCGGCGGAGGTCGAAGAGGTTGGCGGCGCGGCGTGTGGCTCGTGAGTCATGTGGTCTACCAGAAGACGATGGTCAGGAGGGTCGCGCCGGCGAGCGCCGTGAAGCCGAGCAGCTTCGGCGACTCCCACCACTTGTGGACGCGGCGGGCCTCGTACTCGTCCTCGTTCGCCATCCCGTGCACGAGTCCCTGGAGCTCCGCGACGGGCTTCGGCGTGGTGACCAGCGTGACGGCCACGGCGGTCACCGCGACGGCGACGAAGGCGAGGCCGGCGCCCCACATCGACTCGTCGAGGTCCGAGCCGAACGAGAACCAGCCGACCTTGTAGCCGATCCACGTGATGCCCGCGACCAGCGTGCCGGTGACGAGGCCCCAGAAGCCCGCCCACGGCGTCATCCGCTTCCAGAACATGCCGATGATGAAGACGGCGAACAGCGGCGAGTTGAAGATCGAGAACAGCGCCTGGACGTAGTTCATGAGGTTGTCGTACGTCGAAGCGATCAGCGCGGTGCCCATCGCCACCACGAGGCCGGCGATCGTGGCGAGCCTGCCGAAGCGCACGTACCACTCGTCCGACTGGCCGGGCCGCACGTACGGCTCGATCAGGTCGGTCGTGATCACCGTGTTGAAGGCCGAGACGTTGGCCGCGACGCCGGCCATGAACGACGCCATCAGGCCGGTGATCGCGAGGCCGAGCATGCCGTTCGGCAGGTACTCGTTCATCAGCAGCGGCAGCGCGTTGTTGTACGCGAGGTTCGGGTCGTCGGCGCTGCCCATGTTCGGGATCACGACGAGCGCGATCATGCCCGGCACGATCATGATGAAGGGCAGCACGAGCTTCGGGAACGCGCCGATCAGCGGCGTCCGCTGGGCGGCGGAGAGGTCCTTGGCCGACAGCGCGCGCTGCACCTCGGCGAAGTTCGTCGTCCAGTAGCCGAACGAGAGCACGAAGCCGAGGCCGAACACGAGCCCGATCCAGCTCGCGCCGATCGGGTTCGTCACGTTGCCGGGCTGCGTGCCCTCGAGCGCGTGCAGCCCGGCCTCGCCGAGGTTGCTCTCCCTGATCCCGTCGGTCAGGCCGCTCCAGCCGCCGACGTCGACCAGCCCGATGATCACGATCGGCAGCAGCGCGGCGACGATCACGAAGAACTGGAGCACCTCGTTGTAGATCGCCGACGACAGCCCGCCGAGGCTGATGTAGACCATGACGATCACGCCGGCCACGACGATGCCGACGAGCAGCGGCCAGCCGAGCAGCAGCTCGAGCACCAGCGCGAGCGCGTAGAGGTTGACGCCCGCGATCAGGACGGTCGCGACCGCGAAGGTGACCGAGTTGAACTTGTGCGCCGGGTCGTTGAACCGCCGGCGCAGGTACTCCGGCACCGAGCGGATCTTCGAGCCGTAGTAGAACGGCATCATCACGAGGCCGAGGAAGACCATCGCCGGGATCGCGCCGATCCAGTAGTAGTTGACCGTCGCCACGCCGTACTGCGCGCCGTTGGCCGACATCCCGATCACCTCGAGCGCGCCGAGGTTCGCCGAGATGAACGCCAGCCCCGTGATCCACGCCGGCAGCGAGCGGCCGGACAGGAAGTAGTCCAGGCTCGAGCGGATGTAGCGCTTGGCCGCGAACCCCACGCCGAGGACGACGAGGAAGTACGTCGCCAGGATCGCGTAGTCGACGAAGTCGGTGTCGAGCCGGAGGTCGTTCATGGGGCTGGGCCGACGCCCTACCCAAAACGACCTCCGGAAAAGCTACGCCACAGTGCTTGCCGCGGCGCCGAGGCCGGCGGCCTCGCGCAGCGTCTGCGCCTTGTCCGTCTTCTCCCACGTGAAGTCGTGGTCCTCGCGGCCGAAGTGGCCGTAGGCCGCCGTCTTCTGGTAGATCGGACGGTGCAGCTTCAGGTACTGGCGGAACGCGCCGGGCCGCAGGTCGAAGTGCTCCCCGATGAGCTCGAGGATCTTCGCGCGGCCGATGTTCTCGGTGCCGAAGGTCTCCACCATCACCGACACCGGGTGGGCGACGCCGATCGCGTAAGCGACCTGCACCTCGCAGCGGTCGGCCAGGCCGGCCGCGACCACGTTCTTGGCCACGTAGCGCGCGGCGTAGGCGGCCGAGCGGTCGACCTTGCTCGGGTCCTTGCCGGAGAACGCGCCGCCGCCGTGGCGCGCCATGCCGCCGTAGGTGTCGACGATGATCTTGCGGCCGGTCAGGCCCGCGTCGCCGACCGGGCCGCCGATCACGAAGCGCCCCGTCGGGTTGACGAGGAAGTTCTTGCGCAGCTTGCGCGCGTCGTAGAGGTCGCGCGGCAGGATCGGCTCGACGACGTGCTCCCAGAGGTCGTCCGGGATCAGCGTCTCGGCGCCCTCCTTGTGCTGCGTCGAGATCAGCAGCTTCTCGATCTCCACCGGCTTGCCGTCGCGATAGCGGACCGACACCTGGGTCTTGCCGTCCGGGCGCAGGTACGGGACCACCTCGGCCTTGCGGACGTCCGCCAGGCGGTGGGCGAGCTTGTGCGCGAGCGAGATCGGCAGCGGCATGAGCTCCTCTGTCTCGTTGCTCGCGTAGCCGAACATCATGCCCTGGTCGCCGGCGCCCGCGATGTCGAGCTCGTCGTCGTCGGACGCGTCGGTGCGGCTCTCGTAGGCGTGATCGACGCCCTGGGCGATGTCGGGCGACTGCTTGTCGATCGCGTTGATCACGGCGCAGGAGTCGGCGCTGAAGCCGAGATCGGCGTCGGTGTAGCCGATCTTGCGGATCGTCTCGCGCGCCACGTCCTGGATGTCCACGTAGGTGGTCGTGGAGATCTCGCCGGAGACCACGACGAGGCCGGTGTTCACCAGCGTCTCGCAGGCCACGCGGCCGGCCGGATCGTCGCGCATCACGGCGTCCAGGACCCCATCGGAGATCTGGTCGGCGATCTTGTCGGGGTGGCCCTCCGTGACGGACTCGGAGGTGAACAGGTACTCGTTGTCGCTCATCTCGCTCATGGGATCTCGAGGAACAGCTCCGCGGTCGAATCGGACTCCTCGCGCCTGACGACGGCACCGGCAGCGCGCACCTGCCGGAGGTCGTCGCGCACGGCTGGGAAGCCCGGGCCGAGGTTCAGCCCCGTCCGCTCGCCCAGCGCAAGAAGCTGGCGTAAGTCGGCAAAGGCTAGCGCCTCGACCCTGCCGCCGGTCTGATCGGCCACTGCACGGAGGACCAGCTCCTGCGCCAGACCGCGCCGCGCGAGCGTGCGCTGGGAGAGCCCGGAGGCGGCAGTGGAGGCGATCACGACGTTCCCGTCGATGGCGTACGAGGGCTCGAGCGCGCGGGTGACCGGCAGCGTGTAGGCGTTGTCGTCGAGCGCCTTGAAGCCGCGCGCGTCGCCCGTGAGCTGCTCGGCCAGCGGCTCCTGGAGGCGGGCCAGCGCCTCGCGCGTGAGCGGCGGGTCGTCGCTGCGGGCGGTGACGGTGAGGATCGGCGTCGCGCCGCGGGCGGTGAGCGTCACGGCGGCCTCGGCGCCCAGCGGGCCGAGCACGTCGCGGTCGAGGTCGAGCCCGGCGAGCTCGGGCAGCGCGGCGCGGACGCCGGCCAGCAGCGCACCGGCGCCGCCGCGCTCGAGCAGCGTCACGAGCGCGTCGGCGCCCGGGGCGTCGAGGAAGGCGGCGGCGGTGGCCGGCGCCCGGCCCTGGAGCGAGGGCGCGAACTCCTGCGGCGGCGGCGCGCCGGCGGCGCGCAGCACGCGCGCGTTGACGCGCACGCCGCCCTCCTCCGGCCGCACGCGCGCCGCCAGGCCCTCGAAGTGGGGCGTCTCGACGAAGGCGCCGACCGCCTGGAGGGCGGTGGGCGCTTGGGCGAGCAGCCGTCGCAGGCCCGCCGCGGAGGCATAGAGCTCGAGCGGCGCGCGGTCGAGCTCGGCGGCGGCGCGCTCATAGACGGGGGTGTCGGCCAGCGAGGGGCCGTCGGGCGCGGCCTCGGCGCCGACGACGAGGAAGTCGCCGACGAAGGCGGACGGCCTCTGCACCCGCCGGCGGTAGCGCTCGGCGCCGGCGCGGTCGGCCACGTCGGCGATCAACAGCGGCTCGCCGCCCGCTGTCGGGCAGCGCGAGGGCAAGCTCGTCCCCCACCCACGGACGCACGTCGCGCTCGAGCTCCAGCGCCCGCAGGGACGGGAACCGGCGCACGAGCGCCCACAGCTCGTCGCGGTTCTCGGCCCGCACGAAGAGCGCGGTGTCCGCAGGCGCGACGCCGGCGGCGCCCGGATCGGGGTCGTCGCGTCCGACCAGCAGGCCGGCGACGACGGCCGCGATCGCGATCACCGGCAGCAGCAGCCCCAGGCGGCGCCGGCGCGCGACCGGCCCGAGGGCGGCGAGCGGGATCCTCAGCGCCCGCCGCTCACCGCTCGCGTTGCTTGCGCTCAACGAAGTCGATGATGAGCGGGATGCCTTCGAGGGCGTAGCGCTCACGGAGGCGATTCTCGATGAAGTAGGCGTAGTCGCGCGTCAGCTTGTTGCGGTTGTTGACGTGGATCTGGAAGCGCGGCGGGCCGGTCCCGATCTGGACCATGTAGAACAGCTTCAGCCGGTGACCCTGCTTGGCCGGCGGCTGGCGTGCGTTCGTCACCTCGGCCAGGAAGCGGTTCAGCTCGGGCGTCGGGATCCGGAACGTGGCTCGCTCGGCCAGCGAGAGCGACTCCTGGAGCAGGCGCTGGACGTTGCGGCCGGAGACGGCGGACGCGGTCAGCACCTTCGGCCGCAGGCGCAGCTTGCGGTTGACCTGCGCGCGCTCGCGGTCGAGCTCGTCCGGGCCGACGCCGGCGCCGGGACCGCGCGGGTCGCCCTCGCCGCCGGTCAGGTCCCACTTGTTCAGCACGAGCGCGGTCGCGCAGCCCGACTTCATCGCCAGGTCGGCGATCCGCATGTCCTGGGAGGTGACGCCGTCCTGCGCGTCGCAGACGACGAGCGCGACGTGCGCGCGCTCCGCCGCCCGCTGCGAGCGCAGCGTCGTGTAGTACTCGACCGACTCGGAGACCTTCGCCGCGCGCCGGATGCCGGCCGTGTCGACCAGCAGCATGCTCTGACCGTCGACCTCGATCGGCGTGTCGATCGCGTCGCGCGTCGTGCCCGCCTCTGGCGCGACGATGACGCGGTCGCGGCCGAGGAAGGCGTTGACGAGGCTCGACTTGCCGACGTTGGGGCGGCCGATGACCGCGAGGCGGACGACGTCCTCGTCCTCCTCGGCGTCCTCGCCCTCGGGCAGCAGCTCGACGAGGCGGTCCAGCAGGTCGCCGGTGCCGAGGCCCTGGGCGGCGGACACGGGCAGCGGCTCGCCGAGCCCGAGCCCGTGGAAGTCGTGCGCGAGCACGAGGTCGTCGGGCGTGTCGATCTTGTTGGCCGCCACCACGACGGGCAGCGCGCCGCCGCGCAGGATCTGGGCGATCTCCTCGTCGCCGGGTCGCACGCCGGCGCGGGCGTCGACCACCAGCAGGGCGACCTCGGCGTCGGCGATCGCCTCGCGCGCCTGGTCCTGGATGCTGACCGCCAGCGGGTCGTCGTCCTGGAGGTCGACGCCGCCGGTGTCGATCAGGGTCAGCCGGCGGCCGTTCCACTCGGTCGAGAGCTCCTTGCGGTCGCGCGTGATCCCCGGCCGCTCGTGCACGACGGCCTCGCGCGTCTGCGTGAGCCGGTTCACGAGCGACGACTTCCCGACGTTGGGGTAGCCGACGACGGCGACTTTCATCTCAGCTCACGAGCCTCGACGGCCAGGGTGACGATCTGCGCCACCACCTCGTCGATCGAAAGGCCGGTCGTGTCGACGGGCACGGCGTCGGGCGCGGGAGCGTGGACGGAGCGGTCCTCGCTGGCGTCTCGCTCGTCGCGCAGCGCCTGCTCGCGCCGGACCTGCTCGGGATCGGCGCCCAGCTCGGCGGCGCGGCGGGCGGCGCGCTCGGCCGGGTCGGCGGTGATGAAGACCTTGACCTCGGCGTCGGGCGCCACCACGGTGGCGATGTCGCGGCCCTCGGCGACCCAGTTGCCGTCGGCGATCAGCGCCTGCTGCTTGGCGACCAGCGCGGCGCGCACGCCGGGGTCGGCGGCCACGCGCGAGGCGGCCTCGGACGCCTCGGGCGTGCGGATCGCGCCGGTGACGTCACGGCCGTCGATCAGCACGCGTTCGCCGAGCTCGATGTCGATCCGCTCGGCGACCTGCGCGGCCGGCTCGCCGCTCTCGCTCGCGGCCAGGCCGACGGCGCGGTACATCGCGCCGGTGTCGAGGTATGTGAAGCCGAGCTCGCGCGCGACGGCGCGGGCCACGGAGGACTTGCCGGCGCCCGCCGGGCCGTCGATCGCGATCACCATGGGACTCTCAGCTTACGAGCGAGCTCACGTACGCCGGCGGCGCGATGCCCTCAAGCAGCAGCGGATCCGGCTCGGGCGCGAGCGTCTCGACCCGCATCGGCACCACGCCCGCCCACGTCTCGAGCGCGTAGTCCTCGTCGTCGTCGACCGGCGGGCCGGTGCGCACCTTGGCCGAGCCTTCCTCGATCGGCAGCGCCAGCGCCGAGGTGCCCTTGAGCTCCTTGCGGGTCGGCCAGCGCACGTCGGCCCAGCGGCCGGGCACCAGCTTCTCGGTGAACGCCTCCAGCGCCTTTTCGAGCTCCTCCGTCTCGCGCAGCGGCCGCGCCGTCCCGTACAGCACCACGGACCGGTAGTTCACCGAGTGATGGAACGCCGACCGCGCCAGCACCAGCCCGTCGATCAGCGTCACCGTCAGGCACACCTCGATGCCCGTCGCGAGCGCCCGCAGAGCACGACTCGCCGCCGATCCATGCACCAGCACCTCGTCGCCGACCCGCGCGTGCAACGTGGGGATCACCGCCGGCCGGCCGTCGTGCACGAAGCCGAGATGGCACACCTTCGCCTCGTCGAGGATCGCGTCGATCGTCGCCCGATCATGCGCCCCGCGCTTCGGCAACCGGCGCAACTTCGTCCTCGTCGACTTCATTGAGGGTCAGACCCTTCTGTTGTAGTACAGTTGCCAACTGTGCTAATACAGTATCAGCCGCGGGGCTCTGGCGCCCGCGAGATCGCGGACAACCTCGAGGCCGACATCGCCTCCGGTGAGCTGCTGCCCGGCACGGCGGTGGCGTCGGTGAGGCGCACGGCGGCCGCGCTCGGAGTCAGCTCGGCCACGGTGGCGGCCGCGATGGCCGACCTGCGGCGGCGAGGCGTGGTGGTGTCGCGCCCGCGCAGCGGGCTGCGGGTGGCCGATCGGGCGCCCGTGCGGTCCGGGCTCGACATCGACGAGGTGCCGGCCGGCACGCGCGACCTCGTGACCGGCAGCCCCGATCCGGCGCTGCTGCCCGATCTCGCCGCCGCCCTGCGGGAGATCGACGTCCCGCAGCGGCTGTACGGCGCCGAACCCGTGCTGCCCGAGCTCGCGGAGGTGGCGATCGCGGCGTTCACGGCCGACGGCGTGCCGGCCACGCGGATCTGCGCCGTCAACGGAGCGCTCGACGGGATCGAGCGCGTGCTCACGGCGCACCTCTCCCCCGGCGACGCGATCGCCGTCGAGGATCCCGGCTGGCCCGGCGTGCTCGACCTCGCGCGCGCGCTCGGCCTGCGGCTCGTGCCGGTCGCCGTCGACGAGCGCGGGATGGTCCCCGCCGCGCTGGCCGAGGCCGGCGCGCGGGCGGTCGTGCTCACGCCGCGCGGCCACAACCCGTGCGGCTCGGCGTTCGACGCCGCACGCGCGAAGGAGCTGCGCGGGGTGCTCGCGGAGGACGTGCTCGTGATCGAGGACGACCACCTCGGCCCCGTCGCGGGCACGCCGTGGCACACGCTGGTCGAGGGCCGCGAGCGCTGGGCGGTCGTGCGCTCGGTCTCCAAGTGGCTCGGCCCCGACCTGCGGCTGGCCGTGGTGGCCGGCGACGAGACGACGCTGGCGCGCGTCGAGGGCCGCCAGTCGCTCGGCCCCGGCTGGGTCAGCAGCCTCGTCCAGCGGCTCGCCGTGCGGCTGTGGGACGACCCCGTCGTCGCCCGCGCCGCCGACGTGTACCGGGAGCGGCGCGAGGCGCTGGCGAAGCTGGTCGACGCCGCCCCGGCGCCGAGCGGCATCAACCTCTGGGTGCCGGTGCCCGACGAGTTCACCGCCGTGCGCGCGCTGCGCGACGACGGCTGGGCGGTCGCGGCGGGCGCGCCCTACCGCCTCTCCCCCGGCTCGGCGATCCGCGTCACCACCGCCGCGCTGTTGCCCGAGGAGGCGCCGCGACTGGCGGCAGCGATCGAGCGGGCGACGAGCCCGCCACGCCGCACGCGCGCCGCTTGATCCCGCCGCGCGCCGCGCGGTAGTGTCGATGTCACCGACATGCGCGCGAGCGAGCTCCTGGCCCCCGGCCGGTCCACCGCCGCTCCGGCGCCGGATCGCGCGCGCCCGCAGCCGGTGACGTCGCCCAGCCACGTGCTCGCGCTCCAGCGCGGCGCCGGCAACCACGCCGTCACCGCGATGCTGGCTCGCGTGGCCCAGAAGAAGTCGGCCGCCGAGTACAACGCCATCATCAACGTCAGCGGCGTAGCGCTCGACGAGGGGAGCCAGCTCCTGAAGTCGATCACGCGCCCGGCGATCGTCAACGACGCCGGCGCGGACAAGCTCAGCAACTGCGCGCTGACGACGATCGCCGCCATCGACGGCGGCCGCACGTCGGGCCAGGCCGCTGTCGAGATGCGCAGGCAGCACGGCGTCGCCACCCACTCGACCGGCGAGCAGAGCGAGCGCGTGTGGGCGATGACGCTCGCCGACGCCACCACGCTCAAGGAGAACAAGCTGCTCGTGCCCGCCGACGAGGCGCGCAGCAAGGCGACCGCCACGTCGCTCGAGGACTTCGCCGAGGGCAACGCGTACGTGATCGGCGACGCGCAGTACTACGGGATGCTCGACTACCTGCGCAACCTCGCGCAGACGACGAGCGACGCCGACGTGAAGTTCAGGATCTTCGAGGTCGGCGAGCCCGGTAACAAGATGTTCGCCGAGGGCGACACGCTGATGAAGATGGGGACCTTCCCGAACGGCACCCGTTACGCCGTCTTCCTCTTGAGCCACGACCCGAAGCAGCACGTCCGCCAGCACTGGGTCTACGCCGAGCGCTTCATGGGCCAGATCATCTTCCGCGACTTCCAGGTCAACCAGGCCGGCTTCAAGGGGGCGGCGAAGGAAGTCGGCAACTACATCGGCGGGTTCCCCTTCAGCCCCGACCCGCAGGACAAGGCGAAGAGCTTCGCGGAGGGCTGCTTCATCGCCTTCGCGCCGTTCTTCACCAACGCCCCGGCGCCGCTGATCGTGGAGGGGGAGGAGATCGACCCGGTGAAGCTGGCGGGCACGCTGGCCGAGGTCGAGAGCAAGCGCCGTGCGCTCAGCGCCCCGCTCGAGGCGCCCGGTCGCAAGATGCCCACCAACTGGCCGGCGATGCGGCAGGGCGGCGCGGCGACCGAGCTGCCCGCACCGAGCGTGGTCGACTCGACGCTGCGGAAGCTGATCACCGACCTCGGCGTCGCGAGCCCGAAATGCCGGCTGGGCAAGCTCGACGACCCAGGCGTGGTCAAGCTCGTCGGCAACCCCGTTCACAGCTCGTCGAAGGCTCGGATCACCGTCGGCAGCGGCGTTGAACGCAAGGAGGTCGACGTCCCGTCCGACGTGATGTCGTTCCCGGACGTCGGCGCCACGACGAAGGTCGTCAAGCCGGGGCAGGCCGCAGCCGCCGACCCGCGCGAGCTCACGCCGGGCACGGGGGCGAAGCGCGAGCCGAACTACCGCGAGGCGTTCGCGATCGCGTACCAGATCGCCGCCCAGAACACCGAGAAGGGCATCATCCTCAACGCCTCCTCCGCCGAGTTCACCGACCTGATCCATGAGGCCACGCACTCGTTCGAGGCGACCGAGGGCCCGATGCACTTCCGGGAGGGCCTCGCGGAGATCTTCGCCAGCATGGCCACCCGGCGGATGGCGGCAGCCGACCCGGGCGCCTCCCGTTTCACGTTCGCGTTCAACGACACGTACGCCGCGTACACCGCCGCGATGCAGGACCTCGCCGCGGTGATGGGCCTGCCGCCGCTCGCCCGCGTCTACTTCACGACGATGGAGTACAGGGCCGGGCTGAGCAAGGAGATCAAGGCCGTCGCGCCGGGCGCGGCCGCAAGGGCGGACGCGATCGCCGAGCTGCTGCTCGGCGACTTCCCGGCGAGCTTCAGGACCGGCCTCAGCGAGCTCCGCGGCGCCGGCGGCACGCCCGAAGCGGCCGGCGACCCGGTCACCGGCGAATACGGCGCGCACCAGACGGGCTTCGCCACGTTCCTGGCGGCCCAGGTGGCGGCCTACGAGAAGCGCTACGGCAAGAAGCTCGCGCCCGGGGCCGACGACGTCGACAAAGGTCGCTTCGTCGAGACCTGGGCGGGCCTCGGCACGCTCGAGCGCCGGCTCGAGATCCTCTACGGCCACAAGTCCGAGGTGACGGGGACGCAGTTCTCCGAGCTGATGAAGCTGATCGACGAGCACGAGAAGTCGATCTGCACCGCGACGGGCGAGACCAAGCCGGCGATGCGCAGGCGGCTGCTCCCGACCTCGACGGTGACGTTCGAGACCCACTACGGGACAAAGCACGGTCAGAACCTCTTCGTGTGCGGCGAGGCGCCCGAGCTCGGAGGCTGGGACCCCGCCAAGGCCCTCACGCTCAACCACCGTGACGGCGGGGTCTGGGAAGCCGCCGTGCAGCTGTCGGCCACCGGCGGGCCGCTGCTCTACAAGTACTTCCTCAAGGAGGGCTCGAGCATCACGTGGGAGACGCCGGGCCGTGGCGAGCACCACGTCCGCACGATGCCCACCGCCTCCGGCGCGGTTCGCTTCAAGGACAACTGGGGGAACGTCAAAGGAGCCTGAAGGCCTGGAAGACCGCGAGGTCGCGCTCGGCCCACACCACCCTCGCGTCGAGGCCGGCCTCACGCAGCCAGGCGACCTGATCGTCCGCGCGGCTCGGCAGGTCGTAGTTCGGGCTGAGCGGCGTGACGGCGTCGGCCGGGTCGTCGGGGACGACGACGTCGGCGAGCACGAAGCGGCCACCGGGCTCGAGCACGGCGGCCACGCGGGCGAACAGATCCGCCTTGCCCGGCCCGTCGAGGTGGTGGACGGCGAGCGCCGAGAAGACGAGGTCGAACGGGCCCTCGGGCAGCGGGTCCTCGAGCCGCGACACCCGCAGGTCGGCGCCCGGCAGCGTGGCCGCCGCGAGCATGTCCGCGCTGGCGTCGATGCCGACCAGCGCGGCGCCGGGGTGGCGCGCCAGCACGCGACGCGCCGTCTCCCCCGTGCCGGTCCCGAGCTCGAGCAGGCGCGTCGCGCCGCGCCCGGTGGCGGCCGCCGCCTCGTCCTGGAGCCGCTCGTAGGCCGGCAGCTCGGAGCGCATCAGCGCCAGGTACTCGTCCGGGTGGAAGTGGAACTGGCCCATCAGCCGCGCAGCGAGGCGAGGTCGGCCTCGAAGCCGGGATAGGAGACCGCGGCCGCCTCCATCCCCACCACCTCGACGCCCTCGCGCGACGCCAGGCCGGCGACCGCGCCGAGCATCGCCAGGCGGTGGTCGTCGTGGGACTCGAGCGTGCCGCCGCGCAGCCCGCCGGTGCCCTGCACGACGAAGCCGTCGTCGGTCGCCTCGATCCGCGCTCCGAGCCCGCGCAGGCCGTCGACCACGGTGGCGATCCGGTCGCTCTCCTTCAGGCGCAGCTCGCCCGCGCCGCGCACCACCGTCTCGCCCTCGGCGAAGCAGCCGAGCAGCGCGACCAGCGGCAGCTCGTCGATCGCCAGCGGCACCTCCTCGGGCTCGACCACGGTGCCGACCAGCGGGCCGTGGCAGACGTCGAGCTCGCACACCGGCTCCTCGGCCGGCACGCCGTCGCCCGGCTCCTCGAGCGGCCCGACCACGACGCCGCCCATGCGGCGCAGGATGCGGAAGAAGCCGGTGCGCGTCCAGTTGGCGCCCATGCCCTCGATGACGATCCGCGAGCGCGGCACGAGCACGGCGGCGGCCGCATGGAAGGCGGCCGACGACGGGTCGCCGGGCACGTGCAGCGCGCCCAGCTCGAGCTCGTCCTGGGCGGCGACCGTGATGCGAGCGCCCTCGCGGGAGATCCGCACGCCGGCGGCGGCCAGCATCCGCTCGGTGTGGTCGCGGCTGGGCTTCGGCTCGACGACGGTCGTCGGACCGGAGGCGAGCAGGCCGGCCAGCAGCACGCACGACTTGACCTGGGCGGAGGCGACGGGCAGCTCGTACTCGATCCCGGACAGCGGGCTGCCGGTCACGGTGAAGGGCGGGAAGCGGCCGCGCGACTGGATTCTGGCGCCCATCAGGCCGAGCGGGGCGGCCACGCGATCGACGGGGCGGCGGCGGATCGAGGCGTCGCCGTCGAGCGTCCAGCGGCCGCCCTCCTGCCCGGCCAGCCAGCCGGGCAGCAGCCGCATCAGCGTGCCGGCGTTGCCGACGTCGATCACGTCGGCCGGCCCGGCGGCGCGCAGCCCGGGGCCGCGCACCACGAGCGAGTCGGCGCGGCGCTCGACCAGCGCGCCGAGCGCCTGCACCGCGTCCAGCGTCGAGTTCGTGTCGGCGGCGTCGAGGTAGCCGGTGATCCGCACCGGCTCGTCGGTCATCGCCGCCAGCAGCGCGGCGCGGTGCGAGAGCGACTTGTCCGGCGGCGCGACGACCGTTCCGCGCAGCGGCCCGTCGGGCGAGAACCTCACGGGCGCGCCACCGTCAGGCCGAGTCCCTCGACGAGCGCCTGCGCCTCGTCGGCCCGCCCGTCGCCGGCCAGCCACAGCGCGATCGTGCCGGAGGACATGTCGGAGGCGGGATAGAGCGCCATGTCGAGGATGTTGACGCCCGCGCGCCCGAGCGCGAGCGCGACCTCGGCCACCACGCCCGGCCGGTTCGGGACCGCGACGCGCAGCTCGTGCACCTCGCCGCCGGCCAGGTCGGCCTCCAGCAGCCGCCGCCGCTCCTCGCGCGCGCCGTCGTTCCAGGCCGCGACCGCGGCGCCGTCGCCCGCCGCCAGCGCCTCGCGCACCTCGGTCAGCCGCCGCACGGTGTCGTCGATCGCGTCGACGAGCGCGTCGGCGTTGGCGAGGTAGATGTCGCGCCAGATGTCCGTGTTGGCGCCCGCCACGCGGGTGGCGTCGCGGAACGAGGGGCCGGTGGCGGGCAGCCGCTCGCCCTCCTCGGAGAGCAGCCGCGCCGCGCGCGCGACGAGCACGTTGGCGAGCACGTGCGGGAGGTGCGAGACGGTCGCCAGCAGGGAGTCGTGCGTGTCGGGGTCGAGCGCGGCGGGCCGGGCGCCGAGGTCGAGCAGCAGCCGGTGCAGCCGCTCGTAGAGCATCCCGCCGGTGCGCGCCGTCGGGAGTCAGGTACCAGGTCGCGCCCTCGAACAGGTCGCCGCGCGCGTGCTCGACCCCCGCCGTCTCGGCGCCGGCCAGCGGGTGGCCGCCGATGAACCGCGGGTCGTCGACGGCCGCCACCACGGACCGCTTGGTCGAGCCGACGTCGGTGACCACGCAGTCCGGGCCGGCGGCGGCCAGCACCGCGGCGACGGCGTCGGGCAGCGCGCCGACCGGCGTCGCCACGAAGGCGACGTCGGCGCCCTCGACCGCCTCGGCGACCGAGTCGCAGGCGACGGTCAGCGCGCCGCGCTCGAGCGCGGCCGCGAGGTCACGCGGGTCGTAGCCGCGCACGTGCGCGCCGAGGCGCTCGCGCGCGGCCAGCCCGATCGAGCCGCCGATCAGGCCCACGCCGACCACGGCCAGGCGTGGACCCGTCGGCATCAGACGTTCGAGAGCACCTTGCCGGCGACCGCGGCGGCGCGCTCGACCTGCTCGGCGTACTCGGCGAAGCGGTCGGCGTACAGCTGCTGCGGGCCGTCGCAGATCGCCTCCTCGGGGTGCGGGTGCACCTCGACGATGATCCCGTCGGCGCCCGCGGCGGCGGCGGCCAGCGACAGCGGCGTCACGAGGTCGCGGCGGCCGGCGGCGTGGCTCGGGTCGACGATCACGGGCAGGTGCGAGAGCTCCTTCAGCACCGGGACCGCGGTCAGGTCGAGCGTGAAGCGGTAGGCGGTCTCGAACGTGCGGATGCCGCGCTCGCACAGGAGCACGTTCGGGTTGCCCTCCTTGAGCACGTACTCGGCCGCCATCAGCAGCTCCTCGAGGGTCGAGGAGAGCCCGCGCTTGATCAGCACCGGCTTGCCGGCGCGCCCGATCTCCGACAGCAGCGCGTAGTTCTGCATGTTGCGCGCGCCGACCTGGATCACGTCCGCCACCTCGACCACGGGCTCGAGGTCGCGCGCGTCCATCAGCTCGGTGACGATCGGCAGGCCGGTCTCCTCCTTGGCCTCGGCGAGCAGCCGCAGGCCCTCCTGGCCGAGGCCCTGGAACGCGTACGGCGAGGTGCGCGGCTTGTAGGCCCCGCCACGCAGCAGCGACGCGCCCGCCGCGGCCACGGCGCGCGCCGTGGTCAGCGTCTGGTCGCGCGACTCGACGGTGCAGGGGCCGGCGATGAGCGAGAAGTGCTCACCGCCGATCTTTCGTCCTTCGACGTCGATGACGGTTCGCTCGCCGTGGCGCACCTGCGACGACGCGAGCTTGTAGGGCTTGAGGATCGGTACGACCTGGGCGACGCCGGGTGCACCCTCGAGGCCGAGCCGGGCGACGTGCTCGCGGTCGCCGATCGCGCCGATCACGGTGACCTCTTCGCCGCGCGACGGGTGGGCGCGGGCCCCGACCGACTCGATGCGGGCGATGACGGACTGGATCTCCGCTTCCGTCGCTCCCGCCTTCATCACGATCATCATCTGCTGCTTCTCCTAGGTCTTTGCACACTCTACGAACGAACCGCTGAGTGCGGCGCTCGGCCCGAAGGGCGGGTGGGCCCGATCTGGCGGTGCGGAGTGCGCACCCGGCCGAGCGCCTAGCTAAATCGCCAGGTGCCGTAGGAGAAGTACGCGTAGCCCCGCGGGGACAGAGTCGGGTGTGCGGGGCGGGCGGTCATGCGAGCGACGATTTGTAGCAGCCGCAGCGCTACGTGGCAAACGGGTCGTAGGTCCCGAAGGACCACACGTTGCCCTCGGGGTCGCACGGCGCTGAACTCGCGCGAGCCGTAGTCCGTGTCCTGCGGCTCGCGCGTGATCTCGGCGCCCGCGGCCTTGGCGCGGTCGTACGGCGGCGTCCGGGTCGTCGACGATGACGTAGATCGAGGCGCGGCCGGTGTCGAACTGCTTGTCGCCGGCGCCGGTCGATGCCGATCATGACCATGCCGCGGCCCGAGGTGAGCTCGGCGTGGCCGATCGTGCCGTCCTCGTTCTCGTGGACGGCCTTGCGATGGAAGCCGAAGGCGCGGTCGAGGAAGTCGATCGCGGCCTTGGCGTCGTCGTAGCGGAGTGCTGGGATGATCATGCGCCGGACCCTAGGCGGGCACGGCCGACATCTCTTGGACGGATGTGACCCGGTACTCGGTGGGGGTCACGCCCGCGAAGGCGCGGAAGTCGCGGTTGAAGTGCGCCTGGTCGTAGTAGCCGCTGTCGAGCGCGACGTCGACCAGGTCGGCGCCGGCGCGCAGCCGCTGGAGCGCGCGCTCGAAGCGCAGCAGTCGCGCGAGCGCCTTCGGCGCCATGCCCAGCTCACGGTGGACGGTCGCCGCGAGGTGCCGGCGGCTCCAGCCGACCTCGTCCGCCAGCTCGCCGATCGGGACCGGGTCGTGCAGGCGCTGCCAGGACCAGACGAGCTCGGGCGCGACCGGCGGCGCGGCGAGCGTGCGCGCGGCGATCGCCCGCTCGAGCAGGTTGAAGCGCGTGGCCCAGTCCGGCGCGGTCGCGAGCCGCTCGGCGAGCTCGTGCGCCGCGGGGCCGATCAGGTCCTCGAGCTCCACGACCTCCCGGGTCAGCTCGCCCATCGGCATCCCGAGCAGGCGGCGGGCGCCGAGCGGCGTCAGGTACGCCTGGATCCCGTGGCCCTCGCCGGCGTGCTCGGTCAGCGCCGGTGCGTCGTGCAGGCCGGCGACGAACGAGCCGTAGCTGCGGCCGTTCACGTCGAGCGTCGGCCCGAAGGAGATGACGAGGACGATCCGGCCGCCGGGCAGCTCGGCGCGGCGGACGGGCCCGTCGGCGCGCTCGTGCCAGCCGGCCAGGCTTCGGATGTGCGGAGCCAGCGCCGGGTGGGGCGGACGCGTCGCGAGCTCCATCAGAGCAGCGCGGCGAGCGCCTCCAGGAAGCGTTCGTTCTCGGCCTGCGTGCCGACCGTGACGCGCAGCGCGCCCTCGCGGCCGAGCGCGCCGCCCGCGCGCACGAGCACGCCGCGCTGCGCGAGGCCCTGCATGACCTCCGCCTCCTCGCGGCCGTCGCCGAGGTCGAACCACACGAAGTTGGCCTGCGACTCGGCCGGGCTCAGCCCCAGCTCGCGCAGGCCGTCCTCGAGCCCGATCCGCTCGGCCAGGTTGCGCTCGACGCGGCGCGCGACCTCGTCCTGGTGGTTGAGCGCCTCGAGCGCCGCGGCCTGGGCGGCGGCGTTGCAGAAGAACGGCTGGCGCACCTGGTCGACCGCCGTGCGGAACTCCTCCGAGCCGCACAGCCCGTAGCCGACGCGCAGGCCGCAGAGCCCGTAGACCTTGCTGAAGGTGCGCAGGATCACGAGGTTCGGGTGCTTGTCGAGCAGATCGACCGACTCGTCGGGGTCCTGGAGGATGCTGAACTCGATGTAGGCCTCGTCGAGGACCACGCAGACATGGCGCGGGACGTCGGCGATGAAGGCGGCGATCTCGTCGAGCGGCAGCGCGGTCGAGGTCGGGTTGTTGGGGTTGCAGACGATCGCCAGCCGCGTGGCGACGGTGATCTCCTTGCGCATCGCCTCGAGGTCGTGGCGATGGGCGTCGTCGAGCGGGACCTCGATCGCGCGCGCGCCGGAGGCGGCGGAGAGGTGCGGGTAGACCGAGAACGACGGCCAGGCGTAGACGAGCTCGGCGCCGGGCTCGAGCAGGGCGTCACCGGCGGCCAGCAGGATGTCGCACGACCCGTTGCCGACCGCGATCCGGCCGGCCGGCACGCCGTGGCGGTCGGACAGCCGGCGCCGCAGCGCGGAGTTCGTCGGATCGGGGTAGCGGTTGGCGCCCGCCATCGCCTTGGCGGCGGCCTCGACGACCACGGGCAGCGGCGGGTAGGGCGACTCGTTGGAGGCGAGCTTGGCGATCGGGCCCTCGGAGGCGTACCCGTCGGCGGCCGGGTAGACCGGGATGCGGCGGACCTTGCTGGCGAACTCGAGGGCCATGCCGGCCAGTCTATTGAGCGCCTT
Organism: uncultured Solirubrobacteraceae bacterium; assembly: GCA_963800905.1. Lineage (GTDB taxonomy): Bacteria > Actinomycetota > Thermoleophilia > Solirubrobacterales > Solirubrobacteraceae > DASSUW01. The sequence continues at coordinate 268,542 of CAWDCT010000006.1, forward strand.
CGAGGTCCAGCCGGAGCTTGCGCGCCTCGCCGAGGTAGACGTGCTGGGGGTCGACGCCGACCGGTGGGTAGCAGTGCATGAGCACGCGGATGACCCTCGGCACCGAGCCGGGCACCGGGATCTCGCGCGCGCACAGCAGCGGCACGCGGCTGAGGCCCATGCGGCGAGCGGCGACGGCCGGGAACTCGGCGTCGAGGTCCGGCGTGAGCGTGAAGATGCAGCTCACGATCGAGTCGGAGTCGAGCCGGTTTCGCTCGAGCAGCTCACCCATCAGCTCCTCGGTGGCGTGCAGGATCGGCTCCGCCTCGTTGGCGTCGACCGTGGTGGCGCCGCGGAGCGCGATCAGCCTCATCGGCGCCTGACCTTAGCTTCTCGATCTCGACCGCCGTCAGGCGGCGGTGCTTGCCCTCCTCGAGCTTGCCGAGCCAGAGCGGGCCGAAGCGCACGCGCTCGAGCGCGACCACGGGGTGGCCGACGGCCTCCAGCATCCGCCGCACCTGCCGCTTGCGGCCCTCGTGGATGGTGATCTCGACGCGGTCGGGCGCCAGCCGCTTGACCCGCGCGGGCGCGGTGGGCCCGTCGTCGAGCTCGACCCCGTCGCGCAGGGCCTGGAGCGCGTGCTCGCGCACGGGCGCCCGCCGGACCTTGGCGTGGTAGGTGCGCGGGACCTCGAAGCTCGGATGGGTGAGCCGGTGCGCGAGCGCGCCGTCGTCGGTCAGCAGGATCAGCCCGGTGCTCTCGGCGTCGAGCCGGCCGACCGGATAGAGCCGGCGCGCGCTGGGGACGAGCGAGACGATCGTGGGCCGGCCCTGCGGGTCCTTGGCGGTCGAGACGACGCCGCGCGGCTTGTTGACCGCATAGACCGCGCGCTGGCCGGTGGAGATGCGCACGGGCCTGCCGTCGACGGCGACGGGCACGCTGCCGTCGACGTCGCGTGCCGGGTCGCGCACCACCTCGTCGCCGACCGTGACCCGCCCGTCGAACACGAGCTGCTCGGAGGCGCGGCGCGAGGCCGCGCCGGCGTGGGCGAGGTACTTGGCGAGGCGCACGACGCTGCCACCATAAGGGCGTGGACCTCAAGCTGCTCGACGAGGCGCTCGCCGGCGAGCCCGCGTTCCGCGCCCGCCAGGTGTGGAGCTGGGCGTCGCGCGGTGCGAGCGGCTACCAGGAGATGACCGATCTGCCCGCAGCGCTGCGGGATCGCCTGGCCGCCGACGTCCCGTTCTCGAGCCTGGACACGGTGAACGAGGCGCATTCGTCCGACGGCACGGTGAAGGCGCTCTTCCACACGCGCGACGGGCGCGCCGTCGAGGCGGTGCTGATGCGCTACCGCGACGGCCGTCGCTCGGTCTGCGTGAGCTCCCAGTCCGGCTGCCCGCTGACCTGCACGTTCTGCGCCACCGGCGCGATGAAGTTCGGCCGCAACCTGACCGCGTCGGAGATCCTCGACCAGGTCCTGCACTTCCGCCGCATCGAGCCAGTCGACCACCTGGTGTTCATGGGCATGGGCGAGCCGATGATGAACCTCCCCGCCGTGCTCGACGCCGCGCGCCGGCTGCCCGACGTCGGCATCACCCATCGCCGCACCACGATCTCCACCGTCGGCTGGGTGCCCGGCATCCGCGCCCTGACCGAGAGCGACATGCCGATCCGGCTGGCCTTCTCGCTCCATGCCCCCGACGACGAGCTGCGCTCGCAGATCATGCCGATCAACGACCGCCACCCGATCGCCGACGTCCTGGAGGCGTGCGAGGCCTACTACGCGCGCCGCCGGCGCAAGGTCTTCATCGAGTACGTGATGCTCGCCGGGGTCAACGACACCTACCGCCAGGCGACCGCGCTCGCCCAGCTGCTTGATCGCCGTGTCTACAAGGTGAACCTGATCCCGTACAACCCGACGGGGATGTACGACGGCTCCTCCCCGGCCGCGATCGGCGTCTTCAAGGCGGTGCTCGAGGAGCACGGCCTGCGCGCCACCGTCCGCCTCACGCGCGGCCGCGACATCGACGCCGCCTGCGGCCAGCTCGCAGCGAAGGCCGATTTGTCGGCCGGCCGACAACCGGCCGCCCAGTCCTAGCCGTTCGCCTAGCGAGGGCCCCTGAGTCCTCGCCTATACCTGCTCGCCGCGGAACGGTGAACGGAGCTCACCGTTCCCATCCATTTACGAGCAAGTTGGAGGAAGGGAGCGCATGAAGCGCATCACGAAGGGTCTCATCCTGGCGGGCGTCTTCGCCCTGTGCATGAGCGGCGGCGCGGTCGCGGCGAAGAAGCTGACCGGCACGGACATCATCAACGGCTCGCTCACGGGCAAGGAGTTCAAGAAGGGCTCGATCGGCGAGGGTCGTCTCAGCGACGACGTCCAGGCCAAGCTCAACACCACCGTTTCCGGCTCGTCAGCTGCGCAGGGTCCCAAGGGCGACACCGGTCCGGCCGGTCCGCGGGGGCCGAAGGGCGACAAGGGTGACAACGGCGCGCCTGGCCTCAGCGACCTTGAAGCCGACGGCCCGTACCCTGGAGCTGCGATCCCGCCGCTGAGCGGCGCTCAGGGCGACCAGTCGACCGCCAAGTGGCACGCCTACTGCGCCGACCGCGCGACCAGGACGTACAGCGCTCGTCGGGTCCAGTCGCGCTCCCGGCAAGGTCGCGCTCGGCGGCGGCTTCGGCCGCAACGACGATCGAAGCGATGACATCCAGATCGTCACGTCGGCGCCGGCTGCAGATCGATAACGGGCAGCTCGTCTACAGCGCGATCGACGGCGACAACGCCGGTTCGTTCGTGCCGAACGCCTGGCTCGTGGAGGGCTACAACTTCTCGGATCAGGATCTCATCGTGCGGCCCTGGGTGATCTGCGCGAAGGTCGCCGCCTGACCTAGCGCAACGCAGCCCTCGGCGGCTAGCCGGAGCGCTCGCCGCCGGCCTTCAGCAGGCGGTCGCGCAGTGCCGACTCGTCCTCCGGGCTCGGATCCCACTGCTCGATCGCGGGCAGGTCGTCGAGCGAGTTGATACCGAACAGCTTGAGGAAGAGCGGCGTCGTGCGGTAGAGGACGGCGCCGAACTGCGAGCGGCCGGCCTCCTCGATCAGGCCGCGCTCGGTCAGCGCGTGCGTGGCGGACTCGGAGGCGACGCCGCGGATGCGGGCGACCTCGGGGCGTGACACGGGCTGGAGGTAGCCGACGATCGCCAGCGTCTCGGCCTGGGCGGCGGTCAGCGCCGGCGTGCGCGGGCGGGCGAGCAGGCGGCGGGCGGCCTCCTCGGCGTCGGGGTGCGAGGCGAGCGCCCAGCCGCCGGCCACCTCGCGCAACACGACGCCGCGGCCGTCGAGCGCGCCGCCCAGCTCGGCCAGGGCCTCGCGGACGGCCTCCTCGCCGGCCTGGAGGGCGTCGGCCAGCTCGTCGAGCGCGACCGGCTCGGGCGCGAGGAACAGCAGCGCCTCGATCTTGCGGGCCAGCGGGCTCATGCGACGGCCTCGCCGCGATCTCTTCCGCGGTCTCGGCGCGGACCGTGATCGGTCCGAACGGCTCGTCCTGCTCCCAGGCGGCCTCTCCGCGCTTGTAGAGCTCGAGCAGCGCGAACAGCGTGACCGCGACGGTCACGCGGTCGGCCCCGTCGACGGCGTCGTCGAACGAGAAGCGCCCGCGGCCGAGCAGCCGGCGCAGCACGGCCAGCCGGTCGGCCACCGACACGCGCGGGATCGCCATGTGGCGCAGGTCGATCGGCGGCGGCGTGCGCAGCAGCGAGCCGATCGCCTGCCCGAGCACCTCGGCGTCGTAGGCGCGCTCGGCCGCCTCCACCGACACCTGGCGCAGCGCGGGCGGCAGCGGCGCCACGCGGTGCAGGAACGCCTGGCCGGCCGTGTGCACGGAGGCCGCCCAGCCGCCGGCGCCGCGGAAGCGCGCGTACTGGAGCATCCGCTCGAGCAGCTCCTCGGCTGCCTCGGCCGGCGCCAGCCCGTCGAGCTCCTCGAGCAGCTCCTCGCCCGGCAGCATCAGCCGCGACTTGAGCTCCAGCAGCGCCGCGATCAGCACGAGGAACTCGGTCGCGGCCTCGAGATCGAGCTCGCCCTCGGCCTCCAGGTGGTCGATGTAGGCGACCACGATCTCGGCCAGCTCGACCTCCAGCAGATCCAGCTCGTCGCGCAGGATCAACGACAGCAGCAGGTCGAACGGCCCGGCGAAGACGTCCAGATCGAGTTCGAGGCGGTGCATGATCGAGGTCACGGGTCCCGACAGGCTAGGCGCCCCGGCGGACGGGGCCGACACCCATGGCCTCCCGGACGTCGAGCAGCGTCTGGCTCGAGATCGCGCGCGCCTTGCCCGCGCCCGCCTCGAGGCTCCGCTCGAGCTCGGCCTCGTCGCCGCGCAGCTCGTGGTAGCGCTCGCGGACCGGGGCAAGCCAATCGACCACCGCGTCGGCGACGGCGGTCTTGAAGTCGCCGTAGCCGGAGCCCTCGAACTCGCGCTCGATGTCGTCCGGCGAGACCCCGCGGGCCACGGCGGCGATCTCGATCAGATTCGAGATCCCCGGCTTGTCCTCGCGGCGGACGATCTCGCGCCCCGAGTCGGCGACCGCGCGCTTGAACTTGCGGCGGATCGTGTCGGGCTCGTCGAGCACAAAGACCGTGCCCTGCTCCGAGCCCCCGGTGGTGGACATCTTGCGGTCGGGCTCCTGGAGGTCGCGCACGCGCGCGCCGACCTCGGGGATCCGGTGCTCGGGCACCACGAGCGTCTCGCCGAAGCGGCTGTTGAAGCGCTCCGCGGTGCGGCGCATGAGCTCGAGGTGCTCGCGCTGGTCCTCCCCCACCGGGACCTCGTGGGCGCGGTAGGCGAGCACGTCGGCGGACTGGAGCACCGGGTAGAAGAGCAGCCCGGCGGAGACCATCTCGCGCTGCGCGGCCGACTTGTCGCGGAACTGGTGCATGCGGTTGAGCTCGCCGAGCGGCGTCACGCTCGACAGCAGCCAGCTCAGCTCGGCGTGCTCCATCACGTCCGCCTGGCGGAAGAGCAGGCAGCGCGCGGGGTCCAGGCCGGCCGCGATCAGGATCGCCGCCGTGTCGTACGTGCGGGTGCGGAGGTCGGCCGGGTCGTACGGCACCGTGACGGCGTGCAGGTCGACGATGCAGTAGATCGCCGGGTCGGCACGGTCCTGGCCGGCGACGTACTGCGTGATCGCGCCGATGTAGTTGCCGAGGTGCTTGGCCCCCGTCGGCTGGATGCCGGAGAAGATGACCACGAGGCGGGCCATGGTATTCACCGGGGGCCGGCGACCCTCCCGCGGTCGCCTGCCTCCCGCCGGTCAGCAGCGGACCGTCCACACGGCCCCCGGTGTCTCCGCCCTGCCCGCCTGATTACGGCTTGCCCGCGCCGGCCGCGCCGGTAACGCCGTTTACCCGCCGGCTACCAGCCTTTGGGCGCTCTGCCGTGGACTTTCGCGCTCCTCCCCACGCGAAAGGACTCCCCCATGACCGTCAAGCAGAACGCAGCCATCGACCGCCGTGCCGAGATGGAGGACCGCGCGCTCGACGAGCTGCTCGCGTCGCGCGGGCACTCGTTCACCTTCTCCGTTTTGCGGCCGCGCCGCGTGCGGCGGGTCGGCCTCTGGCGCGCCCCGGTGACGGCATGATCGGCTCCGGGCTGGCGCTCGAGCGCGAGCGCGAGATCGCCCTCCGCACCGCGCGCCTGCGGGCGCCCCAGCTCGCCGAGGCGATGCCGGCCGTCAGCCTGATCGCTGGCGTCCTGCTCGCGCTGGCGATAGGGGCGCCGAGCGGGCCCTGACACCATGCGCTGAGTGCGCGACGTGGCCGTGATCGGCGCCGGGATCATCGGACTGGCCACCGCCTACGAGCTCGCCCAGCGGGGCGCCGCCGTGACCGTCTACGAGCGCGGCGCCCCCGGCGGCGGGCAGTCCGGCGGCGAGTCGCGCGTCTTCCGGCACGCGCACGACGACCCGCGGCTCGTCGCCTTCGCGCTCGAGGCCCGCGCCGGCTGGCGGGCCTGGGAGCGGCGCTTCGGCGTCGAGCTGCTGGCCGCCCACGGGGTCGTCGCGCTCGGGCCGGCCGTGGAGACGCGGCTGCCGCTCCTGCTCGAGGCCGGCGTCGACGCCCGCGCGCTCGACGCCCCCGAGCAGCGCCTGCCGCTGCTCGCGCCCGGTCGCGGCCCGGCGATGGTCGACGAGGACGGCGGCGTGATCCGCACCCGTGCGGCGGTATCGGCGCTGGTCGAAGCCCTCGGCGACCGGCTGGTGCGCGACGAGGTGATCGCCGTCCGGTCCGACGGCGAGGTCCGGGCCGCCGGGTCGATCGTCACACACGAGCGCGTCGTGGTCGCCGCCGGCCGCGAGACCGCCATGCTCAGCGGCCTGCCGCTGCCGCTCAGCGAGCACACCCACACGCGCTTCACGTACCGGGTGCTCGGCGAGCCGCCGGATCGGCTGGCGTGCCTCCAGGACGGCCGCGGCGCCTACGGCGACCCGCTGCCGGGGAACGACCGCTACGCGGTCGGCGCGCCCGACGACGGCTACGTGGCGCAGGTGCTGCCGGGACTCGACCAGCGGCCCGTCGAGTCACGCACCTGCTGGGTCACCGAGCTGTCGTGGGGCCACGACGCCTTCGCCGTCTGGGAGTCCGGCGCGCTGCTCGCGGTCGCGGGCAACAACATGTTCAAGCACGCGCCCGCGCTCGGCCGCGAGCTCGCCCGGGCGGCCCTGGGCGAGCCCCTGCGGGACGAGCTGCGGCCGGAGTCGAGGCTCGGCGGCAGATGAATCAGTCATCTAGCGGAGCAGGACCACCGTCCTGCGCATGACGCGGGTCCCCGCGGCGTCCCGGATCGTGGTCACCAGCCGCGCGCGGATCCGGCGCTGGTCGCCGAGCGCCGAGCGCTTGAGCCGCAGCACCAGCCGGCGCGAATCGCCGGCCGCGACCCGGCTCGTCACCCGCCCGAGCCGGCGGTCGGCCGAGCGCAGGACCGACGTCACGCGGCACGCCGTCTCGCACGCGACCGTGTAGCGCAGGCCGCGGCGCACCACGCGCGCGAGCTTGTGCCGCCGCGTCACCCGCACGGCCGCCCGGCTCTCGCTCTCGCCCGCCACGTCGCCGGCGCTCCGCTGCGGCGCCAGGCCGGGCGGGCCGGTCACGGTGATCGGCACCGTCGCCGAGGCGGTCGACCCGCCGTTGTCGGTGACGGTCACGGTCGCCTGATAGGTGCCGGGCTCCGTGTACGTGTGCCAGACGGCCTCGCCGCCGCCCTGGCCGCCGTCGCCGAAGTTCCACACCACGAGCAGGTTGGCGCCGTCCTCGACGTCGCGCGCCGCCGAGGACAGCCGCACGCGCAGCGGCGCGGGGCCGGACTGCGGGTCGGCCAGCGCGCTCACCGTCGGCTGCTGGTTGGCCGGCGGATCCTCGACCGTGATCTCGACCGTTGCCGTGCCGGTCGCGCCACCGACGTCGGTGGCCGTCACGGTCGCCGTGTACTCGCCGGCGGACTGATAGGTGTGCTCGACCGCCTGGCCGAACTGGCCGTTGCCGTCACCGAAGTCCCACTCGTAGGTGAGCGGGCCGCCCTCGGGATCGCGGCCGACCGCCTCGAGCTCGACCGTCAGCGGCCCGCGACCGGATGCCGGGTCGGCGACGGCGTCGACCCGCGGCGGCTGGTTCGCGGGCGCGATGACGGTCACCGGCACGGTGTCGCTCGCCGTCTTGCTGTCGTCGTCGGTGACGGTCACGGTCGCCTCGTAGGTGCCGGGCTCGCCGTAGACGTGCACCGGATCGGGCTCGAACGAGCCTGCTCCGTCGCCGAAGTCCCAGCGGTAGCGGACGATCTCGCCGTCGCGGTCGATGGCGGCGGCCGAGAACTGCACCTCGAGCGGCGCGTCGCCCGTCGCCGGGTCGGCGAAGCCCTGCACCTCGGGCGCGCCCGGCTCGGTCTCGCCGCCCGTGATGTCGAACGACTCGAAGGCGGCGTAGATCGGCGCGTCCTGGAAGATGCCGAGCGCGAACAGGCCGACCGGCGCCCCGGCCACCGCGGTGTTCGTGACCGGCGTGTCGAACGTGTTCCAGTCGCCGCCGGTCACCCGGAACGCGGCGTTGTACGTGTCGCCGGTCTTGATCAGGCGCAGTTGGTAGGTGTCGTCGTCGGGATACGGCAGCCACTCGCTCGTCTCCGGCTGAGCGACCACGCCGCCGGTTTCGCTCCGCAACTCGAACCGCGCGCGGTCGCCGTCGGCGATGACGTCGAACTTGACGTAGTCGTTGTCGCCGTCGTGGACGATCAGCCCGGCCTGCTGGCAGCACATCACCAGCGGGACCTTGACCGTGGTCTCGGCCGTCCAGTCGCCGGCCGGCGCGTCCTGGAGCACGACGTTGGTCGGCGCCGTGTTGGTCGGGCCGTAGATGTCGCCGCCGGAGGTCTCGACGTGCAGCGCGCCGCCGGACTGGTGGAGCGTCGCCGGGTCGTAGCGCACGGTGCGGTCCCACTTGCAGCCGTCGAACGCGGCGCCGTCGAAGGCGTCGTCGCCGGAGGTCGGCGGGCCGCTGCACGGCACGGTGCCGAGCGTGCCGTGCTCCTTGACCTGGACCTCGCGGAAGTAGACCTCGTCGCCGGTGCCGTGATTCTGGAGGCCGACGCGGCCGTGCGTGAGGTCGCGCGCCGGGTCGGTCGACGTGAACTCGTTGACCAGCCAGCCGTTGAGCCGCACGTAGACCTTCGGCGCGTCGACGGTGATCTCGTACGTGTTCCATTGCCCGGGCGGGTTGAGCGCCTGGTCGCGCGCGGCCGCGTTCGGGGCCTGGAAGTTGTAGATCGCGCCGGTCGTCGAGTCGGCGTCGTCGGTCGCGTCGATCTGGATCTCGTAGCCCTGGTTGACGGCCACGAACGGGTCGTTGCCCGGGTCGGGCCAGCCGCCGATGAACACGCCCGAGTTGTCGTCGCCGGGCATCATCCACTCGAGCTTGAACGTGTGCGGGCCGTCGAACAGCTCGTCGTACCAGAGCATCCCGAGCCCGCCGAACGACTCCAGCGTGCACTGCGGGGTGAAGTTGAAGCCGCCGGGGCCGGACATCTTCCAGTTGGCCAGGCTGGCCTGCGTGTTGTCGAACAGCATCCGGTAGCCCGGGTCGGGCTGCGCCGCCGTCGTGCACGTCGGCTCGCCGGTGCCGGCGTCGTCGAGGTGGAAGAAGTCGAACCGCGCGTCGTCACCGTCGCCGTCGCCGTTGAACGCCGCGACGCCGACCTTCGGATCCGGGATGGCGGCCAGCGGCCGCGCGCGGCCGAACGGGATGAAGTCGGTCCCGTTCGACGAGTAGGACGCGGTCAGGAACGTCCCGTCGCTCTTGATCCGCAGCCAGACCGTGTTCGGGAAGTTGGCGTCCAGCAGCGGCGTGCGGTCGGCCGCGCCGCCGTCGATCGGCGTGCCGTCCTGCTGGAGGATGAACTCCAGGTTGCGGCCGTCCGGGACCTTGATGAACGACAGCTTCGCGAAGTCCTGGTCGGAGCCGTAGACCATCAGCGCGGCCTGCTCGTAGGTCTTCTCGGCGAGCGCGATGTCGACCTTCGTGGTCGCCTCCCAGCCGCCGTCGGGCGCCGGCTGGAGCACCACGTTCTGCGCGGTCGTGCTGGCGCCGTACATGTCGGTGTTGTTGCCGGTGTCGATCGCCAGCGCGCCGCCGTCGACGGCGCGGCCCGCCGGGTTGTCGCGCACGATCTCGCTCCACCGGCACGTGTTCAGCTCGCTGCCGTCGAACTCGTCGTCCGGGCTCGGCGGCTCGGCCGGGCAGTCGGTGGCCTGGATGGCCACGGTGTCGGTGGCCTCGAGGCCGCCGGCGTCGCGCACCGTGAAGCGCGCGGTGTAGTTGCCGGGCTGGGTGTAGGTGTGCGTCGCGTTCTGCGTCGTGGCGTGGGCGGTGCCGTCGCCGAAGTCCCAGTCGTAGGTCAGCGCGCCGCCCTCGGGGTCGGTCGCGGTGCCGGTGAACTGGACCTGGAGCGGCACGCCGCCCTCCTCCGGGCTGGCCGCCGCGCTCGCGGTCGGCCGCGCGTTCGAGGAGATGCCGCGCCCGTTGAAGCGGATCTGGTCCATGTCCAGGCCGCCGGTCGGGAACGCGAAGAACAGCTTGTGCTTGCCGGCCGGCGGCGTGATCGCCAGGTCGAAGTCCTGTTGGGTCTCCCACGCGCCGGTGTTGGGCACGTTGACCGTGCCGAGCAGCGGACCGGTGGCCGGGTCGTCGATGCGGACCTGGATCGGGCCGCCGCCGCCGCCCGAGGAGGCGGTCACGGTCAGCGAGCTGATGTTCCGCAGGTCGACCGGGTCCCAGGCGATGTAGTTGACCTGCTCGGTCCCGCCGGCGTTGTCGGTGTAGCCGACCCGCTCGCCGCCGCCCGCGTCGGCCTGCGCGACGGTCTGGATGCCGCGCATGTCGGTGTAGTGCTCGGCCTGGAGCAGCTTCGGCCAGATCACGATCTCCTTGTCGGACCGCAGCGGCCCGGCGCCGGGGGCGCCGCCCTTGTCGGTGTAGGCCGCGGCGAGGACGCCGAAGGTGTTGGCGTCGGCGCCGTGGCCGGCCTCGCCGGCGGTCTGGATCGTGCCCTGGCAGCCGGTGGCGTCGGTCAGCGGATGGGCGTGCTCGTCATGGCCGAGCAGGTAGTCGATCTCGACCCGCGGGCAGTCCGCGTGCGTGCCGGAGATCGTGCCGTCCTCGGCGTCGGTGACCGTGACGTCGAACGGGATCTGGTCGCCGAAGTCGAAGAAGCCGCCCTCGGCCGGCGAGGTCACCGTGATCTCGGGCGCGGCGTTGCCGACCACGATCTGCACGTCGTCGGTGCCGGTCTTGCCGGAGTCGTCGGTGACGGTGAGCGTGGCGCGGTAGGTGCCGACCGCGCTGTAGGTGTGGCTCGGGTCCGGGTTGGTGCTGACCGGCGAGCCGTCGCCGAAGTCCCATGAGTAGGTGATGACGCCCCCGTCGGGGTCGCGCGAGCCCTCGCTGGAGAACTGCACGGTCAGCGTGCTCGCGCTCGTCGAGGTCTGGTCCGCGCCCGCCACGGCGATCGGCCGCCGGCCGCCCTGGACGTAGTCGACGCGGTAGAGCGCCGAGCTGGCGTCGCCGCCGAAGAAGCCGCCGCCGTAGTCGAGGACGTAGAGCGAGCCGTCGGGCCCGAACTCCATGTCCATCGGGTTCTCCCACCTGAACGCCGGGTCGTCGAGGAAGGCGCTGACCTCGAGCGGCCCGCCGGTGCCGTCCAGCGCGGTCTCCTTGATCCAGTCGCGTCCCCACTCGTACGGGAACCAGTGGTCGTCGAAGTAGGCGGGGAACTTGGTCTCGGACGGGTTGGCGGCGTCGTAGTGGTAGACCGGGCCGCCCATCGGCGACTCCGAGCCGCCGGGCTGCATCTCGGCCTCCCACGGGCCGCCGTTGCCGTACCAGATGTCCGGCAGCGTGCTCGGCGGCAGCGACTGCCTGCCGGTGTTGTTGGGCGAGTCGTTGGCCGGGCGCGGCGCAGTTGAAGAGCGCGCCCGACTGGCCGGTCGCGAAGTTGTAGTCGTTGAAGGCGTCGTTGTCGCCGGTGCAGTAGGGCCAGCCGTAGTTGCCGGGCGCGGTGCAGGACGCTGAACTCGACCTGGCCGCCGGGGCCGCGCGTGGCGCTCGGGCCGCCGGCGTCGGGGCCGTAGTCGCCGAGGTAGACGACGCCGGTCGCCTTGTCGACGGAGATCCGGAACGGGTTGCGGAAGCCCATCGCGTAGATCTCGGGCCGCGTGTTGGCCGTGCCGGGCGCGAACAGGTTGCCGGCCGGGATCGTGTACGTGGCGGTGGTCGGGTCGGGCTTGATCCGCAGCACCTTGCCGCGCAGGTCGTTGGTGTTGGCCGAGCTGCGCTGGGCGTCGAAGGCCGGGTTGCGGTTCGTGCGCTCGTCGATCGGGGTGTAGCCGTCGGACTCGAACGGGTTGGTGTCGTCGCCGGTCGACAGGTAGAGGTTGCCGGCGGCGTCGAAGTCGATGTCGCCGCCGACGTGGCAGCAGATGCCGCGGTCGTGGGCGACCTGGAGCAGGACCTGCTCGGTGCTGAGGTTCAGCGTCTCGTCGCCGGGTCCACTGTGAAGCGGGTCAGGTAGTTCTGGCCGTTGAAGGGCGCGAACTGGGCGGCGGTGCCGGTCGTCGGCGCGTCGCCGCCGGGCGTGGACAGCGGCGGCGCGTAGTACAGGTAGACCCAGTTGGTTGGTCGCGAACGCCGGGTCGATGGCGACGCCCTGCAGGCCCTCCTCGTCGTGGCTGTAGACCGGGAGGTTGGCGGCGACCTTGGTGTTGCCGTTGGCGTCGGTGTAGCGGACGACGCCGTCGCGCGAGGTGTGCAGGACGCCGCGGTTGGGCAGCACGGCGAGGCCATCGGCTCGCCGGTCTCGGCCGCGGTCTTGGCCAGCGTGACGCGCTCGAAGCTGCTCCAGATCGTGCCGCCGCAGTCGCCCTCGACGAGCCTGGCGGCCCACTTGATGCCGCCGAGCAGGTGCTGCCGGAAGCTCGGCTCCGAGTACGACTCGATCGTGTGGCCGCCGCCGGTGTACCACGAGCGGCCGCCGTCGTAGTTGTGGCACCAGGCGGTCGGGTGGTCGGCGCCGTCGACGCCGCCGGTGTACGTGCTCTCGTCGAGCGTGGCGAGCACGTGCACGCTGCCCCGCGGGTTGGAGCGGAACGAGTACCACTCGTCGAAGCGCTGCCAGCGCTGCGGCAGGTGGCCGGTCGACGGATGCTTGCGGTCGGAGACCTTGACGGTCGCGTTCTGGTTCGCCGGGTGGCTCTCGAAGTAGGCGCCGACGAGCCCGCCGTACCAGGCCCAGTCGTATTCGGTGTCGGAGGCGGCGTGGATGCCGGCGAAGCCGCCGCCGGCCTGGATGTACGCCTCGAACGCCGTCTGCTCGGCCGCGCTCAGCGGATCACCGGTCGTGGAGAGGAAGACGACGGCGTCGTACTGGCCGAGCGTGGCGGCGGTGAAGTTGGAGCTGTCCTCGGTCCAGTCGACGGCGATGCCGTCCGCGCCCGCGACCTCGCAGACCGCGGTCCGGCCGGCGGGGATCGAGTCGTGCCGGAAGCCGGTGGTCTCGGAGAAGACGAGGACGCGCTCCTCGGGCCCGAGCGTCGCCGCGTCGCAGGCGGCGCCGACGGGCTCGGGCGGCGCGGCGAGGGCAGGTGGCGCGAAGCCCGCGCACAGTGCGACGACACACGACACGAGCAGGCCCCAGCGGCGCATCTTCTCCCCCTCCGTCAACGACTGCCGAGTTATATGTCGGCGATCACAACTAAGTCAAGCGACTTCTGTTCGCGCGGCGACGAAAGCGCGCTAGAGCTGGACAAACGCAACGCCGGAGAGCAGCAGCGCCACGCCGGCGAGCCGCCCGCGCGAGATCGGCCGCCGCGGCAGGCGCAGCAGGCCGTGGCGGTCGACGAGCACCGACGCGAGCTGCTGGCCCGCCACCGTGAGCCCGATCGTGGGCGCGACGCCGATCTCCGGGATGAGCAGGAACACGGACGTGACATAGGTGGCGCCGCACAGGCCGCCGAGCCAGCCCCACCACGGGACGCCTCCGAGCTGATCGACGCGCGCGCCCCGCGGTCGGTTGAGCGCCAGCACAGCGAGCATCGCTCCGGCGGCGACCGCGAAGCTCCAGGCGCCGGCCGCGACGGGCGCGTCGAGGTCGGCGCGCAGCTGCGCGTTGACGGCGCCCTGGAGGGGAAGCGCGGCGCCCGCGGCGAGCGCGAGGCCGGCCCACACCGGCCGGACTTCGCCGCCGGCCTGCGAGCGGGCGATCAGCGCTGCGCCCGCGGTGACCGCGACGGCGCCGGCGGCTCCTGCCGCACCGACGGCCGCGCGCGCGACCCCCAGCGCGCCGGTGGCGTCGAGCGCCAGCGAGACGAGCATCTGGCCGGCGATGAAGAGACCGACCGTCATGACGGCGCCGAGCCGCGGGAACAGCAGGATGCCCGCGGTGATGTAGACGGCCGAGCCGAGGCCGCCCACCAGGTGCCAGGCGGCCACGTCGTCCAGCGTCCCGAGTGCGCCGAGGCTGCCGAGCACGGCCGCGAGCACGGTCAGGAGGGCGGCGCCGATCGACAATTGGAGCGCCGACGCGCCGACCGGATGCGCCATCGCCGCCGCCAGCTGCACGTTCGCGCCCGCCTGGAGGGCGAGGAGAGCCCCGACGAGGAGCAGGAAGGGGATCGCGATCGCTTCCATAACTTGACCGTGCTCAAGTTAGCATAGTTTGACCGCGGTCAAGTTGGTGCTAGCGTCCGCGGCGATGCCTGGCGAGCTGCCCGTCGCCGACCGCGTGCGGCCCGAGCGGGCCGACGCCGCCCGCAACCGCGCGCGAGTGCTGGAGGCGGCCCGGCGGCTGTTCGCCGAGCGCGGGGTCGAGGCGGTGACGATGGAGGAGGTCGCGCGCGAGGCCGGGGTGGCCAAGGGCACGGTCTTCAACCGCTTCGGCGACCGGGCGGGGCTCGCGCTGGCGCTGCTCGACGATCACGAGCGCGATCTCCAGGAGCGCGTCGTCCGCGGGCCGCCGCCGCTCGGCCCGGGCGCCCCGCCGCGCGACCGGCTGCTCGCCTTCCTCGCGGCGCTCGCCGAGCTCACCTTCGCCCACCGCGACCTGCTGCGCGAGGTCGAGCGCGCTTCGCCTGCCGCCCGTTACCGCACGGGCGCGTACCAGGCGTGGCTCCAACACACCGTTCTGCTGCTCGGCGACGACGACGGCCTTCGCGCCCACATGCTGCTCGCGCCGCTGGCCGCCGACCTCGTGTGGCACCTCGCCGGAAGACGAGGGCGCCGGTCTCGGCGACCTCGTCGGGGCCGTGCAGGGTCTCGCGCGCGCGGTCGTCGACCAGGTGTAAGTACCGAGCAGGTTGTTCACTCGGCGAACTGCGGCTGGGTGGGGAGGCTGGGGAGCCGGCCGCGCGGCTGATTTTCGGCGTCGAATCCTGGATAGGGGTCGCTATGCGACCCCAGGGCAGGACTCGTCGACTGAAACCGCCCCGTCGGCGTCCCCTCTCCCCCACCCAGCCGCAGTTGACGTTCGCGTGCCCGGTACACCTAGGACGGGAGTCGCGTCGCGGCTGCGGCGATGCCCTCCCACGGGTCGCCGCGCTGCTCGAGCCGTTCCGGCACGTTGCGCAGCGTCCAGCGCCGCGGCTCGGCGTCCGCGACCTCGTCCCAGAACAGCGGCGTCGCCACCGGCGCCCCCGGCTTGGCGCGCACCGCGTACGGCGCGACCGCGGTCTGCGCGTAGGTGTTGCGGGCCGCGTCGACCAAGACGCGGCCGCCGCGGCCCTCCTTGCGCCAGGAGGTCGTGAGCTGGTCGGGCAGCCGCCCGGCGACCTCCTCGGCGAGCTCGCCCGCGCGCGTGCGGACGGTGTTCGAGTCCGGCCCGCGCCGCAGCGGCGCCACGACGTGGATCCCCCGCGAGCCGGAGGTCATGGCGTACGGGGTCAGGCCGTTCTCGCGCAGCAGGTCGCCGACCGCCAGCGCGCCCGCGCGGATCGCGTCCAGGTGGTGGTCGCCGTCGTCGGGCGGGTCGAAGTCGAACACCAGCCGGTCGGGCTGGTCGGGCTTGTCGGCGCGCGCGGTCCAGACGTGCGGGGTGATGCAGTTCTGGTTGGCGAGCCAGACCAGCGTCGCCGCCTCGCCGCCCACCGCGTGCGTCACCTCTCCCCCGCGCCGGCGCGAGACCGTCACGCGCTTCACCCAGTCCGGGGCGCCCTTCGGGATCGCCTGCTGGATCACCAGCTCGTTTTCGATCCCGCGGTTCCAACGCCACAGGTTCAGCGGCCGGTCCTTCACGTGCGAGACCATCGCGTCCGCGACGGCGGCGTAGTACTCCGCCAGGTCGAGCTTCGTGATCCCGTCGTCAGGGAACAGGATCTTGTCCGGATTGCTGATGCGCACGCGGCGGCGGCCCGCCTTCAGCATCGTCTCGGCCACGATCCGGGTGTGTACCACCTGGCCGCCGCCGCCTCCACTCGCGCAACGCGAGGACCAGGCCGGCGATCAGGGGGAGCCAGATGGCCTTCGACGCCAGGATCGCGGCGAGCCAGTCCGGCGGCTCGAGCGACGGGAGGTCGATCTCCGGCAGCGGGAGGTCCGGCAGATCGATGCTCGGCAGCGGGAGCGAGATGTCCGGGAGCAGGCGGACGAGCAAGCCGATGCCGATCACGGCAGCGACCGCCTGGGCGACGCCCTTGGCGACGTGGCGCGCCGCGTAGAGGCCGGGGCGCTCGCGCTCGAGCCGTTCGCGGCGCGCGGCAGCGCTCCCCGGCGCCGGCGCCAGCCGCAGCGGCCCGTCCGGCGCGATGAGCTCGGCACGGGTGATGGTGACGCCGTGCCACGGCATCACCACGTGGACCTCCACGCCTTCGCCGGCCACGACGGTGTCGGCGCCGTTCGGCTTCGCCTCGGCCACCGGCTCGCCGTCGACCAGCAGGCGGACGCAGTCCTTGGTCAGGGTCGACTCCGGCACGACCTCGATGCGGCGGCCGTCGTGCTCGATCGAGAAGGCGGTGGGCACGCGGTGAGCATCGTCGCCGCGGGCGGCGCCGACTACCGCCCGAGGTCGATCCCGGCGGCAGCCGAAGGTCTACAGCGGCTGCCGGATCACCGGGCGCTTGGCCGCGCCGGCCTCGTCGAGCCGGCGGACCGGGGTGTCGTAGGGCGCGTTCTGAGCGATCGACGGGTCCTCCGCCGCCTCGCGCAGGATCTCGGCGACCGCCTCGGCGAACGCGTCGAGCGTCTCGCGCGTCTCGGTCTCGGTCGGCTCGATCAGCAGCGCCTCGTCGACCAGCAGCGGGAAGTAGACGGTCGGCGGGTGGAAGTCGTGGTCGAGCAGCCGCTTGGCGAGGTCGAGCGTCTTGATCCCGAGCGCCTTCTTCATCGGCGCGCCGGTGAGCACGAACTCGTGCATGCAGGTGCGGTCGAACGCCACCGGCAGGTGCTCGCCGCACAGCTCGCGCAGCCGCGCCATCAGGTAGTTGGCGTTCAGCACCGCTGTGTCGCTGACCTCGGCCAGCCCGTCGGCGCCCAGCGACAGGATGTACGCGTACGAGCGCACGAAGACGCCGAAGTTGCCCTGGAAGCCGCGCAGCCGGCCGATCGACTGCGGCCGGTCGAAGTCCAGGTCGAACGAGTCCCGTCGTCGCGCCTGCACGACCTGCGGCCGCGGCAGGAACGGCTCGATGCGGTCGGACACCGCGATCGGCCCCGCGCCGGGACCGCCGCCGCCGTGCGGCTGGGTGAACGTCTTGTGCAGGTTGTAGTGGACGATGTCGAACCCCATGTCGCCCGGCCGCGCGCGGCCCATCACGGCGTTGAGGTTCGCCCCGTCGTAGTAGAGCGTCGCCCCGACGTCGTGCATGATCGTCGCCATCTCCTCGATGTTGCGATCGAAGATGCCGAGCGTGTTCGGGTTCGTGAGCATCAGCGAGGCGACGTCGTCGTCGACCTTCGAGCGCAGGTCCTCGAGGTCCACGCCGCCGTCGGGCGCCGTGCCGACCTTGACCACCTCGTAGCCGCCCATCGTGACCGTCGCCGGGTTGGTGCCGTGGGCGGTGTCGGGCGTGAGGACCTTGTGGCGGTGCTTGCCCTGCGCCTCGTGGTACGCGCGCGTGAGCAGCACGCCCGCCAGCTCGCCCTGCGAGCCGGCCGAGGGCTGGAGCGACACGTGCGGCAGGCCGGCGATCTCGGCCAGCGCCTGCTGGAGCTCCCACATGAGCTGGAGCGCCCCCTGCGCGCGCGCCGGCGCCTGGGCGGGGTGCAGCCGCGCGAACCCGGCCATCGCCGCCACCCGCTCGTGCAGCTTCGGGTTGTGCTTCATCGTGCACGAGCCGAGCGGGTAGAAGCCGGCGTCGACGTGGAAGTTCTTGCGTCGAGAGCGTGGTGTAGTGGCGGACGATCTCGGGCTCGGCGATCTCGGGCAGACGCGGCGGCTCGGCGCGGCGGAAGCGGTCCGGCAGGGCGTCGTCGTCGCGCGGCACGTCGAGCTCGGGCGCCACGAACGCGCGCCGGCCCTCGACCGATTTCTCGAAGATCGTGGTCGTCATGCGTGAACCGCCTGGCGCTCGGCGGCGACCGCGGCGCCCAGCACCTGCGCCAGCCGGTCGATGTCCGCGCGCGAGCGCTGCTCGGTGATCGCCACCAGCAGGCCGTCGTCGTCGAGCGGGTATCCGGGATTGACGCCCTCGGCCGCACAGCGCTCGATCACGCGATCGACGGGCGCCTGGAGCCGGAGCGCGAACTCCCGCACCACCGGCTGCTCGTGCAGCAGCTCGACGCCGTCGAGCGCCGCCAGCGTCTTGCGCGCATAGGCCGTGCGGTGCAGCAGCAGCTCGCCGAGCTCGACGATCCCGCGCCGCCCGAGCCAGCTCAGGTAGATCACGCCGGCGAGCGCATTCAGCGTCTGCGCGGTCGTGATGTTGTGGGTCGCCTTCTCGCGCCGGATGTGCTGCTCGCGGGTCTGGAGCGTGAGCACGAAGCCGCGCTTGCCGTCGACGTCGGTCGTCTCGCCCGCGATCCGCCCCGGCATCCGCCGCAGGTACGCCTCCTGGGCGGCGAAGAACCCGAACGACGGGCCGCCGTAGTCGAGCCGGTTGCCGAGCGACTGCCCCTCGCCCACCGCGATGTCGACCCCGAAGTCGCCGGGCGGCTTCAGCACGCCCAACGTGAGCGGATCCACCTGCACGACCACCAGGGCGCCGGTCTCGTTGGCCATCGGCACGAGCGCCTCGAGGTCCTCGACGGCGCCGAGGAAGTTCGGCTGCTGGAGGAACACCGCCGAGACGTCGTCGTCGACGTCGAACGCCTCGGTCACGCCATTGGCGAGCGGGATCTCCTCCACCGCCGTGCCGTAGCCCGCGGCGGTGGTGGCGAGCGCCTCGCGCGAGTGCGGGTGCAGCCCGCGCGAGACCAGGAAGCGGCCGCGGCCGTTGTGGAGCCTCGCCAGCCAGCCGGCGGAGGCGACCGCCGACGGACCCTCGTAGAGCGTCGCGTTCGAGACCGGCAGGCCGGTCAGCTCGCTGATCGCGGTCTGGTACTCGAACATGACCTGGAGCGTCCCCTGCGAGACCTCCGGCTGGTACGGCGTGTACGGGGTCAGGAACTCCGAGCGCGACAGCAGCGCGTCGATCAGCGACGGGACGTAGTGGTCGTACATCCCGGCGCCGAGGAACGAGATCTCGTCCTCGGCCGAGACGTTGCGCGCCGCGAGGTCGCGCAGGTACGCGTACACCTCCTGCTCCGGCTTGCCGGGCGGCAGGTCGATCGGGCGGTCGAGCCGGATCGCCTCGGGGATGTCGGCGAACAGCTCGTCGAGCGACGCCGCGCCGATCGCCTCCAGCATCGCCTTCCGGTCGGCGTCGGTGGCGGAGGTGTAGCGACTCAACTCAGGCTGCCCTCGTAGGTCTCGCGGTCCATCAGCTCCTCGAGCTCCGAGGTATCGCTCAGCCGGACCTTGACGAGCCAGCCTCCGCCGTAGGGGTCCTCGTTGATCTGCTCGGGCGCGTCGGCCAGCGCCTCGTTGACCTCGACGATCTCGCCCGACAGCGGCGCGACGACGTCCGAGACCGCCTTGACCGACTCGATCTCGGCGTACGGCTCGTCCTTGCTGATCGTCTTGCCGACCTCGGGCGGGTCGACGAACACGACCTCGCCGAGCTGGTCCTGCGCGTACCAGGTGATGCCGAAGGTGGCGACGTCGCCTTCGATACGCGCCCAGTCGTGCTCGGGGTGGTACTTGAGGTCGTCGGGATAGCTCGCGTCGGCCACGTTCAGCTCTCCTTGGAGTACAGCGGCTTGGCCCGCACCTCGGCCTGGCGCGGCTTGCCGCGGACGTCGATCTCGATCGGGGTGCCGGGCTCGGCCTTCCCGGCCGGCACGTAGGCCATGCCGATGCCGATGCCCAGGCAGGGGGACATCGTCCCCGAGGTCACCTCGCCGCCGCCGACCACCGGGTTGCCCTGGCGGGCGATCCCCGGTCCCGTCATCGCGAACGGCACCAGCTTCTCCGCCGGCCCGGCCTCGCGCGCGGCGCGCACGGCCTCGGAGCCGATGAAGCCCGTGTCCTCCTTGCAGCACCAGCCGAGGCCCGCTTCGATCGGCCCGCGCTCCTCCATCAGGTCGTTGCCGTAGAGGTGGAAGCAGACCTCGAGCCGCAGCGTGTCGCGCGCGCCCAGGCCGGCCGGGCTGGCGCCGGCCTCCATGAGGGCGTCCCACACCGTGGTCGCGTACCCGGGCGCGATCAGGAGCTCGACCCCGTCCTCGCCCGTGTATCCGGTGCCGCAGACGAGCACTCCGGGCGCGCCGGCCAGCTGCATCCGGGCCGTGTGGAAGCGCTGCGGCAGCTCGGCGTCGGCCAGGCGGGCGACCAGCTCGCGCGCCTGGGGACCTTGCACGGCGAGCATCGCGTAGTCGTGCAGGCGGTCGTGGACCTTGACGTCGTAGCCGCGCGCCTGGCGGCGCATCCACGCCAGGTCGCGCTCGTGGTTGGACGCGTTGGTGACGGTCAGGAAGCCGGAGCCGTGGCGGTAGGTGAAGAGGTCGTCGAGCACGCCGCCGTTCTCGCGGCACAGCACCGAGTACTGCGCGCCGTCGATGGCGATCTTCGTGACGTCGTTGGACAGCACGCGCTGGAGGAACGCCTCGGCGTCGGGCCCGGTGGTCTCCACCTCGCCCATGTGCGAGACGTCGAACACGCCGACTCCGTCGCGGACCGCGACGTGCTCCTCGCGGATGCCCGCGTACTGGACCGGCATCTCCCAACCGGCGAACGGAACGAGCCGCGCCCCAGCCGCCACGTGGCGGGCGTACAGCGGGGTGCGCTTGAGCGTCTCGGCACCGGCGGCGGCCATCCGGGAGCGGACCCTAGCAGCGCTACCTCGTGCCGAATGCGATGGCTGCGGGCGGCGCTGTGAGGGGCTGTGGAGCTAGGTCCCGGGCGGCCTGGACCAGCGACGCTAGACCGCGGCGGGCAGGCCGCGGCGGTCGTACGCCGCGCACCAGGCCTCGACCACCGCGGGGTCGAACTGGGTGCCGGCGCCGCGGCGCAGCTCGTCGAGCGCCTGCTCGGGCGCCCGCGCCGTGCGGTAGGGGCGGCCGGCGGTCATCGCCGCGTAGGCGTCGGCGACGGCGACGATCCGGGCGCCGAGCGGGATCGCGCCGCCGGGCAGGGCGTCGGGGTAGCCGGCGCCGTCCCAGCGCTCGTGGCTCGAGCGCACGAGCGCGGCCACGCGCGCGAGCGCGGGCGCCGCGAGGATGATGCGCTCGCCGATGATCGGGTGGCGGCGGACGAACGCCCACTCCTCCTCGGTCAGCGGCCCCGGCTTGCCGAGGATGGCGTCGGGGATCGCGACCTTGCCGACGTCGTGCAGCTCGCTGGCGTGGCGGACGTGCTCGATCTCGTCGGGGCCCAGCCCGAGCGCCTCGGCGGTGGCGGCGGCCAGCGCGACGGTCTCGGCGTGGGTGCCGAGGCCGGGGTCGCGCTCGGCCAGCGCGCGCAGCAGCACGTCCTTGCTCTGGCGGCCCGCCGACGTGCGGCCCGCGTGCTTGTTGGCGTACATGCGCTGGTCGGCGATCCGCAGCGCCTCGACCGGCTCGTCGGTCTCGACCGGCAGCACGATGGCGCCGTGCGAGCACGTGATCGAGAAGCCGTCGCCCTGCTCGGACAGCGCGGCGGCGGCGCCGCGCACCATCGCGCTCGTACGGCTCGCCGGCGGTCCGGAAGACCGCGCAGAACTCGTCGCCGCCCATCCGGTACGCGCGGCCGCGGCCGTGCAGGAACGCGGCCAGGTTGCCGCCCAGGCGCACGAGCAGCGTGTCGCCCGCGGGGTGGCCGAAGGTGTCGTTGTACTGCTTGAAGCCGTCGAGGTCGAAGAGCGCGAGCACGAGCGGCTGCTCGGGCGTGGCGTCCGCGACGAGCTCGTCGAGCGCGCGGGTCAGCGCGCGGCGGTTGCCGAGGCCGGTCAGGGCGTCGGTCAGCGCCTCGCCGCGCGAGGTGCGCAGCATCGCGACGTTCTCGCCGAACGTGAGCGTGGCGCGCGCCATCACGGCGACCAGCGAGGCGGCGGCCAGGCCGACCGCGAGCAGGTTGACGTCGGAGACCGCGCCGTAGACGAGCAGACCGAGGCCGACGGCGCCGAACGCGAGCGGGACGGCGATCACGCGCACGCGCTCGTCGGCGGCCTGCCGGACGCGCGCGGGCGGGCGCTGCCACGCGGCGGCGGCGATCATCGTCAGGCCGGCCCACCAGCCGGCGTCGAACCAGCCGCCCGCCTCGTAGACGCCCTGGGCGGTGCGCACGAGGTACAGCGAGTCGGCGAGCCAGAAGGTCGAGACGCCGGCGGCCAGCAGCATCCACGTGCGGTCGAGCCGCCAGCCGGTGCTGGCCAGGGCGCCGACGCTGAGCCCGAGCAGCACGAGGTCGAGCAGCGGGTAGGCGAGCCCGGTGGCGATCGCCACCGGCGCGCCCTCGACGCTGTCGAGCACGGTCTCGAAGACGATCGCGGCGCTCAGGGCGGCGACGCCGAGCGCGGCGGTCACGCCGTCGACCCACAGCCGGCGCGGCAGGCCGCGCGCGCGGGAGCGCAGCAGGGCGATCATGCCGGTCAGCGCGAGCGGCGGGAACAGCAGGTAGCCGGCGTCGGCGAGCGAGGGGATCGGCGGCGCCGGGCTCGTCCACAGGACGGCCGTGTAGTAGATCTCGCCGAGCGACCAGGCGAGCACGCCGCCGCCGATCAGCGCCCAGGCGAGCCGCTCGGAGCCCTGGACACGCGGGACCCGGGCGAGGCACACGGCGGCGGCTCCGGCGAGCACGACGTCGTGCGCGAAGCGCGAGAACAGCGGCCCGATCTCCAGCGAGGGGACGAGCAGCACTCGGAGCTCGTAGAAGAGCAGCCACGCCGCGCAGGCGGCGAGCACCAGGCGCAGGGGGCGCGGTACGACCATTTCGCGGTCGTTATCGGCGTGCGCGGGGGTCCCCCTTTAGGGGGAATCGGTCAGCGCAGGAACGGCGGGATGTCGAGATCGTCGTCGCGGATCTCGAGCGAGGAGCGCTGGCGATCGTCGATCCGCGGCCCGCGGTCGCGCGGACCGCGCTCGCGCTCCGCGCGCGTGGCGCGCAGGCCGGCGCGATCGAAGCCGGTGGCGATGACGGTCACGCGGATCTCGTCGGCGAGCCCGTCGTCGATGACGGCGCCGAAGATGATGTTGGCGTCGGAGTCGGCCGCCGAGTGGATGATCTCCGCCGCCTCGTTGACCTCGAACAGGCCGAGGTCCTTGCCGCCGGTGATGTTGAGCAGGATGCCGCTCGCGCCCTCGACGGACTCCTCCAGCAGCGGCGAGCTGACGGCCGCCTTCGCCGCCTCGGCGGCGCGCGACTCGCCGGCGGCCGTGCCGATGCCCATCAGCGCCGAGCCGGCGTCCTGCATGATCGTGCGCACGTCGGCGAAGTCGAGGTTGATCAGGCCGGGGATCGTGATCAGGTCGGTGATGCCCTGGACGCCCTGGCGCAGGACGTTGTCGGCCTCGCGGAAGGCGTCGAGGATGCTGGTGCGGCGCTCGACGATCGAGAGCAGCCGCTCGTTCGGGATCACGATCAGCGTGTCGACCATCTCGCGCAGGCGGTCGATGCCCTCCTGCGCCTGTCGTGCTCGTTGCGCGCCCTCGAACTCGAACGGCCGCGTGACGACGCCGACGGTCAGCGCGCCGATCTCGTTCTTGGCGATCTCGGCGATCACCGGCGCGGCGCCGGTGCCCGTGCCGCCGCCCTCGCCGGCGGTGACGAAGACCATGTCCGCGCCCTTGAGCGCCTCCTTGATCTCGTCGCGCGACTCGGCGGCCGCCCCCTGGCCGACCTGCGGGTTGGCGCCCGCTCCGAGGCCCTTGGTGAGCTGGTGGCCGATGTTCAGCTTGATGTCGGCGTCCGTCATCTGGAGCGCCTGGTTGTCGGTGTTGCAGGCGATGAACTCGACGCCGGACAGACCGGCATCGATCATCCGGTTCACGGCATTGGTTCCCCCGCCGCCGACACCGACGACCTTGATCACTGCGAGATAGCTGCCAGCTTCCATGAGTGTTCCGTCCGGACCTCTACTTATAGTTGAGCGTTTTGAGGCGCTCGGTCAGGGCCGCGGATTGTGGCACGTTACGGCGGCTTTATCTCCGAAGTCAACGGTCGGCAAGCGACGTTGCATAATGCGAAGTCTCGACTCCTGGTCGAGAGTCGGGCTATTCTCACCCTAAGGTTGAGGGTTTTCCGGAGGGGGCTCCTGCGGGATCGGGCCGAGGCCTCCGGCGGCCACGCGGCCGGGGACGCGGAGGTCGAGATAGGTCGCTCCGGCGGCGCTCGGCTCGGCCAGCACGCGGGCGGCCGCAGCCCACTTGGCCGCAGCGTCGTCACGCGTGCCGAAGACGAGCGGCGGGCCGTCGCGCAGGTCCATCGTCAGGCCTTCGGGCCCCCACCACAGCCGCTCGCTGCGAGCCAGCAGCTGCTGCGGCGCCTCGGCCGCGACGGCGAGGGCGGCCTTCGTACGGGGGTCGTCCACGCGCGGGCCCGGGAGCTGGTCGCGGCGGATCGTGGGCAGGTCGTCGTCGGCTTGCACGCCGGTGAGCACGATCCCGCCGCCGGACACCGGCGTGCGGCGCCCGCCGACCTCGAGCGCGGCGACCGGGCGGTGCTCGAGCACCTCGATCGTCAGCCGGTGCGGGAAGTCCTTCTCGACCTTCAGGCCGGCGACGGAGGGGAACTGCGAGACCGCGTCGTTGAGGACGTCCTCGCGCACGCGCAGCGTGGTCATGTCGCGCGCCGCGCTCTCGAGCGTCGACCGGATCCGCGACTCGTCGCTCGTCGTCGCCCCGGTGACCCGCACCGCGGTCACGGCCACGAGCGACGAGTCGCGCAGCCACAGCCAGCCGCCGACCCCGAGGCCGGCGACCACGATCACGAGGGCGAAGCCGCGCAGGAACGAGCGACGGAATCGCATTGGGGGCGGCTTCGACGCGCGCGGTCAGACCCCTCCACCCGGAATTTCGCCGCGGCGGCGCGCGTCTGGCTCCCGTATGGAGCTCATCATCGCCATCGTGCTCGCCGGCCCGCTCGGGTACCTCGCCCCGAAACGCGGGCTCGCTGTCTATCTCGTGATCTGGGCGGTCGTGCTGCCGGTCCAGACGATCGTCGTCCACAGCGAGAACCCCGACGACATCAACGCCGCGTATCCGCTCGTCAACGCCTTGATCCTCGCCGGGGGTGTGGCGCTCAATCGGCTCGGTGCGGCTGTGCGCCGCCGGCGAACATCAACTGCGGCAGGGTAGGGCGGCTGGGGAGGCCGGCGGCGCGGCGGATTTCAGCGTCGAGTCCTGCCCCGGGGTCGCTACTAGCGACCCCTATCCAGCGATTCGACGTCGAAAGCCGCCGCCCGAGCGCGTCGACGTCCCCCGCGCCCAGCGTCAGCAGCAGATCACCGGAGCGCAGCTCGCCGCGCAGGAACCGCTCGGCCTCGTCGAACCCCGGCAGCCACGCCACACGGCGCCCGCCGGCCGCGTCGGCGGCCGCGGCGGCCACCAGCCGCCCCGTCACTCCCGGGAAGTCCTCGCCGCGCTCGCGCGCGGGATAGATGTCGAGCACGGCGACAACGTCGGCCTCGGCCAGCGCGGCGCCGAACTCGCGGTACTGGTGACGCGTGCGCGAGAACAGGTGTGGCTGGAAGACAGCGACCACGCGGCGCGGCGCCAGCGTGCGCGCGGCGGCGATCGTGGCCCGGACCTCGGTCGGGTGGTGCGCGTAGTCGTCGACGACGAGCGCGCCCGCCGCGGTCGTGCCGACTCGCTCGAACCGCCGGCCGGCGCCGCCGAAGTCCGCCAGCGCGGCGGCGGCCGCAGCCGGGTCGGCGCCGGCCAGCGCGCAGGCGGCGAGCGCCACCGCCGCGTTGCGCGCGTTGTGGGCGCCCGGCACGGGCAGCGTGACCGCCACGCCGTCGACGCTGAAGCGCGAGCCGCCCGGCTCGAGCTGCACGCCCTCCGGCCGCGCCACGCGGCCCGGGAAGCGGGTCAGCGCCGGCTCGTCGCCGAGCACGACCTCCTCGGCCAGCGCGAGAAACGCGCGGAAGGTGTCGTCGACGTCGCGCTGGGACGAGTAGGTCGCGTGGTGGTCGAGCTCGGCGTTGGTGAGCACGGCGATCCGCGGGGCGAGCTTGAGCAGGGAGCGGTCGGACTCGTCGGCCTCGACGACGAGCCACTTCCCCGTCCCCCAGCCGGCGTTGGAGCCCGTCGAGCGCACCTCGCCGCCGACCAGGTAGCCGGGATCGAGGCCGCAGCCGCGCAGCGCGTGCACGACCATGCTCGACGTCGTCGTCTTGCCGTGCGTGCCGGTGACGGCGATCGTCGGCCGCAGCCGCGTGATCTCGCCGAGCAGGTCGGCGCGGTGGAGCTCGCGCAGCCCGCGCTCGCGGGCCGCCGCGCGCTCCGGGTTCTCCGGCGGGATCGCGCTCGAGTAGACCAGCTCGGCCGCCGTCGGGCACGTTCTCCGCCGCGTGCGGCACGGCGGTCAGCCCGCTGCGCGCCAGGTACGGCGAGTCGGGCGCGCGATCGGAGCCGGTCACGTCCGCTCCGAGCGCGCGCGCGACGATCGCCAGGCCGCTCATGCCGGCGCCGCCGATGCCGACGAAGTGCAGCCGCCGGCCGCTCCAGGGTGGCTCGCTCATCGGCCGCCACCCTAGAAGGCGGCGGGGACTAGTTCACCCAGCGGATGACGAGGTGGCGCGGCGACTCGCGCGTCCAGTTCATGCGCGGCTGCGGGCGGGTGGAGTTGGGGCGCTCGGTGACGAGGCCGTAGTGCAGGGAGGCGGGCATCGGGAGTTCCTTTTGTCTGGGGAGGTACGTATGAGCGACGCCGCCGGAGCGCGAGTTATTCCCGCGAAATGGCCGGCTGCGGCGGCTGATCGGCCGCTGCCCCGGGGAGCCGCGCTCTGATCAGTCGGCGCGTGGGCCCGCCGCGGCCAGCACCTCGCGCGCGATCGCGCGCGCGGCGTCCGGCCGCGCGAGCCGCGCCGAGGCAGCCGCCATCGCCGCGCGGCGCGGCAGATCGTCCACCAGCGCGTCGACCTCGGCCCGCAGCCGCTCGGAGGTGAGCTCGGCGTCGGGCAGGACGGCGGCGGCGCCCGCGCGCTCCATCCAGCGCGCGTTCGCCTCCTGGTGGTTGCCGGACGCGTGCGGATACGGGATCAGCAGCGCCGGCAGTCCGTACTGCGCGAGCTCGAACACCGAGCCGCCGGCGCGCGCCACCGACAGGTCGGCCGCGGCCAGCGCGAGCCCGAACGGCACCACGTAGTCGCGCAGGATGTAGTGCGGGCCGGGCGCGGTCAGCGTGCCGAAGTCGCGCCGGCCGGCCACGTGCAGGATCCGATAGGGCGCGTCGGCGAACGCGCCCACGGCGGCCTCGTTGATCGAGCGCGCCCCGAGCGAGCCGCCGAACACGAGCACCGCGGTCTCGCCGTCCTCGAGCCCGAACTGCGCCCGCGCGGCGGCGCGGTCGCTCACGGTGGGTGGGACCGGGCGGCCGGTGACCAGATAGCGCTCGCCGGTGCGGCCCTCGATCGGGAAGGCGAGGCAGACGCGCCGGGCGCGGCCGGCCAGCAGCCGGTTGGTGAGGCCGAGGTGGGAGTCGGCCTCGGTGAGGACGACCGGCGTGCCGCGCAGGACGGCCGCCAGGCCGACCGGACCGGCCGCGTAGCCGCCGCCGCCCACCACGACGTCGGCGCGGTGGCGGCGCAGCAGGCGCCCGGCGGCGAACAGGGCGGCGCCCGCCTTGCCGACCGCGCGCGCCGCCTTGAGCGGGTTGCTGCGCGAGATCCCCTCGACGTTCAGCGGGTCGAGCTCGTAGCCGGCCGCCGGCACCAGCTCGGCCTCGGCCCGCTCGCCGCCCGCGAAGCGGACGTCGGCGCCCTCAGCCCGCAGCGCGTCGGCGACCGCGATCGCCGGTACGACGTGGCCGGCCGTCCCGCCCGCCGCGATCACTACGCGTGGTTCGCTCACGCGTGCCCTCCACGGCGCGCAGGTGCGCCGAGCCACCGCCCGCGATGTTCAGCAGCAGCCCCATCGCGCACAGCAGCACGACGAGCGAGGTGGAG
This sequence comes from uncultured Solirubrobacteraceae bacterium, assembly GCA_963800905.1. Classification (GTDB taxonomy): domain Bacteria; phylum Actinomycetota; class Thermoleophilia; order Solirubrobacterales; family Solirubrobacteraceae; genus DASSUW01. The sequence goes on from CAWDCT010000006.1 coordinate 296,671, forward strand.
CCCGAGGAGATGAACGGCAGCGGGACCCCGGTGAGCGGGGCGAGGCCGAGCACGGCGTAGACGTTGAGCAGGGCTTGGCACAGGATCAGGCTGGTCAGTCCGCCCGCGAGCAGCTTCGCGTAGGCGCCCTTCGCCTTGCGGGCGGTTCGCAGCCCGGCGTACCCGATCATGCCGTACAGGCACAGCAGGGCGCAGATCCCAGCCACCCCGAGCTCCTCGCCGATGACGGCGAGGATGAAGTCGGTGTGCGCCTCGGGCAGGTAGAAGATCTTCTGCACCGACTGGCCGGGGCCGAGCCCGAAGAAGCCGCCCGAGCCGATCGCGATCTGGCCCTGGACCGACTGGAAGCCGGCGTCGGCGGCGTGCGCCCACGGGTTGACGAAACTGGTCAGGCGCGAGGTCCGCTCGGCGTCCATCAGCGCGTAGAGCAGGACGAGCACCGCACCGGCGCCGGCGACGAGCCCGAGCTGGCGCAGCGGCAGCCCGGCCGCCACCAGCATCGCGGCCAGCGTGAAGCAGATCACCAGCGCGGTGCCGAGGTCGGGCTGGGCGAGGATCAGCAGCACGCAGGCGCCGCCGACGCCGAGCACCGGGCCGGCCACGCCGCGCAGGCTGTGCGCGATCTTGGGCCGCGCGGCCACCACCGCGGCGACGTGGAGCACGAGTGCGAGCTTCATCACCTCCGACGGCTGGAACGTGAGCACGCCGGCGCCGAGCCAGCGCCGCGCACCGTTGACCGAGACGCCGATCCCGGGGATCAGCACGAGCACGAGCATCGCGGCCGCCGCCAGCAGGATCACGCGCGTGTAGCGCCGCGCCGTCACCAGGCCGTGGCGCGAGAGCAGGTGCATGACCACGAGGCCGACGGCGCCGTAGGCGACGTACTTGACCAGGTACGCCGTCCCGTCGCCCTGGCCCTGGAGCAGCGTCCGCGCCGACGAGGCCGAGTAGACCATCACGGCGCCGCCCGCGAGCAGGCAGAAGGTCGCCGTCAGCAGGAGCCGGTGCTCGAGTGGCTGCGGCTTCTTCGCGCGCGCGGGCCTGGCCATCAGGCCTGGCTTCGACGCCCGCCGCTATCCCCCTTCGACGAGCGCCCGGAAATGCTCGCCGCGCTCCTCGAACGACCCGTACTGGTCGTAGGAGGCGCAGGCCGGCGACAGCAGCACGACGTCACCGGGCTGCGCGGCGGCGCGCGCGGCGGCGACCGCCGCCGCCAGGTCGCCGCAGTCGTGCAGCGGGACGCTGCCGGCCAGCGCGGCGCCGATCTCGGGCGCGGCCTCGCCGATCAGGTACGCCGCGCGCGCCCGCTCGGCCAGCGGCGCGGCGAGCGGCGCGAAGTTGCTGCGCTTGCCGCGGCCGCCGAGGATCGCGTGGACGCCGCCGGCGAACGACTCGATCCCCACCACCGCCGACGCGACGTTGGTCGCCTTCGAGTCGTTGACGTACAGCACGCCGCGGTCGGTGGCGATCTCCTCGAGCCGGTGCGGGACGCCCGCGAAGCTCGCCAGCGCCGCCCGCACGGCGGCCACGGCGACGCCGCGGGCGAGGCAGACGGCCGCCGCCGCCATCGCGTTCTCGAGGTTGTGCGCGCCGCGCAGGCGCACCTCGGCGGCGTCCATGAACGGCTTCCCGCGCCAGCACAGGCGGTCGTCGCGCAGCTCGACGTCGCCGCCGGGGCCGAACGTCACGCGCTCGGCGGCGCCGCCGAGCTCCCCGGTCAGCGCGGGCGGCGCGACGGCCAGCGCGTCCAGCGGCTGGCGCGCGAACGCCTGGAGCTTCGCGGCGCGGTAGGCGTCGACGCTGCGATAGCGGTCGAGGTGGTCCTCGGCGAGGTTGAGCAGGACCGCCGCGTCGGGCGCGAACGCCTCGGTGTCCTCGAGCTGGAACGACGACGCCTCGCACACCACCACGGTCGAGCGGTCGATCGTGCCCGGGAGCGTGGTCAGCGCCGTCCCGACGTTGCCGGCCACCACCACGGCGGCGCCCGCCTCGCGGTGGATGTGGCCGACGAGCTCGGTCGTCGTCGTCTTGCCGTTGGAGCCCGTGATCGCGATGAAGTCGTTGGCCAGCAGCCGCCAGCCGATCTCGAGCTCGCCCACGACGCGCGCGCCGAGCCGCCTCGCGGCGACCACCACCGGCACGTCCTGCGGGACGCCCGGGCTCTTGACCACGGTCGCGGCGCGGGCCAGCAGCTCGACGCCGTCGGACGGCGCGTGGACCGCGACCCCGGCGGCCTCCAGCTCGGCCCGGACCGCGGCGTCGACCGGCTGCGCGTCGCAGCCGACGACCTCCGCCCCGCGCGCCCGCAGCGCAAGCGCGGCGGCGACGCCCGAGCGGGCGAGCCCGACGATCAGCAGCGGTCCTGGGGGCAGCGGAGGGCGTGCGATCACGCCGAGCATTCAAGCGTGTGGCCGAGCGTGGAGAAGATTCCACGTTCCGCCCTATCCGCTCCTGGTATGCCTCGCATGTTCGGCAGCTGACAACGCCGGACCAAGGAAAACCGAGGGGGAGGACGCCTGTGGCACCGAAGAAGGGAATCGTCGGTCTGGTCAGCTTCGCGATCGCGGTGATCGCCGTTGCACTCGTGCCGGCCGCCGCCAGCGCGCACCCGTGCCTGAGCGCAACCGGTGGATCGACGGCCTTCCTGTCGATCGACGCGACGTCGAGCTGGGGCGGCAGCCTGCCGACCGGCGCGGCGCTGAACATCGAGTGTGCGGAGTCGAGCTTCCAGGAGTCGACCACCGCGATCGAGACGACCGCCGCGGCCGATCCGGTCGGCCCTGCCGTCGCTTCGTTCACCTACAGCGACAACATGACGCCGGTCGGCTTCTCGGCCCGCGACGTGCCCGGGACCAGTCTCGCCGCCATCAACTCGGACCTGGCCTTCAAGGGCAACCTCGTCATCGAGGGCCATTGGAACGGCTTCCGCATCATCGACGCCTCCGATCCGGCGAACCCCGTGCAGCTCAGCAACTACGAGCAGTGCGCCCATAACTGGGTCAGGGCGACGTGGTCGTCTGGGGCAACATCCTCGTCCGCACCTGGGACTCGACCAGCAGCACGCAGACGTGCGGCGGCCAGCCCGTCGGTGCCGGCTTCGAGGGCATTCACATCTTCAACATCGCGGATCCGGCGAACCCGGTCTTCGTCAGAGGGCTTCGGATGGCGGGAGCGACCGCCACCAATACCGCTCCGCCCCTGGCCTGCGGCGCCCACACCGCGACCGCGGTGCCGGATCCCGCTCGCGACAACCTCTACCTCTACGTCGGCGGCTCGAGCGGCAACTGCCAAGGCATGGATGTCGTCCGGATCAAGATCTCCGACCCGAACGACGCCACCTACGTGGGGCGGGCGCTCGCCCAGCGCCAGTGCCATGACAACAACGTGATCATGGGCGCCGTCAACCTGGCGATGTGCGCCGGCGGCAACGGCTTCTCCGTGTTCCGCTTCGACCCGACCCTCGATCCGGCCGCGCCGGGCGGCATCGAGAACCCGACGCTGCTGTACTCGCGCCAGGTCGCGGGCGTGGGCATCGCCCACTCGGGCTCGTTCTCCTACGACGGCAAGGTGCTGATCTTCGGCCACGAGCCGGGCGGCGGCACGAGTGCCCGATGCCAGGCGACGAGCACGGCCACGGAACGGACCCTGTTCTTCTATGAGCCCGAGACGGGCACGCAGATCGGCACGCTGCTGCAGCCGCGGCCGCAGACGGCGCAGGAGAACTGCACGTGGCACAACTTCAACGTCGTGCCGACGTACAAGGGCCGGACGGCGATCGTCGGCAGCTACCAGATGGGCATCACGGCGATCGACTTCACCGATCCGGCCGCTCCGTCGCAGTTCGCGTTTGCCGATCCGGCTCCGCTGACCACGACCGGGATCCGGACCGGTGGCGACTGGTCGACCTACTGGCACAACGGCAAGTTGTACGAGGCGGACATCCGCCGCGGCCTGATCATCTGGGACCTCAACGACGAGCGTGAGAACCGGGCCAGGACGCTGACCGGGGACAACAACCCGCAGACCCAGATGACGTCGTTCGAGCAGGACCTCGGCAAGCCGACCATCGACATCGCCTCGCCGGTCGCCGGCTCCGTGCACACGAAGAACGCGGCCCTCATGGCCGACTTCAGCTGCGCCGACGCCGAGACGGCGGTCGAGTCGTGCGTCGGCACCGTCGCGGACGGCGCGCCGCTCGCGACGGGCGAGATCGGTCACTTCGAGTTCAAGGTGACCGCGACCGACCTGGCCGGCAACGTCGAGACCAAGACGGTCGTCTACAGCGTCCTGAACACGACGGCCGACGGCAACGTCTCCGGCACCGTGCCGGGCACGCTGTCGCTGACCGTCGGGCCTCCGGCCATCTTCATGCCGTTCACGGCCGGCGTCGCGCGGCTGTACAACGCCGGCACGTCGGCGAACGTCATCTCGACCGCCGGCGAGGCGATCCTGAGCGTGGCCGACGGGAGCAGCACGGCCACGGGCCACCTCGTCAACGGCGCGTTCTCGCTGCCGTCCGTCCTCCAGGCACGGGCGCGCAACGCGGCCAACCCGGCCACGACGTACGCGGACGTCGGCTCCAACGCGAGCCCGACGAACCTGCTGACGTACACGGGCCCGGTGTCCAACGACCCGGTGTTGCTGGACTTCCAGCAGGCCATCGGGGCGAACGACGCGCTCCGCACGGGCACGTACAGCAAGACGCTGACGTTCACGCTGTCGACGACGACGCCGTAGACAGCGCGTGACCTCGGGGCGCCGGCCGTGCGGGCGGCCGGCGCCCCGTTCGCGTCACCCCACGGGCGCGGGCTCCGGCCGCACGCGCGCCGTCGGGGTTGGCCCGGCCGCCCTCGAACTCGAGCCCCTCGGCCTCGAGCCGGCGCCGGACCTCGGCCGGATCCCCCAGGGCCGTGCCGCCGACCGTCCCGTCCGACTTCAGGACGCGATGGGACCCGGGCGTCTGCTCGCGGATGAAGCGCTGGTTGAGCGTGCGGGCGTGCACGTCGGTGCCGCCGGCCGCCGCCGCCACGTCGCCGTAGCTCATCCAACCACCCGGGGGGATGGCGGCGACGACCTCGCGAACGCGCTCGAGATCCATGGTGTCCTCCTCTGGTCGGCATGTCGGCGCCCGACGGTACGGCCGATCGGCGGCATCTCGGCCGACCGCGCGTGAATCGGCACAGAGTTGGAACGGACCCGTTGCGCAACCTGGGTTGACAGACACAAAGTTGTCAACTACGGTTGCTCGTGATGCAGCGAATCGACACCGAGTACCCCCGCGATCCCGCCGACGGGCTCGCCGCCGTCGTGGCCCTGCGGCGGCTCGCCGACCAGCTCGAGGACTCCGAGGTCGAGCGCGCGCTGCGCGACGGCTGGACGTGGTCGCTCGTCGCCGAGGCGCTCGGCGTGACGCGCCAGGCGGTCCACAAGAAGCACGCCAAGCGGCTGCGCGCCGTCGGCGTCGAGCCGAGGAGGCGCTGATGTTCCAGCGGTTCACGCGACGAAGCGCGAACGGCCTTCATGGATGCCGAGGCCGAGGCGCGCGAGCTCGGCAGCCCGACGGTCGAGGCCGAGCACCTGCTGCTCGCCCTCACGCGCCAGGACCCGGCCAGCGCGGTCGGTCGCGCGCTCGCCGAGGCCGGGCTCGATCACGACCGCGTCGCCGCGGCGCTCGACGCCGAGCGCGAGCGCAGCCTGATGGCGGTCGGCATCTCGATCGGCGACTTCGCCCTTCCCGCGCCGCACCCGTCCAGCCGGCCGCGGATGGCGGCCGGCGCCAAGAGCGCGCTCGAGCACGCGCTGCGCATCTCGCTCGTGCGCGCCGACAAGCGCATCGACGGCGGCCACATCCTGCTCGCGCTGCTGCGCGCCGAAGCCGGCACCGTCCCGCGCGCGCTGCACGAGGCCGGCGTCGACAAGCGCGAGCTCAACGACCTCGTGACGGCCGCGATGAGCCACTGAACGTCAACTTCAGCTGGGTGGGGAAGCGAGGGGTTCGGCCGCGTCGGCGGTCCTTGGCGCCTTTCCGTCGCTATGCGAGGGAAAGGCGCCATGCGCCTCGCGGACGGCCGGCGCGGCCGGCACACCAGCTCCCCTACCCAGCCGCAGTTGACGTTCGACGCGCTACGCCACGACCGCGTCGGCCTCGATCTCGACCCGCCAGCGCGGGTCGAGGAAGCCGCTCACCACGATGAAGCCGCTCGCCGGCCGCACGTCGCCGAACACGCGCCCGTGCACCTCCCCCACCGCCGGCCCGTCCGCGGCGTCGACCAGGAACACGCGCGTGCGCACCACGTCGGCCAGCGACGCGCCCGCCTCGCTCAGCGCCGCCGAGATGATCTCCAGGCAGCGCCCGGCCTGGCGCGCCGCATCCGGGTCGACCGAGCCGTCGGGCGAGATCGCGGCCGTCGCCGACACCCACACGCGGTCGCCGTCGCGCACGGCGCGCGAGAACCCGATGTCGCGCTCGTACGTCGACCCCGACGAGACGAGACGCCGGCTCATCCGGCCGACTGCTGGTAGAGCGTGAAGCCGATCGCCGCGCAGACCGAGGCGACGATCCAGAAGCGCAGGATGATCTTCGTCTCCGACCAGGCCTGGAGCTCGAAGTGATGGTGGATCGGCGCCATCAGGAACACGCGCTTGCGGAAGGCCTGGAAGGAGAAGACCTGGATCAGGACCGACAGCGCCTCGATCACGAAGATGCCGCCGAGGATGATCAGCAGCACCTCGGTCTTGGTCATCACCGCCATCGCCGCGATCGCGCCCCCCAGGCCGAGCGAGCCGGTGTCGCCCATGAAGATCGAGGCCGGGAACGAGTTGAACCACAGGAAGCCCACGCAGGCGCCGACCAGGCAGCCGGCCACCAGCGCGAGGTCCTCATCGCGCGAGATGAACGCGATCGCGATGTAGGCGAGCAGCACGATCGCCGCGCAGCCGGCCGCCAGGCCGTCGAGCCCGTCGGTCAGGTTCACCGCCGACGTCGTCCCGGCCACCACGAAGTAGATGAGCACCGGATACAGATAGCCGAGGTCGATCTGGGCGTCGACGATCCACAGCCTCAGCGTGTCGCCCAGCTCGGCGCCCTCGGACGCCCCAAGCCACAGACCGATGGCGATCAGCGCGGTGACGATCAGCTTCGTGCGGCCGCGCAGGCCGAGCGAGCGGCGCTTGACGAGCTTCGTGTAGTCGTCGGCGAAGCCCAGCAGCGCGCACGCGACGGCCACGCCGAACACCGTCAGCGACCGCGCGTCGAGGTTGGTGAGCAGCAGGAACGGCACCGCGATGGCCGTGAAGATGATGATCCCGCCCATCGTCGGCGTGCCCGCCTTGGCGTGGTGCTCCTGCGGGCCCTCCTCGCGGATCTGCTGGCCGAACTCGCGGGCGCGCAGGAACTCGATGAACTTGGGCGACAGGAAGACGCAGATCAGCAGCGACGCCGTGCCGGCGATCAGGACCTCACCCACGGACGGCCCCCTGGAGCGCCTGGGCGACCACTTCGAGCCCGACCCCGCGCGAGCCCTTGACCAGCACCACGTCGCCCGGCTCGATCAGCTCGCCGGCCAGCGCGGCGGCCTCGGCGGCGTCGGCGACCGCGTAGGACTCACCGTCGAAGGCGTCGAGCATGACCACCGCGCGCGGGCCGACGGTGACCAGCACGTCCACGCCGGCCTCCGCCGCCATCTCCCCCACCTCGCGATGCAGCGCCTCCGACTCGCGGCCGAGCTCGAGCATGTCGCCGAGCACCGCGACGCGCCGGCCGGCGGTGTCGTGCGAGGCCAGATCGTCGAGTGCGGCGCGCATGGACAGCGGGCTCGCGTTGTAGCAGTCGTTGACGATCGTGGCACCGATCGCGAGCTCGACCACCTCGCCGCGCAGATGTCCAGCGGGAGCCTCGACCCGACCCGACGGCCGGACGCCCACGGCCAGCGCAGCCGCCACCGCGGCGAGCGCGTTCGTGCGGTGATGGCGGGCGGTGAAGGCGAGCTCGAGATCGAGCCGCTCGCCGTGCGCGACCACTGTGTCACCGTCCAGGCGCACGTCGCCGCCGTCGCCGAAGCGCACGACCTCGAACCCGTGCAGGTAGGGCTCGAGCAGCGGCTCGCCGGCCGGCACCACCGCGGTTGAGACGCCGTCGAGCAGCTCGGCCTTGGCGCGCGCCACGCCCTCGAGCGAGCCCACCTGCTCGAGGTGGACCGGGCCGATGTTGGTGATCACGCCGACGTCCGGCTCGGAGATGGCGGCGAGCTCGGCGATCTGGCCGAACCCGCGCATCGCCGCCTCGAGCACCAGCACCTCGGTGCCGGCGGGCGCGGCCAGGATCTCCAGCGGCATCCCGATCTCGGTGTTGAAGTTCGCGCGCGAGGCCACCGCCCGCCGCTGCGGGGCGAGCAGGGCGCTGATCAGCTCCTTGGTGGAGGTCTTGCCGACCGAGCCGGTGACCGCGATCACCTTCGCGCCGAGCTCGCGCCGCCACCCGCGGGCGAGCCGGCCGAGCGCGGCGAGCGGGTCGGCGGCGGCGAGCACGGCGCCGCCGGACAGCCCAGCGGCCCACTGCTCCCCGACCAGCACGCCCCATGCGCCGGCTTCGAGCGCGCCCGCCGCGAACTGCCCGCCGTCGGACCTCGTGCCCGGGAGCCCCACGAACAGGTCCCCGGGTCCCACGTCGCGTGAGTCGATGACCGCGCGCTGCGGCTCTCCCTCGGCCGAGTGGACGAGCCGCGCGCCCGCGGCATCGGCGATCCAGCCTGCGTTCCTCACGAGCGCAGCGCCTCGCGCGCCACCGTCACGTCGTCGAACGGCTCCTTGCGCCCGCCCTCGAACTCCTGACCCTGCTCGTGGCCCTTGCCGGCGATCACGACCACGTCGCCCGGCTCGGCCAGGGCGACGGCGCGCTGGATCGAGCGCCGGCGGTCGACGTCGTGCTCCACCTGCCGGCCCGCCCCCGCGAGGATCTCGGCGATGATCGCCTCCGGGTCCTCGGAGCGCGGGTTGTCGGACGTCACCAGCGCGATGTCGGCCAGCCGGGCGCCGATCTCGCCCATCAGCGGGCGCTTGCCGCGGTCGCGGTCGCCGCCCGCGCCGAACACGGCGATCACGCGGCCCTCGGCCAGCTCGCGCGCCGCGCGCAGGACGTTCTCGAGCGAGTCCGGCGTGTGCGCGTAGTCGACCAGCACGGCGAACGGCTGGCCCTCGTCGACGGGCTCGAAGCGCCCGGGCACCCGGGCGCTGTCCGGCAGCTCGGTCAGCTCGACCCCGAGCGCCCGGACGGCCGCCCAGGCGCCGAGCGCGTTGGCGACGTTGAACAGGCCGGGCAGCGGCACGTGGACGTCGAACGCGCCGTCCGGCGTCTCGAACGTGCAGTCCGTGCCGGCGAAGCCGGTGGCCACCCCGGTCGCCCGGTAGTCGGCCTCGCGGGAGATCGCGAAGGTCACCGCGTCGGGGAACTCCTCGGCCAGCCGGCGGCCGTACGGGTCGTCGACGTTGACCACCCGCGTCCCGGTCAGCGGCGCGGCGAACAGCCGCTGCTTGGCCTGGAAGTAGTCCTCCATCGTGGAATGGAAGTCGAGGTGGTCCTGCGTGAGGTTGGTGAACACGGCCGCCGCGACGTGGATCCCGTCGGCCCGGCGCAGCTCGAGCGCGTGCGAGGAGATCTCCATCGCGCACGCGCGGTCGCCGCCGTCGAGCATCTCGCGGAACGTGCGCTGGAGGTCGATCGCCTCGGGCGTGGTGCGCACGGTCGGTCGCTCCTCCCCGGCCACGACCGAGGTGACGGTGCCGAGCAGCCCGCACGGACGGCCGGCCGCCTCGAGCAGCGCGCGGACCAGGAACGCCGTCGTGGTCTTGCCGTTCGTGCCCGTCACCCCCACGACCGGGAGCGCGGCCGTCGGGTCGCCGTAGAAGCGGGCGGCCGCGGTCGCCATCGCGGCGCGCACGTCCTCGACCTGGACCTCCGGGACCCCGGCGTCGACGGGGCGCGCGACGACCAGCGCGGCGGCGCCGCGCGCCACCGCGTCGGGCGCGAAGTCGTGCCCGTCGCGCGTGAACCCCGGCACGCAGAAGAACAGGGTGCCGGGCTCCACCGCGCGGTTGTCGTAGGCCAGGCCGCCGATCTCGACCGCCGGCCCATCGCCGAGCAAGTCTCGGACCGTCATCCGCGGGCAGTCTACGAGTGGCCCTAGACGGCGAACCGCGACGGGTGGCGTCAGTAGCGTTCGGCGGCGTGATGCGCACCGTTCTGCGCGACGCCGCAGGGCCGGTCGGCAGCTACGACCGCGACGAGCGCGACGGCGTGGTCTACGCGGACCTCTTCCGCCGCGAGCCCGGAGTGTCGGCCGCGCGCGCCGCGCGCGCGGTGCTCGCCGACCTGCGCGGCATGCGGATCGCCGGCGACGAGGCGCTCGGCCGCGCGCTGGTCGACGCCGGAGGCCGCGCGACCCGGCACGCGCACCTGATGTCGCATGACCTGGCCGAGCGGCCGGAATGGCACGAGCCGCCCGGCTACGGGCTGACCGACGTCGATCGCCCGGCGGCCGACCTCGTGGACGCCTTCCGCGCCGCCTATCCGCCCGGCCACATCGATCACCGCGAAGAGTCCGACGAGCAGGTGCTGGCCCTGCTCGACGGCTACGTCGAGGGGCGCGAGTTCGGCCCGCTGCGGCGCGGCAGCGGCCTCGCCGTGGCGCCGGACGGCGCTGTGGTGGGCGCGATCCTGATCGGCGCGCTGCCCGGCGACCCGCCGCTCAACGGGCCCTGGATCATCGAGGTGTTCCGCCACCCCGACCATCGGGGCGTCGGCCGCGCGCTGCTCGAGCGCGCGCTGGCGATCACCGACGTGCGGACGCTCGGCCTGATGGTGACCGAGGGCAATCCGGCACGCGGGCTCTACGAGCGGCTCGGCTTCAGGCTCGTGCACACCGCGCTGGTGGTGCAGATCTAGTGTCGCGATTCGTAAGTTCGATCGCAGGCTGCGGGATGCCTGGCTCGTGGCTGGCGCTCGCCGGCGGCCTGGCTCGTACGCGGGCGTACTTGCGAGGCCGCCGGCGAACGCCAGGCGCGGCCAGGCGCCCGCAGCCTGCGATCGAACTTCCGAATCGCGACACTAGGTGTAAGTACCGAGAGGTTGTTCACTCGGCGAGCTGCAGCTGATTTTCCGCGTCGAATCCTGGATAGGGGTCGCTATACGACCCCAGGGCAGGACTCGTCGAAGAAAACCGCCCCGCCGGCGTCCCCGCTCCCCCACCCAGCCGCCGTTGACGTTCGCCCGTCGGGCACGCCGGCCGGAGGATCAACGTGCTCAGGAAGTACACCTAAGCCAGCGCGCGCTCCACGATGGAATCCCCGTCGACGCCGGCGGGCAGCGTCCCGAACACGCGGCCGCGGGCTTCGCCGAGGCGGCCGGCGCAGAACGCGTCGGCTACGGCCGGAGGCGCATGGCGCACGAGCAGCGACGCCTGGAAGGCGAGCGCGAGGTCCTCGACGCCGCGGCGCGCGGACCACTCGTCCTGCGGCGGGGTGAGGCGGTCGAGGTGTGCGTCGAGCAGCGCGTTGCCGCCACGGGCCAGCTCGCACTCGGCGAGGAAGGCGGGCAGGCCCTCGGGCTCGCGGGCCAGCGCCCGCAGCACGTCGAGCGACATCACGTTGCCCGAGCCCTCCCAGATGCCGTTCAGCGGCGCGTCGCGCAGCAGACGCGGCATCGGCGACTCCTCGACGTAGCCGTTGCCGCCCAGGCACTCGAGCGACTCGGCTGCGTGCGGCGTGGCGCGCTTGCAGATCCAGTACTTGAGCACCGCGGTGGCGAAGCGGCGCAGCGCGTTGTCCTCCTCGTCGTAGGCGCGCGCGAGCCGCAGCGCCGTGGCGGTGGCGGCCTCGGACTCGATCGCCAGGTCGGCGAGCACGTTGACCATCGCGGGCTTCTCGGCCAGGCGGGAGCCAAATGCGCTGCGGTGGCGGGCGTGGTGGATCGCCTCGGCGACCCCACGGCGCATGCCGGCCGCGCTGCCGATCACGCAGTCCAGGCGGGTGTGGGTGACCATCTCGATGATCGTCGCCACGCCGCGGCCCTCCTCGCCCAGCAGGCGCGCGGGCGCCGCCCGGAACTCGACCTCGGACGACGGCAGCGAGCGCGTGCCGAGCTTGTCCTTGAGCCGCTGGAACTCCATCCCCGGGCCGCGCTCGAGCACGAAGCAGCTCAGGCCGGCAGGCGCCTGGGCGAGCACGAGGAAGACGTCGCACGGCGGATACGAGCAGAACCACTTGTGGCCGGTGAGCTCGAACCAGCCGTCGCCGATCGGCTCGGCGCGTGTGGTGTTCGCGCGAACGTCCGAGCCGCCCTGCTTCTCGGTCATCGCCATGCCGCACAGGGCGCCGCGCTCGTAATCGGGCAGCGTCAGCCGCGGTTCCCACTCGGCGGCCAGCTCCGGATCGACCCGCAGCGCGGGGACCGCGCTGTAGGTCATCGACACCGGGCACATCACGCCGGCGTTGGCGTGCGTCCACAGCAGCTCGAGCGCGGCGCGGGCGACGTGCGCGCCCGGCCGCGGGTCGCGCCACGGCAGCGAGTGGATCTCGCGCTCGACGGCGCCGCGCAGCAGCCAGTGCCAGCTCGGGTCGAGCTCGACCTCGTCGAGCCGGTGGCCGAAGCGGTCGTGCGTGCGCAGGCGCGGCTCGTTGCGCTCGGCGCGGCGGCCGTGCTCCTGCGCCTCGGCGCTGCCCGCCACCGCCCCCACATCGCGCACACGGTCCAGGGCCCATTCCGCACCTTCTCGTTCGAGCGCTTCGCGCAACGCACGGTCGGTATCGAAGAGGTTGACGTCCTCGAACGGGACGGACTGGTTGGAGACGTCATGCGTCAGCGTGCTCATGCGCGATTCCCACGGATCGGAGGACGAAGGTCTGGAGGCCGGCGACGAGGGCGTCTGCGCCGGCCTGGCGGCGCTCGAGCGGGCCGACGAGCGCCTCGGCGAGCGCACCGACGATCGCCGCGGCGGTCAGCTGCGCGTCGAGCGGCGGGATCTCCCCGCGCTGGACGCCGTCGTGCAGGGCGCGCTCGAACAGGTCGGCGTAGGCGCGCCGGAAGGTCAGCCGCTCGGCCTCCACGGCCGGGTCGACGGGCTCGGCGATCAGCGCGTACGCCCGCACCGGCTCGGCGAGCGCGCGGCGCACGAAGGCCTCGACCCAGGCGGCCAGCCGGTGGCTGACCGGCTCGTGGAGGTCGGTCATCGAGATCAGGACGTCGACCTCGCGCTGCGAGGCGCGGCGGAAGACCTCGGCGAACAGGTCGCCCTTGGACGGGAAGTGGCGGTAGACGGTGCCGGTGGCCACGCCGGCGCGGCGCGCGACGCCGGCCACCGACGCCGAGGCGTACCCGCCCTCGGCGAGCTGATCGAGTGCCGCGTCGACGATCCGCTCGCGCGCGGCGGCGAGGCGGGCGCGTGTGCGCTCGGTCGGGCGGTACGGCACCCCTAGAAGTGAATCATGATTCAGAGATTCGCGCTACCAGCTCCGGGCGCCCTCCGGCGGCGGCGGGGTCGCGGGCGGGGCCTCGAGCGCGCTGCCGTCGTCCGGCACCGCGTAGGCGAGCATGTCGGCCATCGTCCACTCATCGTCCGTGACCTTCGGGATGACGGGCTCCCACGTCGGATCGGTGCGGAGGAAGCTGAACGGGTCGGCGTCGAGCATGCCGAGCATCGTCTCGGTGACGATCGTCGAGCCGACCGGCCCGAGGTGCTCGCCGTCACCCAGGATCTCCGCCTCGCGCAGGATGTAGTACCAGAGCGGCGCGTCCTGCTCGAGGCCGAGCTGCTGGCGGCTGAGCGGCCTGATGCACAGCCGGCGGGCGAGCACCTCGCCGGACGGGAGGCCCATCGCCTTGCCGCGCTTGAGGTTGCGCAGTGCGAGGGCCGTCGGTGCGTCGATCGCCAGGTGCAGGAGGCCTTCCACGAGCTTGGTGTCGATCTTGCGGGCCATCTGGAGCTCGGACGTGTCGCCTCCGAAGTCGAAGAACATCCGCCAGTCGATGCTCCAGAACGGCGGCAGCTGGCGTCGCCCGTCGAGGTGCTGGAGGCGGTTCTCCAGCGTCGGGTTCTCGATGAAGATGTCGAGCGGCTTGCCCTCGCGGAAGCCGCGCAGGACCGCGTTGAGGTGGTACTTCTGGCGGATCATCGAGTGTCCGAAGCGGTACGCCGCCACCGACCACTCGACCGGGATGTAGGGCAGGTGCTTCGGCGCGTAATAGCGCAGGCCGACGATGCGCCGGCACGTCAGGCCGCCGCCGATCGGCTGCTCGTCGAACCGGTCGTTGAACTCCCCCGGGTCGCAGATCGCGGGCAGGAAGAACTTGGCGACGAGCCACTGGTAGTGCCAGCGCGCGAGCCGCTGGGCCGCCTCGAACGGCTTCTCGTCCGACCACCGGTGGACCGCGAGCCGGCCGCCGTCCTGGACGTCCGCGAGCAGGCGGTTGTGCAGCAGCAGAAACGCGAGCTGGAGCTGGCTGACGATGATGTTCTCGTCGTTTCTCGGGTCGCCGATGAGGGCGCGTCGCGCCGGCGGCTCGCCCTCCGGGACGGGCGGGTCATTGCGCGGCAGGTCCTTCTCGGCGCCCACCTCGGCCGTCCCGATCAGGAACTCGTCGCCGAGGTACATGTACGGCTGGTCGTCGCGCCCTCGGCCGTAGACGCAGTCGAGGTCGAAGACCGGGGTGCGGAAGTTCGTGAGCGCGTCCGGGTCGTTCTGCCGGGCCAGGTTGGACACGGGGTCGAAGGTCAGGTCATGGTCGATGAACTGGCCGAAGTACGTGAGGCCCGCCGGGAGCGTCTCGGCGTTCGCGGGATCGCCCTCGACCATCTGGCCCGCGACTTGGTCGAGGAATTCGTCCTCGGGCGTGTAAGCGGGCAGGTTGCGGAACAGCCGCCCGAAGCGCCCGGCCGCGAGCGACGACTCGGGCACGGCGGCCTGATCCCGCCGGAACTGCCCGCGGCTGGCCCTGAAGTGCGTGGCCATGTGGTCCTCCGCTGCTGAGGGACAGAAGCCCGAGTATCTCCGGCGGCCGACGACCAGTCAAGACCATTCAGTGCTGAAACGTTCTCAGGGAGCGATCCGCAGGTAGTTCAGCGCGAAGCTCGTGATGCGCTGGAACGCCGGCGCGGCCACCGTGCCGCCGTAGATGTCGCCCTGCGGCTCGTCGACCATGACGGCCACGAGCAGCTTCGGCCGCCGGGCGGGCGCGAAGCCCACGAACGAGGAGACGAACTTGGTCTTCGAGTAGCCGCCGTACTCGTCCGGCTTCTCGGCCGTGCCGGTCTTGCCGCCCAGCACGTAGCCCTCGATGGCGGCCCCGGAGGCCGTGCCGCCCGGCCCGGTCACGCCCTCGAGCATGCGCCGTACCGATGCGGAGGTCGCCTCGGAGATCACGCGGTGCCCCTTCGGCTTGCGCGCCGCGCGGGCGCCGACGTGCTCGACGATGTGCGGCGGCCGCAGGATGCCCCCGTTGGCGATCGCCGAGTAGCCGACGGCCATCTGCATCGGCGTGACGGCCAGGCCTTGGCCGATCGGCAGGTTGCCCATCGACGAGCCCGAGTACTTGTCGAGGTCGAGCAGGATGCCGCGCTCCTCGCCGGGCAGGTCGATGCCGGTCGGGCTGCCGAAGCCGAAGCGGCGGATCCAGGAGTCGAACCGCTCGGCGCCCAGCCGCAGGCCGATCATGACCGAGCCGACATTGGAGGACTGCTCGAGGATCTGGCGCGTGCTGAGGGTCCGGTAGCCGGCGTCGTGCGCCTCGCCGATCTCGCGGTCGGCCACGGTGATGGTGGGCGGGACGTTGAAGCTCGTGTCCGGCGTCACCTCGCGCTCCTCCAGGGCCGCGGCCACCGTGAAGGCCTTGAAGGTCGAGCCCGGCTCGTAGGTCGAGCCGACGGCGCGGTTCTGACGCGCGTAGTCGGGAGCGTCGGCGAGCGCGTTGGCGTTCACCTGCGGCCAGTTGGCGAGCGCCAGGATGGCGCCGTCGCGCGGATCCATGACGATCGCCGTGGCGCCCTTCGGCTTCCACTCCTCCCCGACCTCGGCGAGCACCTCCTCCGTGCGGTCCTGCACGTTTGCGTCGAGCGTGAGCTGGATGTCGGCGCCGGGAACGGTGCGCTTGGTCTCGCGCAGCTCGATCGCGTCGCCGAGCGCGTCCTTGGTGAGCCGGCGCTCGCCGTCCTGGCCGCCGAGGTACTCGTCGAGCGAGTACTCGAGGCCGCCGAGGCCGTTGCCGTCGGTGCCGGTCACGCCGAGCAGCTGCGAGGCCATCCACTCGCGCGGGTACAGGCGCTCGAACTCGGGGATGAACTCGAGGCCCTCGATCTCCATCCGCTGGGCGCGGCGTGCTCTCGAGGGCCGCACGTGGCGCGCGAGGTAGGCGAAGCCGGTGTCGCGGCGGGCGAGCTGGCGCAGCAGCTCGTCCTCGGGCTCGTCGAGGACCGGCGCCAGGCGCGCGGCGAGCCGCCGGCGCGTCCTTGATCAGGTAGGGCGTGGCGGCGATCGAGAACGCGGGCTGCGAGACCGCGAGCTCGGCGCCCTCGCGGTCGAGGATCGTCCCGCGCCGTGCCGGCACGGTGATGTCGGACTCCTGCTGGGTGACGGCCGCCTGCTTGAGCGTGCCCGCCTTGACGACGCCGAGCCAGACCGAGCGGGCGGCGCCGATCACCAGCAGCGCGAGGAAGACGGCGAAGAGGAAGCCGATGCGGCGCTCGATGAGCCGCACGCGCCTACCCCTGGGGTGCTGCGGTGGCGCCGGTGCCCGGATCGGCTACAGGTGCGGTCTCGGTCACCACCGGCTCCGGGGTCGGCGCCGGCTCGGTGGTCGTCGTCGCCGCCGCCGTGGTCGGCCGGCGGCGTCGGCGGCCACGGTGGCCGGGTCGGTCGTCGTCACCGGCGCGGCGACGGCCAGCACGCCCGGCTCGAAGCCGCCGTTGGCCATGATCTCCTCCGCCGTGTCGCTCGGCGGCACCATGCGCCGGGCGGCGAGCCGGCCGTCGCGGTCCGGCCGCGCGCTGAGGAACTCGATCGTGCCCGGCGGCGGCGTGACCATGCCCTCGCCGAGCGCCGTGTCGCGCACGCGGTCGCCGGAGGAGAGGCGCGCGATCTGGGCCTCGAAGTCGGCGTTCTGGCGCTCCAGCGTGCTCGCCGTGGTGACGGCGCGCGAGATCCCGGCGTTGAGCTTGAGCAGCGAGACCTGCATGGCGACGATGCCGCCGAGCAGGATCCCGATCAGCCAGATCCACGCGCGCCCGCGCAGCAGGCCGTCGACCAACCGCGTCTCGGGGAGCGCGCGGATGCGCTCGAAGACGCCGGTCGAGCCACGGCGGACGGCGCCGCCGGGCGCCGCGACGGGGAGCGGGCGCAGCGGGCCGGAGACGCGCCGCGCGGCGGGGCGCCGGGCGGGCGCCTGGCGCGCGCGCTGCGAGTGGCGGGCGCGGGCGGCGGCGGTCTGCGGGGGCAGTCTAGGGCTCCTCCCTGAGCTTGCGGGCGGCCCGCAGGCGGGCCGACTTCGAGCGCGGGTTGTCCGCGACCTCGCCGGGCGTCGGCGCGACCGAGCGCCGGAACACCGGCTCGGCCTCCGGCGTGCGCCCGCACGCGCAGACCGGCAGGTCCGGCGGGCAGATGCAGCCGCGCGCGCGGTCGGCGAGGAAGCGCTTGACGCGCCGGTCCTCGAGCGAGTGGAACGAGATCGCGGCGAAGCGGCCGCCGACCCCGAGCACGTCCCAGGCCAGCGGCAGCGCCGCATCGAGCTGGGCGAGCTCGTCGTTGACGGCGATCCGGATCGCCTGGAAGGTCCGCTTGGCCGGATGGCCGCCGGCGAAGCGCGCCGGCGCCGGGATCGCGGCGGTGATCGCGTCGACCAGCTCGAACGTGGTGCTGAGCGGCCGGCGGCGCACGATCTGGCCGGCGATCCGCTCGGCGTAGCGCTCCTCGCCGTACTCGCGGATCACGCGCGCGAGGCGGCGGCGGTCCCACGTGTTGACCAGCTCGGCGGCGGTCAGCTCCTGCTCGGGGTCCATCCGCATGTCGAGCGGCGCGTCGTAGGCGTACGAGAAGCCGCGCTCGCGCGTGTCGACCTGCATGCTCGACATGCCGAGGTCGAGGTAGACCATGTCGGCCTTCAGCCCCTCCTCGGCGAGGGCGCGCAGGCCGTGCTCGAAGTCGGCGCGGATGAAGCGCGTCTCGCACGGGACCTCGGCGGCCAGCTCGGCGAACGCCTTCTCGGCGAGCGGGTCGCGGTCGATGGCGATCAGCGTCCCCGCGGGGCCGAGGCGGTCGGCGACCAGGCGCGCGTGCCCGGCGGCGCCGAGCGTGCAGTCGATGGCGACCTGACCCGGCTGCGGGTCGAGCGCCTCGATCAGCTCGCCCGCCAGGACCGGGACGTGGGTGCGTGGCATGTCAAGAAGGATGGCCAAGGGATGCAGTCAGGTCAGGCGCCCGTTGGGAAAGGTCGCGGTCGTAGGCCTCCCAGGCCGAGCGGTCCCAGAGCTCGAGGCAGTCGCCGGCGCCGGTGATGACGACCTCGCGGCCGATCGAGCCGTGCTCCATCTGGCGCGGGGTCAGCATCACGCGGCCGGCCGAGTCCAGCTCCGTGTCGGTCGCGTTGCCGTGAAAGAAGCGCTTGAGCTCGCGGGCCTGGGGCGAGAACGGGTTCAGCCCGGACAGCGCCGCCTCGGTCAGCGCCGAGTACGTCGCCTCCGGATAGAGCGCGATGCAGGGGTCCACGCCCCGCACGAGAAACACCTTGCCGGCCAGGGCCGCCCGGAACTTGGCCGGGATCGTCAGCCGGTTCTTGGCGTCGAGCGAGTGTTCGAAGGTGCCGTGGAAGGCCAAGGCTCATGTCAGATCGCGAAGGAGTGTTCAGTCGATCCCGGGTGGCGGAGTGGGAGGAGCCCCGCCACCCGGGACCGGCTTCGCGAGTGGAACGTACCCCACACTGTCCCACTCTGCAACACAAATATCGCCAATTGTCCCACTCGACTTGAATCCGGTCACTTCGCGGACGCCAATTCGGCGCTTTTCCAGCCGATTTCCCTGGTGGGAGACGGGCGGGCGATCGGTTGCCGGGCTGCACGACCGGTTGCAGGGAGGCGATCTGCACAGCCGCTTGCGTGATCTCGGGGGCCGCCCTACCTTTGTGGGGCCTTGTGGGGGACGCTCTGAGACCGCTGCTGGCCGCGCTGTTCGCGGCCGTCGTGCTGGCCGGCTGCGGCGGCGGCGGCGCGGGCGGCGAGGGCGATCCCGCGACGGCCGTCCCGGCCGACGCCCTGGTGTACACCGAGCTCGTGGTGCGGCCCGAGGGGTCGCTGCGCGACGACGCGCGCGACGCGGCCGGGCAAGGTCCTGCGCACCGACGATCCCGACGGCGAGATCCGGCGGCTCGTCGAGCAGGCGTTCGAGGGCGAGGACTTCGACTACGACCGCGACGTCGAGCCGTGGCTCGGCGAGCGCGCGGGCTTCTGGCTGCGCCCCACCGAGGGCGACGACGCCTTCGGCGTCCTCCTGCTGGCCACGACCGACGCCGACGCGGCGAGCGAGGCGCTCGACGCCGCGCTGGAGCGCAGCGGCGAGACCGTCACCGAGCGCACCCACCACGGCAGCGACTACCTCGTCACCGGCGACGGGGACGCGAGCGGAATCGTCGGCGACTTCGTGGCGATCGGACCCGAGGCCGCCTACAAGCGGACGGTCGACGCGTCCGAGGAGGAGTCGCTCGCCGAGGTCGACGAGTACGCCGACGCCGTCGACGCGCTCGAGGAGGACCGGCTCGCCCACTTCTGGGTCGACACCGGCGCGCTGATCGAGCTCGGCGCCCGCCAGGACCCGGAAGCTGCCGCGGGGCTGGAGCAGCTCTCCGGGCTCGTGTCGCTCGACGACCTGCCGCCGATCGCCGGATCGTTCGCCGCCGACGGCGATCGCCTGGCGGTCGAGGTCAAGGTGCGCGGCTCGGGCGGCGCGCTGCTCGGCGCCGGGAGCACGCCGCTGCTCCAGGAGCTGCCGGGCGACACGTGGGCCGCGCTCGGCGCCGCCGACGTCGGCGAGTCGCTGCGCGCCACGATCGACGGCTTCGCGGGCGCGCTCGGCGGGATCGCCGTCCGGCGTCAGCTGCGCGACCAGACCGGGCTCGACCTCGACCGCGACCTGCTCGACTGGATCGGCCACGCCGGCGCCTTCGTGCGCGGCACGACGCCGGCGACGCTCGACGGCGGCGTCGTGATCCAGCCGACCGACGAGGACCGCGCGGCGGACGCGTTCGGCCGGATCGTCGCCGCCGTCCAGGTCAAGGCGAAGACGCGCGCGCAACCGGTGGACATCGCCGGTGCCGACCAGGCCTTCGCGCTCAACGACGGGCGCTCGCCGCGCCCGATCGTGATCGCGCGCGGCTCCGGGCTGGTGGTCATCACGGCCGGGCGGCCGGCCGCCGAGGCCGCGCTCGGGTCGGACGACCGGCTCGGCGACACCGACCTCTACGCCGAGGCCCAGGAGCTGGTGGGCATGGAGCCGAGCGTGCTGGTCGGCATGCCGCAGCTGCTCGAGCTCGTCAACGCGTCCGGCCCCGATCCCGGGTTCGAGGAGGCCGAGCCCTACCTCGAGGCCTACTCAGTGCTGGCCGCGGGCGTGGTCGACGACGACGGGCTCGTCGCCCGCTTGGCCGCCGGGCTCAACTGAGCGGCGCTTGATTTATCGGCGACGCCGCGTATAGCGTGTTCGGCGGCCCAGCCGTCACGGCTCTCGTGCAGCGCGAGAGTCGCGCGTCGGCGTGTTCGACACGAACGGGAGGCGTCGTGACCCAGCACGGTTTCGAGAGCTACTACGTCGAAGGCGAGGGAGTCCTGGGTGTCGCCGGCGAGGGCCGGGCGGCCCTGGCGGCGCACGCCGAGACGGTGGCGGGGGTGGTTCCGGCCTTCCGCTTCTCGCGCATGGGTCCTAATGGTCGTGGCCATCAGCTCGGTGAGCCGAACCTGCGGCGGGTCGCCCGGTCGATGACATCGGGCGGCGGCGGCTTCGGGTCGATCCCGGCGGGCTACACGTACCTGGGCCAGTTCACCGATCACGACTTCACGTTCGACAAGACCGACGTGACGCTGGGGACCAACGTCTCCCCCGGGCGGCTCGTGCAGGACCGCTCGCCGGCGCTGGACCTGGACTCGCTCTACGGCGCCGGCCCGGGCGATCCCGTGTCGGCCAAGTTCTACAGCGACGGGCTGCATCTGAAGATCGGCGACACCGCGGCGATCTTCGGGATCCCGGCGGCCGCCGGCTTCGACCTGCCGCGCGTGGGCGGGAGCGGCAGCCAGGCCAAGCAGCGGGAGGCCCTCATCGCCGACAAGCGCAACGACGAGAACCTCGCGGTGGCGCAGACGCACCTGGCGATGATCCGCTTCCACAACCGCGTGGTCGACAAGAAGACCTCGAGCTCGATGCCGGACACCCAGCGCTTCGCGACGGCGCGCGACCTCGTCACCCGCCACTACCAGTGGCTGCTGCGCACCGACTACCTGCCGCGGATCGTGCAGCCCTCGATCGTCAACAGCGTTTTCAACAACGGCCGCAAGATCTTCGAGGTCGGCGCGCCGGCCAACCAGCTGCCCACGATGCCGATCGAGTTCTCGGTCGCCGCGTTCCGGCTCGGGCACGCCATGATCCGAGACGCCTACGACTGGAACCGGGAGTTCCCGGCCGGCCAGGGCACGCTGTCGTTCCTGTTCGAGTTCACGGGCCTGAGCACCACCGGGCAGCTGATGGGCGTCAAGCTGCCCAGCAACTGGATCGTCGACTGGCGCCGTCTCTACGACCTCGCCGGCGAGCAGAACCGGCCCGACCTGGCTCCGCCCGCGCGCTTCAACCGCGCGGCGCGGATCGACACCACGCTCGCTCCGACGCTGCACCAGCTTCCGGACGGCGCCGCCGGCGACGGCTCGGCCGGCATCAGGCTCGACCTGGCCTTCCGCAACCTCGCACGCGCCAAGATGGTCGGCCTGGCCACCGGCCAGCAGATGGCCGCCTTCCTGCGCCGCAAGGGCGTCAACGTCAAGACCCTCACCCGCGCCCAGCTCCGCGACGGCAAGAACGGCGCCGTGCTCGACGGCCTCACCCAGGCCCAGCGCCAGGCCTTCCTCAAAGAGACCCCGTTGTGGTTCTACGTCCTGCGCGAGGCCGAGCTCAACAACGGGCGCCTGACCGGCGTCGGCGGCCGGATCGTCGTGGAGACCTTCCACCGCGCGATCGAGGGCAGCACCTCCTCGATCGTGCGCGACCCGGCGTGGCGACCCAGCCTTGGCCCCAACAACACCACGTTCCGCATGAGCGACCTGCTGATGTTCGCGTTCGAAGGAAAGAAGAACCTGCTCGCGCGCCTCGGCGACTAGGCCGGCACGATCGCGGGCAACAGCGCGGCGGCGACGAGCAGGAGCACGGCCGGGACGAGCAGCAGCGCGACGACGAGCTGGATCTGCGGGCCGGCGCGCGCGGCCGCCTCGGCGGCCTGCTGGGCGGCGCGGGCGCGCGCGGCGCGCGACTCGGCGGCGAGCGCGGGGACGAGCGGGGCGCCGTGGCGGTCGGCGCGCTCGAGCGCCGCCACCAGCGCGGGGATCCCGGCGGCGGGGCAGCGCCGCTCGAGCTCGCGGTAGGTGGTCGCGCGCGGGATGCCGAGCGCCGACCGCGCGGCGGCGCGGCGCAGCTCGGCGGCGAGCAGGCCGGCGTGACGGCGCCCCACCTCCGCGATCGCGCGCGCCGGCGAGAGGCCGGCCGCGACCGCGACGCGCAGCAGGTCGAGCACGTCGGCCAGCTCGCCCTCGATCGTGCGGCCGCGGCGGCGGGCGCGCCGGCCGAGCCAGACGTCGGGCGCGAGGAAGCCGGCGCCGGGAGCCGCGAGCAGCAGCGTGATGCCGGTCCGGCCGGGCGCCGCCGGCAGCATGATCAGCGCGCCGGCCAGGCCGGCCAGGGCGGCGCCGGCCTTGACCGCCGCGACGTCGTCGACGGTCGCGTCGAGCCCGGCGGCAGCGATCTTCTGGCCGAGGCCGCGCGACGGACGTGCGCCGAAGCCGCGGCCGAGACGGGCGAGCAGCGCGACGCCGATGCGCCGGCGCGGTGGCCGCAGGCCGGCCAGAAGGTCGACGAGGGCCGGAGCGGCGAGCGCGGCGGCCGCGGCGGCGAGCAGGACGGAGCGGGTCATCGCACCCGCGCCAGCCGGGCCACGGCCAGGATCGCCGTGAGCTGGAGGACGGCGGCCATGCCGACGAGCCAGACCGACAGCGGATGGGCGAGCAGCCCGGCGATCAGGCCCGGGCTGGCCAGCTCGGCGAGCGCGGCCGCGCCGGCCGGCAGCAGCAGGACGAGCCGCGCCGTGAAGCGCGCCTGGGCGGTCGCCGCGCGGGCGTCGCGGCCGATCCGGTCGGCAGCCTCGAGCGCGGCGGCCTGGTCGCGCAGCAGCCCGGCGAGGTCGCCGCCGGCGTCGCGCTGGAGCAGGATGCCGGCGACGATCGCGTCCCACGCCGGGTCGGCGGCCCGGCGGCGCAGGCCCTCGAGCGCGTCCGCCGTCGGCTCGCCGAGCGCGAGCGCGCGGGCGGTCGCCCGCAGCTCGTTGCCGGCGGCGCCGGCGATCCCCCCGGCCGCAGCCTCGATCGCGCCGCGGATCGAGTGGCCGGCGCCGACCGCGTCGGCCAGCGCCCGCGCGACCCCGGCGGCGCCCTTGCGAACCGCTCGCGTGTAGCGCCGCCGCCGCGCGCGCACCGCCCCCACGACGAGCGCAGGCCCGAGGACGGCGGCGGCGAGCGCGAGCGCGACGCCGCCGAGCAGCCAGCCCGCGGCGGCGAGCGCGCCGGTGGCGAGCAGGGCGAGCCGGCGGCGCTCGGTCGGCGTCGGCGCCCGGCCCTCGCGCCCGGCGCGCCGGAGCGGCTCGATCGCGCGCTCGAGCGCGCCCGCGAGCCGCGAGCGCTCGACGGCCGCCAGCGCCTCCCACAACCCGAAGACGGCGGCGGCGCCCGCCGCGAACGCGAGCGCGACGGTCCGGGTCATCGCGGCCGTGGCCAGGCGGGCCGCGAGCTCCTCCGTCAGCGCGGCGCGCCAGCGGCCGCGGCCCGCCCGCCAGGCGTACAGCTCGCGCGCCGCCGGGCCGCCGGCGACGCGCACGACCTCGGCGACGGCCACGACGCGGCGGGCGCCGTCGGCCGCGCGGGCCTGGCAGACCACGAGGTCGAACGCGTCGGCGACCTGCTCGCGCAGCGCGGCGTGCGGGAGCCCGAGGTCGGCCATCAGGGCGAGCGTCTCGACGCGGCGGAGCGCCTCGGCCGGCGTGCCGGCGTGGATCGTGCAGAGCGAGCCGTCGTGGCCGGTGGACAGCGCGGTCAGCATGTCGAGCGCCTCCGGGCCGCGCACCTCGCCGACGACGATCCGGTCGGGCCGCATCCGCAGCGCGTTGCGCACCAGCCGCCGGATCGTGACCTCGCCGCGACCCTCGAGGTTCGGCGGGCGCGCCTCGAGCCGGACCACGTGCGGCTGGCACAGCCGCAGCTCGGCGGCGTCCTCGATCGTGACCACCCGCTCCCCCGCGCCGATGAAGCTCGACAGCACGTTCAGCGTCGTCGTCTTGCCGGAGCCGGTGCCGCCGCAGACGAGGATGCTCGCGCGGGCGCGCACCGCGCGCGCGAGGAAGTCGAGCAGCGGGCGGGTGAGCGTGCCGTTGGCGACCAGCTCGGCGGCGCTGAACCCGCGGCGCCGGAAGCGGCGGATCGTCAGCACCGGGCCGTCGAGCGCGAGCGGCGGGATCACGACGTTCACGCGCGACCCGTCGGGCAGCCGCGCGTCGCACAGCGGCTCGGCCTCGTCGACGCGCCGCCCGAGCGGCGCCAGGATGCGCTCGATCGCGTCGCGCAGGTCGCGCTCGCTCGCGAACCGCACGCCGGTGCGCTCGAGCCGGCCGCCGCGCTCGACCCACACCGCGCCGGTCCCGCACACCATGAGCTCCTCGACGGCGGGATCGCGCGAGCAGCGGCTCGAGCGGGCCGAGCCCGAACGCGCGCTCCGCGATCCGCCCGGCGAGCTCGGCGCGCGTGTCGGCGTCGAGCACCGCGGCCTCGCGGTCCACGAGCGCGCGGATGCGCGCGGTCGAGGTCGAGGTCCGGGTCGCCGGCCTCGGCGAGCGAGGCGGTCGCGCAGGTCGCCGGCGAGGCTCGTCGAGGTCGTCGCTCACGTCGGCTGAGGGCGCGGGCGCGAGATCTCGCCCCAGGCGAGCGTCGGCCGGCCGACGACGCCGCCGGCGCGTGGTCGCCGGGCGCGCGGGCAGCAGGCGGATCTCGCGCGCGAACGCGCCGGCCGCCGCGAGGTAGACCGCCTGGCGGACCGTGACGCGCAGCGTCGCCGCCACCTGCGGGCCGGCGCCCTCGCGCGCTCGGCCGGCACGGGCCGCGCGGCGAGGACCTCGACGTCCTCGAGCGCGAGCTCGGTGGCGCGCCGCGCGCGCTCGCGCGTGACGAGGACGTCGACCCGCGCGCCGGCCACGACCAGCTCCGGCGAGCCGCGCGCGACCACCTCGGCCGCGCGCTCGCCGCGCCGGACCGCCGGCCCGGCCGCGGCGGGACGGCGCGCTCGAGCAGGTGCTCGCCGACCGGCGCCCCGGCCGGGACCGCCGACGGCGAGCCGCCGGCCGACGAGCAGCTCCGGCACCGGCGCCGCGCCGCGGGCGCGAAGCGCTCCGGCACGCGCCGCACGGCGAGATCCGCCGGCGCCGAGCCGCCGCCCGGCCGTCGAGCGGCCGCCGCGCACGAGCACCTCGACCGCCGGCCCGACCTGCTCCCGCAGCGCCGCCTCGCGCCGCGCGACGTCCGACGCGGCGAGCGCGCCGAGCACGAGCGCGAGCCCGAGCAGCAGCGCCGCCCGCCGCGCGGCGCGGCTCACGGCGCCGCGCGGGCAGCTCGAGCGACGAGGTCGCGGCGCCGCGCGTGGCCGGGGCAGCGGAGCGCGAGCCGCGCCGCCGTGGCGCTCGGCGATCGCGGCCGCGATCGCGAGGCCGTGGCCGCGCGTGGGAGCGGCGGCCGCGGGCGGCGGCGACGAGCCCGGCGACCGGCGCCGGCAGGCCGGGGCCGCGGTCGCGCGACCTCGACGCGGACGCCGGCGGCCGCGGTCGCCGACGACGCGCACGCGGACGCGGCCGCCGCCGTGCTCGACCGCGTTGGCGACGAGGTTCGCGCACGCCTGGGCGAGCCGCAGCCGGTCGCCGACCACGAGCGCGCGCGCCGGGCTCGACCGCGAGCGTCGACGCCGTGCGCCTCGGCAAGCGCGTGCCAGGCGTGCGCGGCGTCCGCGAGCAGCGCGGCCGACGTCGACCGCCTCGCGGCGCCGCGCGCCGGCGCGGCCCCGCGAGGTCGTCGAGCGCCAGCGCCGCCCGCCGCAGCTCGAGCCCGATCGCCTCCACGCGCGCCGAGCGCTCCAGCCCGTCGAGCGCGAGCTGCGCGCCGTGCACAGCGGCCCGCGCACCTCGTGGCCGCGCCCGCGCGGCGTGCACGAGCCGGCGGCGGCCGCGCAGCGTGCAGCGCGCTGCAGCCGACCAGCGCCCACGCCGAGCACGGCGAGCTACGACGCTCACGCCGCCGGCTCCTCCACGACCGGGCCGTCGACCAGCCGGTAGCCGACGCCCCAGACGTTGACCACGAAGCGGTCGCCGTCGACGCCGAGCTTCTGCGCAGCCGGCAGGCGTGGCTGTCCAGCGTGCGCGTCGTGCCGAGCGACCGGAAGCCCCAGACGTCGCGCAGCAGCTCCTCCTTGGTCATCACGCGCGTCGGGTCGGCCGCCAGCGCCCGCAGCAGCGCGAACTCCTTCTGCGAGAGCGCGACCGGCGGCCCGCGCAGCCGGACCTCGCGCGCCGCGGGGTCGAGCTCCAGCTCGCCGACGCGCAGCCGGCCCGTGCCCGCCGCCGCTCGCGCGTCGCCGCAGCACGGCGGCGATCCGCAGCCGCAGCTCGCCGTAGGAGAACGGCTTCGGCGACGAAGTCGTCGGCGCCGCGCTCGAACCCGCGCACGCGGTCGAGCTCGCTCGACCGCCCGGAGAGCACGATCAGCGGCAGCCGCGGGTCCAGCCGCGAGGCGACCCCGTCGGCCGCCCGCACCCGGCGCGATCAGGTCGAGCCCCGAGCCGTCGGGCAGCCCGAGGTCGACGATCGCGAGGTCCGGCCGGCGGAACTCGAGCTCGCGCAGGCCGTCGCGCACGCGTCTCGGCCAGCGACGAGCTCGTAGCCGTCGGCCGTCAGGTTGTCGGCCAGGAAGGTGCGCGAGGACGGGGTCGTCCTCGACCACCAGGATGGTCGGCGTTCTGGGCGCATGCCGCCCCTAGGCGGCATGCGCCGAAACTTCGCCCCCGTGCTAGCGGTGCGCAGGCGCGGATCGACGTACACGTCGTCCACGCGCACGGTGCCGGCAGACGCGGTGAAGCGCAGCTGGACCGACGCCGACTCCCCGCGCTTGGAGCGGAAGCGGCCCTGGGCGAGCGACGACCTTGCGGGTCGGCGCCCAGTCGGCGCCCGGCATGACGCGGCCGGCCTTCTTGCGCCTCGCCGTAGGGGTACAGGACCTCGACCGCAGCACGCCGCCGTCGGCGCCCACGGACCGCGCCACGAAGCGGAAGCTCGGGAAGCCGCGTCTCGACGCAGATCGGCGGGCTGACGCGCCGAGGCGCCGGCGGCCAGCTCGAGCGAGCCGACGCCGAGCGCGGCGCCGAGCAGGAACGACGAGCTGTCGGCCGCCACGCGTCCGGCACCGTCCGAGCGTCCAGCCCTCGGCGGCCGTCTCGAAGTCGCCGCCGGGCGCGAGCGTGTAGAGGCGCGCGGTCGTTCCACGGCTTGAAGAGCGGCGAACTGCACCTCGCCGGCGCAGTGCGACAACTCGGCTGCGGCACGCCTTGACGGCCGCTCGCTGGCCTGGTCGTCCTCGGCCGTCGGCTCGCGTCGGCGCTCGGCTGCGCTGGCCTGCGCGGCCGGTCGACGCGTCCGGCCGCCCGCAAAGCGACGGAGCCGCGACGACGAGCAGGCGATGCCATCGAGCGAGCCACGAGAGCGCTTCAGGCGCATTCGGTTCCATCGAGTCCCTTACGTCGTGTCGCTTCGCATCGGCACGACCCGCGCGTCCGCCAGAGCGAGCGGACGAACGTCCAGACGCGCTCAAGCCCGCGCGAGCGGCCGATTCCCGGGCGGAGCGCTCGCTCGCCCGACCGCCCATGCCACCGCTCACGCTCACCAACATCAGCCGCCCGAAGAGGAGCCTGGCACCCGGACGCGGCGGCTGTCGCGTCCGGAGATCCGCGCCGAGGTCGTCCTCGTGCGTCGGCCTCGTCGGCGGCGATCGGCCGGGCTGTACGTGCTCGACCCCGGCCGGGACAGCGACCCGCTCATCGTCCTGCTGAGCATCGCGCTGATCGCGCTCGCGCCACGTCGCGCGCTTCGACCTGCCGTTCGCCTGGACCTCTCCCGTCCAGCTCGCGCTCGTGCCGGCCCTGTTCGTGCTGCCCGGCTTGGCTCGTGCCGGCGGCGATGGCGGCCGCGATCGTCATCGCCCGCGTGCCCGACGTCCTGCGCGGCACGAGTCCGCGCCGCCCGGCTGCTGCTGGCGCCGGGCAACGCCTGGTTCACGGTCGGCCCCGCCGCCGTCCTCGCCGCCGCCGGCATCACCCGGGCCCGCAGGACGCCGGCATCCCGTCCTGGTCGGCATGCTCGTCGGCCCAGATCGCGCACCGACTTCGTCGTCTCCGTCGCTCTGGCAGCTGGCTGACCACGCGCGCCCCGCTGCCGCGCAGCTGAAGCGAGAGCGTCTTGGTCTACGGCGATCGACGCCGCGCTCGCCCCGGTCGGCCTGCTCGCCGCGCTCGCGATCGACGAGTCGCCCTACTACCTCGTCCTGCTGCTCCCGCTGTTCGGCGTTCTGGCGGTGTTCGCCAGCGAGCGCCGCGCCCGGCTCGCGCAGCTGACCGAGCTCAACGGCGCCTACCGCGGCACGGCGATGGTGCTGGCCGAGGTCGTCGACGCCGACGACGCCTACACGGGCATGCACACGCGCGACGTCGTCGACCTCTCGGTCGGCGGTCGCCGACCGCTTGGGCCTCGCGCCGAGCAGCGCGCGCAACGTCGAGTTCGGCGCGCTGCTGCACGACGTCGGCAAGGTCGCGATCCCGAAGGAGATCATCAACAAGCCCGGCCCGCTCGAACGACGCCGAGTGGGAGATCATGCGCACCCACACGGCGGCGGGCCAGCGCATGCTCGACCGCGTCGGCGGCGCCATGCGCGAGGTCGGCGCGATCGTCCGCGGCTCGCACGAGCGCTGGGACGGCGGCGGCTACCCCGACGGGCTGGCGGGCGAGGAGATCCCGCTCGAGGCCCGCATCATCGCGCCTGCGACGCCTACAACGCGATGACCACCACGCGCTCCTACCGCGCGCGATGCGCTCCGCGGCCGCGGCCGCCGAGCTCGTGCGCTGCGCGGGCACGCAGTTCGACCCGGCCGTGGTCGAGGCGCTGCTCGCCGTGCTCGGCGTCGTGCCCGCCGACGCGCGACTCGCGGCGTAGACTCCCGCAATGGCCCGACCGTCCCGGCGCACCGAGCTCAACGAGTGCCGCCAGTGCTCGACGTTCTGCGATCGGGTGATCGCGCCGGCCACCTGCGTCGCCGACGAATGCCCGTACCTCTACGCGTACGACGACCCGCTCACCGGCCGCCGCTACATGGGCTGCGTGCAGCAGGTGTTCGCCACCGAGATCGACGTCGAGCTGTTCCGGCAGGCCGAGCGCACGCAGGTCGGCTTCGGCACCGTGCGGCTCGCGGCGGCGCCGCTGCGCGCGCTGCCGCTTCACCGTCGAGCAGGCCTACGACGGCCGCGGGCTGGAGGCGTACCGGTGCGTGAACAAGGCGCTTCTTCGACTGGCCGGACGGCCGACGCGATCGGGCGTTCGACCTGCGCGATCGCTGCGCACCGTGAAAGATCTCGTCTCAAGGGCAGCGCCCGGGCAGGACTCGCGCCTAAGATGCAGACGCCCCGGCGGGGACCGGGCTCGAGGACCATGGACCCACTTCGGCGCGGCAACTACGACTCAGGCCAGGACTACGTCCTCGAGTACGGCGAGCTTCGCTTCACGTTCAACGAGCGGGACTTCTCCGAGCGCGTCGAGCAGGCCGCGCGCAAGCTCGGCTTCGTCGGCGCGCGGCTCGAGCCGACCGAGCTCGAGGACCTCGTGAACCTCGCCGTCAACGGCGAGATCCAGGACCCCGCCTCGGCGCTCGGCGAGCACGTCAACGACTGCTGGCCCGAGCTCGTCGGCCCCGCCGACCGCTCGCTCGTGCACTGGCTGCGCCGCCTCGTCTTCCGCTCCGCCTGGCTCGACCAGCGCGTCAAGGAGGGCGAGCTCGACGTCGTCTTCGACGACGCGACGCAGCACGTTCGGCTACGTGCAGCCCGAGCGCGACGCCGAGCCGATCGAGCTCTCGCCCGAGCCGAACTGGCAGCCGCGTCGCCTACGGCCGCGAGCGCCTAGCCGCGGCGAGCTGCTCGCAGCGCGCGCCTTGGCGATCGCCTCGGCGCCCGCCTCGCCGACGAGCAGCTCCGGGCGCAGCGACGCCCGAGGCGGCGAGGTCGAGCGCCGGGAAGCGGCCGAGCGCGGTCAGCGCGGCGTCGAGCGCGATCACCGTCGTCTCGCCGCCGAACGGCGCCGGCGGCCGTGGCGATCACGGTCAGCGAGCCGCCGTCGGCGATGTTGCGCGCCGCGGCCAGCGCGCGGCGCGCGGCCTGCGGCGGCAGGTACTCGAGCGTGTCGATCAGCACGACCGCGTCGCCGCCGCGGGCGGCGACGCGCCGGCCGTGCTCGATCGCCTGCTCGACGGCCTGCGCCTGCGCGTCGGCCGACGCGGCGAAGGACAGCGCGGCAGCGAGCGCGATCGCGTCCAGTCGCCGATCTCCTCCGGCCGCACGCCGGCGAGCACGACGATGACCTCGACGCCCTCGAGCGCGGCGAGCGCGCCGGCGAGCCGGCGCAGCGCCTCGGTCTTGCCGGCGCGCGCCGGGCCGGCGATCACGACGCGCGAGCCCTTGCCGAACGGCGTCAGCCACTCGATCGCCTTGACCGTCGGGTCGTCGGAGCCGAGCGCGAAGCGCTCGGTCGGGAACGCGGCCGGCAGGTCCTCGAAGCGCGTGCCCTCGGCGACCTCGTCGGCCGGGCGGCCGTTGATGGTGTCGACGCGGACAGCGACGGGAAGCGCTCGGAGCGGCGCGCGGGCGCGGACCGGGCCGGCGATCCGGTCGCCGGAGACGAGCTCGCAGCGCTTGACCTGCGCGGCCGAGATGTAGACGTCGTCGTCGGTCGGCTCGGGCGGCGAGAGGCGCAGGAAGCCGGAGCCGTTGGCGAGCAGCTCGACGACGCCCTCGGCGACCTTGTCCGCTCGGCGCGCGGCTCGGCGCGGTCGCTCGCCGGCGTCCTCGTCGGTCGCGCCCTCCTCGCGCGCGCGCGGCCGCGGCCGCGGCCGCCGCGGCGGCCGCGGCGCGGGCGCTTGGCCTCGTCGTCCTCGGCTCGGCTCGGCTCGGCCTCGGGCTCGGCCTCGGCGCTCGGCCTCGGGCTCGGCGTCGGCGGCTCGTCGCCCGCCTGGCGCGCGACGATGGCGTCGATCAGGTCGGCCTTGCGCAGGCGGCGGAAGCCGTCGACGCCGAGCTCGTTGGCGAGCAGGTGAAGGTCGGCGAGCGGGCTCTGCTCCAGCGCGGAGCGGTCCAGGACGGCGGACATGGTGCGTATCCCTTCGAGGTCGGTGGTTGGTGGGCATCCGGCCGCGTTGTGCGCAGCGGCCGGCGACCCCTTGCACGTCAGTCAGGGTAGCGGTCGGGGCGTCGAGGCCCTCGTCCGGCGCGAGCTCGAGCTCCCCGCGCAGAGCGGCCCGCACGCGCAGGAAGTCGGCCGCGGCGGCGACGTCGTGGACGCGCAGGACCTGCGCGCCCGCCTCCACGCCCGTGCGCGACGCGCCGCCAGCGTGCCCGGCGAGCCGCTCGCGCGGCGGCCGCCCGGTGAGCGCGCCGACGAAGTCCTTGCTCGAGACGGCGAGCAGGAGCGGCCGCCCGAGCGCGTGCAGGTCCGTCGAGCCGCCGCAGCACGGCGACCGTCTGCGCCGGGCGTCTTGGCGAAGTCGGGCCCGGGGTCGAGCAGCAGCTGCTCGGGGTCGACGCCGCGGCGCGATCGCGACCGCCATCCGCTCGCGCAGGAAGCCGCGTCACGTCGGCGACGACGTCGTCGTAGCGGCCGGGATCGAGCAGCGTGCCCTTGGGCGCCACGCGCGTGTGCATGATCACCAGCCCGGCGCCGGTGCGCGCGCAGACGTCGGCCAGCGCCGGGTCGCGCAGGCCGGAGACGTCGTTGACGAGCGCCGCGCCCGCCGCGATCGCGGCCTCCGCGACCTCCGGCTTGTAGGTGTCGACCGAGACCGCGCGCCGAGCGCCGGCGATCCGCTCGATCAGCGGCACGACGCGCTCGATCTCCTCCTCGGCGGCCACCGCCGGGCTGGTGGCCGCTGCGCCGACTCGCCGCCGACGTCGATGAGGTCGGCGCCGGCCTCGAGCAGCTCGGCGGCGCGCGACGCGCGTCGCAGGCGGATGGTCGCCGGCGTCCGAGAACGAGTCGGGCGTCGCGTTGACGATGCCCATCAGCAGCGGCCGCGCCCCGAGCTCGATCACCCGGCCGCGCAGCCGCAGGAAGCAGCGAGCGTGGCTCACCGCACGATGACGGTCTGCCGGCGCGCGCGCGACTGACCGCTGCCCGCGGCGGTCGACGCCGATCGACGAGGATCCGGTGCGTGCCCGAGCCGCAGCCGCACGCGCAGCGAGGTACCGCCCGTCGTCCCCACCCGTCGGCCGTCGACCAGCACGCGGTAGCGCTGGCGGCCGCCGAACTCCTGGCCCGGGACCCAGCGCACGAGCACGCTGCGGCCGACCACGTCGGGCAGGTTGCGCAGCGTCGGCGCGCTCGGCGGCAGGTCGTACATCGCCACGCCGGCGCCGCCGCCGGCTGGACGAACGCCACCGCCACGTCGCCGATGCGGTTCGACGCCGCCGACAGCGGCCCGGCACGGCGCCGCGCGCCGAGCACGCGCCGTCGCCGCCCAGCGCCGCCGCGGTCCGGCAGCCGGCCGGCCGCGGACGACGTCGCCGGCCAGCCACGCGACCGCCGTGTCGTCGCGCTCGGAGGACGCCAGCACGGCGGCCGGTCACGCCGCCCGCTGCGGTCGCAGCCGGCCGCGCCGGCGGAACGCGTCGTCGCGCAGCGGCGCGCCGACCAGCCAGCCGGTCGCCGTGACGCTGACCCCGTGGCCGACGCCGCTCGAGCTCATCGACGACGTCCGGCGCCGGCGCTGTCGATGCCGCGGTCGAGCGCGTACGGCGCCTCGAACGTCGAGGCGCGCAGCCGCGCGCGCGCGAACGCTGTGCGTGCCCTGCCGGAAGGCCACCCAGGCGTACGAGCGGTCGTACTCGATGTCGACCTGCGGCGAGTCGCCCGCGCCGGCGTCCTGCGGCAGCGCCGACAGCGTCGTCCCGTAGATCCGGCGGGCGAAGACGTGGCCGGCCTCGGTCCAGCGCCACCAGCGCGCTGCCGTCGGCGGCCACCGCCACCTCCGGCTCGCGCCGCCGCGGCCGC
Source organism: uncultured Solirubrobacteraceae bacterium (assembly GCA_963800905.1). Classification (GTDB taxonomy): domain Bacteria; phylum Actinomycetota; class Thermoleophilia; order Solirubrobacterales; family Solirubrobacteraceae; genus DASSUW01. The sequence goes on from CAWDCT010000006.1 coordinate 330,336, forward strand.
GCCGGGTCGACGTCCAGCGGCGCCGGAACGGCCGTCCAGGTCGCTGCCCGCGCAGCCGCGCGGCGCGCACGTCGCCGTTCTGCGTCCAGACCGCGTAGGCGACGCCGTTGACGCCCATCTCGATCGCCAGGTCCGAGGCGCCGCCGCCGCGCCGAGAGCGGGACCGCCGGAGCGCCGACGAGCGTCGCCGACGACGTGCCGTCCTGGATCCAGGCGACGGCCAGCCGGCCGTCTGGCCCGCCGCGACCGCCGCCTCGGTCGTGTCGGGCCGGCTCAGCGCGCGCCGGCGCGCCCCAGCCCGCGCGAGCCCGAGCCGCGACGAGCCACGCCGACGCCGCCCTTGACGTAGACGAGCGCCGCCGCCCTCCTCGATGCCGAGGTCGACGACCGGCCGCGCGCCGGCGCCGTCGATCGACTCGGCGGCGAACCAGCGCGCCTCGGCCGCCGGGGCGAGCGACGAGCAGGAGCGCGAGGGTGAGGATCGGCGACGCGCATGAAGGGTGCAACCGGCAAGTCGCGGCGGAAGTCGCGCAGGCTAGCCGACGACGATGCCCTCGGCGGCGGCCTCGTCGGAAGGCGCAACCTCGCGCCGCCGCGCTGCGTCCCAGCCGAGCTCGGCGCCAGCGCCTCCGCCACCCGGCCGGCGCGCCGCGCCGGCGCGTCACCTCGCGCGCGGCGGTCAGCGCCAGCCGGGTGCGGCGCAGCAGCACGTCGCCGACGCGTGCGGGCCTGCTCGCGCGGGCCGCGTAGACGGCCTCGGCCAGCAGGTCCGGCACGGCCCGGCTGGATCGGCTGCGGCCAGCTCGCGGCCGCTCGCCCGCGAACCGCAGCACCTCGTGCGCGGCATGGCCGTAGCGGCCGGCGAGCTGCGCGTACGCCTCCTCCGGCACGCCGTCGACGCGCGGGAGCTCGGCCGCGTCGACCGGCATGCCCGAGCGGGATCTCGTGCGTGCGGCAGGGCGCGTCGCGGCCGTCGCGCTCGACGATCCGGTCGACGGTCATCTTCGCCATCCGCCGCCAGGTGGTGAGCTTGCCGCCGGTGATCGTGATCATCCCGCTCGAGGTCTCGTACAGCTCGGCCTTGCGCGAGATGTCGACCGACTTGCGCGGGTCGCCGGTCGAGATCAGCGGGCGCACGCCCGCGTAGGCGCCCGCGATGTCGCCGGCCTCGAGCGCGGTCGCGAAGAACGCGTTGACCGCGTCGAGCAGGTACGCGACGTCCTCCTCGGCCGGCTGGACGTGCTCGAGGTCGCCCTCGTAGTCGTTGTCGGTCGTGCCGATCAGCGTCTGCCCGAGCCACGGCAGCACGAAGATCGTGCGCCCGCCGCCGGCGGGCGCGATCGCGCCGGCGCACGAGCGGCAGCTGCTCGCGCGGCACGATGATGTGCGTGCCGCGGCGAGGGCCGGATGACCGGCACCTCGGCCTCGTCGTGGAGCTCGTCGGGCGCAGCCGGTCGGCCCACACGCCGGTGGCGTTGACGACGTTCGTCGGCCCGCATCTCGAGCTCCTCGCCGCTCGTCGCGCCGACGCGCGCGGCGCGCCGCCGTCGCGTCAGCGCGCGTCACCTCGAGGCGGTTGGCGGGCACGGCGCCGAAGCGCGCGGCCTCCGCGAGGACCGTGAGCACGAGCCGCACGTCGTCGGTCTGGCAGTCGTAGAACAGGTAGCCGGCGGTGGGCTCGCCGGCGCGGCGAGCGCCGGCAGCAGCTCGACCACCTCCTCGCCGGCGATCATGCGGTGGCGCGCCGGGCTCCAGTCAGCTCGTCGTCGCGCCCGCGGCGCCGCCGGACCGGTCGACATGACGTCGTACATGTTCAGGCCGATCCCGATGAGCCGGTCCGGCCGCGCGCCGTCGAACGCGGGCACGACGAGCGGCAGCGGCCTCACCAGGTGCGGCGCGAGCGCGCACGTTGAGCTGGCGCTCGAGCAGCGCCTCGCGCACGAGGCCGAGGTCGAAGTTCTGCAGGTAGCGCAGCCCGCCGTGGACGAGCTTGGACGAGCGCGACGAGGTCCCGATGCGCGAAGTCGGCGCGCCTCGACCAGCGCGACCGAGTAGCCGCGGGTGGCGGCGTCGAGCGCCACGCCGGCGCCGGTGATGCCGCCGCCGACCACCAGCACGTCGAACGGCTCGCCGGCGAGCGCGGCGACGGCGTCGGCGCGGGGGAGCATCGGCCGATGACGCTAACGTGCAGCCCGGAATGGCCGCGCTCGGCGCGCCGGCTCTGGCGCTGGCCCGTCAAGTCGATGGCGCGGCGAGCGCGTGGACGCGCTGCGCGTCGACGGCCGCGGCGCCGGAGGCGACCGCACGCACGCCGTGCTCTACGAGCACAAGGGCGAGCGGAAGCCGCTGACCGCGCGCGAGGCGCCGCGGCTGCTGGCCTGGCAGGCGCGCGTACCCGTTCAACCTCGACGGCGGGCTCGACCCCGCGCGTCCGCCGTTCGCGATCGTCACCGCGCCCGACGGCCACCGTACCGGTGGGGCGACCCGCGGCTGCGCATCGCGCTCGAGGACGACCTCGGCCGGGCGGTCTGGCTCGCGCGCGACGTCGAGCGGCATCCAGGACCTCCCGCGCACGCTGCTCGTCACCACCGACGGCGTCGCTCCACGCGCTCGGCGACGAGCTCGGCGCGCCGATCGACCTGCGCCGCTTCCGCCCCAACCTGCACCTGGACATCGACGTGCCGGCGCTGGGCCGAGCTGGGCTGGGAGGGCGCGAGCTGGCGTTCGAGGGCGGCGTCCGGCTGCGGCTCCTGCACCCGTGCGAGCGCTGCGCGATCCCCACCCGCCACCCCGACACGCAGGTCAAGTGGCCGGACCTGCTGCGTACCTGAACGCCGCGCACGAGCAGTCTTCGGCATCAACGCGCGCGTGGTCACGGGCGGCCGATGGCGGCCGGGGAGCGGTCGCGCTTCAGGTTCCGGCCTGCAAGCGGTCGATAAGAGCCTCGCCGACGCCCCGAATGGAGGACCCGTTGCTTCGCATCGACGAGACCTCCGGGACGCTGGTCGCCCCCCAGGCCGGCGGCCTCGTCACGGAGAACAGCCCTGAACGCGACGAGCTGCTGGCGCTCATGGGCGCCTCGTGGGCCGCGTTCGCCCAGGAGCTGGGCCTGCCCAGCCTCCGCCTGGCTGCGCCGCGAGCCCGCCCCGGGCGCCGACCTGCTCGCGTTCGACGAGCAGTCCGGCCGCGCCGTCGTCCTCCACGTGACCGGCGAGACGGTCGAGTGGCAGATCTGCCGCGCCCTGGCCGCCGCCGCCGAGGTCGCGAGCTGGGACGCCGCCAAGCTCGCCTCGGTCTCCGAGGCGCTCGAGGCCGTCGTGCCGGGCGACTCGCCCGCAGCTCGTCCTGGTCGCCGGCGGCTACGACCCGCGCGCCTGGCCACGGTCGAGTGGCTGAGCCGCCGCCACGGCGTCGAGCTCTCCTGCTTCAGCGTGTCGGTCCTGCGCTTCGGCAACGAGCGCCTGCTGTCCGTGCGACCGCGAGCCGCGCGACGGCCAGTCGCGCCGACCCCGCCGCCCAGGTGCAGTGGATGCTGACCGGCGCGCCGCGCCGGCGCCGGCGCCGCCACGCACCGGCGGCGCCAGCGCGCCGCCCCCGGCGGTCTAGCGGCACGCTCGCCGGCCCGCGGTCGAGCCGAGCCGGCATCCGTCCCGTCGCTCAGCGCGCGGCCGGCCGTCAGCGGGCCGCCGTCGGCTCGTCTCAGTTCGACCGCAGCCGCGCGACCTGCGGGTCGTGGTCGGACGCCTGGTCGGCGAACTCGGCGTTGACGTGCACGAGTCGTACTCCGGCGCGGCCGCAGCAGCGCCGGGCTGACCAGGATGTGGTCGAGCGCCTGCGAGTTGCCCTCGAACACGTACGAGTAGCGCTCGCTGCGGCAGCGTCTCGCATCAGGTTGAGCAGCTCGCCGCCCTCGAGGATGTCGAGCGTCTCCGAGAACTCGAAGTCGTTGAGGTCGCCGAGCACGACGACGTTGGCGTTCGTGTCGGCCGCCAGGACGTCGCGCGGCGAAGTCGTTCACGACCGTCGCCTGCTGGTGCCGCTGCGTCTCGGTGACGCGGATCGGCGGCTGGAAGCGGCCGAACAGCGGGTCGTCGCCGCCCTTGGAGTTGAAGTGGTTGGCGACGACGAACACCGTCTTGCCCTTCCACGTGAACTCGCCGGCGAGCGGCTTGCGGCTGTCGGTGAACGCCGCGTCGGTCGGGTCGATGCGGCCCGGGCTGAGCGTCAGCTGCGCGCCGCTCGCGGCTGTCGACGACGCGGTCGGCGTCGTCGGCGTCGCCGCCCGGCCGGTCGACGAACGCCAGGCCGCGGTCGGTGCGGAACAGGAAGCCGACGCGGATGTTGCCGCCCGGCTCGCCGCCGTCCTGGTCGTCCGGCCGGGTCGATCTGGCGGTAGTCGTAGCGTCGGGCCGCCGGCCGCCGCGATCGCGGCGATGAGCGTGCTGCCAGGTCAGCGACGCGTCGCGTGACCGCCGGTCGTTCGTCGCGCCGTCGTTGTCCTGGATCTCCTCGACGGCGACGATGTCGGGGGCCTTGCAGGTTGTCGACGAGGATGTCGCGCGAGCGCCGCGAACTTCGTCGGCGGCGTCGGTCGGGTCGAGGTTCTCGACGTTGAACGAGCGCGACCGCCAGCTCGTCGCTGCTGCGGCGCCTGCGTGACCTCGCGCTGCGAGGCCGCCGGTCGGCCGTGGCGCCGCGGTCAGCGGGTAGTACTTGAAGTTGCCGAACGAGTAGTCGGACGACCGACGATCGGCGCTGGCGAGCCGGTCGCGGACGTTGACGCGTCCGGCGTGGCGTCGCCGAGCCTCGTCGTCGAGGATGAACCGCTCCGGGTTGAAGTCGTTCGGCCGCGACGATCACGCCGCCGCGCGCGCGTGCGCAGGCCGGCGAGCGGCCCGCGTCGGCCGACGACCGGGATCTCGCCGAAGCCGTTCGTCGGGCCCGACGGCGAGCGGGTTGTTGACCTGCACGAGCATGCCCTCGAGGCTCTCGTGGAAGTCGATGCCGTCCTGCTGCGGGTCGAACGACGGGCTGGTCTCGACGTCGCCGACCGAGTCGTTGTCGATCACGCGGCTCGGCGGCACGCGGCCGCCGAGGCCGATGACGGTCGGCGCGATCGGGGTGCCGGCACGCGCCGGCGTCACGGTCGGCCGGGTGATCTCGGTCGTCGTCAGGTTGTCCGGCTCGCGCCGCCGGGCCGGAACTCGTCGACGAGGCCGCTGAACGTGACCGCAGTGCCGACCGGCGGCGCCGGCGGCGCCGGGCCGGTGAACACGAAGATGCCCTCGGACGTGCGGTGTCGGCGTCGGGCGTCGGGTCCTGGATGTAGAAGCCGTTGCCGCGCACGGCGGTCACGACGCCGGGCACGCCGCTGACGACGCTGCCGTCGTAGCGGCGAGCGGTGCTGCGCGCCCTGGATGTCGTGGATCCGCAGCGCCGGCGCCGAGCGTGCGTGAACGGACGTGAAGTCCGCCGCCATCTCGTCGGGCGGGTCGTCGGTGTCCGGGTCGTTCACGCTCGCGCGACGACGGTGAGCGTGCAGCTCTCGTCCGCGGGCGAAGTCGGTCGGCCGGGTCGAGCGTGAAGGTCTCGGGTCCGCCCGGCGGTCGCGGCGCGTGCGCGCCGCTGTCGGTGCAGCGATGCGCGAACGCGCCGGCGTCGACGTCGACGGGCTCGCTGAAGGTGATCGCTCGACGTTCGCGTCGAGCGGCACGTCGGTCGCGCCGTCGGCGGGATCGTGCGCGCTGACGATCGGCGCCGCGTCGGCGGCGGCGGCTGTCGCGCTCGGCGCGTTGCGCGGCGTCGGTGCGCCGCGGTGAAGTCGGCGGCGTTGTTGTCGGTGTCCGGCAGCCGCCGCGACGCGCGCTGCGCCGAGGTCGTGCTGTCGAGCGTCGGCGCCGCGGCCGCGCCCTCGAAGAAGTTCGCGTTGCCGTAGCCGACGAGGTCGACGATGCGCGCGACTGCGTCGGCGTCGCACGGCGCGGAGCCGCCGTTGCAGCCGAGCGTCGTGATGCCCGTCGACGAGCGCGACCTTCCCGCGCCGGCCGCCATGCTGATCGGCGTCGCGTCGATCGGGTCGGGCACGGCAGCGGCGCGCCGACGGCCGCCGGCTCGCCTGCTGCACGAGGAAGTAGCTGCCCGGCCGCCACGTGCCGGTGCAGCCGGTCAGCTGGACGTGTCGCGCCGAGGTTGCCCGTGCCGGTCGCGCTCGCGTACTGCACGACTACCGGCCGAGCCGGCACGCGGTCGAGCCGCGGTTGAAGAGCTCGACGAAGTCGTTCGTGTGGCTCGCGCCGGTGTTCCCGCCGCCGCCGTAGACCTGGCTGATGACGAGGTCGGCGAGGCGGCGGAGGCCGGCGCGGCGAGAGCGATGACGGCCGCGAGGCGGCGAGCAGGAGTGCGCGCATCGGCGCGACCCTATCCGCGCGCCGCGAGCGCGATGTGAAGATTGTCAGAGCGCTTGGACCTCGGCGAGCACCTCGCCCACCGAGGCCTTCGCGTCGCCGAACAGCATCGCGGTCTTCTCGTCGTAGAAGAGCGGGTTGTCGATGCCCGCGAAGCCGCTGCTCATCGAGCGCTTGAGGACGATCACCGAGCTCGCCTTGTCGACGTCGAGGATCGGCATGCCGTAGATCGGCGAGTCCGTCACGGTGCGCGCGGCGGGGTTCGTGACGTCGTTGGCGCCGATGACGAGCGCGACGTCGGTGCGCGGCGAACTCCGGGTTGATGTCGTCCATCTCCTTGAGCTGGTCGTACGGCACGTCGGCCTCGGCGAGCAGCACGTTCATGTGGCCCGGCATGCGGCCGGCGACCGGGTGGATCGCCGTAGAGCACCTCGACGCCGCGCCGCTCGAGCTCGGCGGCGAGGTCGGCGACCGCGCGCTGCGCCTGGGCGACGGCCATGCCGTAGCCGGGGACGACGACGACGAGCCGCGCGTAGGAGAGCTGGATCGCGACGTCGGCGGCGCTCGTCGAGCGCACGGTGCCGCCGTCGTCGCGGCCGGCGGCGACGGCGCCGCCGCGCGCCGAGGCCGCCGAAGAACACGTTGCCGATCGAGCGGTTCATCGCGTCGGCCATCTGCTTGGTGAGGATCGAGCCGGACGCGCCGACGAGCATGCCGGCGACGATCAGCGCGGTGTTGTCGAGCGCGAGGCCCGCCGCGGCGGCGCTCAGGCCGGTGAACGCGTTCAGCGTCGAGATCACGACCGGCATGTCGGCGCCGCCGATCGGCAGCACGGCGAGCACGCCGAGCGCGCCGGCGCGACAGCAGGATCAGCCAGAACAGCAGCTCCGACTCGGCGCCGGCGGCGATGACCACCGCGAGCCCGACCGCGATCAGCGCGAGCACGGCGTTGACCGCCTTCGGGATCCGGAAGCCGCGCTTGAGCGTCTCCTGGAGCTTGAGGAACGCGATGATCGAGCCCCAGAAGGAGATCGAGCCGATGATCGCCGCGAACAGGATCGGGATCAGCGCCTCGAGCTCCGGGTTGCCGCCGCTCCTCGAGCGCCTCGCGGTACTCGACGACGCTGATCAGCGCCACCGCGCCGCCGCCGACGCCGTTGAACAGCGCGACCATCTGCGGCATCGCGGTCATCTTCACGTTGCGCGCCGCCGGGATGCCGACGGCGGTGCCGATCGCGACGCCGACGACGATCAGCGCCCAGTCGCCGATGCTGTCGTTGAGCAGCGTGGCGACGACCGCGATCGCCATGCCGGTCGCCGCCACCAGGTTCCCGCGCACCGCCGTGCGCGGCCCGCGCAGCATGTGCAGGCCGACGATGAAGAGGCTGAAGGCGACGATGTAGAGCAGCGTGAGTCGATGCGGTCAGCTCTCCACTCGGATCCGGCTTCCTTCCCTTGAACATCCCGAGCATCCGGTCGGTGACCAGGAAGCCGCCGACGACGTTGATCGTCCCGAACGCGATCGCGATCACGAGCAGCAGCTCCTCGAGCAGCCCGTCGGCCGGCCCGATCACCAGCAGCGCCGCCGAGCACGACGATGCCGTGGATCGCGTTGGTGCCCGACATCAGCGGCGTGTGCAGCGTGTTCGGCACCTTCGAGATCACCTCGAAGCCGACGAACGCGGCCAGGACGAGGATCGCCAGCTCGGTCAGGAGGTCCATCAGCGCTCCGCCCTCTCGCCGTCGCGCGCCACGCAGGCGCCCTTGATCACCTCGTCCTCGAAGTCCAGCTTCAGCGCGCCGTCCTCGCCGGTCATCAGCTCGAGCAGCGACTGCACGTTGCGCGCGTACAGCTGCGACGCGTGCTCGGCCATCTGCGACGGCAGGTTCAGCGGGGCGGCGATGATCACGCCGCTGTCGGTGGTGTAGGTCTCCCCGGCCGGGTCAGCTCGCAGTTGCCGCCCGCCTCGCCGCGAGGTCGACGATCACGCTGCCGGGCTTCATGCCGTCGACGGCCTCGGCGGTGATCAGCTTCGGCGCCGGGCGGCCGGGCACGAGCGCGGTCGTGATGATCACGTCGGACTTGGCCATCTGGACGGCGAGCGCCTTGCGCTGGGCCTCCTGCTCCTCGGGCGTCAGCTCGCGCGCGTAGCCGCCGCTGGCCTCGGCGTCGCCGATGCCCTCGACCTCGAAGAACTTCGCGCCCAGCGACTGGATCTGCTCCTTGACGGCGGAGCGCACGTCGAACGCCGTCACCACGGCGCCGAGCCGGCGCGCCGTCGCGATCGCCTGCAGCCCGGCGACGCCGGCGCCCAGCACGAGCACCTGGGCGGGCGGGATCGTGCCCGCCGCGGTCATCAGCATCGGGAAGAAGCGGCATCTCGCTGCGCGGCGATGAGCACGGAGCGGTAGCCGGCGACGGTCGCCTGGCGAGGACAGCGCGTCCATCGACTGCGCGCGGCAGATCCGCGGGATCGCCTCCATCGCGAACGCGGTCGCGCCGGTCTGGGCGATCGCCTCGATCCCCTCGCCGTTCGTCAGCGGGGCGAGGAAGCCGATCAGCACCTGGTCCTTCGCGAGGTCGGCGCGGGTCCTGGGGGCGACGCGGGCGATCACCTCGGCGCCCCAGGGGTCGCCGAGCTCGGCGCCGGCCTCGGTGAACTCGCCGTCGGGAATGCTCGCCGGGCGCCGGCGCCGGCTCGATCACGACGTCGTGACCGGCGCGCTTGAGCCGCGCACGACGTCGGGCACCAGCGCCACGCGCCGCTCGCCCTCGGCCGTCTCCTTGGGCACGCCGATCCTCATCGGCGCCGCAAGCTATCGTAGTGGGCGTCACGTCAGCGCCGCCACGAGCGCGCGACCGGCGGCGCGGAGACCGCGCCGCGGCGGCGACGCGCCGCGGGCAGCGGCGGCGGGGACGACGGTCCGACGGGCGGCAGCGGCTGCGCCTCGACCTCTCCGCCTCGGCGGCGCCGGGCGTGGTCTCCGTAGCCACGAGGCCGCCGGGGCGCCGTGCGCGCTTCGCGCGCGGCACCGGCTTCAGCGGCAGGGTCTTGCGGGCCAGCGCGGCGACCGCCTGGCCGGTGACCCAGACCGGCGTCTGCCGGCTGCGTGCGCGAGTAGCGGACCTCGCCGTCGTCGGCGGTGAGCGAGCGCAGGTAGCTCATCGGGTCGCGCGCGCCGTTGCGTGACCTTGGCCGGGTCGCGGCCGGCGGCGACGAAGGCCGGACGGCCCAGGCGGTCGACTGCGCGTTCGAGCGCCACCGGGGATCAGCGCGAAGCCGCCGTCGTAGGCCTGGTGGCGGACGATGAACGGCCGCGCGCTGACGGCGCCGCTGCCGCGCCGGCCGGCGGCGGCCAGCGCCTGCAGCGCCGCGCCGGTGTCGTCGATCCCCGAGGGGCCGCCCTGGCCGGCGAAGTTGAAGCCGCCGTCGGAGTTGGCCTCGCCGGCGATCAGTCGGCCGCGCGCCGGATCGGCGCGGAGCGCTCGGGGCGGCCGGCCGCGCGCAGCCCGAGGATCGCGAACGCGGTGGTGTTCACGCGGCCGGCGAACGAGCCGTTCGCCGCTGCTTGGACGGCAGGCTGGGCTCAGGTCGCGGTCGCCCAGGCGCG
>CAWDCT010000007.1:0-326554 GCA_963800905.1 uncultured Solirubrobacteraceae bacterium
TGCTCACACCCTTATAGTCGCCGTCGCGGACCGAACTCCGACGTACCAATCACATATTTTTTCGGCGACCTTGGCGGTCCAGCGCCTGCAGCCCATCGCTGACGGTGTCGAACGCATCGCCAAGCGCCTGCGCAGTGACACGGTTTCGTCGGCCAGCCAGTGCTCGTAGGCGGACAGCGCGACTCCGAGCATTGTCCAGGCGACGGTCTGCGGCACCAGGTCTTCGGCCTTGACGCCAAGGCGCGCGCCACGAAAGCGGCGACCACCGCACGCCATCCCCCATACATGGTCATCGAATACGCCTGCAGCGCAGCGGTCTCCAGGATGACGCCATCCGTTGCCGGTGTCGGGCGGACTCCGGCTCGTCGAAGCTGTTGAACGCCAACAGCGCCGTGCGCAACGCGTCGCCGACCGGAGTCGGCGTCAACGTCGCGAGCAGATCGCGCATGTGGGCGAGGTGCGCGTCGAAGTCCCCCAGGGCAGGGCGTTCTTGGACGGGTAGTAGCGAAAGAGGGTGCGGCGGGCGATGCCTGCGGCTTCGGCGACGTCGTCGACGCGACCTCGTCGAAGCCCGAGCGGCGAAAGGTCGATAGCCACATTGCCGAGTGGTCCAGGTCGTGGAGCGCCGACGGCCCACCCGGTGCTGGGAAACCGGCCGCATCGACCCCACCCTTCCATTTCGGCACTCGATGCCATATTATTGCGACCTCGGTCACATTGTCGAGACCCAACGGACGAAAGGTGCAGCCATGGAGCCGAATCAGCAGGTCGAAAGAGGCCGGAGCCGCAACGGCGGCGACATCAGACAGCGCTCGTCACCGAGACCCTGGTCGAAGAGGTGTCGATCGACGGGATGTGCGGGGTCTACTGACGGTGACCTCTCCTGCCGCGGCGTTCGATCCCGACGTCAGCTGGCGGCTGCACCCCCAGGTGGCGGTGCGGCCCGAACCGTTCGGTGCGCTGCTGTATCACTTTGGCACGCGCAAGCTTTCGTTCCTGAAGAACACGAAGATCGTCGAGGTGGTCAATTCGCTGCGACGACCACCCCGATGCCCGGTCGGCATGTCACGCCGCCGGGATCGACGACGCCGCGCAGGCGCCCTACCTGCACGCCCTCGGCGTGCTGGCCCATCCAAGATGCTGGTCCGCGAGAAGCATGACGTACAATCGAAGCGCCACGCGGTGACTGACTCGGCTCTCGCGCCGGTAGCCCAACCCGTGCCGAGGTTGGTCGAGCAGTTCGAGCACGGGCTCGACGCGCCGATCTGCCTGACGTGGGAACTCACCTACGCCTGCAACCTGGCGTGCGTGCACTGCCTGTCCTCGTCGGGCAAGCGCGATCCGCGCGAGCTGACGACCCAGCAGTGCAAGGACATCATCGACGAGCTCGAGCGCATGCAGGTGTTCTACGTCAACATCGGCGGCGGCGAACCGACCGTGCGGCCGGACTTCTGGGAACTCGTCGACTACGCCACCGCGCACCACGTCGGGGTGAAGTTCTCCACCAACGGCGTGCGCATCACACCCAGGTGGCGGCGCGGCTGGCCGCAAGCGACTACGTCGACGTGCAGATCTCCCTCGACGGCGCGACCGCTGAGGTCAACGACGCCGTACGCGGCCCAGGGTCGTTCGCGATGGCGATCCGGGCGCTGGAGAACCTGGCCGACGCCGGATTCGCGACGCCAAGATCTCCGTCGTCGTGACCCGGCACAACGTCGACCAGCTCGACGAATTCGCCGCTCTGGCAGAGCGTTACGGCGCCACGCTGCGGATCACCCGGTTGCGTCCGTCCGGCCGAGGCGCCGACGTCTGGGACGAACTCCATCCGACCGCGGAGCAGCAGGTCCAGCTCTACGACTGGTTGGTGGCCAAGGGTGACGGCATGCTCACCGGTGACTCCTTCTTCCACCTGTCGGGGCTGGGTGAGCCGGGCGCGCTCGCCGGCCTCAACCTGTGCGGTGCCGGACGCGTGGTGTGCCTGATCGACCCGGTCGGCGACGTCTACGCCTGCCCGTTCGCCATCCATGACCGGTTCCTCGCCGGAAACATCTTGTCGCGACGGCGGTTTTGACAACGTGTGGAAGAACGCGCCGCTGTTCCGCGAGCTGCGCGAACCGCAGTCGGCCGGTGCATGCGGCAGCTGCGGCCACTACGACAGCTGCCGCGGCGGCTGCATGGCCGCCAAGTTCTTCACCGGCCTTCCGCTTGACGGGCCCGACCCCGAATGCGTCGAGGGCTACGGCGCTCCCGCGCTGGCGCGGAGCGGGACAAGCCCAAGCCCAGCGGCGACCATTCCCGCGGAACCAAGCAGGGGCCGATTCCGCTGAACGCTCCTGACGCGCGCCGCCGGCGCGGCTCTGCAACGAAAGCCCGGTGTAGTCATGGCACGCGACACCTGGTTCGAAACGGTGGCCATCGCGCAGCAGCGGGCGAAGAAGCGGCTGCCGAAGTCGGTGTACGGCGCGCTGATCGCCGCCAGTGAGAAGGGCGTCACGGTCGCCGACAACGTCGACGCCTTCGGCGAGCTCGGTTTCGCCCCGCACGTCATCGGCGCGATCGAGAAGCGTGATCTGTCGACAACCGTGATGGGCCAAGAGATTTCGCTGCCGGTGGTGATTTCCCGACCGGTGTGCAGGCGGTCCACCCCGACGGTGAGGTGGCCGTCGCGCGGGCCGCCGCCGCCCGCGGCACCGCGATGGGGCTGTCGTCGTTCGCCAGCAAGCCGATCGAAGAGGTGATCGCCGCCAATCCCAAGCTGTTCTTCCAGGTGTACTGGCTCGGCGGCCGCGACGCCATCGCCGCCCGGGTGGAGCGGGCCAGGGCGGCCGGCGCGGTCGGCCTGATCGTCACCACCGACTGGAGCTTCTCCCACGGCCGCGACTGGGGCAGCCCGAAGATCCCCGAGGAGATGGACCTGCGGACGACGGTGCGGATGATGCCGGAGGGGCTGACCCGGCCGAGGTGGTTCTGCAGTGGGCCAAGACCATGCGCCCGCCGAACCTGCGGGTGCCCAACCAGGCGCCGCGCGGCGAGCCCGGGCCGCCGTTCTTCGCCGCCTACGGCGAGTGGATGGGCACGCCGCCGCCGACCTGGGAGGACATCGCCTGGCTGCGCGAGCTGTGGGGCGGGCCGTTCATGCTCAAGGGCGTGATGCGCGTCGATGACGCGAAACGTGCTGTGGACGCCGGTGTTTCGGCGATTTCGGTGTCCAATCACGGCGGCAACAACCTGGACAGAACGCCCGCGTCGATCCGCGCACTGCCGGCGATCGCCGATGCCGTCGGGGACCAGGTCGAGGTGCTGCTGGACGGTGGCATCCGCCGTGGCAGCGACGTCGTCAAGGCGCTGGCGCTCGGCGCGCGCGCGGTGATGATCGGCCGCGCCTACCTGTGGGGCCTGGCGGCCAAGGGGCAAGCCGGCGTCGAGAACGTGCTCGACATCCTGCGCGGAGGCATCGACTCGGCGCTGATGGGACTGGGTCACGCGTCGGTCCACGATCTGGTTGCCGACGACGTGCTCGTCCCGCCGGGCTTCACCCGCGCGCTCGGCGTGCCCACCGCGCCCGAGGCCTGACCGGCAGGCACTGGCCGGCGGAACGCGCTGGTACAGGCGTGGCGGAGGGGACTGGCGTGAGCTGGCGGCCGGCGGCGAAAATTCTCGGAAATCAATTGCCGCGCATGCGCCAACAATTGGCGCACACCAGGTGAATTCGGCCTACCATCGGCGGGTGGCTTTCCCCAGCGAGCTCGGGAACTCAACGTCGAGACAGCTGCAGAGCACGTCGCCCGCGTTGATCATCCCGGTAGGCTCCACCGAACAGCATGGGCCACACCTGCCGCTGGACACCGACACCCGGATCGCCACCGCCGTTGCTCGCCGGTTGCTGAGCGGCTCGCCGACCAGAATGAATCAACTGGATGTGGCGCCCGCGGTCGGCTACGGCGCCAGCGGCGAGCACGAGGAATTCCCCGGAACGGTCTCGATCGGCACATCTGCGCTGCGGCTTTTGCTGGTCGAGTACGGTCGGTCCGCATCGACTGGGCATCGCGCCTCGTCTTCGTCAACGGGCACGGTGGAAACGTCGAGGCGCTGGCCGCCGCCGTGGCTTTGCTTCGCTACGAGGGCCGCGACGTCGGGCTGGTGCTCGTGCACCGTCGAGGACGCCGACGCGCATGCCGGCCACACCGAAACGTCTGTATTGCTACATATTTCGCCGAGAGCGTGGGCTCGACGAGCGGGTCCCCGGCAACAGAGCGCCGCTGGCGGAGCTGATGCCGCAGCTGCGCCAGGGCGGCATCGCCGCGGTCAGCGGGTCGGGGTGCTCGGAGACCCCACGACGGCGTCAGCCGACGAGGGGTGCGTATCTTCGCTGAGATGGTCGACGCCTGCTGCGGCGCGTCGCGGCGTGGACCCCGGACCGTGACGGGATGCTGACATGACCGGACCGCGACTGCCCGACGGGTTCGCCGTCCAGGTGGATCGCCGGGTGAGAGTGCTCGGAGAGGGATCGGCGCTGCTCGGCGGGTCACCCACCCGGCTGCTGCGCCTCGCGCCGCCGCGCAAACGATGCTCAACAGCGGCCGGCTCGAGGTGCACGACGCCGTCAGCGCGCAGCTCGCCCGCACCCTGCTCGACGCCACGGTCGCCCACCCCGCCGGCGAGCCGGCCCGTCGCACCGCGACGTCACGGTCGTTATTCCGGTGCTCGACAACGCTTTTGGTCTCCGGCGGCTGGTCGACGCTGCGCGGCATGCGCGTCGTCGTGGTCGACGACGGCTCGTCGCCGCCGGTGCAGCAGAGCGACTTCGGCGACATGCACTGCGACGTGCAGGTGCTGCGGCACCCCGCAGCAAGGGACCCGCGGCGGCGCGCAACACCGGCCTGGCCGCCTGCAAAACCGACTTCGTCGCGTTCCTCGACTCCGACGTCGTGCCGCGGCGGGGGTGGCTCGAGGCGCTGCTCGGGCATTTCTGCGATCCCGCCGTCGCCCTGGTCGCGCCGCGGATCGTCGGGCTGCGCAGCCGACAACCTGGTGGCCCGCTACGAGGCGGTGCGCTCGTCGCTCGACCTGGGTCTGCGCGAGGCGCCCGTGGTGCCCTACGGGACGGTCTCCTACGTCCCAGCGCCGCCATCATCTGCCGCCGGGCCGCACTCAAGAACTGGGCGGATTCGACGAGACGCTGAAGTCCGGCGAAGACGTCGACCTGTGCTGGCGGTTCATCGAGGCGGGCGCCGGCTGCGTTACGAGCCGATCGCGCTCGTCGCCCACGACCATCGCACACACTGCGAAAGTGGTTCGCCCGCAAGTCTTTCTATGGCGACTCGGCGGCGCCATTGCAGTCCGGCACCCCGGGAAGACGGCCCCGCTGGTGATCTCCGGGTGGACGCTGGTGGTGTGGATGCTGTTGGCGATGGGCTCGGGAATCGGCTACGTGGCGTCGATGATCGTCGCCGCGATCACCGGCCGCCGGATCGCCAAGGTGCTCAGCGCGGTCGAGACCGAACCCAAGGAAGTGGCCGCGGTCGCCGCGCACGGCCTGTGGTCGGCGGCGCTGCAGTTGTCGTCGGCGATCTGCAGGCACTACTGGCCCATTGCCCTGATGGCGCGCTGTTGTCCCGGCGTTGCAGGCAGGTGGTGCTGGTGGCGGCCGTCGTAGACGGGGTCGTCGACTGGGCGAGCAGGAACGGCAACGTCGACGACGACACCAAGCGGGTCGGGCTGTTCACCTACGTCCTGCTGAGGCGCCTCGACGACATCGCCTACGGAGTCGGCCTGTGGCAGGGCGTCGTGCGCGAACGGCAACTCGGCGCGCTCAAACCCCAGATCCGGACCTGAAGCCGCCTTGCATACCGACGTCCTGATCGTCGGCGCGGGCAGCGCTGGTTGTGTTCTCGCCGAACCCTTTCGCGTGATCCCGCCTGCCGGGTGACGGTCGTCGAGGCCGGGCCCGGTTTCCGCTCGAGAACGTCATCGACGCGCGCGACGTGCTCGACCGCGTCGACTGCCCCCCGCTCGGCATGGTGGTCATCGGGGCCCGCACGGAGGCGTCCCCGTACTACCTCAGCGGCCGGGTCCCAGCGCTCGAGGACGCCTGAGCGGCCCAGATCAGCCCGGCCACCAGCCACAGGTGCCGCCAGTGAAGGGTGTCGACGAAGACGCTGTTGGCCAGGATCCCGCACCACGCGGCGAGCAGCGCCGCCGAGCCGATGCCGTACGTGTCCCACCCCCGGGCGGCGTTGCGCAGCGCCATCAGCAGCGTCCCGAACAGCAGCGCGACGAGCGCCGTGAGGCCGAGGATCCCCTGCTCGGCGAGCGCGCGGACGTAGGTGCTGTGGGCGGAGATCGGCGCCACCAGCTCGAACTGCCCGGGGCCGATCCCGATCGGGTGGGTCTCGGCGAGCTCGATGCCGCCGGCCTGCGCGCCGAAGCGCTGGTCGTCGTAGGTCTGCACCTGGGCGCGCTCCTGGAGGAAGTCGAGCTGCCCCGTGACGCGGATGCTGACCACGACCGCGACGGCGGCGATCAGCAGCACGAGGAGGAAGACGAGCGCCCGCGCGCCGCCGCCGCGCCGCATCGCGAGCACGGCGCCCATCGTCACGATCGCGACCGCGTAGTTGAGCCAGGCGCCGCGCGAGTAGGAGAACAGGATCCCGCAGGCCAGCACGCCGAGCATCGCCGCCTTCAGCAGCCGCCCGGAGCGCAGCAGCCGCGGCTCGAGCAGCTCCTGCGTGAGCATCATGGCGGCCGGCACGAGGAACGGGCCGAAGACGTTGGGGTCCTTGAACAGCGCCCGCGCGCGCGTGCCGGTGAAGTAGGTGAGCTGGTCGGCGCCGGGGAACGCCACGAACAGCGCCGCGCCGGCGATGCCCGCCGACACGACGGCGACGCCGACGTAGATCCGCAGCAGCGTGCGGGCGTGGTCGCGGCTGTCGACCCAGCTCGGGATCCACAGCGCGAACGCGCACAGGTAGACGGTGACGCCCATGTACTGCGCGGCGCGCCCCGGGTCGACCGCCTCGAGGCAGGCGACGAGGTTGAGCGCGAGGAAGACGGCGATCCCGAGCGCCGGCCCGGCCGGCGTGGAGGTCACGTTCATCCGCCCGGTCACCACCGCGACGGCGATCACCACCGCGAACACGGCGTCGGCGGGCGCGGGCTCCACGCGCACCACGGCGAACAGCAGGAAGCCGAGCGCGACCGCCGTGTCATAGCGCGCGACCGCCAGCGCGAGCACGCCGAGCAGGCACAGCCCACCCGCCAGCACCGCCCAGCCGGGGATCTCGTTGCTCCGCAGGCCGATCGCGATGACGGCGCCGAGCATCGCCATCGGGGCCAGCAGCACCGCGGCGACGACCAGGCGGTGCAGGACGTGACTCGGTCTCGGCGCCGCGATCGTCGACACGTGCGGAGGGTACGGGCTCGATGAGCGCACCGCGTCGGATCGCGCGCAACGCGGCCGTGCGGATGGCCGGCGAGATCGTGGCCAAGCTCGCCTCGCTCGCGTTCTTCGTGGTGATGGCGCGCGAGCTCGGCGCGCGCGGCTTCGGCGAGTTCCAGTTCGCGCTCGCGCTGACCGGCGCGCTGATCTACCTGGCCGGCTTCGGCACCGATCAGCTGCTGGCGCGCGAGGTCGCGCGCGACCGGGCGCTCGCCGGGCGGATGCTGGCCGACGCCGCGGCGGTGAAGGTGCTCGGCGGCGTGCTGATGCTCGGCGCTGCGGCGCTGATCGTCGCGTTCGGCGACGCGTCGCCGGAGGGCCGGGCGACCGTCTTCATCGTCGGCGCCGGCGCGCTGCTCGAGGTGCTCTCCAAGAGCTGGCACTCGATCTTCACGGGCTACGAGCGGCTCGACCTGGTGTCGGCGACGCTGATCGTGCAGCGGACGCTGACCGCGGCGGTGGGGATCGCGGTGCTGCTTGCGGGCGGTGGCCTGGTCGCCGCCGCGGTCGTCTACGCGGGCGGCGCGGCGGTCGCCGTGCTGGTGTGCGAGCTGCTGCTGCGGCGGCTCGGGGTCCGGCGCGCGCGGATCGACGCGTCGGGCTGGCTGCCGATCATGCGCGCGGGCGTGCCGATCGGCGTGGTGAGCCTGCTGATGATCGTGCTGCTGCGGCTCGACGTGGTGATGCTCTCGTTCCTGTCCGACGCCGCGACGGTCGGCGTCTACGCGGTCGCGTTCCGGCTGGTGGAGGCGACGCAGTTCATGGGGGGCGCGATGGCGGTCGCGATGCTGCCATGGCTCGCGCGCGCGGGCGCCGAGCTCACGCGCGGGTTCGCGCTCGGGCTGAAGGCCGTCAACGCGCTGCTGCTGCCGATCGGGCTGGCGCTCACGCTGTTCGCGGGCCCCGTTATCGACCTGCTGTACGGGAGCGAGTTCGAGCCCTCGGTGGTGCCGCTGCGGATCCTCGGGCTGATGACGCTGCTGTACGGCATCAACGCTTACGCGAGCGTGTCGCTGGTGGCGCGCTACCGGCCGTTGGCGTACGGGCGGCTGCTGGTCCCGGTGATCGCCTTGAATGTCGTGCTCAACCTGATCCTGATCCCGGCGGAAGGAGCGAACGGCGCGGCGGTGGCCGCGCTGGCGTCGGGGACGCTGCTGGCGGCGCTGGCGCTGTGGCAGGCAAGGGTGGTGCTGGGGCCGGCGGATCTCGTCGGCGCCTTCGGGGGGTCGGTGCTGGGGGGCGCGGCGATGGCCGGAGTGGTGCTCGCGCTTAGCGCCCCGTGGGTGGTGGAGCTGGTGCTCGGAGCGGTCGCGTACGGCGTCGTGCTGGGCGCGTTCGAGTGGCTGGCGCGGCGCGAGGACGCGCGCGTCTACCTCAGCGCGCTGCCCGGGTCCAGATCCCGAGCCGGTCGAACCACGGCTTGATCTGCCGCTCGAACGGGATCTCGGCGCGGGCGCCGTACAGCAGCGGATAGAGCGCGCGCTTGGTGCGCGAGAGGTCGGAGGCGCGGCGGTGCTCGCGCAGGCGGCCGAACAGGTCGGGATGCGCTCGCCGCATCGCCTCGTAGCGCTCGCGGTGGCGGCGGCGGGCGAGCTGGTTCAGGCGCTGGCCGTGCAGGCGGCGCCGGTAGCCGGGCCCGCCCAGGTGGACGATCCGCGCCCCGCGCTCGGCGAGCCCCATCCAGAGGTTCCAGTCCTCGTAGCCCTGGCGCTCGTAGAACGGCCGCCAGGCGCCGGCCGCCTCGACGGCGCTGCGGCGGTAGAGCGCGGTGATCGGGTACTCGTTGGTCAGCGCGACGCGGTAGGGGTCGAGGCGCGCCGGGATCGCGCGCACCAGCTCGTGGTCGCCGAACTCGACGATGTCGCCGACGCAGACGTCGGCGCCGGGATCGGCGTCGAGCCGGTCGGCCATGCGGGCGAGCACGCCCGGGATGGCGAGGTCGTCGGCGTCGAGCGGAAAGACGTAAGGCGCCTCGGTGGCCTCGAAGGCGGTGGTGCGGGCGTTGCCGACGCCGGCGTTCTCGGGCAGCCGGATGACCTTGACGCCGTCGAGCGCTTCGAGCGTGGCCCTGGTCTCGTCGTCGGGCGAGGCGTCGTCGACGACCGCGATCTCGACCGGCTCGTCCTCCTGCACCGAGCGCACGGCGTCGGCGATCAGGGCGCCCTCGCCGTGGCACGGGATCAGCACCGCGACGCGCGACATGGCCGGATCATCGCCTAACGTCCCGCCTGTGCGGCTCCTGATGCTCGGCGCGGTCAACCACCCGCACGTCGAGCACCTCGCGCTGGCGATGCACGAGCGCGGGTTCGAGGTGGTGGTGGCCGGCGACACGGTGCCCGACCTGCCGCCGTCGACGCTCCCGGTCGAGCTGCGCGCGGCCCCGTCGCGGGCGCGCAGCTCGGTGGCGGGCGCGGCCGCCCACGTGCGCTGGATCCGTGGGCTGCTGCGCGAGCTGCGGCCCGACGTCGTCCACGCGCACTGGCTGCCGGGCTTCGCGTTCTTCGCGGCGGTGGCGGGCGCGCGGCCGCTCGTGGCGATGGCGTGGGGGTCGGACGTGCTGCGGGCGCGCCGTTCGCAGACGCTCGCCAACCGGATCGCTCTGCGGCGGGCCTCGCTCGCCATGGCGGACTCGCAGGCGCTGCTCGACCGGCTCGTCGCGCTGGGTGCGGGCCGGTGCGAGCTGGTCAACTGGGGCGTCGACCTGGCGCAGTTCCGGCCGGGCGATCGCCGCGCTCTGCGGGCCGAGCTCGGGCTCGGCGACGGCCCGGTCGTGCTCAGCCCGCGCTCGCTGATGCCGGTCTACAACCCGCGCGTGATCGTCGACGCGTGGGCGCAGGTGGCGGCCGAGCGCGACGACGTCCAGCTCGTGCTCAAGCACATGGGCGTCGTGCGCGAGGTGCTCGGCGAGCTGCCGTTCCCGGATCGCGTGCACGTCGTCGGGCACGTCGACTACGAGCGCATGCCCGCCTACTACGCCGCCGCCGACGCCTGCGTGTCGATCGCGTCGTCCGACTCCGCCCCGCGGTCGGTGTTCGAGGCGATGGCCTGCGGCGCGCCCTGCGTGCTGTCGGACCTGCCATGGGTGCACGAGCAGATCGGCGACGGGCGCGAGGCGCTGGTCGTGCCGATCGCGGCCGGCGCGGTGGCGGACGCGCTGCGCCGGCTGCTCGCGGACGATGCGCTCGCCGGCGGGATCGCGGCGCGCGGCCGCGCATTGGTCGAGCGCGAGCACGACCGCGCGGTGCTGATGGACCGGCTGGCCGAGACCTACCGCGGCCTCGCGCAGCGGTAGATGTCGCCGCCGGGCCGCGGGCCGCGCTCGGTCAGCAGGTGGCGCTCACGGGTGGCGGGCGGCAGCTGCTGGTCGTAGGCGACGCACGTCACCTCGAGCCCACCAGCGCGCAGCCGGTCGATCACGTCGGCCGCGTAGACGCGCACGTGGTCGTCCTGCCCGAACGCCCGCTCCCGATCGCGTGGGTCCAGGATCGACGGGTCCTCGTACGTCGCGGTCAGCGTGTCGTCGACGGGCACCTGCACGAGCGCGAGCCCGCCGGGGGCGAGCACGCGCGCGAACTCCCGCGCCACCTGCACGTCGTCGTCGATGTGCTCGAGCACGTGGCTGCACAGGATCAGGTCGAGCGAGCCGTCGGCGTGCGGCAGCGCCCGCGCGTCGACGGTGCGATCCACCAGCAGGCCCGGCTCCAGGTCCGCCGTCTCGTAGCGCAGGCCGTCGATCGTGCGGAGGCGGTTGGTCAGCGCCGGCTCGGGCGCCAGGTGCAGCACCCGCTGTCCTTCCAGCCGCACTTCGTCGCGCAGGTACAGCCACATGACCCGCTGTCGCTCACGCGATCGGCAGCCCGGGCAGACCAGGCTCCCCTCGCGGGGGACGAAGCGCGAGTACCTCCCGCCGCAGCACGGGCACTCGTGCCGATTCCCCCGCAGAGCCAGGCGCAACGCACCCAGCGCGACCGACCGAAGCACACGACGCACTGCGGCCTAACGGTAAACTGGCCCGCGGATCAGGGCGCGTAGCTCAGTGGGAGAGCGCTCGCTTCACACGCGAGAGGTCGCAGGTTCGAAACCCGCCGCGCCCATCATCCGCTTCATTCTGACAACTCGGAGTGGGACGGCCTCATCACAATCGACGCCAGGATGCTCAGCCTTCCCGCGCGAGCTGGCGGTGCTCTGCCAGACGAAGCTCACGCTATTCGTGGCGGAGGCAGTCGGCCATGACCCGATCAAAGCGACCGGACTCGTGCTGGCCCATATCACCCGCATCTGCGAGCAGACGCGGCCTGATACCGCCCAGGTGTGACGGCTTCGCACGAGCACCAAGCCGGCCGAGGATCCGTGGTGCTTTCTCGAGCGAGTGGCCGAGCGCCGAGACACCGACGCGCAGGCGCTGTACTCGAGCGAGCGTCTGAGCAAGGCAAAGCTCCGCCGGTCGCCGCTCGACTGAGGCCGTCACGCACGGAGTCGACCACGTCCACGATGAGAACCCCGACGGCGCTTCATAGGAAGCCGTGTCGCTCAGGAGGGCCGCGCACATTCGATCGCCGGGCACGCTTGCTCCTGGCAGAACGCATGCGCGACGTCGGCGCCGGCGCGGACGACTGAGAGGCGCGCCGCATGACACACCTCGTGAGGCGGTTCGAGGTTGGAGGCTTGCGGCGCGACCCGCCCGGCGACCGCGTCCCCGGGCCGGCGGTCATCGGTAGGCCTATCTCCCCGTGCGGCGCAGGATCCAGAGGCCGGAGTTCATATCGCTCGCATACACGAGGTCGCGAGCCTCGTCGTACGCGACGCCCCAGACCTGCGTGGTGTTGGTCAGGACGCCCCGTTGCGACGGCTGGATCGGGTTGTTGACGGCCGGCGGCACGAAGTGCGCGACCTCGTGGAGCCGCCGCGGGTCGCGTGCGTCGACGACCCGGATGCCGTCCGTGTACCAGGAGATGTAGAGCGTCGTCCCCACGAGCAGCGGGTTGTGGATCGTGTAGTCGCCCGCCTGCAGATCCTTGCTGCCGCTCGCGTTCGGCGTCTTGAAGGTTCCGATCTGCCGCGGAGCGGCGAGCCTCGCGTAGTCCCAGACGCGCAGGTAGCCGAAGCCCTTCTCGGTCGCCGAGCCGGAGGTCTTGCAGAAGTCCTCGTCGGCGCTGAACAGCAGCCCGCGCGCCTCGTCGTAGTTCGACGAGTGCCCGTCGCCGTCCGCGTTCGCGGCATACGTGGTGTGGCCCTTCATGGTCGGGCGCGCCGGATCGTTCATGTCCAGCGCGACGAAGCCCGAGTCCCAGTAGGAGACGAAGGCGAGCTTCCCGTCGGCCGACGGCTCGGCGCTATGGCCGTACTCGGCATCCGGATCGCAACCCAACCCCGGCCCGAGCGGCCCGCCGACGTCGTGGTGCACGCCCCAGTTCGAAGCCTCGAACGGCAGCCGCGGGTTCGTGATGTCGATCAGCCGGAAATCACCGCGGCCCATCAGATCGCGCCGCCCGCTGGGCGATCCAGGCTCGCTGTACTCGCTGGTCGGCACGCTGGCGTAGACGAAGGTGCGCCTGAGGTCGGCTCGATGCTGAACCTCGAGCTCGTGCAGACCTCGCGTGCAGCAGCCGGTTCCGAGCCGGCCGACCTCGACCGGCTTGCCGGGATCCGTGACATCGAACACCTGGAGACCGCGGAAGAAGCCGGTGTCTGCCCGGTCGCCGCCACACACCTGGATGCCCACGACCGCGATGTCGCGCCCGGCCAGCGGGCCGTAGCGCGCCGTGACGACCACGACATCCTCCGCGGACGTGCCCCCCGGGCTCACGAGCGTCGCGACGGTGCGCGGCCGCGCGGGATCGCGCGTGTCCACGACCGCCACACCGTCGTTCGGGCAGAAGCGCTCCTTCGAGCCGGAAGCCCAATCCGAGAAGCCCCAAGAGCCGACGTATGCGTACTGCTCGTGCACCCACACGTCCGCGTTGAAGCCGCGACCGCCGAGATCGTCATGCCCGACCGCGGTCATGTTACGGGCCGACCCCTGCGCCTCCGGACTGTCGGGATCGATCCACTCGACAGTCGGCGCGGGCGCCGGGTCGTGCGCCGACGCCGGTACCGCTACGCACGCAGCCACGACCGCGATCCCGGTGAGCCATGCCTTCCTCATCGTGCCCCTCCAGCACATCGGATGTCCGCGATCCTCCGCCGACCGCGCCACCACGTCAAGAGCCGCAGCGGAGCCAGAGCGGGCTGCGCTTGCGCCTCAGCGTCGAGCCTTCAGCGCCGGCGCGCGCAAGCTGACGCCCGGACCAGCCCGCGCGGCCGGATCGCGCTCGAGCGCGACCCGGCCTGGCGGCAGGCAGCCGGGCTCGCTAGGAGACCGAGATGACGCCGTCGCCGACGTCGACGCCGCCGTCAGGGTCCTCGGGGGAGGCGACCACGACGTCGCCGCCGCCGTCGCAGACGGTCAGCGACGGGGAGTTCGCAGCCGCCTCGAACAGGCCTGCGCCCTTGCCCGGGAGCTTGCCGATGTCGACGGTGTAGCGGGCCGCCGGGCTGTCCACCGGCGGATCGAGCGCCACCAGCCCATCGCCGAGCCAGTGCGGCGTGGCCTGGTTGCAGACACCGGGGGCGGCGTGCGCGGTCTGAGCGACGGACAGCGAGAGAGCACCGATAGCGAGCGAGAGCGCGCCACGGCGGATGTATGCGGTCATAGCAAACTTGGTCGGCAAACACGGCAGCGCTCATGACGGGTAGTGGACGAATTGGCGCCTCGGACGATGGTCCAAGGATGACCTCACAGCTCAGGTGACGGGCGGCCATGGCCGACACGACCACACAGTCATTGCGATCAGCCTGGAGAAACCGCACCATGAGCACGCGCGTCCTCGTCGCCGCAGTTACCGCCGCGGCGCTCGTCGTTCCTGCGGCAGCAGTCGCCCAGCCCGGCAAGGGCAAGGGCGCTGAGAAGCCCGCAAAGGTCGTCGGCAAGAAGACCAAGAAGGTCACCTTCATCTTCAGGGGGACGTTCACCGCGCCCGGCACGATCCAGGTGCTCGCCGGCAACGCGCACGCCCGCAAGGGCGGCTTCGTCGGCGAGACCATCACGGTCGACCTCGCGAGCGCGAAACTCGTCGTCGCCGACACCAACGCCGACGGGGCGCTCGACGTGACCGACGTCAAGGCCGGCGACCGCGTGCTCGTCCAGGCGCGCATCCCCAAGGGCACCACGTTCGTCGCGCCCGCCGAGGGCGAGGCGGCGGAGACGGTCCCCGCCCGCAAGCTGGTCGACAAGACCAACCCGCCGGTCGAAGACGCCGAGGCCGGCGCCTAGCGCCGGCCCCTCAGGCGTCGCGGGCAATCGCCTCGGGACGCATGAAGAACACGTTGGGACCGGCGCCGGCGGAGGTGAAGGGAACGAACCGCCGGGCGTCGGCCTGATAGCCGTACGCCGAATAGCCGCGGGCCTCCAGGAGCTGCTGGATCGCTTCGAAGTCGACGCTGCGCTCGACCCATGAGGATCGGCTGGCAGCGCCGGTCATCTTTCACTCAGCGTCCCGCCAGCCGGCCGGCTTGGGTGCCGATTGCGCCTGCACGTGGCTGGCCAAGCCGGCCGACGCGGGCGAACTGCAACACGCATTGGAGTCTGTCACGTAGCCGCGTCAAAACCAGTTGGCCTTCAGGCCCGCGATCGCGACGACCGCGGCCTGCCGGTGCGCGTGCGGGCATGCAGCCATGGGGGCAGGAGGTGGCAAACCGCCCCGAATTCCTCAGAGACTGGGTTACGTGGTGTGGCGGCTGAGGCCGGGCCGCCATCGCATCGTGCTCGCGTACACGACGGCCCCGATTGCGCCGCGTCGGCGAGCCGCCGTCAATGATCTGCGTCAGTACGTCGCGAGCCTCAACGACCATGTCGGCGACGCGAGCGCTCGGACGGTCGTACAGGTACTCCAGATCCTGCCTACGAGCTGCCCGGCGATCACGAAGGTCGACTGAACACCGGTGCGTGTATCGACGGGCGGTCGTCCCGGGACGGGGGCCTTGCGTGGGGGAGTTGATCGTGAAGGACCCGCCGACCCGGGCCAGCGCGGTACGCAGAGCCCAGCGCCGACCTGACGATCGACCTCTCGCACGGTCGGCACGCGCGACGATTGGCCACCAGTGCCCGAACGCGCGCACATCGCCGCAAATAGCGAGCGCCGTCGTAAGCGCTCCCTGGGCGGGCGCGTCCACACTATTGCCTGCAGTTCAAAACAATCGGCCCTGCTCAGGCGGTTGCTCGCCGCCGTCTTGATCTCGCTTCACACGCGAGATGTCGCAGGTTCGAAACCCGCCGCGCCCATCGGCTCGGCCTCATGACGAGGCCGAGCCGTGGGGTGACCTCTACGGCGTCGTGGTCGAAAGCGTGAAGGTCAGCGTCTTCGCGTACGTACCCGAGCGGAGCGCCTCGTTCGCCCCGATCGACTGCTGGAAGTCGATCGTCAGCTGATCATTGCTCACCGGGGCCGCGTAGCTCTTGAGCGTGAGCGGCGTGCCGCTCAGCGGCGCGAACGCCGCGGGCGCGATGCGCGAGTTGAGCGGCTGGGCGAGCGCGAAGGCGCCGTTCACGAGCCGCCCCGGGGCGGTGGTGCTCGGGTCGACGACCGAGAGCGTCGCGTCGCCGGCGGTGGACACCACCCCCGCAGACGAGGCTCGTCGAGTAGTCGCGGGCGACGCCGGGCGTGAAGTTCCCGAAGCTCGACGCCGGGGTCACGGTCAGCGACAGCGTCGCGGGCACGATGCCGCTCACGTCACCGGGGACGCTCGTGCTCTGGAAGAACGTCGTCGGGTTGAGCGCGGGCTTGCCTGAATTCCAGATCCACTGCTGGAAGAACTGGTCGAGCTTGGCGAGGTTGGAGGCCTCGAAGCCGCCCTTCTCCTGCGCGATCCGCTTGCCGAGGGCGATGACCTCGTCGGTGCTGATCACGCTGCCCTCGTACTCGGTCACCAGCGCCTTCTGGAGCGCCCAGAACGCGGTGTCGCCGACGATCTGGCGGTAGGCCTCCCACATCATCGCCGGCCTCGTGTAGACCGGCTCGGTGTGGAACAGGTCAGCCGGGCCGGGCAGCTGCGCCGGCGGCGAGCTCCAGTCAGCGGCGTCGAAGCCGTCGTAGTTGTCCGTGAAGAACTGGGCGGTCGTCAGCGGGTTGTTGTTCTGCTTGTTCGACCAGTACGTCGCCCACCAGGTCGCCCAACCTTCGTTGAACCAGATCTCGCGCCAGCTGGCGGGGCCGACGCTGTCGCCGAACCACATGTGCGCGATCTCGTGCGCCAGCGTGCCGAGTCCGATGGTGGCGGTGCCCGTGGAGAAGTGCGACTTGGTCTGCACCTCGAGCGCGTAGCCGGCCTGCGAGCGCTTCGCGACGACGCCGTGCGACTCGAACGGATACGGCGCGCCGATCGAGTCGGCCATGAACTTCACGATCGCGTCCTGCCGCGCGCGGGCGGTGTTGTTCGTGGTCTTGACGTTGGCCGGCAGCGCGCTCTCGATGAAGTCGTAGAACAGCAGCGGCTGGCCGCTGCGGCCCTTGGCGGTCGCGCCGCTGTAGGGCGTGTAGTCGAACCGGCCGACGGTGGTCGTCGACAGGTAGCTGGCCATCGGATAGCCCATGTGCCAGTTCCAGGTCGACGTTCCGTTCGGGTTGTCGGTCTTGGAGGCGAGCTCGCCGTTGCCGATCGGGATGTAGGCGACCGGCGCCGTCAGGTGGAAGTCGTAGGTCGCCTTGTCGCGCGGGTGGTTGTTGTTGGGGTAGATGGCCATCGCGCCCATCGGCTCGTTCATCACGACGGTGCCGAGCGAGCGGGTCGCCGAGTCGAGCGTGCGGATCCAGCCCTCGGAGGAGCCGTCGGGATCGATCACCCGCTGGGGGACGCCGTTGTAGGCGACGACCACGTGGAACGTCCGGTTGTTGTCGATCCCGGACGCCGGCGTGACGATCAGCTTGTCGTTGGGCTCATCGCGCGTGAACGTCGCGGCGACGCCGTCGATCGTGACCGCGCTGACGTTCAGGCCGCGGAAGTCGAGGCTGAACTCGGAGAGCCCTTGGGTCGCCTTCAGCGTGATGTCGGCCGACGCCAGGATGTTGTCGGCGACGGGGTCGTAGTCGAACGTGATGTCGTAGTGCAGGGCGTCGTAGCCGCCGTTGCCGAGTTTCGGCAGGTACACGTCGTTGAGGCTGCGCGCGCCGGGGGTGTACTGCGCGCTCGCCGGCGCCGCCAGGACCAACCCGATCAGTGCGCCGCATACGGCGGCCCATGTACGTCCATGCATACGGGATCCCTCCACTAGGACTCTCGCGCGCGAACCTACCAGCGGCGAGCGGGCCGGTGTGTGGAGGAGCCTCCACGCAGCAGGATCATGAAAGCGCCACCGCCTGCTGGTACCGGCGGCCCGGGTCTCCACCCAGCGAGTCGTAGTACGACAGCAGCCGCTCGTGGTCCAGCCACGGGACGGCGGCTCCGCCGATCACGGCGCGGTGGCTGCTCCAGGGCCAGTCGGCCGGCCCCGCGCACAAGCCGGCTTCCACCGGGTTGCGCGCGATGTACTCCACGGCCTTCAACACCTGCGCCTGCGTCGTCATCAGCACCGACCCGTAGCGGCCCTGGAACAGGTGGCCGCTGCGTCCGTGGCGAGCGTTGAACTGCTCCGCGAAGCGGCCGTGCAGCCACTGCATCCCGGCCGCCAGGTTGGGAAGCGGCGTCTCGATCAGCAGGTGGACGTGGTTGCCCATCAGGCAATAGCTGAGGCAACGCCACTCCCGGTGGCCCACCACGCGCGCCAGCATCCCCAGGTACGCCACGCGATCGCCATCGTCGAGGTAGATCAGCTGGCGGCCATTGCCGCGCGCGTACACGTGATGCACACCTCCCGCCAGCTCGATGCGGGGCTTCCTGGGCATGCCCCCACTAGCAACACCGGCCAATTCTTCGCCCCCATTGAGGGTCAGACCCCTTGAGTCGCCGCGGCTCAGGGGGTCAGACCCCTTGAGTGGGTGGGACGCAAGGGGTCAGACCCTCAACAATTGCGCTACGCGACGGCGCGCATACGCGAGGCGACGATGTCGCACAGCCGCTCGCGCCGCCGGCAGCGATCGAGCGCGAACGAGTCGGCGAGCGCGTCGAGCTCGTCGTCGCCCAGCCCGCGGAAGCGCTCCGCGTACTCGGGCAGCATCGCCTGCGCGAGCAGGATGTGGCGGACGAGCAGGTCGGTCGCCTCGCGCACGCCCCACGGGTACGGCGCCCAGTCCGGGAACTCGCGCGCGATCAGCTCGTGCAGCGGCTCGATCACCTCCGGCAGCTCCGCGTGGGTCGAGCCCCAGGCGTCGACCCCGAGCCGCCGCTTCTTGGCGATCAGGTCGCCGAAGCGCTCCATGTACGCGCTGTCCGGCCCCACCTCGACCAGCCCGTGCAGGCCGACGTCCTTGTAGGTCCAGATCGACCAGCCCGCGCCGTGGCGGTCGTAGATGTCGAGCTGGTCGCAGAGCACCTGGTAGCGCTGCTCGTCGCGCTCCGGGTCGCCGGTGTAGACGGGCCCGAACTCGCCGACCCAGATCGGCGTGCCCGTCTCGCGCTGGAAGCGCGTGCGCGCGAGGAAGGTCTCCTCGAGCGTGTCGCGATCGACCCACACGTCGCCGGTGTAGCCCGGGTACGGGCCGCCGAACGACATCCCCGCGCGCGCGTAGTCGTGCAGCGCGTACACCGCGTTCTCGTACGGCTCGCCGAAGATCGAGAAGTCGGTCGAGTACGTGTTGCCGTCGACGAAGACGATGTGGTCGGGGTCGACCTCCCGGACCGCCGCCACGAGCCGGTCGTGGAACGGGCCGACGACCTCGCCGCTCGGATCGCCCGGCTCGTTGAGCAGGTTGTAGCCGGCCACCCACTCATGACCGCGGAAGCGCTCGGCCAGCGCGCGCCACAGGTCCACGACGAGGTCCTGGAAGTACGGGTGCTGCCAGAACGCGGCGACGTGCGTCGCGTTGTCGGAGTGCCAGTGCTGGTTCTGGCTGCCCGGCACGGCATGCAGGTCGATGACGGTGTAGATCCCGTGCGCCGCGCACATGTCGACTGCGCGCTCGAGCCGGGCGAAGCCGGCCTCGCGCTCGAACGCCCGGTAGTTGATCGGCAGCCGCAGGCAGTTGACCCCGAGCTCGGCGAGCAGCCGCGCGTCGGCCTCGTCGAAGAAGCGGTCGAGCAGCCGGTCGAAGAAGCGGTCGGCCCGCTCGGCCCCGATCACGCCGGCCACCGCGGCCCGCATCGCGGTCTCGTTGGCCGGATAGCCGGTGATGAAGTTCTCCATGTTCATCCAGCCGCCGAGCCCGGCGCCGCGCAGGAGCACCCGCGCGCCATCGGCGTCCACCACCGCATCGCCCCGTACGCGCAGCACTCCAGCCTCCTCTCGAAACTTTCGAAACTCGACATCAACACTATCGAAAAATTTGCGGTAGCATCCGCGCCGTGGAGGAGCGCGTCACCATCGCCCACGTCGCGGACGCGGCGGGCGTGTCGGTCCCGACCGTCTCGAAGGTCGTCAACGGCCGCGCCGACGTGGCGCCCGAGACCCGCGCCCGCGTCGAGCGCGTGCTTCAGGAGCAGGGCTACCGGCGCCGCCGGACTCCCGCCCGCGACGCGAGCGCCGAGCTGCTCGACGTCGTGTTCAACGAGCTCGAGAGCCCGTGGGCGATGGAGATCGTCAAGGGGGTCGAGGAGGTCGCGCGCGAGCACGGTCTGGGGGTCGTGCTGTCCGCGCAGGAGGGCCCGGGCGCGCTCGGCCGCTCATGGGTCGACGCGGTCGCCGCGCGCCGCAGCGCCGGCCTGATCCTGATCGTCTCCGAGCTCACGCCCGACCAGGTGGCGCGCCTGCGCGCGCGCGGGATCCCCTTCGTGGTGGTCGACCCGGCCGGCGAGCCGGCGCCCGACGTCCCGTCGGTCGGCGCCACCAACTGGAACGGCGGGCTGGCGGCCACGCGCCACCTGCTCGAGCTCGGGCACCGCCGCGTCGGCATGATCGGCGGCCCGGCGGCGATGCTGTGCAGCCGAGCGCGCGTCGACGGCTACCGCGCCGCGCTCGAGACCGCCGGCCTGCCCGTCGACCCGGAGCTGATCCGCTGGGGCACGTTCCACGTCGAGGCCGGCTACGAGCACGGGCGCGCGCTGCTCAGCCTGCCCGAGCCGCCGACGGCGATCTTCGCCGGCAGCGACCTTCAGGCGTTCGGCGTGTACGAGGCCGCCCGCGAGCTCGGCGTCGAGATCCCGACCCAGCTCAGCGTGATCGGCTTCGACGACCTTCCGATGGCGCGGTGGGTCGGGCCACCGCTGACGACGATCCGCCAGCCGCTGATGGAGATGGCGGCCACGGCGGCCCGGCTGGTGCTGGGCCTGGGCGAGGAACAGCGGATCGAGCTGGCGACCACGCTGGTGGTGCGACAGAGCACCACCGACACAGGAGGAGACCACCATGGGGAAGTGGGTGCTGGGTCTGATCGTCGCCGCGGCGC
This sequence comes from uncultured Solirubrobacteraceae bacterium, assembly GCA_963800905.1. GTDB lineage: Bacteria > Actinomycetota > Thermoleophilia > Solirubrobacterales > Solirubrobacteraceae > DASSUW01. Next base: position 20,950 of record CAWDCT010000007.1, read on the forward strand.
TGGTGGCGGTGGGATGCGGAAGTGACGACGACGGCGGCGCGACGGCCGCGAAGTCGGACGGGCCGGTCACGATCGAGTGGTGGCACATCCAGAACAACGATCCGATGAAGTCGATCTGGCAGGACGCGGCCGATCAGTACATGGCCGACAACCCGAACGTCGACATCAAGATCACCGTCCTCGAGAACGAGGCCTTCAAGACCAAGCTCACCACGACGATGCAGGCCGGCAAGGTGCCGGACATCTTCCAGTCCTGGGGCGGCGGCACGCTGGTCGAGCAGGCGCAGGCCGGTCTCGTGCAGGACATCACGGAGCCGACGTCCGACTGGATCGGCGACCTCAATGAGGCCGCCGTCGGCCTCTACCAGGTCGACGACAAGCAGTACGGCATCCCCTTCAACCTGGGCATGGTGGGGGTCTGGTACAACACCGCGCTGTTCGAGAAGGCGGGCATCAGCGAGCCGCCCGCCACGTGGGACGAGTTCCTGGCCGCGGTCGAGAAGCTCAAGGCCGCCGGCGTCACCCCGATCGCCCTCGGCGAGAAGGACAAGTGGCCCGGGATGTTCTGGTGGGCCAACCTGTCGCTGCGCATCGCCGGCAGCGACGCGATGCAGCAGGCCGGCGAGGACGGCTCGTTCGACAGCGAGGGCTTCGTCAAGGCCGGCGAGGAGCTCCAGCGGCTGATCGACATGCAGCCGTTCCAGGAGGGCTTCCTGGCCGCGCCGTGGGACGGGGCGGGCGGCGAGGCCGCGACGATGGGCAACGGCCGCGCGGCGATGGACCTCATGGGCCAGTGGGCGCCGTCGACCTTCACCGCCAACGCCAAGGACGAGAAGGCCCCCGAGGTCGGCTGGTTCCCGTTCCCGACCGTCGACGGCGGCGCCGGCTCGGCCGACGAGCAGTTCGGCGGCGGCGACGGCTTCGCGTTCGGCAAGGACGCGCCGCCCGAGGCGATCGACTTCGCGAAGTTCCTCGTGACCTCCGACGTCGCGAACAAGGCCGGGGCCAGCGGCGCCGTCCTGCCGGTGCTCAAGGGCTCGGAGTCGTCCGTGGAAGACCCGAACATGAAGGCCGTGCTCGACACCCGGGGCGAGGCCTCCTACGTGCAGCTCTACCTCGACCAGGCGTACGCGCCGGCCGTCGGCGCGGCGGTCAACGACGCGGTGCAGGGCCTGTTCGCCGGCAAGTCGACACCCGAGGACGTCTCCAAGTCCATCGCGGATGCCGCCAAGGCGGGATAGCGCCCGCCTGCCTGCGCCGGCAGGACCCGCGGTCGATCCCCCTCGCCGCGTGGTCCTGTCGGCGCCGGCGCGGCGCCTCTCGCGCCGCGCCCGCGCGCGCCGCCGCTGGGCCACGATCGCCCTCTTCCTCGCGCCGGCGCTCGCGCTCTACCTGCTGCTGGTCATCGCGCCCGTCGTCCAGGCGATCTACTACAGCGGCTTCGCCTGGAGCGGCCTCGGCTCGCTCGACGACTTCGTCGGGCTGGAGAACTTCAAGCGCGCCTTCTCCGACGACGTCTTCGTCGGCGCGCTGAAGCACAACGCCATCATCGCGCTGCTCTCGCTGGGCCTTCAGCTGCCGTTCGCGCTCGGCACCGCGCTGCTCCTCAACGCCCGCCTGCGCGGCCGCGCGATCCTGCGGGTCCTGTTCTTCGCGCCGTTCGTGCTCAGCGAGGTCGTGACCGGCGTGATCTGGACGCTGATGCTCCAGCCCAACGGGCTCGCGGACGCCGTGATGCCGGTCGACCGCGAGTGGCTGGCCGATCCGTCGATCGTCCTCTACACGCTGTTCGTGGTGATCTCGTGGAAGTACTTCGGCTTCCACATGATCCTCTACCTCGCCGGGCTGCAGCAGATCCCGCGCGAGCTGGAGGAGGCGGCGGAGATCGACGGCGCGACGCAGCTGGCAGGTGTTCCGCCACGTGACGCTGCCGCTGCTGGGCCCGACGATCCGCATCTCCTCGTTCCTCTCGATCATCGGCGCGATCCAGCTCTTCGACCTCGTGTGGGTGATGACCGGCGGCGGCCCGGTCAACGCCTCGAACACGATGGCCGTCTACATGATCGACTGGAGCTTCCAGCGCTTCCAGTTCGGCTACGCCAGCGCCGTCGCCGTGATCATGCTCGTCATCTCGCTGGCGATCGCGCTCTTCTACCAGCGCTTCGTCCTGCGCGCGCGACCTCGACGGCGCCCTGACCACGATGGGTGCGCGATGAGGCGGCTGCCGCTGTACGCGCTCGGCTGGCTGGTGGCGACGGCGATCCTGATCCCGATCGTCTACGCCGTGCTGGGCGGCTTCCGCGACACCGGCCAGATCGGCGCGAACCCGGTGGCGCTGCCCGACCCGTGGGTGTTCACGAACTACACCGAGATCCTCGGGTCGTCGACGTTCTGGCGGCAGGTGTGGAACAGCGTCCTGATCGCCGCCCTCGCGACGCTGCTCACCGTGCCGCTGGCCGCGCTGGCGGCGTTCGTGTTCGCGCGCTTCGCGTTCCGCGGGCGCGAGGTCCTCTACACCGTCTTCACGCTCGGCCTGCTGTTCCCGGTGGCGGTGGCCATCCTGCCGGTCTTCATCATGGTCCGGAACCTCGGGCTGCTCGACAACCCGCTCGGCGTGGCGCTGCCGCAGGCCGCCTTCGGCCTGCCGATGACGATCATCATCCTGCGGCCGTTCTTCGCCAGCTTCCCGAACGAGCTGCAGGACGCGGCGGCGATCGACGGCTGCGGGCCGTTCCGCTTCTTCTGGCGCATCCTGCTCCCGCTCTCGCGGCCCGTGCTGGCCACGGTCTCGGTCCTCGCCGTGGTCGGCAGCTGGAACGCGTTCCTGCTCCCGCTCGTGATCCTCACCGCCTCGGACACCTGGACGCTGCCGCTGGGCGTGACGAACTACTCGACGCAGTACACGGCCGACACCGCGCGCATCCTCGCCTTCACGACGCTGTCGATGGTGCCCGCGCTGCTGCTCTACGCCCTGGCCGAGCGCCACCTCGTGCGCGGGCTGACCACCGGCGCGGTCAAGGGCTGAGGAAGTCGATCACGCCCTCGGCGATCCCGCGGGCGATCCGCTTGCGGAAGCGGCGCGACTCGAGCTTGCGGGCGTCGGCGGCGTTGCGCATGTTGGCGGTCTCGATGAACACCTTCGGGACGTCGGACAGGCGCAGGCCGCCGAGGTCGCCGCGCGCGACGAGCCCGCCCACGTAAGTCGACCGCGGCAGACCCGTCCGCTGACTCGTAGGCGTCGCGCAGCACGCGGCCGAGCCTGCGCGAGTCGGCATAGATGTCGTCCGTGAGGCCTTCGATCCGGGTCGGGCGGATGACGTGGAAGCCGCGGCCGCTCTCGGGGCCGCCGTCGGCGTGGATCGAGACCGCGGCGTCGGCCTCCTCGCGGTTGCCGATCCGCGCCCGGCGCGTGATGCACGGCCCGACGCCGGCGTTGTTCTCGCGGGTGAGGACGACCTCGGCGCCGTGCCGCCGCAGGATGCGCGCGGTCTCGCGCGCGACGGCCAGCGTGTAGGCGGACTCGGCATAGCCCGAGGCGGTCGCCGTGCCGGTCGTGTCGCACGCCTTGCGCATGCCGTTCCCGATGTCGACCTGGCGGTTGATGCGCTTCGGATGTGAGCCGTTCGCGCCGTTGTGCCCGGGATCGAGCACAACGGTCTGACCGGCCAGCGTCAGAGCTACTGCTGCCAAGGCGACGATCCGACGAGGCTAGCGGCCTGGGAGGATGTGGAACGTGGCCGCGACCGCCGACCGCCCGCACCGGCTGACCGCCGTCCTGCGCGAGGAGTCGCGCGTCACGCCGCTCGAGCTGTTCTTCGACCTCGTGTTCGTGCTCGCGCTCACGCAGTGCACGGCGCTGATGGCCGACGAGCCGACGTGGGAAGGGCTCGCCAAGGGCATGCTCGTGCTCGGCGTGATGTGGTGGTCGTGGGTCGGCTACGCGTGGCTGACGAGCGTGGTCAACCCCGAGGAGGGCGCCGTCCGGCTGGTGGTGTTCGCCGCCATGGCCGCGTTCCTCGTGGTGGCGCTGTGCGTGCCGGGGGCGTTCGGCGACGAGGCGCTGCTGTTCGCGTGCGCCTACGCGATCGTCCGCTTCTCCCAGATCGCGCTGTTCGTGCTCGCCAGCCGCGACGACCCCGGGCTGCGCCGCGCCGTCTGGGGCCTGCTGGCCAGCACGGCCGTCGGCGTCGGGATCCTGGTGGCGGCCTCGTTCGCCGACGGCACGCTCCAGGGCGCGCTGTGGGCGCTCGCGCTGGCGCTCGACATGGGCGGCCCGCTGCTCATCGACCCCGCCGGCTGGCGGCTGGAGCCCGGCCACTTCGCCGAGCGCCACGGCCTGATCGTGATCATCGCCCTCGGCGAGTCGATCGTGGCGATCGGCGTCGGCGCCGAGGCGGGCGTGACGACCGGCGTGGTCGTGGCCGCCTGCGTCGGGCATGGCGATCGCCGCCGCGCTCTGGTGGCTGTACTTCGACGTCGTCGCGCTGGTCGCCGAGCGACGGCTGTCGAACGCCGCGCCCGGCCGCGAGCGCAACACGATCGCGCGCGACTCGTTCTCCTACCTGCACCTGCCGATGGTGGCCGGCATCGTGCTCGTGGCGCTCGGGCTCAAGAAGACGCTCGAGCACGTCGGCGACCCGCTGAAGGTGGTGCCGGCGGCGGCGCTGCTCGGCGGGACGGCGATCTACCTGCTCGCCCACGTCGCGTTCCGCTGGCGCAACGTGCACCGCTTCAGCTGGCAGCGAGCTCGCCGCCGCGGTGCTGCTCGTCGCCCTGCTGCCGGCCGCCGTCGAGATCTCGGCGCTCGCCACGACGGCGATCGTCGGCGCGCTGCTGGCGGCGCTGATCGCGTTCGAGACGTGGCGGCTGGCCGAGCTGCGCGACCGGCTACGCCACCAGCATCGCCTAGACCCGCACGCGCGGGTCGATCGCGGCGAGCGCGATGTCGACCAGCCCGTTGACAGATCACCACGAACACCGCCGTGACGATCACGAGGCCCTGGATGATCGGGTAGTTGCCGAGTGTCGAGCGCGCTCGGGATCAGCTGGTAGACGCCCGGCACGTCGAACACCTTCTCGATCAGGATCACGTTGCCGATCAGCAACGGCGTGTAGGCGCCGGCCAGCGACACGACGGGCGGCATGGCGACCGGGACGACGTGGCGGCGCGTGACCTGCGCCGGCGCAGAGGCCCTTGGCGGCGGCGGTGCGGATGAAGTCCTCGCCGCGGATCTCGTTGATGCTCGAGCGCATCATCCGCAGGCAGACCGCCGCCAGCGGCGCCCCCGCGACCATCCACGGGACGATCAGCGAGTGCAGCCACTTCAGCGGGTTCTCGGTCAGCGGGATGTAGCCGTGGTAGGGCAGGATCCCGATCGGGAACGGCGCGTCGATGCCCGGCTTGAAGAGCAGGATCGCCGACATGCCGATCGCGTAGACCGGCGCGCACAGCGCCAGCAGCGCGATCACCTGGAGGATCCGCGCCCGCCACGTCCCCGGGTGGCGCGCGCACACCGCTCCGCCCCAGACGCCGGCCCCGATGCCGAACGCGAGCGCGCCGATCAGCAGCGAGAAGTCGGCCGCCAGGCCGCGCCCGACAAGCTCCGTCACCGAGCCGAGCGGCCGCGCCACCGAGTCGCCCAGATCGAGGTGCACGAACGTCGCGAACAGGAAGTGGGCGCACTCCACGAGCAGCGGCCGCGTGTCGTTGAACGCCTCGGGAAAGAGCCCGTGCAGCGTGAGGAACGTGAGCGCGCTCACGACCACGGCGAGCACCGCCGCCGCGAACAGCCGGCGGAGGGCGAAGACTGGCAGCGAGTGGGCCATCCCTGCGGCCGTGAGGGTAGCGTCCCGGTCATGAGGGTCACGATCACCGGCGGCGCCGGTTACATCGGCGCTCCGGCGGTGCGCGAGCTGCTGTCCGCACGGCACGAGGTGACGGTGCTCGACTCGCTGCTGCACGGGCAGGAGGACGTCGCCGCGGCACTCGAGCACGCCGGCGCGCACGTCCTGCGCGGCGACGTGCGCGACGCGCGGGCCCGCCGCGAGGCGCTCTCCGGCGCCGAGGCGCTCGTGCACCTGGCGGCGATCGTCGGCGACCCGGCCTGCGCCAAGGACCCCGAGCTCGCACGGGCCGTCAACGTCGACGCGACACGCGCCCTGATCGCGGACGCCGGCGTGGAGCGCATCGTGTTCGCCTCCACGTGCTCGAACTACGGCCGCATGGCCGACCCGCTGGTCCCGGTCGACGAGACGGCGCCGCTCGCGCCGGTCTCGCTCTACGCCGAGCAGAAGGTGGCGATCGAGCGCGAGCTGCTCGAGCTGCCGAACGCGACCTGCCTGCGCTTCGCCACGATCTACGGCGTCGCCGAGCGGATGCGCTTCGACCTGACCGTCAACGAGTTCACGCGCGACCTGTGGGACGGCCGCACGCTCGACGTCTACGGCGAGCAGTTCTGGCGCCCGTACGTCCACGTGGGCGACGCGGCGCGCGCGCTGGCGACGGTGCTCGCCGCGCCGCTCGATCGCGTCGCCGGCCGCGTCTTCAACGTCGGCCACAGCGACGAGAACTACCGCAAGCTCGATCTCGTCGAGCTGATCCGCGAGCGGCTGCCCGAGGCCGACGTGCGCTTCGTGCACCGCGACGAGGACCCGCGCGACTACCGCGTCTCGTTCGAGCGCATCCGCTCCGAGCTCGGCTTCGACCCGCTCATGCGCGTGCCCGACGGGGTCGCGGAGGTGCTGGCCGGCCTCGACGAGGGGCGCTTCGGCGACCCCTTCGACCGCCGCTTCTCGAACGTCTAGACATCCGGTACTAGCCGGGGAGCGGCACGTCGGGCGTGCGGGCGATCGAGGTCGCGGCCACCAGCACGCGCAGCGCCTCGGGATAGCGGCCGCCCGGCGGCGCAGGCGCCAGCCCGTTGTCGTAGTGGTCGAGCAGCCCGAGCACGGCGGCCATCAGCTCGGCGTGCGGCCCCTCCTCCCCCACCATGCACGCGAGCCGGGCGAGCGCGACCGGCTCCTCGGGGTCGCCGTGGTCGAACGACCGCGCGATCGCCTGGTTGAGGTGCGAGACGACGCGCTCGACCAGCGGGTCGAGCAGGCGCGGCTCGCCCGGCGGCGGCCCGGCGTCGAGCAGCTCGCCGCCGTCGAGCAGCCGCTCGAGCTGGGCGCCGGCGATCGTGCGGATCGCCTCCACGCCGAGGCCGGCCTGGAGCGCGAAGCGCAGGTGCAGCACGGCCGAGACCAGCGGCCGCCCGTACGGCGAGTCGCTCGCCCACAGCAGGCTGCCGGGCGGGCAGAGCGCGAACATGGCGAGCATGTCGGCCGGGTCCCACCAGGCCGTGTCGATGAACAGGTTCGGGTGGTCGGGCAGCACGCGCCACAGCCAGGCGAGGTCGGAGATCGCGGCGTGGGCGAGGATCAGCCGGGCGCCGGTGAACTCGCCCGACAGGCGGACGGTGTCCTGCCCGAGCGCCGGTATGCCGCGGCCGGCGTGGATGAGGACCGGGACGCGGCGCTCGTGCGCGAGCGCCACGATGTCGCGCACGGCCGGCTCGGACAGGGTGAAGCGCTCGGCGCGCGGGTGCAGCTTGATCCCCTTGGCGCCGGCGTCGAGGCAGCGGCGCGCCTCGGTCAGCGGGTCGGCGCGGGGGTCGAGCCGGCAGAACGCCACCAGCCGGCCGCCGGAGTCCGCGGCCGCCGCGAGCACGCGATCGTTGGCCGCCGGGTAGCCGTCGGGCTCGTGCATGGCGAACACGACCGCGCGCGCCCCCACGGGTTCGAGCGCCGCCAGCAGCTGCTCGGGCGTCTGGCGCGCGCCGTCCGGGTCCGAGGCGCCGATATGGGTGTGCGCGTCGAACAGCGGCGGGTCGCCCAGGTCGGCGCGCATGCGGTCCCACCAGGGGCGCAGGATGACGTCGACGTCGAGCATGGCGGGGAACCCTATTCAGGCGGCGCGCTGAACGGCCGATACTCGCCGGACATGCACTTCCGCCGCGAGCGCGTCCGGATCGAGACGCAGCGCCACGAGATCGAGGGCACGCTGCTGCTCCCCCACGAGGGCTTCCGGTCCCGGACCACCGACTTCCTGAACGCCCACGAGCGCGAGTTCCTCGCTCTCACCGACGCCGAGATCCACTGGCTGGACGGCAGTCGCCGGGCCGAGCGGCACGAGTTCCTGGCCGTCGCCGTGCGCCAGGTCGTGCTCGTGCTCGAGCTCGAGACGCTCGGCGTGGTCGACGACAGCGGACCGGCGCCCCTGAGCGCCGTGTCCTCGCCGCCGCCCTTCCTAGGGGAGACGCCCGAAGCCCCGCACCGACCCGGCGAGCGCGCCGCCGAGCAGTAGCAGCCCGGCCGCCGCGAAGGCGGCCGTGACCTCGCGCGTCTCCTCGCGCGTGCCGAGCTGGGAGCCGAGCCGCTCGTAGACGGCCGTGAGCTGGTCGCCGTCGGACGCCTCGAACGCCTGCCCGCCGGAGGCCTGCGCGATCTGCCGCAGCGCCTCGGGGTCGGGCGGGACGCGCAGGAAGCCGTCGACCACGCCGTCCGGCGTGCCGAGCGCGACGGTGTAGACGGGCACCTTCTGCGCGCGGGCCTCCTCGGCGACGGCCACGGCGTCGCGGCCGGAGGTCTGCTTGCCGTCCGACAGGAGCACGATCGCGGCCGGCGGGCGGCGCTCGCCGGTGTCGAGCGACTCGAGCGCGGCGGCGAGGCCGTCGCCGGTGGCGGTGCCGCCGTCGGCGGTCAGGCCGGCCAGCGCGGCGCGCACCTGCTCGTGGTCGGTGGTCGGCGGCTGGAGCACGCGCGCGCTGTCGCTGAACGCGACCGCGCCGACGCGCAGCTCGTCCGGCGCCTCGTCGAGGAAGCGGTCGGCGGCCGACCGTCGCCGCGTCGAGCCGGTCGGGAGCGACGTCGGTGGCCGTCATCGAGCGCGACGTGTCGGTGACCAGCACGACCGATGCCTGCTCGACCGGCACGGCGACCGTCGTCTCCGGCCGCGCCAGCGCGAGCACGAGCCCGGCCACCGACAGCGCGAGCAGTGCGCTCGGGACGTGGCGCCGCCAGCGCGCGGCGGCCGGCGCGGCGAGGGCGGCGACCGGCGCGCCCGGGAAGCGGACGGCGTACCGGCGCCGGCGCCGCTGGGCGAGCAGGTGCAGCGCGACGCCCGCGGGGACGGCGAGCAGGCCGAGCAGGAAGAGCGGTGCGGCGAAGCTCATCGGCGCTTCCCCCGATCGAGTCCGCGGCCCAGCTCGCGCAGCCAGTCCTGGCCGGTGTCGAGCACGATGTGGTCGGCGCGGCCGGCGCGCAGGCCGGCGGCCACCGCCTCGCGGCGCTCGGCCTCGAGCGCCGCGTAGCGCTCGCGCACCCGCGCGCGTGAGCTGTCGACCTCGACCAGCGCGCCGGTCTCGGGGTCGACGAGCGCGAGGTGGCCGGCGCGCGGCAGCGCCGCCTCGCGCGGATCGCGGATCTCGACGGCGACGACGCTGTGGCGCGCCGACAGCGACGCGAGCGGCCCGCGCCAACCCTCCTCGCGGAAGTCCGAGATCACCACCACGAGGCCGGGACGGCGGGCGATGCGCCCGGCGCTCACGAGCGCGCCGGCGAGCGCGCCGTCGCCGGCGGTCTCGTCCGGCGCGACGCCCTCGGCGAGCGCCCGTTCGATCATGACCTGCGCGTGGCGGCCGCCGCGCGGCGGCAGCAGCCGCCCCTCGGGCGCGCCGGCGCGTAGCAGCGCGGCGCGGCCCCCTCTACGGGTTGCCAGCCTGGCCACGGCGGCCGCCACGCCCACGGCCACATCGGCCTTCAAGCGCTGTTCGGTGCCGAACGCCATCGATGGCGACACGTCGAGCACCAGCCAAGTCGTCAGCGCGCGCTCCGGCACCTGGAGCCGCACGTGCGGGACGCCTGTGCGGGCGCTGGCCGCGGGGTCGAGCTGCCGCACGTCGTCACCCACCTGGTACGGCCGCAGCTGCACCAGCTCGGTTCCGGCGCCGGCGCCCGGCGACAGGTGGTCGCCCGGCATCATGCCGCCGGCGCGGCGCACGAGCGCGAGGTCGAGCGCCCGCAGCAGCGCGCCCGGCATCGGCCCGGGGCCCTGACGGCCCGCGGGCTGCACAGTGCGCGAGCGCGAAGCGACTCGCGGGCGAGCTTGCTCGCCCGGTCACGCAGCCTCCGCGAGCATCGCTCTCGGCCGGCTCGTCGACGGCCGCGAGCAGCCGGTCGAGCAGGTCGTCGGGCGAGATGCCGTCGCTCAGCGCCTCGTAGGACGAGCACCAGCCGGTGACGCAGCACGTCGGGCGCCAGATCGCGCACGTCGGAGGCGACCACGTGCCGGCGGCCGCGCAGCAGCGCCAGCGCCTGCGAGGCGCCGATCAGGCCGATCGGCCCGCGCGGCGAGGAGCCGTACTCGATGTACTTCGCGATGTCGCCGAGCCCGTAGCGGTCGGGGTGGCGCGTGGCGTCCGCCAATTGCACGGCATAGCCGATCACGTCGCGCTCCACGAACACGCGCTTGGCCTCGGCCGAGAAGCGCTCGAGGTCGTCGGTCGACAGCCGCTCCTCGATCACCGGCGCGGGCGCCAGCGAGCGCCCCACCACCGCCGCCTCCTCGCCCATGTCCGGGTAGTCGACGAGCAGCTTGAGCAGGAAGCGGTCGACCTGCGCCTCGGGCAGCGGGTACGTGCCCTCGGACTCGATCGGGTTCTGCGTGGCGAGCACCAGGAACGGCGACGGCACCGGGTGGGTGTCGCCGCCGATCGTCACCTGGCGCTCCTGCATCACCTCGAGCAGCGCCGACTGGACCTTGGCCGGCGCCCGGTTGATCTCGTCGGCGAGCAGGAAGTTTCCGAACACCGGCCCCAGCTCGGTGTCGAAGCGGCCGGAGTCCGGCCGGTAGATGCGCGTGCCGACGAGGTCGGCGGGCACGAGGTCGGGCGTGAACTGGATGCGGCGGAAGGAGCCGCCGAGCACGTCCGCCAAAGTGCGCACGGTCAGCGTCTTGGCGAGGCCCGGCACGCCCTCGAGCAGCACGTGGCCGCCGGCCAGCAGCGCCACCAGGAGCCGCTCGAGCATCGCGTCCTGGCCCACGATCACGCGCTTCATCTCGTACAGCGCGCCCTCGATGGCGTCGCGCACGGGGATCTCGTCTTCGGTCATGACGGCCAGCCTGCCGCCGCCGCCGTCAGGTCAAGATAAGAAGGCGCGCATCGCGTCGTGCGTCTCGAACGGCCGCTCGACCTGCGGGACGTGGCCGCAGTCGAGCTCGAGGTGCTTCGCCGCCGGGAACGTGCGCTCGACGTGCTTCATGAACGCGATCGGGACGAGCGTGTCGCGCCGGCCCCAGACGAACAGGGCGTCGTGCTGCATGTCCGCCAGGCGCGACCACAGGCCGTCGTCGCCGTGCGGCGCGTCGAGGTAGATGTTGCGCAGCACGGCGTGGAACGCGTGGCGCCCGCGCGGCGTGGAGAAGGCGCGCAGGAACTCGTCGATGCCCGCCGCGGTCCAGTCGTCGTCGCCGCCGACGAAGCGGCGCACGAGCTTCTCGACGGGCATCGGCAGCATGGTCAGCTCCGGTCGCAGCATCCGGACCACCGGCGCCCAGCGGCGCGGGCGCAGCCACGCCATGGCCGGCGCCAGCAGGACCAGCCGGTCCACGCGCGAGGGCTCCGTCAGCGCCAGCTCGAGCGCGATCCGCCCGCCCATGCTGTTGCCGGCCACGTGCGCGCTCTCGATCGCCAGCGCGTCGAGCACGCCGGTCAGCACGCCCGCGAAGTAGCGAGCGTCGAACGGCGCGCGCAGCGGCTTGACGGAGTCGCCGAACCCCGGCAGGTCGATCGCGATCACGCGGTGCGTACGGCTCATGAGCGCGAGGGTGGGCAGGAAGGAGGCCTTCGTGCCGCCCAGGCCGTGGACGGCCAGCAGCACCGGCCCGGTCCCCGCCTGCGCCGTGGCGATCGGGCCGTGCTTCGTGTCGACCATCTCCAGCCGCAGGCGCCCCTCGCCCCGCGTCGCCCGCCGTGGCGGCGAGGAAGCCGGTGGCGACGTGCAGGTTGTGGCGCATCCGGATCCCGTCGCCGAGGGAGGCGAGGCCGCCGTGGCCGTTGGCGGCGCGCAGCCAGGCGGACGGCGGGCCGGAGATGACGGCGTCGGGGTCGCCGCCGGCGGCCACGATCCGGATGCCGGCGCCGTCCACGAGCGCGTCGTGGGCCTCGTCGCCGGCCACGAGGCGCACCCGCGCCTCGAGCGGCGGATCGACGGCCGTCGGGTCGTAGCGGTCGGCCAGCGACTTCACGGATTTACCGATCACGTGTTCGTATTGCCCTTCTCGAGCGGCGATTTCTGTGCCGAGCGTCACAGTCTGAGGTGCCGTTTAGCCCCTCTTTGGGCCATCTTCACCGATGGCGACGATGGTAAGTCGCGATGCGAGTGCTGATTGCCGAGGACGAGCCCCGGGTGGGCGATGCCGTAGCCCGTGGCCTGCGCCGCGAGGGCATGGCCGTCGACCTCGCCCGCGACGGCGAGACCGCGCTGCGCAAGGCGCTCGCCGCGCCCTACGACGTCGTCGTGCTCGACCGCGACCTGCCCGCGCTCCACGGCGACGACGTCTGCCGCACGCTCACCGCCGAGCGTCCCGACACGAAGGTGCTGATGCTCACCGCCGCCGCCGGGGTCGACGACCTCGTCGACGGCCTCTCGCTCGGCGCCGACGACTACCTCTCCAAGCCGTTCCGGTTCGCCGAGCTGGTGGCGCGCACCCGCGCCCTGGCGCGCCGCAACGGCGCCCCTCGCCCGCCCGTGCTGACCGCCGGCGACGTCGAGCTCGACCCGTCGCGGCGCACCGTCACGCGCGCCGGCCGGGAGATCGACCTCGCCCCCAAGGAGCTGGCCGTGCTCGAGGTCCTGATGGCGGCCGGCGGCGCCGTCGTGGGTCCCGACGAGCTGCTCGAGAAGGCCTGGGACGAGGGCACCGACCCGTTCACGAACACGGTCCGCATGACCGTCATGACGCTGCGCCGCAAGCTCGGGGACCCGCCGGTGGTCCACACCGTGCGCGGCGCCGGCTACCGCGTGTGACCCTTCGCCTCCGCCTGACCGCCCTCTACACGCTGCTCTTCGGGGCCTGCGGCGCGCTGCTGCTCGGCCTCAGCTCGTGGATCGTGCACCGCCAGGTCGACCGCACGCTGCCGCCCGGCTACGGCGAGCCGGGCGCTCGACCAGCTCGACGCGCAGTACCTGCTCGCGGGCGGCGGGATGCTGCTGGTGGCGGTCGCGCTCGGCTACCTGGTCGCCGGCCGCGCGCTCTCGCCGCTGCGCAAGGTCACCGGGCTCGCGCAGCGCGTCACCCAGGAGCGGCTCGACGAGCGGATCGCGATGGACGGCCCGCGCGACGAGCTGCGCGACCTGGCCGACACCGTCGACGGGATGCTCGACCGCCTGGCGGCCGCCTTCGACGGCCAGCGCCGCTTCGTGGCCAACGCCAGCCACGAGCTGCGCACGCCGCTGACCGTGATCCGCGCCGAGGTCGAGGTCGCACTCGCCGATCCCGACGCCTCGGCCGCCGAGCTGCGCCGCATGGGCGAGGTCGTGCTCGAGGCCGCCGACCGCACGCAGGCGCTGCTCGACTCGCTGATGGTGCTGGCGCGCAGCCAGCAGGCGACTGCTCGCGGCGCGAGCCGATCGACCTCGCCTCCGCCGCGCGGAACGCCGTCGACCAGAGCCTGCGCCGAGGCCGCCGCCCGCGGCGTCGAGCGTGCGGGTCGACCTCCAGAGCGCGGCGATCGAGGGCGACCCGCCGCTCGTCGAGCGCCTGGTCGCCAACCTCGTCGAGAACGCGGTGCGCCACAACGTGCCCGGCGGGATCGTGCGCGTGACGACGCGGCCGGGGAGCGTCCGCGTGGAGAACACCGGTCCGGTGATCGCGCCCGACGACGTGCGGCGCCTGGCCGAGCCGTTCGAGCGCCTCGGCCGCGACTCCGACGGCCCGGGCGCCGGGCTCGGGCTCTCGATCGTGCGCGCGGTCGCCGACGCCCACGGCGCCGAGCTGAGCCTGAGCCCGCGCGCCGGCGGCGGGCTCGACGCCCAGGTGACCTTCGCTCACAGCTCGCCGTCGGGCACCTCGCCGGCGCGCATGCGCTCGACCTGGGCCGCCGTGAAGGGCGGCGAGGCGAGCGTGCCGTCCTCGTGGTAGGCGCGGAACAGGTGGACGATGTAGTGCATGCGCTCGGCGAGGACCGACCAGTCGTTCGCGCCGCAGTCGTCGAGCGCGGGCGGCACCGGCTCGTAGCGCGCCATCAGCTCGCGTAGCTCTGGGTCGGCCGACGTCGCGCGGCGCCTCGAGGTTGCGGCTCAGCGACAGCACGGCGCCCGGCAGGGTGAGCACCATCAGCGACTCGGTGATGACCTCGCGGCTGAGCTGCGTGAGCTTGCGCTGCACCGGCCAGGCGAGCAGCCGCCGCTGTCGGCGCCAGCGCCGCGTCCAGCGCCTCGCGGATCTGCGGGTCGCAGGCGGGTCTGCTCGTGCAGGCCGATCTCGAGGTTCGCGAGCACGATCTGCTCGGCGCCGGCGTCTGGTCCGTAGCGGGCGAACGCCTGGCGCAGGAGCGCCGGCTCGGTGGGCATGACGCCGTCATCGAGCCAGCGGGCGAACACGAGGCCGATCTCGGCGAACACCTTCAGGTTCCCGCGCGCGACGGCGTCGCTCGGCCAGCTCGAACGCGTCGAACGGCGTGTGCAGCTTCCCGAACCACGTGTCCGGGCGCAGGAGCCCGCGCCGCAGCAGCCAGCGCCAGAGCGAGCGGATCGGGTGCAGCAGCTCCGCGTCGTGCCGGAGCTCGGCCTGGAGCCGGTAGAGCAGGTCCTCGCCGCGGATCGTGCGGCCCGCCTGGCGCGACGCCCAGGTGGCGAACGTGCACCAGTTCGCGCCCGGCACGTCGACGGCCGCCGCCAGCCGCGAGTAGCACTCGGTGATCCGCAGGTTGCGGATCACCGGGTCGCTGCATCGCGGCGATCTGCTCGACCTCGTGCTTCATGCTGCCGGGGTGAGGAGCTGGTCGGCCGGCGCGTCGTCGTCGCGCAGGACGTCGCCGCCGCGCAGGTCGAGCTCGCGCGGCGGGCAGCTCCGGCAGCGGGGCGTCGGAGGCGAGGAAGACGTGGTTGCCGCCCGGGTCGGGGTGCCCGACGAGCGCCACGTTGTCGAACACCTCGCGCAGCGTGGCCTCCTCGGCGCGGACGAGCCCGCGCGGCTCGTAGTCGATGACGTTGAGCAGGTAGAGCCCATCCGGCCGCAGGACGCGCCGGATGTCCTCGGCGAACTCCACGGTGGTCAGGTGCCAGGGCACGGCGACGCCGCCGAAGGCGTCGCCGACGACGAGGTCGGCCGAGTCGGTGGGCTCGCCGCGCAGCGTCACGCGCGCGTCGCCCACGCGCACGCTCAGGTCCGGACCGGTCCGCAGGCCGAGCCGCTCGCGCACGAGCTCGACGAGGTCACCGTCGACCTCGAGCACACGCGAGCGCGAGCCGGGCCGCGTGGCGGCCACGTAGCGCGGCAGCGTGAACCCGCCGCCGCCGACGAACACGGCCTCGAGCGGGCCCGCGGCCATGTCGTCGATCGCATCGCCCATCCATTGCGTGTAGTCGAACTCGAGGTGGGTCGGATCCTCGAGGTCGACGTAGGAGTGGCGCAGCTGCTCGAGCCGCAGCACGCGGCCACTCGGCCGTGTCTCGTCCTGCTCGACGCGCGCGCAGTGGTAGACGGTCTCGGCGTCGCACGGCGCGCCCGCCGCCAGCGTGGCGGTGGCCAGTACCAGCGCGCCCGCCGCGGCGCCGATCAGCGCCCCGTAGCGCGCGACCGCCAGCCCGAGCGCGATCAGGACCGCGCCGACCACGACGACGGCGACGTCGGTCGGCAGCAGCGGGACGATCACGAAGCCGGTCGCGAACGTGCCGACGAGCCCGCCGGCGGTCGCCCACGCGGACAGGCGGCCGACGACGGCGCCGGTCGTGTCGAGATCGCGCAGCTGCATCCGCGCCACGGTCGGCGTCACGGCGCTGAGCACGGCGGCGGGCGGGAAGAGGGCCAGCGCCGCGATCAGGGCGGCGGCCGCGCCGGCGTCATCCTCGAGCGCGCTTCCGAGGCCGCGCGCGATCGGCACCGTCGCGATCGCCAGCACGCCACCGGCGGCCAGCAGCCCGGCCAGCAGCCGCCGCGGATCGAGCTCGTCGGCGGCGCGCCCGCCGACCGCGGCCCCGGCGGCGATGCCCGCCAGCACGGTGCCGATGATCACCGTGGTCGTCTCGATCGTCAGCCCGACGTACGGCGCGAGCAGCCGGATGCCGAGGATCTCCAGCACCAGGACGGCGCCGGACGAGATGAACACGAGGGCGGCCGCGCCACGCACGGCCGGGACCCTAGATGCGCGAGTGCTCGCGCGGCGGCTGGCAGTCGCCGCGGTCGATCACGCGCACCGAGTGGTGCTCACGCTCGATCGTCTGCTGCGCGGCGAGCACGGAGCGCTGGAGCTCGGTGTCGACGCCCAGCAGCCCGTGGACCGAGGCGCCGACCATCGCCACGCCCGAGCAGAGCGCCACCGCGAAGATCGACCGGGTTGTGCGTGACCCCATTGCCCGGCCCAGTCAAGCCGCCCACCCCTAAGGGAACGTAAGCGCCAGCGAAGATTCCTTAAACGAGCCGCCGGAACCAGTGGAGCGACATCAGCGCCCCGCCCGCCACCAGCAGCAACGCCCCGCCGGCGAACGCCGCCGTGATCTCGCGCGGCTCGCGCTCGGTGGCCACCTGCGAGCCGAGGCGCTCGTAGACGGCGGACAGGCCCTCCGCGTCCTCGACGGTGAACGAGCGCCCGCCCGAGGCCTCGGCCACGGCCCGCATGGTCTCGGGATCGGGCGACGCGTCGCGCGTGACGCCCTGGGCGTCGACGATCGTGCCGCCCGGCGTGCCGAGCGCCACCGTGTAGACCGGGACGCCGAGCTCGGCGGCCTCGCGCGCGACCTCGACCGGATCGCGCCCGGCCGTCGACTTGCCGTCGGAGATCAACACCACCGCGGCCGGCGGCCGCTCGGCGCCGCCGCGCCGGATCAGGTCCAGCGCCGCCTCGAGCCCGTCGCCGCTCGCCGTGCCGCCCTTCGCCTCGATCGCCTCGATCGCAGCCCGCACCGGCGCGCGATCGGTGGTCGGCGCCTCGAGCACGGCCGTCTGTCCGTTGTAGGTCACGGCGCCCACGTTCACCCGCCGCGGCACGCGGTCGAGGAAGCGCGCGGCCGCCGACTTGACCGCGGCCAGCCGCGACGGCGTCACGTCGGTGGCGCGCATCGAGCCGGAGCGGTCGATCGCCAGCACGACCGTCGCCTGCTCGGTCGGCACCGCCACCGTCGCCTCCGGCCGCGCCAGCGCGATGGCGAGCGCCGCGAGCGCCGCCCCGTAGAGGGCGATCGGGGCGTGCCGCCGCCAGCCCGGCGTGCGCGGCAGCGCGGAAGCGCGCACGGCCGGGCCGGCGAACGCGTCGGCGGCCGCGCGCCGGCGCCGCTGAGCGGCGCCGTACGCGATCGCCGCCAGCGGCACCAGCGCCAGCGCGAGCAGGAAGGCGGGCGCCTGGAAGCTCACGGGAGCTGGTCGGGCCGCTGGCCGAGGGTGACCTGGATCGTCTGCTCGTCGCCGCCGCGCTGCACGGTCACGTCGACCTTGTCGCCGGGCTTGTTGTCCTCGATCGCGGCTGCGACGTCGTCGGGAGTCTGCACGCGGTCGCCGTCGACCTCGGTGATGACGTCGCCGGCCTGGATCCCGGCCTTCGCGGCCGGCCCGTCGGCCGTCGCCTCGCCGACCTGGGCGCCGCCGTTCGGAGCCTCGCGCGGTCGAGACGCCGAGGTAGGCGTGCTCAGGCGCGGCGCCGCGCTCGAGCTGCGGCAGCACCTCCTTGACGGTGTTGGCCGGCACCGCGAAGCCGATGCCGACGCTGCCGTTGCCGCCGCCGGCGGTGGCGATCTGCGAGTTGACGCCGATGACCTCGCCCGTTGGCGTTGAGCAGCGGGCCGCCCGAGTTGCCGGGGTTGATCGGCGCGTCGGTCTGGATGACCTTGTCGATCGAGAAGCCGTTGGGCGCCTGGATGTCGCGCTCGAGGCCGGAGACGATGCCGGCGGTCGCGGTGCGGTCGAGTCCGAGCGGGTAGCCGATGGCGAGCGCGGTGTCGCCGACCTGGACGTTGTCGGAGTCGGCCAGCGCGAGCGGCTTGACGCCGTCGGCGGCGCTCGCGTCGACCTTCAGCGCGGCGAGGTCGGTCGACGCGTCGACGCCGAGCACGCGCGCGTCGTGGAGGTCGCCGTCGTCCTCGAAGCGCACCTGGACGTCGGAGTTGTCGCCGACCACGTGGGCGTTGGTGACGATCGTCCCGTCGCTGTCGACGAGGAAGCCGGTGCCGGAGCCCTCGCCGGTGCGGACCGAGACGACGCTCGGGCTGGCGGCCGCGTAGACGGTGCGCACGAGGTTGCCGCTTGCGCGTCGCTGCTGGAGACCGACACGGGCGTCTGCGTGCCCGGCGAGGCGGGCGTGTCGGTGCCGTTGTCGTCGTCGGCGAGGCCGGTGCCGAGCAGCACGGCGGCACCAGCGACGGCCGACACGGTGCCCGCCTCCGAAGGCGGCCGAGCCAGCGCGAGCGGTCGCGCGGCGGCGGCGGGGGCGGCGTCGCCGGCGGCGCAGCGTACGGCGGTTGCGGGGGCTGCGGCGGGGTGTAGGTCTGGGTGGGGGGCCCGTCGGTCCAGAGGCGGTCCATGGTCGATCTCCTGAAGTCGGTCTGGCGGCGACGCTAGGCGCGCGCGCGTCAGCTCCGCATAAGGCTTCAGGAGCCGTTGAGCGAGCCTTCAGGGGCGCTTGAGGTTCGCGTCCGAAAGTGCTCGTGGACATGAGTGAGCGACACGACGACGGACTGGCCCTGTACCTGCGGCGCATCGCGCGCACGCCGCTGCTCACGCCGTCGCAGGAGAAGGAGCTGGCCCGCCGCGTCGAGCGCGGCGACCTGGCCGCCAAGGACCACATGATCGAGGCCAACCTGCGGCTCGTCGTGCACGTCGCCAAGCGCTACCAGCGCGAGGACTCCGGGCTGACCATGCAGGACCTCATCCAGGAGGGCACGATCGGGCTCGTCCGCGCCGTCGAGAAGTTCGACTACCGCAAGGGCTTCCGCTTCTCGACCTACGCGACGCTGTGGATCCGCCAGGCGATCGGCCGCGCGCTGGCCGACAAGGGCCGGATCGTGCGCCTGCCGATCCCGGTCGCCGACCGCGTGCGCAAGCTCGAGATCGCCGAGCGCACGCTGACCACGCGGCTGGGCGCCACTCCCGGCAACGACGAGCTGGCGGCCGAGCTGGACTGGGAGCTCGAGGAGGTCGAGCGCCTGCGCGGCGCCGGCCGCCGCCCCGCCTCGCTCGACGCCCCGGTGGCCGACGACGGCGAGACCGAGCTGGGCGACCTGCTCGCGTCCGACCGCCCGTCGCCGGAGGACGAGGCGATGGCCGGCGCCGAGCGCGACGGCGTCACCGCCGCGCTCGGGCAGCTCGGCCCGATCGAGCGGCGCGTGCTCGAGCTGCGCTACGGCCTCGGCGACGAGGCGCCCCACACGCCGACCGAGACCGCTCGCGCGCTCGGCGTCAAGCCGCACCAGGTGCGCCAGGTCGAGGACCGGGCGCTGCGCGCGCTCGGCGCGCTTCCCGCCACGCGGGACCTGTTGAACGCCGCCTAGCTGTAGTCCTGACCACGTTGTTACTCCGGCCGGCGTGCCCGACGGGCGAACGTCAACGGCGGCTGGGTGGGGGAGCGGGGACGCCGGCCGGGCGGTTTTCAGTCGACGAATCCTGCCCTGGGGTCGTATAGCGACCCCTATCCAGGATTCGACGCGGAAATCAGCCGCCGTTCGCCAACTGAACAACCTGCTCGGTACTTACAGCTAGGCGGGCAGGTCCTCCCCGGTGACCTCCTGGTCGAGCCCGAGCCGACGGCGCCGCGCCGTCTCGGCGCGCAGCTTGGTGTCGTGCTGATCCATGACCTGGATCTGGCGCATGATCTGATCCCAGATCTCCGAGTCGGTCCACGAGTGCCCGCGGCGCGCCTCCCACAGCACGGCGCGGGCGATCGACGCCTCGCGGCAGAAGTTGGCGACCGACGCGCCGGTGTCCTCAGATCCCTGCTGGATCAGCAGGTACATCTCGTCGGAGACTCGGAAGTGAACGCTCCGCACGGCGACATCGTCGCGCCCCTGCAACCGATGTGCAACACCGCTGGCGCGCGTGGCGCGCGGCCCCTAGCATCCCCGCGCCATGACGAGGTACGTGCTACGGGCCGGCGGGCGGGCCGAGGAGACGCGCTGGTGGTCCTCCGCCATCCAGGCGCACGCCTCGGCGCCTCCGGCCGTGCGCGCGATCCTCACCGGCCGGTCACGCGTCGAGGTGAGCGCCGAGGAGGCGCAGGCCGTCCTCGCGTGGGCGAGTGCCCTCGACGGCTGGGACGACCACGGCACGGCGCCGCTGTCGAGCTATCCCGCCGAGCGGGATTAGGCGAGCGCCATCGCCTCGACCGAGCCGGACGGCGTCGGGTCCGGCAGCCGCACCATCCGGAACCCGATGAAGAGGCCGATCAGGCTCGCGAGCATCGGGATCAGCAGGGCGACCTGAAGCGCCAGCGGCCGGGCATCGGTGTTGATGCGGATGATCTCGTCCTGGATCGCCTCGGGCTGGCCGGCCAGGAGCTCCTCGAGCTGCGTGTTGCTCATCACCTCGGCGTCGTCCTCGAGCACCTCCGCCACCTGCTGCTGCTCGGCCGGCGGGCAGCACGTCGCTGTCCTCGGCCAGGCTCGTGAAGGCGATCGAGAGCGTGGCCAGCATGATCGCGCCGGCGAAGGCCAGCCCGAACGACAGCCCGAACGACCCGGCCGCCGAGTTGACGCCGGCGGCCTCGCTGACCCGCTCGTCCGAGATCGGCGACAGCGTGTAGTTGTTGAGCTGGGAGACGAGCAGGCCCAGCCCGCAGCCGGCGATCACCAGCGGGACGACGCAGGTACCAGCCCGAGTCGGCCCGCGGCACGATCGGCGATCAGCACCACGATCCCGACCGCGACCAGCGCGAAGCCGAGCCGGATGATGCCGCTCGGCCGCCGGTCGGCCCGCCTTCGCCGGCCAGCGAGGGCGATCGCGAACATGCTCAGCGACAGCGGCGCGAGCGACAGGCCGGCCTCCATCGCGTTGTACTCGAGCACCATCTGGAGGTAGATCGGCAGCGCGATCATCGTGCCGCCGAGCGCGATCTGCTGGAGCATCTGCCCGGTGACGCCGAGCCGGAAGTAGCGCCGAGGCGAACAGGCCCGGGTCGATCAGCGTCGGCTTGCCCGCGCGCCGGCGGCGGACGCAGCCAGCGCGACGAGCCCCGCCAGTCCCGCGACGCCGACGGCGATCAGCGCGCCGACGGCCTCGCCGCCCTCCTGCCAGACGAGGATGCCGAGCACGACGCCGCCCATGCCGACGACCGACAGGCACGGCGCCGACCGGCGTCGACCTGGCGCGGGCCGGTGTACGGCACGTCGCGCACGAGCTTGATGCCCGACGAGCACGACGGCGATGACGACCGCCTCGAGCAGGAACGCGACGCGCCACGACAGGTAGGTCGTGATGAAGCCGCCGAGCAGCGGCCCGACCGCGGCCGCGATCGCCGCCGCGGCGCCGACCAGCGCATAGACCTGGCGCTGCTCGGCGCCTTCGAAGTTGCCGTGGATCAGCGACTGCATCGAGGGCAGCAGCAGCGACGCGCCGAGACCGCCGACGATCGCCCAGAAGATGATGATCGCCGTCAGGTCCTGCGCGAGCGTCATCGCCACGGCGCCGACCGCGTAGCCGAGCAGGCCCAGCACGTAGGCCCGCTTGCGGCCGAACAGGTCGCCGATCTTGCTGCCGATCAGGATGAAGGCGGCCGAGACCAGCGCCTCGAGCGCGATCGCCGACTGCACGCCGCTGACCGTCGTGTCGAGGTCTTCCACCACCGCCGAGATCGACACGTTCATCAGCGACGTGTCGACGACGAGCACGAACATCGCCATCGCCAGCAGGATCGGGAGCCGCGAGGACGTCATCGCCAGGCAATCCTCCCCGCGCGCGGCCGTCCCCGCCAGCGTGCGCACGCCACTCTTGATCGGCTGGCGCGCACGATGGCAGCGGCCCGACCCCGGTGAGATGCTCGTGCGCCGATGGGTGAGCTCAACGTGGACGAGCGCGCGGCCCGTGGCCGCGCGGCGCGCTCGCGAGTCCCGCGGTCCGCTCATGCGGGGTGGGAGCCGGCGACCGGGCGGCGGCCGCCCGAGGACGTGCTGCTCGAGCAGGCGGCGGACCGCGTGCCCGAGCTCGTGCCGATCCGGCATGGGCGGATGCTGGCCTCGCCGTTCGCGTTCTTGCGCGGCACCGCGGCGCTGATGGCCGCCGATCTTGCCGGCACGCCGGACTCCGGCGTGACCGTGCAGCTCTGCGGCGACGCCCACCTGTCGAACTTCGGCGGCTTCGCCTCCCCCGACCGCTGGCTCGTGTTCGACATCAACGACTTCGACGAGACCGCGCGCGGCCCGTGGGAGTGGGACGTCAAGCGGCTGGCGGCGAGCGTGGCGATCGCCGGCCGCGAGCTCGGCCTGACGCCGGCGGCGCGGCGCGAGGCGGAGGAGGGCGCCGTCCGCTCCTACCGCGAGGCGATGCGGGGCTTCGCGGCGATGCGCAACCTGGAGCTCTGGTACGTGCGGCTCGACGCCGACCACATCCTCAGCCACGCCGGCGATCGCGTGACCCGCGAGGAGCGCAGCGCGTTCAAGCGGCGCGTCGCCGGCGCGCGCGCCAAGGACCACCTGCGGGCAATGGCCAAGCTGACCGAGCGCGTCGACGGGACGCCGCGCATCGTCAGCCGGCCGCCGCGGATCGTCCCGATCGAGGAGGTGTTCCCCGGCGAGGACGTGCAGGCGCGGATCCCCGCCCTCCTGCGCGCCTACCGCCGCAGCCTGCCCGTCGACCGCCGCGAGCTGCTGGAGAGCTACCGCTACGCGCACATGGCGCGAAGGGTCGGCGGCGTCGGCAGCGTCGGCACCCGCACGTGGATCGTCCTGCTCGTCGGCCGCAGCGACGACGACCCGCTGTTCCTCCAGATCAAGCAGGCCGGCCGCTCGGTGCTCGAGCGGCACACCGGGCGCGACGCGGCACGCAACCACGGGCAGCGCGTCGTGCAGGGCCAGCGCCTGATGCAGGTCGACGGCGACATCTTCCTCGGCTGGCTGCGCGCGACGTGGGGCGAGAACACCACGCGCGACTACTACGTGCGCCAGCTCTGGGACTGGAAGCTCGGGGCCGAGGTGGAGGAGATGTCGGCGGCCCGGTTGACCGTCTTCGTGGCGCTGTGCGGCTGGACGCTGGCGCGCGCGCACGCCCGCTCCGGCGATCGAGTCGCGATCGCGTCCTACCTGGGCTCCGGGACGGCGTTCGACCGCGCGATCGCCGCCTTCGCGGAGGCCTACGCAGACCAGACCGAGCGCGACTACGCCGCCCTCGAGCAGGCGGTGCGCGACGGCCGGGTCGCCGCCGAGCGCGGTGTATGAGGCTGGTTCCGGCGCTCGAGTGGCTACCGCGATACGACCGGCGCTACCTGCGCGGCGACGTCGCGGCGGGCATCGCGGTGACGGCCCTGATCGTGCCGAAGAACCTCGGCTACGCCGGCATCGCCGGGGTGCCGCTCCAGAACGGGCTGTACGCGGCGGCCGCCGGCGGGATCATCTACGCGCTGTTCTGCACCTCGCGGCACATCTCGACGGGCCCGAGCTCGTCGCTCGCGGCCGTGGCGGGCGGCGCGGTGGTGATCTCCGGCCTCGGCGGCGAGCAGGCGGCCGAGCTGGTCGCGGCGATCGCGCTCGCCACCGGGCTGCTGTTCCTGCTGCTCGCGCTCCTGCGGATGGGCTGGATCGCCAGCTTCCTGTCGAAGGCGGTGGTCACCGGCTTCCTGGCGGGCGCCGCCGTCGACGTCGTCATCGGCGAGCTCCCGAAGCTGACCGGCACGTCCGCCGAGGGCGACAACGCATGGCGCGAGCTCGCGTCGTGGCTGGGCTCGCTCGGTGACGTGCAGTGGACGACGGTGCTCGTCGGCGGCTCCGCGCTCGCGGTGATCCTCGGCCTGCGCCGCGTGGCGCCGGCGGTGCCGGGCGCGCTCGTGCTCGTGGCGGGAGGCCTGCTCGCCTCGTACCTGTTCGACCTCGGCGCGCACGGGGTCGAGCTGGTCGGCGACGTGCCGCGCGGGCTTCCCCTCCCGGAGGTACCTGACCTCGACCTCGTCCGCGACCACTACGCGACGATCGCGATCGCGGCGATCGCATTGCTGCTGATCGGGTTCTCCCAGACGGCCGGTGACGCCAGGGCGTTCGCCGCGCGGCATCACTACCGCATCGACGTCAACCAGGAGTCCGTGGCGCAGGGCATGGCCAATGCCGGAGCCGGGCTGTTCCAGGGGATGCCAGTATCGACGAGCCTCTCGGCCAGCTCGCTGAACGAGTCCGCGGGCGCCCGGACGCAAGCGTCCTCGCTCATCACCGGCGGGCTCGTGCTCGCGACGCTGGTCGTCCTCGCCCCGCTGTTCTCCGAGCTGCCCAAGGCCGTCCTGGGGGCGGTGATCATCGACGCCGTCGTGTTCGGCATGATCGACGTCGTCGAGCTGCGCCGCCTCCATCGCGTGACGCGCTTCGACTTCTGGATCGCGGTGGCGGCCATCGTCGGCGTTCTCTCGGTCGGCGTGCTCGCCGGTGTCGTGATCGGCGTCGTCCTGTCGCTCGTCTGGCTCGTGTACGTCGCGACGAGGCCGCCCATGCCGCTGCTCGGCCGGAAGCCCGGGACCCAGACCTTCCGCGACCTCGACGAGAACCCCGCCGACGAGACGTTCCCGGGCATCGTGGTCCTGCGACTGGACGGCGGCCTCTTCTTCGCCACCGCCGAGGCGCTCGAGGACCGCATCCGCGCGCTGGCCGAGGACGGCGATCGCCGGGCGGTCGTGCTCGATCTCGAGGGCGTCAACTTCATCGACTCCCAGGGGTCGGCGAAGGTGACCGAGATCCACCAGCTGGCCGAAGCCGACGGGGTGACGCTGAGATTGGCGAGGATGAAGCCACAGGTGCGCGCGGTGCTCGAGGTCGACGGCGTCATCGACCGCATCGGCGCCGACCACATCCACGGCAGCGTCCACGGCGCCGTCGAGGCGCAGCTCGCGACGTGAAGCGCGGCGTGCAGGCATGGCAGCGATACACACGCGCGCACGATTGCCGCGCCGGCCGTCGTGGATGAGCATGGGCACATGTCGAGCCGAGGACGACGGTCCTTCCGAGCCTCCGGCCGAGGACGAGGCGCAGCCGAAGCCCCGAAAGCCGTGGATCTGGCTGAGCGCCGTGCTGGCGGTCGTCGCCGCCGGCCTGCTGATCTGGGCGCTGACGCTCCAGTCGGACCTCGACAGCGCTCAACAGGACCTCGAGAGCATGCAGCAGGAGCTCGCCGGCGCGACCGAGGAGCTCGACAGCGCCCGGCAGGAGCTCGACGCCACGAAGGCAGACCTCGAGGCGCTCCAGTCCGAGGGCGACGACGGCGTCAAGACCGGAGTCGTGGCGGCGGGGGCGACCGCGCTCTACAAGGAGTTCGCGGACCAGCTCGGTGCGACGGAGGAGGACCTCGCCACCACCCAGCAGCAGCTCGAGGAGGCGGAGCGGGCGGCGGCGCAGGCCGAGGAGGACGCGGAGGCGGCCAAGCAGGCGGCCGCCGACGCCGGCAATGACACCGAGCGGGCCCAGGCGGAGGCGGAGCAGGCGAGGGCGGAGGCCGAGGCCGCCGAATCCAGGGCAGCGATCGCGGCGGACTGCGCGAAGGCGTTCATCTCGGCCTTGGGGACGCTGGTCGAGAGCGAGGACGCCTCCGAGCAGGCTCCGGAGGTTCGCAAGCAGCTCGAGGAGATCGCCGCCACCTGCAAGGACGAGCTCGCCGGCACCTAGCCGTCATCCGATCCGGGTGCTGCGCCCGGCGCCACAGAGCGCTGTCATGTGTCCGCGACACGGACGCTGTTCCCTTTGCTCGGCCGCACCCCGCCGCCGTGGCGCTGGCCGGCGGACGTGATGGTCACCAGCGTTGGCACACACGTCGCCTGCGTGTCGGCGGTCGCCGCGGTGGACAGCGGGCTGCGCCGCCTTGGCCAAAGAGCCGACGGAGAGGGAGGGATTCGAACCCTCGGACGAGGTTGACCCCCGTCACACGATTTCCAGTCGTGCCCGTTCAGCCGCTCCGGCACCTCTCCTGGAAGAGAGGCAGCGTAGCGGCGTGAACGGTCAGCGGAGGTCAGGAGCAGCCGAGGATCGACGACTCGACCGGGTCGGCGAGTCAACTCGTCGAACAGCTGGCCGCCGCAATCGATGGTGTCGAGCTCGCCGTCGCGGGCGTCGATGCGGTCGTGGCCCTCGCCGCCCGCGAGCACGTCCTCGCCGGGCCCGCCGCTGATCTCGTCGTCGCCGTCGAAGCCGAACAGCTGCTGCTCGCGCGTGGCGCCGGTCAGCACGTCGGCGAACTGCGAGCCGAACACCGTCTCGACCGTCCGGTCGATGCGATCGTTGTCACCGGGACGGCCGTCGAACGGCATCCCGTCGACGCCGACCCGCACGCCCTCGGTGGCGAAGAAGTAGTTGGCCACGTCGACGCCGAAGCCGCCGTCGAACTCGACGCGCGACGGCCCATCGGTGCCGTTCGCGATGTAGCGATCGTCGCCGGCGCCGCCGTTGATCGACACCTCGCGGCGGGTGGCGATCGCGGCCACGTCGTTGCGGTCGCCGAGGTCGAGCCAGACCTGCTTGGTGAGGAAGCAGCGGGCCGAGTTCGAGTCGACCCGCAGGCACCCGGAGGCGCGCTTGAGCTTGAGCGGACCGGCGTTGTCGGTGATCACGACCGACAGCGGGCGGTCCTCGACGGAGACGAGGTTCGTCTCGGCGGGCCCGCCGGTGAGCAGCATCGTGCCCGGGATGCCGGAGTAGCGCTCGAGTGTGGCGCCCTGCGCCGCTGAGGGGAGGGCGATGGCCGCGACCAGGGCGGCGAGGGGGAGGAGTCGGTACATGGCCCGACTCTCACCGCGCGCACCTACGGCGTCCCTACGGCCGGCTTACTGCCACTTCCCGCGCACCAGCACCGGCACGCGCTCGCCCTCCGCGGTGATGCCGGTGACCGTCATCTCGGGCGAGCCGATCATGAAGTCGATGTGGATCTCGCTCTCGTTGACCCGCTCGCGGGCCTCCTCGGGCAGCAGGAACGGGAAGCCCTGGCCGAGCGCGATGTGGCTGGCCGCGTTCTCGTCGATCAGCGTGTCGTAGAAGACGGTGTCGAGCTTGCCGATCCGGCCCTCGTCGTCGACCAGCGCCACCTCGCCGAGCCGCGCCGCGCCGTCGTCGTGGCCGGTGATCGTGCGCATGGTGTCCTGCGCGGTCTCGGCGTCGATCTGCACCGCCCGGCCGCCCTCGAACCGCACGCGCAGGCCGCGGACGACGGTGCCGTCGGCCAGCACGAGCGGCTTGCTCGAGGTCACGACGCCGTCGGCGCGCTCCGGGTCGGGCGAGGTGAAGACCTCCTCGGTCGGCAGGTTCGGCATGTGCTCGATCCCGTCGATGGTCGAGAAGCGCGCCGCGTCCCATTCGTGGCCGGGCAGCAGGCCGATCGTCAGGTCGGTGCCGGGCGCCTCGTAGTGGAGGGCGTCGAAGCCACGCTCGTTCATCCGGGTGGCGGCCGCGGCGAGCGTGTCGGCGCGCTCGCGCCAGGCGGCGATCGGGTCGGCCTCGTCGAGCCGGAGGACGTGCAGCAGCCGCTCGTCGAGCGCCGCCTGCGCCTCCTCCGCCGGCAGGTCCGGGAACACCAGCGACGCCCACACCGGCGTCGAGCAGGGGATGATCGACCAGTTGGTCGTGCGGTCGTTGACGACCTTGCCGGACTCCTTGACCGCCGGCAGGCGGTCCTTGCCCGAGCGCACGGGATCGAGGTCCTCGAGCAGGCCCGGCGCGGACGGGCCGGACAGCCCGATCCGGGCCGCCCGCTGGTCGCCGAGCGCGAGGATCCGGGAGCCGTACCAGTCGGGCACGAAGTCGAGCGTCTCCTCGCGCGCGTGCTCGACCCGCGCGCGCTTCACCCACGGGTCGAACCACGCCACGTCGACGAACTTCGCCCCGCGCCGGTAGGCGCTGGCGGCGATCGCGCGGGTCAGCGGCTCCTTCCCGGGCTCGCAGGTCACGGAGACGATCTGGTCCTGCTGAACGTTTGCGCCGAAGCCGACGACGAGGTCGGCCAGGCGCTCGAGCGTGGCTTCGTCCATAGAGGACGACGATAGCTAGCGTATGCAGCGCATCGACACGTAGGCGCACGGGCCGGCCGGCGGCTGGAAGCCCTGGACCTCGCTCATCGGGATCAGCGGGAGCATCAGCCGCGACGGCGTGTCGCCGCCGAAGTGCAGCGTGTTGACGCCCGGCAGCGTCTTCTGCACGTACGCGTAGTCGTTGTCGTCGAGCGGCGGCGCGTGGACCTTGACCACCAGCTCGTGCCCGGGCAGGAACACGTGCCCGACGGGGAAGACGTCGATCAGGTAGTCGACGACTTCGCCGGGCGTGACGAGCGCGCGCTCGGTGTGCGGGCGCCACGGCCGGTAGATCCGCCCGTCGGCGGTGAGCTGCGACTGCGAGCGGTCGATCTGGCGGTGGCTGGCCCGCAGCATGCCGCGGTTGAGGTAGAGCAGCGTGCCGTCGGGCGCGCGGTCGATCAGCTGCACGAACAGCTCGGTGTCCGGCGCGCTGGAGGCGACGAACAGGTTGGCCGTGATCGGGCCGGCCATCGCGGTCGGCTCGTCGAAGCGCATCGCGAACTCGAGCTCGTCGGGCCCACCCGCGCTCGTCACCTCGCCGCCGGTGTTCGAGCCGGCCAGGTGCGCGTACGCCTGGCGCCGCGAGCCGTTGACCCAGCTCGCGGTCCCCGGCTCCGCTCTGTTGAGGGTCAGACCCTCAACATTGAAGTAGGCGTCGGTGAACTGGGTCTGGCCGAGCGGGAAGCCGTCGGAGGCGATCTCCCCCACCACGCGTCCCTCGCCCTGGTAGCCGAGCAGCACGCGCGAGGTGGTGCCGTCGAACCCGGGACGCCCGAGCAGCCAGTGGTCGAGCCACGCGGCGCGGTCCTTCATCAGGTCCGGGTTCGTCTGCGTGCCGTGCTCGCCGTTGACCAGCACCAGGCGCTTGGCGATTCCCGCCGGGAGGTGGTCGAAGACATTGGTCGGCCCGCGGCCGCCGGTCTGCTCGTCCTGGTAGGCGGCGGTCACGTGGACCGGGACCTGGATCCGCTCGACGTAGGTGACCAGCGAGCGCGCGCGGTACCACTCGCTGTCGGTGTCGTCGAGGCCCTGGAGCAGCGGGTCCTCGAGGATCGTGCGCGAGCGGCCGGCCTGGTTGGCCGCGCACTGGGCGCTCGTGCTCTCGGGCGGGATCAGGCCGCCGGCCGTGCCGCCGCCGACGTCGTAGACGGGCCGCACGATGCCCGTCCACAGCAGCGGGAAGCCGTAGTTGGTGACGCCGCCGGGATAGACGATGTCGCGGTAGACGTCGCCGAACAGGCCGGAGGCGCTGACCGCCCGCAGGTGCCGCGGCCGCGTCGACGCGACCATCATCCCGGTCAGGCCGCTGTAGGAGTGGCCGAAGATCGCCACGTCGCCGTTCGACCACGGCTGCCTGGCGATCCAGTCGTCGATCACCTCGCGGCCGTCGAGCGCCGAGCGCCAGCTGAAGACGTCGAACTCGCCCGAGGAGCAGCCCGTGCCGCGCAGGTTGGCCAGCACGGTGACGTAGCGGTCCTCGAAGTACTTGGCGTGCGCCTCGCGCGTGCCGGTCTGGGCCGGGACCGGCAGGCCGGTCGGGCCGACGACGTGGCCGATCGGCGTCTGGCCCTCGTCCGAGCCGCTCTCGTAGCCGGACATCTCGAAGTAGGCCGGGCACGGCGTGGCGGCCGTGCAGTGCTTCGGCACCTTGACGTTGAGCGCGATGCTCGCGCCGTCGGACATGGTCACGTAGTGGGTGGGCGCGGCTTGGGCGGTCGCGGCGAGCGTGAGGAGCAGCGCGGCGGCGAGCAGGAGGGGACGTGTCACGCAGGCCTGAAACGCGTGGGACCGCGCAAGCTTGCGGTCAGCGCCGCGAAGGCCCGCGCCGCCGGCCGCCAGGCGGTCTCCGGAGCGGCCGGGTGCACCAGCTCCAGCGGGAACGTGGCCGGCGGGTCGAGCTCGAGCAGGCGCACGTCGCGCGCCGTCGACGGCGCCGAGGAGCGGGTCGTCAGCCCGACGCAGCCCTCGCTGCGCACCGCCGTCTCCCACGCCATCGGCCCGCGCGGCTCGGGCCGCGTGCGCGGCTCGAAGCCGGCGTCGCGGCAGAGCGCGACGACGGCGCGGTTGTAGCCGGCGCCGTCGCGCTCGTCGACGAGCGCGAACGTCTCCTCCGCCAGGTCGGCGAGGCGGACCTTGCCGGCCAGCGGGTGGCCGGCGGCGACGGCCAGCACGACCGGCTCGTCGCGCAGCCACGCGCAGACGACGCCCTCGCGCGGCTCGGTGCAGAACCCGAGCGCGAGCTCCAGCCGGCCGTCCGCGACCTGCTCGGCGAGCGCGCCGGAGCTGTCTTGGCGCGCGCGCACACGCACGCGCGGGCGCCGGCGCGCGAACTCGGCCAGCAGCGGCTGGGCGACGTAGTGGGCGCCGGGCGAGAGCCCGAGCCGCAGCTCGCCGGCCTCGCCGCGGGCGTGGCTGCGGGCGACCTCGGTCGCCGCGTCGGCGGCCTCGACGGCGGTGCGCGCGGCCGGCAGCATCGCCGCTCCGGCCTCCGTCAGCTCGACCCGCGTGCGCGTGCGGTCGAACAGCCGGACGCCGAGCTGGCGCTCGAGCCGCGCGATCTGCTGGCTGAGCGCCGGCTGGGACACGTGCAGCCGCTCGGCGGCGCGGCCGAAGTGCAGCTCGCCGGCGAGCGCGACGAACGGGCGCAGCAGCCGCGGGTCGGTCATGCACGGAGCTTATGAGACGCGCGAAGGCGCTATTTCTCGCCCCGCCGAGCGACTCGTAGGCTCGGGCCATGAGGCGCGCGGTGATTCTCCTGGCGGTGCTCGCCGGCTGCGGCGGCGAAGACCCGGCGCCGCCGTCACGCGACGAGCCGCGGGTGGCGGTCCCGGACGGCGGGATGCGGGCCGGCCACGGCGACGAGCCACGGCGCGTCATGGTGCCGCGCGCCGACGCCACAGCGCCCGAGGCGGTTCTCCGGCTCGGCCCAGCCGAGGCCGTCTCGGGCGGCCGCGCGCCGGCGCCGGTGCACCTCGAGGCGCCGGTGCTCGAGCCGACGGCGATCGGGCGCGACAAGCAGGGCATGGCCCGCATCCGCGTCAGCCTGGAGGCGCGGCTGCGCTGCGGCGACGACGTCGTGCCGCTGATCCGGTACTTCCCGCCGCCCGAGATCGGGCGGCCGGGGCTCCCGCCCGGCAGGATGGCGCCGACCGAGCGCACGCGCCGGGTCCGCTTCGCGCTCGCCTGCCCCGGCGGCGAGCCGGCCGCCGCCGACGGCACCCTGTGGGCCGACGCGACGAGCGCCTGGGAGACGGAGGCCAGCAGCGCGCCGATCCACTTCACCTACCGTCCATAGCCGTCGAGCGTCGCGTCGAGCCGGGCGAGCGCGGCCGTGTACGCGTGCTCCGGCGGCCGGCCGTAGCCGATCACCAGCGCGGGCGGTCCGGAGATGCCGGGCGCGGCGTAGGCGGCGAGCCCTTCGAGCGCCAGGCCGCGCTCCGCCGCGCGCTCGACCGCCTCGCGCTCGCTCATCCCGCGCAGATGCGCGAGCACGTGGAGGCCGGCCGCGATGCCGCCGACCTCGAGTCCGCGCGCGGCCAGCTGGGCGATCAGCCGGTCGCGCCGCCGCCGGTAGGCGATGCGCGCGCGCCGCACCTGACGGTCGAAGGCGCCCGAGGCCAGGAACTCGGCCAGCGTGAGCTGCTCGAACACGGCCGGGAAGGCGCCCATCGCGCGCTTGGCCTCGACCAGCTCGTCGAGCAGCGCGGGCGGCGGCACGAGCCACGCCAGCCTGAGGCCGGGCACGAGGCTCTTGGCCGCGGTCCCCGCGTACATCACCTGCGCCGGGGCGAGCGCCTGCATCGCGCCGACCGCCCGGCGGTCGTAGCGGAACTCGCCGTCGTAGTCGTCCTCGAGCACGACCGAGCCGCGGTCCACCGCCCAGGCGATCGCGGCCCGCCTGCGCGCCGGGACGAGCGCGACGCCGAGCGGGAACTGGTGCGCCGGGGTGAGCACGACGGCCGCCTCGTCGCCGAGCTCGTCCACGGCGGCGCCCCGGTCGTCGACCGCGATCGGGTTGACCGCGAGGCCGCTCGCCGCGATCAGCTCGCGGTGCAGGCGATGCCCGTACCCCTCGACCGCGACGCTGCCGCGCAGGACCGCGCACAGCAGCCGCAGCGCCTCGCCGAAGCCCGCGCACACGACGATCCCGGACGGCCGCACCGACACGCGGCGGACGCGCGCCAGGTAGTCCGCGAGCTGCTCGCGCAGCTCGGGCAGCCCGCGCGGGTCGCCGTAGCCGAGCGACGCGTCGGCCGCCACGGCGAGTGCCCGCCGCGCGGCGGTGAGCCACGCCGCCCGCGGGAACGCCCCGAGATCCGGGACGCCGGGTCGCAGGTCGAACCTCGCCGCCGGCGCGACCGGGTCGCCCGCGGACTCGTCCGCGGCGGCGTCGGGCCGCTCGGCGACCCACGTGCCGGACCCCTGGCGCGCGACCAGCCAGCCCTCGGCGACGAGCTGCGCGTACGCCTCGGCCACGGTGTTGCGCGCGATCCCGAGGTCGACGGCGAGCGTGCGCGACGAGGGCAGCCGGCTGCCCGGCGCCAGACGGCCGGCCCGCACCGCCTCACGCAGCTCCTGCTCGAGGCCCGAACGCAGCCGCCGCCCCTCGAGATCGAGCGAAATGGCCCGCGAAATCGCCATCGGATTGGCCCTTACCTTAGGGCCAATCCGGCCGTACCGTGAGCGCATGACCGCCACGCAGATCCCGGTGCGCCTCGACGTCGAGGCGCTCGCCCCCACCGTCTACAAAGCCGTCGTCCACCTCGACCGAGCCGCCACGCGGCAGCTCGACGACGCCGACCTCGACCACCGCCTGCGCGAGCTCGTCCGCATCCGGGCGTCGCAGCTCAACGGATGCGCCTACTGCGTCGACATGCACAGCAAGGACGCGCGCGCGATCGGCGAGACCGAGCAGCGCCTGTACGCGCTTCCCGCCTGGCGCGAGACGCCGTTCTTCACGAGCCGCGAGCGCGCCGCGCTGAGCTTCACCGAGACCGTCACCCGGCTCGCCGAGACGCATGTCCCGGACGCTGCCTACGACGAGGTCGCGGCCGAGTTCACCGCGCCGGAGGTCGCCGCCCTGCTCGGGCTGATCGTCACGATCAACGCCTGGAACGCGCTGTCGGTCGCCAGCCGTGCCTGGGAGCCGGGCTCGTACGAGCTAAGCGGCTGACTTGGCCGGCGGCGCCGCGAGCTCGACGCGGTTGCGCCCGTGCTCCTTGGCCAGGTAGAGCGCGCGGTCGGCCTTGCGCAGGAGCGTCGGGGCGTCGATCGCCTGCGTCGGGTAGACGGCGATCCCGAAGCTGCCGGTGACCTGGCGCTCGACGCCGGGCACCTCGAGCCGCGCGATCGCCTTGCGCAGCTTCTCGGCCACCTCACGCGCGCCCTGCTCGTCGGTGCCGGGGAGGAGGATCGAGAACTCCTCGCCGCCGGCGCGGGCGGCGAAGTCGCTCTCGCGCATGCCGTCCGCGAGCAGCGGACCGACGGCGGCCAGGACGTCGTCGCCCTTCTCGTGGCCGAACTGGTCGTTGATCTTCTTGAAGTGATCGAGGTCGAGCGCGAGGACGGCGAGCGGCTCGAGCGAGCGCCCGGCCTGGGCGACCATGCGCCGCACGGTGTCCTGGAGCGCGCGGCGGTTGGGGAGGCCGGTCAGCGCGTCGGTCGCGGCGCGCGTCTCGGCGAGCGCGAGGTTGCGCAGGTTGCCGATGACCGGTGACGCGTGCGAGACGGACTCGGTCACGCGGTGCCGGCCGCGGTCGCCGAGCGGCTCCTCGTGCTGGACGAGCACGGCACCGATCACCTCGCCGCTGACCAGCAGCGGCGCGCAGGTGGTCGCGCCCGGCTCGGCGCCGCAGAGGTCGCAGGGCAGGAGCGGGACCTCGCCCGGCGCGCGCTCCTGAAGCTGGCCGAGGCGGGTGGCCAGGCAGGCGCGCGGCTCGACGCCCTCCGCGAGCCGCTTGGCGACCTCCGTCTCGGACGGCGGCTCGGTGGTCGCCTCGAGCCGGTTGGCGCTGTTGTTGCGGCTGAGGATCGTCGCCGTGGCGGCGGGCAGCGCGCGCTCGAGATGGCGCTTGACGAGCTGGTGGGCCTCCTGCTCGTCGCCGAGCAGCTGGAGCGTCTCGGCGAACTCGCTCTGGGTGGTGACGTAGACCTTGCGGGCCGTGTCGAGGGTGCGGCGCTCGCGCTCGCGGCGGTTCGCGAGGACGGCGACTGCGCCGCCCACGACGAGGAAGAGCACGGCGCTGAGGCCGATCAGCAGGAGCGTGAGGCCGGCCTGGTCCTCGTCCTGCTCTTCGGCGACGGCGGTGCGCAGCTGCGCGGTCGCGCCCTCCATCTCGGCGACGAGGCTCGCGCGCTGGTCCGCGACGAGGGCGGGCACCTGCCCGCTCAGCGAGCGCTCGGCCAGCGTCTCCCACCGGTCGTGCAGCGCCCTGAAGTCGTTGAGTGCCTCCATGACCTCGTCGACGCCCTCGGTCTCGGACTCCACCGCGCGGATCGAGTCGCGATAGTCGCTGCGGGCCTCGAGCGCGTCGCGGACGCGCTCGTCGAGGCCGTGCTCGGCGTCGCTGCGAAGCTGGAACTCCTCGCGCAGCGTGGCGAGCAGGAGCTGGTCGACGGCCTGGAGCCGCTCGCCACGGGTCTGGGCGACGTTCTTCTGGAGCGTCGCGCTCAGCCAGACGAGAGCAGCGGTGACGATCACCGCGCCAGCGATCACCATCCGAATGCGGGGAGCGCGAGACATAGTCCGAACACTGAGGTCGGCGGATCGCGCCGGTTCTTGAGCTCCCTGATCGTGTTGCACATATGTGGCGCGACTTCCTCTCCGAGAGCGGGCTGCGGCAGCGCGTGCGAGCGCGCATGTGGCCGTGGCGCGGCAGCCGGTACGTGCGCATTGCGCGTACATTGAGGTAGCGGTGGTCGCTTCGAGGTGATGGCGACCTTGTAGCGCGCGAGGTACCAGACCGCGTGCACGACCGTGAACTTGAACTGCGTCATCGAGCGAAGCGCGTTGCCGCGGAGCGAGTACGCGAGCTGCCTGCGCGATCGACGAGATTCGCCGGGCACGGATCCGCCGCGTAGACGTTCATCGACGTCGCCGGCGGCTGGACCGTCAGCGTGGTGTAGTTGTGGCAGACCTCGTGGAAGCACGAGGTACAGCTGCTCGCCCTCCACGCCGCCGTACATGGCGAGCTAAATCGGCCGTCTCGCGCGCCTCGGCGACCGGCGAACACGCCGCCGGACGGGAGACCGCGGTAGACGAAGCCCACGTAGTCGAGAGCGTCCGTCGAACAGGATCGTCTCGTTCGAGTGGTTCTGCGAGGCCCAGTAGTACGTCAGGACCTGCCTCGACCTTGCCCGACTTGGCCGGACCGGCGAGCTCGAAGTTGAACGTCGAGCCGTCACCGTCGTAGATCAGCCGCGCGAAGTTCGACGAGGCGATCATGTCTGTAGTCGAGCATCATGTCCGTGCGATCGACCTCCGCATGTGACGGGTGGGCGGAGTAGTACTGCGATCCGAGCAGGACGTCCTCCTCGCAGTCGAACGAGAGGAAGTGAGATATTGTGTGCGGCGGCGTGTCCGGCTTCGAGAGCTGCTCGGCGAGCTCGAGCTAGAACGCCGTGGCAGATCGGTCGTCGTTCAGGCAGAGTCCTGCGGGCACCGAGTCCAGGTGGGCGCCGGCGAGGACGATGTGAGAGTAGGCTCGGCGATAGGTCTCGGCGGCGAAGTTCGGTTAGAGCGTCTCGACCTCGACGCGGATCGTGTGGTCGTAGAACGATCGAGGTACTGATTGACCTTGTAGACGTTGAAGAGCTCCTGGGCGACGGCGAACCTCCAGATCACGGCCCGGATCGTGGAGACGGTGATCGGCCGAGCGGAACATCGCGTTAACAGTCGTCACTCTCGCCCTAGTTGACGAGGATGACGCCGACGGCGCCCGCCTGCACGGCGTTCTGCAGCTTCAGCGTGAACGCGCACGTGCCGCGCTGGAAGAGAGAGATCGCGCCACTAGGTGACGTCCGGTAAGACCGACATCTCGCAGCGGCTCGAGTACCCACCCGTGACAGGGACTGAGGATGTCGTTGGTCGGCACGACCTTGAAGATCGTGATCGCCTTCGTCGGCGAGTGCTCGAAGGCGATGAAGGCCAGCGACGGCGAGTGTCATCCGACGCGCTGCCCGGCCTGTACGTCTTGCTCGACGGCGTTGTCAGTTGCAGCACCGGCGCTGCGTGCTCAGGCCGGAGGCGCATGTTGAACATCTCGTAGCGCGCGTCGTAGCCCGCCGTCTCCAGCGTCGCCTGCACGTAGGCCGCGGAGGCGGTGTAGCCCGGCGGCGCGCGTGTGACGATTGCCGCCGTGCACGACGCCAGAGCGGGCTGCGGCTGCTCGCTGCCGCCAGAGCTGCGAGCGCTGCTGCTGGAGTCGAACGGCGTGCTCGACGAGTACGGAGATCGCGCCTTCGCCGGTCGCGCCCAGGGGCTGGCGGCGCAGGAGCGCGACGAGGCTCGCGCGAGTTTCTTCGCCAGCGTGAGTAGGGACCTCGGCCTCTTCCCGGAGGCCGGCTAGGCGGAGGGGGTGGGATTCGAACCCACGGTACCGGGGTTACCGGTACAACGGTTTTCGAGACCGCCCGATTCAACCACTCTCGCACCCCTCCGGATGCGACTCTCGCAGGGTAGCGTTTCGGCTCAGCGCCGTGACCTGAAGAACGCCCGCAGGAGCTCGGCGCATTCGTCCTCCAGCAGGCCGCCGGCGACCTCGCGGGCGGTGGTTGAGCCGGGGCTCGGCGAGGATGTCCAGGACCGAGCCGGCGGCGCCCGCCTTCGGGTCGACGGCGCCGTAGACGACGCGCGGGATCCGGCCGAGCACGATCGCGCCCGCGCACATCGCGCACGGCTCGAGCGTGACGTACAGCACGGTGTCGAGCAGCCGCCAGGAGCCGAGCGCCCGGGCGCCCTCGCGGATCGCGATCATCTCGGCGTGCGCCGACGGGTCCTCGCGCAGCTCGCGCTCGTTGTGGCCGGCGCCGATCACCTCGCCGCCGTGGACGAGCACCGCGCCGACCGGCACGTCGTCGTGCTCGAGCGCCCGCTCGGCCTCGCGCAGGGCGAGCCGCATGAAGTACTCGTCGCGTGCGAAGAAGTGCTTCTGGCGTCATTTCCGTGTTGTTCCGTAACTTTCCGCTGCCGACAATGTTGTACGGATGGCGGACCGCTCACGGCGGCCCCGTCGCCGCCACCTCATGCTGAAGCGTCTCCGCCTGCTCGCCCCGCTGCTCGTCGTGCCGCCTGCTCGCGCTGCCGTCGCCGGCGGCCGCCGAGGTCGCGCACGACCGCCGCGGCGCCCGGCTACGTCGCCGGGCGAGGTGGTCGTCCGCTACCAGCGCGGGACCGACCGCCGGGCGCGGCGCCGCCGTGCAGCGGGCGACCGGCGTCGGCGGGCCGAAGGCCTTCGCGCCGCAGCACGCGCGTGCTGAAGATCCGCGACGGCCAGAGCGTGGAGGACACGGTGCGCGAGCTGCGCGCACGGCCCGAGGTGGCGACCGCCGCGCCGAACGCGCGCGCGCACCTGGCCACGTTCATCCCGCAGCGATCCGGGCGACTCCGGCGAGCCCGGCGGCTGGCAGCAGCTCCAGTGGAACTTCCTCCCGGGCGCGGGCGTCAACGCGCCGGACGCCTGGCAGCACCTGCTCGACGTCGGCCGTCCCGGCGGCCGCGGGGCCGTCGTCGCGGTGCTCGACACCGGCGTGGCGTACTCGACCCGCAAGCGCTTCCGCAAGTCGACCGACTTCTCGCGCGGCGACTTCGTGCGCGGCTACGACTTCGTCGACGAACGACCGCTTCCCGCACGACGAGAACGGCCACGGCACGCACGTCGCGAGCACGATCGGCGAGAGCACGCACAACGACCGCGGCGTGACCGGCTGGCCTACGGCGCGAAGATCATGCCGATCCGCGTGCTCAACGCCCGCGGCGAGGGCGACAGCGCCGGCGATCACGGCCGGCATCCGCTACGCCGTCCGCCACGGCGCCGACGTGATCAACCTCTCGTTCGAGTTCGACGACACGCTTCCGCCAGTACACGGCGTCGGAGATCCCCGACGTGCTCGCCGCCGTGCGCTACGCGGGGCGCCACGGCGTCGTCGTCGTCGCCGCCGCCGGCAACTTCGAGCGCGCAGTCGATCTCCTACCCCGCCCGCGCTCAGTCGGTGATCGCGGTCGGCGCGACGACCGAGAACGCCTGCCGCGCGACGCTACTCCAACGTCGGCCGCGGGCTCGACATCGTGGCGCCGGGCGGCGGGCCCGACGACCGCGAACGACCCGACATGCCCGAAGGGCCGGCCCGAGGGGCGCGACATCTACCAGACGACCTTCCCGTGGGCGGGCGTCGAGAGCGCGCCGCGCAGCTCTTCGACCTACCGCCGCTTCGGTCTGCCGAGCGGCTTCGTCGGCACCTCGATGGCCGCCCCGCACGTGTCGGCCGCCGCCGCGCTGGTGATCGCCTCCGGCGTCCTCGGCCCGGATCCCACGCCGCAGGCGGTCCAGGAGCGCCTCCAGGCCACGGCCGCCGACGCCGGGATGCCCGGCTACGACGAGGCCTACGGCTTCGGGCGGCTCGACGCCGCCGCGGCGACCGACCCCGCTAGGTAGTCCGGATGATCAGCACCGAGCAGGGCGCGTGGTGCGAGACCTTGTTCGGCACCGAGCCGAGCAGGAACCGCTTGGCGCCGGTCATGCCCTTGTTGCCGACCACGATCAGGTCGGCGCCGCGCTCCTCGGCGACGTCGAGGATCGCGTCCGCCGGGTCGCCCTCGCGGGCGTAGGTGTTCACGCTCACGCCGGCCGCCTCGACCTTCTCGGCGGCCTCGCGCAGCGTCGCCTCGACGTCCTCGCGCGGGTTGACCATCCACTGCAGGTCCTCGGGCGCCTGCCGCGACTCCTCGCGCAGCCGCTGGTTGGAGACCGGCTCGTAGGCCGACACGAGCTCGATCGAGGCGCCGACCGCCTTCGCCAGCTCGATCGCCTCGCGCACCGCCTCACCTGCCGTCTGCGACCCGTCGGTGCCCACCACGATCGACTGGAACATGGGCGCGATCATAGCCACGCCCGGCGCGGTTGCTCGCCGGTTCAGAGTTTCGTGATCGCGATGATCATGCCCGCGAGGACGAACACGACGATCAGGGCCTGGGTGATGAGCCAGAAGCGCGGCACCGCCGCCGAAGGCTAGACCTCCGCGCCCTCGCGCGAGCGCGCCGTCACCGTCGTCACCGGCAGCCCGAGGCCGGCGGCCTTGTGCGGCAGGTCGAGCTTGAGCCACTTCGAAACCCGGGTCGGCAGCGTCGAGATGATCAGCTCGTCGAAGCCGTGCAGGTTGACCGCGTCCTGGATCGCCGCGAGCGGCTCGGGCACGCCGATCATCGCGTCGACCGGGCCGCCGGCCGCGTCCTCGAGCAGCGGCAGCGCCAGCTCGATCGTGCGTCTCGGCCTCGTTCTGCGACTGGTCCTCGGGGTCGACGACCTTGTGGAGCCCGTGGGTCGCGTTCGGCACGAGCAGCGTGAACTCGCATGGCCCCCGCGAGGCCCGCTCGCGCACGGCGTCGAGCAGCGCCGGCGTCGCGGCGGTCTTGTTGGCAACCACGAGGATCCGGGCGGCGGACGACTCCATCGGCACTCCCTTCGCGGGTGGTCGCAGCCGATTGTGTCACTCAGACTAAGCGCCGCGCGAAGCGGCGGCCGGCCTCGGCCAGCGGCGGCCTCCGGGAGACGCGTGTAGCCGAGCAGCAGCGACGGCGGTCGCGGCGTGCCCGCCACGTGCGGCGCCGAGCGGGTCGACGGCCACGCCGCGCGCCGCGGCGGCCGCGACCGCGTCGGCCTCGCTGATCCCGGGCGGGAGCCGCGCGAGCACGTGCAGCCCGGCGGCGACGCCCTCGACCTCGAGCCCGGTCAGCGCGGCGAGCAGCGCGTCGCGGCGCCGGCGGTAGGCGGGCCGGGTGCGGCGCAGGTGGCGGTCGAGCTCGCCGCGCTCGAGGAAGGCGGCCAGCGTGAGCTGCTCGAGCACGGGCGAGCCGAGGTCCGACAGCCGCTTCTCCTCGACCACGGCGGCGACCAGCCGGGCCGGCACCGCCGCCCAGCCCATCCGCAGGCGCGGGCGCGAGCGTCTTCGAGACCGAGTGCACGTGCACGACGTGGTCGGGTGCCACGCCCTGGAGCGCGCCGACCGGGTGGCGGTCGTAGCGGTACTCGGCGTCGTAGTCGTCCTCGATCACCAGCGCGCCGGTGTCGCGCGCCCACGCGGCCAGCGCGGCCCGCCGCGCCGGCTCGAGCACGACGCCGGTGGCGGACTGATGCGCCGGCGTGACGAGCACGGCGTCGGCACCCGACGCCGCCACCGCGGCGACGTCGATGCCGCCCTCGTCGACGGCGATCGGGACGATCTCCACGCCGCTGTGGGCGATCAGCTCGCGCGTGCCCGGGTGGCTGGGATCCTCGACCGCGATCCGCCGGGCGCCGCCCGCGCGCAGGACGCGGCCGACCATCGCCACCGCCTCGGCGACGCCGCCGCAGACGACGATCCGCTCCGGCGCGGCCTGCACGCCGCGGACGCGGCCGAGGTAGCCGGCGAGCGCCGCCCGCAGCCGCGGGTGCCCGCCGGGCGGCGGGTAGCCGAGCTCGGCGTCGGCGATCTCGCGCAGCGCGCGCCGCTGGGCGGCGGCCCATGCCGCGCGCGGGAAGAGCGCGAGGTCCGGGGTCCCCGGGCGCAGGTCGTAGCGCGGCGGCGGTGGCGCCGGCTCGGCCTCCCGCGCGGCGGCGGTCGCAGCCCCGGCCGCCACCCGCGGCGCCGCCCCGCGTTCGATCTCGAGGTAGCCCTCGGCCGCGAGCTGCCCGTACGCCTCCACCACCACGCCCCGCGACACGCCGAGCTGCGCCGCGAGCGCCCGGCTCGACGGCAGCCGCTCACCCGCCGCCAGCCGCCCCGACCGCACCCCGTCCCGCAGCTGCCCCTCGACCTGGGCGTGCAACGGCCCGTCTCCACGCCGGAGCGTGACGAGCAGCTCGCGTGAACTGGTCCGGTTCATAGGACTCATAGTGGACCTGTTCAACGGACCAGATGCAACCTACCGTCCGCCGCAATGCGCCCGTCCTGGCTCTACGCCGCCGGCGCCGCGGTCGGCATGGCGATCGTCGGCTCGTCCTTCGCCGTGCTCGACACCCTGCGCGACTACCCGCAGGCGGGAGGCCAGGCGCTGCGCTACGCGCTCGGCGCCGCCATCCTCATCGCAACCGCAAGGGGGGTCAGACCCCCCTTGGTCCCGTCGAGGCGTTTGGCTCTACGCAAGGGCTCACGGGACCGCAAATGTGCCGAAACCGCGCAAGGGGGGTCAGACCCCCCTTGGTTGCGGTGGCCGGTGGGGCGGCAGTGGGTTCGGTTGGCGTTGCTCGCGGCGAGTGGGTTGGCGGCGTTCAACCTGCTCGTGATGGCGGCCGAGGAGAGCATGGATCCCGGGAGCGTCGGGGTGATCGTGGCCACGGTGCCGGTGCTGCTGGCGCTGGCCGGGCCGCTTCAGGACGGGCGGCGGCCGGAGCGGCGGGTGGTGGGCGCCGCGGTCGTGGTGGCGGCCGGCGCGGCCGCGGTGCAGGGGCTCGGTGGCGAGGTGACCGCGGCGGGCCTGGCGGCCGCGCTCGGGGCGCTGGCCTGCGAGGCCGCGTTCTCGCTGCTCGCCGCGCCGCTGCTCGCCCCGCTCGGGCCCGTGACCGTGTCGGCCTGGGCGGCGGTGCTCGCCGTGCCGATGCTGCTGGCCACCGGGCTCGTGCTCGACGGGCCGGGCGGGCTGCTGCGCGTGCCGACCGCCGGGGAGGCGCTCGGGCTGGCCTGGCTGGCGGTCGCCGTGACCGCGATCGCGTTCGTGCTCTGGTACTCGTCGGTACAGGCGCTCGGCGTCGAGCGGACCGGCCTGCTGACCGGCGTGCTCCCGGTCAGCGCGCTCGTGGTCGCGGCGCTGCTCGGCACCGCCGACCTCACGCCCGGCCGGCTCGCCGGCGCCGTGCTGGTGGGTGCCGGCATCGCCGCGGGACTGCTCCAAAGGAGCTGGAAGTTTCGGCCGCGCGTGACTAGCGTGTCCGGATCGTGGACCGGTCCCAGCGTCGCTTCCTCGCCTGGCTCACCGCCATGGCGGTGCTCGTCGCCCTCGCGCAGGGCGTGTCGGGCATCCGCGAGCTGGCGCTGTACCTGACGCCGCTGTTCCTGCTCGCGGCGCTGCTCCTGAGCGGGCGCTACATCGCCGAGGACCGCATCGTGCGCCGCTGGCGCGGCACGCGCCCGGCGCCGCGGCCGCGGCGCGAGCCCGGCCGCTGGCCGGTGGTCGCCGCCGTGCCGCCGCCGTCGCGACTCGATGGTCGCCCCCGCCCGCAGCGCGGCCCGCCCGCGCTCGCCGGCGTCTGACCATCCTGTCCCGACGACGAAGGAGATCCAGTGCGGATCGTCACCTGCGTCGCCGCGGGGCTCGCGCTGCTCCTCGGCGCGCCCGTGGCGCTCGCGCATGAGGGAAGCCCGAACTTCCTGTCCCAGATCAACGAGGTGACGCCGGCCGCGGCCGGCGTGGAGGTCGAGGTGCTCAACCGCGACGACCGGCTGCTCCTGCGCAACACGGGCACCGGCACCGTGCTCATCGAGGGCTACGACGGCGAGCCGTACGCCCGCATCGAGCCGGACGGCACCGTCGAGGTCAACACCGACTCCAAGGCCTACTACATCAACGAGGAGCGCGACGGCCAGGTCGAGGTGCCCGCCGGCGTCGACGGCAAGGGCGAGCCGCGCTGGGAGCGCGTCGCGCGCAACGGCCGCTTCGAGTGGCACGACCACCGCATGCACTGGATGAGCGAGTCCGATCCGGAGGCGGTCAGCGACAAGGCGGTCCGCACGAAGATCTACGACTGGAAGGTGCCGATCGCGGTCGACGGGCGGCCCGGCGCGATCACCGGCACGCTGTTCTGGACGCCGCTGCCGTCGTCCGGCCCGCCGTTGCCGCTGATCATCGCGTTCGCGGCGCTCGTCATCCCGCTCGCCGTCGCCGTTGTGGTCGTCCGCCGCCGCCGGGCCGCACGGCCGGCCGCGGAGGCGTGGTGATCCGGGCGCTCGCCCTCGCCGTGGCGCTGCTCGCGCTGCTGCCGGCGGCGGCGAGCGCCCACGCGCTGCTGAACGCGACCACGCCCGAGCGCGGCGCTCGGCTCGACGCCGCGCCCGAGCAGGTCACGCTGCGCTTCAGCGAGCCGGTCGAGGCCGAGTTCGGCGCCGTGCGCGTGTTCGACTCGGACGGCCGCGAGGTGCAGGCCGGGCGCCCGTTCCATCCGGGCGGCCGCGGCGCGGAGGTGGCGGTGCGGCTGCGCGACGGTCTCGGCGAGGACGGCTACACGGTCACCTACCGCGTCATCTCGGCCGACTCGCACCCCGTCTCCGGCGGGTTCGTGTTCGTGGTCGGCGACGCGCCCGCGCCGTCGACCACGGTCGCCGACCTGCTCGGCGACGACGACACCGGGCCGGTCATCGGCACCGCGTTCGGGGTCACGCGCGCCGTGCAGTTCGCCGCGATCGCGCTCGGCCTCGGCGCGCTGCTGTTCGCGCTGCTGTGCTGGCTGCCCGGCCTGCGCGCGACCGCGGGGGCCGGCGCGGGCTGGGAGGCCGCCTCGACCGCCTTCTCTGCCCGCCTGCGCGCGCTGCTGCTCGCCGCTGCGGCCGCCGGCGCGCTGTCGGCGGCGGCGGCGATCGTGCTCCAGGGCGCGGTCGCGGGCGGCACCGGGATCGGCGAGGCGCTCAGCGCCGACGTGATCGGCGACGTGCTGGGCACCCGCTTCGGCGCCGTCTGGGCGCTCGGCGGCGTCGCCTGGCTGCTCGTCGGCGTGCTCGCCGCGGCGCCGCGCCCCGTCCCCGTGCTGCGGCCCGCGGCGGTCGGCGCGACCGGGCTGGCGCTCCCGCGCACCACCCGGCTGGCCGCGCTCGCCGTCCCGCTGACGGCGCTGGCCGCGCTGCCCGCGCTCGGCGGGCACGCGAGCGTCCAGTCGCCTGTCGCGCTTCTGACACCGGCCAACGTGCTGCACGTGATCGCCATGAGCGCCTGGCTCGGCGGCGTCGCCGTGCTCGTGCTCGCGCTGCGCGCGGCGACCGCCCGGCTCGAGGCCGGCGAGCGGACGCGACTGCTGGCCGCCGTGGTCGCCCGCTTCTCGACGCTGGCCGGCGTGGCGATCGCCGTGCTG
The DNA here is from genome assembly GCA_963800905.1 of uncultured Solirubrobacteraceae bacterium. Lineage (GTDB taxonomy): Bacteria > Actinomycetota > Thermoleophilia > Solirubrobacterales > Solirubrobacteraceae > DASSUW01. Next base: position 65,627 of record CAWDCT010000007.1, read on the forward strand.
CTCGCCTCCGGCATCGCGCAGGGGCTGGTGGAGGTGCGCACCGTGCCGAACCTGGTCGAGACCGCGTTCGGGCGCGCGGTGCTGGTGAAGGTCGTGCTGTTCGCGGGCATCGTCGCGCTCGGCTGGGTCAACCGCCGGCGGCTGCTGCCCGCCCTGGCGCGCGCCGCGCGCGACGGCGAGCCGCCGGGGCGCGCCGGATTGCTGCTGCGGCGCACGCTGCGCGCGGAGCTGGCGCTCGGCGCCGCCGCGCTGGCGGCGACCGGAGCGCTGGCCGGCTACGCGCCGTCGGTCACCGAGGGCACGGGCCCGTTCGCCGGCGACGCGGACATCGGGCCTGCGCGGCTCGAGCTGACCGTCGACCCCGCGCGCGTGGGGCCGAACGAGATGCACGTGTACCTGTTCGACCGCCGCACGGGCCGCCAGTTCGACGAGACGAAGGAGCTGACGGTCACCGCGGAGCTGCCCGAGAAGCGGATCGACAAGATCGAGCTCGAGGCCACGCGAGGCGGGCCCGGGGCACTACGTGGTGTCCGGCGCATCGCTCGCGCGTGGAGGGAAAATGGACGGTCGAGATCGCCTCACGTGTGAGCGACTTCGACGAGTTTCGGACGAAGCTCGAGGTGCCAGTCCGCTGATCGTCGGCAATCGGTTCTAGCCTTTAGGTTGTGATCCGCCGGGGGCGCCCTTTCCCCCCTCCCCGTCCTACGGCGGCACACCCCCGCGGCCTCGCGCCTGGCGGCGCGGGGTCGCGGAGGGATTTTCAGACGTCGGCGGGCTGCCAGGCGGCTGCGCCGAGGGCCTCGAAGGCCTCGACCACCTGGGGGTCGAACTGCGTGCCGGCGCCGCCCCGGATCTCCTCGGCCGCGGCCTCGACAGTCCACGACTCCTTGTACGGCCGCTCATGCACGAGCACGTCGAAGACGTCGGCCACGTGCACGAGCCGGCCCTCGAGCGGGATCGCCTCGCCGGCCAGCCGGTCGGGATAGCCGCTGCCGTCCCAGCGCTCGTGGTGCGAGCGCGCCACGCGCTCGGCGGTGGCGAGCAGCTCCGAGTCGCCGCCGGCCAGGACGCGCGCGCCGAGCACGGCGTGCGTCTTGACCACCTCGAACTCCTCGTTGGTCAGCTTGCCGGGCTTGAGCAGCACGGTGTCGGGGATGGCGATCTTGCCGAGGTCGTGCAGCGGCGCCGCCTGGCGCACGAGCGAGACGGTGCGGTCGTCGCAGGAGAGGTGGCGGGCGAGCCGCGCGGCGAGGTCGCCGACGCGCTCGGTGTGCTCGCGCGTGTTGTCGTCCCGGTACTCGGCGGCCATCGCCAGCCGCCGCAGCGTGTCGAGCGCCGCGGTGCCGGCGTCGCGCCGGCGCGCAACGGCCAGGTCGGCCGCCACCGCCTCGAGCTCGGTCGCCCGCGCGCGCAGCTCGCGCCGGTCGATGAGCGCGCGCAGCCGCCGCGCCGCGGCGGCGTCGAAGCGCCGGTCCGGCCCGGTCAGCTCCTCCAGCTCGACCACCTCGGGCCCGTTGTCGAGCCCCAGCGGATCGAGCCGGTAGCGCACCGCGTCGGAGTCGGCCCCGACGGTCACGACTGCGACAGGCGGGTCGTGTGCCACCAGCGCGGCCACCTCCCCGGGATCGGCCCGGCAGGCCGTCGGCACGGCGCCGGTGAGCGCCACCGCGCCCCGCAGCTCCGTGATCGTGGCGGCATCGTCCCCCGCCAAGAGGAGCCTCATCCCTGCGACGGCGTCCATACTGGGGGGCATGATGGCGGACACGAGCGACGACCCGCGCCTCGGCACGGTCATCGCGGGTTACCGGATCGAGGAGCGGATCGGCCGCGGCGGGATGGGCGTGGTCTATCGCGCGCAGCACCTCAACCTCCAGCGCCGCGCCGCCATCAAGATCATCGCGCCCGACCTCGCCGAGTCCGAGGGCTTCCGCGAGCGCTTCACGCGCGAGGCGCGGATCGCGGCTGCGCTCCAGCACCCGAACATCGTCACCGTCTACGACGCCGGCGAGGTCGACGGGATGCTCTACATCGCCATGCAGTTCATCCAGGGCGAGGACCTGGCCGCCATCCTGCGGCGCGACGGCCGCCTGCGTCCGTACCGCGCGATCGACGTCTGCCGCCAGGTCGCGAGCGCCCTCGACGCCGCCCACGCGATGGGCCTGATCCACCGCGATGTCAAGCCCGCCAACGTGCTGATCGAGGGCCGCAACGCGTTCCTGACCGACTTCGGGCTGACCAAGCAGGCCGGCACGCACGCCCAGCTCACGCGCGCCGGCGACATGGTCGGGACGATCCACTACGTCGCGCCGGAGCAGATCGAGGGCCGTCGCGTCAGCGCTCGCTCGGACGTCTACGCGCTCGGCTGCCTGCTCTACCACTGCCTGTCGGGCCAGGTGCCGTTCGCGCACGAGACCGACGTCGCCGTCATCTACGCGCACCTGTCCGAGCAGCCGCCGAAGCTGTCCGAGCTGCGGCCCGAGCTGCCCGAGGGGCTCGACGCCGTCATGGCCAAGGCGCTCGACAAGTCGCCCGACCGGCGGTTCCCGAGCTGCGGCGACATGATCTCCGCCGCCCGCGCCGTGATCGACGCCGCCGGCCCGCTGAGCGAGACGATCCCGCCGCGGCCGAGCCAGGTCGCCGCGCACGCGCCGACCCCCGAGATCCGCGACGCGGCCGAGGCCGCACGGCGGCCGCGCGTGCTGCTGGGCGGCCTCGACGATCGCACCCGCGCCGTCGCCCGCGTCGCGCTCGGCGACCGCGTCGACGTGCTCGAGGCGCCCGTGCAGGCGACTGCCGACCGGGCGCGCGAGGAGCGACCCGACCTCGTGATCCTCGACTGGGCCGGCCGGGCCGGGATCGAGGCGCTGCGCAACGACGCGCTGACGCGCGACGCCAAGGTCCTGCTGCTGACGGACGGCGAGGGCAACCGCGACGTCGCCGCCGCGGGCGCCGACGAGCGGCTCGCCGCGCCGTTCTCGCCGCTCCAGCTCCAGGTCAAGCTGCGGCGTCTGTTGGGCGCCGAGGTCATCGGCGGGTGATCGTCGCCGTGCTCGCCGGTGGGCGGGGGCGGCGGATGGGCGCGCCGAAGCCGCTCGCGGAGCTGGGCGGCGCGCCGCTGATCGAGTGGCCGCTGGCAGCGGCTCGCGAGGCGGGGCTCGACGCCGTGGTGGTCGCCAAGGCGGACACGCCGCTTCCGGATGGCCTGAGGGTCTGGCACGAGCCCGACGAGCCGTTCCATCCGCTGCTCGGCATCGTCACCGCGCTCGAGTACGCAGGCGGCCCCATCGTGGCCATCGGCTGCGACCAGCCGTTCGTGCCGGCCGAGCTGCTCGCCCGGCTGGCGAAGGGCGGAGCCGTCCGCGCCGGCGGCCGGATCGAGCCGTTCCCGGCGCGCTACGAGCCGGCCTGGCTGCCCGAGCTGCGCGCCGCGCTCGCGCGCGAGGCGCCGATGCGGGCGACGCTCGAGGCGCTCGGTCCGGCGACGATCGAGTGGGACGCCGCGGCGTTGCGCAGCATCAACACCCCCGAGGACCTGAAGGAGTGACGGACGTCGCCGTCATCGGCGGCGGCATCGCCGGTTGCGCGACCGCCGCGCTGCTGGCCGAGGCCGGCGCGGCCGTGACGCTGTTCGAGCGCGAGGCGATCGCCGCCGGCGCGTCCGGGCGCAACTCGGGGATCGTCCAGCACCCGATGGACCCGGCGCTCGTCGCGCTGTATGAGGACTCGCTCGCGCTGTACGCGGAACTCGACGGCTTCGAGCTGCCCGAGCCGGCCGGCGTCCTGATCGTCGACGAGCACGACGGCCTGCGGGCGGCGTACGAGGCGGCCGCCGCACGCTTCCCGGAGCTGGCGCCCGAGTGGCTCGAGGGCGACGATCTGCGCGCCGCCGAGCCCGCCCTCGCCGCCGATCTCTACGCGTATCGCGTGAACGCCGGGCGGCCGATCGGGCCGACCGCCGCCACCAACGCGTGGGCGGCGAGAGCACGGGCGGCCGGCGCGCGGTTCGTCGTCGGCGACGCTGCGTACGTCGCGCGCGGCGGCGTCCGCGTGGGTGGCGAGCTCCACCCGGCCGGCGCGGTGGTGGCCGCGGCCGGACCGTCGACGCCGGAGGCGATCGGTGGCGGTGCCTCATGGGTGCAGGCCAGCTGGGGCGTCCTCGCCCAGGTGCGTCTGCGCAACCCGCCGCGCCACGCGATCGAGCAGGCCGGCGTCGAGGCGCTGACCGAGCCGGGCGGCGCGCCGCCGTCGCTGTTCTCGATCGTGACCACCGGCGAGGTGTCGGCCGTCGGCTCGACGTTCACCGACCACGAGCCCGACGCGGCGGCCGTTGCGCCCACGCTGGTCGAGCGCGGCGCGCGCTTCGTCCCGGAGCTGGAGAGCGCCGCGATCGAGCATGTGCGCGCCTGCGCCCGGCCGCTCGCGGCAGATGGGCGCCCGCTCCTGGGAGCGATCGGCGACGGCTTGTACCTGGTCACCGGCCACGGCGCGTGGGGCATCACGCTGGGACCCGGGTCAGCGCAGCTCGTGACGCGGGCGATGACGAGCGGCGGGGAGATCCCGCCGGAGCTTCAGGCGGCGCGCTTCGGCGCGCCGTGACGACTACTCGTCGTCCTTGTCGTCGTCGCGCGGCTTGAGCGCAACGACCTCGCGGTCGGCGCCGGTGCCGTAGATGTGGTACTCGACGCCGCCCTTGTTCACGAGCACGAACGCGTCGCCGTGGCGCTTGTTGCCGCTCGTGTTGATGAACATGCCCTCGCGTGCGCCGGACGTGATCTCGGCATACGCGTGGCCGTCGACCGGGTCGATCTTCTCGTTCTTGCGCAGCTTGAGGTCCGAGGTGTCCGGCTTGTCGGCCTTGTCGACCGGCGTGGTCTCGGTCTTGTCGGACGAAGGCGTGTGGAAGCCCACCACGAGACGGTCCTTGCCGGTCCCGTAGATGTGGTACTCCTTGCCGTCCTTGTGCACGAGCTGGAACGTCTCGCCGTGGCGGACGTTGCCGCTCGTGTTGACGTACATGCCGGCGCGGGCGCCCTTCGTGATCTCCGAGTAGGCATGGCCCTCGACGGCCACAGCCTCCTCGCCCTTGCGGAGCGAGATCTCGGCGGTCTCCTCGGTCGTCGAGGCCTTCGCGAGGGCGGCCTTGAAGGCCGACTTGTCGGAGCCGGAAGCGCGCGTGCTCGCGGCACGCGTAGCGGCGTTCTCGGCGATGTGGGACGGAAGGACCTTCATCGACTCCCCCGGGTCATCGGCAGCCGGCGCGCGGCCTTGAGGCCTACTTGGCGAGCACGAGGCGGGTGCCGGCGTGCTTGCGCCAGCGCTTCCCGACCTTCTTGCGCACGGTCAGCGTGATCGTCGTCTTCTCGACGGCCTTGCTGAGCGAGGCGCTGAGGCGCGGCAGGGCGCCGGTACGCCCGACCTTGTAGCTGCGCTTGACGTTCTTGGAGTGCTTGCCGGACTTGAGCCGGATCTCGACGCGGTAGGTCCCGCGGCCGACGGCCAGCGGCCGCAGGTCGAGCGAGACCGTGCCGGTGGCGCTGCGGACGGCGTACAGCGCGCCGAGCATGCTCTGCGTGTCGTCGCGGCCGGCCAGGTAGACCGGGACGATCGAGATCCGCACCTTGGCGCCGACCGGGATCGCGGCCAGCGTCACCGGCTCGGTGATCGTCTCGTTGCCGGCGGCGTCGACGGCGCGCAGCCGGACCTTGCCCTTGGCGACGCTGAACGTGGCGCCGGCGGCGATCGACTCGAACGCGCCGCCGTCCAGGCTCCAGCCGAGCGCGACCAGGCCCGAGGCGCCGTCGGATGCGTCGGCGCGGCAGGCGTACTTGCCGTCGGCGGCGGCGCACGACAGGCCGGCGGGCGGCGCGGTGCGGTCCACGTAGACGGTCGCCTCGGCGGCCGCGGCGTTGCCGGCGCCGTCGACGGCGTCGAGGCGCAGGGTGTGGCCGCCGTCGGAGCTGACCGTCGCCACGGCGCCGTTGGCCACCGCGGCGGTGCCGCCGTCGGCGCCTGCCAGCGTCGCGCTGCCGAGGCCGGAGGGGCCGCCGTCGGCGGTCACCGAGCAGGTGACCGGGACGCGGCTCCAGACGTCGGCGGCGGAGCTGCACGAGAGCGCGGCCTGCGGCGCGGCGCTGTCGATCCTGATGATCTCCTCGCGCCAGTCCGAGATGAGGCCGGCCTCGTCGACGATGCGGCTGCGCAGCGTGTAGGTGCCGTCGCCGCTGATCGTCACGTTCGGGTCGGTCGACGGGACGCCGTCGATCTCACGCTCGATACGGTCGACGCCGGAGCCGGTGCCGTCCTCGCCGGCGATCACGACGGTGTACGCGGTCTTCCGCCACCCAGTGGGCGCGGCGGGCGTGGTGTTGGTCGGCTTCGTCGTGTCGATGCTGACGGAGTCGCTGCGCCACGTCGAGACGTTGCCGGCGACGTCGACGGCGCGCGTCTGGAGCGTGTGGACGCCGTCCTCGGTGATCTCGGCCGGGCCGCCGTCGTGGATCGTGCCGGTGGCGCCGATGCGCCACTGCATCTTGTCGAGGCCGGAGCCGACGTCGGTGCCGGAGAGCGCGAGCGAGAGCGGCGCGGTGAGCCAGCCGCCTGCCGGCGCGGCCGCCGTATTGGCGGGCAGCGCGGTGTCGACCTTCAGCGTCTGCGTCTTGGGCAGCGACGCATGGCCGGCGTTGTCGATAGCGCGGGTGACGACCGTGAACGTGCCGTCCGAGGGCACGGTGACGGTCTGGTTGTTCGTGCCGTGCTGGAGGACGCCGGCGTCGATGCGGTACGTGATCTCGTCGATGCCCGAGTGGGCGTCGCTGGCGGACAGCGTGAAGTCGCGCGTCGTCTGCCACCCGGTGGAGATCGCGGTGGTGTCCGCCGGCACCGTGAGGTCGACCTTGAACGTCTGCTCGCGCCAGTCCGTCTCGTTGCCGGCGACGTCGATCGCCTTGGACTCGAGCACGTGCAGGCCCTCGGTCGTGATCTGGAACGAGGGGTTGTCGCCGGGCGCGACCTTCAGCGGCTCCCCGTCCATGCGCCACTGGAGCTCTGCGACGCCGGAGCCGGAGTCGGTGGCCGAGACCGTCACGTTGATCGCGGCCGGGCGCCAGACCGACGGCGCCGTCGTCGTCGTGTCGACGGGGTCGGTGTTGTCGCCGCTGATCATGTCGACGTTGACGTTCTCGGCACGCCAGCTCGAAGCGTTGCCCGCCTCGTCGACCACGCGCGTCTCGAGCACGTGCATGCCGTGCGTGTTGATCGTCGCCTGCGTGCCGGAGGGGCCGGACTGGATGGCGCCGCCATCGACCCGCCACTCGACGCGGTTCACGCCGGACGGGCTGTCGGTGCCGGTCACGTTGACCGTGTAGCCGTTGAGCACGGGGCCACCAGGGGCCGCGGCCGTCGTGTTGGCCGGGGCGATGCGATCGATCCGCACGTTGTCGAGCTGCGGCACGGACGATGTTGCCGGCCACGTCGACGGCACGCGTCTCGAGCGTGTGGTCGCCGCTGCCCGCAACGGTCGCCTGGGTGCCCGACGGGCCGGGGATCCACGGGCCGCCGTCGATGCGGTACTGGACCTCGTCGAGCCCCGAGCCGTCGTCGGCGGCGGTGACGAGCACGTTGTAGTCGGCCGTCGTCCACTCGCCGTCGGAGGGGATCGTCGAGTTGGTCGGCGCCGTCGTGTCGATGCGGATCGTGTGCGGCGCGCTCCAGCCGGACTCGTTGCCGGCGACGTCGGTGACGCGCGTCTCGAGCGTGTGCACGCCCTCGGCCGACACGGTCAGGGCGCCGGGGGCCGCCGCGCTGGTGATCAGGCCGCCGTCGAGGCGCCAGCTCACGCTCGCGACGCCCGAGTGCGCGTCGGTGCCGGTCACGCTGACCGGGAGCGGAGCCGTCTGCCAGCCCGACGGGACGGCCGTGGTGTCGTTCGGGACGAGCGTGTCGATGCGGATCGTGTGGTCGCGCCAGACCGACTGGTTGGTGGCGTTGTCGACCGCGCGGGTGCGCAGCGTGTGCTCGCCGTCGCCGATTGATCGGCACGTTCGAGCCGCTGGGGCCGGACTGGATCAGCCCGCCGTCGAGCTGCCACTCGACGCGGTCGAGGCCGGAGGTCGCGTCGGCGGCGATGACCGACACGGTGGCCGGGACCATGCGCCAGCCGGTGCCGCCGGGGTCGGTCCCGTCGGTCGGGAGGATCGTGTCGATCCGCAGCGTCTCGCTGCGCCAGCCCGAGTCCAGGGGCTCGCCGTCGACCGCGCGCGTCTTGAAGTCGAACGTGCCCGAGCCCGGGATCGTGATCAGCGTGTTGTTGGCCTCGCTGGTGATCGGCCCGCTGTTGAGCTGCCACTCCATCGTCACCGGGCCGCCGTCCGGGTCGTTGCCGACCAGCGTGACGTCGTACGGCGCGTTCAGCCAGCCGCCCGGAGTCGCCACGGTCTGGTTGGTCGGCGGCACCGCGAGCGCTGACGCGGGCAGGCCGAGCAACGCGATGACCGCGCCGAGCAGCAGGAGTGACGACCTACGAAGGCCCATAGTGTCCCCATAGTCGGCTGCTGCGCGTGTCATCTGTAGCGTGGACTCGCAAATGACATCCGTCCAGGTGACGACCTGGTTCCTCCAGATGACCGATCCCGCGCAACTTGCGGAGGCCCCCGAGCCGGATCCGGAGCTGGAGATCCGGCGGGCCGAGCTGCCCTCTCCGGAGCTTTCGCGGATGCTCTACACCGGGGTCGGCAGCGACTGGAGCTGGACCGACCGCCGCGGCTGGACATGGGACCGCTGGCACGAGTGGCTCGACCGCGCGGAGCTCGAGACGTGGGTCGCATACGTGCGCGGCACGCCGGCCGGCTTCGCCGAGCTCGAGGACCAGGGCGACGCCGTCGAGCTGGTCTCGTTCGGGCTGTTCCCGGCCTTCATGGGCCGCGGGCTCGGCCCGCGGCTGCTGGACGCGATGCTGCGGCGCGCCTGGGCGCTGGGCCCGGAGCGCGTGTGGGTGCACACGTGCTCGCTCGACGGCCCGGCGGCGCTGCGCACGTACCGGGCGCGCGGGCTGGAGATCTACGACGAGCGGACCCACACGCAGGCCGTGGACGAGCTCGAGCCGTGGCCGGGCGCCGCACGCCCGAGGCCGGCATGAGGTGGATGGTCGACGCCTCGAACGTGATCGGCGCCAAGCCGGACGGCTGGTGGCGCGACCGCGACGGCGCCACCCGCCGGCTGCTCGACGAGCTGCGCGCGTTCGCCGGCGGCGGCGAGGACGTCACCGTGGTGCTCGACGCCGGGCGCCCCGAGTGGGCGGGCCGCGAGGACTCGTTCGAGGTGGCGATCGCGCCGCGTCGCGGCCGCGACGCCGCCGACGACGAGATCGCGCGCCGCGTGGCCGCCGATCCCGACCCGGGGTCGATCCGCGTCGTCACGTCAGACGCGACGCTCGCCGGCCGCGCGCGCGAGCACGGCGCCCAGGTCGAGGGCGCCGGTGCGTTCCGTCGTAGGCTGGGGATCTGATGCTGGTCTACTCGGCGATCGCCTCGCTCGACGGCTATGTCGCCGACGCCGACGGCCGCTTCGAGTGGTCGGCGCCGGACGAGGAGGTGCACGCGTTCGTCAACGACCTCGAGCGGCCGGTCGGCACCCTCCTGCTCGGCCGCCGCATGTACGAGGTGCTCGCCCCTTGGGAGACGATGGACGACCCCGCGCCGGTCATGAGCGACTTCGCGCAGATCTGGCGCTCGGCCGACAAGGTCGTCTACTCGCGCACGCTCGCTGAGCCATCCACCGCGCGCACGCGGATCGAGCGCGAGTTCGATCCCGAGGCGGTGCGGCACATGGAGGGCGAGCTCAGCATCGGCGGCTCGGAGCTGGCCGCTCAGGCGATCCGCGCCGGGCTGGTCGACGAGTTGCGCCTGTTCGTCTCGCCGATCGTGGTCGGCGGCGGCACGGCGGCGCTTCCGGACGGCGTCCGCTGGGAGCTGGAGCTCGTCGAGGAGCGCCGCTTCGGCAACGGCGTCGTCTTCCTGCGCTACCGCGCGGCTTAGGGTCCGTAGAGGAATAAGTGGCGGGGTTTGGGGTCCGGATCGTGGACCCCAAACGCGTCAGTTATTTCTGTACGGGCCCTTAGGGCATCACGATCGTCGCGCGGAACATGTCGGGCGTCGCGCGCAGCACCTTCAGCCGCGGATCGGGGACGTCGAGCACGCGCTCGACGACCAGCGGCGCCAGCGGGCGCAGCCGCGGATCCTCCAGCACCTCGCCGAGCGCGCGGCGGTCGCCGCCCAGCACGACCGCCTCGAGGTCGGACCGGTGCGGCAGCAGCACGCGCGCCGCCACGTCGGCGGCCGCCTCGAGCGCGACCCGCGCCTGCTCGCCGCGCCGGCGCTCGAAGCGCCGCTGACTCGACCCACCGGCACGATGGCGGCCGTGCACGTTGCGGCTGCCGACCTTGGAGTCGACCAGCCGGCGGCCGGCGAACACGCCGGCGGCATGGCCGCCCAGGCGCACGAGCAGCACCCCCACCACGCGGTCGCGCGCGGCGTGCTCGAGCAGCGGGCCCGGGATCGAAGCCCTCGCGGACGCCGGTGACCGCGAGCGGCGGGAACGGCGGGTCGCACGCCAGCCTGGCCGTCCTCGCCCACGACCGTCACGCGCTCCGGGCGCAGCTCCGTGCGCGTCACCGGCCCGTGCTGCTCGGCCCAGCGCTCGAGCCAGCGGCCGAGCCGCTCGGGTGGCACCTCGTAGCGCTCGATCGCGTACGGATACCATGCGGCGCCGATGAGCTGGCAGGTCTACCTCTCCGGCGAGATCCACACCGACTGGCGCGAGCGGATCGAGCAGGGCGCGCAGACGGCGGGCCTCGACGTCGACTTCACCGGTCCCGTGACCGACCACGCGGCGAGCGACGACGCCGGCGTGTCGATCCTCGGCGCGGAGGACAAGGCGTTCTGGAAGGACCACCAGGGCGCGGGCGTCAACGCGATCCGCACGCGCACGCTGCTCCAGCAGGCGGACGTGGTCGTGGTCCGCTTCGGCGAGCAGTACCGGCAGTGGAACGCGGCGTTCGACGCTGGCATGGCGGCCGCGCTGGGCAAGCCGCTCGTCACCGTGCACCCCGAGCAGCACGACCATGCGCTCAAGGAGGTCGACCGCGCCGCCCTCGCGGTCGCGCGCGAACCGGAGCAGGTGGTCGACATCCTGCGTTACGTGATGCGATGAGCTACGTCGCCGCCGGGGACCGCTACGAGCAGATGCCCTACCGGCGGACGGGGCGCAGCGGGCTGCTGCTGCCCGCGATCTCGCTCGGCCTGTGGCACAACTTCGGCGACACCCAGCCGCTCGAGACCCAGCGCGCCGTGCTCCGCCGGGCGTTCGACCTCGGCGTCACCCACTTCGACCTCGCCAACAACTACGGGCCGCCGTTCGGCTCGGCGGAGATCAACTTCGGCCGCGTCCTGCGCGAGGACCTCGCGCCGTACCGCGACGAGCTGATCATCTCGACCAAGGCCGGCTACGACATGTGGCCCGGCCCGTACGGCGAGTGGGGCTCGCGCAAGTACCTGCTGGCGAGCCTCGACCAGAGCCTGAAGCGGATGGGGCTCGACTATGTCGACATCTTCTACTCGCATCGCTTCGACCCCGAGACGCCGCTCGAGGAGACGATGGGTGCGCTCGACGCCGCCGTGCGCGCCGGCAAGGCGCTCTACGTCGGGGATCTCCTCCTACTCCGGCGAGCGGACGCGCGAGGCGGTGCAGATCCTGCGCTCGCTCGGCACTCCGCTGCTGATCCACCAGCCGTCCTACTCGCTGCTCAACCGCTGGATCGAGGAGGACCTGCTCGACGTGCTCGGCGACGAGGGGGTCGGCTCGATCGTCTTCTCGCCGCTCGCACAGGGCCTGCTGACCGACTAAGTACCTCGACGGCATCCCCCAGGGGACGCGCGCGACCGAGACTGACTTCTTGAGCAGCGACATGATCGAGGGCGCCATGGCCCACGTGCGGGTCCTGAACGACCTCGCGCAGCGGCGCGGCCAGACGCTGGCGCAGATGGCGATCGCCTGGACGCTGCGCGACCCGCGGGTGACGACCTCGCTCATCGGCGCGCGCACCGTCGAGCAGCTCGAGGACAGCCTCGGCGCCCTGCGCGGCCTCGACTTCTCCGACGACGAGCTGGCCGAGATCGACCGCCACGCCGTCGAGTGCGGCATCAACCTCTGGAAGGCCTCGAGCGACGCCTGACGGCGCCACAGTCCCCGCGGGCGCGCTGGAGCGCTGGGCCCGCGCGCTGTTCGAGGCCGCCGGGCTCGAGCCGGAGGCGGCGGCCACGGTGGCCGGGGCGCTCGTGTGGACGAGCGTGCGCGGGACCGACTCGCACGGGGTGGCGCGGCTACCCGTCTACGTCGAGCGCCTGCGCGACGGCGTGATCAACCCGCGCCCGCGCCCGTCGGTGCTCCGGCGCGACGGCGCCGTCGCCGTGGTCGACGGCGACCGCGGGCCCGGGCAGGTGGCGAGCGTGTTCGCCACCGACCTCTCGGTCGAGCTCGCACGCGAGCACGGGGTCGGCGTGGCCACGGTGCGCCACAGCGCCCACAACGGCGCCCAGGCGTTCTACGCGATCCGCGCGGCGGAGCAGGGGATGCTCGCGATCGCGCTGACCAACACCGAGCCGCTGGTGATCCCGTTCGGAGGCGCCGAGCCGGCGCTCGGCACCAACCCGATCTGCCTCGCCGCGCCGGGCCGCGACGGCGTCTTCGAGCTCGACATGGCGACCAGCCAGGTCGCCATCAACCGGATCTTCAACGCGCGCGACGAGGGCCGGCCGATCCCCGAGGGCTGGGGAGTCGACGAGCACGGCCGCCCGACCACCGACGCCGCGGCCGTCGCCTCGGCGGTCCCGCTCGGCGGCTACAAGGGCTATGCGCTGGCCGTCATGGTCGAGGTGCTGTGCGGCGTGCTGCCGGGCGCCGGCGTGCGCCACGGCGTCGGCGGGCTCTACACCGGCGCCGACGTCGAGCAGGACGTCGGCCACTTCCACCTCGCGCTCGATCCCGAGCGGACGGTCGGGCGCGAGCGCTTCGCGGCCGTGCTCGGCGGGCTGCTCGACGAGCTGCACGCGATCCCGCCGGCGCCGGGCTTCGACGAGGTGCTCGTGCCGGGCGACCCGGAGGCCCGCGCGCGGGCGGAGCGCGAGCGAGCGGGCGTGCCGATCGAGCCGGCGCTGTGGGGGACGCTGACCGAGCTCAGCCGCGAGCTGGGGGTCGCCGTCCCTGGCTAGTGGTCGGGCGAACGTCAACGGCTGGCATTGAGGGGGCGGGATCGGCCGGGATCCGCATCCAATCCTGCCTGGGGGTCGCATAGCGACCCCTATCCAGGAATCGACGCCGCGGCTGGCTCCCTCGCCGCCCCACCCAGCAAGCCGTTGACGTTTCGCCGGGGCTACCCCAACGGCCAAACGAACCGCTCGTCGTGGCTCTCCGGCGGGAAGTCGCGATAGGCCTCGCGCCCGGAGTTGGTGGTCTCCGCGGCGGACGCGTTGTGGCGGGCGGCCACCTCGCTGACCGGATACTCGATGCGATCGTCCGGGTCGCGCGCGCCGATCATGAGGATCGCGCACGGCCCGTCGCCGGCGCCGACGAAGACGTGCCGCGTGCCCGGCGGGCAGTGGAAGAAGTCCCACTGGCGCAGCCGGCGCTCCTCCTCCTCGACGACGAGGATGCACTCGCCGTGGAGGACGAGGAAGTCCTCCTGGTTGCTCTCCTCGTGGTAGAGGCAGTTGGCCTGGCCCGGCTTCACGACGTGGACGTTGACGCCGTACTGCTCGAAGCCGCCGGGCGGCTCGAACTCGGTCCAGGTGCCGGAGCGCGGGCTGGAGCCGGCGGGCGAGTCGGAGAGGTTGAGGACGAACCAGTCGGGCATTGGCCGGACCCTAGTCGAGGGGTCCGGGACAGGGGATCTCCCCGATGTTCACGCGGCCTGTCCACCTCATGCTCGCGGCCATGCCCACCGCCCAGCCCACCGGCGTCGCCCTGGCCGTCGGCGCGATGGCGATCATCCAGCTCGGCGTCGCACTGAGCGAGCCGCTGCTGCACGAGGTCGGCCCTTCGGGCGTGGTGGCGCTGCGGCTGCTCGTGGCCGCGGCCGTGCTGTGGCCGCTCACGCGCCCCACCCTCCGAGGCCGCGACCGGCCCGACCTGTGGGCGGCGATCGCGCTCGGCGCCTTCTCGGCCGCCCAGACGCTCGCCTTCTTCGCCGCGATCGACCGGATCCCGCTGGGCGTGGCGGTGGCGATCGAGTTCCTCGGTCCACTGTCCGTCGGCCTTGCCGGGTCGCGGCGGCCGCTCGACGCGCTGTGGGTGGCCGCCGCCGCGGCCGGCGTCGTGCTCCTCACGGTGGGACCGGGCGGCAGCGAGCTCGACCCGCTCGGGCTCGCGCTCGCCGGCGTCTCCGCCGTCGGCTGGGCCGGCTACATCGTGCTCACCAAGCGCGTCGGCGCGCGCTGGGCCGGGCTCGACGGCCTCGCCGTCTCGCTCGCCGTCGCCGCCGGGCTCACGCTCGTGCCGGGCGTTGCCACCGCCGGCGCCGCGCTCGCCGACCCGGCCGTGCTCGCCGCCGGCGCGGGCCTCGCGCTGCTCGCTCCGCTGGCTCCGTTCGCGCTGGAGATGCTCGCCCTGCGCCGGCTGCCGGCGGCCGTGTTCGGCGTCGTCATGAGCCTCGAGCCGGCGATCGGGGCGTTGCTGGGCTTCGCGCTCCTCGGCCAGCGGCTCAGGCCCGCGGCCATCGCCGCGATCGGCCTGATCCTGGTCGCGAGCGCCGGCGCGACGCTCAGCTCGTCGCGTCGAGGAACGTCTTCAGCAGCGGCGAGTCGTCGTCCTCGCGCCACACGACCTCGACGGGCAGGCGCAGCTCCGGCTCGAGCGTGACGCTGCGCAGCCGGTCGGGGACGTGGCGCGCCCAGCCCTCGTTGGCCAGCGTGACGACGTCGTCGCCGGGCGGCCACTCGTCGTCGTCCCAGATCACGGTCGCCACCGAGGTCGCGGGCTCGAAGCCGTGCTCGCGCACAGCGCGCGCAGGCGCCGGTTGAAGCCCGGGTTGAGGTCCTCGGCGGGCACCACGAAGCGATCGCCGCGGAGCTGCTCGAGCCGCACGACCTCGGCCCCCGACAGGCGATGGCCGCGGCGCATCAGCACATGCATGCGCTCCTGGCTGTAGACGCGGCGGGCGAGTCCGGGCGTCGGCTCGAGGCAGAAGGTCAGCGCCGACGTCGAGCCGCCGGCTGAGCAGCTCGCGGCACGAGGTGGCCGGTGGTGGCCTCGGAGGCATCGACGGCGATGCCGGGCGCCTGCTCGCGCAGCCGTGCGAGCAGCGCCGGGCGGAGCTCGTGACGCGTGGCGGGCGACATCCCGAGCCGCAGCGTGCCGAGGACGCCGTGACCCGCACGGGTCGCGTTGGCGAAGGCGAGCGTCGACCGACTGCCAGCGCGGCGGCGCCTTCGGCCAGCAGGCGGCGGCCGGCGTCGGTCAGCTCGACATGGCGGGTCGTGCGCACGAAGAGCTCGACGCCGAGCTCGGCCTCGAGCTGGCGGATCGCCTGGCTGAGCGGCGAGGCGGCCATGTGCAGCCGGTCGGCCGCGCGGCTGAAGCTCAGCTCCTCGGCGACGGCCACGAAGTAGCGCAGATGCCGCAGCTCGGGCACGTCGAGGATCTATGACGCGCGGCGTCACAATCCGCACGCGATCGCGTCTTTCTCTTCATCCGGGGCGGTCATACGGTCCCGCCCATGCCCCGTCCGCACCCGCGAGCTGGTCGACACGCTGCGGCAGATCGCGGTGAACGTCCTGGTGCTGAACCGCGGCGAGGTCGAGCGGCTGCTCGACCTTCCGCGCGCTGCTGGATGCGCTCGCGCGACGCTTCCGCGCGCTGGCCACCGGCGCGGTCATCGCGCCCGGCCCGCAACGAGCTGGCCGATGCCCGACGAGGCGTTCCTGCTCGGCATGCCGGGCCACGCCGCGCGACGGGCTGATGACCGTGAAGGTCGTCACCGTCTTCGAGTCCAACCTCGAGCGCGGCCTGCCGTCGCACCTGGCGACGATCGGGCTGTACGACGCGGAGACCGGCGCCTGCCGCGCGTTCATCGACGGCACCTACATCACCGCGGTCCGTACCAGCGCGGCCGCCGCCGTCGCCTGCGACGTGCTGGCGCGCGAGGACGCGCGCGTGCTGGCGATCGTCGGCGCCGGCGTGCAGGGCGAGCAGCACCTGCGCACGTTCCCGCTCGTGCGCGGCTTCGACGAGATCCGCATCAGCTCGCTCGTACGACGAGGACGCCAAGCGCCTCGCCGCCGCTGATCCGCGCGCGCGGGCGGTGCGACGGCGCCGAGGAGGCCGTCCGCGGCGCCGACGTCGTCGCGTTGGCGACCCATGCAGCGCAGCCGGTGATCGAGCCGGGCTGGATCGCGCCCGGGACGCACGTCAGCTCGGTCGGCTACCGGCCGCCGGACGGGCGAGCTCCCGCGCGAGCTGCTCTCGCGGGGCCGTCTGTTCGTGGAGACGCGCGAGGCGTTCGAGCCGACGCCGGTCGGCTGCGCCGAGCTGGCCGGCCTCGACCCGGCGAGCGCGAACGAGCTCGGCGAGGTCCTGCTCGGCCGCGCCGACGGACGCCTCGGGGACGAGATCACCGTCTACAAGGCGATGGGCCACGTCGTCGAGGACATCGCGGCCGCCGAGCTCGTCTACGCGGCGGCGCGCCGCGAGGCGGCCGGCGTGCTCGTCGAGCTGTGACGGAATAACCCGCGGCGGCGGGCGTCTTGGAGGGCATGGTCAAGCGCACCCTCTCCCTCTGCCTCGCCGCCGCGGCGCTCGGTCTCGCCGCCTGCGGAGGCTCCGACGACGAGCCGGCCGCCGCCAAGGCGAGCGGCGGTACCGCGGTCGCCGTCGCCGACAACAGCTTCACCCCTGCCAGCCTGAAGGTCGCCGTGGGCGACACGGTCACCTTCGACAACGAAGGCGCGATCGCCCACACCGTCACGGGCGACGACTTCGACTCCGGCTCGCTCGCCCCGGGCGACACGTTCACGTTCAAGGCGTCCGAGAAGGGCACCTTCGACTACGTGTGCACGTTCCACCCGGGCATGCAGGGGACGATCGAGGTCGGCTGATACCGACCGTTCGGCGCCACCGGCCCGGCGGAACCTGGACCGCCGGGCCATTGGCGCGCCAACGCTGCGATCGGTTGAGTCTTGGGCATGGAACGACCGAAGCGCCACCCGCTGTGGACCCGCGACGTACCGCGCGACCGCTCGTTCCCGCGCGCCCCTACAGATAGGGCTCCAGCAGCGCGAGGTCGGCGGGCCCGAGCCGATCGCGCGCCGTCTTCGCCTGGTGCCAGTGCGGATAGATCAAGGGCGGGCGGCTGACCTCCTCGAGCCGCGCGCGCTCCGCCTCGGTGAGCTCGAGGTCGGCGGCCGCCAGGTTGTCCTCGAGCTGCTCGTCGGTTCGGGCGCCGATGATCAGCGACACCACGCCGGGCCGCCCGAGCAGCCAGGCGAGCGCGACCTGCGCCGCCGAGACGCCGTGGCCCTCGCCGATCTCCACCAGCACCTCGATCGTGTCGAGCAGCTGCTCGGTGTCGCGGACGGGCGGCTCGGCCCAGTCCGACAGCGCGCGCGACTCCTCCAGCCCCTTGCCGTCGCGGCGGAACTTGCCCGACAGCAGCCCGCCGGCGAGCGGGCTCCAGACCAGGATCCCGACGCCCTGGTCGACGGCCAGCGGGACCAGCTCGTACTCGGCGTCGCGTGACTGGAGCGAGTAGTTGATCTGCTGGGTGACGAAGCGCTGATAGCCGTGGCGGTCGGAGGTGCCGAGCGCCTTCATCAGCTGCCAGCCGGCGTAGTTGGACGCGCCGACGTAGCGGACCTTGCCGGACTTCACGAGCGTGTCGAGCGCCTCCAGCGTCTCCTCGAGCGGCGTCTGGCCGTCCCATTCGTGCAC
Organism: uncultured Solirubrobacteraceae bacterium; assembly: GCA_963800905.1. Taxonomy (GTDB): domain Bacteria; phylum Actinomycetota; class Thermoleophilia; order Solirubrobacterales; family Solirubrobacteraceae; genus DASSUW01. Next base: position 83,600 of record CAWDCT010000007.1, read on the forward strand.
CTGGAACAGGTCGATGTGGTCGATGCCCATCCGGCGCAGGCTCGCCTCGCACCCTTCGATCAGGTGGTGGCGCGAGAGGCCCGCGTCGTTCGGCCCGTCGCCCATCGGCATGCGGGCCTTGGTGGCGATCAGGACGCGGTCGCGGCGGCCTTTGATGGCCTGGCCCACGATCTCCTCGGACGCGCCGCCGGAGTACACGTCGGCGGTGTCGATGAAGTTGACGCCGCGGTCGAGGCACAGGTCGATCTGGCGTGCGGCGCCGGCGACGTCGGTGTCGCCCACGAGGGCGAACCGGTCGCGGCCGCCGAAGGTCATCGTGCCGAGGGTGAGCGCGGAGACGCGCAGGCCCGAGGCGCCCAGCTGTCGGTAGTCCATGCCGGAACTATGCCTGCGCGATGCCTGGTCTGCCGGACTCGACCGCGAAGGTGCGCAGGGTCCGCACGCGCGCGTTCGGGTCGCCGACGCGGTCGGCGATCCGCCAGTCGACCTCGAGCTCGTGCCGCTTCAGTCGCGCCTTCATCGACCCGTGGCGGTCGCCGTCGAAGAAGCGGATGTGCGGGTTGAACTTGATCATCGGCCCGTAGTAGGGGCCGTAGACCTCGGCGTCGCCGTTGGAGGAGATCGACGGTGTGACGAACTCGGCCGCCACCGTGCGCGCACGCGGGTCCTCGTAGTCGGCCTTGACGTCGTTCGCGAAGGTCGAGTGCCAGTCGCCCGTGATCACCACGGGGTTCCGGATGTGCTCCTTCTCGAGGAACTTCGTGATGCGGTTGCGAGCCGCGGGATAGCCATCCCAGGAGTCGTTCCAGAACAGGTCGTCGCCGGGAGCGTGGCCGTCGTGGTCGAGCTCGGCGATCAGCACCTGGTTGCCGATGATGTTCCAGCGCGCGTCCGAGCGCTTGAGGTTCTTCAGCAGCCACTGCTCCTGGGCCGGGCCGAGCATCGTGTGCTCGGGCTCGAAAGCCTCCGGGGTACGTTCGGCCTCGCCGAACCCGCTCGGCGGGTTGCTGCGGTACTGCCGCGTGTCGAGCATGCTGAACTCGGCGAGGTCGCCCCACGTGACCTTGCGGTAGATCGGCATGTCCGGGCCGTGCGGGATCGACTCCTGCCGCAGCGGCAGGTGCTCGTAGAACGCGCGGTAGCCGTTGGTGCGCCGGGACAACCAGAACGGGTCGCTGGTGTAGTCGTTCTGGACCTCGTGGTCGTCCCAGATGACGACGAACGGGTGCGCGCGATGAGCGGCCTGGAGGTGCGGGTCGGTCTTGTAGAGCGCGTGCTGGAGCCGGTAGCGCTCGAGCGTCTCCGTCTCGGTCGTGAACTCCGGCGGCAGGTTCGGGTTGCGCGGGCCCGTGTTGTTGGCGATCCCGTACTCGTACGTGTAGTCCCCGAGGTGGACGACGAAGTCGTGGTCCTCGCGGGCGATCTCGCGGTAGGCGGGATAGAAGCCGTCGTCCCACTTCTGGCAGGTGCAGAAGCTGAACGTGAGGTCGCTCACGCGCCCGCGCGGGGCGGTGCGCGTGCACCCGACCGGGCTCGCGGCCGAGCCGCTGGTGAAGCGGTAGAAGTACTCGCGGCCGTCGTCGAGCCCGTCGACCTCGACGTGCACGCTGTGCGCGAACGACGGCCAGGCGGTCGTGCGGCCGCGGCGCACCAGCCGCCGCATCGACGGGTCCTTGGCCACCTCCCAGCGCACCTCGACCGGCCGCGGCTCCATGCCGCCGTCGGCGCGCAGCGGCTGCGGCGCGAGCCGCGTCCACAGCACGATCGAGTCGTGCAGCGGATCGCCCGACGCAACGCCGAGGGTGAATGGATCGGAGTGGTGTCTGGCCGGCGATCCGTACGCGAGGTCGAGCGGCAGCCGGCTGAGCGAGGCGGCCAGCGCGAGCGAGCCCGCACCGACGAGGACGCCTCGCCGCGTCTGCGGCGCCGCCAGATCCGCCAACCGCCGGTCGAGTTCGAGGCTCGACATGGCGCGCATCCTCCCACTCCGCGCGCCGATCGTGTGAATAGTCTGAGGCGATGCCGACAGCCCCGCCGCCTCCCGTCCCGTAGCGAGATTCCGTGGACCGAGCTGCGGCGCCGCGCGCTCGTCGTCTACCTGTGGCTCCAGGCCGGCTGGAGCGAGCTCTCGTCCGCCGAGCGCAACGAGGTGCGCAAGCTCCTGACCAAGTCGCGCGGGCGGCCGCGCAACCTCTCGAAGGCAGAGGCGAAGCGGCTCGGTGCACTGGCGGGGCGGGCGGCGAGCGCCGCGGCGCGGATCAAGCGACGCTGAGCGCCGCCGGCAGCTCGCGGCGCGAGCGGATGTCGAGCTTCCGGTAGGCGTTGGAGAGGTGGACCTCGACGGTCTTCGGGGTCACGAACAGGGCCTGGGCGATCTCGCGGTTGGTCTGGCCGTCGGCGGCGAGCGTGGCCACGCGCCGCTCGCTGGCGGTCAGCGCGCCGACGCCGGACAGCGCCGCGGTGCGCGGCCGCGCGCCGGACGCATAGAGCTCGGAGCGCACCGACTCGACGAGCGGCGGGCAGGCGCAGGCCTCGGCGAGCTCGAGCGCCTCGCGCAGCGGCTCGCGTGCCTCGGTGGCGTGGCGGTCGCGGCGCAGCGCGGCGCCGAGCGCGGCCAGCGCGCGGGCGTGCTCGAGCCGCGCCGGCGTGGTCGCGAGCAGCTCGGCCGCCTCGCGCAGGCCCTCGGCGTTCTGGGCGAGCTCGGCGCGCTCGCGCAGGCAGCGGCCGATCGTGGCCGGCACGTCGCAGCCGCGCGCGAGCTCGAGCTCGGCCTCGATCGCGGCCATCGCCTCGTCCTGGCGGCCGAGGCGGCTCGAGGGCGCGCGCCTTCAGCGACTGCCACGGCTTCCAGTCGGGATGCAGTACGTGGAGCGCGGTGCGCCCCATCAGCTCGGCGACCGCGAGCGCCTCCTCGGCTCGCCCCTCGCCGAGCAGCAGCTCGGCGTGCGCGCGGCGCCAGAGGTTGGCTCCGTCGGACTCCTCCTCGGCCGCCGGCGCCTCCCCGAGGGTCGCGCGGGCGCCCGCCGCGTCGCCGGTGAGCACCTGCGTGGTAGGCGAGCAGGCCGCGCCCCCACGAGGTGGCATTCGGCGCCGACCCCCACAGCTCCTGGAGCCGGTTCGCTTCACGCAGCGACTCCGCCGCCTCATCGAGGTCGCCGGTGCCGAGCAGATGCTGGCCCGTCCACAGTCCGACCGAGGAGGTCGAGAAGACGGAGCCGGTCCGGTGCGCCTGCTCGCGCGCGGTCGCCTGCCAGTGGCCGGTGTGCTCGCTGCCGGCCAGCGACAGCGCCATCAGCGCGGCCGACCAGAAGAGCCCGCTGGCGCTCGCCAGCAGCTCGCCGCCCTCCCAGGAGCGAAGCGCCAGCGCCTCGCAGTCGGCGGCGGGGGCGCCACCGGCCGCGTGGGCGAAGGCCGTGGCGGCCATCAGCATCCGCGCCCCGATGCCGGTGCCCTCGGCGGGCCCGATCCGCGTCAGCGCCTCGCTGTCGTAGCCGAAGAAGACGGCGAGCATCTCCATGCCCTCGATCGCCATCCGGGTGTCCGGCGGCGCCTCGGGCGCGGCGCGGCGGGCGAGCGCACCGCCCTCGGCGGCGTGACCTGTGAAGAGCAGCGACTGCGCCAGCGCGAAGGCCGCGGTGGCGCGCGCCTCGGGCTCGGTGAGCGCGGTCGTAGGCGATCCGCAGGTGCTCGGCCGCCACCGGGGCGTTCATCTCGGCAGCCGCGACGCCGAGCTCGAAATGGAGGGTGCCGCGCAGCTCGGGCGGCGGCGGCTCCTCGAGCGCGCGCTCGAGGTAGGCCATGGCCCCGTCGGGGCCGCCGCGCCGCGCCGCCTCGACGGCGGCAGCGCGCAGCAGGTCGACGGTCGCGCGGGTCGCCGCGCCGGGGCGCGTGCAGGAGTTGGGCCGCGACCTCCTCCGCCGGCGCGTCGGCTGCCGCCAGCACCTCCGCGGCGCGCCCGTGCTGGAGCTCGCGCTCGCCGGCCGGGACGTCGAGGTAGACGACGTCGCGGACAAGCGGGTGAACGTAGCCGAGCGGCGTCTCGGCGCGCAGGATGTCGGCCCGCGCCAGCTCGCCGGCGGCGCGGGCGACGGTCGCCTCGTCGAGACCGGTGAGCGCGGCGACGGTCGGCAGGCCCGAGCTCTCGCCGAGGACGGCGACGGCGCGCGCGACGGCCACCGCATCCTCTGGCAGCCGCGAGAGCCGCAGCAGTACGGTCCGCGAGACCGCGCGGTGGCCGATCTCGCGCACCGCCGGCGCGCCCGCTGCGGTCGGCGCCACGCCGTCCTGCGCGAGCGCCGCGATCAGGTGCCGCAGCAGCAGCGGGTTGCCGCCCGTCGCGTCGCGGCAAGCGGCGGCGAAGCGCGGTTCGGGCTCGCCCAGCCGCTCGGTCACCAGCTCGGTCACGGCGTCCTTCCCGAGCGGGCCGGGCCGCACCGCCTCGCACAGCGGGTCGGCGGCGATCTCGGCGATCAGCGCCGGGTCGGTGCCTGGCTCGGTGCTGCGCAGCGTCGCGGCCACGAGCACCGGCGACCCCTCGAGCCGGCGCACGAGGTAGGCCACGAAGCGCAGCGACGGCCGGTCGCTCCACTGGAGGTCGTCGAGCGCGAGCAGCACCGGCCGCTCCTCGGCCAGGTTGAGCACCGCCCAGTAGAGCCCGTGCAGGACGGCGAACGAGCCCTCTGCGGCGCCGCCGGGCGCCTCGAGCACGCCGGCGGCGGGCGCGGCGGCGCCAGCCAGCATGCGCTCGCGATCGGCCACCGGCTCCAGCAGCTGGCGCACGGCGCCGAACGAGAAGTCGCGCTCGAGCTCGCCGCAGCGCGCCGACAGCACTGTCAGCCGGCCACCGGCCTCCGTGCGAGCCTCAGCGAGCAGCCGGCTCTTGCCGATCCCGGCCGGCCCCTCGATCAGCGCGACCCGGCCGCGACCGTTCTCGGCGTCGGCGATCAGCCGGTCGAGCGCCGCCAGCTCCCGATCGCGCTCCAGCAGGCCGTCCATGCGCCGGGCATCGTACGTGTTCCTTTCGTGAACGCCGCAAGTCCGCGCCGCGCGCAGCGTTCCAGCCTCACATGGACGACTCGAAGCTGCGCCGGCGCGAGTTCCTGGCGCGTACCGCCGCGGCCGCCGGGCTGGCCGGGCTCTCCTCGCTGCCGGCCGGCACGCTGATCGCGGAGGCGGCGCGCGCGCAGGCGACCGGCCTGCCGAGCCCGCGCAACCTGCCGCTCGACCACGTGGTCGTGGTGATGATGGAGAACCGCTCCTTCGACCACTACTTCGGCTGGCTGGACAGCGCGGACGGCAGCCAGGACGAGACCTATCTCGATCCCTCCGGGCAGCCGGTCGCGACCCGCCATGCCTCCTCGCTCGAGGCACAGTGGCAGGGCTGCGGCCATCCCGATCCCGGCCACGGGTGGGAGGCGGGTCGCGCGCAGCTGCGCGGCGGGTTCGTCGCCGACGGCAGCGGCAACGACGAGTTCGCGCTCACCTACTACGACGAGGGCGACATCGAGTTCCTGCACGCGGCGGCCGGCGCGTACACCGTCTACGACCGCTTCTTCTGCTCCGTGCTCGGGCCGACCTGGCCGAACCGCTACTACAAGTGGTCGGCGCAGTCCGGCGGCCGCAAGGACAACACGCCGCCGCTGGAGACCGCCGGCAACCAGTGGGAGACGATCTTCGACCGCGCGATCGGCCGCGGCCTGTCCGCCCGCTATTACAACTCCGACCTGCCGTTCTCGGCGGTCTGGGGCGCGCGCGGCGTGACCTGGACGCGCCCGCTGGCCGAGTACTACGCCGACTGCGCGCTCGGCACGCTGCCGAACGTCACGTTCGTCGACCCGCCGTTCCGCGACGGCGGCGGCGGCGACGGGATCTCGGCCGACGAGCACCCGCACGGCGACGTCCGGCTCGGCCAGGCGTGGATGGCCGACGTCGTGCGCGCCTTCGTGCAGTCGCGCTGCTATCGCCGCGGCGCGCTGTTCGTCGTCTACGACGAGTGGGGCGGCTTCTTCGACCACGTGCGCCCGCCGCGCGTGCGCGACGCGCGGGCGAGCGCCGACCTCGACGAGGACTTCGGGCAGATGGGCTTCCGCATCCCGGCGGTGGCGGTCTCCCCGTTCGCCCGCGGCGGCAACGTCCGCCACGCCCAGCTCGGCTTCGAGTCGATCATCAAGCTGATCAGCTACCGCTTCGGCCTCGGCCACCTCACCGTCCGCGACCGCTACGCGACGAACATCGGCGAGACGTTCGACTGGGACGCGCGAGGACTTCGAGGCGCCCGACCTGCCGGATCCCGAGCACGTCGCGTCGCGGCCGTGCGCGCTCGGCGGCGGCGACGTGCTCACGCAGGAGAGCGCGGCCGCGCACGTGAGCGACCTCGCCGAGCTCGAGGCGCTCGCCGACCGCTTCGGGTTCGCGGTCTCAGGCGGCCGGGCCGAGGACCTGTTCTCGGCGCCGGACACGATCCGCCGCGCGGTCAGCGGTGGTGGTTGACGACCTCGACGTTGTTGCCGTCGGGATCGAGGACGAAGGCGCCGTAGTAGCCGGGGTGGTAGACCGGCCGCTCGCCGGGGCCGCCGTTGTCGCGGTATCCGGCCTCGGTGGCGACGCGGTGGAAGGCCTGCACGTCGGCGTCGTCGCCCGGGAAGGCGAGGTGGGTGTTCTCGGTCGGCGTCCCGGCGACAAGCGAGAGCGAGCCCTTGGCGCCGACGCACTGGAAATGGTCGCGGCTGAGGCGGCGCGGCTCGAGGCCGGCGTGCGGCGCGATCGTCTCGTAGAAGCGGGCCGAGGCGTCCACGTCGGCGACGCGGAGCCACAGGTGGTCGATCATGCCGCCGCGCATCCGGCCGTGCCAGACAGCCTCGACGCTGTTGCCGTCGGGGTCCAGCAGGAAGGCGCCGTAGTAGTCCGATCACGTACTGCGGCCGCGGTCCGGGCGCGCCGTCGTCGCGGTAGCCGGCGTCGGTGCCGGCCCTCCAGAACGCGTCGACCTCCTCGTGCGAAGCGGCGGCGAAGCCGATGTGCAGGCGGCGCGTGACCGGCCCGTCGTCGGCGATCGAGAACTCGTCCCACTCGACGATGTCGTCGCCCTTGTGGGTCTGCTCGATGCCGAGCGTGCTCAGCACCGTGCCGTAGAAGCGCTCGGAGACCTCGCGATCCGAGACGCGGATGTCGACGTGATCGAACACGCGACGATCATGCCAGTCACCAGGTCGAGTCGAAGGTGCCCGGGCGCGTGACCGGCGGCAGCTCACGCACGGTGGGGAGCGCGAAGGCATGCTGCTGGGCGGCGGGGCGGCGCGGAGTGACGGTGACGGTCACGGCGGGGCTCCTAGCCGCGGCGACGGCCGCGGCGGGCGTTCACGCGGACGCTGTGGACGGCCGACGCGTGGACGATGTGGATGTCGGTGGGGCTCATGGCAGGAATACTCCCGCCACGTGCCTTCTGCCTCTATCGCGCTGTCAGGCGTCTCGACGTTCGGGCCTCCGCCGCCGCTGTGCGGGCAGCCCTACCCCGGCAGGAAAACCGCCTCGGGCAGCAGCGCGCTGACCACGTACTGCGCCGGCGTCGACGATCTCGGAGATCTTGAGGTCGACGCACAGGCTGGCGAGCAGGTAGGCGTCCTCGGGTGAGAGCCCGGAGATGCCGACGATGTGGTCGATCATCGCCCGCACCGCCTGCTGCGCGCCGGCATAGAGATCGGGCCCGATCCCGGTCGTGCCGTAGAACGGCGCCGTGTCCACGCGCGGCGTGAGCGGCGCGGGCGTGCGGTACTGCGGCGACGGGATCGAGCGGCGGCTCTTCTCGAGCGTGAAGCGCAGACGACGCGTACATCGGCGCCTCGAGCCCGGTCACGCAGACCTCGCCGTCGCCCTGGCAGCCGTGCGCGTCGCCGCACGAGAACATCGCGCCGGCGACCTGGATCGGCAGGTACAGCGTCGCGCCCGCGCACGAGCTGGCGCGTGTCGAGGTTGCCGCCGAAGTTGCCGGGCGGCATGACCGGCTGGGCGCTCGCGCCGGCCGGGCAGACGCCCATCGTCCCGAAGAACGGCGCCAGCGGGATCGCCACGTCGTCGCGCATCCAGGCGAAGTCGGCGCCCGAGATGTCGAAGATCTTCAGGTACGGATCGGGGAAGTCGTCCGGCAGCAGGCCCAGGCCGGGCAGGATCGCCGTCCAGCCCCAGCCCTGCGTGTGGATGTCGAGGATCTCGACGGCGAGCGTGTCGCCCGGCGCGGCGCCGCTGATCTCGATCGGACCGGCGAGCGGGTACACGCGATCCCAGTTCAGGCCGGCGATCACGCTCGCGTCGGAGTCCGGGCCGATCTGGTTGTCGCTGACGTCGCGCGTCCACACCACGACCGTGTCGCCCGAGTCGATGCGCGAGGACCGGCTCGTGGCCGGTGTCCCACGTGAAGTGCACCCGTTCGTCGTCCGGCAGGTAGTGCGTCCGCGGCACGGCTCCCCCCTCCTTGTGGTGGCTCGTGTGCGGATCCTAGGCGCGAGGCGAGCAGGCCGTGCCGGTAGCGCTCCGATTCGCGGTTGAACTCGGGGTCGGGCTCGAAGCGGGCGTCGAGCACCCGGAGGTCGGCGATCCGCATCAGCGCGAACTCGCGCCAGCCGGGGAGCGAGCCCGAGCGGCTGGCGCCGCTGACCTGGAGGCCGTCGAGGAACAGGGCTCCGGACGCCGAGCGGTAGACGGCGTGCGGGTGCACCACCCTCGCGTCGGGCCCGCGGTAGCGGAGCTCGACCACGCGGTGCGCGCGGACGGCCTCGATCAGGTCCCCTGTGTCCATTCGAGCCGCGCTTAGGCTAGGCCGGGTTGGTCGAGCTCGTCACGGGAGACCTGTTCGAGGCGGAGCTCGGCGACCTGCCGGTCCGCGCGCTCGTGTTCGAGCCGCAGTAGGCGTGGAGATGTCTCAGCGCCGGTTGACGCTGGGCGCTGAAGTGGCTTAATCCCGCTGCGGGTTACCAAGAGGGGGTCCTCGAGATGCGTATCAAGGCCACGTTGGCCGCTGTGACGCTGGGCGCGCTGGCCTGGGCCGGCGCCGTACCGGCCGGCGCCCAGGATGAACGGGGCATCGACCCGAACCAGGGCCGGAGCCTCGTCGAGGTCACGCTGGACAGCAGGGCGGCCGCCATGCGGCTCCAGCTCGAAGCCGACACGTACGGCGTCGAGTTCAACGACCACTATCTGCGCAGGAACGACGACGGCACGGTCACCGTCACCGTCTTCGGCGACGGCGACGAGCTCGACGCGCTCGCCGACGGGGGCTACGACATCGGCGCCCTGCTCGAGGGGCCGGCGACCTGGCGCGAGCACGTCCAGGAGTACCTGAAGGACGTGCGGCAGGAGGAGCGCGCCGACGCGGCGGCGCTCGGAGACACGGTCGGGACGCAGTCGCATGAGGACGAGGTCGTCATCCTGCGCGCCGACTACTTCGAGAACTACGCCGGCCGCTTCCTGTCGGTCGAGGCCAAGACGCGCCTCGGCGGCGCGGCGCCGACGGGCTCGACCTACGTCGGGCCGGAGCTGTCGCTGTCCTACAACCGCGGCGGACGCACGGCGATCGACTCGCCGCCGCGGGTCATGAGCACCAACATCGACCCGGACACGACGCCGGACACCTACATCGAGCACCGCGAGCTGGTGCGCATCGGCGACGCCGGCACCAGCGACCCGCCGCGGCCGTCGCGGATCCGCGTCGGCTCGAGCACCGGCGAGTCGGCCGAGGCGGCCGTCGAGACGTGGCTGGGCGGCGGGCTGCCGCCGATGAAGCCGGGCTTCATCCGCGACTTCTCGACGCGCTACATGGACCCGACCGAGGTCTACGCCGCGTTCGATCAGCTCGCGGACGAGTACCCGAACCTGACCGAGCTGATCACGCTGCCGAACAAGACGAACGGCTACCAGCGCCGCGCGCAGGCCACCATGGCCGGAGCGACGCAGCCCGGCAACACGCCGCCGACCGCGCAGCAGGCCGGGGCGATCGTCCTCACCTCACGCGCGTGGGGCCATGAGGGCGGCAACGACATCAGCGCCGAGTTCCGCAACCCGGGCGTGCCGAGCTCGCCGCTCACGGTCAACGCGGACCGGCAACGACGTCGAGGTCCTGCTCGCGACGGACGCCTCCGGCGCGCCCACGAGCACGGGCTCGCAGGTCGTCGCCGCGATCAACGCCAGCCCGGCGAGCCAGATCCTGGTGGCGAAAGTGTTCACGCGCGTCAGCAACGCCAACCCGCCGATCGTCCCCGGCAGCGGCATCGTGCAGCCGCGGGCGCTGGTGAACCTGTCCGACTTCCTCACCACGGCCACGAACGCCCACGTGCAGCGCGGGCCGTTCGAGTACTCCGTGATGCGGATCGGCAAGAAGAGCAAGAAGCACGGCAAGTGGTGGGGCCACGGCCGGCACAAGGGCGAGAAGGTCGGCGTCTTCCTGTACTGCCAGCAGCACGCCCGCGAGTGGGCGACGCCGCTGACGTGCCTGGAGACCGCCTCCCAGCTCCTCGTCAACTACGCGCTCGACAAGCGGACGCGGGATCTCGTCGACAACCTCGACATCTTCATCCTGCCGTCGTCGAACCCGGACGGCTCGCACTACTCGATGCACAACTTCGCGTCGCAGCGCAAGAACATGACGAACCAGTGCGTCGTGGGCGGCAAGGAGACCGACAATCCGTTCGCGGCGGACTTCTGGACGGCGCAGACGCCCTTCGGGGGCACCACTCCGTACACCGCCATCGACCCGGCGGCGCGAACGGCGTGGGGCGTCGACCTGAACCGCAACAACACGATCGGGACACTCTTCGACGGCTACATCGGCGCGTCGACGTCGTGCACCAGCGAGGTCTTCGCCGGGCCGGGGGAGGCGTCCGAGCCGGAGATCAAGAACGAGCACTGGATCGCGGACACGTTCGACAACATCAAGTTCTCGAACAACATCCACAGCTTCGGCGGCTACTTCATGTGGGCGCCGGGCACCTACCTGCCGGACCGCGGCGAGGGCGAGGCCGTGCACGCGAACATCGGCGTCGAGAAGTACTTCTTCGAGGCCGGCGACCGCATCCTCAACCGGATCAAGGAGCACCGCAACACGGCGATCCTCCCGGAGCGCACGGGGCCGATCGCGGACGTCCTGTACTCGGCCGCCGGCAACAGCGCCGACGAGCACTGGTACAAGCGCGGCGTCATCGCGTACAGCTTCGAGACGGGCGCGGACCGGTACTTCGCCGGGCTCCAGAGCGCGGCCGCGGCCGGGGCGACGGGGGTGCGGATCAGCGCAACACGACCGGCTTCCAGTACCTCAAGGCCGGTGACACGATCACGATCGGCGCCGGCGGGGCGACCCCCGAGCGGCGCACGATCACGAGCGTCGTCCGGCCGAACCCGCCGAACCCGCAGCCCAACGTGCTGTTCGCGGAGCCGCTGACGGCGGCGCACCCGTCCGGCGATCGCGTCGAGGGCGCGGCGCTCCAGACCGGCGTCGGCTTCCAGCCCGACTACGCGAGCGAGGGCAAGCACGAGGCGCTCGAGTTCGCGGCCGGCAACTACGGCCTGCTCGAGTCGGCGCTCGAGTACGCCCGCGACGACGAGGACCCGAAGGTCCGGATGACCGGGCGCAACATCTCGTTCGACCCGATCGAGACCACGTTCGAGTGGATCAACGAGCCGTCGGTGATCCGCTACACGACCGACGGCCGCAAGCCGACCAGCGGGTCGGCGCTGTGGGACTCGACCGGCACGCGCGAGCCCGGCGAGACGTTCCACCTGACCAAGTCGACGACCTTCCGGTGGATGGCCACCGACATGAAGGGCAACGTCTCACACGGCAGGGAGGACTTCATCATCCTCCGCCGCTGGTGGGACGACGACTGATGAAGCCCGGCGAGCGGCCCGCCCCGGCGGGCCGCTCGTGTGAGGGCATTACGCTCCCCGAGTGAACCGGCGTCTCGTCCTGGCACTGGTGGTGGCCGCCGCTGGGCTGCTCGCGATCGGCGTCGCGGTGCCGTTCGTGCTGAGCGGCGAGGAGCGCGAGCCGGCGCCCGAGCTGCGCGCGCTCGACGTCGACTACTGCGGCGAGTTCGCCGACGATGACGCGCGCGCGTGCTACTCGCGCGAGTTCCTGGCCATGGTGGACGGCGTCGAGGACCCGCGCCCGGCGGTCGCCCGGATCACCGACGCGGCACGTAGCGAGGGCGGCTTCCTGCTCGAGAACTGCCACGTCGTGATGCACACCGTGGGGCGCACCTACGCGCACGACTCCGGCGTGTCGCTCGCCACGCTCATGAACTACCTGCCGGCCGACAACGACCCGGGCTGCCCGGCCGGGTTCGCACACGGGCTCGTCACCGGCGTCGCCCCGGACATCGACCCGGGCGAGCCGCGCGAGGCGGCCTCGGCGTGCGACGGCGCGGGCACCCGCTTCCAGCGCTACAGCTGCGTCCACGGGTTCGGGCACGCGTTCATGCGCCTCTACGAGGACAAGCTCGAGCCGGCGCTCAAGCTCTGCACGGCGCTCGGCCCGAAAACGGCGCCCGACTGCGCCCAGGGCGCGTACCACGACTACTGGTTCGCCGTCGTCGGCGCCGACGAGGCCTCGCTCCCGGACGACGCCGTCACCGACCCGTACCGGCTGTGCGGCGCCCAGCCCGAGGCCTACGTGCGGCCGTGCTGGTACCGGGCGTTCCTGGAGAACCGCCCCGCGGGCTTCCGGGTCGAGAGCCGGGGGGACATCGAGGACCTGTGCGTGGGGCTCGAAGGGCTCCAGCGCGAGGCGTGCGTGACCGCTGCGGCGGTGATCGGGCCGCCCGACCCTGCCGAGCAGCTGCGCATCTGCTCGCGCCTGCGCAGCGCGTCGGACGCCGCGAACTGCGTGCGCGGCACCAAGGTCCAGAACCTCCAGGACGCGCCGGTCGAGGCGTACGTGCGGCTCGTCGGCGGCTGCGAGCGGTTCGCCCCCGCCGCGCGCGGCCCCTGCTACCGCTGGCTCGGCAAGACGCTCGCGGTGCTGACCGACGGCGAGTTCGGGACGGCGGGCTGCTCGCAGCTCGAAGCTGACGCCCGGCGCGAGTGCGAGGCGGGCGCCCGGCGCATCGAGGAGCCGCTGGTGACGTTCAGTTGAGCGGCAACGCGCCACCTTCGCGAAGTCGGCTAAAGGTTCTCCGCGCGCCTGCCGATAACAGGAGAACGAGCCGCCCAATGGGCGGCTCGAGTGGTTTTCAGGCCTCGCGCCAGCGCCGCTCGCCCTCGCGCATCATCGCCGGATAGACGATCAGGTGCCGGAACGGCCTGATGGCCGCCATGTAGACGGTCCCGAAGCGTCCGTTCGGCTTCACGAGGACCGCCATCTGCCCGCGGTAGGCGCCCGTCGCGTCCGGCACCCAGCCGAGGTGCATGATCGCGTGGACGGTCCGGTTGGCGGTCTCCGCCGCGAACTCGTCGTCGAGCAGGTAGAGCGGTTTGAACGGCAGCGCGTCGAAATCGGGGCCGGCCGACGCCTCCCGCAGGTCCGCCGGCAGCCGGTCGCGGACCGTAGGCCGGTCGTCGGCGTCGTCCCAGCCGAGCAGCGCCCCGAGCTTCCAGCGGATCGCCCACAGCGCGGAGGCGATGCGCGACGAGCCCTTCGAGAGATCCCGCTTGGCGATCATCCGGACCAGCCGCGGGAAGTCGCCCGGACCGCCGGTCGCCGGCAGCGCCCACACGTCCTCCAGCCGGAAGTCGCGGGCGATCTCGTGGATCCGCCACGGCCGGGAGGTGTGGGCCACGTCCGGAAGTCTCACTTCGGGCATCCATACAACCAGACGCCCACCGGCAGCGGTGAGCGCGCCTTGCCCATTGGCTCGCGACAAAGGTAGGTTTGACCCTGACCCCCGGCCCCCGGAGCGCATGGACTTCCACATCCTCGGTCCGATCGAGGTTCTCGATGAAGGTCGTGTCGTCGCGCTGGGCGGCAGCAGGCAACGCGCGCTCTTGGCGCTCATGCTTCTGCACGCCAACGAGACGCTCAGCACCGACCGGCTGATCGACGAGCTGTGGGGCGAGGACGCCTCGGACGGCGCCCGCAGGACGGTCCACGTGCAGATCTCGCGCCTGCGCAAGGCGATCACCCCGGCGGGCGGCGTGCGCGCCGAGGCCGAAGGCGCCGTCGTGACGCGCGAGCGCGGCTACGAGCTCGTGCTCGACCCCGAGCGGCTCGACGCCCGTCGCTTCGAGCGGCTCCTGGCCGAGGGCGGCCGCAACCTCGAGGCCGGTGACGTCGAGCGAGCTGCCGACGAGCTCCAGCGCGCCCTGGCCCTGTGGCGTGGCGCGGCGCTCAGCGACGTCGCCTACGAGCGCTTCGCCCGGCCGGAGATCGAGCGGCTGAACGAGCTGCGGGCAGCCGCGCTCGAGCAGCAGATCGAGGCCGACCTCGCGCTCGGGCGCCATGGGGACGTCGTCGGGCGGCTGCCGGCGCTGATCCGCGAGCACCCCTACCGCGAGCGCCTGCGCGGCCAGCTGATGCTCGCCCTCTATCGCTGCGACCGGCAGGCGGACGCGCTCCAGGCCTACCAGGACGCCAGGCGCGACCTCGTCCAGGGCCTCGGCATCGAGCCGGGCAAGCGGCTGCGCGAGCTCGAGGGCGCCATCCTCGCCCAGGATCCGGAGCTGTCGCCGGCGGCGCCCGCGCCGCGCCCGAGCCCACCGAAGGACGACGGCCCGCCGCCGGTCGTCACCCGCGCCCGGCGGCTTGTCACGGTCGTCGTCGTCAACGTCGTCGGCTCGGCCCCGCGCGCCGTGCCGCTCGATCTCGAGCACGACGTGCTGCCGCGGCGCGCGGCCGTCTGCACCGACGTGATGGAGCGCCACGGCGGGACGGTCATGCGCCCCGACGACGACACCGTCGTCGGGACCTTCGGGCTGCGCTCCCTGCACGAGGACGACGGCTTGCGCGCGGCGCGCGCGGCGCTCGAGCTCCAGGGGGCACTGGTCGAGCTCGGCACGGTGACGATCGGCATCAACTCCGGCGACGTCTTCGTCCGTCCCGGAGAGACGTTCGCCATGGGCGACACGATGCACGTCGCGGCGAAGCTCGAGCAGGCGGCCGGCGACGGGGAGATCCTGCTCGGCGAGTCGACGCATCGCCTGGTCGCCGATCACGTCATGACGGAACCGCTGCCGCCTCTCGTCGTGCGCGGCCGCGCGGCGAGCGTGCCCGCCTTCCGGCTGCTCGGCCTGCGGGCCGAGCCGCCGGCGGCCAGGTCCGCGGGCTCGCCGTTCATCAACCGCGACCGCGAGCGCACCGCGCTGCGCGAGCTGCTTGCCCGCGCGAGCGCCGAGCGGAGCTGCCGGCAGGTCACCGTGATCGGCCCGGCGGGCATCGGCAAGTCGCGGCTCGCGTTCGAGCTCATCCGCGACGTCCGCTCCGAGGAGAAAGTGGTCGTCGGCACCTGCCTGTCATACGGGACCGGGATCACGTTCCGGCCGCTGGCCGACATCATCCACCAGCTCACCGGCGGTGAGCTCGAGTCCGGGATCGCCCGCCTGCTGGAGGGCGAGGACGAGGCGGAGTCGATCACCCGCCGCGTGCTCGGCGCGATCGGGACGCCCGACGAGTCGACGCCGGCGGTCGAGACCTTCTGGGCGGTCCGCCGGCTGCTCGAAGCGGCGGCGCGGGAGCAGCCGCTGGTGGCCATCATCGACGACATCCAGTGGGCCGAGCCGATGCTGCTCGACCTGCTCGAGTCGGTGGTCGCCTTCTCCAGCGGATCGCCGATCGCGCTGGTCTGCCTCGCCCGCCCGGAGCTACTCGAGAGCCGGCCGTCGTGGGCGGCGCTCCAGCCCTCCGGCTCGCTGCTGGAGCTCGAGCCGCTGACGGCGGCCGATGCCCGGGAGCTCGTGGAGACGCTGGCCGTCGGCGAGCTCGATCCGCGGTCCGCGCACCGGATCGTCCAGCGGGCCGAGGGCAACCCGCTGTTCCTCGAGCAGCTCGTCGCCGTGCGCGCGGACCAAGACCCCGCCGGGCTGCCAGACACGATCGAGGTCCTGCTCGCCTCGCGAATCGAGCGCCTCGAGCCGGACGAGCGAAACGTGCTCATCCACGCCTCCGTCGAGGGCCGTGGCTTCCACCGCGCGGCGGTCGCCGAGCTACTGTCGGCCGGCGACCCGCACGCCATCGACGCGCCGCTGATGGGTCTCGTGCGCAAGCAGCTCGTGCGCCCCGACCGGCCCGAGCTCGTCGGCGAGGACGCCTTCCGCTTCGCGCACACGCTGATCCGCGAGGTCGCGTACAGCGGCATGCCCAAGCGGCTGCGCGCCGACCTGCACGAGCGCCTCGCCGGCTGGCTGAAGGGCAGGGAGCGCGTCCAGGACGAGATCGTCGGCTACCACCTCGAGGCGGCGGTCCGCCACCGGCGCGAGATCGGCGTCGAGGTCGCAGACGACCTCGCCGCAGAGGCGGCCGATCGCCTTGCGACCGCCGCGCGCCCAGCGCTGGCGCGCGGCGATTCGGCTGCCGGCGCCAGCCTGCTCGAGCGCGCCGTCTGGCTGCTCGGGCCCGACGATCCGGCACGCCCCGAGCTCCTGTCCGCGCTCTGCGCGGCACTGATCGATGCGGGCCGGCTCGCGGACGCCGACAAGTTCCTCTCAGAGGCGATCGCGCGCGCCGTGGCCGAGAACGACACCCGGCTGGAGTCGCGCGCGCTGGTCGACCAGCAGCTGGTGCGCCTGCACAGGGGGACCAGCGGCGGCCACGAGCAGGCGCGCCAGATCGCGGCTACGGCGCTCGAACACCTCGAGCGCCACGGCGACGACCTCGGCCAGTGCCGGGCGTGGCGGCTGCGGGCCTGGATCGACTGGATCGAGTGCCTGTCGGCGAGGGCCGACGAGTCGTGGCAGCGCGCCGAGGAGCACGCGCGGCTGGCGGGCGAGGACCGCGAGGTGTTCGAGATCCTCGGCTGGCGGGCGTCGGCCACGGTGTTCGGGCCGATGCCGGTCGAGGCCGCGATCGAGCGCTGCTTGGAGATCCGCGAGCAGGTGCGCACGAGCCCGGTGGCCGTCGCGATCACTCTCCACCCGCTCGCCCTGCTGCACGCGATGCGGGGCGACTTCGACGTGGCCCGCAAGCTGATCCGCGAGGGCAACGAGATCCTCGACGAGCTCGGCCGCATGGAGTCCGCCGTCTCGCATCACGAGGCGATCGTGGAGATGCTCGCCGGGCGGCCCGATGAGGCCGAGCAGCGGCTGCGGCCCGGCTACGACAAGCTCGACGAGATGGGCGAGCGGGACCTGCGGGCGACCACCGCGGGGTACCTGGCGCGCGCGGTGTATGCGCAGGACCGGCCCGGCGAGGCGGAGGAGCTGTGTCGGACGAGCGAGCGGATCGCGGAGGCCGAGGACATCGCGACTCAGGTCCTGTGGCGGGGCGTGCTGGCTCGCATCCGCGCGCGCCGCCGCGAGTTCGACGAGGCGCTGGCGCTCGGGCGCGAGGCGGTCAGGCTGGCGGAGCCAACCGATCTGATCGTCATGCGCGGGGAGGCGCTGCTCGACCTCGCCGAGGTCGTGGCGCTGACCGACCACTGGACGGACGCGCAAGTTCTGGCGCGCCAAGCACTCGAACTCTTCGAGCTCAAGGGCAACGTCGTCTCGGCTGCCCGCGCGCGAAAGTGGCTTGAGGCAGGGAACGGTTCAGGCAGGACCCTTGCAACCGTGCCGCGGCCGTGAGACGGTCGCGGAAAAGGAGGTAGGGATGTCGCATTCGCAGTTCACCAGCGCGGAACTGTTGCCCGGTGCTCAGGGCCTGCAGCCCACCATCCGGGCGCTCGGGCCGCTGACCGACATCGATCCTCAAAAGTACATACCCCCGTTCGTCATCCACGTCATGATCATCCAGAACCCGGCGAATGATCTCCGCCCGGAGATGGCCAGGCGTGCGATCGGGCATACGACGGCGACCGAAGTAGGCGGCTGGGACACGACGCTCCAACCGGTCAGCGATGACACGAACTTCGAGGCGGATCGGCCCGCCCGCGGCATCGGAGTGGCTGTCCTGGCGAGGACGGAGGGATACGCCTCCGAAGTGCTCACGTGGTGTGACCACCTCGCGAAACTGGACGGCACGTGATACCGAGCGAGACGGGGTCGTAGCTACGGCGGTAAGCGACCCGGCGCGTCGGGCTCACCGGCGTCTCCGCGCCGGAGCGAGCCACGATCTTGGCCTCGAGCCGGCCGGGCGACCGCGGCCCGGGACGAAGCGCAGGACGCATGCTCTGGCGCGCCAAGCACTCGAACTCTTCGAGCCCAGGGGCAACGTCGTCTCGGCTGCCCGGCGGGCGATCGTGGCTGGAGGCGGGAACGGCTCAGGCAGGACCCTTGCAACCGTGCCGCGGCCGTGAGACGGTCGCGGAAAAGGAGGTAGGGATGTCGCATTCGCAGTTCACCAAGGCGAAGCTGGAGGACGAAGTTGAGGTTGTAGGCCGTGGAGTTGGTCCGGGGATCGTCGTCGAAGGGCCGCTGAACGACGTCCCTCCCGGCAAGTACACGCCCCCGTTCGCCATCCACGTCACGATCATCCAGTCCGCGTCGAAAGACGATCACACGCCGGAGCGCGCCCTCCGTGCGGTCGGGTTGACCACCGTGCAGGCCGGCCAGGACAAGTGGAAAGTGACGATCGATCCCAAGGACGTCGCATTCGATAGGACGCGAGACGCCCGCGGCGTTGGGGTCGCGGTTCTGGCGAGGACGGAGGGATACACCTCCGAAGTGCTGACCTGGTGTGACCAGCTCTTCGACCTGGACGGCAGTACTACGAAGGAAGAGGCCGAAGCCAAGACAGCGGTCCAGGCGACGGGATAGCTACGGACGGCTGCGTTCAGACGCGCGTACCGGTCGCAGTAGCGCCAGGAGCGCCAGCGCGTAGGACGCCGGCGTCCGGCGAGTGCGGCGGCGAGACGGAGCGGTGGGTGATCGGCTCCAGACGCGTGGGCTGCCGGCGTCGGAGCCGCCGCACGCGGCGAGGACGAGACAGAGCGCCAGGACAGCGCGGGGCACGACCTGTCGAATTGCAGGAGCGGCGGTTAGTCTGCGCCGCTCATGCGGCTGCGCCTGGCTGAGCTGATCGCGGCCTTGTCGCCGGCGACGGATCTCGGCCTCGGCCTGCCGCAGGAGCACGTGCTGCGACAGTGCCGCATCGCACTGGGGCTCGCGGAGCGCGTCGGCGTGGACGAGATGGACCGTGAGCGAAGCGTGAGCGTGAACGGCCGAGCCGATAGCCGCCGCGGTCCGGCGCGCCGGATGCGCATGTCGATCGCCTCGAACGCGATCACGTCGCAGTCGCGCGGCATGAGGACCCCGCCAGTCTGGGGCGTAGGCGTTGTCTTCGCCGTGCCCGCACGTCACGCGCGCACGCGCGTTGTCCCGTGGATCCTGCCACGGCGCCAGATCGAGGCCGAGACCGTCGTCGCCCGGACCGCCGCTGTAGGTGTCCGATCCGCCGCCCCGTCGAGCCCGTCGTCTCCGCGCCCGCCCTCGAGCACGTCCACGGGACCGCCCACTCCTGAGGTGAGGTGGTTGGGACCGTCGTCTCCGAGGATCACGTCGCGGCCGGCGCCGCCTTCGGCGCGCTCGAAGCCGGCCAACAGGTCTCCGTCACCGGGCGAGCCCTGTGGAGCCGCGCTCACGAGGTCGATCTGCACGCCACCCTCGCGTCCCTGGTAGCTGACCAGGTCCTCGCCCGGGCCGCCGTCGAGTACGTCCGGCCACGCGTCGCGTCCGGCGGCATCGCCGTAGATCCGGTCGCTGCTGTCCCCGGCGCGCAGCACGTCGGCTCCCGGCCCGCCGTACAGCGAGTCGTGGCTTGCCCCGGCGACGACGTTGTCCGCCCCATCGCCGCCGTGGTAGGTCTGTGGGTCGTCGTCGCCGCGGAGGATGTCGTCGCCGGGTCCGCCGTAGAACGTCGTCTCGATGCTCGGCGCGCTGTCGGTGAGCGAGTCGTCTCCGTCCTCGCCGAACAGGCGCGCGTCACCCAGTGGCGGTGCTGTGCTCCGGCACTCCGCGCGGTAACAGTCAGGATTGCGGCGCGTCCCACGGGAGCTGGAACGGCCGAGCCGGCCGGATGGAGCGGGGAAGCGCCTGGAACCACGGCAGCGCGCCGGGCGTAGTGTCGCTGAATGGTTGGTCGAACGGTCGGAGCGATGGCCATCAGCGCGGCCGCGGCGGCGGCGCTGGCGCTCGTCGTCGCACGTGGTGAGTCCGGCGGAGGCGGCGAGGCGGCAGTTGGGCACGCTGCGCCGCGCGGAGTCGTCGAGGACTGCTCGACGCACTCGGAGGCGGGCTTTCCGGCCGCCTTCTCCGACCCGCGGAACGTGGTCGTCGGACCGCTCGTCCTCGTCGGCGCGGCGTATACGCCTCCTGAGACGGTTCGCGAGTTCGGGGGCAACAAGTTCCCGGTGCTCGTGCGAGCCGGACACCGGGTGACGATCGCGCTGTCGCGGCACACGCGCCGGGTCGCCGCCCTCGGCTACGGCCCGCTCCCCGAAGGCGTGGAGCTGCGCCCGCGCGACGGCCATCGGGTCGTGACCTTCATCGCCTGCCGACGCGGCGAGCGCTCCGGGAGCACGGCCGGTGGTGAGCCGGTCACGTTCTGGTCCGGGTTCGTGCTGACCGCCTCACCTCGGTGCGTGCCGCTCGAGGTGTGGGTGGACGATGACCGCTCGCCGAGCCCTACGACACTGCGGATGGGAGTTCGCCGCTGTTCCTGAGCCGCGTCGGTTAGGTTCCGCTGTGGGGTGTCCGAGCGCGTCGCACAGGCAGTCGAGAATCGTGACGAACGGGTCGTTCCCGACCAGCCGCTCGCGCTCGTCGCGGCGCCCGGCCGGAGTCCCGTCACGCCGGCCATGGTCGCCGCCATGCAGGCCACCGCCGGCAATCGGGCGGTCACCCGGATGCTCGTGGCCCGCCACGCCGGTCCGGAGAACCTGAAGGACGCGCACGACGCGAGCGCCCACGCGGACGAGAAGGATCAGCGCGAGCACGACAAGCAGTCGCAGCAGAGCTTCGACCGCCTGTCGACGGCCGGCATGGAGGACGAGCTGCGCAAGCTCGCCGCCAAGGGCACCGGCTGCTACGAGATCGGCCTCGGCCGGCTGCCACCCGCGCTCCAGGCGCTGATCCGCCAGATCCAGCAGACCATCGCCGACGTCGAGACCGCGGTCGGCAAGGAGGGAGCCGACCTCCGGGCCCTGCGCGACCGCATGAAGACCGGCGCGCGCTCATGGCACGACGACGACAAGGGGAAGATCCCGGCCTCGAAGACGAAGGCCGCGTCGCCGCTGTCGCAGTTCTTCAGCACGTGGCGCAACGAGGACATCGAGAGCGGCCGCGACACCACGCACAAGCAGGAGAAGAAGGGCTTCGCCGGCGCGAAGCGGCCGCTGCGCGAGTACACCGCGGTCGGCTGGCAGACCGCCCACCAGGACGGCCGGCTGATCTACGACGCGATGGACGACGAGTTCTACCTCAGCGTCAAGCACTACACCGACGACATGTACTTCCGGATCCTCGCGCCGAGGTCGAGGAAGCCGGCAACGACCGTCACGCTGTGGGACTTCGACTTCCTGCTGTTCCAGGCGTGGGAGAGCCTGGCAGCGGACCTGGCCCGGATGGCGGCGGCGGCCGCGGCCGAGGAGGAGCTCGTCACGCCAAAGGGGTCGAAGATCGACTTCGGCGCGCTGTCCGAGGACACGCAGGGATACATGACCGAGCTGTCGCGCGTGCGAGCGCTCTACGCCACGGCCTACGGCGAGGCCGTCACAGCGCTCGAGGCCGCCGAGGCCAAGCGCAAGAAGGACGCCGCGACCGCGGCCCGGCTCGCGAAGAACGCGCAGCAGGGGAGGAAGAAGAAGGGCGCGAAGGAGGAGGAAGAACAACCGGCCCAGCCGGCCGAGGAGTTCGCGACATTCACGTGGCAGCGGATGATGTTCTTCGTCGGCTCGACGGCGGGCTACATCGGCTACCGCTCGGCCAAGGGGATCATCTGCCCGGCGTACAAGACGGGCACGACCGTCGGCGAGCTCGCGGAGGTTTTCCGGAACTGCGCGGACGGCAAGCCGCCGGCGGACATGGAGAGCATCGCACTCGCCCTCGCCGCCCTCGCGGCCGAGCCGACGCGGCACCCGACCGCCGCCCTGGAGGCGCTGTTCGTGGTCATCCGGCGCAGCCCGTTCGAGGCCAGCCGGCAGGCCTTCGGCGCCGCGCTCCCGATGGCGGCCGGCGGGACGATCGCCACCGGCGGCGTCCCCGTGCAGGTGCTGCTCCAGGAGGCCGCGCTCGGTCGCGAGATCATCGTCGGCCTGCTCGCGAAGCACTGGGGCATCGAGAAGGAGGACGTCGAGTCGACGCTCCTCAAGCAGGTGGCCGGGGTGAGCCCGGCGAAGGCAGTCGACGTCTTCAAGAACCTGCTGTTCGCCGCGCTGGTGCCCGAGGAGACCCGCAGCAAGCGCCTGCCGCGAAAGCCGGCGGCGCCCGAGGAGAGCAAGCCACCCCCGCCATCCGCGGCCCCTGCGGAGGAGATCACGATCAAGGCGCCCGACCTCGGGATGGAGCAGAAGGTGATCGAGCGCCGGCCGTCTCGCTGGGAGCCGATGACGGCCGCCATCCGCGGCGCGCCGCAGGCGCCCGGAGTCATGTCACCGCTCGACGTGCTGGTCGAGATGGCCGTCACCCAGGAGTACGAGGACTTCACCGAGTTCTGGGACGCCTATGACCAGTTCGTGGCCGAGCACCACGGCGAGGTCACCTTCGTGCTCGGGCCGGTCCACGTGATCAACCGGATTCGCCGCCGCCCGCCGACGCAGCTGCACATCATGGGCGACGCCGACTGGCCGCTCTACAACGAGTTCAAGAAGAGCCACCCGCAGTTCTCGTTCAGCAGCTGAGAGCTTCGGTCACCCGATCGGCGTCTCCTCTGCGCTCCATGTCAGCAGCCGCCGGCGATCTGATCATGACCGGGACGCCCAAGGGCGTCGGCCCGGTCGAGCCAGGCGACCGGCTCGAGGGGCACATCGACGGCGTCGGCGACCTGGACGTGAGCTACGAGGCTCCGGCCTTCGTCCTCGGCTGAGCGCGGGGGTCGGTGAGGCGCCCGCCGACCTGGTAGTGATCGAGGAACAGCCTGGCGACGAGCTGTCCTCGGCTCGAGACGTCGAGCTTCTCGAAGATGGCCTTGAGATGGTCCTGAACCGTGTAGGTCGACAGGTGAAGCCGGGCGGCGAGCGCAGCGGTGGACAGCCCTTGTGCGACGAGCTCGGTGACGCGCCGCTCGCGTGCGGTGAGGCCGTAGGCGTCCGCGACGAGATCGGCGAGCTCCGGAGCTTGTGCCGGCTTCAGCGTCACCGCGGTGCGTGCCTGGGTTCCGTTGCGCAGCACTGATCCGCGCACGATCACCCAGCGACCCGACGCCGCCCGGACCCGCGCCGTCGCCTCGACGTCGGTGTGTCCGGACGCGATCGCGCGCGCACGCTCGGCAGCCGCCGCCACGACAAGGGGAAGCCGTCCCCACCCACGCAGCTCGTCGAGCCAGGCGGCAGCGGTGTCGTTGGCCAGCTCGATGCCATCCTCGTCGTCGAGGACCAGCAGGCCGGGATCGCGGTCGTCGGCGTCCCCGGAGAGGTCTCGCTGGAGGGTCACGCGCTGCAATCCCTCCGCGAACGCGCCGGAGAGCGATGCGAGCAGGTCCACGTCGCGCGCTGTGAAGTTGGGGGCACCGCGTTCGCGATGCAGCACGATCTGGCCCCACGTGCCGGAGTCGCCGACGCACGCGACCCGAAGCTCGTCGCCGAATCCATGGGGGCGCAGCACTTCGCGGTAGCGGCGGCTGCGGTCGAGGTTGCCGCCGGTCGCCTGGCTGAGGCTTGCGGCCCGCCGGCCCGAGGCGGCAAGGTGCCTGAACTTGTTGACGTCGGGCTCGCGGTGCTCGATCTCGGCCAGGCGCCAGCCCGCGCTGCCGCCCAAGGAGTTGTCCTTCCACTTGTCGACGGGCAGCGCCGTCGCCGGGTCGACGGCGACGAGGGCGATCCCGTCGAACGGCACGGCGCGGCGCAGCACGCGCGCCGCGTCACGGGCGAACTCGTGCAGGTTCTGACGGACGTGTGCGATACGGACGATCTCGCTGCGAATCGTGTCCGGCGCGGGCGTGGCCATCACCATCGATGACGGATCGCCGGCTGAAAGCTTCCGTGGGCGGCATCGAAGCGTCAGACCGCCGACACCACCGAATCCCAGAATCCTGGGATTGGCAGCCTCCACGCCCGGCGTGACACTGCCTGGGATGCGCATCCGCATTCTGCTCTTCGCAATGCTCATCTGTGCCGCCGTGCCGATGGCCGCGGACGCACGCCCGAGAGTCGTCGTCGATGCGGACATGAGCTTCGACGACGCAGCGACCCTCGCCTAGCTGGCGCAGGCCGACCGGCTCGGCTCGATCGACCTCGACGCGGCCACCGTCTCGCTGTCGGGCACCGGCTACACCGGCCGAGGCCTGAGCCACGCGCGCTGCCTGCTGCGCAAGCATGGGCTGCGCGGCTTCCCGGTGTCCGACGGCGACGCGCTCGGCGCCAACCCGCTGCCCGAGGCGATCCGCAGCTACGTCGATCGGGTGGTCCACAACGCGGCCGCACTCGGCGACTCGGCGGCCTGCCCAGACGTTCCCACGGAGGGCCGCGCGGCCCGGATCCTGACCGCACCGCGGGGCAGGTTCACGACGTACAGGAGTTCATGCGCCAGGGCCTCATGTACTGGTGGGACCCGCTCGACGCGGCCGCGGCGATCACCGGCCGCCTCGTCACCTACGAGCGCACCAGGCTCACCGTCGTGCAGAGCGGGCTCGAGGCCGGCCGAACGGTCGTCGACCCGCGGGGCGCCGGGATCCGCTTAGGCGTCGCGGCCGACGCCCGGGCCTTCGAGAACCACTTCCTGGCAACGCTGAACGGGCGTGCACCGCGGTAGCGCGCCGCGGCCGCAACGGAAGTTGACGTCCGCTGCGGGGCGTGGTCGACTGCCCACGTGCGCGAGCGCGTGCAGCGATGGCCGTCCGTCGAGCGGTCCGAAGCGGAGCGCGGGCGCGAGCGAGGCTCCTCCAGCGTGCGCCACGCCACACCAAGTGCGCGCCCCCGGCGGCCCACGCGATCGCGCCCAAGTTCAAGACGGACCACATCGGTAAGAACGGGGACGACGCGATCGCCCAGCACGGCGACCGCGGTACCTACAACGCGAACACCATCGTCGACATGACCGGCGATGACGCGCGGAAGGAGATCTTCAACTACCTCAACGCGCTGCCGCCGGACGGGGACATCTCGGACTGGGAACAGTTCGAGTTCGTGACGCAGGACAACTACTACTGCATCGAGACGACGCTGCTGGACAACGACACCGGGCCGCTACCGGGTCCGCGAGGTCCTGGCGACGGTCCGGCTCACGGCCTGGTGGAACCAGCAGCGGAGCGAGTTCTGGATCGGGCACATGTCCGGCGTCGTCTCCACGAAGGGCCGTTGGGGCGTCACGCGCGAGGTCCAGATGGTGCACGCGGAGATGGAGGGGATCGAGGGGATGGAGGGGATGGAGGTCTGAGCCACTGAAGACGGGGCCGCCCGCTGGATCCGCCACTCGACCTCTCGAGCGCGTCGACCTCGCGCAGTCAACGAGCTAGCGAATCTCGAAGCCCTCGTGGCACAAGGTGATGCACTCGATACTGTTCTCGCGTCCGAGGCTCGTTTGCTTGTCCTGGGCGCCGCCGTTCGCGAAGCCGTAGTCGTTTGCGCCGATCAGAACCACCACGGCCTTGGTCGGTGCCTTCACGGAGAGGACGGCATCCATCATTTCCTGCCCTGAGATCCCCGCCGACATGGCGTTGGCCGGTCCTGCCGCCGCGAGCAGTCCCGTCACGACGCCGAGGGTTGCAGCTGACCGCCTGAGGCTGGTGCTGAACATGGTGGATTCCCTTCCGGAGTGGTTGCTTGTCAGCGGGTATGACCCCGGACCCACCGCGCAGGTTGGCCGGTTGCGGCTCGCAGCATTCGAGGCCGAGCCGGAACAGGCGGATCGCTCGGCGCCCACGCGATCATGCACCTACTCACACGCTGGTCGCAGCGGGTCCGGGAGACGGGCACGAAAGCGTCGTGGGAAGGCTCGTACCTCCTCGCACGTGAAGGGGCGCAGCTTCGCGAGCGCCGTCGAGTGGGCGCTCGCGTCCATGCGCTTCAGCGCTCGCGCGACTCGGGCAGGCTCGACTGCGGAGACGTACACGAGCACCGCGCCGGTGAGGACCTCCGCCTCCTCGTAGCCCGCACAGCCGAGCAACCATGCGCGCCCCAGACGCCGCCAGCAGATCTCGTCGTCTGTGATCGGGTCGCGCTTGCGCTGAGTGGCCACCGAGATGTTGTAGATGCACCCGCTGCCGGGCGAGCAGGAGGGCTTGCCGTACGAGAAGCTCGCTTTCCCGCCGCGTAGCAGCGTCGCCTCAGTGACCGCCTGGCCGCGGTATCGCGAGCCGAGCCAGAACACCGGCGGCTTCGCGCGTTGGCGGATGAGCGCCAGGTCCTGCGCGCTCGGCGGCGGCGGCGGCTTGGGCTCGCGGAGGGACGACCCGCAGCCGGCGAAGGTCACGGCTGCCAGGGCCGCCAACACGCCAGCGGCACGACTTCGCTGAGAGCTGGACCGTCGCCGGCGCACGTCGAGTCGCGTCGTACCCCGGATTCCGGCCGATGCCACTCCTCCGGTTGGCCCCCGCGAGGACGCGAGCGAAGCGAGCGCGTGGGGGATCGGCTCCCTGTCGCGCCCGGTCGGGCCGGTGCCCGCCGCAGCGCTGGTCGTGTGGGCGGTCGCCGAGGACCAGGACCGCGATCTGGTCGACGCCCATGACGCGACGGCCGAGAACGGTCGTGGGAACGCATCCGAACAGCGCCAGAAACGAGAGAACCCTGCGGGTGGCAGGGCCTTCGCGGGAGCGCGCCCGAGAGGATTCGAACCTCTGACCTTCGGTTCCGTAGACCGACAGCGAGCACCTACAATTTGGCTCTAGCAAGCCAAAAGTCGCGACCCAAGTCGCCAAATAATCGCCAGAAATTCCGACCCCCGGCCGTTGCACGCGCCTAACCCTGCGCACCTGCTCGCAGACGCGCTTCCGACATAGCGCAAGCGCGGCGTCGGCGCGCGGCTGGGCGACCGCGTGTCGTCAGGGCGAGCGCGGCGACAGCGCAGGATGCGCGCTGGCTCCTTCGCCAATGGAGGCGCCGCGCGCCTGATGCACACCGCCGTTCTAAGGGTTTGCGGCCGGACGGTCTCGGCTTCGGCGGATGGGAGCGGCCGCCGACGCTCGAGCTGCACGATCTTCAGCTCCGTCCCGACGTGACAGGCGGCGTTCACGGTCGTCAGTCGAGCGTCACGACGACCTTGCCGTTGGCGTGGCCCTGCTCGACGTACGCGAGCGCCTCGCGGGTTTGGTGGAACGGGAACGTGCTGTCGATGACGGGGCGGAGGTGGCCGGCGTCGTAGAGGGCGGCCAGGTCGCGCAGCTGGGCGCCGTTGGCCTGCATGAACAAGAACGAGTAGCTCACGCCTCGCCTCCGTGCTTGCGTGCGGACCTTGCGGCTCAGCAGCCCCATCACGACGCCCATGAACTTCGGCGCCCCGAGCTGCTTCGCGAACCCGGGGTCCGGCGGGCCGGCGACGCCGATCGCCTGTCCGCCGGGCTTGAGCACCGTGAGGGACTTCTCGAGGTTCGCGCCGCCGAGCGAGTCCAGGACGACGTCGTAGCCGGAGAGGACCTGGGCGAAGTCCTCCTGCGAGTAGTCCACGACGACGTCGGCGCCGAGGTTGCGCACCAGCTCCGCGTTGTTGCTGCTGGCGGTCGTCGCCACGGTGGCGCCGAGGTGCTTGGCGAGCTGGATGACGGTCGATCCCAGGCCGCCGGAGCCTGCGTGCACGAGGACCTTCTGGCCGGGTTTGACGTGGGCGCGGTCGACGAGCGCCTGCCGGGCGGCCAGTGACACCAGCGGCACCGCGGCCGCATCGTGCAGGGTGAGCGAGGCCGGCTTGGGCGCGACGTCGTCTTGGTCGATCGCGATGTACTCGGCCAAGGTGCCGATCCGCAGGTCGCGGGGGCGAGCGTAGACCTCGTCGCCGACCTGGAAGTCGCGTGCCGCCGAGCCGACCCCGGTCACCACACCGGCGACGTCGTGGCCGAGCACGAACGGGGTCCGGTACTTCAGGAGCCGCTTGAACTCGCCGTCGCGGACCATCGTGTCCAGCGGGTTGACGGCGGCGGCGCTGACCTTGACCAGCACGTCACGGTCGCCGACCGCGGGCTCGGGTACGTCGGCGGCGCGCAGTCCGTCCTTGCCGTAGTGCTCGACGACGAACGCCTTCATGACCGTAGGAACTCGAGCGCCCGGTTGACGAAGTCCTCGTGGAACTGGAACACGCCGCCGTGCCCGGCGTCGGGATAGACGACGAGCTGGCTGTTCGGGAGTCGCCGGTCGAGGTCGACGGTGTTCTTGGTGGGCACCATCCGGTCGCTCTCACCGTTCATGACGAGCACCGGCTGGCGGATGCCCGACAGGTCCGCGGGCTGCTGCAGGCCCCAGCGGTGGATGGCCTTGAGCTGGGCGCGGAACGAGCCGACGGAGATGGCCTTGTCGCGGTCCTCGGTGCGCTCCTCCAACCGGGCCAGGAACTGCTTGCCGGCCAGGCGCCCGTTCGGGGTCCTGGTGAAGAACAGGAACTGCTTGGGATCCTGGCGGGTCACCAGTCCGCGCGCGGTGTCGAGGTAGGAGATGCGGGTCACCTTGTCGATACCTTCGCCGCCCGCGGGGCCGGTGCCGGCGATGATCATCTTGCGCACGAGTTGCGGCTGCTCGTGCGCGATCACCTGGGCGATCATGCCGCCCATCGAGAACCCGAAGAGATCGACCTGATCCAAGCCGAGCGCGCGGATAAAGGTGACGGCGTCGCTCGCCATCTCCTCGATCGTCTTCGGAGTGGACCCGCTGGAGGCGCCGACACCGCGGTTGTCGAACGTGATGACCCGACGCTCGGCGGCGATGCCGTCCACGACCCGGGGGTCCCAGTTGTCCAGGACCGCGGCCAGATGGGTCAGGAAGACCACCGGCACCCCCGTACTCGGGCCGAGCTCTCGGTAGGCGAACTGCACGCCGCCGGCGTCGATGGTCTGCGTCGGCGCGGTCTTCCACGTCGTTGTCGCGCCCGTGGGTGTGGGAACCGTCGTCGTCATTGCTTCGTCTCCTTGTCCCGACATTGCATTACGATCATAATATCGTCGTACGGGCATAATGCAATAGCGGGACGCGTGTAGGTCCCCAGCACGATCGAGAGCAGTTCGACGAGAGAGGTTCGTTATGCGCTACCCCAAGGACCAAAAGCAGGTCACCAGACAGCGCATCCTCGAAGCGGCCGGACGGCGCTTCAAACAAGACGGCATCGACGGCGCCGGTGTCGCCGCCGTGATGTCCGACGCCGGCCTGACCAACGGCGCCTTCTACGCCCACTTCGCCTCCAAGGAGGATCTCGTCGCCAACGTCCTCGCCGAGCAGCTGCGAGTTCAACGCGAGAGCTTCCGCGCCGCGCCCTCCGATCGCGCCGGGCTCGAATCGCTCATCCGCGCCTACCTCTCCCCCGAGCACCGCGACCAGAGCGCCGACGGCTGTCCCTCCGCCGCGCTGCTCGACGAGATCGTCCGCCGGCCCCCCCGCACAAAGGACGTCTTCACCGACGAAGTCCTCGCCACCGCCGACGAGATCGCGGCCCGCCTGGAGCCGACGGACCCCGACGCGGCACGAACCGACGCGCTCACGCTCTTCGGCCTGATGGTCGGCACCCTGCAGTTGTCCAGGGCGCTGACCGACCGCGACCTGTCCGATCAACTCCTCGCCCAGGGGGTGGAGACGGCCTTGAAGCTGCTCGACGACCGCGTGTCGTCCACGCGGGCGTGACGGCAGCGCTCAGGCGCGCGCCCTCACAGCTGCCGGCGCTCGCGGACGGCCTCGCGCACGTCGCGCAGGATCTCATCCGAGCCCGGGGTGGGCCCGAGTGCGCGGGCGATCATTACCGCGCCTACCATGGCGCTGAGCGTCACCGTCGCGCGACGACGCGCGTCGTCGTCGCCCCCGAACAGCGGCTGCAGGTGGGCGAGGTAGCGCTCGACCTGCACGCGGTAGGCCTCCTGCGCCGGCCCGCCGACGCGCGGCATGTCCGTCCCGAGGGCCACCACTCCGCAGCCGCTCGCCGGGTCGTCGCGGTGCGCGGCGGACACGTACGCGTCGGCGAACGCGGCCAGCGGGTCCTCCGCGCCGGCCGTGAGCTCGGTCATCCGCGACTCGCTGTCGGTCAGCGCGCGCGCGACGGCCTCAGCGATCAGCTCATCGCGCGACCCGAAATGCTTGTAGAAGCCGCCGTGGGTGAGCCCGGCGGCGCGCATGATCTCCGCCACGCCCGGCTGCTCGGTTCCCGACTCGCGGATGCGTGCCGCTGCGACCTCGACGATCCGCTTGTGGCTGGCTGCCTTGTCCTCCTTGGAGTGCCTCATTGCAACTTGGATGATAGCGATCATCCATCCATGTTAGGATGACGTACATCATCCAAGTCGAAGGCCGAGGAGGCCGGATGCAAATCCAAGGAACCATCGCGCTCGTCACCGGGGCCAACCGCGGGATCGGTGAGGCGTTCGCCCAGGCGCTGCTCGAGCGCGGAGCGGCGAAGGTCTACGCCGGTGTACGCGACATCGCGACCGTCCGCGCCGCCGACCCGCGCCTGGTGCCCGTGCAGCTAGACGTCACCGACGCCGACCGGGTCGCCGCCATCGCACAGGAGCTCGGCGACGTCGAGCTTGTCGTCAACAACGCGGGCATCGCCCGTCCCGCGACCCCGCTCAGCGCCGCGCTCGACGCCGCCCGCGCCGAGCTCGAGGTCAACTACCTCGGCCTGATCGCCACCACGCAGGCCTTCGCGCCTGTGCTCGCCGCCAACGGGGGCGGGGCGTTCGTCAACGTGCTGTCGGTCGGGTCCTGGATCGGCAGCCCGATCCTGTCGACCTACTCGGCATCCAAGTCCGCGGCCTGGAACTTCACGAACTCCGCGCGCGTCGAGCTCAAGCGCCAGAACACGCACGTCGTCGGCGTCCACGTCGGCTTCGTCGACACCGACCTCACCGCCGCGCTCGACGTCGACAAGATCGCGCCGGCCGCCGTCGCCACCGCGGCGCTCGACGCCGTCGAGACCGGGGAGCCCGAGGCGGTGGTCGACGACTTCAGCCGCCAGGTCAAGGCCGGCCTCAGCGACGACCAGCACACCCTCTACCCCCAGGTCGAGCTCGACTTCGCGGCGCTCGTCGGGTCCCCGACGTAGGTCAGGTCACCATCGTCCCGGCGGGGTCGTCGGCGTGTCCGGAGGCCGGTTGGCCGGCGGCCGGCGGCCGCTCCGCCGTGATGAAGTCTGCGGCCCGCTCTCCGATCATGATCGCCGGGGCGTTCGTGTTGCCGGTCGTCACGGTCGGCATCACCGATGCGTCGGCAACGCGCAGGCCGTCGACGCCGTGAACGCGCAACTGCGGATCCACGACGGCCATCTCGTCGACGCCCATCTTGCACGTCCCCACCTGATGGTGGTAGGTGATCGCTGTCCTCCGGACGTAGTCGCGGAGGTCCTCTGCGGACGTGACTTCCGGACCGGGGTAGCGTTCGATCGCGCCCCATTCCCGCAGCGCGCCGGACTTGCCCATCCGCCGGCACAGCTCCACCGCCGCGACGAGGCGGTCCAGATCGAGCTCGCACGCGAGGATGTTCGGGTCGATCAGCAGCCGGTCCTCGAGGGTCGGTCCGCTCAGTCGGATCGTGCCGCGGCTGGCGGGACGGATCATGCCGCCGAGGAGCGTGAAGCCGTTCTCCGGGCCTTCCATCCATTGCTCGTACATCGGGACCATGAAGTGGATCGGCTGGATGTCGGGCACGATCAGGCCGGGGCGCGAACGCCAGAACAGGTGCGTCTGGCACGCCGGCAGGCCCGGAGAGGGCGGGCCGATCTCCCGCTCAGCGCGTGAAGATGACCGGCGAGAGGAGGTGGTCTTGCAGGTTCTCGCCCACTCCCGGTAGGTCGGCGATCACATCGATCCCGTGCGCGCGCAGATGGTCGGCGGGCCCGACTCCCGACAGCATGAGCAGATGCGGGGACCCGATCGTCCCGCCGCAGACGATCACCTCCGCGGCATGCTTGCGCTCCAGCGTGCCGCCGCGCGACCACTCCACGCCGACGCAGCGCGCGCGCTCGAACAGCAACCGCCGGGCGCGCGCGTGCAGCCGGATGCCGAGGTTTGGATCGTCGACGATCGGGCGCAGGTACGCGGCGGCGCAGCTGTGGCGTACACGGTCCACGATGCTGAACTGCATGTACGACACGCCGTCCTGCGCGTCACCGTTGTAGTCCCGGTTGAAGGGGATTCCGCACTGCTCGGCCGCGGCCACGATGGCTTGGTGGATCGGGTCGGCCTCGTAGTCCGACAGGATGGTCACAATTCCGTCATCGCCCGCGACGCGGCGCTCGATCCGCTCGAAGATCGGGCGCACGTCGTCCCATGCCCAGCCGTCCGCTCCGAGGTACGCCCAGGTGTCGTAGTCGACAGGCGTCCCGCGCACCCAGATCATGCCGTTGAGGCAGCTCGACCCCCCGAGGACGCGGCCGCGCGGCCATGCGAGGGACCGGTCCGCGGCGTGCCGCTGCGGCACCGTCTCGAACGCCCAGTCTTCCTCGGAGAGCCAAAGCTCGTGCAGGCGAGCCGGGTCGTGGATCGCCGGGCTGAAGTCCTCGCCGCCGGCTTCGAGCAGCAGCACACGCACGCCGCGGTCGACCAGCCGGCGCGCAGCCGCGGAACCAGCGGAGCCGCTGCCGACGATGATGACATCGGGCTCGAAGCGCTCGAGGTCCGCGGACGACAGCTCCAGGTCGGTACGTGCGTCGTTCATGATGCTGCTCCCGTCGGTCATGGGTTCGTGGACGCGGTCGCCACGGGGGTGCCGGTCAGGTGGTACCTGGCGGCGAGCAGCTCGGGCCGCTCGCGCAGCACGTCGGCGGTCTCGGAGAGCCGGATCCGCCCGCGGACGAGCACGTGAGCGGTCGTGGCGACGCGGAGCGCGAGCGTGGTGAACTGCTCGATCAGCAGCACGCCCACCCCCTGCTCCGCGATCGCGCGCCAGCGCCGGCACGAGCCGTCGCACCACGACCGGTGCCAGCCCGAGCGACAGCTCGTCGACGATCAGGTAGCGCGGACGGGCGATCAGCGCCTGGCCGAGCGCGAGCATCTGTTGCTGCCCGCCCGAGAGGCTGCCGGCGCGCCGGTCCTGCAGCTCGCGAAGCTCACCGAACAGGTCGAGCACCTGCTCGAGCGCCGCGCGGCGGCGTGCCGGTCGACTGGCGCCCGCCGGCCACGCGCAGGTTGTCGGCGACGCTCAGTTCGCCGAGCACGCGGTGGCCCTCCGGCACGGTCGCGACGCCGGCGGCTCGGACCTGCTCCGGACGCCGGCCGCCGATCGCGCGGCCGTCGATGGCGATCGTCCCCGCGGTCGGCCGCAGTACGCCAGCGACGGCGAGCACGAGGCTGCTCTTGCCGGCGCCGTTCGGCCCGAGCAGTGCGGTGATGCGGCCGGCGGGGACCGACAGGGACACGTCGCGGACGACCGTGCGGCCGCCGCGGGCGACGGACACGCCCTCGATCGTCAGCGCCGGTGTGTTCACTCGACGTCCTCCGCGCCTAGGTACGCACGTTTGACGTTCGCGTCGCGCAGCACGTCGCCGGTCGTGCCGAGCGCGATCAGCTTGCCGAAGTCGAGGACCGCCGTCGTCGCGCAGACCGCGGAGACGAGATCCATGTCGTGGTCGACGAGGATGACATCCGCGTGGAAGCGCTCCGGGATCTGGCGGATCAGCCGGACGAGCCGGTCGGTCTCCTCGTCCGCGAGGCCGGCGCCCGGCTCGTCGAGCATCAGGACGCGCGGCCGCCCGACGACCGCCTTCGCCAGCTCTACGAGGCGTCGTTCGAGCATGCTCAGCGCCGCACCCAGCCGATCTACGCGATCGAGGCCGACGAAGGCGAGCGCCGCGCGGACGCCGTCGTCGCCGCCGCCCAGCTGGTCGGCGGCGACCCGCACGTTGTCGTATGCACTCAGCGCGTGGATCACCTGCTCCTGCTGGAAGGTTCGCCGCAGGCCCCACCGCGCGCGGGCGTGCGGCGAGAGGCCGAGCAGCGGCTCGCCGTCGGCGTCGATGCTGCCCTCGGACGGCTGCACGAAGCCGCTGAGCACGTTGAAGAAGGTCGTCTTGCCGGCGCCGTTGGGACCGACGAGGCCGCACACCCCGGCAGGCAGCTCGAACGAGACGCCGTCAAGCGGCCTGACGCCGCCGAACGAGACGGTCAGGGCGCGCACGTCAAGCATCGTCGTCCGTGGCGGGGCTGATCCGGGCGCGCAGGGCGCGGCCGAGGCCCTCGAGCTGGCCGGCAATCCCCTGCGGAGCGGTGCTCACCGCGTGCATGAGCCCGAGGCCGAACACCACGAGGATGAGGTTGCCGTTCACTCCGAGCTCCGACAGCAGTGACGGGAACGCCTGGCTGAGCAGGCCGCCCAGCACGCCGCCGAGCAAGCTGAACGCGCCGCCGATCAGAACCACCGCGAACAGCAGGATCGACTCGGCGGCGTCGAAGTCGCCCGGGTCGAGTACGCCCGCGTTGGCGGCCAGCAGGCCGCCGGCGACGCCGGTCGTGAACGAGACGAGGGCGAGCGCGTGCAGCTTACCGCGAGTCGTATCGACGCCGGAGGCGAGCGCGCCGGCCTCGCTGTGGCGGATCGCCGCCCACGCGCGACCCGGCCGGCCGCGCAGGTGGATCGCCATCAGCAGGAACATCGCCGCCGCGACGACCAGGACGTAGCGGAAGTAGCCCGCGTCGCTCACGCCGAGGTTGGGCCGTTCGAGCGCAACGCGCTGCGCCGAGCCCGTCGCGCGCCCGAGGAAGCCGTCGCCGCCGTTCGGAAAGCTGGTCGCGTTGAAGACGATCGCGAACGCGCCGGCGAACATCAGCGTGACGATCGCCAGGTTCAGTCCGCTGAGCCGCAGCGACGGCAGCCCGACCAGCACGCCGATCACGCACGTCCCGAGCCCGGCCAGGAGGAGCAGGATCGGATACGGCAGCGCCGTCCCGTGCCCGAGCCGGAGCATGATCCAGCCGCCCACCCCGACGAGTGCGATCTGCCCCAGCGAGACGAGGCCGAGGCGACCGTAGAGCAGCCCGACGCCGGCGGCCGCGATCGCGTAGATGGCCGAAGTCGTGAACGACCGCACCCAGAACACCGAGAACAGCGCGGGGACCAGGATCGCGACCGCGACGAGCGCGGCGACGACGACCAGCCCGCCGGGGCCGGGGCGCCGCGACCGGCCCCGCGGTGCGCCGGCCGTGTCGGCCGGCGCCCCGCAGGAGGGGGAGGAGTCCTGCACCTGCGCGACGGACGTCATCGCACGGCTCCGATCGTCACCGTCTTGTGTCGCTGCAGGTAGAGCACGACGACGATCGCGACGACGAACGGAGCCGCCGAGCGGTAGTCGGCGATCCATTCGTACGGCGCGCCGATCGCTTCGAGCACGCCGACGAGAAGCCCGCCCAGCAGCGTGAGCGACAGCGAGCGGAAGCGGCCGACGACGCAGGCGGCGAGCGCCGGGATGACGAGGAACGTCAGCGTGTTCGCGGTCAGCTGCGTGAGGTCCGCGAGCAGCAGCCCGGAGACGCCGGCGAGGATGCCGCTCACGAGCCACGCCAGCGACTCGACCATCCGCACGCGCACTCCGAGCATCGAGCTGAGCTCGCGGTCGTCGGCCAGCGCGCGCATAGACTTACCCGTCCCCGAGTGGGTCAGGTAGAGGCTCGTCACGACGCTGATCGCCGCCGCGAGGCCGAGGGCGATCAGCTGCGTCGTCGTCACGCGCACGTCGCCGACGTCGATTCCGCTGACGTCGGTCGGTAGCGACAGCGTGCGGACGTCGTCCGTCCAGTACCAGTTGAGCGTGCCGAGGATCGCCAGGGCGAAGCCGAGCGTCGCCGTCGCCTTGACGACAGCGTCGCGCTCGGCCAGGTACGGGCCCATCACGCCGCCGTAGGCGAGCGACAGGAGCGCGGCCGTGCCCACGCCGACGGCGTAGGCGGTCCACTGGCTCGTGCCGCCCTGGGCGAGCTCCCAGCCGATGAACGCGGACACCGCGCCGAGCGCCCCGTAGGCCAGGTTCAGCACGCCTGTCGTCCGGTACAGGACGAGCATCCCGAGCCCCGACAGGGCGTAAAGGGAGCCGACCGCCAGGCCGGTGACGATGAACGGCGTGAGCATCGCTCCCTCCGGTCGGCCGCCGGCCTACCCGGCCAGGCCCTCCTTCTGCTCGAGCTCGAGGATCGGCGCCAGGTCCGGGTCCTCGACCGGCTTGCAGCCCTCGAGCTCGACGTACTTGCCGTCCTTGACGACCGCCATGCGGGTCACGTGGTTGGCGTTGTGGCGGTCGGCCTCGCCGTAGTACCAGGGCGAGCACAGGATGTCCGACTCGTAGCCCTTGATCCCCACGATCGCGTTCGACACGGTCTCGCGCGTGATGTCGTCCGGCTCGAGCCCCAGCAGCGTGTCGGTGAGGATCTTCGCGCTGAGGAAGCCTGACTGGCCGAACGTGTCACGCGGGTCCTTGCTCGTCCCGTACTTCTGCAGTACGGCGCGCCAGAGCCGGTTGTCGGGCGTGTCCGCGTCGACGAGCTGGAGCTCGGAGTTGACGACGAAGCCCTCCCACGCCGGGCCGATCTGGCTCGGGAACGAGGCGTCGTAGCACGACGTCAGGCACGACCAGGTGTACTTGTCGGCGAGCCCTTGGCTCTCCGCGGCCTTCAGGGTCGCGGCCGAGAGCGGTGCCGGGTCCTGCAGGATGACCGCGCTCGGGTCCGAGCCCTTGATGTCGAGCACGGCCGAGTTGGCGTCGAGCGCCGCCGGGTCGTGGAGGATCGACTTCACGACCTTGATCCCGTTCTCCTCTGCGTAGTCCTTGACGCCGTCCTGGAGCCAGTCGCCGACGCCCGGGACCTTGTTCGAGATCTGCGCGACGGCGTCCGCCTCGCCCTGCGAGTTCAGATACTGGACCGTGGCGACGGCGCTGATCCGCGGGCCCGCGTTGATCGGGGCGATGTTGGACGCCTCGAAGCACGACTGCGGCACGCCGGTGCCGGTGATGCTGTAGAGATCCGCCTTCCGGTAGATCGGGTTCGCGGCGGCGCAGCCGATGAACGTGGCGTCGCCGGCAAGCGCGACGATCGATTCGTCGGCGGCGAACTTCGACGCGATCTGCGCCGACTTCTGCTGGTTCAGCGCATCGTCCTCGTAGGCGTAGTCGATCGGACGGCCGTTGATGCCGCCGTTGTCGTTGACGCACTCGAAGAACGCGGCCGCCGAGCGCGGCGCCGAACTGAAGTCGATGCCGCCGCTCGCGGTCGCGAGCGCCCGGATCTTGATCGGCTCGCCCGCGGCCTTCTCCCCGTTGCCGAGACCGCACTCGATCGACGCGGTGTCGAGCTTGCCGACGTCGCTGTCGCCGCTCGCGGCGTCGCCCGATGAACCGCCGCACGCGGCCAGCGCGGTCATCACGGCCAGCAGGGCCGCCGCTACAGCGGCGCGCACGATCGTGTTCATGTCCTCTCCTCCGGTTAGCTCAATGCTGCGGTAACTGCTGTGTGCTGCTGAACGACTGCCTGCCCCACGCGACCATCGCCGTCGGATTCCCTGGTGGCCGGGACCGCCATCGTCGCGAGCGGGTCGTAGCGATCGCTGCTCAGAAGGCTCTGCAGATGGCGGCGCTGGACGCCCATGTTGCTGCCCGCCACGAGCGGGTACGCGGTCGCGTCCTGGAGTAGACCGGCGAGCGGCAGATGCAGCGAGTAAGCGTCCGCGCCGACGACCCGCATGCAATCCCAGACCACCTCGACGGCCGTCTCCGAGGCGAACACCTTGCTCGCCGCGGCGAGCTCGACCTCGCGCCCACCGCTGCGCTCGACAGCGACGCAGGCGCGCCACGTCAGCGACCGCACCGCCTCGATACGCATCTTGATGTCTGCGAGCAGGTAGCCGATCCCCTGGTGCTCGACCATCGGCGTGCTGCCGGCGCGCGCGAAGCTCAGCGCGCAGTCGAAGGCCGCCCGCATCACCCCCACGCAGATCGCACCGACGATCGCCGCGGTGCCGGCGAAGGCGCGGGCGATGAGCTCGACGCCGTCGCCCGGCGTGCCGATCATGTTGTCCGCCGGCACGCGGACGTCGTCGAAGTGAATGCGCGGCGAGATCGCTGCGACGTGGCCGGCGGTGTCGCGCGAGCCGGTGATGTGGATGCCCGGCGTGCCCCCGGGCACGGCGATGATCGTCATCGTCTCGCACGCCGGGCGCGACGGGTCCGTCCGGCACGCGACCGTGTAGAGGTCAGCGCCGACGCCGTGCCAGCCGTAGCCGTTCCTGACGGACTGCTTCCACCCGTTGATCACCCACTCGTCGTCCTCGCGCCGCGCGACGGTGGGCAGCCCGGCTTCGGGGTCGCGGTCGTCCCAGTTGTCGCTTCCATCCACCTCGCCGACCGCGAAGCCCGCGAGCGGGGCCTCGCTGTCGCTGCGCAGCGGCGCCAGCAGGCGCTCGACCTGAGCGGGCGTGCCGCCGGCCACGATCGGGTCGATGGCCACCCGGTTGGACAGCAGCGTCAGCGGAACGTTGACGTCGACCGCCGCCAGCTCCTCGACGATCAGCGCCGTGCCCGCGAGTCCCGTTCCGGAGCCCTCGCCTGACGGGTCGGTCACCGCGTCCAGGAACCCGCCGGCGACCATCTGCTCGAAGAACGGGCGCAGGGCGTCGAAGCGCTCCTCCGGCGTCTGGAGCCCCGCGATCGCGCGCCGGACACCGGTCAGCACCTCGCCGGCGAACACCCGCGCAACGAGTTGCTGCTCCCGCTGCTCGGGGCTGAGTGCGAACTCGATGGCCATCAGCACGCCGTGCCTAGTCGAGCGCCATCCAGACGCTCTTGACTTCCGTGTACAGGTCGATCGCCTCACGGCCCATCTCGCGCCCCCAGCCACTGGCCTTGACGCCCCCCCATGGCGCCGCCGCGTCGAGCGGGTTCGGCATGTTGACCCACACGTTGCCGGCGCGAACCGCCCCCGCCAACCGGTGGGCGCGGGCGACGTCGCGCGTCCAGATCGACGCGCCCAGCCCGTAGTCCGTGTCGTTGGCGCGCGCGATCGCCTCGTCGTCGTCTTCGAACGGCATCACGCAGATCACCGGGCCGAAGATCTCCTCGCGCGCGATGCGCATGCTGTCGTCGACGTCGCTGAAGACCGCCGGCGTCAGAAACGCCCCCGCCTCGAGCGCGCCGTCCGGACGCTCGCCGCCGCAGACCAGCCGTGCGCCCTGGTCGATCCCCAGCTTGATGTAGTCCTCGACGCTTGCGCGGTGCTTGCGCGACACGAGCGGTCCCACCTGGGTCTCCGGGTCGAGGCCGGCGCCGAGCTTCATCGATGACGCCGCCGCCCCGGCGGCAGAGGCAAATTCGTCTGCGAGCTCACGCTGCACGTAGACGCGGCTGTAGGCCGCGCACACCTGGCCGCTGTTGAGCAGCGCGCCCTGCAGCACCCCTTGCACCGCGCCCTCGAGAGGCGCGTCACCGAGGACGATGGCGGGATTCTTGCCGCCGAGCTCGAGGGACACGCGCTTGAGGTTGCCGGCGGCCGCACGGATGATCGACCGGCCCACCTCCGTCGAGCCGGTGAACGACACCTTGTCGATGCCGTCATGCTCAGCGATCGCGGCGCCGACGGCCGGGCCACCGGTCACCACATTGACGACGCCCTCGGGGATTCCCGCCTCGGCGATCAGCTCGGCGAGCCGCAGCGCGGTGAGGGGCGTCTGCTCGGCCGGCTTGACCACGCAGGTGTTACCGCACGCGAGCGCCGGCGCGAGCTTCCACGCGGCGATCATCAGCGGGAAGTTCCACGGGACGATCAGGCCGCAGACTCCGACCGGCTCTCGCACCGTGTAGTTGAACGTCCCGGGGAACGAAAGCGGGTTCGTGTCGCCCGCGATCTTCGTGACCCAGCCGGCGTAATAGCGGAAGTGCTCCGCGGCGGCGGCCACGCTGACCTGTCGCGCGATGCCGATCGGCTGCCCCTGGTCGCGCGTCTCGAGCTCGGCGAGCTCGTCGGCCCGCTGGTCGATCAGATCCCCGACGCGCCACAAGAGCTGCGCGCGCTGCGCCGGCGCGAGCGAGCGCCACGGGCCGCCTGGGTGAAACGCGTCCCGCGCCCGGCCGACGGCCGCGGCGACGTCGGCCGCCGACGCCTCCGGCACCTCGGCGATGACCTCACCGGTGGCCGGATCGACGGTCTCGAACAGTTCGGTGGCAGCGGCCATGCTCTCCTCTCCTGCGTCGTCGCCGTCTTACGGTCCTCGCTGTCAGCATGCGGAGTCGCAGCCCCGGCTGCTTGGAATCCGGCGCATGGCGCTTGCGCGAGCGCGCACGCTTGCCGATCGCGTGGTGCGAGCGCGCCGGGTTGGCCGCCGCCGGACCGTCAGGCCGAGAGCTGCCGGTGGCGGTACTCGCTCGGGCTGCAGCCGTAGGCTTCGCGGAACAGCCGGCTGAGGTGCCCGGCGTCCATCAGGCCCCAGCGCATGCCGATGCTCGTGACCGTCTCGTCCACGCGCTGCGGATCCGCGAGGTCATGCCGGCAATGCTCCAGGCGCCGCTCGCGGATCCAGCGCGACACGCTGACGCCCTCAGCCTCGAAGAGCTTGTGCAGGTACCGCTTGGAGACGAAGTGCGCGGCCGCGACCCGAGTCGGCGTCAGCTCGGGGTCACCGAGGTGCGACTCGATGTAGGCGCGGATGCGGAGCAGCAGCTCGGCGCGCGAGTATGCCTGTGGCGGCGTGTCCTCTCCCAGAGCGCTCGCGCACAACGACTCGACCAGGTCGACGAGGCTCTCGACCACCCGATGCTCGTCAGCGGGGATCTCCCCGCGGACGGCGAGGTCGGTGAGGCGCTTCACGAACGGCGCCATGGCCCAACCGAGGCCGGCGCTGCCCGGAATCCGCGTCGCCGTGATTCGCGCGACCCGCTCCGGCGGGATCCCGAGGACGTCGCGGGGCAGGACGCCGACCAGCATGCGGAAGCGGTCGCCCCCGACCAGCGTGTAGGGGCGTGAGCAGTCGTAAATCGTGAAGTCCCCCGGGCGCAGGACCGCCTCGCGCCCGTCCTGCACGATCAGCGCCTCGCCGCCGAGGCTGAGGCTCAGCTTGTACTGGTCGCCCCTGGTGTTGGACGCGAGCCGCGGCGTGCGGCGCACCGTGTGGGGGGTGGCCTCCAAGGCGCAGAGCCGTACCGGACCGACGCTGCCGGCGCGCAGGATCCCCTGGAAGGGCGTTCCTGCGCGCGGGGTGCACTCGAGCGGAACGAACAGCTCCGAGCTGGCCGCCACCCACAGCTCCGCGCGGTCCGCCGCCGGGACGGTGGCCGTATCGCAAACAAGCGGCATGCTCTCCTCTCCCCCGGGCTTAGCCCTCAAGCTCCGATCATATGTCGTCCTATGAGCACGGGCGCCGGCTCCGAGGCTAGGAGCCGACGGCCATCGGCAGCTCGACGTGCGGACTGTCGTCGAGCAGCCCGCGGACGCGCTCCTGCGCACTGGCGCTGAGTGGCGCCAGCGGCTCGCGGGCCAGCCCTGACGCAAGCAGGCCGAGCTGCTCCATTACCCACTTGGTGGGAACCGGGTTCGTCTCCGCGAACGCGGCGTCGACCAGAGGGTGCAGGTCGTAATGCAGCTCGCGCGCTCGCTCGTGATCGCCGGCCGCGAACGCGTCGTAGAGCTCCGCGATCGGCCGCGGCGCGAAGTTCCCGACGCAGCTGAGATGGCCGACGCCACCCAGGCAGAGCATCGGATAGCAGAGCAGCTCGATGCCGGACAGCGCGATGAAATCCGAACCGGCCTCATCGAGGACGTACGAGACGTGCTCGAAGTCGCGCGTCGTCTCCTTGATGCCGACGACGTTCGCGTGCGCACGCCGAAGGCGGCCGACGGTCTGCGGGGCGATGTCGACCGCGGCGCGGACCGGCACGTTGTAGACGATGATCGGCACGTCCGGGAACTCCGAGGCGACGCGGGCGTACCAGCGGAACAGGCCCTCCTGCTGAGCGCGTCCGTAATAGGGGGTGACGACGAGCGCAGCGGCCGCGCCCAGGCGCTGGGCTTCGGCGGTGAGCTCGAGCGTCTCGTGCATCAACGCGCTGCCGGTACCGGGGAGGAACGGGACGCGGTCGTCGATCGCGGCGGCGGCGGCACGCATCACCGCGATGCGTTCCTCGACGGTCTGTGACGTGGGCTCCCCGGTCGAGCCGCCGACGGAGATTGCGTGCGTGCCCTGCTGGAGCTGCCAGTCGACGAGCGGCCCGATCGCATCGAGGTCGAGGGCGCCGTCGTCGTTGAACGGCGTGACCAGCGGGGTGATGGCGCCGCGGACGGCTGAGGGGTCGGCGGCGAACGGACTGCTCATCGAGGCTCCTGCTCGTTGTGGGTGGCGCGCCAGCGCTCGTACTCGGCGCGACGCTGGTCGGCGATGGGATAGACGCCGCGGATGGACTCGCCGTCGAGCACGCGCTCGAGCGCCCAGGCTTCGCGCTGCTCCTGCTCGACGGCATCGCGGGCGATCTCCTCGGCGAGTGCCGCGGGCAGGATCACGACGCCCTCGGCATCGCCGACGACGACATCGCCTGGCATCACGAGCGTGCCGGCGCAGGTGATCGGCGCGTCGACGTCGAGCGGGATGTGCTTCAGCCAGAGCGACGCCGCGTTGGGCGCTTGCCGGTACGTCGGAATCTCGAGCTCCGCCACGCCCGGGCTGTCGCGGACGCCGCCGTCGGTCACGATGCCCGCGCCGCCGCGGGCGAGCACCCGCGCTGCCAGGATGTCGCCGATCGTGCCGGCGCCCGCTTCGCCGCGCGCCTCTATGACCAGGACGTCGCCGGGCGAGACCGTCTCGACGGCGAGCTTCTGCGCGTCCTCGGCTCCCTTGCGGGCATCCCGTACGTCTTCGCGCAGCGCGACATAGCGCAGCGTGTGCGCGTAGCCGACCATCCGCAGCTCGGGACGGGTCGGTCGCAGGCCGGCGAGGAACGTGTTGGCGACCCCGCGTTTCGCGAGCTGCACCGTGAGCGTGGCCGTGGACACCTGACGCAGGGCCGCCAGCGCCTGCTGCGAGAGCGTGACCGGGCGCGGGGCGTTGACCCCCGTGGCGAATGCCCGCGCCGCCGGCGTCGCGCGCGGCATCGCGCCGTACTGCGCCAGCGGACGCTCGGCCTCCACGACCGTGCTCATGACCGCTCCGGCGCCCTCGAGCTCGACCTGGACGACGTCGCCCGGTGCGACGACGCCGGCGCCTGCCGGTGTGCCGGTCAGGATCACGTCGCCCGGCTCCAGGGTCATGAAACGCGCCAGGTCGGCGACCAGCTGCGGAAAGGAGAAGATGAGCTCCTCGGTGCCTGCCTCCTGGACCACCTCGCCGTTGACGCGCGTGCGCAACCGCAGTGCCGCCACGTCGATGTCCGCGGCCGCGGCGGCCGGCCCGATCGGCGTGTAACCGTCGTGGCCCTTGGCGAGCACGTTCGAGCCGCGGTCCGCCCAGCGGAAGTCGTGCGCCCCGAAGTCGTTCGCCGGCGCATACCACCCGATCGCGGCCGCAGCCTGCTCGCGGGTTGCGTCGCGTGTCCGCGCGCCGATGATGAGCGCGATCTCGCCCTCGTACGCCAGCAGCTCGGCCCCCTGCGGGCGTACGACGGTGCCGCCGCCGGAGAGCGACGACGGAGGCTTGAGGAAATAGGACGGCTCGCCGGGGACGTGCCCGCGCTGCTCTGCACGGCTGCGGTAGTTGAGGTGGACGGCGACGACCTTGCCGGCCACCAGTCCGTCGGGCAGCGGCATCAGATCAGGTCCTCGATCCCGAGCTGGGCGTCGGGGATCGTGGTGAAGCGGCTGGCGTGGAATCCGAGCGCATCGCCGTCGCGGTAGTCGAACTCCACGACCTCACCGAGGAACAGCGTGTGGTCCCCGCCGTCGTAGTCCCGCCACGGCCGGCACTCGACGTAGGCGAGAACGCCTGCCAGACGCGGGACAGCCGCGTCCTGGACCCAGACGACCGTGCCACCGCCGGTCCCAGCGAACTGGCCGGCGAGTGCCTTCTGCTCGGCGCCGAGCACGTTCACGCAGAACGAGCGGCCCTTGAGGGCATCGTGCGACTGTGCGTGCCTGGCAACGCTGACCAGCACCAGCGGCGGGTCCATCGACACGGCCGTGAACGAGTTGACGGTGATCCCGCGGCGTCCGT
Source organism: uncultured Solirubrobacteraceae bacterium (assembly GCA_963800905.1). Classification (GTDB taxonomy): domain Bacteria; phylum Actinomycetota; class Thermoleophilia; order Solirubrobacterales; family Solirubrobacteraceae; genus DASSUW01. The sequence goes on from CAWDCT010000007.1 coordinate 128,047, forward strand.
CGGGCCCGTCGAACGTAACGACCACCACGCCGGTCGCGAACCGGCCCAGGCACGAGCGCAGCGATCGTGCATGGATGCCCGGGCCCGTCACCGTCACCACCGCCATCGACTAAGCGGCGACGGGCTCGGAGGCGGTGGCGCGCTCGAGGAACGACCGCACCCGTGCCTTGTAGGGCTCGCGGTCGGTGGCCTTGAGCAGCGCGCCGGCCATCCGGACCGGGTCGCCGAAGAAGTAGTACTCGTACAGGTTCTGGCGCCCGGCGAAGGCCGAGACCGACAGGTCCCAGGCAAGCCGGAACAGCCGCACGCGTTCCGGGCCCAGCAGCGCCGCGGACTGCAGGTAGCGCTCGACGTCCTCCCGCGCGCTACCGGCGAGGTCGGCCTCCGTCGGGATCGCCATGAGGCCGCTGGCACCGAACTTGCGGACGATCTCCGGCAGCCGCTGGGAGGCCTTGGGGAACCAGTTGCGCGCGGTGTTCAGTGGTTCCCATGCGGGCGTGAGGACGCCGTAGGCGTTGGGCGCCGCGTCAGCCTCTGCGGCACGGACGAGGCCATGCAGCGTCCCGACCATCGTGATCACGTGGGCGACGTCCTCCTGGATGTGGCTGAACTGCTCGATGCCGATCGCCTCGGTCATCAGCGACAGCAGCCCCAGGAACGCTTCGGCCTTGGCCGTCGTTCGCGCCGTGACCTGGTGCGTCATGTGCACGACGGCGGACGTATCGACGTAGAACGTGTTGCAGAGCTCGGGGTGCCCGAGCATGAACACGCGCTCCCACGGGACGTGGACGTCATCGAACACGACGACCGCGTCGATCTCGTCGAAGCCGCCGCCCAGCGGGTGGCCGCGGCCGTAGTCGAGGTTCTCACGGCACAGGAAGCGCAGGCCGGGCGCGTCGCAGTTGATCGCGAAGGCGAACGAGTACGGCGTGTCCTCCGGCGTGCCCTTGAGGACCGTCGACGGGAACACGAGCAGCTCGTCGGCGATCGGTCCGATCGTCGCCAGCATCCGCGCGCCACGGATCACGACGCCGTTGTCGTCCTCGCTCACCACGTGCGCGCCGAGCGCACGGCCGTCGACCTGCTGGCCCGCGCCCACCGCCCGGTTGGCCTGCGGCGGGATCAGCGTGTGTGTCGTGAGGAGATCCTCCTTGCGCACCTTCTCGTAATAGGCGCGGATGTTGCCGGCGAAGCGCTCGTCGGCCTGAGCAAACCAGTCCCCGGCCTCGCTGAGCGCCATCAGCGCCGAATTGAGGTAGTCGCCAGTGCGACCGAGCGTCCCGAGGCTGTGATCGGCCCACGCCTTGAAGGCCGCGCGGCGCTTGACGAGGTCGGCGGCGCTGCGCGGGACCATGAACGAGGTGCCGACGCGCTCGCCGCTCGTCGGCGATTCGTACGTCAACACGTCGCGCAGCTCGGAGTCGTGCTGCAGGTCGTAGAGCTCCGCGTAGCTGCGAACGATGCCGGCAAGCGCGGGATGCTCGGTCACCGGGCCGCTGACCCGCTCGCCGTTGATGTCGACGGTCGGGCGTGTCTGGGCGAGGCGTTCGACGTACTCCTGGCCGGTGCGGGCTCCCATGCGCTGCGGCTCCTTCACGTGGTGTGGCGATTGCAGCTACTGAACACTATTCGTACGCACCGTAACGAGTTTGTACACATCGCGCAAGCGCAACGGCACCGTCAACCATTAGGTTCAGCGGCACGTGACGACGCCTTCCGCCCATTCACCGGCACACCACTCGCAGACACTGGACCGTGGGCTTCGCGCCCTCCAGGTCCTTTCCGAGCATCCCGACGGACTCTCCGTATCGGAGCTGGCCGCCGCGCTCGGGACGCATCGCCCCGCCGTGTATCGCCTGCTCGGGCCGCTGGGCGATCATCACCTCGTCCGGCGCGAGCCCGACGGGCGCTTCACGCTCGCCCCGGGGCTGATCGAGCTGGCAGCCGCCGTCCGGCCGCGCCTGCAGGAGATCGCCGAGCCGGTGCTGCGGCGGCTCGCCGACCGGCTCCGCGCGACGACCGCGCTCACGATCCGGGACGGCGACGAGGCGGTGGTGGCGACGGTGGTCACGCCGCGGGAGCCGCGGATGCACATCACCTACCGGCCCGGCATGCGGCATCCGCTGACGCGAGGCGCGCCCGGACACGTGCTGCTCGCGGCGATGCCGCCGCAGCCCGACGAACCGCCGTTCGTCACACGCGCGCGCGAGCAGCGCTACGCGGCGTCGCACGGCCAGCTGCTGCCGGGAGCCACCGGCGTCGCCGTCGCGATCGCCGCCCCCGGCCACGAGCCCGAGGCGTCGATCAGCGCGGTGTGGATAGAGGGCCTCGATCCGGACCAGGTGGCCGTCGACGTGATTGCCGCCGCGGACGAGATCGCCGCGGCCCTCTGGCGCTGAGCGATCGAGCTACAGCATCACCTCGGTACGGTGGTCGCGCTCGTCGACCGTCGCGTCCTCGATCTGCACCACGCGGCCGTCCGCGTCAAGGACGCTCGAGGACTCCTCGTACCAGCTGTCTGGGGCACGCGTGCCCCAGAAGGAGCGGCAGCGCACATCGTTGACCGACCAGCGCAGCGGCTCGAGATCGGGATCTCCCGTGTAGTAGTCGCACGAGTAGAGCTCGATGCGGTGACCGTCGGGGTCACGCAGGTACACGAAGAAGGCGTTGGAGACGCCGTGGCGTCCGGGGCCGCGCTCGATCGCCCGCGCATGGCCGGCCGCCGCCAGCTGGTCGCACGCGCGCAGGATGCCCGCCGGCTCGGCGACCCAGAACGCGATGTGGTGCAGCCGCGGTCCACGGCCCGCCGTGAGCGCCACGTCGTGCACGCTGGGCTTGCGCAGCAGCCAGGCTCCCGTCATGCGCTCGTCGTCGCCGTCGGTCGAGATGTACTCCGAGCAGCGGAAGCCGAGGCGCGTCCAGAAGCGGAAGGCTTCCTCCAGCCGCGGCGTGTGCAGGTTGAAGTGATCCAGGCGGAGGATCGGCGCGCCGCGATGAAGGTCGAAGCGCTGCAGCTGCGTCTCCACCTGCTCCATGTGATGGAAGAACTCGAGCGGATATCCGAACGGATCCCATGCGCGCAGCGTTCGGCCGACGCCCGGATCGGGCGCATCGACCCAGCGCACGGCCAGGCCCTGACCCTCGAGCTCGGCGGCGAGGAGGTCGAGGTCCGCTTCACGACGGACTCGGAAGCCCACGCTTGCGGCGGCCGCCACCGGCGCGCGCCGCAGGATCAGCGAGTGGTGTCCACGCTCCTCCCACCCGCGCAGATACAGAGCGTCGCGAGTGCGCTCGCCGACCAGGATGCCGAGCAGATCGACGTAGAAGTGCTCCGACGCGGCCAGATCGGTGACGCGCAACTCGGCCCGGGCGGCGCGCACGATGTCGTACGGCGGCGTTGCCGGCGGTGCAGCGACCAGGTCTGCTGCGGTGCTCATGCCCGTCGTCCCTCTCAGTCCTCGCCGCCGAGTCCGAGGCGTGGGACCTCGTGCGTGCCGAGCGCGATGTGCACGATCTCGGTCTCGCAGTAGAAGTCGAATGCGTAATCGCCGCCTTCGCGGCCGATACCGCTGGCCTTCACGCCGCCGAACGGCGTGCGCAGATCGCGCACGTTGTGCGAGTTGACCCAGCACATGCCGGTGTCGATCGCATGGGCCACGCGGTGGGCGCGACGCAGGTCGTCCGTCCAGACATAGGCCGCGAGCCCGTACCGCGTGGCATTGGCGAGCCGGATCGCCTCCGCCTCGTCGCGGAAGGGCATCGCCACCAGTACCGGGCCAAAGATCTCCTCCTGGAACGCCCGCATTCCCTCGTCGACGTCAGCGATCACCGTCGCCTCGAGGAAATTGCCCCGCGGCAGCGAGTCGGGTCGCTTGCCGCCTGCCAGCACGCGAGCGCCCTGCGCGCGAGCGGAATCGATGTAGCCGAGCACGCGCTCGTGGTGCTCTGGCCGGATGAGCGGACCCAGCTCCGTCCGCGGGTCGAAAGGATCGCCCACCCGGATCTTGCGCGCACGCTCCGCGACCGCCGTGACGATGCGCTCGTACAGCGACTCCTGCACCAGCAGGCGCGATCCAGCGGTGCAACGCTGGCCGTTCATCGTGAAGATCTGCGCCACCGCCGCGTCGACGCACAGCTCGGCATCGGCATCGTCGAACACGACGACCGGCGACTTGCCGCCCAGCTCTACCGACGACCGCTTCAACGTCGGTGCGCCGGCCGCGATGACGGCCTGCCCGGTCGTCGTCTCCCCGGTGAAGCAGATCAGGTCCACGCCCGGAGTCGACGACAGCGGCGCCCCGGCGGTCTCACCGAACCCCTGCACCACGTTGAACACCCCGGGCGGCACTCCGGCCTCCTCCATCACGCCGGCCAGGTACGTCGCGGTCAGCGGGGACCACTCCGCCGGCTTGAGCACGACCGTGTTGCCCGCCGCCAGCGCCGGCGCGATCCGCCAGGTCGACAGCATCAGCGGCGCGTTCCACGGCATGATCAGACCGGCCACGCCAACCGGCTTGCGGATCGTGTAGTTCAGGAACTCGTCGCCGACCTGGAACGCCCGCCCGTACAGCTCCGGCACGACGCCCGCGTAGTAGTCGAAGTTCTGTGCGGCCCTGGCCGCCAGGCCCTTCATCTGGGCCACCGGCATCCCGATGTCCGCGACCTCGCGTGAGATGAACCCGTCGGCATGGTCGCGGATCGCCTGCGCGACCCGGCGCAGCACTGCGGCTCGGGCGGCCGCCTTCATACGCGGCCACGGCCCCTCGTCGAACGCCCGGCGAGCCGCCGTGACCGCCGCCGCCACATCCTCCTCGCGACCCTCGGCGGCCAGCGCGAGCACCTCGTTCGTCGACGGATTCAGCGTCTCGAACGTCGCCTCGGACGCGCTTGGGCAGAAGCGACCGCCGATGTAGTGCTCCTGCAGCGGCAGATCCCGCGGTGCGGTTGCCGGCGACGATGCCGTCTGGACGTCAGCCATCTCGTGCCTCAGCATGCGGCGTCGCCGCAGGGGCCGCTTGGACGGCGGTGCACGGTGCATGTTCAAGAGCGCACGCATGCCGCGGCGGCGCCTGGGGGTGCCGTAGCGTCACCCGACGCCCGGCGCTTGCCGACACGACGACGAGGAGGCTCAACCGTGACCGACACGGCCAACACCGAGTCCTGGCGCGACCTCAAGCCGGTGCAGGAGGTCTTCCGCCCTGGAGCCGGCGAGGACCTCTACGTCAGCGACGCACCCACCGAAGACGAGCGGTACTACGTGCCCTTCACCGAGACGGTCTCCAGCCGGCCCTTGTGGATCTCTCCCAGCCAGAACCGCTGGTGCGACATCCTGTACGCCAAAGGCGAGGGACTCGTAAACCGCCACTATCACCCGCACCAGGTCTTCGCCTACACCATCTCCGGTAAGTGGGGATACCTCGAGCACGACTGGGTCGCCGTCGCCGGCGACTTCGTCTACGAGTCACCCGGCGAGGGCCACACGCTCGTGGCATACGACCACCCCGAGCCCATGAGGGTCCAGTTCAACGTGACCGGCCCACTGATCTGGATCGACGAGGGCGGCCAACCCGTCGGCCAGTTCGATGTCTTCGACTACATCAAGCTCTGCAGGGAGCACTACGACAAGATCGGCATCGGTGCCGACCACGTCGAGCGGCTCTGTCGGTAGCGAGCGACACGGCGTGCGCTCCTGCGCAATCGGTGTGCACGGGCATCCAAGCGCGCGCCTCCGCGCTGCATGAGACTCGGCCGCCCTGCCTTGAGCTGGGCAGCTACCCAGGAGGGAGCGATGGAGTCGAGCATCGGGATCGTGGGCTCCGGCGTGTCCGCATTGCACCTCGGCCTGTTTCTGCTGGCGAACGACGTCCCGGTGACCATGTACGCGCGGACGGAGCCGGAGGGGATCCGGCGGGGTCGGCTGCTGAACACCGTCGGACACCACCACCACACGCTCGAGCGCGAGCGGGTGCTGGGGGTCCATCACTGGGACGCGGCCGAATACGGCTACGTCTGTCACCACCACTGCATCGCCGGCGACGACGAGGTGCGGTTCCGCGGCGACTTCACCCACCCGTCGTCGGTCATCGACTACCGGCTGTACCTCCCTCGCCTGATGGAGGACTTCCAGGAGCGCGGCGGCGAGCTGGTCCTCGTTGACGCGGTCGGCGCCGACGAGGTCAACCGCCTGTCATCGCGGCACGACCTCATTGTGGTTGCTGCCGGGCGGGGAGGAATGGGCGGCCTGTTCCCGCGGCGCGACGACAAGTCCCCATACGACCAACCGCAGCGCAAGCTGTCGGCCGGGATCTACAACGGCATCACCTACTCCGAACCGAAGGGCGTCAACATCCACTTCTCGCCAGGCCACGGCGAGCTCCTCGAATTGCCCATCTACTCGCATGACGGGTTCGCAACGGCGCTGCTCTTCGAAGCTATCCCGGGCAGCGACCTCGAGGGACTCGCCGAGATCCGATACGACGAGGACCCGACCGTCTTCAACCGGCTTGTGCTCGAGAAGCTCCGCCGGCACTTCCCGATGGCCTTCGAACGCGTCGATGCGGGCGAGTTCGGGCTGTGGTCCGACCGCGATCTCCTGCAAGGCGCGCTCACTCCGATCGTGCGCCGGGACTACGCGCGCCTCGAAAGCGGGCGGTATGCGCTCGCGGTCGGCGACTGTCACGTCGTCGTCGACCCCTTGATGGGACAGGGCGCCAACTCGGCCTCGTACTCCGCCTGGACGATCGGCGAAGCGATCCTCGCCGATCACGTCTACGACGAGCGCTTCTGCGAGCGCGTGGCTCGGCTGCGCGAGAGATTCGTCCTCAGCGTCTCCGACTGGACGAACCTGATGCTCAACCCGCCGCCGCACGTGCTCGAGTTCATCGGCGCTATGGCGAAGGACAAGGAGCTGTGCGACGAGTTCACGACGAACTTCAACCATCCTGACAAGCAGGTCGACGTGCTCGCAACCCCGGAGCGCACACACGCGTACCTCGAGATGCGCGAGGCGGCCGCTGCCGGCAGCGGCACGTGACGATGCACCGCCTCCTCACGCTCTACGCCCCACCCTCCGATCCCGACGCGTTCCGCGCGCACTTCGAGGGCACGCACCTGCCGCTGGTCGAGAAGCTACCGGGGCTGCGGGGCTACAGCTATGGCTTCGGCCTGACAGCAATCGACGGCGGCGAGTCGCCCCACTTCTGCACGTTCGCCGGCGACTTCGACAATGCTCGAGCGCTCGACGAAGCGCTCGCCTCGCCCGCGGGCGAGGCTGTCGCCGCCGACGTCCCCAACTATGCGACCGGCGGAGTCGTCCTGCTCCGCTACGACGTCCGCGACGCGACCTGAGGTCGCACGGCGCCAGGCGATGTGCGCTCCTGCGCAAGCGGCATGCACGGGCGTCCAAGCGCGCCCTCCGCCACGGATTGAGACTCGAACTCCGTCCTGAACGCCCAAGAGGAGGAGCAAGAGTGAAGGTTCCGACGCGACTTGCCGTCATCGTTGCAGTGGCCGCTCTCGTCGGGGCCTTGGTCTCGGCACCCCAGGTGGCCGCGACGGCGACGAGTGCTGTGCCCGCCGCAACCCTGACGGAGGTCAACGTTCCTGGAACGTCACCGATGTCGGCCACGGCCGTTGACCTGGCGGCTGCCGGCTACACCGCCCGCGAGTTCTACGCGGAAGGCCTGGCCAACCGGTACACGGGAGCGGCCGCCAACACTTTCACGACCGCTACCGTTTTCGACGGCGGCCATCCGTATCGCACGCGGGTGATGGTGCGATACCCGAAACCGAACAAGTTCAACGGGACGCTGGCCGTCGAGTGGACCAACGTCACAATCGGGGTCGACTTCGAGTTCGCCACGGCCGAGTCCTCGGAATACCTTCTGCGTGAGGGTTACGCCGTCGCGATCGTTTCCGCCCAGCGCGTCGGCGTCGAGCGGCTCAAGACATGGAGCCCCCAGCGATACCCCGGGCTCTCGGTGGACGTGAACAAGTGCGGTGTCAGTGGGACATCGCTCTGCCCAGGGGACCCGCTCTCCTACGACATCTTCGCGCAGATCACCCAGGCGCTCAAGGACAACGTCGGGGGCAAGGCCGCACCGATGCCAGGCCTGCGGGTGAAGGACGCGATCGCCATCGGTCAGTCCCAGTCGGCCGGCCGGCTGGCCATCTACTACAACACGATCCAGCCGCTGCACAACGTCTTCGGCGGCATCGCGTTCTGGGACCGTTCAGGCCAGCTCCGAGGTGATCTGGCTGTTCCGGCGATCAGCGTCAACTCCGAAGGGCTCGGGGGCTCGTTCGGGGGCGCTGCGTGGACGACGTCGAAGTTCACACGCAAGTGGGACGTCGCAGGTTCGACGCACGCTTCGCTGTACGGCGCGCGGTACATCGAGGCGATCTCGGAGCGCGATCTATCGATTACGCAGTTCGACGGGCAGCCAAAAACGTTCTTCGCATGGATCGACAGCAGCCCCATTACCGGCCCTGGCGCCTGTGTCAAGCTTCCGCCCTTCACCACGGTGGACGTCGGCCTGGTCTACAACAAGGCAATCGATGCTGTCCGCGACTGGTACAAGAAGGGGACGCCCGCCGCCCCTTCGCGAAGCTTCGTGACTACCGCGGCAGGCACTGTCGTTCGTGATGCGGATGGCAACGTGGAGGGTGGGATCCGTCTCCCACAGTTCGTTGTGCCGACCGCGGAGCAGGAGGCGCTCAACGGGACACTCTTCCCCTGCAACGTGTCTGGCTGGCACCGCTTCTACACCAGGCAGGAGCTCAAGGCGATGTACGGCACTCACGGCCACTACGTCTCGAAGGTGCGAAAGGTCATGAAACCTCTAGTCGCAGAAGGCTATGTGTTGCGCACGGACGGGTCAGCTGCCGTTCGCGACGCCGCGCGGTCCGACGTCGCGAAGTAGTCGCCTAGGGCCGGCTTGCTCACGCCGAATGCCGCCCCCTCATCGTGCGGCGGCATTCGGCCCACGCCGCAGCTCCTTGCGGAGGTCGAGTGCGGGGCCGAGGTCTCCGTCGATGAGGTGCCCGTAGGTCTCGAGTGTGAACGCGGGTGAGTGGTGGCCCATCCAGCGCTGCAGGCGCAGCGGGCTCAGGCCGGACTCGATCAGCATCGACGCGCACGTGTGACGCAGCGTGTGAAAGCCCACGCCGGTCAGGCCTGCGCGCTCGGCGGCGGGGATCAGCACCCGGCGGCGCAGACTGCCCTGATCGGACGCGGCACCGTCGCGACCCGCAAAGACGAACGCGTCGTCGACGGCGTTGCGAGGCCGATGCGCGCGTAGCGTGGCAGCGAGCTCGGGCGTCAGCGGGATCAGCCGTGCGCCGTGGCGAGACTTGGGCACCGTTGCGCCTTTGACGATCGCGCGGCGCGCCCGCAGATGCGCTGCCGGCTCATCGAGGGAGAGGTCGCTCCAGCGCAGCCCGATCGCCTCAGAGATCCGCACACCGGTCGCGGCGAGCAGCTCAAACAAGGGACGCCACTTCGCCGGGATCTCGTCAAGCAGACGCACGAGCTCAGCCCGAGTGAGATTGCGCCGTTCGCGCACCGACCATGCGCGGCCCGCGCGCCGCCGCGGTCGCACGACCTGCTCGGCCGGGTTTGCGTCCAGTAGCCCCTCGGCGACCGCCGCGTCCAGCGCCAGCCGCAGCGGCGTGAGGACGTTTGCGATCGAGCGGTCACAGAGCCGACCATCGCAACCCGGGCGTGTCGTGAGCCAGTCGACGAACTGCTGGACTGCCGGTCGGTCCAGATCACGGATAAGGACCTCGCGGTCGAAGTAGGTCAGCGCGAAGTTGACCAGCAGGCGACGGTACTCGCGGCGCGTATTGGCGCGCACGCTGTCGTGCCCGCCGCCGGCGTAGCGGTCGAGCCAAGAGAGGCTGAATTCATGCAGCGTCGGCCCACGCCGCTTCGCCCGGGCCTCGCCGTCGCGCTCCAGCTTGATCGCGCGGGCTTCGGCCAGCGTGTCGGCCGACTGCTTGCGCTGACGACCCTCGACGCGGTAGACCACCACGTACCTCGAACCACGCCGGTAGACCCCCGGCACACCCGTCGGCTGCAGTGGCAACACGGCGACCGCCGGAAATCCCCTTGCCAAGCGGAATCCGGTAGCGCGCCCGAGAGGATTCGAACCTCTGACCTTCGGTTCCGTAGACCGACAGCCGGCATGCGTGGTTTGGCTCTAGCAAGCCAAATCTCGCGTCCAAAGTCGCCAATAGATCGCCAGAAATTCAATCCTGCCGCCGTTCCGCGCCGCAGACGCCGCACAGTTGCTTCCACGCGCGCTTCCGACAACGAGCGGGCGCGAGGTACTCTGAGTTTCGTCCGGGGGCGAGCAATGCCGATCGGGCGCCCACACGCAATCGCTACGTCACGAGTACAGGCGTCTCTTGCGTGGCGTCCACAGCGGCGTCGTCGCATCGCGAACCGCGTCTGTCACCTCGTCGGTGCGGAACGAACTGATTGGGCAAGCCAAGCGGCGCCGATGAACGATCCGATGGCCGCGGCTCACCGCTGTACGCGCGCGTTGCCGCGCTCGACGAGCCGGCGGACCTCGGTCAGGCGCGCGGTCGACGTGTCACCGGGCGTCGTCATCGCCAGTGCGCCGTGCGCGGCGCCGTACTCGACGGCCGATCCAAGGTCGCCCAGCTCGAGAAGGCCGTAGAGCAGTCCGGAGGCGAAGCTGTCGCCGCCGCCCACGCGGTCGAAGATCTCGAGCTCCCGGCGGTGCTCGGCCTCGACGAACCCCGTCGCCGCCGACCACGCGACGGCCCCCCAGTCATTGACGGTCGCGGTCTGGACCGTCCGCAGGGTCGTTGCTACGACCGCGAGATTGGCGTACTCGGCGGTGACGTCGGCGATCATCGCGCGGAAGTTCTCGGCGTCGAGCGAGTCGAGCTCGGGTCCGGTCGCCGGCACCGGGAACCCGAGGCACGCGGTGTAGTCCTCCTCGTTGCCGAGCAGGATGTCCACGAGCGGGGCGAGGCCGCGGTTCACCCGCTGCGCGGCCACGGTCCCTCCGTGCGCCTGCCAGAGGCTGGGGCGATAGTTGAGGTCGTACGAGACCACGGTGCCGTGCCGGTGTGCGGCGCGCATCGCCTCCTCGGCCATCGCCGCCGTCGACGGCGAGAGCGCGGCGAAGATCCCGCCGGTGTGCAGGCAGCGCACGCCGAGGTCGCCGAACAGCCGGTCCCAGTCCACGTCGCCGGGAGCCATACCGGCCACGGCGGTGTGGCCGCGATCCGACACGCCGATCGCACCGCGCACGCCGAAGCCGCGCTCGGTGAAGTTCAGCCCGTTGCGCACGGCGCGGCCGACGCCGTCGAACGGCAGCCAGCGGATGCGCGATGCGTCGACGCCACCCTGCAGGATCAGATCCTCCACGAGCCGGCCGATGTCGTTGTCGCACAGGGCCGTGACGATCGCCGTGCGCAGCCCGAAGCACCGGCGCAGGCCGCGGGCCACGTTGTACTCGCCGCCGCCCTCCCACACGCGGAACGATCGCGCCGTGCGGATCCGGTCCTCGCCGGGATCCAGCCGCAGCATCACCTCGCCGAGCGAGACGACGTCGTAGGCGCAGTCCGTGGCGCGCCGGAGCGTGAGCGTCACTCCGGCGCTCCCTGCCGGGGGCGGCACGCCGCCACCGCCTCGGCGGCCGCGGCCGCCAGTCGGGCGATCTCGTCGAAGCGCCCGTCGCGCACGAGCGCGACAGGCGCCACCCAGCTGCCGCCGACCGCCAGGACGTTGGGGGCGCCGAGGTAGGCCGGTACGTCGGCGAGGCCGATTCCGCCGGTCGGCACGAGGCGCAGGCGCGGGAACGGCCCACGCAGCGCCGCAGCCATCGCGGGACCTCCCAGCGGACCTGCCGGGAACAGCTTGACCGCGTCGAGCCCCTCGGCCATCGCGGTCATCGCCTCGGTGGGGGTCGCGATGCCCGGCAGCACGGGCACGCCGAGCGCTCGGCAACGGCGGACGACCGTCACGTCAAGGCACGGGGCGACGACGAAGCGCGCGCCGGCCTCGACGACCTGGTCGACTTGTGCGGGGTCGAGCACGGTCCCGGCGCCGACGACGAGCGCCGGATCGGCCGCGAGCCGCGAGATGCCTGCGACGGCCGCCGGCGTGCGCAGCGTGACCTCGACGCACGGCAGGCCCCCGCGCGCCAGCGCGGCGCCGAGCGGGGCCGCGTCGTCCGCGCCGGGGAGCACCACGACGGGGACGATCCCGGCGGCGCCCAAGCGCTCGAGGACGGTCATCGGCCCAGCCATCCGCCGTCCACCGGCAGCACGGCGCCGTTGACGTAGTCCGACGCCGGCGAAGCGAGGAAGACGACCGCGCCGGCCAGGTCCTCGGGCCGACCCCAGCGGCCGGCCGGGATCCGCTCGAGGATCGCGCCGCTGCGCACCGGGTCGTCGCGCAGCGCGCGCGTGTTGTCGGTCGCGATGTAGCCGGGCGCGAGGGCGTTGACGTTGACACCGGCGCGCGCCCACTCGTTCGCCAGCGCCTTGGTGATCCCGGCCAGCCCGTGCTTGGAGGCGGCATAGCCGGGCACGGTGATCCCGCCCTGGAAGCTCAGCAGCGACGCGGTGAAGATGATCTTGCCGCGTCCGCGCGCCACCATTGCCGCTCCGATAGCCCGGGCGAGCAGGAAGGGAGCCGTGAGGTTGACTTCCAGCACGCGGTCCCACGCCTCGTCGGGATGCTCGGCGGCAGGGGCGCGGACGATCGTCCCGGCGTTGTTGACGAGGATGTCGATGGGCCGGTCGAGTGCCTCCAGCCGCACGATCAGCGCGCGCACCGCGTTTCGGTCGGCGAGGTCGGCGGCCATCGGCCAGAAGCGGCGGCCGTGGGCCTCGACGCGCTGGCCGGCCGCGCCACCGTCGGGCTCGAGGGTGGCGCTGACGCCGACGACATCCGCCCCGGCGCCCGCCAGGGCCTCGGCCATCGCGAGCCCGATGCCGCGCCGCACGCCGGTGACGACCGCCAGGTGGCCGGTCAACGAGAAGGGCGAGTCGGGGCCGAGCGTCATGGCCCCGCCTCGGGGCGGCAGTCGATCAGCACCTTCATGACCTCGCCGCCGCCTTCGAGCGCGGCGAACGCGGCCTGCGTGCGCTCCAGCGGCTCGACGGCGGAGATGAGCTGCTCGGCGGGGATCGCTCCGGCCGTCAGCAGCGCGACCGCCCGCTCGAAGTCGGCCCGCTCGTAGACGCGCGCGCCGAGCAACTCGAGCTCGCGCCAGAAGACGCGGAACAGGTCGACCGGGACCGGCCGGCTGTGGATGGCGACGACGACCAGCCTGCCGCGGACGCGGACGGCGTGCGTGGCCGCGGCGAGTCCCGCGGCGCTGCCGGAGACCTCGAAGGCGACGTCAGCGCCCGCGCCGCCCGTCCAAGCCTCGACGGCCGCGATGACGTCGTCTGCCGCCGGGTCGAGGGTCCTCAGCCCGAGCCCTTCCGCAACGGCGCGGCGGAACGCGTTCGGCTCGGATACCAGCACGTCGGCGCCGTCCGCCGCCGCGACAGCCGCGATGAGCAGCCCGATCGGCCCACCCCCGACCACGAGCGCGCGCTCGCCGCGGCGCAGCGCAGCGCGGCGGACGTCGTGCACGGCCACGGCGACGGGCTCGGTGAGCGCGGCGTGGTCGAGCGGCAGATCCGGCGACAAGGGCACGAGCAATCGCTCGGGCACCGTCCAGGACTGCTGCATCGCTCCTGCGGCGTCGATGCCGACGAACACCAGGTTCTGGCAGACGTGCCCGTGGCCGGCCCGACAGGCGGGGCACTGCCCGCACCAGTCGAGCGGCATGACCGTCACGCGGTCGCCGGGCGCCCAATCGGTGACGCCGTCGCCGACGGCCGCCACCGTGGCCGACATCTCGTGCCCGATGATCGCCGGCATCGTGACGCGGGCGTCCATCGCGCCGTGCTTGATGTGCAGGTCCGTACCGCAGATCCCGACGTAGGCCACGTCGAGCTGCACCTCTCCGGCCGCGGGCGCCCTCGGATCGCGATCCTCGATCCGGAACGTCTGGTCACCGACGTAGGCCGCTGCCCGCATGGTCCCCCCTCGTCGTGACGCGGTAGGCGTGCGCGTTGCCCGACAGGACCGCCGCTCGCTCGGCGTCCGTGCAGACCTCGAGCGCGCTCATGACAACGTCGAACCAGCGCTCCACCGTCGCGGTGAGCGTGATGACAGGCCAGTCGCTGCCCACGAGGCAGCGCCGCGGCCCGAAGACGTCGAGCGCATGGTCCAGGTACGGCCGCAACGCGGCGGGATGCCATCCGGGACCGGCTTCGGTCGTCAGGCCCGAGAGCTTGCACGTCACCTTGCCGTGGGCGGCGATGCGAGCGAGATCGTCGCGCCAGGGGTCCAGCGCGCCGGCCGCGACGGGCGGCTTGCCGAGGTGGTCGAGGACGAACGACACATCCGGGCAGGCGGCGATGACGCCCGCGACCGCAGGGAGCTGCTCGTGCGTCACGCAGACGTCGAACGGCAGCCCGAACGCCTCGAGCAGGCGGATCCCCTCGACCAGCTCGGGTGCGCGCAACAGGCCCGCCGGCTCGCCCTCGGCGAGCCAGTCGTGATGGCGATCCGCCGGATCCCACGGGTGCACGTGGGCGTCGAGGATCACGCGGGACCCCTCCCGTCGCCGCCCGGCCACCGCTGCACCAGCAGCGCGGGGCTGCCTCCGACCCACTCGGGGCCATCGGGGAAGGAGAAGGCGTCCACCGACGAGTGGGACATCCGGGCGCCCGCGCCGGGCGCAGTGGGGGCCTGGTAGCGGCCGTCGCGGATCACGACGGGTTCCTCGAAGTGCTCGTGGAGATGGTCGACGTATTCGATGACGCGGTGCTCCCACGTGCCGCTGAGAGCGACGTAGTCGAACATCGCCAGGTGCTGGACCATCTCGCACAACCCGACGCCGCCGGCATGCGGGCAGACGGGTACGCCGAACTTCGCCGCCAGCAGCATGATCGCGAGGTTCTCGTTGACGCCTGCCACACGGCAGGCGTCGATCTGCACGACGTCGACCGCTTGAGCCTGGAGCAGCTGCTTGAAGAGGATGCGGTTGTGGCCGTGCTCCCCGGTGGCGACTCGCACCGGCGCCACGGCCCTGCGAATCGCCGCGTGCCCGAGAACGTCATCCGGTGCCGTCGGCTCCTCGATCCAGTACGGGTCCTGCTCGCGCAGCGACCGCACCCATTCGATCGCCTCGGTGACACTCCAGCTCTGGTTGGCGTCGATGGCGATCCGCACGTCGGGGCCGACGGCTTCGCGCACGAGCGCCAGGCGCCGCTGGTCCTCGCTACGGTCGGCGCCCACCTTCAGCTTGATTTGAGCGAAGCCATCGGCGACGGCCTGGACGCTGAGGCGCACGAGCTTCTCGTCGTCGTAGCCGAGCCATCCCGGCGTCGTCGTGTAGGCGGGATACCCCTCCGCGAGGAGGCGAGCCTCGCGGGCGGCCCGCCCGGGCGCGGCCCTGCGCAGCAGCGCGAGCGCCTCGTCAGGCGTGAGCGCATCCTCGAGGTACCGGAAGTCGACGAGGCCGACGAGCTGCTCGGGGCTCAGGTCGGCGAGCAGCTTCCACAGCGGCTTGCCGGCCAGGCGCGCTTTCAGGTCCCACGCGGCGTTCACCACGGCGCCCACCGCCATGTGCGCGATCCCCTTCTCGGGGCCGAGCCAGCGGGTCGGGCTGTCGCCGACGAGGTAGCGCGCGAACGCACCGAGGTCGGCGAGCAGATCGTCCAACGGCAACCCTTGCACGAGCGGCGCGAGCGCGGCGACCGCCGCGCCCTGCACGTCGTTGCCCCGCCCGATCGTGAAGACGAGGCTCGTGCCCTCCTCGCCCGCGCTGGTCTCGAGCGTCACATAGGTGGCCGAGTAGTCGGGCAGCGGGTTCATCGCGTCCGATCCGTCGAGGTCGCGCGAGGTGGGAAAGCGCACGTCCCGGACGGCGAGGCCGGTCACGGTCGCGCCCCGGGCGGGGAGCTCCAGTGCCGACGGAATGTGATCGTTGTGGGTCGGCAAGCGATCCTCGTCGTAGGCGTTTGACATGGGTCAGGAGCCGAAGGGCCGCGCCGCCCGTGCGGCGGCGCGGCGCTCGGCGCGGCGAGCGCTAGAAGTCGCTCGCGTTCTCCTTGGTCACGATCTCGGTGCCGGTGTCGACCGTCGGCGGCACGTCCTCGCCGTTGACGGCCTTGAGGAGCGTGTCCATCCCCAGCTCGCCCATCTTGGCGGGGAACTGAGCGACGCTCGCGTCCTCCTTTCCGGCCTCGATCTGGCTGACCTCGTCGGGCAGTGCGTCGAAGCCGACGAGCACCATGCTGTCCGGCGTGCGCCCCGCCCGTTCGATCGATTGGATCGCGCCGAGCACGGGCGGCCCGCAGGCGCCGTAGATCGCGTCGACGTCCGGGTTGGCGGTCAGCAGATCGGCCGCCGCGGTCACGCCCTTGTCCTGGTCGCAGTCGGTCGGCGCCTTGCCGACGATCTTGATGCCGGAGGACCCGAGCCCCTCCTCCATGCCCTTGACGCGGTCGTCGAGCGCCGGCACGCCCGGCACGCCCTCGAGCACGGCCAGCGTGGCGCCCTTGTCCAGGGTCTGCGCAAGGTACTCGCCGGCCAGCGTGCCGCCCTTGTAGTTGTCGGTCGCCACGACCGACGACTTCCCGTCCCAGTCCGGCAGGTCGTTGTCGACCAGGACCACCTTGACGCCCTGACTGATGGCTTCGTCGAGCGCGGGCACCACCGCAGGGCTCGACGGGGTGATGGCGATGCCCTTGACGCCCTGGGTGACCATCGACTGGATCAGGTCGATCTGGCCCTGATCATCCGTCGCGCTCTTTCCGGTCCCGTAGGTGACCGTGGCGCCGTCGGTGGCGCTGTCCCACTCCTTCGCCGCCGACTCCATCGCGAGGAAGAAGTCGACGGGGAACTTCGTGATGAGCCCGAGCTTGACGGGCTCGCCGGCTGCCGGCTCGCCGTCTGTCGCGGCGTTCGAGTCGGTGTCGGCATCGTCGTCGCCGCAGCCGGCCAGCGCGGCCGTCAGCGTGATCGCGACGGCGACCAGAAAGGTTCGTGTCCTCACAGCTCCTCCTGAGATTGAGATACGTGACGCATTTGGCGAGGACGCGCGGACCCGGACCCAACGGTCTCGCTCTGGCTAGGCGAGCTTCAGGTGCCACCTCCCACGATCAGCGAGACCATGTCGCGGTGCGTCTCCTGTGACGGGACGAGCTCGCCGACCTTGCGTCCGCGTCGCAGCACGATGGCGCGGTCGGCGACCTCGATGACGTGATCCATCGCGTGGGAGATGACAATCACCGCCTTGCCCTCGTCGCGCAGGTGCACGATCAGATCGAGCACCTGACGGGACTCGCGCACCCCGAGGGCCGCGGTCGGCTCGTCGAGGATCACGAGTCGCGACGCGAACGCGGCAGCGCGCGCGACGGCGACGGCCTGCCGTTGCCCGCCGGAGAGCAGACCCACCGCGCCGTTGAGGCCGGGCAGGCCCACCTGGAGCCGTCGCACGACGTCGCCGGTCGTCTCGCCCATCGCGCGCCGGCGCAGGAGCCGCAGACCGCGCGGGAGCCAGCGCGGCCGGGCCAGCTCGCGGCCGGCGTAGAAGTTGTCGACGGCGTTGAGGTTGTCGAAGAGCGCGAGATCCTGGTACACGGTCTCGATGCCGAGCGCTCGCGCGGCAGCCGGCGAGGTGACCGTCACCGGGTCGCCGTCGAGCTCGATCCTCCCGCCGTGCAGCCGGTGCGCGCCGCTGATGCACTTGATCAGGGTCGACTTGCCCGCGCCGTTGTCCCCGAGGATCGCGACGACCTCACCGGAGTCGGCCGTGAAGCTCACGTCCTCCAGGGCCGTCACCGCGCCGAACCGGCGCGTGGCGCCGCAGACCCTGAGGAGCGGCGAGCCGGTCACGCGAGTTGCTCCCCGCGCCGGACGCGGAAGCGCTCCTCGACACGGCCGCGGATCACGTCGGCCTCGACGGCCGCGAGGATCACCAGGCCGATCACGATCATCTGGTAGAAGGCGTCGACGTTCTGGAGGTTCAGCACGTTGCGGATCACGCCGATCATGAACGCCCCGATCAGCGCATTGCCGACGTGGCCGCGGCCGCCCGCGAACGCTGCGCCGCCGATGATCACGGCCGCGATCGCGTCGAGCTCCGCGAGGCTGCCGAAGTTCGGCGACCCGGAAGCCGTGCGGCCGGCGGTGATGACGGCTGCGACGCCGGCCGCGAGGCCGCTCAGCACGTAGACGGAGACGATGACCCCGTCGCGAGGGATACCGGTGCGCCGCGCAGCTTCAGGGTTCCCTCCGACCGCGTAGATCCAGCGGCCCCAGACGAGCTTGGCGAGGAGGAGTGTTGCGATGCCGGCGAGCGCCGCGACGACGAACGCCGAGTGCGGGAACCAGTCGATCGACTTGCCGCCTATGTAGATGACCGAGTCGGGCATCCCGAACTTCGGGCGGCCGTCGGAGAGCAGGAGCGCCAGGCCGCGCGCGACGCTCAGCGTGGCGAGCGTGACGATGAACGGATGGGGGACGCGGCCGTAGACGAAGATCATGCCGTTGATCGTCCCCACCGCGAGCCCGGTCGCCAGCATGGCGCCGATCACCAGCGGGCCGCCGTGGCCGTCCTGGAAGACGAGCGCCCCGAGCACCGTCGCGAGCGCAAGCGTGCTGCCGACGGAGAGGTCGATGCCGCGCGTCAGGATCACGAGCAGCTGCCCGATCGCCAGCACGGCGATCACCGCGGACGCGTCGAGAACGTTGCCGATGTTCCCCGTCGTCATGAACAACGGCGTGGACACGCTTGCCGCGACGACGAGCGCGACGAGCATCAGCGCCGGCCCGGCACGAAGGGCCCACAGGGCCAGCGTCAGCGAGCGCCCGGTCGCGGCGCTCCCAGGATGACCGCCCGGCCCGGAATGCTCCGGGCCGGGCGGGTCGACGGACGTCTCGGACGGACGGACGGCAGAGTCCGGGCTCCCGTCACCGGCGAGACTCCGAGGCTCAAACATAGGATGATTCGTATCAGAGCGCGGCCACGCTTTGCAACTCCTAAGACCGGCTCAGATCCATTCCTCGGATGTCAGTTCGGAGCGTAGGCGTCTGCTTCGGCCACGACGACACTGCGCAGCCAGGTCTCGGACGTGTTGACGTGGATCAGCGCAGCGGCTTCCGCCAGGGGCCGGTCGCGCGCCTCCAGGGCGGAGAAGATGGCGCGATGCTCGTGGAGCGTCTCGGTAATCGCGTCAGCCTCCACGACCGCGCGCCAGATCCGCGCGCGCAGGGTCAAGCTCGCGAGCCCGTCGAGCACCGAAAGCAGCGTCTGATTCCTTGTCGCGGCGTAGACGTCGAGGTGGAAGGCCGCATCGGCGGCCACCTGACGCTCGGCGTCGGTTCCCGCCGCTTCCATCTCCTCGAGCCGCGTCTCGAGCGCGTGGAGGCCGTCCTCGGTGATCCGCTCCGCTGCCAGGCCGGTGGCGGCCGGCTCGAGCAGGCGGCGCACCTCCACGACGCTGAGGATGGAGTCGTCCTGGAGGAGTTCGACGGCCAGTCCGAGACCCTCGAGGAGAAGCCGGGGCTCGAGGCTGGTGACGTAGGTGCCGTCGCCGCGGCGAACGTCTAGCACACGAACCAGCTCCAGTGCCTTGACCGCCTCTCGCATCGAGTTGCGCGACAAGCCGAGCTGCGTCGCGAGCTCGTTCTCCGGCGGGAGCCGCGCTCCAGGAGGGAGGGCGCCGGAGCGGATAAGGCCACGGATCTGCTCTATGGCCTCATCGGTGAGTGCCATGGACGGAGATTATCATCCGATGTCTCCTGTTTCGGGACATCCGAGGTTTGGACCGAGGATGCCCCTACACGGGGGCGTCGTCCTCGCGCATCAGTCCCGCGGTCTTGAGCTCCGCCCACAGCGTGGCCGGGAGAGGCGCGCGGAACAGCTCGGCGTTCCGACCGATCTGCTGCGGTGAGCGCGCGCCGAAGCAAACGCTGACCACCGCTGGATGGGCTAGCGGGAACGCGAGCGCCGCCTGCGGCAGCATCACGCCGTGTCGCTCGCACACGTCGGCGATGGCGCCGGCTCGCGCGACCAGCTCAGGCGCGGCAACGCCGTAGTCGTACCTGGCGCCACGGCTGGGGCGCGGGCGTGCAAGCAGCCCGCTGTTGAACACACCGGCCGCGACGACGGCGACGCCGCGATGTCGGCACTCGGGCAGCAGATCGTCGAGCGCCGTCTGCTCGAGCAGCGTGTAGCGCCCCGCGAGCATGAGCACGTCCATGTCGGTGTTGCGCACGCGCTCCGTCAATATCTCGGCCTGGTTCATGCCCGCGCCGATCGCATTCACGACGCCTGCCGCGCGCAGCTCGTCCGACGCCGGATGGCCCCTATCGAGCACGTCGCGACATCTGCTGCTGTTCCTCGGCTAACCGATCGTCAAGACCGGCCGACTCCTCACCAACGACAGTGCCTGTGCCCGGCGCCTCGGCTCGTCACGAGCGCCCGAGATTGCCCGCCTGAGCGACGGGTTCATGACGAGTAAGGGCATCCGCGACCTCCGCTCGATGTCGCCAATAAAGTCGCCAGAAAATGGGACTGGGCCACGCGGACCCCGTGACCCCGCGTGCGCAAGCACTTGACCTTCGATCGAGCGACCGAAGGTCAAGATCACCGGAATCCCAGCGTCCAAGCCGAAATCGAGCGCGCCCGAGAGGATTCGAACCTCTGACCTTCGGTTCCGTAGACCGACAGCCAGTGCGTCCAGAATCGCTCTAGCAAGCCAAATCTCGCGCCCCAACTCGCCAAAAACTCGCCAGAAACTCGATCGTCGTCGACCCGGACACGCTCGCCTCCTCGCGGAACGCGGGCGCGACTTCCGCCTCGACTCGGACGACCGCGTGTCGTCCCAAAGCGACGCCGTCGTAGGCATGCCAGCTGTCCCACACCCAGTAGTCCGGAAGGCTGAGCACGTTCAGCCTTCGACCCCGTGGCGGCGATGCTGCTGACGAAGGAGCGCTGGAGGGCCAGGAAGAACAGCAACACGGGGATCGTGATCGGCGTCGAGTAGGTCGGCCTGGCGGTCAGGGTGCAAGCATCCACGCTGAGACGTCGTCGGCGCGCGCGACGCTCAGCATCCATGCGCTCGTGGTCGTGGGATACGCGCGGGTCGTGGAGGCGATGCCCGAGCCGTCGAAGATCTCGACCATCGACCCGTCGACCAGGATCCTGGGCTGCGCCGGTGGCGCAGCGCCGATATCGCACTCGGCGACCAGCCGCTGACCGGCATCGTCGACCAACCACAGGGACGCTGCTCCCGCGCCGGCGCGGAGTTCGATGTCGAATGCGTTGGCGGTGAAGGGGACGTCCGGGACGAGGTCGAGTGGGTTGCGGCGCAGCGCGGTGAGCTCTGCGGCCGGTTGTGACGCGAGCACATCGTCGATCAGCCGGAGCTCGCGACAGAAGGTGAGCGACCCCGCCCAGCCGGCAGCGTCGATCTCGGCCTGCGACCGGCCGTGCTCGCGAGCCCAGCCCCAGATCAGGGTTCGCTCGTGCTCACGCAATACCTGCGGCGCATAGAAGCTCGGACCGTCGTCGATCAATCCGCCGGAATCGGCCTTGAATCGGGGACCGTCCGGCGGTGAGCCGCAGGTCGCCGACCAGATAGCGGACGCCCTCGGCCACGACTGGCCCGCCGGCGCGTCGCCAGAGCGAGAGGATCAGCACCCAGCGGTCGGCGAAGCGGACGAGGTTCGGGCATTCCCAGACGTCGGCAGGGGCGATCGTCGGCGGCGACCGGGTCGTCCCGGGAGCTGACCAGCGTTCCCAGCTCCGTCCACGAGGTGATGTCGTCGCAGCGCGTAGACGAGCACGCGAGCGTCACCGCTGCGCGTGTAGTTGCCCGCGCCCTGGATCCCGAAGCGCCGTCCGTCGAGCTCGAACACGAACGGATCGCGAGCGTGACTGACCGCCGCATGCCTGGGAAGGCCGCATGCCGGACTGCCGTTCCTGGTGCCAGGTGCGCAGGCTGCGATCGCTGCGAGCGAGCAGGACGACGGCGCTTGTCGCTCGCGTCTGCGACCGCGCTGTAGATGGCGGTCGGCGTGCCGTCGTCGTCGATGACGCTACCGGTCCAGCAGCCGAACTCGTCCAGCTCGCCGGGCCGGTTGAGGCAGGGCGATCGGCTCGTCGTGCCAGTGCGCGAGGTCGGTCGAGCTGATGTGGCCCCACCTGATGTCCTCGTGGTACGGCGCGTCGGGGTTGTGCTGGAAGAAGACGTGGTAGCGGCCGTCGATCGTACGATGCAGCCGTTGGGGTCGTTGAGCCAGCCCCAGCCGGGGCGACCGTGCAGCCGGGGAAAGCCGGATCGGGGTGAGCTGACGCTGCGCGTGTGGTGATCCGACGGTCCGCCTCCTGGGGCCTCACTTTCCGATTCCGGCGGTCAGGCCCTTCGCGCAGCGGCCGTTGGCCGAAGATGAACACCAGCACCGCGGGGATCATGGACAGGACCACGCCGGCGAGCACGGTTGCGACGCTGCCGGTGCCGAGGTTGCCCTGCAGCGTGACGAGGCCGAGCGGGAGCGTGAAGTTCTCCTCGCTGATGGTGAAGATCAGCGGCCGGAAGAACTCGTTCCAGTGGTAGTTGAAGGCGAGGATGCCGACGATGGCGAGACCGGGCAGCGGCCAGCGGCGCGTAGACCGACCAGAACGTCCGGAACGGGCCGGCGCCGTCGATCGCCGCTGCCTCGCCCAGCTCCGCCGGCAGGCTGAGGAAGTACTGGCGCATCAGGAACGTCCCGAACGCGGTGGGCATCGCCGGGAGGATCAGCGCCAGCAGCGTGTCCGACAGGCCCATCCCGCGGATGAGCATGAACACGGGCACGATCGTGACCTGCAGCGGCACCATCATCGTGGCCAGGACGATCGCGAACAGCAGGCCGCGCCGCGGAACTCCATGCGCGCGAAGACGTAGCCGGCGAGCGCGGCGGTGAACATCTGCCCGACCGCGATCAGGCCGGTGACCAGCGCGCTGTTGAGGACCAGCAGGGCCATGTCGATCTGGTCGAAGACGTCACTGTACGCGCGAAGCCCGAACTGTTTGGGCTGCGCCGCCGCCTCCTGCGGCGTCAGAGCGCCCGGACCAGCGTCCAGAGGACCGGTCCCAAGCGTCAGGACGGCGGCGACGCCGAGGACGATCAGACCGTGCCGAGGTTGCGGGGGACGCGGCGCCGGCGCTCGCACGGCGACGGGAGTGGCGACGGGCGACGGCGTTGGAGTCGTGGCGACCATTGGTCCCATCACCTCACTGGTAGAAGACGTAGCGGCGGCTGAGGCGGAACTGCAGGGCGGTGACGCCGAGGATCATCAGCGTCAGGACGATCCCGATGGCGGAGGCGCGGCCGAACTGCAGCTCCTGGAAGCCGGACTCGTAGATCATCATCACCGCGGTGCGGGTCGAGTCACCGGGGCCGCCGCGGGTCAGCACGTAGGGCTGGTCGAAGATCTGCAGCGCCGCGATGATCGCCATGACGGTGGCCACGAGCATCGTCGGGCTGATCAGCGGCAGTGGTGATGTTCGGAACCGCGACCAGCCCGTCGCGCCGTCGATCTCGGACGCTTCGTAGACCTCCTTCGGGATCGTGGCCAGGCCGCCGAGGAAGAGCAGGAACGAGAAGCCGAAGTTCTGCCAGACGTAGACCAGGACCACGACGGTCGCGCGCGCCGCTGCTCGTGGTCAGCCACGGCACGTCGGCGATCCCGACGAAGTTCAGGATCGAGTTGACCAGCCCGAAGTCTGCGTTGAACAGGTAGGCCATGACCAGCGAGACCGACGCGGCCGAGAGGACCAGCGGGAAGAAGAACGCGGACCGGAAGAACGCTCTGCAGCCAGATCGGCATCCGCGACTGCACGAGAATCGGCCAGCCACAGCGCGATCGCGAGCTGCAGCGCGACGGCGACGATGACGAACCCGATGGTGTTGCAGGAACGAGACCCGCACAGTGGCGTCGGAGACGATGTCGGCGAAGTTCTGCAGCCCGACGCACTCGGGCGACTCGATGATGTCCCACTGAAAGAACGCCAGCACGAACGAGGCGATGATCGGCACGAGCGTGAACAGCGCCAGGCCGCCGACGGTGGGGACCAGGAACAACCACACGAGCAGCCGTTCCGAGCGCCGCTCGCGGCCCGACTCGACGTGGTGCGGAAGCAGCCCGTCGGGTTCAGCCGGCTGGCCGCGTTGGCTGCGGCGGGAATGGTGGTCATGGCGTCACCTCCTCAGCGCCAGTTCGAGGTCGCGTTGCAGCGTCGCTCAGGCGGCGCTGCTTCGAGTTGCCGGTGACGGCCGCGGTCACGTTCTTGATCAGTGCGGTCTCGACGGCGGCCTGCTGCGGCGGCGCGGGGATCGGCCCGGTGGTCGGGAACTGGTCGAGCGTGTCGTAGAACACCTGCCAGTGCCGCGGCCCGGTGCTCGGCGTAGAACGGCCTCGTTGACCATCGAGCGACGGGTCGGCGTGGTGACCGGCAGCGGGCATCGCAAGCTCCATCGCCTCGCTTGCTGGCGTTGAACTTGATCCACTCCCACGCCTCGTCCTTGCGCTCGAGGTGCTTCATGATCACGTAGCCGGCCGCGCCGAACTGATGGCGCTGCGAGCGCCAGCGCGGGAAGTACGCGACGTCGAAGTCGTCGGGCGCCATGCCGCCCTCGTGCAGGCCCTGCGCCCAGTAGCCGCCCGCCGGGCGTCATGCCGATCTTGCCGCTGGCGAACAGGCCGACCAGCTCGTTGCCGCCGCCCTGGGCCGGGCTGGACGCCGAGACCCTCGGCGACCAGCTCGCGCAGGAACTCGAACGACTCGAGCACGCGCGGGTCGTCGGCGTTCGGCTCGAGCCACTGATAGCCGCCGCCGCGGTCCGCCGAGGTCGGGTCGTCGGCATAGAACGCGTCCCACAGCCAGTCCCCGCCGGTCGCCTTCGTCTCGGTCAGGAAGCTGGTGTCGTTGACGTACAGCCACGGCACGACGCCGCCCCACAGCCGGTTGGTCCAGAAGAACGGCGCGGAATTGCCCCTGCGCGGCCTTCTGCAGCTGCCGCGCGAGCGTCGTGGAAGTCGTCCTTGGTCCAGTCGTCCGGCGGGCGCTCCAGGCCCGCCTGCTCGAACGCGGAGGTGTTGTAGTAGATGTTCGCCGCGTTGAAGTCGATCGGGAGCTGGAACAGGCTGCCCTGGTACATCGCGGCCTCGACCAGCGACGGATGCACGTCGCCGAAGTAGTCCTGCATGTCCGCCCGGTCGCGCGTGACGTAGTCGTCGAGCGGCTCGCCGAGCCGGTCGGCGAACAGCTGGGCGCCCTCGGTCGCGACATAGCAGACGTCGGGCGGCGTGCCGGCCGCCACGAGCGTGAGGATCTTGGCGAAGAACTGGCTCCAGTCGGCGCCCTGGATGGCCTGCACCTGCACCGGGATGTCCGGGTGCAGCTTGTTGAACTCCTCGACGATCGTGTTGCGCCCCTCGGCGTCCTGGGCGGTCCCGAGGATCGCGACCCTGAGCGCGTCCTCGCCCCGCCCGGGGATGTCGGCGGCGGTCAGTCGCGGCCACGCGACGGCGGTACCGACCACGCCGGCGCCGGCGGCGAGTAGGAAGCTGCGCCGGCTCAGGTCGGCCATGACCCGTTCCCGGCCTCGATCAGGCTGCTGCCGCTCTCGCGGTCGAAGAGCTTGATTTGCGTTGTGTCGAGCACCAGCTCGGCCTCCTCGCGCGCCGCGGCCCTGCTGCCGGCGCCCAGCCGCGCGACGACCTGCGCGCCCGAGCCGGGAACGTCGTCCATGCCCGCGTCGTGCGCGAGCTCGTCCAGCTCGGAGGTGTGCACCTCGCCGGCGTGCGCGTCGAAGTGGACGTAGATCTCCGAGCCCATCGACTCCACGACGTCCGGCCGGGCGCGGAAGCGCAGGCCCGGAGCGTCGCCGCTCAGGCCGGCGTCCTCGAAGTGCTCGGGGCGGATGCCTGCGATCACATCGCGCGGTGCGTCGCGCACTCCGGGTGGGATCTTCGCCTGCCCGAACGGGAGCTTGAGCACGCTGTCCTCCAACCGCGCGGGAAGGAAGTTCATCGCGGGCGAGCCGATGAAGCCGGCGACGAACAGGTTGTCGGGATGCTCGTAGAGACGCTTCGGCGTGCCTACCTGCTGCAGCACGCCGCCGCGCATGACCGCGACGCGGTCGCCGAGCGTCATCGCCTCGGTCTGGTCGTGCGTGACGTAGACCGTCGTCGTGCCGAGCTGCTTCTGGATCCGCGAGACCTGCGTGCGCATCTGCACGCGCAGCTTCGCGTCGAGGTTCGACAGCGGCTCGTCCATCAGGAACGCCTTCGGATCGCGCACGATCGCGCGGCCCATCGCCACACGCTGGCGCTGGCCACCGGACAGCTGTCCCGGGCGGCGATCCAGGTGCGCGGTGAGCTCGAGGATCTCTGCCGCCTCGGCGACCTTGCGATCGATCTCCGTCCGCCGCACCTTGCTGAGCTTGAGCGCGAACCCCATGTTGTCGCGCACGGTCATGTGCGGGTACAGCGCGTAGTTCTGGAACACCATCGCGATGTCGCGATCGCGCGGGGCGACCTCGTTGACGCGGGCGCCGCCGATGTGCAGGTCGCCGCGCGTGATGCTCTCGAGCCCCGCGATCATCCTCAGGGCGGTCGACTTCCCGCAGCCCGACGGGCCGACGAGGATCATGAAATCCCCGTCACCGATCTTCAGATCGAGGTCCTTCACAGCCTCGAAGCCGTCTGGGTACCGCTTCCAGATCCGGCTCAGCTGGATCTCTGCCATTGCTCTCTCCCCCTGGGAACGAGCCGTGCACGGGCAGCGCACGACAACCCTGTCCGGGTCAGCTCTGCGTCGATTCGACGCGCGCAGCCGAGGTGCGCGCGGGACGGTCGAGTTCGCCGGCGGCGTCGACGCTCTCTCTTCGTCGACGATGCCGGTTCAGCGTCGCGCTCGCGGCGGCGCGCGCTCCGTCGCGTTCATCGCCCAGCCACTCTTCGGAGGGCCGACGGAGTCGCGCATGTGCGCCGGGCAATGCAGCAGCTCGCGTGCCGGCTCGAGCTGACCGCTGAGCAGCCGCCGGCAGGCCCAGCGCCCCATCTCCGAGTGCGGCAGCGACATGCTGCTCAGGGCCGGGCGCAGGTGCTCGGCAAGCTCCATGTCGTCGAACCCGAGCACCGAGACGTCCCCCGGGATCTCGAGCCCGCGCTCCTTGAGCGCCTCGAACGCGCCGACGGCCATGCGGTCGTTACCGCAGAAGATCGCGGTCGGCGGCCGCGCGAGATCGAGAAGGCGGTGGGCGTGCTCGTAGCCGCTGTCGGGCCACCAGTTGCCCTCCACGATCAGCGCCGGGTCGAGGACCACGCCGCGGCCCTCGAGCGCGCGGAGAAAGCCTCGCAGACGAGCCTTCGACGCGTGCTCCTCCGCGAGCCCGTTGATGAACGCGATCCGCTCGTGACCCGCGTCCAGGAGGATCTCAGCGGCCTCGTACCCACCGAGCTCGTCATCGGGGATCACCTCCGGAAACCGCCGCTCGTCGCTGAAGCAGTTGAGCAGCACGCAAGGGACCGACACGTGGCGCAGCGGCTCGACGTCGATCTCTCGCGCCGACATCGCCGCGACAATTAGCCCGTCGATCTGCCGGTCGAGCATGGCGTCGATCGCCGCTCGCTGGACCTCGGCGTCGCCGCCGGTGTTCGCGATCAGCAGGAGATGCTCCGAGGCCCAGGCAACGTCCTGCGCGCCGGTGATCGTCTCTCCCGCGTACGGGCTGGCGGCGATCTCGTCGGACACGAACCCGAACATGTGCGTGCGCTGCGTGCGCAGCCCGCGCGCAGCCGCGTTCGGCCGGTAGCCGAGCTCGGCGACAGCAGCCAGGACCCGCGCCCGTGTTCCGTCCGCGACGCGAGCATGTTCGACGTCGTTGATCACGTACGAGGCGGTCGAGCGGGCGACGCCCGCCCGCGCCGCGACGTCGGCGAGCGTGGGACGAGATGACGGCTTGAGACGAGTCACAGGATGATGTCCGGCGTGGATGCCGAATCGTTTCGCCGAATCGATTCGACAGTATGCGCCCGATCGAGTCCCGTGTCAAGTCACGCGTCGTCGCGTGGCAGGGTGCGATCCGGGGATCGAACGAGCGCGACCCGAGCGCAGCTCAGGGCGGCACGGTCCGCGCGCTGGTGCGCATAGCAGTTCGTCGGAGCCGGGTTAGATACAGGTCGTAGGGTTTTGAGTGCGGCGGCGTGATCTCGCCGGAGAGCGGCAAAGGGCCGATCATCGCCGCGCCGTGGTGAGTCGCGTCGCCAGCGAAGCGAATGTCTGCGGTCTGCCCATCGGGCTGCGATGGGCGGCCTGACGTTCGTGGCTCCGGAGCGCCCGGCGATGCGGAGCGGTGAGGGCATCTAGTCATCGACGAATACGTCGCCGTTGCCCGGAAGCGCTTCGATGGCGGCGGCCGGCTGGCGGCGTGCGCGCGCTCGTGGGTGCGTAGTCCAATCGGGTTGTGCACCGTTCCGACGCGGCGGTGCCGCCGCGCCGGGACGGGCCGCGACTGGGTGCACACGAAGTCGCCATTACCGCAGCGGCAGCTGCTCGGCCAGGTCCAGCGAGGAGCCGAGCTCGCCGTCGATGAGGTGACCGTAGTGATCGAGCGTGAAGGCGGCGGAGTGGTGGCCCATCCAGCGTTGCAGCCGCAGCGGGCTCGCGCCGGCTTCGATGAGCAGAGCGGCGCAGGTGTGCCGCAGCGTGTGGAACCGCGCCCACGGCACACCGGCGCGCTGCGCGGCGGGAATGAGGACGCGGTAGCGCAGGTTGCCCGGCCGCAGCGCGGCGCCGCGGGCGCCGCGGAACAGCAGTTCCGACGGGTCGCGACCAGCGGCGAGGATCGCCATCTGGCTCGCGAGGCCCCCACTGATCGGGATCGTGCGCCGTCCGTGGCGCGACTTGGGGCTGCTGACCTGGCCGCTGACTATCGCGCGCCGCACCAGGATCCGCGGCGGGTCGACGTCGATGCCCGCGTCCATAACGCGCAGGCCGATCGCCTCAGAGATCCGCAGCCCGGTCGAGGCGAGCAGCTCGAACAGCGGCCGCCAGTCGTCGGGTATCTCCGCCAAGAGGCGGGCGAGCTGCTCGCGCGTGAGGAACCGTCGCTCGTCGAAGGCGTAGGCGCGGCCGCCACGACGGCGAGGGAGCACTAGCGCGTCCGGGGCGCTCGCGAGGACGCCCGCCGCGACAGCGTGGCGCAGGCAGGCACGCAGCGGCAGCACGGCGTTGTGGATCGACCGGTCCGACAGCCGCTGGCCGTCGGGCGTTGGCTGGCGACAGAGCCAGTCGATGAACGCCTGGGCGCAGTGCTCGTCGACGTCGCTCAGGCGCGCCCGCGCGTCGAAGTACTCCAGCGCGTAGGTGATCAGCAGGCGCCGGTACTCGCACCGAGTGCGGTCACTGATGAAGTCATGACCGCCGCCGCCCGCGTAGTGGTCGACCCACTCCAACGCATAGGCGTGGATCGTGGGCCCGCGGCGCCGTGCCGCGGCCTCGGCCCGCCGTCGCACCTTCAACTCCCGGGCCGCGGCGAACGTCGCCACCGACTGCTTGCGCTGGCGTCCATCCTCGTGGTAGACGACCACCCAGCGCGAGCCGCGCGCGTACACGCCGGGCACGGACGTGGTGCGCATCGGCGCCGCCATTCACGCCGCCCCGCCGGGCGTTGCCACCGCTGTTGCCACCCCTCGGCCTCCGGCGACCGCCGGAAATCCCCTTGCCAGAAGCGGAATCCGGTAGCGCGCCCGAGAGGATTCGAACCTCTGACCTTCGGTTCCGTAGACCGACGCTCTATCCAGCTGAGCTACGGGCGCTGGGCGAATCGCCCATGTTAGCCGGTGACCGCGCGGGTCATGTCGCCCTGGATCTCGGTGGGCGTGAGGGCGCGGCCGTAGAGCCGGACCTCGTCGATGCGGCCCGCGAACCACTCCGGCCAGACGCCGTTGCCGCCGATGCGGAGGACGCCGGTGGAGACTCGCATCGCGCCGGTCAGGGCGCGGGTGGCGACCTCGGTGCCGTTGACGTAGGTCCTCAGCGTGGTGCCGTCGTAGGTCGAGGCGAGGTGGGTCCAGGCGTTGACCGGCGTGTTCGCCGGGCCGGTCGCGCGCTGCTCGGACGTGGTGAACACGTGGCCGCTCGGCTTGCTGTTCCCGTCGCTGGCGTACAGCGTGTAGACGAGCCCGCCCGGCGCCTCCTTCATCAGCACGGTCCGGTAGACGGCGCCGAGGGCGGTCGGGTTGACCCAGGCGGACATCGTCACGCCGGTGGTCAGGTCGAGCTCGTTGTGGTCGGGAACGGTGACCCAGTCGTTGATGCCGTCGAAGCTCAGCGCGCTGCCGAAGCGGCCGCTGGTGGAGCGGGTCGCTCCGCTCAGGGTGCCGTTGCGGCCGTGGCCGGAGGCGTCGTTGACGCCGGTGCCGGACGGCTCCTCGAAGCCATACGAGGCCACCAGGCCGGGCGGCGTGGTCGGCGTCGGCGGGTCGACGGTCAGCGTCACGCCGACCGTCTTCGGCGAGCCGGCCACGCCGGGCGCCGTGACGGTGACGGTGGCCGTGTAGGTCCCGCGCGCGAGGCCGGCGATCGACGGCGCGACCGACAAGGTCGCCGGAGCGGAGCCGCTCCCCGGCGTGACCGCGAGCCACGGCGCGTCGTCGCTGATCGAGAAGGACAGCGTCCCGCCGCCGGTGTTGGTGACCGAGACGTCCTTGGACGCCGGGTTCGCGCCGCCCTCGGTCGCCGTGAACGTCAGGCTCGCCGGCGACACCGCCAGAGCGGGCGGCGGCGGATCGACGGTGAACGTCACCGGCACGGTCTTCGGCGAGCCGATCGCGCCCGGGGCAGAGACGGTGACGTCGGTCGTGTAGGTGCCCGCCGTCAACCCGGAGACCGACGGCGTGACGGTGATCTCGTTGCCCGCGGTGGAGAGCGACAGCCACGACACGTTCTCCGATGCCGTCCACGCGAGCGCGCCCGCGCCCACGGTCAGCGTCTTGGCCGCCGGCGAGGAACCACCTTGCACAGCCGAGAACGACAGCGAACCCGGCGTGACCGTCAGCGTCGGCGGCGGCGGGTCGACGGTCAGCGTCACCGAGACCGTCTTCGGCGAGCCGGCCACACCCGGCGCCGTCACCGTCACGTCGCCCGTGTAGCTGCCCTGCGTCAGACCGGCGGTCGACGCGCTGACGGTCAGCGTCTCCGGCGCGCTGCCGGAGCCCGGGGAGACGGACAGCCACGGGGCGTCGTCGCTCACCGTGAAGCTCAACGAGCCGCCGCCCGTGTTGGTGACCGACACGGTCTTCGTGGCCGGGTCGGGCCCGCCCTGGCCGCCGCTGAAGGACAGCGACGTCGGCGCGATCGCGAGCACCGGAGGCGGCGGGTCGACGGTGAACGTCACCGGCACGGTCTTCGGCGAGCCGATCGCGCCGGGCGCGCTGACCGTCACGTCCGTCGTGTAGGTGCCGGCGGTCAGGCCCGTCACCGACGGGGTCACCGTGATCTCGTTGCCCGCGGTCGACAGCGACAGCCAGCCGACGTTCTCCGACGCAGTCCACGCCAGCGCACCCGCCCCGACCGTCAGCGTCTTGGCCGCCGGCGACGTGCCGCCCTGGACCGCCGAGAACGACAGCGAACCCGGCGTCACGGTCAGCGTGGGCGGCGGCGGGTCGACGGTCAGCGTGACGGACACCGTCTTCGGCGAGCCGAGAGCGCCGGCCGCGATGACCGTGACATCACCCGTGTACGTACCCTGCGACAGCCCGGCCGTCGACGCGCTCGCGGTCAGCGTCGCGGGCGCGCCGCCGCTCGCCCGGCGACACCGACAGCCACGGCGCGTCGTCGCTGACGGAGAAGCTCAACGAGCCGCCGCCCGTGTTGCTCACGGACAGCGTCTTCGACGCCGGGTCGGCCCCGCCCTGGACGCCGCTGAACGACAGCGAGGCGGGCGCGACGGCCAGGCCGGCTGCGGGTCGACGGTGAAGGTGACCGGGATCGTCTTCGGCGATCCCGTGGCGCCCGGCGCGGTGACCGTGATGTCGGTCGTGTGCGTGCCGGCGGCGAGGCCGGCGAGCTGCGCGGTGCGCGGTGATCGTGCCGCCCGCGGTCGCCAGCGACAGCCAGGGAGCGCTCTCGGACGCCGTCCAGCTCGCCGACCCGCTGGCGACGGTGAGCGTCTTGGCCGCGGGGTCGGTCCCGCCCGCCACGCCGCTGAACGACAGCGACGCCGGAGTCACCGTCAGGGTCGGCCCGGAGCACGTCACCGGCGCGGCCATGTCGGCCTGGATCTCGCCCGCCGGCAGCGCGCGGTTGTAGAGGCGCACCTCGTCGATGCGGCCCGCGAACCACTCCGGCCAGACGCCGTTGCCGCCGATCCGCAGCGCGCCCGGCGTCGTTGACGATCGGGCCGCTGACCGCCCGGCTGGCGACCTGCACGCCGTTGACGAACAGCCGCAGCGTCGTGCCGTCGTAGGTGGTCGCGAGGTGCGTCCAGACGCCGGTCGCGATCGCGGCGGTGGCCCGCGCGTTCTGCTCGAGCGGCGTCGAGACGTGGCCGCCGGGCAGGCCGCTCTCCGTGTTCGCGTAGAGCGAGTAGCTGAGGCCGCCGGCGCGCTCCTTGAACAGCACCGTGCGCCACGTCCCGCCGAGCGCGGTCGGGTTCACCCAGGCCGACGACGTCATGCCCGTCGCGAGCCGCAGCGAGGGCGCGTCGCTCACCGTCACCCAGTCGTCGGAGCCGTCGAAGGTCAGCGCGCCGCCGAAGCGGCCGGCCGTCGTGCGCGTGGCGCCGCTGATCGTGCCGCCGTTGCCGGCGCCCGAGGCGTCGGTCGACCGCGCCGCCGGACGTCTCGTCGAAGCGCCCACGCCCCCACGAGTCCGGCCGGCGCCGGGCAGGCCGGCGCTTCGGCGACCGTGAACGTCACGTCGACCGTCTTCGGCGAGCCGGCGACGCCCGGCGACGCCACGTTCACCTTGCCGGTGTGCACGCCCGCCGCCAGTCCGGCGGTGGACGGCGTCACCGAAACCGTGCGCGGCGCGCTGCCCGAGCCCGGCGAGACGTTCAGCCATGGCACGTCGGCCGACGCCGTGAAGTCGAGCGTGCCGCCGCCCGCGTTGGTCACGGTGAACGCCTTCGTCTCGACGGTCGGCGCGCCGGCCGTGGCGCTGAAGGTCAGCGCCGCCGGCGACACCGCGAGCTGGGGCGGCTGCGGCGGCGGATCGACCGTGAAGGTGACGGGGATCGTGCGCGGCGAGCCGGTCGCGCCCGCGGCGGTCACCGTGATCGTCGCCGTGTGCGTGCCGGCGGTGAGGCCGGCGATCGACGCGGAGACCGTGACGTCGCCGCCGCCGGTGCCGCTCCCGGGCGCCACGCTCAGCCAGGGAGCGTCGTCGGAGACCGACCACGACAGGGTGCCGCCGCCCGTGTTGCTGAGCGTGAGCGTGCGGTCGGCCGGGCTCGCGCCGCCCTGGGTGCCGCTGAACGACAGGCTGCCGGGCGCGACGGCGAGCGCCGGACCGGGCGGCGGCGGGTCGACGGTGAGCGTGACCGGGACCGTCCGCGGCGAGCCGGTCGCCCCGGCGGCGCTGATCGTCACGTTCGCGGTGTGCGTCCCCGCCGCGAGGCCGGCGGTGTTCGGCGTCACGGTGACCGTGCCGGCGCCCGTCCCGCTCCCCGGCGCCACGCTCAGCCACGGCGCGTCGTCGGACGCGGTCCAGGAGAGCGTGCCCTCGCCGGTATTGGCGACGTCGAGCACCTTGGCGGCCGGGTTCGGGCCGCTGAACGACAGCGCCGCCGGCGTCACGGACAGCGACGGCGCGCCGGGCACGCCGGCGCAGTTGATCGCCCGCGTCATGTCGGCCCCGACCTCGTCCGCCGTCAGCGGCCGGTTGTAGATGCGCACCTCGTCGATCAGGCCGGCGAAGAACTCCGGCCAGACGTTGTTGCCGCCGATCCGCAGCGCACCGTCGCTGGCCGTGATGGTCCCGAACGCGAGCTCGTTGGCGACCTGGACGCCGTTCGCGTACAGGCGCAGCGTCGAGCCGTCGAACGTGACTGCGAGGTGGGTCCACTGGTTCACGGGCAGCTCCGAGCCGGTGGCGCGGGCGTCGAACGGGATGGCGGCGTGGCCGGTCGGGTGCCCGGCGCCGTCGTTGGCGTACAGCGCGTAGCTCAGGTTGCCGGGCTGCTCCTTGAGCAGCACCGTCCGCCAGGTGCTGCCGAGCGCCGCCGGGTTGACCCACGCCTCGAGCGTCATGCCGGACACGAGGTCGAGCGAATTCGAGTCGGGGATCGTGACGAGGTCGGTGCCGCCGTCGAAGTCCAAGCGCGCGGCCGAAGCGGCCGTCGAGCACGCGCGTGGCGCCGGCGATGGTGCCGCCGTTGCCCGCTCCCGAGCCGTCGAGGACGGCGTTGCCGGACGCCTCGTCGAACGCCCACGCGCCGACCAGGCCCGGGAAGACGGGACAGACGGTCCTGGCGTAGCTCGCCCGGTAGGTGGTGGGCGCGCTCGGCGCCGTGAACTGGTGGGCGGCGGTGCCGCCGTCCGACCACGAGCCGAAGTCGTACGAGTCGACGCCCAGGAACTGGCTCGGCGGGGCGGCGACGCCGACGGTCGAGTTCTGCGCGACCGAGCGCGTGAACGGCGTCGCCGACGCCTCGCCGCCGACCGCCAGCCGCAGGCCCGACGGCTCGCTCTCGAAGGTCAGCTCGACCGTCTTGGGGTCCAGCCGCACCGAGGCGGTCCCCCGCAGGCCGGAGGTCGCCGTGGCCGTCAGGCCGAGGCTCAGATGGGACGGGTACTCATGGTCCGGGTAGACGAACGAGCCGGACTCGACGCCGACGAAGTCCTGGATGTGGTGGACGTGGCAGCTCGTCGGCTGGATCGCCGAGCAGTGGTTGAGGTCGACGGTCCAGCGCAGCTGCGAGGCGGGCACGTCGGCGCTGCCGGAGAACGACACGGTGTCGCCGACCGCGTAGGTGGTGCCGCCGTCCGGAGCCGAGATCACCGGCACCGGCGGGGTGCCGACCGTGATCTCGCGCTGCTCGGTGTCGGCCAGGCCGCCCGGGTCGCTGACCCGCAGGCGGACGTTGACGTGTCCCTCCTGCGTGTACGTGCGGCTCGGGGTGGCGCCCGTCGCGTCGTCGAACGCGCCGTCGCCGTCGAGGTCCCAGGCGTAGGTGAGGGTGTCCTCGTTGGGGTCGGTCGAGCCGCCGGCGTCGAAGTGGACCTCGAGCGGCGGGTTGCCCGCCTCGGGCGTCGCTGTGAACGCGGCGGTCGGCGCCGCGTTGGGGTTGATCGCGCGGACGCGCCGGATCGTCCCGCCGCCGACGTCGGCGTAGTAGAGGTCGCCCGCCGGGCCCATCTCGAGGTCGACCGGCGTGGCGGCCTCGTCGACGAAGACCTGCCGCGTGGCCGGGTTCGGCGTCCCGTCCGGGCCGGGGAACATGACCCAGATGCAGCCGCGCGAGTAGTCGGCGAAGAACATCGCGCCCTGGTAGGCGGGCGGGAACGTGCCGCCCGAGTAGAACTCGACGCCCGAGATCGAGGAGGAGCCGACCGGGCAGCTCTCGGCGGCGACCTTGGCGCTGTGGTTGTACGTGTACAGCGGCGGGAGGGCGCTCGCGTCCGCGTACAGGTTGTTGCAGATGCTCAGGCCGACGGCGTCGTAGCCGCTCTGGCGGCCGCCACCCTCGTAGCACGGCCAGCCGTAGTTGCGGACCTGCGACGTGGCGTCGGGAATGCGGTTGAGCTCCTCCCAGGCCAGCCAGCCGACGTCGCCGACGTAGGCCTCCGTGGTCCCCGGCCGGAACGCGAAGCGGAACGGATTGCGGAAGCCGTAGGCGACGATCCGGCGGGCGTTGACGTCACCGGTGCCGGGGTTGGTGGGCAGCGGGTCGCCGGTGTCCGGATCGACGCGGATCATGGCGCCGTCGAGCCCGGTCGGATCGGCGCTCGTGCGCAGGTCCTGGCTGCGCAGCGCGCCGCCCTCGGCGGTCGGCGCGGTCTGGGCGCCGCCGACCGGCCGCGGCGGGTCGCCGCACGGGTTGACCGGCGAGCCGTCCTGGCCGTAGTCGGCGAACGTGTAGCTGGCGCCGTCGCCGGCGGTGGCGTAGAGGGCGCCGTCGGGGCCGAACTGGAGGTCGCCGACCGAGTGGCTCGGGTACTGCTGGCACCACTCGTCGCGGATCAGCGGCACCTCGGTGCCGTCGGGCAGGATCTTCGAGAGCCGGCCGCTGACCACGCAGCCGTCGCGCTCGGCGCCCGGCGGGTCGGTGCAGTTGTCGTTCCAGCGCGGGGCAGTGCCGCCGATAGCGGCGTCGTACGTGTAGAGCGCGTAGACGTACGGGCGGCCGGTCGTGAACTGGGGGTCGAGCACCATGCCGAGCAGGCCGCGGTCGTTGTGGAACGCGACGTTCTCGGAGAGGTCCGCGTAGACCGACGGGGTCGGGTCCTCGAGGCCGTCGAAGACCTGGATCACGCCGTCGAGCTGGCCGACGAACACGCGGCCGTCGGGCGAGAAGGCGATCGAGGCCGGGGCGACGAGGTCGTCGAAGACCTCCTCCTCGACGAACTCGTCCGGGACGTCGGCGGCGGCCAGCAGCGCGTCACCTTCGAACGCACCGCCGTCGTCGAGGACGTCGGCCTGAGCGGGCGCTGCGAGCAGCAGGAGCAGCCCGAGGAGCAGGACGGGGAGGAAGCGGACCACGACGCCGCAACCCTAGGCAGGAACCTGCCCGCCATCTACGCGACCATCGTTTAGGCCGCCCGAACAACTAAGCCTGAATCTCACCGATCCCCGCGGCGCCTCGCCACCGTGGCCGTTCGCCAGAGCCGATCGGCCGCGACCCCGAGTGACCCGCCACAAGGAAACGCGGCCGATCGTCTCTGACTCGGCCCACGGCGCCGAGGCATCCACGGGTCATCGGTGGATCCAGGCTGAGGCGGAGAGGGCGGGATTCGAACCCGCGATGGAGCTTTCCGCCCCATACTCGCTTAGCAGGCGAGTGCCTTCAGCCACTCGGCCACCTCTCCGGAGGTGGGGCCAGTGTAACTAGGCCGCTCCGCGACGGCGGCCGAGCGCGTCGAGCTCCTCGAGCGACTGGCCGGCGCCGTAGGCCACGCAGGTGAGCGGGGCGTCGGCGATGTGGACCGGCATTCCGGTCTCGCGGTGGACGCGGTCGGCGAACCCGCGCAGGAGCGCGCCGCCGCCGGCGAGGACGATCCCCTGCATGGCGATGTCGGCCGCCAGCTCGGGCGGGGTCTCCTCGAGCGTGGAGTGGACGGCGGTCATGATGTCGGCCAGCGGCGGGTCGATCGCGCGGCGGACCTCCTCGCTGTCGAGCTCCATCTCGCGCGGCAGGCCGGAGAGCAGGTCGCGGCCGCGGATGCGGGTCGAGAGCTCCTCGGCGAGCGGCGAGGCGGAGCCGACGGCCAGCTTGATCGCCTCGGCGCTCTGAGAGCCGATCGCCATCCGGTGCTCGAGCCGGATGTGGTTGGTGATGGCGTCGTCGAGGTCGTAGCCGCCGACCCGCAGCGAGCGCGAGACGACGATCCCGCCGAGCGAGATGACCGCGACCTCGCTGGTGCCGCCTCCGACGTCGACCACCATGCGCCCCACCGGCTCGGCGATCGGCAGCCCGGCGCCGATGGCGGCGGCCAGCGACTCCTCGATCAGGTGCACCTCGCGGGCGCCGGCGCTCAGCGATGCCTCCTCGACCGCGCGGCGCTCGACGTCGGTGACGCCCGAGGGCGCGCACATGACCAGCCGCGGGCGGCTGAAGCGGCTGTGCAGCACCTTGTCGACGAACTGCCGCAGCATCGCCTCGGTGACCTCGAAGTCCGCGATCACGCCGTGCCGCAGCGGGCGGTCGGCGGAGATCGTGGCCGGGGTGCGGCCGATCATCAGCTGGGCGTCGGCGCCGACGGCGTGGACCTCGCCCGTGCGCTGGTCGATCGCGACTACCGACGGCTCGGACAGCACGATCCCGCGGCCGCGCACGTAGACCACCGTGTTCGCGGTGCCGAGATCGATCGCCATGTCGCCGACGGACCGCAGCGAGGCCAGCGACCACCGCCGCCGGCGCTGCGACCGGAAGACTCCCCGAGAGGGCATCGCTGTCCAGCATACGGGCGCACCGGTACGGTTCTGCCATGCCCGATGCATCGACGTTCCTGCTCTTTGCGGCGGCGAGCCTGGCGTTCCTCGCAATTCCGGGGCCGTCGGTCTTCTACATCGTGACCCGCAGCCTGGCGCAGGGGCGCCGCGCGGGGGTGACCTCGATGCTCGGCGTGCAGGTCGGCGGGCTGGTGCACGTGGTGGCCGCAGCCTTCGGCGTGTCGGCGCTGATCGCCTCCTCGGCGACCGCGTTCACGATCGTCAAGTACGCGGGCGCGGCGTACCTGATCCTGCTGGGGATCCGCAAGCTGCTCGCGCGCGACGCGGAGGAGCCCGACCCCGAGCCGCGCGGCCCGGTGACCATGCGGCGGCTGTTCTGGCAGGGCGCGGTGGTCAACATCCTCAACCCGAAGACGGCGCTGTTCTTCCTGGCGTTCCTCCCGCAGTTCGTCGACCCCTCGGCGCCGGTGGCGCCGCAGATGCTCGTCCTCGGCACGCTGCTGGTCGGGCTCGGGGTGCTGAGCGACGGCACCTACGCGCTGGTGGCGGCCGGCGCCGGTCGCAAACTGCGCGAGACCGCGCGGGCGCGGCAGCGGCTGGAACGGTTGAGCGGCGGCGTCTTCATCTCGCTCGGGCTGGTGGCGGCGCTGGCGGGCGAGCCGGCGCGTAAGTCCTGAAGAAGTCGCCGAGCACGGCGGCGAGCTGCTCCGGAGCCTCCTCGGCCATGTGGTGGCCGCTGTCGATCGTCGCCCCGCGCACGTCGTCGGCCCAGTCGCGCCAGATCGCGAGCGGGTCGCCCCACAGCTCCTCGAGGTCGTCGTGCAGCGACCAGGCCACGAGCGTCGGACAGCGCACGCGCCGGCCGGCGGCGCGGTCGGCGTCGTCGTGCTCGCGGTCGATGCCCAGGCCGGCCCGGTAGTCCTCGCACATCGCGTGCACCGTCTCCGGGTCGTGGATCGCGCGCCGGTAGTCGGCGAACGCATCCTCGCCCATCGCCTCGGGCCCGGCGCGGTACCACGCGTCCGGGTCGGCGCTGATGACGCGCTCGGCCGGCTTCGACGTCTGCCCCAGGAAGAACCAGTGCCACCACTCGGCGGCGAACCGCGCGTCGGCGCGAGCCAGCGCCTCGCCGATCGGGATCGAGTCGAGCACCGCGAGCGCGGTCACCGCCTCCGGGTGGTCCATCGCCGCCCGGAACGCGACGTAGCTGCCGCGGTCGTGGCCCGCCACGGCGAACCGGTCGTGCCCGAGCGCGGCCATCAGCGCGACGCAGTCGCGCGCCATCGCGCGCTTCGAGTACGGCGCGTGGTCCTCGGTGGTCGGCGGCTTGGACGACTCGCCGTAGCCACGCAGGTCGGGGCATACGACCGAGAAGTCGCCGGCCAGCAGCGGCGCCACCCGGTGCCACGTGACGTGCGTCCGCGGATGCCCGTGGAGCAGCAGCAGGGGCCGGCCGGAGCCGCCGTGCCGCACTCGCAGCACCGCCTCCCCCACGTCGATCCGATCCAACTCGAAGCCCTCGAACACGCGTGTGTCCTGCCCGGACAGTCATCATGAAACACCCCGGAGGGGTGGCAGAGCGGTCGAATGCACCGGTCTTGAAAACCGGAGTCCGTGCAAGCGGACCGCGGGTTCGAATCCCGCCCCCTCCGCTCGGTTCCAGCCCTTAGGGCCGGCCAAAGGCTGCCGAGAAGCGGAGTGGGCCGCCACCGGCGTCGCCGGTTGCGGCCCACGTCGTTCTTATGTCAGACGGCCGTGTGGCTCCCGCTGCCGGGGGCGAGAAAGTCGACGAGCAGCTCGTTCACGCGCTCGGCCTCGTCGTGGTGGACCCAGTGGGACGCGTCGGGCAGGCGCTCGACCCGCTCGAGGTTGGGCACGTCCTCGTGGTGCGGCTCGGCGAGCTTGGGGCCGAGGTAGCGATCGCCCTGCCCCCAGATGACCAGGGTGGGCGCCGAGATCGGGCGAAGCTCGTCCTGCTTCGGCTGCAGCCGCACCGCGGCGCGGTAGTAGTCGATCATCGCCTTCGCCGCTCCTGGCTGGGACCACGCCTCGTCGTAGCGGTCGAGCTCCTCCGCCGTGTACGGCGGGCGGGCGTCGCGCAGGAACCGCTTGAAGAACCGCCAGTGCCACCGGCGCGCGCGGCGCTCGGGCAGCCCTGGGGTCTGGAAGTAGAAGAAGTACCAGGTCCTCAGGAGCTGACGCGGGTTGCGCAGTCCTTCGTTCAGCTTGCGCGGATGGGCCGCGTTCAGGATGGCGAGGCGGTCGACGACCTCCGGGTGGTTCATCGCCAGGGTCCACGCGACGGTGCCGCCCCAGTCGTGACCGACCACCATCGCGGACTCGGCACCGAGCTCGCGAATGAGACCGCGGACGTCGGTGGCCAGCTTGTCGGCCGTGTAGTCGGCGTAGCCGTCCGGCTTCGACGACAGGTTGTAGCCGCGCAGGTCAGGCGCGACGACGCGGAACCCCGCGTTCACGAGCGGCGCGATCTGCTGCCGCCAGCCGTACCAGAACTCCGGGAAGCCGTGCAGCAGCACGACCAGCGGCCCGTCGCCGGCCTCGACGTAATGCAACCGCACGTCGCCGATCTCGGCGTAGCCATCGCGAAGGCCGGTGCCGGCGTCGATCGCCGGGCTGATGGGGCTATCGGGTGTCGTGGTGGTCATGACAGTCTCCTCTCGAGAGATCTAGTTTTGCGTGCAACTAGATCGTCCCCCTCTCGCCTCCACGTCGCGCCCGTGAAATGCCCTGGTCTGCACCCGGGCGCGGCGTCAGACCCCTATGGCGGGAGTCGCGCTCGCGCTACCGTCCGGGAGGTTGGACGCATACGCTGCGCCCTCTCGGTCAGGAGCTGACGGAGCCCGTCAGGCGGATCGGAAAGCGCGAGCCCGTCATGTCCCCGCCTCCGGTGAGCCGCAGCCCGCTACCGCGCAAGCGGCTGAAGGCCCCCGAGCCGCCGGTGATCCTGGCGCTGCCGCTGTAGGTGACCTTCGAGCCGCGGAACGTCAGCTTCACGTCACCGGAGCCCCAGATCTGGCCGCGCCGGTTGAACATCTTGAAGCTCACCCGGGCGCCCTTCCCCGCGCCGATCTTCGTCGTCACCTTCACCGTGCCGGGCCCGAGCGGAGCGCCGCTGAACGGGCCGGACTGGCGCAGCGTCGCGCCGCTGGTGGCGGGGGCGTTCACATGCCCGGAGATGTCGAACCGCTGTGAGGCCTGCGCCTGTGCGGTCCCGAGGCCGAGGCCGGCGGCGGCCAGCGCAGCCACGGTGAGAGTACGAGGGGTCATGCGGCCTCCGTGAAGGTCGTTTCGTCGGCGAGCAGGCGGTCGAGTGTCTCGGCGTCGACCGGCTTGGAGAAGAGAAAGCCCTGCCCGTACTGGGATTGGAACTCGCGCATCAGGGCGGCCTCGCCGGCCTCCTCGATGCCCTCGCTCACGACAGAGAGGCGCAGGTTGTGGCCCATCTCGACGATGCCGTGCACCAGGCGCGCCCGCTCCGGGTCACGGTCGATGCCGGACACGAACGAGCGGTCGATCTTCAGCACGTCGACAGGGAACGCCTGCAGGTAGCTGAGGGCCGAGTAGCCGGTGCCGAAGTCGTCGACGGCGAGGCGCACGCCGATCTCCTTGAGCGCAAGCAGCCGCTCCTGCATCAGGTCGCCGTCCTCGAGCAGGAGGTGCTCGGTGATCTCGAGCGTGAGACGCGACGGGTCGATGCCGGAGGTGACGATGGCCGAGCGCACGTCGTCCGGGAACTCGGGGTCCCCCAGCTGGCGGGTTGAGACGTTGACGCTCATCTCCAGGTCCGCCGCGCCGGGCCGGTGTTCCTGCCAGCGGCTCAGCTGTGCGCAGGCGGTCTGGAGGACCCAGCGGCCGATCGCGACGATGTGGCCGTTGGACTCGGCGAGTGCGATGAAGCGGTCAGGCGCCAGGCGCCCGCGCGTCGGGTGCTGCCAGCGGATCAGCGCCTCGACACCGGAGATGCGCCCGGTGTCGAGCTCGACCAGCGGCTGGTATTCGAGGAAGAGCTCGTCGCGCTCCACCGCCAGACCGAGCTCGCTGCCGAGCTCCATGCGCTCCACGAGCTGCTCGCGCATGACCGGCTCGAAGCGCGCCACGCGGCCCTTGCCCGCGTCCTTGGCGGCGTACATCGCGAGGTCGGCGTTCCCGAGCACGTCGTCCGCGGTGAGGTTGGGACCGGGGCACTCCAGACCGACGCTCGCCGACGAGGCGATCTTGCGCCCGTCGATGTCGAGCGGCGGCTCGAGCGCGCGGCGTAGGCGCTCGGCGATCTGCCAGGCCTCGTCGGGGCCTGCGAGGTCCTCGAGCAGGACGGCGAACTCGTCGCCGCCGAATCGCGCGGCGGTGTCCTGGGCGCGCAGGCAGGTCGCCAGTCGTTGGGCGGTCGCGCGGAGCAGCTCGTCGCCGACCGCATGGCCGAGGCTGTCGTTGACCGTCTTGAAGTCGTCGAGATCGATGAAGACCACCGCAACCTGACCGGCGTGGCGCCGACCGCGCGCGAGCGCCAGGGTGAGGCGATCCTCGAACAGCGCCCGGTTGGCGAGACCGGTGAGGTCGTCGTGGAACGCCTGATACCGGAGCCGCTCCTCGAGCGCGACTCGCTCGGAGACGTCGCGGAGGTTGAGCAGGATCCCGTCGATCAGCGGGTCGCCGACATGGTTGTGCGCGATCAGCTCGAAGGCTCGATATTCGCCGTCGGCGGTGAGCAAGCGCGCGCTCAGCGAGCCGGCGCGTCCGCGTCCCCGCGCGGCCTTCTTCATGAAGCGCGTCGCGCGGACGGCGTCGTCGGCGTGGACGAGGTCCGTCAGCGGGCCGCCGACCAGATCCGCGGGGTCATGGCCCAGCGCGCCGCGTACCGACTCGGCCAGCCAGCGCACATGCGAGGTGCCGTCGACCACGGCCACGACATCGGAGGAATGGCGGACGAGCGCGTCCAGTCGCTCCTCGCTGCGGCGCTGGGCGTCGCGCGCCTGCTCGGCGACCGCGGACCGCCGCTGGATCAGGTGCATCTGCACGCCGAGGAGGCACAGCAGCAGCAGGCCGACCGTCATCGAACCGAGCCACCCGAGCCACGTGC
Organism: uncultured Solirubrobacteraceae bacterium; assembly: GCA_963800905.1. Classification (GTDB taxonomy): domain Bacteria; phylum Actinomycetota; class Thermoleophilia; order Solirubrobacterales; family Solirubrobacteraceae; genus DASSUW01. The sequence goes on from CAWDCT010000007.1 coordinate 171,365, forward strand.
GGCGCTGCGCCGCGCGCGCGATGCCGTCCTGCTCGGCGGCGAGACCGGCGATGGCCTCGTCGAAGCGGCGCATGGCGGGAGCGAACCGGCGCTTCGCGATGCGACCACCCAGCGCGGTGTCGCGCCGGGAGGCGAGCAGTGCCTGCATTCCCTGGCCGTAGGCCTCGCCGAGGCGCTGCTCGACGGCCGCGGTGCGATCGCGCGTCACGCCGAGCGCTCGCAGGCGGCGCAAGCTCGCCGTCAACTGCTTGTACGAGCCCATGCCCTCCGCGAGGACGGCGTCCGTCCGCTCGGTCTTCCGCGTGGCCAGTGTGCGCCATGTGAGCGAGTCGATGCCGGCGCCGAGCGTGCGTGTGCGCTCCATGACCGCCTGGGCCTGGCGCGCCTGGTCCGCTTCGCGCCGCGCGTAGTCCGCCATCACGAGCATGCCGGCAATGACGGCGAGCGCCGCCACGAAGATCGGCAGCATGCGGAGCGACCCCCCGCCGGGGACCTTCCGCGAGCGTGTGGTGCGGCGCCGTGGCATTCGTTGGGTGGATCGTCGGCCAGGGCGTGCGCTGAAGCCGTGCGCGTCTCTTTTTTATGCCGCCGAAAGCAACATTTATGCGGACGGAAGGTACGCGGCCGCGCGCACCTGACTCGCCGCTCAGCAAGCGATGCGGGCCAACGGCGCGAAGGCCGGGCACGCGCTCGGCGGGCGCTGGACCGCTGCGAAGCGAGCGGCGGCGACGTTGTTGCGCAGGACGTCCTCCGGGCTGCCGGCGCCGGTGACGGCGACGTTGATCCCGGCGTCCGGATCGACCTGCTGCACGCGCACCCGGATGGTTGCGCTCGCGCCCGGGTCGAGGTCGCCGAGCGTGCAGAGGAGCAGGCGCTCGCCGCGCGGGAAGCAGCGGCCCTGGCTCGGGTCGGCGCTGACCAGGACGGTTCCCTGCTCGAACGGCAGCAGACGGCCGTTGCAGGTGACGGCGATCAGCCTCCACTCGTCGCGCTGCTCGGCCGCGACCGCGCTCTGCTGGATCACATAGAGGCCGAACGGCAGGCCGGTCGTCGGCTGACCGCTCGCGCGCTCAGGCCGGCCCTGACGAGTGGTGGTGGCGAACTGGTGAAGCTGCACACGTGGGTTGACGTTCTGTGACGCGAGGTACGCCGCGGTGCCCAGGCCGCCGAGCGAGACACCGGCGACGCGAATCGCCCCCGGCCGGCTCAGCCGGTTCGCGAACGTGCACACCGCCCCGCGCGCGGCCGTGATGTTCACGAACAGCGGATCGGGGGGATCGCGGCGCGTGCCGTTGCACTTGACGCCTGACAGCCGCCAGACGCCCAGGTCGCTGACCGGCCGCCGCTCCGAGATCCGGTAGCGGCCGGGGTCGAGCACGATCACGCGAACTGCGCCGACCCCGCCCGGCGACTGGGTGGTCAGCTCACGGCGCGCGACGACGTCGCCGTCCTCGTCCTCGATACGGAACGGGAACGAGCCCGCGCCGCGCAGGGTCACCTTGCGCAGCACGAGCGCCCCGGCCGGCGGCGTGAGCCGGTTCGTGAACGTGCAGGTCAGCGTGTCGCCCGCGACGAGGCTGATCTGCACGCTGCGCGCGGCCATGTCGGTCGTGGTGCCGCTCCCGGCCTGGGACGTGCAGGTGAGGCCGGTCAGGGACCACCCCTCGCGGGCTTCTTCGACCACCGTCCACGGCGCGTCGCCCGGACGCGTCTCGCCGCGCAGGAACTCGATCGAGTCGGGGTCGCCGTCGGCGGCGGAGAGGTCGAACGCTCCGCCCTCGTTGTACGAGACGTTGCCGGTGAAGCGGAAGCTCTCGCTCGCCTCGGAGCCCTCGACCTGCTTGCGGATGACGATCGTCCCGGAGGCGGGCGGCGGCGTCACGTAGTACGCGTAGCAGTACATGTGCCGTGTGCCGGACGGGAACTGGATCGTCTCGACGTTGTCGCCGTTGAGGTCGTCGATCGCGCACCGGAGCGCACCGAACCCGTAGCGGCCGGCGAACGCCGGGTCGGCGTAGAGCATCGGGTCCTCGGGGGTGCCGCCCTGGAGCCATAGGCGGTTCTGGGCGGACCGGTCGACCTGATCGCGGTTGAGGCCGATCGTGACGGCGCCCTGGATCTTCACGCCGCCGCTGACCGGATGCCCGTCGAAGTCGCGCGCGGGCACCGTCGCCTGGGTGATGGGCACGTTGCCGCCGTCCGGGTTGGTGACGATCGACAGCGACCCCCAGGGCCCGTCGACCGCGCGGCTGCGGTAGCCGTCCCCGAACGTGAACCGCCAGTCACCAGCGGCCGGCAGTTGGGCTGGCCCTCGAGCTCCGTGCGCGGGTCGATCGGCTCGCCCGCCGTGTAGAGCGTGTCCTCGCCGAGATCCTGCAGGCTCTCCATGATGTTGTTGCGCGCGAGGTTGGCGCGGATGTCCGTGTACTCGTCGCACTCGCGCGCGGCGATCGTCACCCAGCGATCCGCGCTCTGGTCGCCGCGAATCTGGGCGCCCGCCTGCGAACAGAAGGTCAGGCACGGCGCCGCGACCGCCGCTGCGAGTAACCCGCGCAACATCGGCTCACCATTTCATCGGGCCGGGGGAGCCGAGATCACCCAGATGGGATGATCCGGCGATGGTTCCGGAGGCGCGGATGGAGCAGTCGGACGCAGGCCTGGTGGCGGCCACCGAGGGCTGGTTCGTGGTCAACGTGCGCGACGCGGCCTGGGTGAGCGGCGGGCACTTCGCGGACGCCTGCGTGTTCGAGGGCGACGCCGTGCCGTTCGAGCAGGTCGGCTACACGATCGCCGTCATGCGGCCGGGGCAGGCGAGCGCGCTCTACCACCGCGAGGCCAACCAGGAGGACTTCCTCGTCCTCGCGGGCGCGTGCATCCTGCTGATCGAGGGTGAGGAGCGGCCGCTGAAAGCGTGGGACTTCGTCCACTGCCCGTCGATGACCGAGCACATCTTCGTCGGCGCCGGAGACGGGCCGTGCGTGGTGTTCATGGCCGGCGCCCGCGGCAAGCCGAAGGACGACGACACGTACGTCCGCTCCGAGGTCGCGCTGCGCCACGGCGCCGGCGTGGAGACCGAGACGCGCCACTCGGCCCAGGCCTACGCGCCGTGGCCGCGCTGGAAGCCGGGGCCGCCGGCCAGCCTCGACGGGCTGCCCTGGGCACTGCGGTGACCGTCTTACCTGACGGGTAATTGCCAAGCGTGCCCGCCCCGGCCACCCTGGGCGGGCGATGACCACCATGACCGACCACGTCTTCGACGCCGACACCGCCGTCCATCCCGACGGCGACGGCCGCTACGCGGCGACCCTGACCGACCGCTGGACCGCCCTCGGCGGCACCCCCAACGGCGGCTACATGCTGGCCGTCGCCCTGCGCGCCCTCCAGGCCGACATGCCGTTCCCCGACCCGCTCGTGACGTCTGCGCACTTCCTGCGGCCCGGCCTGGTCGGCCCCGCCGAGATCAAGACCGAGGTCGTTCGCGCCGGCCGCCGCGTCGCCACGGGCCAGGCGAGCCTGTTCCAGGAGGAGCGCGAGATCGTGCGGCTGCTCGCGACGTTCGGTGACCTCGACCAGGCCGACGGCCGGACGCACGTGCTCGGCGAGGCGCCCCGGCTGCCGGCACCCGACCAGCTGCCCGACGTGCTCGACGGCGGCGTCCTGCCCGGCGTGAGCATCACCGAGCGGCTCGAGTACCGCGCTCCCGAGCTGCCGGGCTGGGTGAAGGGAGCGCCTGCGGGCGAGCCCGGGTTCGAGTTCTGGATGCGCTTCCGCGACGGCCGCGACGCCGACCCGCTCGCGCTCGCCGCCCTGGTCGACGGCGCCGCGCCCGCCGTGCTCGACGTGGGCGCTCCCGGCTCGGCCACGATGGAGCTGACGGTGCACGTCCGTGGACGGCCGGCGCCGGGCTGGCTCGCGTGCCGCAATCTGACGCGCCACGTGATCGGCGGCTACCACGAGGAGGACTTCGAGATCTGGGACTCGGCCGGCAACCTCGTCGCCCAGTCCAGGCAATTCGCGCTGCTTCCGGGATAGCCCGCAAGCGATTCCCGCAGCATGCGGGATGGGCGGGTTGACCGATCCCCACCAGAGGTCTTGCATCCGGCCCCGTGGTGCACCAGCCGCGGCAGATCTACGCCAGCACCGCCGACCGCCGTCACGGCCGGCGCTGGACGCGCCGCCACCGCTCGTACTGGGTGCCGGCCGCCGTGCTGACCCTGGCCGTGATCGCCGGCGAGGCGCTCCGCACCCTTGCCTGACCTGCTCACGCGCACGGCGATCGCCGCCGTCGCCGCCGTCGCCGTCAACCTGGTGGTCCGGGCGATCGCAGTCGCGCTGTTCGACATCCCCGACAGCTTCGAGCACATCGAGCTGCGGGCGGTGATCGTCTCGACGCTCGCCGGCGTGCTGGCCGCCGCGCTGGTCTACGCCGTGATCAGGCGCGACCGCACTTTCGTCATCGTCGCTGCGGTCGCGCTCGTCTTATCACTGGGGGCGCCGCTCTCGGTGAGTGACGACGGCGACGCCGCCGCCGTCGGCACGCTCATGCTCATGCACGTGACGACGGCGGCGATCGTGGTGGCGGCTCTCACCGTCCGCCGAGCTTGACGTCGACGGCCACCAGCCGGTGGTCGGACGACGGGAAGCCGTTGCCGTTCGGCAGCAACGCGGGGTCGAAGAGCCCGACGAGGCGGAACAGCGGATCGCTCATCCGCGGCCAGAAGACGAACGAGTTGACGATCTTCGTTCCGCGGTCGGGCAGCACGTAGTCGGCGCGCAGGTTGCCCGGCGCCCCGTCGGCGAAGTCCGCCGTGTCGAAGGCGGGATCGCTGCGATGGGTGGCGTTCGCTCGCCCTTGGAGCGCCGCCTGCTCGGGACCGCCCGGGCTGGTCGGCGCCTTACGCGCGTTGACGCGCGGGTGGTCCAGCAACTGCTGGATCGCGCCGGGCACGCTGTCGCCGTCGAGTGGATCCGAGTTCTGGTCGCCGGCGATGACGAAGTGCTCGCCGCGCAGGCCGCCGCGGCGCCCTTCGTCGTCGTAGATGTAGCGCGCGCCGGAGATGTAGTCGGCCCAGAAGCGGATCTCGTCGAAGTTGCGGCGGCCGTTGCGGTCCTCGGGGCCGTCGAACACCGGCGGCGTCGGGTGGCTGACCAGGAAGTGGACGGTCTTGTGCCGCGAGACCTCGATCGGCAGGTCCCAGTGGCTCTTGGACGAGAGCCGGAAGATGGCCGCCTCGTCGGGCGAGTAGAACGGCTGCGGCAGCAGGTTGCCCGGCATGTCGCGCCACCGGAAGAGCTGGAACGTGCGGACGCCATGGCGGTCGATCGGCTTGCGCGAGAGCACGCCCATGCCGAAGCGGCCCGGGTACTCGCCGAAGCCGAACGAGTCGTTGCCGTAAGTGCCGTCGCCAGGCGTGGTGTCGACAACGCCGTTGTTGTCGAGGTCCTTGCCCGACGGAGTGCCGGTGTTGGACGGCGCAACGAAGCTGTGCGGGAAGAAGATCGGCCGCGCGCCGTTCTGGCTCACAGACAGGTAGTTGCGCTGGAAGAGCCGTAGCGCCTCGCCGTTGGGCACGAAGTCGAGCTCGTTGACGAGCAGGACGTCGGGCCGGACCCGCTGGATGATCTCCGCCACGTTGCGGATCTGCGGGTCGTCGCGCGTCGAGAGCTCCTGGATCAGCTCTCCGTCGAAGTTGCGGTTGAGCGACGCGTTGAACGTCGCGAAGCGCAGCGTCGTCGTCGTCGTGGGCGAGGGCGGACGGGGCGGTGACCGCCAGCACCGCGGCCGCGCAGAGCAGGGCGCGCTTGAACATGCGCGCAGCGTATGCGCCCCGCGCGGCCGGGTGTGAACAATCAGCCGTTGAAAGGCCTGACGAGCGGGTTGGTGGGGTTGTAGAGGCCCGCGGGGTTCGGGTACCAGATCCAGACGTGGAGGGTCACGAGCTTCGGGTGCCAGAAGACGAACGGCGTCCCGGTCTCGGGTGACGTCGGCGCGCAGTCAGCCTCTGAGGATGCAGGCGTAAAGGTTCCGTCGTCGTAGTGGCAGGCGGCCGGGAAGGAACCGTACGTCGCGCCCTTCAGCGGCGGCTTCTTCGGCTTCTTCGGGAACACCCACTCGAGCGCGACGAGCTGGTGCTTCCCGTTCGGCGCGCCGTAGACGAGGATCGGCGGCTTCGTGACGTCGAAGTCCGCGATCCCGGGGTTCAGGTAGTGAAACCCCATGTCGTCCATGTTGGGGGTGATGATCCGGTAGCCGTCGGCCTTCGCCTTCTCGACGTCGGTCGCGTACTGGGCCGTCGCGACGCGCATCTGCGCGAGCTGGCTCCTGAGCTGCCGGTCGATCTTGACGTGGGACTTCTTGTGGTGGCCCTTGTGCTCGAAAGGGGCGGCGACCGAGGTGGCGCCCCAGACGGCGAGGGCGGCCAGCGCGGCCGCGAGCGTGTACTTGATGGACATGCGCCGACCGTATGGGCGACCCCGCACGCCGCACATCGGCACAACCGCCCATATTCGGGCGCGGGATGCCCATCTTTCAGCCGAGCACGAGGATGATCACGATCGCGGCGATGATCGTCACGCCCAGCAGCGCGTAGGCGGCCGCCGCCTGCCACTGGTTCTCCCAGAAGCCCGGCCGCGCGCGGTCGCGCGAGTGCCGGCCCTCGGGCGGCTCGCCGGTCCAGTCGTCGTCGTCGCTCACTTGATCTGCCTCCCTGAGATCGCGCGCGCGACCACCAGCCGCTGGATCTCGGACGTGCCCTCGAAGATCGTGTAGATCTTGGCGTCGCGGTGCATGCGCTCGACCGGGTACTCGCGCGTGTAGCCGTTGCCGCCGAGGATCTGGATCGCGCGCTCGGTCAGCCAGACGGCGACCTCGCCGGCCTTGAGCTTGGACATCGAGCCCTCGGCGTTCTCGAACGGGCGGCCGGTGCGGCCCATCCACGCGGCGCGCCACACGAGCAGCCGCGCCGCGTCGAGCTCCATCTTCATGTCGGCGAGCATGAAGGCGATCGCCTGGTTGTCGATGATCGGGCGGCCGAACTGCTCGCGCTCGCGCGCGTAGTCGAGCGCGTACTCGTAGGCGGCGCGGGCGATGCCGAGCGCCTGCGCGCCGACCGTCGGCCGCGTCGCCTCGAACGTCTGCATCGCCGCCTGGCCCCCCGAGGCGGTGCCCTCGCGCGCCCGGGCAATGCGCTCGTCGAGCTTCTCCTTCCCGCCCAGCAGGCACGCGCCGGGGACGCGGCAGTCGTCGAGGAAGAGGTCGGCGGTGTGCGAGGCGCGCAGCCCGTGCTTCTTGACCTTCGCGCCCATCGTCGAGCCCGGGCGTGCCGGGCGGGATCACGAACGCCGCCTGGCCGCGGGAGCCGAGATCCCGGTCCACGGACGCCACCACCACGTGCACGCCCGCGATGCCGCCGTTGGTGGCCCACGCCTTCTGGCCGTTCAGCACCCAGTCCCCGTCGTCGTAGACCGCGCGGGTGCGCAGCGACGAGACGTCGGAGCCGGCGTCGGGCTCGGACACGCAGAAGGCGGCCACGGCGGGCTCGTCCTCGGTCCCGAAGCAGCGCGGGATCCACTCGCCGATCTGCTCGCCGGTGCCCTGGCCGAAGATCGCCGCCACGGCGAGCGAGGTGCCCATGATCGCCATGCCGATCCCCGCGTCGCCCCAGAACAGCTCCTCGTTGACGATCGGCAGCGTCAGGCCGCTCTCGTCCGCCCAGAACTGGGCCAGCGCCTCGTAGCCGTAGAGCCCGATCTTCGCCGCCTCGGCGATGATCGGCCACGGCGTCTCCTCGCGCTCGTCCCACTCCGCGGCGGCCGGGCGCACGACCTGCTCGGCGAAGCCGTGCACCCAGTCGCGGATGTCGCGCTGGTCCTGCGTGAGCTCGAGCGAGAACGGCGTGGCGGTGGCGGCTTCCATGCCGCCGATGCTTACCAGTGCGACGCGCTAGACGCGCCGGTGCGTGCCGACCTCCTCGCGCTCGAGGTGGCCGTCGCGCTCGAAGCGGCCGGTCTGTTCCTGGTCGGCCACGACCTCCTCATGGCGGCCACCCACCCGCGGCATCATCGCCACGATCAGCAGCACGGCGGCGGCCGCGCCGAACGCGAGCATCGTCATGCCGTTGGCGGCGAAGACGCCCAGCGCGTCGCTGCCGTCGACGATCGCCAGCATCGCGGCGCCGGCCAGCGCCAGCCCGACCAGCATCGCCATCGTCTTGGCGCTCCAGTGCATCGGCGCGCTGATCAGCAGCAGCAGGCCGGAGCCCGCGAACAGCAGCCACGTCCAGCCGTTGCCCTCGATGCCGAGGAACGTGCCGCCCGAGACGTCGCCGTTCGGCGCGCTCGTCGTGAAGTCGGTCGATCCCATCAGCAGCCCGAGGATGCCGCCCGCGAGCAGCACGGCGCCGATGATCCCGACCGGCCCCTTGGCCAGTGAGACACCCCTAGTCCGTTCCATGCCCAGCTCCTTTCGTCACCTCCCTTCTGCCCGATTCGAGCGCGGTTTAGAAGTCGGCCTTCTGGAACTCGAACGCCTTGGCGGCCTCCGACTCGTACTGGTACTCGAGCGTGCCCAGCCCGAACGGCTGATCTGGCTTGACCTCGTAGATGGTCGACATGCGCGATGGGTTGCGCGACTCGGCGGGCCCGTACTGGTAGTCGCCCGACAGGCCTTCGAAGCTCACGGTCCCGAGCTCGTCGGAGGCCTTCATCAGCCCCTCGCGCGAGAGATCGCCGAGCTCGACGGCCTTCTCGAGCAGCGCGGTCATGGCGATGCCCTGTAGGTAGCCGAACGAGAAGTAGTAGTCGGGCTGCTGGTCGGGCTTGAACTCCTCGACCTGGGCCATCATGTCCTTCATGCCGGGCACGCTGGTGTCACCCCACTCGGTGCCCTCGGCGACGATCCACGTCGTCTGCTGGAGGTACTCGGCCAGCGGCGAGGCGCCGAGCTCGTCGATCCACGTCGGCGACTGGCCGATCCAGCGCGGCGCGAAGCCGAGCTTGGCGGCGGTGCCCCAGATCGTGCCCGCGTCGGTCGGGGTGGCGACCAGGAAGACGGCGTCGCACTTGGAGCCCTGGAGCCGCTGCACCTGGCCGGTCACGTCCTTGTCGCCGACCTTGAACTTCTGCGTGTCGGCCACCTCGAAGCCGAGCTCCTCGGCCGCGAAGTCGACGCCCGACTGCCCGGCCTCGCCATAGGCGTCGTCCTGGATGAACGAGCAGATGTTCTTGCCCTTGCCGTCGGCCTGGTTGATGTAGTAGTCGAGCGCGTTGATCGCCTGCACCTGGTAGGGGCCGCCGACCGGCAGCAGGTTCGGCTCGCGGACCCAGAACGCGTCGAGCGAGGCGGGCGCGGCGATGATGTTGTCCTGCGCGAGCTGCGGCAGGGTGGCGAGCGTGGGCGCGGTGCCGAGCACCTGCGTGAACGCGACGACGTCGTTCTTGATCTTGTTGTATTGCTGGACGGTGGCCGGCGGCGAGTACTGCGTGTCCTCCTGGACCAGCTCGACCTTGTACTTGCCGGCGATGCCGCCCTGCGAGTTGACGTAGTCGAAGTAGACCTCGTTGCCGGCCGTCAGCGGTTTGCCGATCACCGCCACCGGGCCGGTCAGCGGCGTCAGCACCCCGAGCTTGATCGTCGTCCCGTCGAAGCCGGGGGCGTTCGCCAGCGAGGCCTCCCCGGACTCGCCGGAGTCACCCTCATCGTCGGCGGCGCCTCCGCACCCGGCAAGCACCAGCGCCAGCAACGCGACGAGTAGCAGCAGCACCCTCTTCATGTCTCCCTCCTCAGTAGGAGAACGGCCATGCCTTGAAGTACGCCTTCAGACGGAGCCAGATCGCGGCCAGGCCGCGTGGCTCGAACATCAGGAACAGGACGATCAGCAGCCCGAAGATCGCCGTATTGAGGGACTCGACCGAGATGAAGCCCTCGGTGCCCGTGCCGACGCCGGGGATCGACTCGGAGTAGTTGTCGATGACGGCCGGCAGGCCGCCGAGGAAGAGCGCGCCGAGGACGGCGCCGAAGACCGTCCCGACGCCGCCGACGATGATGATCGCGATGTACTGGATCGAGAGGAACAGGCTCCACTCGTCCGGGGAGACGTACTGCTGATAGGCGCCGTAGAGGGCGCCACCCAGCCCCGCGAAGGCGCTCGAGACGGCGAAGGCGGCGACCTTGTAGCGCCCGAGGTCCACGCCGACGATCTCGGCGGCGACGTCGCGGTCGCGGATCGCCTGGATCGCACGGCCCGGGCGGGTGCGCACGATGTTCTTGGCCAGCAGCGCGCACAGCAGCACGAGGCCCCACACCAGCCAGAACCAGCCCTGGTTGCGGATGTACTCGTCGCCCAGGATCGTGACGGCGTTGAAGTCGATCGGCCCGAGCGTGACCGGGGCCGTGACAGAGGTTCCGGAGTTGCCGCCGGTCAGCCCCTTGAGGTTGCGGAACAGGTACTCGCCGAGAAAGACCAGCCCGAGCGTCACGATGGCCAGGTAGTTGCCGCGCAGGCGCAGCGCGAAGGGGCCGATCAGGGCGCCCACGAGCGCGCCGAACAGCGCGGCGGAGGGGAGCCACAGGATCAGCGGCAGGCCGAGGTCGCCGCCCACAGCGGCGGCCACGTAGGCGCCGGACCCGATGAAGAAGGCATGGCCGAGTGAGACCTGGCCGGTGTAGCCGGTCAGCAGGTTGAGTCCGATCGCGGCGATCGCCGCGATCCCCGCGTAGTTGAGGACGGACAGCCAGAACGGGTTGACGAGGAAGACCGGTGTCAGGAGCCAGAGGGCGACCAGCACGGCCAGCCACGCCTTCGCCGCGCGCGTCCGGAAGAGCTTCAGCTCGTCGGCGTAGCGCCGCGTCATGTTCTGGTGCGGGCGCGCCATCAGACTCTTCGTACCTCAGCGGTTCCGAACAGCCCGTAGGGCCGCACGAGCAGGATCACGATCATCACCACGTACGGCATGACCGCGCCGAAGTTCTGCCCCAGCCAGGGAGCGACGTCCTCCTGGTAGCCCGCCGTCAGCGCCTGCGTGAGGCCGATGATCAGCCCTCCGAACACCGCCCCGATCGGCGAGTCCATGCCGCCGACGATCATCGCCGGGAACGCCACGAGCGCGATCGCGCCGATCGTCGGTGAGAGCGCGGCCGGGCCTGCGGCGAACGTCACGCCCGCGAGGGCGGCGAGCCCGGCCGAGATCGCCCACGAGACCGCGAACACGCGCCGCGCGCTGATGCCCTGGGCGAGCGCGGCTTCCGCGTCTTGCGCCATAGCGCGCATAGCTGTGCCAAGCGCGGAAGCTTGGAAGAAGACGAAGAACCCGGCGACCACGGCGGCCGCGATGCCGAGCGTCCACAGGTCGCGGACGGAGAGCACGACGTCGCCGACCTTCACCGTCTGGACGCCCCACGGGTCGGCGAGGTTGAGGTTGTCGAAGCCCCAGATCGCCGTGATCGCCTGCTCGATGATGAACAGCAGGCCGATCGTGATCATGATCACCGCGAACACCGGCTCGCCGACCATCTTGCGCAGCACGGTGCGCTCGAGCGCGGCGCCGAAGGCGGCCGAGCACAGGACGGCGAGCACCACCGCGAGCGCGAACGGCAGTCCGGCCGTGTTCGCGAACGCGTAGGTCAGGTAGGCGCCGATCGCCACCAGCCCGCCCTGGGCGAAGTTGATGACGCCGGTGGCGCGGTAGATGATCACGAACCCGAGCGCCACCAGCGCGTAGCGGGCGCCGAGCGCCAGCCCGTTGAAGCAGAGCTGGAGGAACTCAGACATAGAGCTCCTGGATCTGCTTCTCGAACTGGCGTTCAAGCGCCCGGCGCTTGACCTTCAGCGTCGCGGTCAGCTCGCCGTCCTCGTGGTCGAGCTCCTTCTCGAGCAGCGCGAAGCGCTTGACCGTCTCCACCTGCGCGAGCTCGCCGTTGACCTGCTCGACCCACTCGCCGATCAGCTCGCGCACCTCGGGCTTGCGCGACAGGTCGCCGTAGGTGGTGAACGCCAGGCCGCGGCGCGCGGCCCAGTCGGCGACGGTGTCGGCCTCGATCCCGATCAGCGCGACGAGGAACTTGCGCCGGTCGCCGACCACCATCGCCTCGCGCACGTACGGCGAGACCTTGAGGCGGTTCTCGATCTCCGACGGCGAGATGTTCTTGCCGCCGGCGGTGATGATCACGTCCTTCTTGCGGTCGGTGATCGTCAGGTAGCCCTGCTCGTCGATCGTGCCGACGTCGCCGGTGTGGAGCCAGCCGTCGGCATCGATGGTCGCGGCGGTGGCTTCGGGGTCCTTGTAGTAGCCGGCGAACACGGCCGGCGAGCGCGTGAGGATCTCGCCGTCCTCGGCGATTCGCAGCTCGACCCCCTCGAGCGGCTTGCCGACGGTGCCGATCCGCACGTCGTCGAACGGCATCAGGGTGCAGACCGCGGTGTTCTCGGTCTGGCCGTAGATCTCGTAGACCGGGACGCCCAGCGTCCAGAAGTACTCGAGCACCTGCGGAGCGATCGGGGCGGCGCCGCAGATGGCGCGCTCGGCGCGGCCGAGCCCGAGCTTGTCGCGCAGCGCCCGCAGGGCGAGCACGTTCGCGATCCGGCCGGGCGCGAGCCGCAGCGCGGTCCGGTACGACCAGCGCTTGAGCCGCGAGGCGTCCGCCATCTTGATCTCGACGGTGGCGAGCATCTTCTCCCACACGCGCGGGACGGCCGGGAACAGGGTCGGCTGCACGTCGCGCAGGTCCTGCGCGAACGACTCGCCGCCCTCGCCGAAGTTGACGACGTAGCCGGTGCCGAGCCCGTTGATGACCGAGGTCAGCCGCTCGGCGACGTGGCACAGCGGCAGGTAGCAGAGCACCTCGTCGTCGGGGCCGGTGCCGAAGGCGCGGCGGAACGTGCCGGCCGCCCAGGTGAGGTTGGCGTGCGTGAGCATCGCGCCCTTGGGCGGTCCGGTGGTGCCGGAGGTGTAGACGATCACCGCGGTCTCGCTCGGGTCGAGCGCCTGGCCGTAGTCCTCGAGCGCGGGATTCGCCTCCAGCGCCTCCCACGTCATCACCATGGGGTCGAGCTCGCGCACATTGCGCGGGTCGATCAGCACGATCTTGCGCAGCCCGTCCAGCCGCTCGCGCACGGCGAGCGCCTTGTCGAGCTGCTCCTCGTCCTCGGCGATCAGCACGACCGACTCGGAGTGGGCGAGCAGGTACTCGACCTCCGCCGCCGGGCTGGTCGGATAGACGCCGACGCTGACGGCGCCGATGCCCTGGATCGCCAGGTCGGCGATCACCCACTCGGGCCGGTTCTCGCCGTGGATGGCCACACGGTCTCCGGGCTGCACGCCGAGCGCCTTCAGCCCGTGCGCGGCGCGCGCCACGCGGTCGGCGTACTCGCTCCAGCTGAGCTCGTTCCAGCGCCCGCGGCGCTTCTCGCGGATCGCGGGCGCGTCCGGGCGCTCGCGCGCGTGCGTGAGAAGAAGGTCGGGCAGCGTGGTCATGCGCCACCGCCGAGGTATGCCTCGATCACGCGCGGGTCGGCCTGGACCTCGGCCGGGGTGCCGGTGGCCAGCGGCGTGCCGAAGTCGAGCGCCATCACGCGATCGGCGAGGTCCATCACCAGCCGCATCTCGTGCTCGACCAGGATCACCGCCAGCTCGAGCCGCTCGCGCACCTCGATCAGGTAGCGCGCGAGGTCCTCGGTCTCCTCGAGGTTCATGCCCGCCACCGGCTCGTCGAGCAGCAGCAGCTGCGGCTCCATCGCGAGCGCGCGACCCAGCTCGAGCCGCTTCTGGAGCCCGTACGGGAGCAGGCCCGCGGGCGTGTGGCGGTGGGCCTCCATCTCCAGCAGCTCGACGACCGCCTCGACCGCCTCGCGGTGCTCGATCTCCTCGCGCTTGGCGCGGCCCCACCAGACCGCGCCGCTGATGAAGCCGGTGCGCATCAGGTGGTGGCGGCCGAGCATCAGGTTGTCGATCACCGACAGATGCGTGAACAGGCCGAGGTTCTGGAACGTGCGCGCGACGCCCATTCGCGCCACCGCGGGCGGCGACTGGCCGATCAGCTCCTCGCCGTCGAGCCGGATCGAGCCCTGCTGCGGCCGGTAGACCCCGTTGACGCAGTTGAAGATCGAGGTCTTGCCGGCGCCGTTGGGGCCGATCACCGCGAACAGCTCGCCCGGCCGGACCTCGAACGAGACGCCGTCGAGCGCGGTCACGCCGCCGAAGCGCAGCGTCACGTCGCTCACCCACAGCAGCGGCTTCTGCGGTGGGCGCGCGACCGGCTCCGCGGTCGCGGCGACGCTCAGCCGCTCCATCGCTTGCGCCGCCGGTAGGACTTGACGTCGCGGAACGAGCGCCGGCCGGTCTCGCCGACCCCGAGGTAGAACTCCTGGATGTCCTGGTCGGCCAGCAGATCGGCCGCCGGGCCGTCCTTGACCACGCGGCCGGTCTCCATCACGTAGCCGTGGGTCGCGATCGCGAGCGCCATGGCTGCGTTCTGCTCGACCAGCAGCACGCTCACACCCTGGCGGTTGAGCTCGACGATCGTGTCGCGCACCTGCTCGACGAGCCGCGGCGCGAGGCCGAGCGACGGCTCGTCGAGGAGCAGCACGCTCGGCCCGGCCATCAGCGCGCGGCCGATCGCGAGCATCTGCTGCTCGCCGCCGGACAGGTAGCCGGCCGTGGACTTGCGCCGCTCGGCCAGCACCGGGAACAGATCGAAGACGCGGTCCTGCGCTTCCCTGATCTCGGCGCGGTTTCGGGTGAACCCGCCGGCCCGCAGGTTCTCGTCCACCGTCAGCTCGGCGAAGATGCGCCGGCCTTCCATCACCTGGGCGACGCCGCGGCGCACGATCGAGGCGGCGTCACGGCCGCTGATGCGCTGCCCGTCGAGCTCGACGCTGCCCTTGGTGACGCGCCCGCGGTGGACGCCGAGCAGCCCGGTCACCGCGCGCAGCAGCGTCGTCTTGCCGGCGCCGTTGGCGCCGAGCAGCGCCACGATCTCGCCTCGCGGCAGCTCGAGGCTCACGCCGCGGAGCACGAGCACGACGTCCTGGTAGACGACCTCGAGGTTGCGGACGGCCAGGATCGGACCGGCCGCCCGCGCCGGCTCGACGAGTGTGCCCCGGGATCCTGGACTGGACTCCGTCGCTCCCCTCCTTCGGCCGGCGATCATTTCAGATCGACCGGAGGGTTACAAATTGTGGGTGTGTTACATCGGATGTTCCATGTACCACTCCGTGAACTCGCGGCAGCGGCCTTCGCCGTCGAACGCGAGCACGAAGAGGTTCGAGAACTTGCGGCCCTCGGCGTAGCGTGTCTCGCCGGTCGCCACCGCCCGGTCGCCGTCGACGAGCAGCGGCTCGTAGCGCGCCTCCCACGACCCGGGGTCGTCGCGGTCGCCCTGCCAGTCGGCGACGATCGCGTCGCGGCCGCGCAGCGGTTCGTCGTACGGGTGGTAGCGGTACTCGGCGTCGGCCGAGAAGAGCTCGCCGATCCCGTCGTAGGCGCGCCAGGCCGCGACGTAGGCGTCGAGCCACGCCTGGACGGCCTCGCGGGTCATCAGTCGGCGGCCGGCGGCTCGGACTCGGGCAGCCCCGGCAGCGGGGCCTCGTCCTCGTCGAGGTCGGCCGGCGGCCCGAGCGGCTGGTCGTCGACCTCGGGCTCGATCGCGTCGGGATCCGGCGGCTCGGCCGGGATCTCGGGATCCTCGGGGGAGATCGGCGTCTCGCGCGGTCCGTCGGTCATGCGGACTCGCCTACCCGCAGCCGCTCCGGGGCACCCCACTTGCGCAGGACGTCCGGCACCTCGCCCTGGTGGTTCTCCAGCAGCGCGATCAGGTGCCGCCACGTGACCGCCGTGCCGTTCAAGGTGAACACGTGGCGCGGGCGCCCGTCGGCGTCGCGGTAGCGGATGTCGAGCCGGCGCGACTGGAAGTCGGTCGTGTTCGAGGTCGACGTCACCTCGCGGTAGCGCTCCTGGCCCGGCATCCAGGCCTCGAGGTCGTACTTCTTCGAGGCCGAGGCGCCGAGGTCGTCCGCGCCGATGTTGACCACGCGGTATGGGATCTCGAGCTCGCGCAGGAACCGCTCCTCGAGCGCCAGCAGCAGCTCGTGCTCCTCGGCCGCCTTCTCGGGCTCGACGAAGCAGAACATCTCGACCTTGTCGAACTGGTGCACGCGCACGATGCCGCGCGTGTCGCGGCCCGCGGCGCCGGCCTCGCGGCGGAAGCACGGGGAGATGCCGGCGTAGCGGCGCGGCAGCGAGCCGGCCTCGAGGATCTCGCCCGCGTGCAGCGAGGCCAGCGGGACCTCGGAAGTTCCCACCAGGTAGAGGTCGTCGTCGGCGAGCCGGTAGATCTGCTGCTCGGTGTCGGGCAGGAAGCCGGTCCCGTAGAGCGCCTCCTCGCGGACCAGCACCGGCGGCACGACGGGCTCGAAGCCCTCCTCCCCCAGCACGTCGAGCGCCCAGCGGAACAGCGCGAGCTCGACCAGCACGAGGTCGCCGCGCAGGTAGGCGAAGCGCGAGCCGGACACCCTCGCTCCCGACTCCATGTCGATCATCGTGCCCGCCAGATCGAGGTGGTCGCGGCCGGCGGCCCCGGCCGATCCCTCCTCGCGCACCGTGGTGTCCTCGTCCGCCGCAGTCGGATCGGGAGGGTTCGGCAGCGTCGACAGCGCGGCCTGGAGCTCGGCGTCGGAGTCCGCCAGCTCCTGTGAGAGCGCCTTCACCCGCTGCGCGACGTCCTGCATCGCGGCGATCTCGGCCGTCGCGTCGCCGCCCTCGCGCTTGGCCGCCCCGATCGCCTTCGAAGCCGCGTTCTGCTCCGCCTTCAGCGACTCGACCTCGGGTCGCAGCGCGCGCGTGCGCTCGTCCAGCTCGAGTACGCGGTCGAGACGCGCCTCGGAGCCGTCGCGGCGGCGCGCGAGCGCGGCGCGCACCGGCTCGGGGTCGCGCCGGATCTGCTTGAGGTCCAGCATGAGGCGGCTACTCGGAGCCGCCGCGACCCGAGTACTCGGCGACGAACTCGGCCACCTTCTGGGCGTCCTCGCCGGTGAGGATGTCCTGCGGCATCGGCTGCGACGAGAAGCCGCCGTTGCGGATCGCGTAGAGCACGTCCTCGACGCTCTCCTGCCGCTCGTCGAAGTTCGGGCCGTCGCGCCTCTCGCGCGAGCCGACGTCGGTCGCCGACCCGAGCGCGCCCGCCGCCGTCAGCGTGTGGCAGCCGGCGCAGTTCTCGTCGAACAGCACGGCACCCTCGTAGTTCGGGTCGTCCTCGGCGACCTCGATCCCCTCGGAGCCGCAGGCGCCGAGCGCGAGCGCAACGACGATCACGGGCAGGGCGAGAAGACGGCGGCTGGCCATGAAGGTGGCACAGCATAGTGGTCTCGTTCGTGGGTTCGGCGCATCATCCGGGGGTGTCCGGGCCGTGTCTGCCGGCGCACGGCAGGCGCTCGCATGCTGGTTGCACGTGTGCGGATCCGATCCCGCCCGCCCGCCGGCAGACGCGGGCCGGGCCCGCCGGAATGCGTCGTACTCGCGGACGGGACCACTGCGGAACAATGCCGCGGCCGATGCCGCTCGTCCGCACCATCGCCGCGCTGCTCGCGGCCGTCCTCGTCGCCGGTTGCGGCGGTGCCGGACCGGCCGTCCAGGCGCGCGACCAGCGCGTCGAGATCGAGCTCGACGACTTCCTCATCCGCCCGCAGAACGTGCGCGCCCGAGCGGGCGAGCTGACCTTCGCGGTGACCAACCGCGGCCGCCTCGGCCACAACTTCCGGCTGCGCGACGAGGGCCGCGAGGTGGTCGAGGTGACGACGCTGCTGCCGGGCGAGTCCGCGACGGCGTCGGCGACGCTGCGGCCGGGCAGCTACAAGATGGTGTGCACCGTGGCCAATCACGAGCAGCTCGGCATGACCGGCCGGCTCGTCGTCCGATGAGGGATGTCGGGCCCGACCAGTTCCGCTCCGTGATGGGGCACTTCGTCACGGGCGTCACGGTCGTGACCGCGAACACGCCGGACGGCCCGGTCGGCATGACCGCGAACGCCGTCTCGTCGCTGTCGCTCGAGCCGCTGCTGCTGCTCGTCGCGTTCGACAACGAGGCGCGCACGCTGCCGGTGGTGCGCGAGACCGGGCGCTTCGGCGTCAACGTGCTCGCGGCGGGACAGGAGGACCTCGCGCGCCTGTTCGCCTCCAAGACGCCCGAGCGCGAGAAGTTCGCCGGCGTCGGGCACACCGTCCACGACGGCATCCCGGTCATCGAGGGCGTGCTCGCCTGGGTCGGCTGCCGGCTCGAGCGGCTGATCCCGTCCGGCGACCACACGATCGGCATCGGCGCCGTCGAGGCGGCCGAGGCCGGCGGCGGCAAGCCGCTGATCTGGTACCGCGGGGAGTACGGGACGTGACCGGCCTCCACGTCGGCTTCGGCTATGCGCTGATCGCCGTCAACCTCGCCGCGGGCCTGTGGGGGCTGTGGGGCTGGTGGCGGCACCACCACGCGCCCGGCTTCTGGCCGCTGCTGCGCGTCGGCCAGGGGCTGGTGATCCTCCAGGCCCTCGGTGGGGCGGTCCTGCTGCTGATGGGCCGCGAACTGCCCGAGCTGCACCTGATCTACGGGCTCGTCCCGCTCGGCGTGTCGTTCATCGCCGAGCAGCTGCGCCTGGCCGCCGCCGACACCGTGCTCGCCCAGCGCGACCTCGAGGGCCGGGCCGACGTGGAGGCACTGCCGGAAGCCGAGCAGCGCGCGCTGGTGCGCGCGATCCTGCGGCGCGAGATGGGCGTGATGGCCACGTCAGCGCTCGTCGTCGCCGCTCTCGGGGTACGCGCGCTATGAGCGAATTGCCACTAAGTAACAACGCGTTACAAACTGCTACAACTCAGCCAAGGTGATCCGGTCCTATCTCCCCGCGTTGGTCTTCGTCGGACTGGGGACGATCCTCGGCCTCGTGTTCGCGGTGCTGAACTCGTTCATAGGGCCGCGCAAGCCGGTGCGGCAGTCGACCGTCGACCCGTACGAGTGCGGCCTCCCCTCGGAGGTGAAGAAGAACTTCCGCTTCGGGATCAGCTTCTACCTGATCGCGATGCTCTTCATCCTCTTCGACATCGAGGTGATCTTCCTCTACCCGGTGGCGATCCAGCTCGACGCGTTCGGGACGTTCGCGCTGGTGGAGATTCTCGTGTTCATCGTCCTGCTGGCCATCGCGTTCGTCTACGTGTGGCGGAGAGGAGCGCTCGAATGGAGGTGACCCGGCGCAAGCTCGGCGCGGGTGAGATCCAGGAGCTGCGCGCCAAGCAGCTGACCGCGCGCCAGATGCTGGCCGGCGAGCTCGAGCGCCCGCCGCTCGAGCAGGAGGTCGAGGACGGCATCCTCACCACGACGCTCGAGCGCGCCGGCCGCTGGGCGGCCGCCAACGCGATCTTCCCCGCCACCTTCGGGCTCGCCTGCTGCGCGATCGAGATGATGTCGATCGTCGGCGCGCGCGTGGACGTGGCCCGCTTCGGCGGCGAGGCGTTCCGCGCCTCCCCGCGCCAGGCCGACCTGCTGATCCTGTCCGGCCGCGTCTCGATCAAGATGGCGCCGGTCGTCCGGCGGATCTACGACCAGATGATCGAGCCGCGGTGGGCGATCGCGATGGGCGCCTGCTCGTCCTCGATGGGCGTCTTCAACAACTACGCGATCGTGCCCGCCGACAAGTTCATGCCCGTCGACGTGCACGTCCCGGGCTGCCCGCCACGCCCCGAGGCGCTCATGCACGGCATCCTGAAGCTGCGGGCGATGATCCTGGCCAAGCCCGACCTGAGCTGGCGGACGCGCTACGGCGGCTTCGGCACGGAGGAGTTCGTCGAGTCCGAGCTCGCCATCGAGCCGGTCGCCGGCCACGGGATCGGCGTCTCCGGTGGCGGCAGGATGGGCACGAGTGCCTGACGCCACAGGCCTCGAGCTGATCGCCCAGGACCTGCGTGGCGCGCACGGCGACGACGCCGTACTGGGCACCCTGTTCTTCCGCAACAAGGCGGCGATCGACATCGCGCCCGCGCGCGTGCGCGAGACGCTGGAGTTCCTGCGCGAGCGCGGCTTCAACTTCCTGGCCAGCGTGCACGGGCTCGACTACTACCCCGAGGAGCCGCGCCTCGGCGTGCAGTACGAGATGCTCGACATGACCGAGGTCGATCGCATCACCGTGCGGCTGCGCGTGCCCGTCGACGCGCCCGCGGTCCCGTCCGTCACGCCCCAGTGGCCGACCGCCGACCACCAGGAGCGCGAGGTCTACGACATGTTCGGCGTGATCTTCGACGGCCATCCCGACCTGCGGCGGATCCTCATGCCCGAGGACTACGAGGGCCACCCGCAGCGGCGCGACTTCCCGATCGGCGGCGAGCCCGTCTTCTTCACCCACAACGAGCCGCGCTTCCCGAGGTACACGCAATGAGCGATCTCGAGAGCCGGCCGACAGCTCCGAACATCCCGTACCGGGAGATGGAGGACTCGCACGAGCTCGCGCACATCGCCCACGGATCCGAGCAGGAGCTGCTGACCCTCAACATCGGCCCGCACCATCCGGCCACGCACGGCGTGCTGCGCCTGCTCACCACGCTCGAGGGCGAGGTGGTCCGCGACATCAAGCCGATCATCGGCTACGTCCATACGGGGATCGAGAAGACCGCCGAGGACAAGGCGTACTGGAAGGGCATCCCCGTCATCGAGCGGATGGACTACCTCGCCTACTACTTCAACGCGATGGCGTTCTGCGGCGCCGTCGAGACGCTGGTCGAGCTCGAGGTCCCCAAGCGCGCCCAGTACCTGCGCGTGCTGCACATGGAGCTCAACCGCATCATGTCCCACATGGTGTGGCTGGGCACCAGCGCGCTCGATCTCGGCGCGATCTCGATGTTCTGGTACTGCTTCCGCGACCGCGAGACGATCCTCGACCTGTTCGAGATGTCGTCGGGCCAGCGCATGCACACGCGCTACATCCAGGTCGGCGGCGTGATGGAGGACATCCCCGCCGGGTTCGACGCCAAGGTGCGCGAGTTCTGCGCCGAGATGCCCGGCCGGGTCGACCAGTTCCTGGACCTGCTGGGCAAGAACGAGATCGTCCTCCAGCGGCTGCGCGGCATCGCCACCTGTGACGAGCAGACGCTGCTCGGCCTCGGCGTCACCGGCCCGCTGCTGCGAGCGGCCGGCAACCCGTGGGACCTGCGCAAGGCCGAGCCGTACTCGAGCTACGACGACTTCGACTTCAAGATCCCGGTCGGCACGCTGGGCGACAACTACGACCGGCTCGTCGTCCGGCTGGCGGAGGTCAAGGAGTCGGTGAAGATCATCGAGCAGTGCCTCGACGGCCTGCCCGAGGGCGACTACATCTCCGACAACCGCAAGTACGTCCTGCCACCGCGGCACGAGCTGGCGACCTCGATGGAGGCGCTCATCCACCACTTCAAGCTCGTCACCGAGGGCTTCCGCGTGCCGCCGGGCGAGGTCTACTACCCGATCGAGGGCCCGCGCGGCGAGTACGGCGTCTTCATCCGCGCCGACGGATCGTCGAAGCCCGCGCGCGTGCACATGCGCGACCCCTCGTTCGTGAACCTCCAGGCCACCAAGCCGATGGTGCAGGACCTCTACATCGCCGACCTGATCGCGACGCTGGCGATGCTCGACCCGGTGCTCGGGGGCATCGACCGCTAGTGCCCGAGGTCAAGCGCTTCGCACACGGCTCGCGGGTCCCGGGCTGGGACGAGGCCGCCGACCTCAGCAAGGATCCGGCGGTCGTCCCCGACCCGGCGACGACGCCGGTGCCCGAGCACGTCCGGGCGGCGATCTCGGCGCAGATGGCGAAGTACCCGGACATCCGCTCGGCGGCGATCCCGGCGCTGCACATCGTCCAGCGCGAGCACGGCTGGTGCTCGCCGGAGGCGATCGAGCAGGCCGCCTGCGTGATGCGGCTGACGCCCGCGTATCTGACCGCGGTGGCGACGTTCTACGACATGTTCTCCACCACGCCGAAGGGCAGCCACGACGTCTACGTGTGCACGAACATCTCGTGCTCGCTGCGCGGCGCCGACGCGATCTACGACGCGATGCTGAGCGCCGCCGGCGACGATCCCGACTTCCATGTGACCTCGTTCGAGTGCCTGGGCGCGTGCGACATCGCGCCGATGGCGTCTGTCGACGGCGAGTACGTCGGCCCGCTCGAGGAGGCCGACTGCGCGCGGATCGTCGACGACGTCAAGGCCGGTCGCGAGGTGCTGCCGGACAAGCAGCTCAAGAAGCGCCCCAAGGCGGAGACCTATTGGGTAGGCCGGCCGGATGCCGGCCAATCCAGTCAAGACGCGGGGCCGGATGCCCCGCGGAGGTAACCCTTTGAGCCTGCTCTACGAGAACATCGACGAGCCCGGGCTGGCGACGCTCGGCGGCTACTCGCAGGGCGGCGGCTACGAGATGCTGCGCAAGGCGCTCTCGATGGACCCGCAGGACGTCCTCCAGGAGATGCTCGACTCGGGCGTGCGCGGCCGCGGCGGGGCCGGCTTCGCGATGGGCAAGAAGATGTCCTTCATCCCCAAGGGGGCGATGGACAAGTACCTCGTCTGCAACGCCGACGAGTCCGAGCCCGGCACGTTCAAGGACCGCGAGCTGATGCAGAAGAACCCGCATCTGCTCATCGAGGGCATGATCATCGGCGCCTACGCGATCGGCGCCAACAAGTCCTTCATCTTCATCCGCGGCGAGTACGGCCACCAGGCCGACGTGCTCGACGCCGCGGTCGCCGAGGCGCGCGCCGCCGGGTATCTGGGCGAGAACATCCTCGACTCCACGCACACGATCGACCTCGTCGTGCACCGCGGCGCCGGCGCCTACATCTGCGGCGAGGAGACGGCGCTGCTCGACGCGCTCGAGGGCCGGCGCGGCAACCCGCGCCTGAAGCCGCCGTTCCCGGCCGTGCGCGGCCTCTATCAGGGCCCGACGCTGATCAACAACGTCGAGACGCTGATGAACGTCCCGGTCATCCTGCGGATGGGCGGCGCCAAGTACGCCGAGATCGGCACCCAGACCTCGACCGGCACCAAGGTCGTCTCGGTCAGCGGCTGCGTGCAGCGGCCCGGCAACTACGAGATCGAGCTCGGCGTCTCCTCGCGCGAGATCATCTTCGGCCTCGCCGGCGGCCCGCCCGAGGGCCGCACGGTCAAGGCCTGGTTCCCGGGCGGCTCGAGCGCGCCGGTGCTCACCGGCTCCGACGAGCACCTCGACCTGCCGTACGACTTCGACACGCTCGCCAAGGCCGGCTCGATGCTCGGCTCGGGCGCGATCATCGTGATCGACGACTCGATCTCGATCGTCGACGTGGCGCTGAAGACGGCGAAGTTCTACCGCCACGAGTCGTGCGGGAAGTGCACGCCGTGCCGCGAGGGCACGAACTGGACCGTGAAGATGCTCGAGCGCGTCCAGAGCGGCGAGGCGACGCCGATGGACCTCGACATCATGGCCTCGGTCCAGGAGCAGATCATCGGCAACTGCCTGTGCGTGCTGGGCGACGCGATGGCGATGCCGATCGGCTCGATGATCGCGCTCTTCCGCGACGAGTTCGAGGCGCACATCGAGGCGGCGCGCGAGCGCAACGGCCTCGGCGCCGCGATCCCGCAGGTCAACCGCTCCGAGCAGGGCGGGGCGTACCCGATGGCGACGGTCGCCTGATGCCGAGGCCGGAGCCGCACTGGATCACGTTCTCGATCGACGGGCTCGAGGTGCAGGCGCCGGAGGGCGCGATGCTGGTCGACGCCGCCAAGTACGGCGATGTCGAGATCCCGGTGTTCTGCTACGAGCCCAAGCTCGGCGCGCCGGTCGGCGCCTGCCGTATGTGCCTGGTCGAGATCGAGGGCATCCCGAAGCTCCAGACCGGCTGCTCGACGGGCGTCAGGGACGGCATGGTCGTCCACACGCAGACCCAGCGCGTGCACGAGGCCCAGCGCGCTGTCGTCGAGTTCCTGCTCATCAACCACCCGCTCGACTGCCCGGTATGCGACAAGGGCGGCGAGTGCCCGCTCCAGGACATCACCTACGGCTGGGGCCCGGGCACGTCGCGCTTCATCGAGCCCAAGCGGCACTTCAAGAAGCCGCTCGAGCTGTCGCCGCTGATCGCGATCGACCGCGAGCGCTGCATCCTCTGCTACCGCTGCGTGCGCTTCTCGCAGGAGCTGTCGGAGGACTACCAGCTGATCCTGCTCGAGCGCGGCGCGCACAGCTACGTCGGCACCTTCGACGGCCACCCGTACGTGGCGCCGTTCTCCGGCAACATCATCGAGCTGTGCCCCGTCGGCGCGCTCACCTCGCGCGCCTACCGCTTCCGTGCGCGGCCCTGGGACATCGAGGGCGCCGGCACGGTGTGCACCGGCTGCGCCGCCCACTGCAACGTCGAGCTGACCGTGCGCGACGACCGCGTGATGCGCGTGCTCGGCCGCGAACACGAGGGCGTCGACGACGGCTGGCTGTGCGACCGCGGCCGCTTCGGCTACCAGCACGTGCACTCCGACGAGCGGATCGTCGAGCCGCTGGTGCGCGAGGGCACCGAGCTGATGCCGGCCTCGTGGGAGAAGGCGCTCGCGGCGGCGGGCGGCGCGTTGAAGAAGGCGGGCGCGCGGACCGCGGCGCTGGCCGGCGGGGAGACCACCAATGAGGAGGCCTTCCTGCTCCAGCGGCTGTTTCGCGAGCAGCTCGGCTCCGGCCACCTGGCCTCGCGCCCGGGCGGCGAGTTGCCGCTCGACGTGGCGCGCGCGCTGGCCGACCCCGGCCTCCAGGCCTCGATCCCCGACCTCGAGTTCGCGCACGCCGTGCTGGTCGTCGACTGCGACCTGATCGACGAGTCGCCGGTGCTGGACCTGCGGATCCGCAAGGGCATCCGCCGCCACAACGTGAAGCTCGCGGTGGCGAGCGCGCGGCCGACCGCGCTCGACTCGCAGGCCGTCTCCGTGACGCGGATCCCGCCGGGCGGCGCCGGCGCGCTGCTGGCGGACGAGCAGGGCGAGCTCGCCGCCTGGCTGCGCGACGCCGGCGAGGACCTGGTGATCGTCTACGGCGAGCGCGCGCTGGCCGGCGACGGCGCGAAGGCGCTGCTCAACCTGGCGACCCGGCTCGGGTTGCGCGGCCGCGCCGGCGCGGGGCTGATCGAGGTCCCGTCGGTGCCGAACGCGCGCGGCCTGCGCGAGGCCGGCTTCGCGTCCGGCCACGGCCCGGGCTACTCCACGTTGGCGGAGCCCGGCCGCGACGCGCGCGGGATCGCCGAGGGCCTCGCCTCCGGCGAGCTGTCGACCGTCTGGCTCAACTACGCCGACCCGGTGCGCTTCTTCCCCGACCGCGCGCTGTGGGACAAGGCGCTCGGCACGGCGCAGACCGTCATCGCGGTCGAGAGCGTGATGACCGAGACCGTGCGCAGGCACGCCGACGTCGTGTTCCCGGGCGAGGCCTATCCCGAGAAGGAGGGCACCGTCACCAACGTCGACGGGCGGCTCCAGCGGCTGCGGGTGGCGATCGGCCGGCCCAAGGGGCGCAGCGGGATGCCGGGCTCCGGCGTGCGGCCGGTCTGGCAGGTCATCTCCGACATCGGCGACCTCGGCGTCGTGACCGGCGCCGCTGCCTCCAATCAGCTCTTCGACGCGGTGCCGTTCTACAACGGGCTCACGCTCGACGAGATCGGCGGCCGCGGCGTCCGCTGGCCCGAGCGGTTCACCGAGTGGGATTGGGCCCCACCCACCCCGGCGAGCGCCCGTCGACGTCCTGCCGACAGTGAGCGGCAGCGGGCTGCGCCTCGGCACGTTCCGGCCGCTGTGGGCGGCCAAGGAGGTCGACGCCTCGCCGATCCTCCAGTTCGCGATCCCGCGCCAGGTGGTCGAGCTGTCGCCGGGCGACGCCGAGGCACTCGGCGTCGGTGACGGCGACCGCGTCGCCGTGACCCAGAACGGCAGCCGGGTGCACGGCGCCGTCAAGCTGCGCGCGGCCGTGCCCGCCGGCTCGGTGTTCGTGGCCGAGGGCGTGCCCGGCGAGCCGGCCAACGTGCTCGTCGAGCCGTTCGTCCGCGTCTCGCGCGCGGAGGGCCCATGACGCCGCTGTTCGCCGAGGTCGGCTTCTACGAGGAGTGGTGGGTCCAGCTCCTGAAGGGGCTCGTGATCTTCGCGATCGTCTTCCAGCTCGTGCCGGTCGTGCTGCTGGCCGAGCGCAAGCTGCTCGGCCGCTTCCAGCACCGCTACGGCCCGAACCGCGTCGGCCCGTTCGGGATCCTCCAGCCGATGGCCGACATCGGCAAGCTGATCTTCAAGCAGCAGTTCCGGCCGCGCACGTCGGTCGGCTGGCTGTTCGCGCTGGCGCCCGCGATATCGATGATGACCGCCGTCGCGACGATCGCGATCATCCCCTTCTCCGACGTCGTCGACATCTTCGGCACCGACGTCGGGCTCTACGGCATCGACCCCTCGGTCGGCATCCTGTTCGCCTTCGCGTTCGGCGCGATCGCCTTCTACGGCGTGATGCTCGGCGGCTGGGCGTCGGGCTCCAAGTACTCGTTCCTGGGCTCGATGCGCGGCGCCGCGCAGCTCATCTCCTATGAGGTCTCGCAGGGCCTGGCGCTGGTCGGCGTGATCATGATGGCCGGCACGCTGTCGCTGACCGAGATCGTCGAGGCGCAGTCGGGGCTGTGGTACATCGTGCCCCAGTTCGTCGGCTTCATCATCTTCCTGGTCGCCGGCTTCGCCGAGACCAACCGGCCGCCGTTCGACCTGCCGGAGGCCGACGCCGAGCTGGTCGGCGGCTACAACACCGAGTATGGCGGCGGCCGCTTCGCCGGCTACTTCGCCGCCGAGTACCTCAACATCATCGTCGTCTCGGCGATCACCGTGACGCTCTTCCTCGGCGGCTGGCAGCTCCCGTTCGTCGATCCGCCGACCTGGGTCGACCCGTTCGTGGTGCTGGGCAAGACGCTGTTCTTCGTCTTCTTCTTCATCTGGGTGCGGGCAACGCTGCCGCGGCTGCGCTACGACCAGCTGATGTCCCTGGGCTGGAAGGTGTTCCTGCCGCTCGCGACCGTGAACGCGCTTGTGACCGCGATCCTGGTGGTGACCACGTAATGCCCTACAACCCCGACACCGTCGAGGTCATCCGCTCGCCCGCTCCCGGGGCGGTGCGGAGCAGCTACCGCGCCTTCGGCGAGACGCTGCGCGGGCTGAAGACCACCTTCGCCCGCATGGTCGAGGGTCCGAAGACGATCCAGTACCCCGAGGAGAAGGTGCCGGTCTACCCGCGCTTCCGCGGGCGCCACAAGCTCCACCGCTTCGAGGACACGGGGCTGGAGAAGTGCGTCGGCTGCTCGCTGTGCGCGGCGGCCTGCCCGGCCGACTGCATCCGCGTGGTCGCCGCCGAGAACACGCCGGAGAACCGCGTCAGCGCCGGCGAGCGCTACGCGGCGGTCTACGAGATCAACCTCTCGCGCTGCATCTTCTGCGGCTACTGCGAGGTCGCGTGCCCGTTCGACGCGATCACCATGGGCCACGACTACGAGATGTCGGACTACAACCGCAGCGACCTCATCTTCACGAAGGAGATGCTGCTGGCGGAGCCGCTGGACCGGACGCCGCTTCGGTCGGCCGGCGAGTAGCCGGGCGGTCGCGCCAGCGCTGTCAAGCGCCGCGCGGCGTCACGAGGCCCGACTCGTACGCGGCGACCACGGCCTGCGTGCGGTCGCGCAGGCCGAGCTTGAACAGCACGCGGCTGACGTGGGTCTTGACCGTCTCGTCGCTCAGCACGAGCCGGTCGGCGATCTCGAGGTTCGAGAGCCCTTCGGCGATCAGCCGCAGCACCTCGGTCTCGCGCGGGGTCAGCTCGCTCAGCCGCTCCGGCGTGGGCCGCACGCGCGGGCGCTGGCGGGCGAACTCGGCGATCAGCCGGCGGGTGACCGCGGGCGCGAGCAGCGCCTCGCCGGCCGCCACCACGCGCACTGCCTCGAACAGGCGCTCCGCCCCGGCGTCCTTGAGCAGGAAGCCGCTCGCGCCGGCGCTGAGCGCGTCGTAGACGTAGTCGTCCAGGTCGAACGTGGTGAGGATGATCACCTTCGTCCCG
This sequence comes from uncultured Solirubrobacteraceae bacterium, assembly GCA_963800905.1. Taxonomy (GTDB): domain Bacteria; phylum Actinomycetota; class Thermoleophilia; order Solirubrobacterales; family Solirubrobacteraceae; genus DASSUW01. Next base: position 199,433 of record CAWDCT010000007.1, read on the forward strand.
GCGAGGCTGCGCGTCGCCTCGATCCCGTCGACGCCCGGCATCCGGACGTCCATCAGCACCACGTCGGGCTGCTGCTCGCGGCAGACCCGGATCGCCTCCTCGCCGTCGCAGGCGCTGCCCACCACGGTGATGTCGGCCTGCGTCTCCAGCAGCGCCGTGAAGCCCTCACGGACGATCTGCTGGTCGTCGGCGACGACGACCCGGATGCTCATAGCGGCAGATCGGCCTCGACGACGAAGCCCCTGCTGTCTGCCGCCCCGGTGCGCAGGCTGCCGCCCGCCGCGGCGACGCGCTCGCGCATCCCGACCAGCCCGTGCCCGCCCTTGGTGCCGGACGGCCCTGGCCCGTCGTCGCGCACGCGCAGCCGCAACACGTCCTCGCCGTAGCCGAGCTCGACCTCGACGGCCGCGCCCGGCGCGTGCCGGCGGGCGTTCGTGAGCGACTCCTGGACGATCCGGAACGCGGCCAGATCGACGCCGGCGGGCAGTGGCGCGACGCGCCCGTGGACGATCAGCCGCACCTCGGTGCCCGCCTCCCGGGCGCTGTCGAGCAGCTCGTTCACGCGGTCGAGGCCGGGCTGGGGCGCGTGCTCGGCCTCGGCGTCGGCGTCGTCGCGCAGGACGCCGAGCACGCGCCGCATCTCGTCCATCGCGGTGCGCGCCGTCGCGCGGATGGAGAGCAGGTGCTGCTGGCCGGCGGGCGGCATGCCCGGCGTGGCCAGCCGGGCGGTGTCGGCTTCCACGGCGATCATCGAGATGTGGTGGGCGACCACGTCGTGCAGCTCGCGCGCGATCCGGGCACGCTCGCCCATCGCCGCCTGCTCGGCCAGCGCCTCGTCGCGCTCGGACGTCAGCGTCCGCGAGCTGCCGAGCGCGAGCGCCGCCACGGCCACCACCAGCAGGATCGCGCTCTCCAGCCCTGCATCGCTACCGCCGAGCGGCGCGACCCCGTTGAGCAGGAACACGGCTCCGAACGCCGCGGACACCCGGCGCGACGCCCGGGCGCCGACCAGATAGAGCGCCCAGGCCACGCCGGCGTAGCCGGCCACGGTCGGCGTCAGCTGTGAGGCGAGCAGGTACAGCGTGCTCAGGGTCACGGTCACCGCGACGAGCGTCAGGTGCCGGCGACTGGCGGCCAGCGGCGCCGTCATGAGCAGGTTCAGCACCACCGCGAGCGAGTCGTCGGAGTCATCGACGAAGCCCGTGTAGACGATCGCCTCGAGCGCGGCGACGGCGGCCAACGCAAGGGCGGGGATCAGGTCCGACCGTTCCACACCCGCATTGTCGGCCATAAGACCGCCGCCGACGTCCCTCTCACGAGGGATCTGCAAGACCGCTCCTGAGCGCGACGACAGGGGCGCCGGCCGCGCGTACCTTCGGCCCCATGATCGAGGTGCACGACCTACACAAGCGCTACGGCGACACGCCGGCGGTCGAGGGACTGTCGTTCGCGGTCCAGCCCGGGCGCGTGACCGGCTTCGTGGGGCCCAACGGCGCCGGCAAGTCGACCACCATGCGGCTCATCCTCGGGCTCGACGCGCCCGACGGCGGCCACGCGCTGGTCGGCGGGCGCCGCTACGCGTCCATCCGCCGGCCGCTCTGCCATGTCGGCGCGCTGCTCGACGGGACCGATCCGCATCCCGCCCGCCGCGCACGCGACCACCTGCGCTGGCTCGCCGCGAGCAACGGGCTGCGGGCCGGCCGGGTGGCCGAGGTGCTCGAGCAGGCCGGGCTCGCCGGCGCCGGCCGCCGTCGCGTGCGCGGCTACTCGCTCGGCATGCGGCAGCGGCTCGGCATCGCCGCCGCGCTGCTCGGCGACCCTGCCGTGCTGCTGCTCGACGAGCCGGTGAACGGCCTCGACCCCGAGGGCATCCGCTGGATCCGCGGCTTCCTGCGCGAGCTCGCCGCCGAGGGCCGCACGGTGCTCGTGTCGAGCCACCTGATGAGCGAGCTGGAGGGCACCGCCGACCACCTGCTGGTGATCCGCCGCGGACGGCTGGTGGCCGACGCCGCGGTCGACGAGCTGCTGGCGGGCGAGCGCGTCACCGTCCGCACGCCGGAGCCGCTGCGCCTCCTGCGCCTGCTGGCCGACGCGGGCGGGACCGTCGAGTCGCCGGGCGATGACCGGCTGACCGTCACGGACCTGCCCGCCGGCCGGATCGCCGAGATCGCGTCCGCTGACGGGCTGCCGCTGCACGAGCTCACGCCCGGCCGGCGGTCGCTCGAGGACGTCTACATGGAGCTGACCCGATGACCCGGACGCTGAAGGCGGAGTGGACCAAGCTGCGGACCGTCCCGAGCACCGGCTGGTCGCTCGTGGCGCTCGTGGCCGGCACCGTGCTCTTCACGGTGCTGGTCTGCGCGACCGCGTCGAGCGGCGGCTGCGCGCCGGACACGTGCGATGACTACGTCGTGGTGAACAGCCTGAACGGCGTCTTCGTAGGACAGGTCGCCGTCGTCGCGCTCGGAGTGCTGGCGATCGGCTCCGAGTACGCGACGGGCATGATCCGCGTCACCTTCGCCGCCCAGCCGCGGCGCCGGCTCGTTCTTGCCGCCAAGGCGCTCGGCGTCGGCTCGCTCGCGCTCGCGGCCGGCCTGGCGCTCCGCGCTGCTCTCGTTCCTCGTGGGCGGCGCGCTGCTGAGCGGTAAGGGCTACCCGTCGCTCGCGCTCGCCGACGGGCTGGCGCAGGTGGCGGTGATCTCGCTCTACCTCGCGGCGCTCGCGCTGCTGAGCGTGGGGATCGGCGCGGTGCTGCGGAGCACGGCCGGCGCCGTCACGTGCGTGCTGTCGCTGCTCCTGCTGCCGCTGATCGCCGCCCCGCTGCTGGGGGAGCGCACGGGCGAGCAGGTGCTCGACATCGCGCCGATGAGCGCCGGGCTGGCCCTCCTGCGCAGCATCGATCGCATCGACGGCGTCACGGCCGGAGACTGGCGGGGCCTCGGCGTCGCGTGGCTGTGGGCGCTCGCGGCGCTGGCGCTTGCGCTGTGGCTGATCGGCCGCCGCGACGCCTAGGTGTAGTGCCTGAGCACGTTGTTCCTTCGGCTGCGGTGCCCGACGGGCGAACGTCAACGACGGCTGGGTGGGGGAGCGGGGACGCCGGCGGGGCGGTCTTCTTCGTCGAGTCCTGCCCTGGGGTCGGATAGCGACCCCTAGCCAGGATTCGACGCGGAAATCAGCCGCGCGGCCGGCTCCCCAACCTCCCCACCCAGCCGAAGTTCGCCGACTGCACAACCTGCTCGGTTCTTACAAACTAGGCGGCGGTGAACGTCCAGGTGCCGCGCAGCGCCGGCGCCATGTGCTCGCAGTGCTGCTCGAACGTCACCTCGAAGGCGCGCAGCGTCCCGGCGGCGTCGAACTCGATCCTGTGCACGGTGAACGTGCCGGATAGATCGCCGCAGGCGCGGCCGTCGCCGCTGACCGACAGGCCGGGCGCGGCGTCGTTGAACGGGTAGTCGCGCACGCCCTCGTACGTGCGGCCGGCCTCGAGCTGCTCGCCGACCGGCGCCTCGAATTCGGCGTTCCAGTCGCGTGTCGAGAGCATCACGAGCGTGCGGCTGGCGCTGACCTGCATGCCGTCGGCGGGAGGCCCGAACGACCAGCTCTGGCCCTGGCCGATGTAGTCGCCCGGATCGCTCGTCCACTGCGCGCTCCAGGCGCCGCTCACGGGCTCGAGCGGATCAGTCGTTCGCGGCGGTCGCGGCTGTGCCTGCGGCAGTAGGGCGCTCCAGGTGGTACGCAGCCGGCAACGGTCGATCACACGCCCGCGCCGGCGCACGGTCGACCGTGACCGGAACGTGCCCGACCACTGCTCGGTCAGCGGGTTGGCCGGATCGAACGTGCGCGTCCCGCGGGCGGACACCCGGATCCGGATGCGGATGCCGCCCTTGTCGCGAACGCGGTAGGAGCCGGCGACCGTGAACGCGTCCGCGCTCGCCCGCCGCGGGGGCGGCCGGAGGATCGTGCTGTTGCGGACGAAGGTGCCGCGCCGCCGGCAGTCGTTGGCGCGCCAGGTGATGTCCATGCGCTGAACGCGACCGGACTCGTGGACGACGACCCTGACCATGCGCGACTGCGCCGTCTCGCCGCGGAAGCGCTTCTTCGCCGCGGATGCCGTCGCGGGCAGGACTGCGGAGAGGATCGCGGCGGCGAGCAGGCAGCGGGCGAACATCGCGAAGGCGCCTCTACCCGGAATCCGGGAGATCAAGGCACGAGTACGACCTTCCCGACGGTCTGGCGCGCCTCCAGCGCTGCGTGCGCGGCGGCGGCTTCGGCGAGCGGGAAGCTCGTGAGGAGCGGCGTGAGCCCCGAGGCCAGCGAACGCTCCTCGAGCGCGCGCAGGTCGCCGGGGCGCACGAGCGCGGAGCTGACGGTCAGGCTGCGGGCGACGATGTCGCCGGTGGTGATCGGGGTCATCTCGCCCGCCGACCAGCCGTAGACGACGTGGCGCCCACCGCGGGCGAGCCGCTCGAAGGCGGCGCGACCGGCGGCGCCACCGACGCCGTCGAGCACGACGGTGACCTCTTCGAGGCCGTCGGCCCAGTCCGGGACCGTGTAGTCGACCACCACGTCGGCGGTCACGGGCTTGCCGGGCCCGGCGGCGCCGATCACGCGTGCGCCGGCGCGGCGCGCGGCCTGGGAGAGGAGGGCGCCGAGCCCGCCCGCCGCGGCGGTGACCAGCACGACGTCGCCAGGCTCGATGCGGGCGACGTCGAGGATCGCCATCGCGGTGCGGCCGGTGCCGATCATCGCCACCGCCACGTCGTCCGGCAGGCCGTCGGGCAGCGCGTGCAGGTGCTCGACCTCGCGAACGGCCAGCTCCGCGTAGCCGCGGCTCGCCGGCCCGAGGTGCGCGACCACGCGCCGGCCGAGCCAGGACTCGTCGGCGCCGTCGCCGACCGCGTCGACCCTGCCGGCCACCTCGCGCCCCGGGATGTCGGGGAGCGAGGGCAGCGGCATCGGGCCCATCCGGACGCCGGAGCGGATGCTGGTGTCGATCAGGTGCACGCCGGCCGCGGCGACCGCGATCCGCACCTGTCCCGGGCCCGGCGAGGGCTCCTCGACCTCCTCGTAGCGCAGGTTCGCGGCCGGGCCGAACTCGTGCAGCCGGATCGCGTACATCATCCGGCCAGCAACAGGTGCGAGTCGCCGAACTCGTGCCAGCGGTAGCCGTCGGCCAGCGCCACGGCGTACGAGCGCTCGACCAGCTTGCGGCCGGCGATCGCCTCGAGCATCAGCAGGTGACTCGCGTCGGGCTCGTGCCAGCCGGTGAGGATCCCGTCCACGACGCGCACGCCGCGCTCAGGCTCGACCACGAGCCGCGTCCAGCCCTCGGTGACGCCGCCGGCCGCCGTCTCCAGCGCGCGCACGACGGTCGTGCCGACGGCGATCACGCGCTTCGCGGCGCGCACCGCGGCGAGCGTGCCCGCGGGTACGCGGAAGCGCTCCGGGTAGGGCCGCTCGCCACGCTCGAGCGAGGAGACGCCGGCGTGCAGGACGATCGTGGCGACCGTGATGCCGCGCTCCTCGAGCGCCTCGAGCACGCGCTCGCTGAACGGCCGCCCGGCGGACGGCATCTCGGCGCTGCCGGGCTCGCCGGCGAAGATCGTCTGGTAGTCGGCCAGCGGGCGCGGCTCGGGCTGGTGGCGGTAGCGGATCGGCTCGCCGTGGCGGTCGAGGTAGTCGAGCAGCGGCTCCGGCAGCCGCAGCCGCGCCGCCCACAGGCGCCGGCCGCCGAGGTAGGGCGCCAGCAGCTCGGCCTCGCCGCCGCCGGGCAGCGCGATCCGCTGCCCGGCGCGGCCGCCGCGATGACGGGCGTCGCCCTCGCGCAGCTCGATCACCCAGCGCTCGTAGCCGTCGTCGGGCCAGCCGCCCGGCAGCGGCGTCGACAGATGAACGCGTGGGGAGCCGTCGAGGGCCGCGGGGAGGGTCGCGGACGTGTTGACGACCAGCAGGTCGCCGGGCTCGAGCAGATCGGGGAGATCGAGGAAGCGGTGGTGGCTGATCCCGGCCCGCGAGGCGACCAGCATGCGGACGTGGTCGCGCTCGCGGGCCGGCTGGACCGGCGGGACCTCGAACGCCAGCGCGCTCATGCCGGGGCCACCGCGCTCGCCTGATAACGGCCGCTCGGGGTGTCGCCGTAGACGATCGCCAGCAGGCCCGGCACGCTGTCCTCGGGCGGCTGCCGGTCGGAGATGTCCTCGCCGGGGAACGCCTCCTGGTGCAGCTGCGTGTTCATGTCGCCCGGGTCGACGGCGACGATCCGCAGCTCCGGATGCTCGGCGGCGAGCACGCGCGTCACCTGCTCGAGCGCGGCCTTGGAGGACCCGTAGCCGCCCCAGCCCTCGTAGGCCTCGACGGCGGCGTCCGACGTCACGTTGATCACGCACGCGCCCGGCGGCAGGCGCCCACAGCGCGCTCTGAACGAGCGCCAGCGGGGCGAGCACGTTGACGCGGTAGACGTGCTCGAGCACGTCGAGCGGGTAGTCGGCGAGCCGTGGCTGCGGGCTCGGGCCGAGCACGCTGGCGTTGTTGACGAGCAGGTCGATCCGCGGGCCTGCGGCCTCGACCAGCGCGCGGCGGTGGACGGGATCGGCGACATCGCCGGGCAGCGCGACGACCTCGGTCATGCCGGCCAACTCCACGCGTGCCGCCTCGAGCGCGTCGGGGCCGCGGGCGTCGATGACGAGCCGCCAGGAGCGGCGCGCGAGCTCGCGCGACAGCGCCAGCCCGAGGCCGCGTGACGCGCCGGTGATCAGTGCCGTGTCCATGCCTGACAGCTTGGGCGCGACGGCGCGCCGTTCCCATTGGGAATTGGTCCTAGGACTCTGGTCCTACGATTGCCCGGTGCGAATTGCCACCTGGAACGTGAACTCGGTCAAGCAGCGCCTGCCGCGGCTGCTGCCGTGGCTCGACGAGCGGCAGCCGGACGTCGTCTGCCTCCAGGAGACCAAGCTCGCCGACGACGCCTTCACGGCGCTGCTCGGCGACGCGCTCGCCGAGCGCGGCTACGAGGTCGCCGCCCACGGCGAGGCGGCCTGGAACGGCGTGGCGATCCTCTCGCGCGCCGGCCTCGAGGACGTCGTGGCGGGGATCGAGGGCGGGCCGGGCTTCCCGCACCAGGAGGCGCGGGCGGTGTCGGCCACCTGCGGCGGGATCCGCGTCACCTCCGTCTACGTGCCGAACGGGCGCGAGCCGGGCTCCGAGCACTACCGCTACAAGCTCGAGTGGCTGGCCGCGCTGCGCGACATGGTGGCCGCCGGCCCGGAGGCGGCGATCGTCCTCGGCGACATGAACATCGCTCCCACCGACGACGACGTGTTCGACCCCGACGCCTACATCGGCCAGACGCACGTGACCGAGCCCGAGCGGGCGGCGCTGGCGGAGCTCCAGGCGCTCGGCCTGCGCGACGTCGTGCGCGAGCGCTGGCCGGGCGAGCGCGTGTTCACCTACTGGGACTACCGCGCGGGCATGTTCCACCAGGACCTCGGGATGCGGATCGACCTCGTGCTCGCGAGCGATCCGGTCGCCGACCGCGTCAAGGCCGCCTGGATCGACCGCCAGGCCCGCAAGGGCAGCGGGCCGAGCGATCACGCCCCGGTCATGATCGACCTCGACGAGGCGCCGGACGGCGACATCGGCCCGGTCGTGCCGCCGCCCTCGGCGCCGGTCACCAGGCGCGGCGCGAAGAAGCTGCCGCAGGCGCCATGAGCGACCGCGGCGCCGTCGCGCGCCGAGTCGCGGATCGCGAGCAGCACCTCGAGCGACGTGCAGGCCGAGCGCGCCGCTCGCGCGCTGCGGCGTGCCGTCGCGCACGGCGCGGCAGAGGTCCTCGCAGCCCGAGCCCGCGCGCGTTGTCGCGCCACTCCGGAGACGAGCTCGAGAGGCTCGTCCTCGGCTCGCCGCGGCGCCGCAGCACGACCGGGCCGTCGAACGTGTTCGGGTCGCCGCCGAGCAGCGTGCCGTCGCTGCCGGAGACCTCGATGCCGTGGCGGGCCGGCGCCGTCGAGGTCGAAGCGTGGTCGCGAGCGTCGTCAGCACGCCGCCGTCGTGCTCGAGCACGGCGGCCGACGCGGGTCGGCTCGACGATCGGGAAGCTCGGTCCCCGCCGCGGCCGTGGCGATGCGGCCGGTGCGTGCGCGGCCGCGCGGCGAGCGCCGTGACGCGGCGGACCGGGCCGACGAGCTCGACGGCGGTCGCCGACGGCGTAGGGGCCGATGTCGAGCAGCGGGCCGGCGAGCTCGGCGTACAGGAAGGCGGGCGACGGGTGCCAGCGCTCGGGCGGGCGCGCGCGAGCATGCCGCACCTGCGCGAGCGCCGGGCGTGCCGATCGCGCCCGCGTCGAGCGCGGCCTTCACGCGTCTGGATGCCGGCGCCGAGGAAGGTGTCGGGCGCGCAGCCGACGAGCACGCCGGCGGCGGCCGCCGCGTCGAGCACCCGCGCGCGCCGCTCGACGCTCGTGGCCAGCGGCTTCTCGGTGTAGACGTGCTTGCCGGCGGCGATCGCCTGCAGCGCGACGTCGGCGTGCGTAGTCGGGCGGCGTGAGGCAGAGGACGACGTCGACGTCGCGCGCGCGCAGCAGCTCCTCGGTGCGTGCAGGCCACGAGCCCGTACTCGGCGGCGACGCGATCGGCGGCCGCGCGGGTCGAGATCGGCGCACGCGACGAAGCGCAGCGCCGTCGAGCCGCGGCGCCGTTGGGCAGGTATACTGGACGCTGACGTTGCCGCAGCCGATCAGACGCCGACGCCGAGCTCGGTCACGGCAGCGCGTCGCGCAGCGTCGCCAGCGAGAGCGCGACGTCGTCGACGGGGTGCTCGGACGGGTTGTCGAGCTCGACGATGAGGTGCGTCGCGCCCGCCGCCGTCGCCGCCGGCGGCGATCGCCGGCCAGTCGAGCTCGCCGTCGCCGGCGATCACGTCCTCCCACGAGCCGTCGGCCTTGCGCCGCATGTCCTTGGCGTGCACGAGCGGGCAGCGGCCGGCGAGCTCGCCGAGCACGGTCACCGGGTCGCGGCCGGCGACGCGATCAGCCAGCCGACGTCGGGCTCGTGCGGCGAGCCCGCCGCGACGATGCGGCTCCAGAGGTCGCGCCGTCGTCGAGCCGCGGAACTCGAAGTCGTGGTTGTGGTAGGCGAAGCCGAGCCCGGCGTCCGCCGCGACCTCGCGACGCGGCGACGATCCGCGCGACCGCCGCGTCCGCCTCCGCCGCCGTCTCCGGCGGCTCGGCACCCACGGGCACGACGACCGTCGTCGACGCCGAGCGCCGCGGCCGCCTCGAGCACGCGCTCCGGCGCGCTCTCGAACGCGCTCGAGCGGGACGTGCGCCGGAGCAGGCGCTCGAGGCCCGCGGCGTCGAGCGCCGCGCGCATCGCCGGCCGGGCTGCGCCCGTAGCAGCCCGGCGAGCTCGACCTCGACGCGCACCCGCCTCGGCGAGCGCGGCCAGCGTGCCCTCGAAGTCCGCGTCGAGCGCGTGGCGGAGCGTGTAGAGCTGGGCGGCGAGCTGCATGGGGCGCGGAACACTAACGCCGCGGCGTGCCGCCGGCGCGTCCCAGCGCGGCGAGCAGGCCCCCGACGAGCGAGATCGCCAGGAGCTTGATGGCTTCCGTGAATTGGGTCATGACCGGTACGACCCGTGCCCGGTGAAGGTAGGCGCGGGCGAACGCCAACTGCTGGCTGGGTAGGGAAGCGGGGAGCCGCCGCGCGGCAAGCATGCCGCCTAAGGGGGTCCTGGCCGACTGAACCGGATTCGAATCCTGCCTAGGGGTCGAAATACGACCCCAGGCAGGACTCGTCGAAGAAAACCCCCCGCCGGCCTCCCCGCTGCCCCACCCAGCCGCAGTTCGCCTACTCCGAACAACCTGCTCGGGTCCTACAGCTAGCGGCCGACGAGCCCGGCGCGCACGGCGTACAGCGCGGCCTGCGTGCGGTCGCTGACGCCGAGCTTGGCCAGGATGTTGCTCACGTGCGCCTTGACGGTCTTCTCGGACAGCGAGAGCTCGCGGGCGATCACCTTGTTCGCCATCCCGCGGCCGATCAGCGCCAGCACCTCCCGCTCGCGCGGCGTCAGCGGATCGGTGGCCATCTCCTAGCAGCCGCGACGGCGACCTTCGGGTGCAGCAGCGCGCCGCCGCCGTGGACGGTCCGGATCGCCTCGACCAGCTCCTGCGGCTGGACGTCCTTGAGCAGGTAGCCGGCCGCGCCGGCGCGCACCGCAGGGAGCAGCTTCTCGTCGTCGATGAAGCTGGAGAGGACGATCGCGCGCGCCGCGGGCACGCGCTCGCGCAGGCCGCGGATCGCCTCGATGCCGTCGACGTTCGGCATCACCAGGTCGATCAGCACGATGTCGGGCGCGTGCTGCTCGGCGGCGGCCAGCGCCTCGGCGCCGTCGGCGGCCTCGGCGACGACCTCGATGTCGTCCTGGAGGTCGAGGAACGTGCGCAGCCCCTGCCGGACGACGGCGTGGTCGTCGGCGATCAGCACGCGGATCATCGCGGCACCTCGAGCGTCACCGTCGTGCCCTCGCCCGGCCGCGAGACGACGTTCAGCGTGCCGCCGAGCCCGCGCGCCCGCTCCTCCATCGAGGTCAGCCCGAGCCGGCGCGCGCGCAGCCCGCGGTCGCCGGGGTCGAAGCCGATCCCGTCGTCGGCGACGGTCACGATCAGCCGCCCGTCGCGAGCCTCCATCCGCAGCTCGATCCGCTCCGCCTCCGCGTGCCGGAGCGCGTTGTTGAGCGCCTCCTGGGCGACGCGCAGGACCTCGCCCTCGGCCTCCGGCGCGCAGTGCGGGGAGCCGGCGATCCGCAGCTCGATCGCGCGGCCGTGCACGCGCCGAGCATGTCGACCTCCTTGCGCAGCGTGGCCGCCAGGCCCTCGTCCTCGAGCGAGGCCGGGCGCAGCTCGAAGATCAGCCCGCGCAGCTCGCCGAGCGCCTCCTGGGCCAGCTCGCCGATCCGCGCCACCTCCACGGCGGCCGCGCCGGGATCGCGGTCGAGCAGCGTGCCGGCCGACTCGGCGCCGAGCACGAGGCCGAACAGCTTCTGGCTGACCGAGTCGTGCAGCTCGCGCGCGAGCCGGTTGCGCTCCTCGACGATGCTCAGCTCGCGGCTGCGCTCCAGCAGCCGCGCGTTCTCGATCGCCACCGCGGCGTGGGCGGCGAGCATCTCGATCATGCGCTGGTCGTCGGCCGAGAACTCGCCGGCGCCCTCCTTGTCGGTAGCGTAGAAGGCGGCGATCACGCTCCCGCGCGCCACGATCGGCACGCCCAGGAACGAGCGCATCTGCGGGTGCGCGCTCGGCCACCAGCCGCGGAAGCGCGGGTCCTGCCGGATGTCGGCGGTGCGGTAGGACTCGGGCGACTCGAGCATCGCGCCCAGCAGCCCGTGCGTGCGCGGCAGCGGGCCCATGGCGGCGATCAGCTCGTCGCTCATCCCGGCGGTGATGAACTGCGCGAACGCGCCCTCGCCGTCGGGGATGCCGAGCGCGGCGAAGCGAGCGCCCGACAGCTCGCGCGCGGACCGCACGAGCCGCCGCAGCATCGGCTCGACCTCGCGCTCGGCGGCGATCGCCAGCACGGTCTCGCTCATCGACTCCAGGGCGCTCCGCTGCACGAGGGCCACGGTATCGTCCGGCTCATGGACGATCCGCTCGACAAGTACGCCGAAGTCGAAACCGGCGAGGCGTTCACCATCCAGAACCCGCGACTGTTGAAGGTCGAGCTGTCGGAGACGACGGTGATGGCCCGCAACGGGGCGATGGTCGCCTACCAGGGCGACGTGCGCTTCGAGCACAAGGGCGGCGGGCTGAGCCGCCTGATCAAGAAGGCGGCGACCGGCGAGTCGCTGAAGCTCATGCAGGCGAGCGGCTCGGGCGAGATGTTCCTCGCGAACCAGGCGATGCTCGTCCACGTCCTGCGGCTCCAGAACGACTCGCTGACCGTCAACGGGGCCAACATCCTCGCCTTCGAGGCGGGCATCGACTGGGACATCACGCGGGTCAAAGGCGGGGCAGCCGGGATGCTCGCGGGCGGGCTGTTCAACGTCGGCCTGCACGGGACCGGCTACGTCGCGCTGCTGTCCGACGGCGAGCCGCTGCGGCTCGACGTCGCCGAGGCGCCGACGTTCGCCGACCCGGCGGCTGCGATCGCCTGGTCCGGCGGCGTGACGACCAACCTCAAGTCCGACATGCAGGCCAAGACGCTGATCGGCATGGGGTCCGGCGAGAGCTTCCAGCTCGCCCTCTCCGGTCAGGGCTGGGTGCTGGTGCAGCCCTCCGAGGGCCGCTTCATCCGACGTCGTCATAGCTCAGGCGCTGCGGTAGATCACGAGCGCGTTGCCGGACACCGTGATCGCGACGCCGGCCACGACGGCGGCGATTCCCGCCGCTGTCGGCCCCACGGCCGCGAGCGACCAGGATCGCCAGCGCGTAGGGCGCGCCGAGCCGCGCCGCGAAGAGGGCGTGATAGAGCACCCACAGGTACCGCGCCGCAGGCGTCTCGTGCCGCGACGCCTCGTCCTTGAGCAGCACGCTGGCGGCCATGTAGCCGGGGTACTCGCGGATCAGGCCGCTGATGTCGCGCCGCGTGGCCTCGAGCAGATCCGCGCCCTGCTGCCCCGCGACCTGGAGCAGCAGCTCGTAGCGGACCTCGCGGCGGTCCTTGAGCGCGTCGCGCCACAGCTCGAGCGCCGCGGTGCTGAGCGAGTAGCGGAGGTACGTCGAGGCGACGACGAGGCCGTACGCGACGATCGTCGCCACGTCGGTGTCGACCTCGATGCCGCCCACGCGTCGAGCGCTGGGTCAGCCGCGAAGCCGGAGAGCACGGTCAGCGCCGCGAACGTGAGCCACAGGAAGAGGCTGGCGGTCGGCGGCGCGCCCTAGCTCGAAGACGCGCTCGGACAGGTTGCCGACCTGCTCGTCGAGCAGCGCGAGGCTGTCGGCGCGCACGGCGCGGCCGAGGTCGTCGACGGTCATCCGGCCAGATACGCGCGGCGGCGACCGCCGCCTGGCCGAACGAGACGCCGCCGTCGTTGGGCGGCAGCCGCGCGGGGACGAGCACGCGCAGGCCGGCGCGTCGGCGAGCCGCGCCGCGGTGCGCTCGAGCAGGCGGCGGTTCTGGAACGCGCCGCCGGACGAGCACGACGGTGTCGAGCCCGCGGTCGCCGGCCAGCCGCGCGCAGTCGTCGGCCGTCGCGTTGGCGAGCGCGTGGTGGAAGCGCGCCGCCACGATCCCCGGCATCGACTCCGCGGGTGATGTCGCGTCGCGCCGCGAGGATCACCGGCCGCGCGTCGAGCACGCCCATGACGACGTCGAACTCGTAGGCGCCGCGCTCGGACGGATCGCAGGCGGCCTCGAGCTCCATCGCCGCCTGGCCCTCGTAGGTGACCTCGAGTGCGCAGGCCGCAGAGCGCGCTCATGGCGTCGAACAGCCGGCCGACCGAGGTCGTGACCGGCGCCGCCAGGCCGGTCTCGGCCAGCCGCCCGACGGCGCGCCAGCGATCGGGGTCGATCGCCGGGCAGCGGCCGCTCGTCGCCGGCCGCCTTCAGCCACGCGCAGGCCATCCGCCACGGCTCGCGCACGGCCTGGTCGCCGCCCGGCAGCGGGACCGGCCACAGGTGGCCCGTGCGCTCGAAGCCGCGCAGGTCGCCGACGAGGATCTCGCCGCCCCAGACCGTGCCGTCGGTGCCGAGCCCGGTGCCGTCGAAGATCGCGCCGACCGCCGGCCCCTGCTCGCCGTGCTCGGCCAGGCAGGCCGCGAGGTGGGCGTGGTGGTGCTGGACCGCGACGTGCTCGACGCCCTCGCGCGCGAGCGCGTAGGTGGTCGAGAGGTAGTCCGGGTGCAGGTCGTGCGCGACGACCTCGGGCGTGACGGCGAACAGCCGCTCGAAGTGCCGCACGCCCTCCTGGAACGAGGCGAGCGTCTCGGCGGTCTTGAGGTCGCCGATGTGGTGGCGAGACCCAGGCGCGCCGGCCGCGCGCCAGGCAGAACGTGCTCTTGAGCTCGGCGCCGCAGGCCAGCACGTGGCGCTCGGCGGGCAGCGGCAGCGCGAGCAGGCTCGGGACGGCGCCGCGCGAGCGGCGCAGCGGCAGCGGCCGGCCGCCGGCCACGCGCAGCACCGAGTCGTCGACGCGCGTCTGGATCGGGCGGTCGTGCGTGCAGGATCAGGTCGGCGATCGGCGCGAGCCGCTCGAACGCGTCGTCGTCCTCGTAGGCGATCGGCTCGTCGGAGACGTTGCCGCTGGTCATCACCAGCGGCTCGCCGACGTCGGCCAGCAGCAGGTGATGGAGCGGGCTGTACGGGAGCATCACGCCGAGCTCGGCCGAGCGCGGCGCCACCGCCTGCGCCACGCGCGCGTCGTGGCGGCGGCGGCGCGAGCACGATCGGCCGGTCGCGCCCGGCGCAGCAGCGCCGCCTCCACCGGCCCGAGCTCCACCAGCTCGCCGCGCGGCCTCGACGTCGCGCCGCCATCAGCGCGAACGGCTTCTCCTCGCGGTGCTTGCGCGCCCGCAGCCGCGCCACCGCGTCCTCGTCGGCGGCCAGGCACGCCAGGTGGTACCCGCCGATCCCCTTGACGGCGACGATCGCCGCCGTCGCGGCAGCCAGCGTCGACGACGTCTCGTCGAGCGCGGTCGCGAGAGGCGCGGCCCGCAGGCCGGGGCAGGCGTTGGGCTGGGCGTGGAAGCGGCGGTCGGGGGGTCGTGCGTACTCGGCCGCGCAGGCGGCGCACATCGTGAAGCCGGCCATCGTGGTCAGCGGCCGGTCGTAGGGGACGCCGCGGACGATCGTGAAGCGCGGGCCGCAGTCGGTGCAGTTGATGAACGGGTAGCGGTGGCGGCGGTCGGCGGGGTCGAACAGCTCGCGCAGGCAGGCCGTCGCAGGTCGCGATGTCGGGCGAGACCTGCGCGTCCGGCGTGCCCGACCGCGCGCTGCTGCGACGATCCCGAAGCCCTTCTCGCCGCGCGGCGGCACCGCCTCGTGCTCGACGCCCTCGATCACGGCCGCGGCGGCGCCTCGGCCGGCAGCCGGGCGAGCAGCGCGTCGATCGCGTCCGGCGTCGCCCTCGACCTCGATCACCGCGCCGCGCGCGTCGTTGCGCACGAACCCGTCGAGCCCGAGCTCGACGGCCAGCCGGTGCACGTACGGCCGGAAGCCGACGCCCTGGACGACGCCCTCCACCCGCACGCGCACGCGCTGGATCGCCGCGGTCATTCCCGCGGTCGCTCGCGCATCTCGTTGAGCACGAAGCCGAACAGCAGGTGGTCGGCGATGAAGACGGCGCGCTCGCGGCCCTTCGGCCAGTCGCGCTCGGTGAGCCCCAGCGCCGGCGCCACCACGGCGTCGAAGCCCGATCCAGACCAGCACGCCGTAGACCGGGCCCGACCACGCGCCGGCGGCGGATGCTCGTCGGGCAGCAGCCCGAAGACGATGCCGAAGACGCCGCCCATCGCCCAGTGCACGAGCTCGACGACGCCAGCGCGGACCGGCGACCCTTCCTGCTTGCGCACCAGGCGCGACGGCGGGTCCTCGCGGATCAGGCCGAGCGTGGACGGCGAACACGCGCACGCCGGTCATCGCCATCGCCCCGATGACGCCGCGCAGCTTGGCGTGGATGATCTCGCTCATAGCAGCTCGCACGAGGACGTGGTAGGCGCTCGCCTGCGCCTCCTGGATCCGCGGGATGTGCTGCGAGCGTGTGATCACGACGTGGTCGGCGAGTCCGTCGGCGGCGATCTGCCCGCCGTCGTACCCGACGAACGCGATCGTCACCAGCCCGCGGCGGCGCGCCTCGGCGAGCGCCGCGATCACGTTCCCCGAGCCGCCGCTGGTGGAGAGCGCGACCAGCGCGTCGCCCGGCCGCCCGTAGGCGATCACCTGGCGCGCGAAGATCGCCTCGACGCCGACGTCGTTGGCGATCGCGGTCAGGATCGCCGGGTCGCCGGTGAGGTCGATCGCCGCCCGGCCGGCGCGCTGGAGGTCGGCCACCAGATCGGTCGCGTCGGTGGCCGAGCCGCCGTTGCCGAGCGCGAGCACGCGGCCGGCGCCGCGCATCGCCTCGGCGGCGGCGAGCAGCGTCGTCGCGGCCCTCGGTGAGCGTCTGCGTCGCGCAGCTCGCCGATCTCCTCGGCCTTCATCAGGATCGAGCGCCGCACGTCCTCGACCACGGCCTCGTGGTCGGTCTCGCGCTCGCCGAGGAACGGATAGAGGAAGCTCGCCGCGCCGGTGTCGTGGACGGTGCGCTCGCTGTGCTCGAGGAACACGTGCACGAGCTCCCACAGCACGTGGTAGCCGGTCTCGACCAGCTCCTGGCGGATGAACGGATCGTCCTCGGGCGGGTCGAGCTCGATCCGCAGCGCCGGCGTGTCGGGGACCTCGACGCCGAACGCGATCACCATGTCGTCGGGCTCGGCCAGCAGCTCGAGCTGCGCGCGCGCGTGACGGCGAGCGCGGGCAGCGCCCGCTTGCCGACGATCACCGGATGCACGAACTCGACCGCCACGTGCCGGGAGTCCGAGACGTCGCCGGTGGCCAGCAGCCGCCCGCCGCGCGCGAAGCGCTCGGCCATCTCGCCGCACAGCCGCGCCAGCCGCTCCGCCTCGGCCGCGAACCACGAGGCGTTGGCCTCGCGACGGCGGTCGACGGCGAGCGCCTCCATCAGGCCGGGACCCTCACCTGCGAGCAGCCAGTCGCGGAACGCCTCGACGCCCTCGCCGCTGCGCGCGCTCACCTGCATGCGCGCCACGCCCGGGTGCACGGCGTCGAGGTTGTGCAGGAAGCGCTCCATGTCGAAGTCCAGGTACGGCAGCAGGTCGATCTTGTTGATCACGACCAGCTCGCAGGTGCGGAACATCAGCGGGTACTTGAGCGGCTTGTCCTCGCCCTCGGTGACCGAGGAGACCATCACGCGCGCGTCCTCGCCGACGCGGAACTCGGCCGGGCAGACGAGGTTGCCGACGTTCTCGATCACCAGCAGGTCGATGTCGTGCCAGCGGCAGCGCGGGCAGCGCGCTGACGGACCATGTTCGCGTCGAGGTGGCACTCGCCGCCGAAGCCGGGGTCGGTGTTGAGCTGCGTCACCGGCACGTGCAGGCTCGCGAGCCGGTCGGCGTCGTAGGAGCCCTGCACGTCGCCCTCCAGCACGCCGGCGCGCACGTCGGCGAGGTCGCGCAGCACGCGCTCGAGCAGGGTCGTCTTGCCCGCGCCCGGCGCGCTCATCAGGTTCACGACGGTGACGTCGTGGCGGTCGAAGTCGTCGCGGTTCGCGCGCGCGATCGTGTTGTTGGCGTCGAGCGCGTCCTCGACGACCCTGACCTTCACGCGGTGCATGCGGCCTCCTCCACCTCGATCGACTCGACCTCGAGCTCGTCGCCCGACGACCACCTCGCCCGCCCCGCCGCACACGCAGCGGAACAGCGCGTCCTCCGGGTCCCACTCGCGCGCGCAGTCGCCGCAGCGCAGCCGCGCCGGCACCAGCACCTGCTCCAGCCGCGCGCCCTCGCACACCGTCTCGCGCGTCACCAGGTCGAAGTAGAACGCGAGCGAGTCCGGCACCACCTGGCGCAGGTGCCCGATCCGCACGGTCACGACCGTCACGCGCCGCCCGGCGGCGTGCTTGACGCGCGGTGTCGACGATCGCGCTGGAGACCGACAGCTCGTGCATCAGCTCTGGTAGGCGGCGTCCGTCCGCAGCTCCTCGATCGTCTCCAGCACGAGCGCGATCGCGCGCTCGACGGCGGCCTCGACGGCCGGCGTGAGCCCGAGCCCGACGTCCTCGACCACGGCCGGCTCGCAGGCGATCACCTGCACGCGGCCCGGCCAGCCGCCGATCGCGCGCACGAAGCGCAGCATCGTCATCGGGTCCATCGAGTGCGGGTCGATCGTCTCGCCGTCCTCGATCTCGGCCGGCACGTCGTCGGGCTCGACGTCGATCACGTACAGCGTGCCGGGCTCGCCGCCCTGCTTGCTGACGTCGACGATCACCAGCGCGCTGTAGCCGCGCATGACCTCGTAGGCGAGGTCGAGCCCGCTGGTGCCGACGTCCATGACGCTGACGCCGCTCGGCAGGTCGCGCTCGGCCAGCCGGCGCGCGACCTCGGCGCCGAACGCGTCGTCCTGCAGCCAGGCGTTGCCGACGCCGGCGACGAGGATCTGCTTCTCGAGCTCCGGGGTCATGCGACCACCTCCACCTCGGCGGGCTTGAAGTACAGGTAGCGGCCGATGTCGCGCATCAGCTCCTGGCCGGGATCGTCGTCGACGGTGACCGCCAGGTGGACGCCGTCCTCGTAGTCGCGGTAGATCCGCTCGATCGTGGCCATGCGGCCGGCCCACACGCCGTCCTGCGGCGCGGCGCCGGCGGCCGGGGCGCAGCCGCACCTTGGCGCCGCGCGCGAAGCGCACGCCGCCGACCTCGATCGCCGGCTCGCCGGCGACGTCGGCCGGGCCCGGCCGGTGCGCGGGCGGCAGGTCGGTGACCGTCACGCGCCCGTGCAGGCGCTTCAGCGCCTCGGGCCCCTCGGCCTCGGCCCGCGCCAGCATCTCGCGCACCTTCGGGTCCTGCTCGGCGATCGACTCGCGCTCGGCGTCGCTGAGCGCGAGCACGTGCAGCAGCAGCGCCTCCTCGATCTCCGTCGCGTCGAACAGGTCGCCGTGGCTCTCGGGCGCGATCTGCGGATGGTCGGGCAGGACGATCGTGGCGCCGAGCACCGTGTCGTCGTTGTCGCGTCGCCAGGACCGGGAAGATGTTGATGTGGTCGCACTGCGCCACCGCCGCGGCGGCGGTCGGGGCCGGGCGCGATCGGCGAGGCGAAGCGCCCGCCGGGCGCGTGCGCGACCAGGTGCGTGGAGCGCAGCGACGAGCGCAGCGCCCCGCGCGGTCCAGCCCCTCGGGGACCTCGGTCGTGTTGTGGACGCACATCGCCACGCGCACCAGCCCGCCCTCGAGCGGCGTCGTGGCGAGCCGGACGCGGCCCTGCACGTTCTCGAAGGCGAACTCGACCGTCGCGTCGGCTTCGAGCTCGACCCGCCGCTCGCCGCTCTCCTCCAGGAAGGCGAGCGTGCCGGTCACCGTCTCGCCGGGCTCGAGCACGAGCTGCATCCGCGCGCGGTCGAACGTGTGCGGCGAGCCGGCCGCGTAGACCGGCGGGTAGACGATCCCGAACGGCGTCGGCGTGGCGTTCTTGGTCGCGTCCGGCGTGTACGGGTAGAGCGCGTAGCCCTCGTAGAGCAGCGTGGAGAGCAGGCGCTCGACGCTCACAGCAGCTCCCGCACCGTGTCGTCGAACGTGTGCAGCCCGCGCTCGGCCTTGCGCCGCGCGAGCGCCTCGAGCGTCTCGCGCTGCAGCCGGATCCAGCCGCCGCCCGGGATAGTGGGCGGCGATCGTGCGCCGCCACACGTCGACCGGCATCCGCCAGCGCGCCGAGCAGCTCCACGGCACGAGCACGACCTGCAGCCGGTCGTCGGCGCCGCGGTAGAGCACGGTGCCGTTGAAGTGGAAGCTGAGCGGCACGTCGCCGTCCGTCGAGCGCGTCGAAGTACTTGGCCGAGGCGACCTCGAGGTCGTACGTGCACGGCACCTCGACCGCGAACGGGGTCGAGCCGGTGAACGACGGCACGAGCGACTCGACGCGCGCCCACTGGAACGAGTGCGTCGTCGCGCCCCAGCGCTCGGGCGGCCCGAACAGCTCGACCAGCCGCTCGCGCTCGGCGTCCGTCGTGGACGCGCCGCGCCGGGTCGATCTGGATCTGGGTCGAGAGCGCGACCGCGTAGACCTCGCGGCCCTCCGGCTCCTCGGCGAGTGCAGGTGGAAGCGCACGCCCGGGCGTCGCCGCGTGCTCGATCGGCTCGGCGCCGGCGACCGTGAACTCGAGCGCGGGCGGCGCGGCCAGCTCGCTCATCGCACCAGCGCCGCGCGCGCGCAGGTCGTCGAAGTAGCGCTGCGACGGCCGCCTCCATCGCCGCGCCGCCGCTGATGCCCTCCCAGGTCGCCTTGATGATCCCGACGAGCCGGTAGCAGTCGTCGAGCGGCGCGATCGCGTGGACGTGCGGGTCGGCCAGCCGGTTGACGATCAGCGCCTCGGCGTCGGGGTCGAGGTCCTCGAGCACGGGGTTGGCGGCGACCAGCCGGTCCCAGGCCTCGAGGTCGAGCTCGCACTCGGTGGCCCCGGCCGGGCTCGGGTAGAGCCCGACGATCGCCCCCGTGGACGTCGAGCGCAGGAAGAACGCGAGGCCGATCGGGATCTGGAACGCCGCCCACAGCTCGTCGCGAGAGCTCGAACGGCTCGAGCCACAGCGTGCGCGAGCCGGTCGGCCGGTAGCGCGCCTCGCCGGAGCGCATCGACCAGCAGGTCGGGCAGACGCAGACGATCCGCCGCTCCTCGAGGTCGAGCAGGTGCTTGTGGTCCTCGGCCAGCGACAGCGGGCACAGCTCGCAGCGCGGGCCGCCGGCCGGCGCCGGCGCGGCAGCCGGCGGCTCGCGCACGAAGCGCCGCAGCCCGGCGACCAGCGCCGGGTCCATCACGCCGACCGCCACGCCGGACGCGGCCTTCGCCGCGCAGCAGCGGCACCGGCGCGATCTGGAGCGCGTCGTCGTCGGGCGAGCGGCCCGCGCGGCGCAGCTCGAAGCGCCGCTCGCACGACGGGCAGGTGAGCATGCCGCCCGGCGGTCATCGGCGCGTCGTCGAGCCGCGTCCGGCACCAGCCGCACGCGTTGCGGTAGGCGAGCAGCGTGCCGCCGACGTTGGCGACCAGCACGTCCGTGCCGCGCGACGGCCATCGGCGCCGTCGTGCCCGGCCGCAGGCGGGTCGCCGCGTCGAGATCGGTCCAGGCGCGGCGGCGCGCCGTTGGACTGGATCACCGGCAGCTCGAAGCGCCGATGGGGCTCGCTCACGCCCTCGACCTCGAGGCCCTCGAGGTCGGGCGCCGTCTCCTCGAGCGCCTTCTTGATCGCCAGCTCGAGCGTCGCCTCCGACGCCGGGCAGCCCTCGCAGTGGCCGACCAGCCGCATGCGCGCGACGCCGTCCTCGACGCCGAGCAGCTCGACGTCGCCGCCGTGCGACTCCATGTACGGCCGCACGCTGTCGAGCGCCTCGACGCACGCGCGTCTCGAGGTCGATCGGGTACAGGCCGTGGATGAGCATGCAGGCTCGCCACCACGCCGTCGTCGGCCAGCCGATCGCGCACGTCGTCGTCGAGCGCCGCGAAGATCCGCTCCAGGCCCTCGCCGTAGAGCTGGATGATCGAGGCGACGAGCTCGTCGGCGACCGCGCGCGCCTGGAAGTCCTGCACCTCCTCGAGCTGCGCGGTGAGCTCCTGGACCCGCTCGATCAGTTGGTCGGAGGTCAGCACATCCCCGTCGGCGTGTGGACGACCTTGCGGACCTTGCCCTTCCCGTACATGTGCACGCCGCAGGGCAGGCACGGGTCGAAGCTGTGGACCGCCCGCATGATGTCGACCCCCTTGAAGTTCTCGGGGCCGTTCTCCTCGAAGATCGGCGTGTTCTGCACCGAGTCCTCGTACGGGCCCGGCGTCCCGTGGACGTCGCGCGGGTTGCCGTTCCACGGCGTCGGCGGGTACGGCTGGTAGTTGGCGATCTTGCCGTCGCGGATGACCATGTGGTGCGAGAGCACGCCGCGCGCCGCCTCGTGGAAGCCCACGCTGATCGGCCGACTCCGGCACCTTGAAGTCGTTCCACGACTTCGTGCGGCCGGCCCGGACCTCCTTGAGCGCCTGCTCGAGGTTGTAGAGCCCGACGAGCGCGGAGTACGCCTGGTGGTAGCTGCGCGCGCGCTGGCGCTCGATCGCGTTCGACCACTTCGGGATCTTCCACTCGAGCTCCATCTCGGGCATGAACCCCGTCTTCGGGAGCACCATCTGCAGGCTCTCGCCGGTCGCCTTCAGGTAGCCGATGTCGAGCGAGGCCGGCCTTGGCCGTGACCCACTGGCGCGCGAACGGCCCGCCGCCGGTGTCGTTGGCGACGAAGATGTCGTTGCGCTTGTCGTACATCCGCGGCGAGGCGACCCACGAGTACTTGTCGGCCCAGTCGCGCGCCTGCGGCTTGGGCAGCGTCACCTTGTTCCACGGGTGCCGCTTGTCGACCGGGTTGCCGAGCGGGTCGTGGCGTGACGAACGTCTCCTCGTTGGTCCAGTCGTCGAAGTACGAGGAGCCGAGCAGGATCCGGATCGCGAGGTTGATCTCGACGAGGTCGGTGGTGATCAGCTCGCCCTTGAACACGAGGCCCGGGCGTGACGAACCGCCGCCGGCCCCACTCGGTCATGTTGCGGTAGTTGTAGTCGACGTACTGCGGGTCGTCGAACGCGCCCCAGCAGATGAGGTCGGTGTCGCGGTAGCCGACCATCTCGTAGCCCGGCATCGCCTCGTAGAAGAAGTCGTAGAGGTCGTCGTGCATCGGGACCGTGCGCTTGCAGTAGTCCATGTAGCGCATCAGGCGCACGTAGTAGTCGGTCAGCGTCTGGTGCGTGATGTCGGCGCTGCAGCCGCCCGGCATGATCGTCGACGGGTGCGTGTGGCGGCCGCCGAACAGGCAGTACATCTCGCGCGTGTAGCGGGCCACCTGGAGCGTCTCCAGGTAGAAGCTGCCGGTGAACGCGTTGAGCGCCCGCATGATGTCGGCGATCGTCTTGTAGCCGTGGATGTCCGAGTGCGGGGCGGACGTCTCCTCGGCCTTCTTGAGCAGCCCCGGGTTGGTGTCCTTGACCACCTGCTCGGAGTAGTCCACGTTCGCCATGCAGTCGTTGAAGATCGCGTGGTCGAACATGAAGTCGGCCGACTCGGCGAGGTTGAACGCGTAGTCGCCGAGCGGCGGCGGCTTGACCCCGTAGGCCATGTTCTGGTTCAGGCACGAGCACGTGCAGTGGTTGTCACCGCAGATGCCGCAGATGCGGCTGGTGATGAAGTGCGCGTCGCGCGGATCGATCCCCTTCATGAAGATGTCGAAGCCGCGGAAGATCATCGAGGTGCTGTAGCACTTGAGCACCTGCTGGTTGGCGAAGTCGATCTCGGTGTGGATGCCCAGGCTGCCGACGATCCGGGTCACCGGATCCCAGGACATCTCCTTGACGGCGACCTTCTTCTCGACCGGAGTCTCTGCTGTTGCCATGTCCGCTCCTCACCACCGCTTCTGCGTAGCCGGTGGTCAGCTCCGGCTTGTTGTGACGCCACTCGGGCTCCTTGTCGAAGTTCTTCGTCGAGGTTGCGCTTGCGCATGTAGCGGAAGACGGGCCCGTAGGTGAACCGCTGGAAGTTCGCGCCGGCGTTGCCCCACTTGTCCGGCTCCATGAACGGCATGTACTTGTCGGGGAAGCCCGGCATCGTGCAGGCCATGCAGATGCCGCCGACGTTCGGGCAGCCGCCGATCCCGTTGATCCAGCCGCGCACGGGCACGTTGCACTTGACCACCGGGCCCTTGCAGCCGAGCTTGACCAGGCAGCGGTGATCGGAGCCGTACTCGGTGGCGAAGTTGCCCTGCTCGGTGAAGCCGGCGCGGTTGCAGCCCTCGCGCACCGTCCGCCCGAACAGCCACTTCGGGCCGGAGCTGCTCGTCGAGCTCGGGCAGCGGCGCCATGCCCGCGAGCGCGAACACGAGGTACATCAGCGACCTCGGTGATGTTGTCGCCCTGCGCCGGGCAGCCGGGGATGTTGACGATCGGGATGCCGGCCTTGGACTTCCAGTTCCAGCCGAGGTAGTCGGCCAGCCCCATCGCGCCGGTCGGGTTGTTCTTCATCGCCGGGATGCCGCCGTAGGTGGCGCAGGTGCCGACCGCGACCACGGCCGCCGCCTTGGGCGCCAGGCGGTCGATCCACTCGTTGGTGGTGATCGGCTGCCCGTTCTCCGGGTTCACGCCCATCCCGGTCCAGTAGCCGTCGCCGTTGATCTTCTCGTTCGGCACCGATCCCTCGAGCACGAGCACGAACGGGTCGAGCTTGCCGGCCTCGGCGTCGTACCAGGCCTGCATGAACTCCTCGCCCGACTCGACCGCGAGCACCGTGTTGTGGACCACGACGCGCGGCATGCCGGGGATCGCGCCGGTGATGATGTCCTCGAGGCTGGGGTTCGTGGCGCCCGTCATCGCCACGCTGTCGCCCTCGCAGCTGAGGCCCGTGGTGAGCCAGATCACATGTGCGGTGATCCCCTCCGTCTTGGCCTGATTCGGTACGAACTCGGTTGCGGCCATGTGCACTCCCCTCTCAGCAGATCCGCGGCAGCGGGTCACCGACGAGCTGGTCCATCACCCGCCGACCGCCGAACGCCGTGTTCACCAGCACCATCCCCGGCGGCTCCGTCTTCACCTCACCGATCTCGGCCGCGCGCTCGCAGCCGTCCACCTGCGCGGAGCGCGGCCAGCGCCGCGGACTCCGGTGCCACGAAGGCGACGAACACGCCCTCGTTGGCCACGTACATCGGGTCGATCCCGAGGAGCTCCGCGGCACCGGCGACGGGCGGGTCGACCGGCACCGCCGCCTCCTCGACGACCATCGCCACGCCGGACGCGCGCGCGATCTCGTTCAGCACCGAGGCGACGCCGCCGCGCGTGGCATCGCGCAGGCAATGGACGTCCGGCCCGAGGATCGCGTCGACGGCCGGCCACAGGCAGCGCGTGTCGGACTCGATGTCGGCGTCGAGGCCGAGCTCGCCGCGCGCGAGCATGATCGCCGTCCCGTGCGCGCCGATCGGGCCGGACACGAGGATCCGGTCGCCCGGCCGCACCGCGCCCGGCGACAGCTCGGCGCGCGGGTCGCGCGCGCCGACGCCCGTCGTGCAGACGTACATCCCGTCGGCGTGCCCGCGCTCGACGACCTTCGTGTCGCCGGTCGCGATCCGCACGCCGGCGGCCTCCGCGGCCGCGGCGATCGCCTCGACCTCGGCGCGCAGGACGCCGGAGTCGAGGCCCTCCTCGAGGATCAGCGCGAGGCTCAGCGCCAGCGGGCGCGCGCCCGGCCATCGCGAGGTCGTTGACCGTGCCGTTGACCGCCAGCTCGCCGATCGAGCCGCCCGGGAAGCGCAGCGGCTTGACCACGAACGAGTCGGTGGTCAGCGCGACGTCGCCGACCGCCGCCGCGTCGGCCAGCTCCTCGATCCCGAAGGCGGGCGCCAGCAGCCCCTCGATCAGCGTCTGGGTGGCCTTCCCGCCGGCGCCGTGGGCCATCGTGATCCGCTCGTCCTTGAACCGCGGCCGCTTCGCGCGAGCGGTCTCGATGATGCCGAGGATCCGCTCCTCACGAGACGACACGCTCACGCGCGAATCTCCCGTAGTTGTAGTAGGCGGCGCAGGCGCCCTCCGGCGAGACCATGCAGGTGCCGATCGCGTGCTCGGGCGTGCACGCGGTGCCGAACACCTTGCACTCCCACGGCTTGATGACGCCCTTGAGCACCTCGCCGCACTGGCACGCCTTCGGGTCGGCGACGCGCACGCCGGGCACGGAGAAGCGCCGCTCGGCGTCGAGGTCCGCGTAGGCGTCCGACAGCCGCAGCGCGCTCTGCGAGATGAACCCCAGCCCGCGCCACTCGAAGTGCGGCCGCAGCTCGAACACCTCGGCCATCACCTCGAGCGCCTTCAGGTTGCCCTCGTGCGGGACGACGCGCTTGTACTGGTTCTCGACCTCGCAGCGGCCGTCGGCCAGCTGGCGCAGGATCATCTGGATCGACTGCAGGATGTCCAGCGGCTCGAAGCCGGAGATCACCACCGGGCGCCCGTAGTCGGCCGGGATGAAGCTGAGCGGCCGCGCGCCGACCACCGTGCACACGTGCCCCGGGCCGATGAAGCCGTCGAGCCGCATGTCGGGCGAGTCGAGCAGCGCCCGCAGCGGCGGCACGATCGTCACGTGGTTGCAGACGCAGCTGAAGTTCGACCACGCCCTCGGCCTTGGCGCGCTTGAGCGTGAGCGCGGTCGAGGGCGCAGTCGTCTCGAAGCCGATCGCGAAGAACACGACCTCGCGGTCGGGGTTCTGCTTGGCGATCCGCAGCGCGTCGAGCGGCGAGTAGACCATCCGCACGTCGGCGCCCGCCGCCTTGGCCTCGAGCAGCGTCCCGTTCGAGCCCGGGACGCGCATCATGTCGCCGAAGCAGGTGAAGATCACGCCGGGCTGGTGGGCGATCGCGATGCCGTCGTCGACGCGGCCCATCGGGATCACGCAGACCGGGCAGCCGGGCCCGTGCACGAGCTCGACGTTGCCCGGCAGCAGGTCGTCGATCCCGTACTTGTAGATCGAGTGCGTGTGCCCGCCGCACACCTCCATCACCTTGTAGTGGCGGCCCGGCTCGACGGTGGCGAGGATCTCGCCGGCCAGCACGCGGCCGAGCTCGGCGTCGCGGAACTCGTCGACGAACCTCATACGCGCACCAGCGCGACGTCGGCGTGGACGAGCAGCTTGTCGCCTTCGCTCGACCGCCTCGAGGAGCGCCGACCTCGACGGCCCGCACGTCGCCGTCGGCCGCCTCGCAGACGGCGAGGTCGCCGTCGAGGCGCACGACCCGCATCTCGACCGCGACGTCGCCGCAGGTGAGGCAGACCTCGTGGTCGCAGTCGCTCACTCGATCACGCTCGCTCTGAGCTCGGCGAGCTCCTGCTCGTAGTCGGCGCCCATGCCCTCGAGCAGCTTGATCGTGGCCTCGGCCTCCTCCTCGTCGACCTTCTGGAGCGCGAAGCCGACGTGGATCAGCACCCAGTCGCCGACGGCACTGCGTCGTCGAGCAGGCCGACGTTGATCGTCCGCTGCACGCCGGCGACGTCGACCTTCGCGAGGCGGTTGGCCTCGTCGACGATCTCCACGATCCTGCCTGGGATTGCCAGGCACATAGCGCGGCACAATTGCGCGCCCGGCGCCCGGGGGCAACCGACAGGTAATCCGGATTACGGGCCGGTTACCAGCGCGGCTCGTAGCCGCTCACGAGCGTCTCGCCCGGGCGCCGCCAATCGGGCTCGATGTCGTAGCGGCGCTTCATGCTCTGCTTGCGCAGCTGCTTGAGCAGCGGGCCGTAGGCGAAGCGCGACGCGGCGGCGATCGCCTTGCCCTTCGGGCCCGTGTCGAACAGCGGCATGTACTTGTCGGGGAAGCCCGGCATCGTGCACGCCATGCAGATGCCGCCGACGTTCGGGCAGCCGCCGATCCCGTTGATCCAGCCGCGGGCGGGCACGTTGCACTTGACCACCGGGCCCTTGCAGCCGAACTTGACCAGGCAGCGGGAGTCGCCGCCCAGCTCGTCGCCGTAGTCGTTGGTCTCGGCGAAGCCGGCGCGGTTGCAGACCTCGTGGGCCGTGCGCGCGAACAGCCACGCCGGGCGGCCCTGGTCGTCGAGGTCGATCGGCGCCGTCGTGCCGCGAGCTGGAGCACGAGGTAGAGCAGCGTCTCGGTGATGTTGTCCGGCTGCGCCGGGCAGCCCGGGAGGTTCACGATCGGGTGCGCCGAGCCGCGAGCGCCAGCTGTGGCCGAGGTGGTCGCGCAGGCCCATCGCGCCGGTCGGGTTGTTCTTCATCGCGGGGATCCCGCCGTAGGTCGCGCAGGTGCCCAGCGCCAGCACGATCGCCGCCTGCGGCGCCAGGCGGTCGATCCACTCGTTGGTGGTGATCGGCTGCCCGGTGGCGCGGTCGACGCCGAGCGCCGCCCAGTGCCCGTCGCCGTTGATCTCCTCGTTCGGGCACGGCGCCCTCGAGCACGAGGATGAACGGGTCGAGCTTGCCGGCCTCGGCGTCGTACCAGGCCTGCATGAAGTCCTCGCCGGACTCGACCGCCAGGAACGGGTTGTAGAGCGCCACGCCCGGCGTCCCGGGCAGCGTGCGGTGCAGGAGGTCCTCGAGCGACGGGTGCGTGGCGGCGGTCATCGCCACCGTGTCGCCGTCGCACCCGAGGCCGCTCGTCATCCAGATGACGTGGACGGTGAGGTCCTCGCTCATAGCTCGGCCGAGCGTTCGTCGCGGTCGACGAGGCAGGAGATGTGGTGGGCCGCGGTCCCGTGCAGCACGAGGCCGTTGGGGTCGCGCGTGACGAGGCCGGCGCTCGACAGGCGCGCGAGCGCGTGCGAGACCGACGGCCGCTCGGCGCCGACGAGCTGCCCGATCAGGCGGTGGGTGAGCGGCAGCGGGACGAGGATGCCGTCGGCGACCACGATCCCCCAGCGCTCGGCCAGGTGCCACAGCAGCAGCGCGATGCGGGCGTCCGCGCGCGGATGGCAGGTCGCCGCGCGGTGCACGTTGAGCTCCATCGTGCGACGCACGGCGCGCCGCAGCAGCGCGTGCAGGACCTGCGGCCACGGCCGGATCCGCTCGGCGAACGACTCGTCGAGGACCGCCACGCGCGTGCGCACGAGCGCGCGCGAGAAGATCTCCGAGGTCAGCAGCACGACGTCGCCGGCGCTCGTCCACGGCGCGAGCAGGTCGCCCGCGCCGACCAGCTCCGACGCCGTGCGGTCGCCGACCTGCACGTCGAGCGCCACCACGCCCTCGATCAGCAGCAGTCCGAGCCCGCCGCGCAGCTGCGCCAGCAGCGGGATGAGGTCGAACTCGCCGGCGGAGATCTGCTCGACGCGGGCGGTGACGATCGGCCGCGCGACGAGCTGCATCCGCAGGTCGAGGCCGGCGGCGAGCTCCTCGTCGACGTCGAACAGGTAGCAGTAGCGCCCGGGGGCCCGGCGGCGGGGCCGCGCGCCACCCTCGCCGCGCACCGGCAGCGGGAACGGACCAGGCGGGTCGCGCCTCACATCTCTCCTCGCGGGCCACTCTACGCCTACCATCGGTTTCGATGCCCGTCCGCGTGCGCTTCCGCTGCCAGTTCTGTGACACGCCGCCGCCCGCCGAGACCCAGCGCAGCCTGGAGCGCGGCCTGCGCGAGCTCGTGTTCGGCGAGTACCTCGAGGCCGGGGCGCTGGCTGGTCTGGCACGGCCGCGGCCCGCTCGGCCCGACGCGCTACGCGTGCGGCGAGCACCGCGGCGATCTGGTGGCCTACGTGCGCGAGCACTACGGCACGATCGCCCGCCACCCCTGGAAGATGCCGCCGTACGCCACGAGCCGCCGCTCGCGCGACACCGAGCTGGCGATCGCCAGGGGAGGGCTCTCCGCGATGCCGAAGTGGGGCCTGCCGTCGTAAGACGGCAGGAACCTCGTAGCATCACGCGCTGTTCATGGCGGAGGTCCTGTTCTTCATCGCGGCGATCGGCGCCGTGGCCGGCGCGGTGGGCACGGTCTCGCTGCGCAACCCCTTCTACGCCGTGCTCGCGCTGGTCTGCCACCTGCTGGCGCTGGCCGCGCTGTTCCTGCTGCTGCGGGCCGAGTTCGTGGCCGCCGCGCAGGTCGTCGTCTACGCCGGCGCGGTGATGGTGCTGTACGTCTTCGTGGTCGCCTACGTGGGCGGCTCGGACGAGCCGCTGACCGCCTCGACCGGGCGCCACGCTGCGCTTCGCGTCGATCCTCTTCGCGCTGGCGCTGTTCGTCGAGCTGCACGATCGCGCTGGTCGGCACGTCGCTGTCCGCGCTGGACAGCGACGGCGCGCCGTACGAGGCCGGCTTCGGCACGCCCGCCGAGGTCGGCGAGCTGTTCCTGACGCGCTTCCTGGTCGCGTTCGAGCTCGCCTCGCTGCTGCTGCTGATCGCGGCGGTCGGCGCCGTGATCCTGGCCCGCCGCCGCACCGGGCTGCCCGAGGCCGGCGAGATCTCGGTGGCCGACGTCATGCGCGGCGAGCACGCCTGCCGGAGGCGACGCCGGGATCGATGATCGAGGCGGCGGGCTCGCCGCGGAGATAGGCGCTGTGCCGCTCACCTGGTACCTGGTCGTCTCCGCGCTGATCTTCGCGATCGGAGCCGGCGGCGTGATCGTGCGGCGCAATCCGCTCGTGATCCTGCTCTGCATCGAGCTGATGCTCAACGCGGCCAACCTCGCGCTGGTCGGCTTCTCGCGCATGCACGGGAACATGGACGGGCAGATGTTCGCCCTGATCGTGATGGTCGTGGCGGCGTGCGAGGTGGCGGTCGGGCTCGGCCTGATCGTCGCGCTGTTCCGGCGCCGGCTGCCGATCGACGTGGACGAGCTGAGAGAGCTCCAGGGATGAGCCTCGAGACCTACGGCTGGCTGGTGCTCGCCTTCCCGCTGGCGGGCGCGGTGCTCATCGCGCTGACCTCCAAGCTGGGGCTGGGCCGCCTGTACGGCGTCATCGGCACGCTGGCCATCTTCCTCTCGTTCCTGGCCGCCGTCGGCGCCTACTGCGAGCTGAGTCGCTCGGCGAGGAGCAGCGCAGGTCGTGGCCGTCGGCTGGGACTACGCGGTCACCAGCGGGGTCGACGCCCAGGTCTCGATCCTGCTCGACCCGCTGAGCGTCCTGATGATGCTGATCGTCTCCGGCGTCTCGGCGCTCATCCACCTCTACTCGGTGGCCTACATGGGCGGCGACCGCGGCTACGCGCGCTTCTTCGCCTACCTGAACTTCTTCGTGTTCAGCATGCTGCTGCTGGTCGAGGCGGCCAACTTCCTGCTGCTGATCATCGGCTGGGCGTTCGTCGGCGCCGCCTCGTACTTCCTGATCTCGTTCTGGTACCGGCGCACGACGGCGACGGCGGCCGGCATCAAGGCGTTCGTCATCAACGTGCTGGGCGACGTCGGCCTCGTGCTCGGGACGTACTTCATCTTCACGGGCACCGGCACGCTCGACTTCCTGCTGACGTTCGAGGAGGTCGGCAGGCGTTCGCCGAGAACGACGCCGACCTCGTCGCCGGCTGCATCCTGCTGCTGGTCGGCGCGTTCGCCAAGTCGGCCCAGGTGCCGCTCCACACCTGGCTCCCGGACGCCATGGAGGGCCCGACGCCGGTCTCCGCCCTGATCCACGCGGCCACGATGGTGACCGCCGGCGTGTACCTGATCGCGCGCATGCACCCGCTGTTCGAGCAGGCGCCGATCGCGGCCGACGTCGGCGCGGTCATCGGCTGCCTCACGCTGCTGATCGCGGCCACGATCGGCCTCGTGGTGACCGACCTCAAGCGCGTCATCGCCTACTCGACGATGTCGCAGATCGGCTACATGATCATGGCCGCGAGCTCGGCCGCCTACGCGGCCGGGATGTTCCACCTGATGACGCACGCCTTCTTCAAGGCGCTGCTGTTCATGGCGGCCGGCTCGGTGATCGCGGCGATGGCGGGCATCCAGAACCTCGACCGCATGTCGGGCTTCCGCCGCGCGATGCCGTTCACCTACGGCTGCATGATCGTCGGCGGCCTGGCGCTGTCCGGCATCCCGCCGTTCTCGGGCTTCTTCTCCAAGGACGAGATCATCTCGCTGCTGTTCGAGCGCGGGGGCTGGCACGCCGTGCTCGGCGTGCTCGGCTACCTCGGCGCGTTCCTGACGGCGATCTACACGTTCCGGATGATCTTCCGCGCCTTCCACGGCGACCCGTGCGAGGAGGCGAAGGAGCTCGAGCACGGGCACCTGTTCCACGCCGAGCACCCGACCAACCCGATGACCGGCGAGATCGAGGACACCGACGTCGGCTTCCCCGGCCCGGAGCACCACATCGCCGAGCGCGAGTTCCCGATGAAGCTCGCGATGGGCGCGCTGGCCGTGCTGGCGACGATCGGCGGCCTCGTCCAGATCCCGCACGTGAACGAGGGGCTGCACCACTTCCTCGAGCCGACGTTCCACGACTCGGCGCTCTACGAGGAGCTCGAGCCGTCGAGCTCGTCCGTGATCATCGGGATGGTGGTCGGCGCGCTGATCGGCGCGGCCGGCATCTTCGTCGCCTACACGCTGTGGGTCCGCTCGCCCGAGCGGCCGAAGGCGATCCAGGCGCGGCTCGCCCCGCTGCACACGTTCTTCGTCAACAAGTGGTACTTCGACGAGGCGATCGACTTCCTGGTCGTGCGCCCGATGGCCTGGTTCGGGCGCTTCGCCAGCACCACGTTCGAGCGCGTGTTCGTCCAGGGCGCGCTGGTCGGCGGCGTCGACCGGCGTCGTGCGGCCTCGCCTCCGCCGCCGTGCGCGGGATCCAGACCGGCTACCTGCGCTACTACGCCGCCCTGCTGCTGATGGGCGTAACCGGGCTCGGCGCCTACTTCCTGATCTCGGCATGACCATCCACCTCTCGATCCTCATCTTCTGGCCGCTGCTGATGGCGGTGCTCGGCGGGCTGGCGCCGCGGGCGGTGGCGCCGCTGTTCGCGCTCGTCGGCGCGCTCGTGCCGCTCGGCTACGCGGTGATCATGCTCGTCGACTTCGACACGGCGGCGAGCGGGCTGCAGTACGTGACCGACGACGCGTGGATCGACGAGCTGGGCATCCGCTACACGCTCGGCGTCGACGGGCTGAACCTGTGGCTGGTCGGCGCTGACGACGCTGCTGTTCGCGGCGTCGGCGCTGTGGCTGGCGCTGCGCCCGCCGGTGCGGCCGAAGCTGTTCGCCGTCCACTTCGGGATCGCCGAGACCGCCGTGCTGGGCGCGTTCCTGGCGCAGGACCTCGCGCTGTTCGTCCTGTTCTTCGACCTGATGCTGGTGCCGTTCTACTTCCTGCTCGGCCAGTGGGGCGGGCCGGAGCGCGTGCAGGCGGCGATCAAGATGGTCATCTACACGCTGGTCGGCTCGCTGCTGATGCTGGCCGCGGCGGTGGCCACCGCGGTGCTGGCCTCGACGGGCCCGACGCCGGACTTCTCGCTCGCGTTCCTGCGCGAGAACCTGCTCGGCGAGGGCACGCAGAAGCTGCTGTTCGCGGCGTTCGCGCTCGCGTTCCTGATCAAGATGCCGGCCTTCCCGTTCCACGGCTGGATGCCGGACGCCTACCGCAACATGCCGCTGCCGGCGCTCGCCGTGTTCTCCGGCGTGGTCTCGAAGGTGGCCGCCTACGGCTTCCTGCGGATCGCGCTGCCGCTGTTCCCGGACGCCGTCGCGGACTGGCAGATGATCCTGCTGATCCTCGTCGCTGTGCTCGATCGTCTACGGGTCGATCCTGGCCTTCACGCGAGACCAACCTGCGGCTGATCCTCGGCTACTCGTCGATCGCCCAGCTCGGGTTCATCACGCTCGGCATCTTCGCCCTCGACCACGGCGTCGCGCGGCGCGCAGGGCGCGCTGCTGCAGGCGGTCAACCACGGGCTCGTCGTGGCGCCGCTGTTCCTCATCATCGTCCTGCTGGCGGCGCGCGCGGGCGGCTCGGAGGACCTGCGCGACATGGGCGGGATCGCCTTCCGGGCGCCGGTGCTGGCCGCGCTGTTCCTGATCGTCACGCTGGCCACGCTGGCGATGCCCGGCTCGGCCAACTTCGTCGGCGAGTTCCTGATCCTGCTCGGGGTGTTCGACTCGAAGATGGCGGTGGCGATCGTCGCCTCGACCGGCGTGGTGCTGGCCTCGGTCTACGCGCTGCGGATGTACATCCGCGCGATGCACAACCGCCAGGGCCCGGCCGTGACGTCGTTCGAGATGTCGTTGCGCGACGGGCTGGTGATCGTGCCGCTGGTGCTGGTCATCATCGCCTTCGCGCTGTTCCCGCAGCGCGCGATCGATGCCGGTGAGGCGGCCGTGCAGGCCTCCTCGCAGGCCGTGACCGGAGGCGGCGCGGTGACGCCCAAGGCGCCCGTCATCGACTGGGAGGCGCTGTCGCCGCTGCGTCGCGCTCGCCGGCGGCGCGTGCATCGTGCTGATGGTCGGGCTGCTGCGCTCCGGCTTCGTGCGCCGCCACGTGGTGCCGGCGCTGGCGCTGCGTGGCGCTGGCGGTCACCGCCGGGCTCGGCGTCTGGCAGTGGGGCGTCAACACGGAGATCGTCGAGCGCGCGCTGGCGATCGACGACCTCACGCTGTCGCTGACGATGGTCTTCTGCGGCGGCGGCATCGCCGCGGTGCTGCTGTCGTGGCGCTCGCGCGCGGTGGTGGAGGCCGGCGAGGGCGAGTACTACGCGCTGCTGCTCAGCTCGGTCCTCGGCATGGTCGTGCTGGTCGCGGCGCAGAACCTGGTCGCGCTGTTCCTCGGCTTCGAGCTGCTGTCGATCCCGCTCTACGTGCTGTGCGCGACGCACATGCGGCGCGAGCACTCGCTCGAGTCGGGCCTGAAGTACCTGATCATCGGCTCGGTCGGCTCGGCGACGCTGCTGTACGGCCTCGCGTTGCTCTACGGCGCGACGGGCTCGACCGACTACGCCGGCATCGCCGAGGCGCGCGACCTGCGCGACGTGCTGCTCTACACCGGCATCGCGCTGGTGGTGGCGGGCCTGGCCTTCAAGGCGTCGGTGGCGCCCGTTCCACCAGTGGACGCCGGACGTCTACGAGGGCGCGCCGACGCGCGATCACCGCGTTCATGGCGGTGGCCACCAAGGCGGCGGCCTTCGGCGTGATGCTGCGGCTGTTCGACGTGGCGCTGATCGACGTCGGCGCACGACGTGGGGCCCGGCGCTGGCCGTGCTGGCGCTGATCACGATCGTGGTCGGCAACGTGGGCGCGATCGGGCAGTCGTCGCTGAAGCGGATGCTGGCCTACTCGTCGATCGCGCAGGCCGGCTACATGCTGGCCGGCGTCGTGGTCTCGACAGGCTCGGCGTGCAGGCGACGGTCTTCTACCTGATCGCCTACACGGTCATGAACCTGGCGCGCGTTCGCGGTGATCGTGGCGCGCGAGCGCGAGACCGGGCTCGGCGACGACATCTCGGCGCTGTACGGGCTGGGCGCCGACCGGCCGCTGCTGGCGTGGCCGATGACGATCGCGATGCTGGCGCTGGCCGGCTTCCCGGCGACGGCCGGCTTCTTCGGCAAGGTGTACCTGATCGAGGCGACGGTCCGGACAACGACTACGGCTGGGTCGGCGTGGCGATCGTGATCGGCTCGGCGATCTCGCTGGCGTACTACCTGCGCGTGGTGGCCGCGGTCTGGATGCGCTCGCCGTCGGAGGCCGTGGCGCTGCGGCCCGGGCGCGTGCCGGGCGGGCGGCCGGCGATCGCCGGCGGCTCGCAGGAGGCCGACGCCGAGCTCGCCGCCGCGCCGCCGCGGCACCGGCAGCCGGAGCTCGTGTTCGTCGCCGTGGTGTGCGCGCTGGCGACGATCTTCCTCGGGGTCTATCCCGAGCCGGTGTTCGACATCGCCCGCGACGCGGGCGCGGCGTCATCGACCTCCTGGTCGTAGGGGGCGAACTTCGCGCGGCGCCGCCTACGGGTGGTGTGTCGTCGTCCGCCGAGTACACCGCGCTGCTCGGGCTCGTGGCGCTGCCGCGCTGGCCGGCGACCGGGGCCGTCGTCGGGCTGGAGACGATCGGCGAGGCGGTGGCGGACGGGGTGCGGACCGGCATCTGCATCGTCGGCCGGCGACGTGTGCCGGGCGTCCGACGCCGAGGCGGCGGGGCTCGCGCCCTGCACGGTCGCCGAGCAGCACGCGCGGCGAGGGGCTCACCTTCACGGTCGCCTCGATCCGCTTCGGCGCGGACGACGAGTGGACGGCGTCGCGCGCGCTCGGACGGCACGGTGATCGTCACGCACACCGACGAGCGCCGGCTGGGCGGCAAGGTCGGCATCGGCGTCGAGGCCAGCCCGCTCGGGGTCGAGCGTCGGGGTCGAGCGGCAAGCTCGACTACACGCTCATGTCGGGGCGGGCGTGGGAGTTCCCGGACGCGGCGTCGGCGCGGCGCTTCCTCGACGACCAGGAGCGCGAGGACCAGTTCCGCCGACGTGGCGCTTCGGCGACGTCGGCTCGGTGGTCGGCGGCGAGGCGGAGGCGGGGCTGGGTCCGGTGACGCTGGCCGGGTTCGAGGCGACGGCCCGCTCGCGCGGCGGGCGCGCGGGTCGGCCGCGGCCGGACGACGCTACTACGTGCGCACGCGGGCCGACGCGGTCGCCGGCGGCATCACGCTGCCGGGCGTGGACGCCAGGATCGAGGGCCCCTCGACCGGCGACTCGATCGTGGAGCTCACGACGCGACGCCGCCGGGCCGCGCGAGATCGCCTTCCGCACGGTGCAGCGGGGCACGCGGGCGGCCAGGTGGTGGAGACCGTCGCGCGGCTCGACCTGCGCGACCCGGCGAACCGCGCCGCGGCGGCACGGCGCTGGTCGCGCGCGGCCGCGGCCTGCAGCGCGCTGGTCGCCCGCGCGGTGCGCAGCGGGATCGTCGAGCGCGCGGTCTACGACGTGCGACGACGACTCGGAGGGCGTCGAGCTCGGGCGCGAGCCTCGGCGTGTCGCTCGGGCGTCGACGCCGCGGAGATCGAGGTCGACCGGCGGCTCGTCGCCGCCCAGCGCGTGGACGCACGGGTCGCGTGCACGCGAACGTGCAGACTGCGGTGTAACCGACGAGCCCCGCGAGCGTACTTTGTGACGTCTCACACAATCCGTCGCACCGCAAGGAGGAAGCGATGGAGATCATCAAGCGCCTCGAGCCCGTGTGGCTCGCGCTCGTCGTGGTCGGAGCCCTCAACTGGGGCATCGTGGGCCTCTTCGAGTTCAACCTCGTGGCGGAGATCTTCGGCGCCGGGACGGTCGCCGACGTGATCTACGTCATCGTCGGCATCGCCGGCCTGATGATGGTCCCGCAAGCTGCTCGAGGAGTTCCGCGTCGGCACGCCGACCGCACCGCCGCGGGCGTCTAGCGCAGCGCCGACTCGAGGCGGGCCGGGGGTGCACACCCGGTCCCTCCGACGGCCGCGCTAGGGTGGCCGGCCCGTGCGCTACCCGTCCGACGATCTGACCGCCGCCGAGCGGGCCCGGCTCGCTCCGCACGTGACGGCCTCGACGGTCCGGTGTTCGCGCTCGTGAACCTGCCGGAGACGGTCAAGGGCGCGCTGTTCGCGCGCTACTCGCGCTATCCGGGCACGCTGCGGCGGCTGTTCCTCGACGAGTTCGCGGACTCGCTGCCCGAGGCCGCGGGGCGCGGCTGGGACGGCCGGCGAGGGCACAGCGGGCGGCCGAGCTCTACGAGCGGATCTTCGTCGGCTACGGGGACGACTCGGTGGCCCAGCTCGGCGGCGCGCACGTGGCCTGCGAGTGGGTCTCGAACATCCTCACCAAGACGCTCCAGCGCCCGCGGCTGGCGGCCTACCTCGAGCAGTCGACGCGCTACATCGCCTACGACGCGCCGATGCCCGGCGGCGGCTACCGCTACTACCGCGACGAGGCGCTCGGGCCCGAGTACGAGGCGGCGATGGACGCGCTGTTCGGCGCCTACGCCGAGGCGCTCCCGCGCGTGCGCGCGTGGGTGGACGAGACGTTCCCGCGCAGCGAGGGCGAGCCGGAGGCGGCGCGCCGGCGCGCCGTCAACGCCAAGGCGCTCGACCTGCTGCGCGGCCTGCTGCCCGCCGCCTCGCTCTCGCACATGGGCATCTACGCGACCGGCCAGGCGTACGAGCAGCTGATCCTGCACCTGATGGCCGACCCGCTGCCGGAGGCGCGCGCCTACGGCCAGATGATCCTCGACGCGATCAAGGCGGTCGATGCCGAGCTTCGTCTCGCGCGTCGAGCGGCCCGACCGCGGCGGCGAGTGGGTCGCCTACCTCGAGCGCCGCCGCGAGGCGACCGAGCGCTGGGCCGCGCGCCTGGGGCTCGACCGCCGCGAGGAGCCCGACGACCGGCCCGTCGGTCCGCCTGCTGCACGTCGACGGCGACGAGGAGCGGCTGCTGGCCGCGCTGCTGTTCGAGGCCGCGGCGGCCGGCGAGGAGGAGACGCTGGAGGCGGTCCGCGCGCTGGGCTCCGAGGAGCGCGCGCGCGCGCTCGCCGACCTCGTGGGCGAGCGGCGCAACCGCCGCCACCGGCCCGGGCCGCGGCTTCGAGGCGCTGCGCTACCGGTTCGAGATCGTGTCCGACTACGGCGCGTTCCGCGACCTCCAGCGCCACCGGATGCTCACCGTCCAGTGGCAGGCGCTGTCGCCCGACCTCGGCGCCGGCGTGCCCGAGGAGGTCGCGGCCGCCGGCTGCGGCGACCTCTACGCCCGCGCGCTCGAGCGCTCGCGGGCCGAGTACGAGCGGCTCGCCGGCGCCGGGCCTGGCCGAGGCCGCGCCGTACGCGCTCTGCCTCGGCTACCGGATGCGCTACGTGCTCGACATGAACGCCCGCGAGGCGATGCACCTGATCGAGCTGCGCTCGGGCCGCGAGGGCCACCCCGGCTACCGCGCCGTCGCGCACGAGCTGCACGCCCAGATCGCCTCGCGCCACCCGGCGGTCGCCGCCGCGATGGACTACGTCGACCGCTCGTCCGAGCCGCGGCTCGAGCGGATCCTGAGCGAGATGCGCCAGCACGATCGGCGGGCGGCGCTGTCGCGCTGAGCGCGCGCCGCGAACGTCAACTGCGGCTGGGTAGGGGCACGGCGAGGGTTTCGGCCGCGTGCGGCCTGCCGATGTGGTCGCGTTTGTTCGCGCTCAGACAGGAACAAAGTGACCAATCGGCTCGCCGCCGCAGACGCCGTCGATCCCGCCCCCTCAATGCCGGCCGTTGACGTTCGCCGCGCACTCACCGCGGCCGCGGCGGCAACGCCCACAGCGCGCGCAGCCGCCCGGCCGGCCCGAGGCCCTGCGCCAGAGCGCGCCGCAAGCGCCTGCCGCTGCGCCGGCGTGGGCGGCGCGGCCGCCGGCCCGTAGCGCGAGGCGCTCAGCGCGCGCAGGTAGGCGGTCGCGTCCGGTGACGCTGCCGAGGCGCTGCTCGAGCTGGCGCAGCGTGGTGCCGGTCGGCAGCGGCCGGCCGGCGCGGCGCAGCGCGGCCTCGAGCTCGGCGACCGCGCGGTCGAGCGGCGCCAGCGTGCCGCGGCGACGGCGGCGCGCGGAGCCAGCGAACGAGCGACGAGGGCGCGCGAGAACGACGGCCGACGCCGATCAGCGCCCAGACCCACCACGCCCGGCCCGCGCCCTGCTCGTCGGGCGGCGTGCCGGGGCTGTTGCGCAGCGGGTCGAAGAGCAGGTTCGGGCCGCAGCCGCCCGAGCCGCTGCCAGCCGACGCCGCCGCCGGCCGCCGGGTCGCGTCGTCGGTCGGCGAGGTCGGGATCGGCGGCCGGCGCCGCCTCCAGCGCGGCGATCTGCGAGCGCGCCGGGGTGGCGTCGGGCGTCGGGTCGTAGGTGACCCAGCCGAGCTCGTCGAACCACGCCTCGACCCAGGCGTGGGCGTCGGTGTCGCGCACGATCCAGGCGTCGCGGCGCTTGGAGAAGCCGCCGGGGCTGAAGCCGGTGGCCACCCGCGCCGGGATCGCCGCCCATCCGCAGCAGCAGCGCCATCGCGCCCGGAGAAGTGCTGGCAGTAGCCCTCCTTGGTGTCGATCAGGAAGGCGTCGAGCGGCGCGCGGCCGGCCGGCGGCGGCTGCGGCCGCTCGGAGTAGCCGAACTCGCCGCCTGCAGGTAGCTGTTGACGAGCAGGATGTACTCGAACGGCGTCTCGGCGGTCGCGCGGAACTCGCTTGGCCAGCTCCCACGTGCGCGCGTACGGCGAGCGGCGGAACGTCGCGTCGATCGCGTCGTAGCGCGTGCGCCGCACCTTCGGGTAGGTGACGTAGCCGACGTCGTCGTCGCCGAACGGCCGGAAGTGGACGACCGCCTCGTCGATCCGCCCGTCGGCGACGCCGCCGACCGACCGGACCGTCGGCCGGCGCCCCAGCAGGAACGGCACGGTGATCTCGAGCTGGTCGGAGCGCGCGACGCGGAAGCCCGTCCGGTTGGCCTGGCGCAGCTCGCCGGCCGTCGGCTCGGGGTCGTAGACCTCGGCCGTGTAGGAGTCGCCGCGCCGCAGCTCCGAGCTCGCCGTCCAGCGGCCGGGCACGCCGGACGGGCGCAGCGGCCGC
Source organism: uncultured Solirubrobacteraceae bacterium (assembly GCA_963800905.1). Taxonomy (GTDB): domain Bacteria; phylum Actinomycetota; class Thermoleophilia; order Solirubrobacterales; family Solirubrobacteraceae; genus DASSUW01. The sequence continues at coordinate 239,140 of CAWDCT010000007.1, forward strand.
GTCGCGTTGTCGACCTCCATGATCGTGCCCGGGCGCCGGGCACGTCGAGCGTGCGCATGCGCCGGATCGAGACCTCGATCTCGGTCCTGCCAGCCCGGCTTGTTGCGCCAGTCCTCGCGCAGCTCGTCCTCGAAGTCGTCGCCGCCGCGCTCGGGCGTCTGCTCGTTCCAGCCCGTCCCGTCGAAGGTCGAGAGGTTGGCGCGCCTTCCAGTAGTGCGGCTCGTCGGAGCGTGACGCGCATGACCTCGTTGCCGTCGCGCGGCCAGTCGATCGGCCCGTAGTCCTGGTTCCAGCGAGAAGCGGACCGGGTCGTCGGGCCCGAGCCCCTCGGCGAACGACTTGTAGTCGAACCACGGCTCGCCGCGGTCGGCGACCGCGGCCAGCGGCAGCGCGCCGGCCAGCGCGACGCCGAGCAGCGCCGCCACGCCCAGGCCGGGCCGCAGCGGCAGCCGCTCGAGCCACAGGAAGCAGACGGTGAGCGCCGCGATCGCCGCGCCGAGCAGCAGCGGCCGCGTGCCGCCGAGCGAGACGACCGGCGAGACGACGAGCACGAGCAGCCCGACGAGCGCGAGGAACGGGTAGCCGCGCGCGCGCCGCCGCCGCGCGGCCAGCAGGCGAGCTGGCGCGCGACAGCGTGAGCAGCAGCGAGCCGCCGATCTGCGAGCGCGGCGCGCGGCCACGGGTCGGCGCCGTCGTACGGCATCGCGACGGTGCCGAGCGACTGCGCGCCGCTCGACGACGCCGTCGATCAGCTCGCCCCAGTTGCGCGGCTTGAGGTACTCGAGATCGATCCCGGACGACGACGAGCGCCGCGAGCAGGCCCGGCCGCCGTCGCGGCCGGCAGCGCGAGCGTGTACCAGCGCGGCGGCACCCGCTCGCAGGCGATGACCAGCGCCGCCGGCCGCCGTCGCCGCCGCCACCCAGAGCAGCGCCCGGCCGGAGCTCAGCCCCGCGACCATCCGCTGCCACTCGAGCGCGCCCAGCGAGGCGAGCGCGGCGAATCCCAGCAGCCGCGCCGCCCACAGCGGCAGCAGCGCGTCCGGGCCGCGCTCGGATGTGCTCACTGCGCCGATTCCATCTCCTTCTGACGCAGCTCGATGCGCCGGATCTTGCCGGTCAGCGTCTTCGGGCAGCTCGTCGACGAACTCGATCCGACGAGGGTAGGCGTACGCGGACAGCCGTTCGCGCACGAACCTCTGGATGTCCTCCACCAGCTCGTCGGAGCCCTCGTGGCCCTTGGCGAGCACGATGAACGCCTTGACCACGTTGCCGCGCCGCTCGTCGGGCGAGGCGACGGCGGCCGCCTCGGCCACCGCCTCGTGCTCGAGGCAGGCGGACTCGACCTCGAACGGCCCGATCCGGTAGCCGGCGGCGATGATCACGTCGTCGGCGCGGCCCTCGTACCAGACGTAGCCGTCCTCGTCGAAGCGCGCGGCGTCCTTGGAGTGGAACCACTCGCCGCCGAACGTCTCCTCCGACGCCTCCTCGTTGCGCCAGTAGCCGAGCGGATAGTGCGGGTTCGACCGCGCGCGCAGGCAGATCTCGCCGCGCTCGCCCTGCGGCGACCGGGTTCTCGTCCTCGTCGAGGATCTGCACGTCCCAGCCCGGCATCGGCTTGCCCATCGAGCCCTCGCGGACGTCCATGAACGGGTAGTTGGCGACCAGCGGATAGGACTCGGTGAGCCCGTAGTAGTCGAGCACCGTGAGCCCGTACTGCTCGCGGAACCAGCGGATCGCCTCCGGGTTCAGCGGCTCGCCCGCCGAGCACACGCGGCGGAACTTCTGCGGGTAGCGCGTGCCCGGCGTCGGAGATCGACATCATCGAGCGCATCGCCGTCGGCGTCGTGAAGACGTTGCGTGGCCTCGTGGCGGGACAGGAAGTCGAGCTGCTTGTGCGGATCGAAGCCGCCCTGGCGCTGGTAGACGAGCTGCACGGCGCCGAGCCGCCACGGCCCGAGCAGCGGCGCGATGCCCGGCCGCCCACGCCCACTCGCCCATGCCGTGGAACAGCTCGCCGTCCTGCACCTCGTGGCAGTAGACGAACTCCTCGTGCGCCAGCAGGTAGCGGTGGGCGTGCAGGATGCCCTTGGCGAGGCCCGTGGTGCCGGACGAGTAGTAGAGCTGCGCCGGGTCGTCGGCCGCCGTGTCGACCGCCTCGAACGCCGGGTCGCCGCCGGCCAGCAGGTCCTCGTCGAGGATCAGGATCTGGTCGGCCTTCACGCGGTCCTGCGTTGGCCTCGTTGGTGACCAGCACCTTCGGCTCGGAGTCGTTGATCCGGTGGCGGATGCCGTCGTCGCCGTAGAGCACCGACATCGAGAGCAGGATCGCCCCGGCCTTGTAGGTGCCGAAGAAGGCGGCGGCGGTCTCGGGGGTCGGCGGCAGCAGCATCGCGACGCGGTCGCCCTGCTCTACACCGTGGGCGCGCAGCACGTTCGCGAAGCGGTTCGACCACTCCTGCAGCTCGCCCCAGCGGATCTCGCGGACCGTGCCCTCGAAGTCCTCGTGGATCATCGCGAGCTTGTCGGCCGGGTGCTTGTCGCAGCAGTCGGCGGCGATGTTGTAGCGCTCGGGGACGCGCCACTCGTGCGCGGCGACGGCTTCCTCGTAGGTCCCGATATCCAGGGTCATCGCTCTCCTCCCCTCGACGTCCAGGCTGACGATACTGAGGGTGTGCCGAGGCAGACGCCCCTTCAGCTACCGCAGCTATCCGCGCGCTGACGCTGCAGACCGTCATGGCCGAGCTGCTGCGCGAGGTCGCGCCGGAGATGGAGGCGCGCGGCTACCGCATCACCCAGCGCGCCGACGGGCGGCTGCGCTTCGAGCTGGAGTACCGCCGCGGCCTGCTGCGGCGCAAGCGCCACGAGGCGGTGATGATCGACGTCGACGAGGGCGGCCGCGGCACGCAGGTCGTCGCGATGGGCGTCGCGCCGCGGTCGGTCCGCCGGCTGATGCGCGAGTTGGGAGACTGACGCCCATGGAGCGGGCGGTGCTGGTGACGGGGGCGGCGAGCGGGATCGGCCGCGCGATCGCCGCGCGGCTCGAGCGCGACGGCGCGCAGGTGCTGGCCGTCGACCTCGAGCGCCGGACGGCCCCGGCGTGCCCGTTCGCCGCCGACCTCACGACGCGCGAGGGCAACCGCGACGCCGTCGCCAAGGCGCTCGAGCGAGTTCGGCCGGCTCGACGCGGTGATCCCCAACGCCGGCTTCCAGCACGTCGCGCCGGTCGAGGAGTTCCCCGAGGACCGCTGGGACGCGATGATCGCGCTGCTGCTCACCAGCCCGTTCCTGCTCGCCCGCGCCGCCTGGCCGGCGCTGCGCGAGTCGGGCGACGGCCGCTTCGTCGCGATCGCCTCGGTCCACGGGCTCGTCGCCTCGCCGTTCAAGAGCGCCTACGTGTCGGCCAAGCACGGGCTGCTCGGGCTGGTGAAGACGCTCGCGCTCGAGGGCGCCGGCGACGGCATCGCGCGCCTGCGCGGTCTGCCCGGGCTACGTGCGCACGCCGCTGGTGGAGAACCAGGTCGCCGCCCAGGCCGAGGCCCACGGGATGCCCGAGGAGCGCGTGCTCGAGGAGGTCATCCTCGCCCCGCACGCGGTCAAGCGGCTGATCGAGCCCGACGAGGTGGCCGACGACGGTCGCCTTCCTGCTCGGCCCCGCCGGCGCCGCCTTCACGGGCTCGGCGGTCTCGATGGACCAGGGCTGGACCGCGCGGTAGGCCCGGCGAACGTCAACTGCTTGCTGGGTAGGGCGGCTGGGTGCAGCGCGCGCCGCCTGAGGGTTGCGGCCTAGGTCGGACTCGCCGATCGCGGCCGATCCCGCCCCTTAATGCCGCAGTTGACGTTCATGGCGGCTCAGCCACTCCGCGACGTGGCGGTCGACCTCGGGCTCGTCGGTGAAGTACAGGTGCGCGGCGCCGCGGCCACATCGACAGCTCGGCGCCGGGGATGGCGCGCGGCCAGCCGCTCGCCGTTGGCCGGCGGGATCAGCACGTCCTCGGCGCCGTGGACGACGAGCGTCGGCGCGCGGATGTCCTCGACGCGGGCGTCGTGGCCGTGGCGGCCGCGAGCTGCGCGCTGTAGTACTCGGCCTCGACCGGGAAGCGCAGGCGCTGCGCGATGTCCTCGGCGATCCGGTCGCCGCCCTCGGCGCGGGTGCGCGCGCGCGTAGTTGATCGGCACCGACGCCCAGACCGCGTGCTCGGCGGTCATCTGCGCGCGCAGCCGCACGAAGCGCGACCGACGTCGTCGGAGGCCGGCACGTGCGCCGTCGCCGCCGCGCGTCGTCGCGCCGAGCACCAGCGCGCGCACGCGAGCGGGGTGCCGCAGCGCCACCTCCTGGGCGATCATCCCGCCGAGCGAGATGCCGTAGACGTGCGCGGCCTCGACGCCCGCCGCATCGAGCACCGAGACGGCGTCGTCGGCCATCTCGGCCACCGTGTACGGCCCCGGCGACGCGCTCAGACCGCCCCACGCCGCGGTTGTCGAAGCGCGAGCACGCGGAACTCGCGCCAGCGCCGGGATCGTCCGCCACCAGCCGGTGGCGTTCATCCCGAGCCCCATGATCAGGAGGACCGGCGGCCCGGAGCCGCCCGATGTCCTCCCAGTAGAGCCTCACGCCTCCTCGTCGCCGCGTTCCTTGATCTTGCCCTCGAGCTGCGACATCACGTCCGGGTCGCGCAGCGTCGTGACGTCGCCCAGCTCGCGGCCCTCGGCGATGTCGCGCAGCAGGCGGCGCATGATCTTGCCCGAGCGCGTCTTGGGCAGGTCGTCGGCCCAGATGATGCGCTTCGGCCGCGCGAGCTTGCCGATCCGCTTGGCCACGTGCTCGCGGATGTCGCCGACCAGCTCGTCGGAGCCGTCGCCGGTGCCCGACAGCGTCACGAACGCCGTGATCGCCTGGCCGCGTGTCCTCGTCCTGCTGGCCGATCACCGCCGCCTCGGCCACGCGCTCGTGCGAGACGATCGCCGACTCGACCTCGGCGGTCGAGAGCCGGTGGCCGGAGACGTTGATGACGTCGTCGACGCGCCCGATGATCCAGAAGTAGCCGTCCTCGTCGCGCCGCGCGGCGTCGCCGACGAAGTAGACGTCCTGGCCGTACTTGGACCAGTAGGTCTCGACGAAGCGGTCCTCCTCCTTGTAGAGCGTGCGCAGCATCGACGGCCACGGCTTGCGCAGCGTCAGGAAGCCCTGCTCGGTGCCGGCGTCCTCGCCCTCCTGGTCGACGACCTGCGCCTCGATCCCCGGCAGCGGCGTGCCGGCGCTGCCCGGCTTGGTGTCCTGGATCCCCGGCAGCGTCGTGATCATGATCGCGCCGGTCTCGGTCTGCCACCAGGTGTCGACGATCGGGCACCGCTCGCCGCCGATGACCTTGTGGTACCAGAGCCACGCCTTCGGGTTGATCGGCTCGCCGACCGTGCCGAGCAGCCGCAGCGACGACAGGTCGTGCTTGCCCGGGTACTCGGCGCCCCACTTCATGCAGGCGCGGATCGCGGTCGGCGCCGTGTAGAAGAGCGTCACCTTGTAGCGCTCGACACAGCTCCCACCAGATGTCCTTGTCCGGGTAGTCGGGCGCGCCCTCGTACATCACCGACGTGCAGCCGTTGGCCAGCGGCCCGTAGACGATGTAGGAGTGCCCGGTGACCCAGCCGACGTCGGCCGAGCACCAGTAGACGTCCTCGTCGGGCTTGAGGTCGAAGACGTGCCTGTGGGTCCAGGCGACCTGCGTGAGGTAGCCGCCGGTGGTGTGCAGGATGCCCTTCGGCTTGGCCGTCGAGCCGCTCGTGTAGAGGATGTAGAGCGGGTGCTCGGCGTCCAGCGGCTCGGCCGGGCACTCGTCGTCGGCGGCCTCCACCACGGTGTGCCACCAGAAGTCGCGGCCCTCCTGCATCGAGCAGTCGGCGCTGGTGTGCTGGACGACGATGATCGTCTCGAGGTGGTCGAGGTCGCCCATCACCTCGTCGACCTGCTGCTTGATCGGCGCCGTCTTGCCCTTGCGGCGCGCGCCGTCGACGGTGATCAGCGCCTTCGCCTCGGAGAACTCCATCCGCTCCTTGACCGACTCCGGCGAGAAGCCGCCGAAGACGACGTTGTGCGGCGCGCCGATCCGCGCGCAGGCGAGCATCGCCACGGCGACCTCGGGGATCATCGGCAGGAAGATCCCGACCACGTCGCCCTGCTCGATCCCGCGGTCCTTCAGCGCGTTGGCGAAGCGCTGGACGTCGCGGTGCAGGTCGGCGTACGTGACGTCGCGCTCCTCGCCCTCCTCGCCGCGCCAGTGGAAGGCCACGCGGTCGCCGTTGCCGGCCTCGACGTGGCGGTCGACGCAGTTGTAGGAGACGTTGAGCTTGCCGCCCACGAACCACTTGGCGAACGGCGGGTTGGACCAGTCGAGCACCTGGTCCCACTTCTCGGCCCAGTCGAGCGCCTCGGCCTGCTCGGCCCAGAAGCCCTCCGGGTCCTCGCTCGGCCTCGCTCGTGGATCTCGGAGTCGGAGATGACCGCGTGCGAGGCGAACTCGCTCGGAGGCGAGAACGTCTCCTGGTCGAGCAGCTCCTCGAGCTGGGCCTCGAGCGTCGCTTCAGCCATCTCTGTCTCCTCTCGAAGACGTCAGGGGGCGGCGACCGCACGGCCGCCGCCCCCATGTTGTACCCCTATGCGATCTAGTGCTCGACGAGCGCCTTCTCGGCGCCCAGCCCGGTCTCGGAGCGGACGTACAGCTCGTGGTACGTGTGCTCCGCGCCGCGCTCGGTGCTGCAGCATCGTGCCCAGCCAGCAGCCGAGGAAGCCGAGCGGGATCGAGATGATGCCCGGGTTGGCCAGCTCCCAGCCGATCGGCGAGCCGGTGACGGTGTCCGCTCCCGGCCACACCTTCGGCGAGACGATCACGAGCGCGATCGAGCTGATCACGCCGAACAGCACGCCGGTCGACGGCGCCCGTGGTGTTGAAGCGCCGCCAGGTGAGCGCCATCAGCAGCGCCGGGAAGTTGGCGCTGGCCGCTACCGCGAAGGCGAGGCCGACCATGAACGAGACGTTCAGGCCCGAGCCGCCGATCACGGCCACGAGGATGGCGATGCGCGCCGATCGTGAGCGCCGCGATCTTGGCGACCACGACCTCCTCGTGCTCGGAGTCCTTGCCCTTGCGGATGATGTTCGACCAGACGTCGTGCGACACGGCGGCCGACGCCGACAGCACGAGGCCCGCGACCACGGCGAGGATCGTCGCGAACGCGACGCCGGCGATCACGGCCAGGAACAGGTCGCCGCCGAACGTGCCCTCGCCGCCGCCGAGGAACGCCGCCAGGTTCGGCGCGGCGAGGTTGCCCGCCGTGCCGGCCGCCGCGACGCCCCCTCGCCGAGGAACGCGCGCGCGCCGAAGCCGATGAACGTGGTCAGCAGGTAGAAGAACCCGATCAGGAACATCGCCCACACCACCGAGCTGCGCGCCGCCTTGGCGTTCGGGACGGTGAAGAACCGCATCAGGATGTGCGGCAGGCCGGCGGTGCCGAGCACGAGCGCGAGGCCGAGCGACACGGTGTCGATCGGCTTCGGCAGGAACGTGCCCGGGCCGAGCGAGAACGTCGCACTCGGCGGTCGTGTTCGCCTCGGCCCGGTTGAACAGCTCGATCGGGTTGAAGCCGACCTTGCCGAGCACGAAGATCGACATCACCGTGATGCCGGCCATCAGCAGCACGGCCTTGATGATCTGCACCCACGTGGTGGCGACCATGCCGCCGAACACGACGTAGCAGAGCATGAACGACGCCGGTGAGGAGCACGGCCGAGCGTGAAGTCGATGCCGACGAGCGCCTGGATCAGCACGCCCGCGCCGACCATCTGCGCGATCAGGTAGAAGGCGACGACGGCGAGCGTGCCGATCGCCGCCGCGGTACGCGCCGGCCGCTCGCGCAGCCGGAACGCCAGCACGTCGGCGATCGTGAACTTGCCGGCGTTGCGCATGCGCTCGGCCAGCAGGAACATCACGGTCAGGAACGCGACGAGGAACCCGATCGAGTACAGGAACCCGTCGAACCCGTAGAGGAAGATCAGGCCGGCGATGCCCAGGAACGAGGCCGCCGACAGGTAGTCGCCGGAGATCGCCAGGCCGTTCTGCGGCGCCGGTGATCTGGCGGCCGGCGGCGTAGAAGCCGACGGCGCTGGTCGCGCGCTTGGACGCCCAGTAGGTGATGCCGAGCGTGATCGAGAGGACGATCGCGAAGATCACGACCGCCTCGACGTTGATGGCTGCGAAGAGGCTCATCGCGGCACCTCCGACTCCGTCGGCCGCCGGCTCACGCTCGAAGCGCGCCGCGCTCCGGCGCCAGCTCGCCGCGCTCGGCCATCTCGACGACCGTGTGCGCGAGCGGGTCGTAGTCACGGTCGGCCTTGCGCAGGTACATGATCCCGAGCACGAAGACCATCAGGAACTGCGTCAGCGCCAGGCAGTAGCCGACGGTGAGGCCCTCGTAGACCGACGACGCCATGAAGTCCTCGGCGTAGCCGCACAGCAGGATGAAGCCCATGTAGTAGCTGAGGAAGAAGATCGTCGCCGGCAGCACGAACCCGCGCTTCCGGTGGACGAGCTCCTGGAACTCCGGCGAGCGCTCGATGCGCTCCCAGTCGTGGACCGGCTCCCCCATTCCTTCTCCTCCCTTCGAAGGTGCACTTCCGCGGGGGTACTACCCAGAACGCGGGGAGCCATTTGTGCGGAATCGCTCAAAGGTCGATCTGCGCGACGAACGGCGTCTGCGGCGCGACGAACGGCGTCCGTCCGGCGGCGACCGCCTCTATGCTCGCCCGCGAGGGTGGACGTCGCGCTGGGAGTTGTCCTGGGGTTGGCGCTCGCGGCTTCGCTGGCCGCGGGCTGGCGGCTCGTGCGCGCGCCGCGCGTGCAGGACCCTTCGAGCTCGGCGATGCAGGGCGCCGTGCACGCCGCCACCTCGCTGCTGCCGGACCTGCGGCGCGGGCTCGAGGCCGGGGAGCGCGGCCGCCGCGCCGCACCTGCGCACGCTCACCGGGGCGAGCGCGATCGCGCTCGCCGACAGCGAGCGGCTGCTCGCCTTCGACGGCCTCGGCGCCGACCACGACCACACGCTCGCGGCGCTCGCCGGCGAGGTGCGCGACGACCGCGTGCGCGTCGAGCCGCGGCTGCACTGCGAGCATCCCGGCTGCCCGCTGCGGTCGGCGATCGTCGCGCCGCTGGTGGTCCAGGACCGCCGCGTCGGCGCGCTGGTCGCGCTCTACGACCGGCCCGGCCGGCTGCGGCTGGAGGAGACGCGCGTGGTCGGCGAGGCGGCCGCGCTGGTGTCGGCGATGGTCGAGCTGAGCGAGATGGAGGCGCAGGGCGAGCGGCTCGCGCGCGCCGAGCTGCGCGCGCTGCGCGCCCAGATCTCGCCGCACTTCATCTACAACGCGCTCGCCGCCGTGGCGTCGTTCATCCACTCGCGCCCCGAGGAGGCGCGCGAGCTGCTGACCGAGTTCGCCGAGTTCATCCGCTACGCGTTCGCGCGCCAGCGCGCCTACGTCACGGTGGCCGACGAGCTGCGCTACGTCGAGAAGTACCTGCGGCTCGAGCAGGCGCGCTTCGGCGAGCGGCTGAAGGTGCGCGTGCAGGTCGACCCCGAGGTGCTCCAGGCCGTGCTGCCCGGTGCTCTCGCTCCAGCCGCTGGTGGAGAACGCGGTCCGGCACGGGGTCGAGCGCCAGCCGGAGGGCGGCCTGGTGGCGATCGAGGGGATCGACCTCGGCAACGACGTCGCGCTGCGGGTGTCCGACAGCGGCGACGGCATCGACCCCGAGCGCGCCGCGACGCGCTGGCCGGCGAGGGGCCGGGCATCGGGCTGGGCAACGTGCACGGGCGGCTGCGGTCGACGTTCGGCGAGGGCTACGGGCTCCAGATCGAGTCCGGACCGGGTACCACGGTGGTGATGACGCTGCCGAAGTTCCGGGCCGGGGTGCGCGCCGCGTGAGGGTGCTGGCGGTCGACGACGAGCTGCCCGCGCTCGAGGACCTCGTGCGCCTGCTCGAGGCGTCACCCGCTGTTGACCGCGTCGAGTCGGCCGCCTCGGCCGAGGAGGCGCTGGTGGCGCTCGGCGACGGCGCGGCGATCGACGCCGTGTTCCTCGACGTGCGGATGCCCGGCCTCGGCGGGCTCGAGCTCGCGCGCGTGCTGCGGCGCTTCGAGCAGCCGCCGGCCGTGGTGTTCGTCTCCGCGTTCGACGACGCGGCCGTCGACGCCTTCGAGCTGGCCGCCGTCGACTACCTGCGCAAGCCGGTCTCGCGGCGCCGGCTCGACGAGGCGATCGAGCGCGCGAGCCGCCGCACGCCGGCCGGCGAGACCGCGACGCTCGAGGACGAGACGCTGGCCGTCGACGTCCTGCGCGGCGGCGGCACCCGGCTGCTGGCGCGCTCCTCCGTGCTCTACCTCCAGGCGCACGGCGACTACGTGCGCGTGGCCAGCACCGAGGGCCGCTACCTCGTGCGCGCGCGGCTCTCGGACCTCGAGGAGCGCTGGGCCGCCGCACGGCTTCGTGCGCGTGCACCGCGGGTTCGTGGTCAACCTGCGGCGGGCGGTCGAGGTGCGCCCGCGGCTCAACGGCACCGCCGTGCTGGTCATGGCCGACGGCGGCGAGGTCCCGATCGCCCGGCGCCAGGTGGGCGAGCTGCGCCGGAAGCTGGGCGTGTGAGCCTCCGCGACGAGCTCGCCGAGGCCACCGCCCACGGCGGCCTCTACCTGCGGCGGCTGATCCGCGCGCAGCTCGGCCTGAGCACGGTGGCGCTGGTGACCTTCGGCGGCATCATCGGCGCGCTGCCGCTGGCGCTGCTGCTGCTGCCGGGCCTCCAGGACGTGTTCGTGCTCGGCGTGCCGCTGCCGGTCTTCATCATCGCCTGGCCGCCGTTCCCGCTCTTCATCGCCATCGGGGTGATCTACTCCCGTCGCGCCGCCGCGCTCGAGGAGTCCTTCCGCGACCTCGTGGAGCCGCGCGAGTGATCGCCGTCGCCGCGATCCTGGCCGTCACCGGCGCCACCGTCGGGCTCGGCCTCTACGGCGTGCGGCTGGCGCGCACGACCTCGGACCTGTTCGTCGCCTCGCGCGCGATCACGCCGTGGTGGAACGCCGCCGCGATCTCCGGCGAGTACCTGTCGGCGGCGTCGTTCCTGGGCATCGCCGGGCTCCAGATGAAGCTCGGCAGCGGCGCGCTCTGGCTCCCGCTCGGCTTCACCGCCGGCTACCTGGCGCTGCTGCTGTTCGTCGCCGCGCCGCTGCGGCGGTTCGGCGCGTACACGATCTCCGACTTCGCCGAGGCGCGGCTCGGCTCGCCGCGGATCCGCGTGCTCGCCGCGATCGTCGTGCTCGGCATCGCCGGCTTCTACCTCGTCCCGCAGCTCAAGGGCGCGGGCCTGACGCTGGGCGAGGTCACCGGCGCGCCGTACTGGGTCGGCGTCGTCGCCGTCGGCGCCGTGGTCGCGCTCAACGTCGCCTCCGGCGGCATGCGCGGCATCACCTACGTGCAGGCCTTCCAGTACTGGATGAAGACGTTCGCGATCGCGCTGCCCGCGTGCCTGCTGCTCATGCACCTCGGCGGCCTTCCGGAGCGGGCCGCCATGTTCGGCCAGGAGCTGCCGCGGGCGGGCGACGCCGGGCTGGTCGTGCAGCTCGACGAGCCGCAGCCGGTGACGTTCCCGGAGGCGACGACGTACACGGTCGACGGCGTGCCCGCGACCGCGGACGACGGCGAGGAGGTGACGCTGCCCGCGGGCGAGATCGAGCTGCCGCCGGACGCCGTCGTGCCGGTCGCGGAGGGCATCGAGGCCCAGAGCGGCGAGGACTGGGCGCGACCGGTGGAGAGCGGCGGCCCGACGTCGCCGGTGTTCGTCTACTCGCTGCTGCTGGCCACCTTCCTGGGCACGATGGGCCTGCCGCACATCCTCGTCCGCTTCTACACCAACCCCGACGGCCCGGCCGCCCGCCGCACGACCGTGCGCGTGCTCGGGCTGCTGGCGATCTTCTACGCGTTCCCGCTCGTCTACGGCGCGCTCGGGCGCGTCCTCGTGCCGGAGCTGTACCTGACCGGCGAGACCGACTCGGTCGTCCTGCGCCTGCCCGAGGCGGCGTGGCCCGGGCTGCCCGGCGAGCTGCTCGGCGCGCTGGTGGCGGCCGGCGCCTTCGCGGCCTTCATGTCGACCGCCTCGGGCCTGATGGTGTCGGTCGCCGGGACGATCTCGTTCGACCTCTGGCGCGGGCGGCCGTCGCACGTCTCGCGCCGGCGCCGGTTCCGGCTCGCCGCGCTCGGCGGCGTGCTGGCGCCGGTGGCGCTCGCCCTGGTCGCCCGCGGGCTCGACATCTCCGTGCTCGTCGGCTGGGCGTTCGCGCTGGCGGCGAGCACGTTCTGCCCGCTGCTGCTGCTGGGGATCTGGTGGGAGGGGCTGACCGCTCGCGGCGCCGCGGCGGCCTGGTGGCGGGCGCGGCGGTGGCGACCGGCGCGATCTTCGCCGGGCTGGCGATCGAGGGCGGGCACCCGACGGTCAACGCGCTGCTCACCCAGCCGGCCGTGCTGTCGGTGCCCGTCGCCTTCGCGGTCATGGTCTTCGTGTCGTTCGCCGACCGGCGCGGCCGCCGGACGGCCGACGCCGAGCTGCTGGCCATGCACGCCCCCGAGGGCCTGGGTCTCGGCCTCGAACCGGACCAAGAGCCGATGGTCGGCCGGCCGGTGGGCGCATAGGATCCGCCGCCATGACGCCGGAGCTCGTCGAGCGCGAGCGCGAAGTCGCCGCGCTCGCGGCGCTGGTCGACGCCGTGCCGGCGGGCGAGGGCCGCGCGGTGCTGATCGAGGGGCCCGCCGGGATCGGCAAGAGCACGCTGCTCGCGCAGACGCGCCGGCGGGCGGTCGACGGCGGCTCGCTCGTGCTCGCCGCGCGCGGCTCCGAGCTCGAGCGCGAGTTCCCGTTCGGCGTCGTGCGCCAGCTGCTGGAGGCGGTGGTCGCCGAGCGCGCGCGACCTGCTGACCGGCGCGGCGGCGCCGGCGGCGCCGGTGTTCGGCGCGCTGGACGGCGAGGGCGACGTCTCGTTCGCCGCCCTGCACGGGCTGTTCTGGGTCGCGCTCAACCTGGCCGCCGAGCGCCCGCTGGTGCTCGCCGTCGACGACCTGCACTGGTGCGACCGGCCGTCGCTGCGCTTCCTCGCCTACCTGGCGCGGCGGCTCGAGGGCCAGCCGATCCTCGTCCCCGCCACCGTGCGCACGAACGAGCCGGGGACCGACGTGGCGCTGCTCGGCGAGATCGCGCACGACCCGGCGACCGTCTCGATCCGCCCCGTGCCGCTCAGCGCCGAAGCCGTGCGGGCGCTGGTGCGCGAGCGGCTCGGCCCGGAGGCCGAGGAGCCGTTCTGCGCCGCCTGCCACGAGGCGACCGGCGGCAACCCGCTGTACCTGCGCCAGCTGCTGACCGCGCTCGAGAGCGACAGCGTGAAGCCGGTGGCGGCGAACGCCGGCGTGGTGCTGGAGATCGGCCCGCGCGCGGTCTCGCGCACGGTGATCGTGCGGCTCGCGCGGCTGTCGCCGGACGCGATCGCCGTCGCCCGCGCGGTCGCGGTGCTGGCCGAGAGCGCCACGCTGCCGGCGGTGGCGGCGCTGACCGGCATCGACGAGGCGCGCGTGGCCGACGCCACCGGCGCGCTCGCGCGGGCCGAGATCCTGCGGCCCGAGGCGCCGCTGGCTTCGTCCACGCGCTCGTGCGCGACGCCGTCTACCAGGAGCTGCCGCTCGGCGAGCGCGAGCTCCAGCACGAGCGCGCCGCGCGCGTGCTGCGCGACGCCGGCGCGCCGCCCGAGCAGGTCGCGGCGCACCTGCTGGCGGCGCCGCGGCGCGGGCAGGAGTGGGTGGCCGAGCAGCTGCGCGAGGCGGGCCGGGCGGCCGTCGGGCGCGGAGCGCCGGAGAGCGGCGTCGACGATCCTGCGACGGGCGCTCGAGGAGCCGGCGCCGGCGGCCTGGCGGCCGGGGCTGCTGACCGAGCTCGGCCTCGCCGAGGTGCTGACCGAGGGACCCGCCGCCGTCGAGCACCTGAACGAGGCGTACGAGACGCTCGACGACGACGACGCGCGGGCGCTCGTGGCCTACGCCCTCGTCCACGCGCTCGCCTTCACCGACCGCGCCGACGAGGCCGCCGCCTTCGCCGCGCGCGCGGGCGCCGAGCTCCCCGACCGGCTCGCCGACGAGCGCTGCCGCCCTGCTGGCGGCCGGACTGATCATGCGCTACTTCGGCGCCGGCGCCCCCGAGGACCTGGCCGAGCTCGCGGACCACTTCGAGCCGCCGCCTCCGGGCTCCCCGCTGGGCACCAAGCGGGTCGCGGCGATGGCCGCGCTGTACCGCGCCTACACCGGCGGCGACGCCGACTCGTGCGTCGAGGTGGCGCTCGCCGCGCTCGAGGGCGACGAGCTCGCGACCCGCGACAACGGGATGATCGCGCTCGCCGCGCTCAACACGCTCATCCTCGCCGACACGCCCGGAGGCCGACGTCCATTGGGCGGCCGCCCAGCGCGAGGCGCACCGCCACGGCTCCCTGCTCGGCGTCTCGTCGCTCCACTGTGGCACGGCTTCGCGCTGCTCCAGCTCGGCGAGCTCGACGAGGCGGAGGCGTCGCTGCGCACGGCGCAGGAGGAGTTCGACGAGTGGGGCTTCGGCGTCACCGCGCTGCGCTACACGAGCGCGTTCCTCGCCACCACGCTCGCCGAGCGGGGCCGGCTCGACGAGGCGCGCGCGATGATCGAGCGCGGGCGGGCGCACCTGCACCCGTGGGCCGACGGCAGCCGCTTCTGGCGCGCCGCCAACCTCGCGCTGCTCGTGGCCGAGGGCCGCGACGACGAGGCGGTCGCGGCGTACGAGGAGTACGCGCGGCTGCACGCGCTGGACCGTGCTGCCGGCGGCGACGCCTGCCGCGCTCGACCGCCGCGCGCGCGCTCGACCGGCTCGGCCGCCGCGACGAGGCGATCGCGCTCTGCGAGGAGGAGCTCGCGGCCGCCCGGGCCTGGGGCGCGCCGGGCACGGTCGGGCCGGTGCTGCGCGCGCTCGGCCTGCTCGCGGGGAGATCGGCGCTGCTCGAGGAGGCGGTCGCGGTGCTCGAGGGCTCGCGCGCGCGGCTCGAGCTGGCCAAGGCGCTGGCCGACCTCGGCGCCGCGATGCGCCGCGACCGCCGGCCGAGCGACGCCCGCGAGCCGCTGCGGCGCGCGCTCGAGCTGGCCGACGCGTGCGGGGCGGACGGGCTCGTCGAGCACGTGCGCTCCGAGCTGTACGCGACCGGCGCCCGCCCGCGCACGACCGCCACCGGCGGCGTCGAGGCCCTGACCGCCAGCGAGCGCCGGGTGGCGGGCTTCGCCGCCGAGGGCCAGAGCAACCGCGACATCGCCCAGGCGCTGTTCGTCACGCCCAAGACGGTCGAGGTCCACCTCAGCAACGCCTACCGCAAGCTCGGCATCCGCTCGCGCGCGACCTCGCGGCCGCGCTCGGCGAGGCGAAAGACTGGGGACGGCGTTTAGGGGTGTCCCCGATGGCGCAGGGGGCGGTCGCGGCCATCCTGTGCCCATGACCTCACGAGCGGTCACGATCACCCTGGAGCTGCGCCTGGCGGGCGACGAGCTGGACGGGCGCGCGACGGACGGCAGCGACGAGCGGCCGTTCAGCGGGTGGCTCGGGATGCTGGTGGCGATCGACGCGATGCTCGCGTCGGCGCCGGAGGCCGCCGCAGACTAGCCGCGGCGCTTGCGCTTGCGCTTCTTCGACGACGGATGCGGCTTCGCCGCCGCGGGCGCGGGCTTGGGCTCGGGCTCCGGCTCCGGCTCGCGCACGATGCCCTGACGGCGCTCCTCGGCCTCGCGCCGGCGGGCGGCGGCCTCCTTGGCGCTCGGCCACGGCTCGGCGCTGCCGGTGCGCCAGGCGGGCGGCAGCGGCGTGCGGCTCCGCCCGAGCAGCATCAGGCCGAGCGCGATCAGCCAGAACGACTGGATCAGCGGCAGCGGGATCAGCTGCGGGAAGACGAGCACGACGCCGGAGACGACGCCGAGGATGCCGAGGAAGCGGGTCAGCAGG
This sequence comes from uncultured Solirubrobacteraceae bacterium, assembly GCA_963800905.1. Taxonomy (GTDB): domain Bacteria; phylum Actinomycetota; class Thermoleophilia; order Solirubrobacterales; family Solirubrobacteraceae; genus DASSUW01. The sequence goes on from CAWDCT010000007.1 coordinate 255,214, forward strand.
CCGGCGCGCATCGCGTTGAGCGAGACCAGCAGCACGCCGGCAGCCAGGATGAACTGCCCGATGTAGGCGCAGCAGCGCGACCGTGATGGTCACGCTCGAGATCGCGTCGCGCGCGTCGTCCACCGTCCGCGGGCTGTCGAGGAACTGGTTGAACGCGATGACGCGGTCGATCTCGGCTCCGACGGTCCCGAGGCAGAACAGCACCGCGCCGACGAGCGGCACGTAGACCGCGATGCGCGGGAACTCCGGCCGCCGCGCGCGGGTGGCGACGCCGAGGAACGTCATCGTCCAGGCCAGCGCCAGCGGCGCGAGGCCGCGCGCGAGCGCGGAGCCGATGAAGCCGAGCGCGTTGTCGACCGAGTACTGCGCGGCCGCGGGCTGGACGCTCGGCTGCTCGCCGATCGGGCCGTCGCCGAGGTTGGCCGAGCGACTCCAGGTACCCGGCCTTCGGGGAGCCGCTCACCAGGCTGATCCACCACAGGAAGCCGGCCAGCAGGAGCACGGCGGCCACGATCGCGAGCACGCCGGCGCGCGGGCGCTGGCGCGCCTCCCAGGCGAGCTGCTGCTCTCGATCGTCGGCGACCGCGGTCACGGAGCCGAAGATCCTAGTGTCCCTCGAACCCGCCGTCGGGCGGGCCGCCCAGCCGCGTGCGGATCGTCGCGGTCGCCGATCCGGCGCGGCGGCTCGGGATCGATCTCGTTGCGGCCGGCCACGCGCGACACTCGCTCGCCCGCGAACAGGACGAGATCCAGGGCGGGCGCGGCGAGGCCGATCAGGGCCTCGATCCGGCGCCGCAGCGCGAGCTGGCCAGTGGTGCGATGCGCCACGGCGGGCGATTGTAGACTCGCCCGCGTGCTGATCCGCGAGGTCATGACGGAGTCCGTCGTCACCGCGGCGCCGGAGCGCACGGTGCGCGAGGTCGCCGAGCTGATGCGCGAGCGCAACGTCGGCTCGGTCGTGCTCATGGACGACTCGCGGCCGGTCGGCTTCGTCACCGATCGCGACCTCGCGCTGTCGGTGATCGCCGACGGGCGCGACTTCGGCGACCACGTCGCCGACCACGCCTCCTCGCCGGTGATCACCGCCGAGGCGGGCATGGAGGTCGAGGAGGCGGGCGAGCTGATGGTCCGCCACGGGATCCGCCGCCTGGTGGTGGTCGACGGCGGCCGGCTGACCGGGATCGTCACGCTCGACGACCTCGCCTCGCGCACCGGCGACGCCGAGCTCGCCAGCCAGCTCTCCACGCGGGTCACGCGGGCCGTGATGCCCGACTTCTTCTTCCACGAGCGCGGCGGCGGGTAGCCTTGGGGTCATGGAAGGCTTCGGAGGCTTCTTCAACGATCCTGATTTCCAGAAGCGGCTGCAGGACATGGCCGAGCAGATGCAGTCGACCCAGAACCTCGCCTGGGCCGACAACGCGATCAAGCTCGCCGTCGACATGACCGTCGCCGCGATCAACCGCGTGAACCTTCAGGGCAACGCCGAGGAGCAGGCCAAGCAGGTCCGCTCCGTGATGGCCACGGTCTTCCCCGAGGCCGTCACGCTGGTGCGCGAGGCGCGCCAGGGTCTGTCGTAGGCGCCTGGTCTCCTCGACGCGCGGCGGCTCGCCCCTGCGCGATGACCTCCTTGAAGGAGCGGATGCGGAACAGGAAGACGAGCGCCGCGAAGCCGACGGCGAAGGTGACCGCGGCGATCGCGATCTGCTGGCCGACCGAGTAGGCGGCCACGGTCGCGCCCGCCGCGGTGCCGCGCGAACACCTTCACCAGCAGCGCCTGCTGCACGCCGGCGCCGCCGGGCGTGAAGGGCACCAGCGCGGCGACGACGTTGACGCCGAGCACGAGCAGCACGTTGCGCACCGAGCCGCCGACGTTGAACGCCTCGAGCAGCAGGAAGAACGCGGTGAAGCGGAACAGCCAGCCGACGAACTGGACGGCGAAGACCTCGCGGAAGTAGCGCCGGCGGTCGAACAGGATCGTCAGGCCCTGGCGCACGCGCTCCCAGAACCGCCGCACGCGCGCCGACAGCAGCGCGAAGGCGACGATCGTCGCGATGCCCAGCCACGGTGATCAGGAACAGCGTGAACTGCGGGTTGCCGGCGAAGAACGCCAGGTCGAAGGCCGGCAGCTTCGAGAAGTCGGGCGGCTTGGGGAAGACGCCCTGCGTGAACGCGAACGCGAGGATCGGGATCGCCATGCAGAGGTCGAAGATCAGCTCGACCGAGAACGCCGCGGCCACCGCCGGGTAGCTCGAGTTCGGCACGCTGGTCTTGGTCAGGAACAGCCGCACGATGTCGCCGCCGCGGGCGGGCACGATGCTGTTGAAGCCGTAGCCGGCGATGTAGGCGCCCCAGATGAAGCGGAACTCGATCCGCTCGTCCGGATAGGCGGCGCGCAGGATGTTGAACGAGGCCCGCGCGCGCAGCGTGAGGTAGATCAGGAACGCGATCAGAGCGGGGAACAGCGCCAGCCACTGGATCGCGGCGAGGCTGCCGAAGAAATCGCCGACCGCGTCGAAGAACGCTTCGAAGGAGTCGCCGATCGAGGCGAGCATCAATGTCCCGGCGCGGTCGGCGTCCCGCCACGCATGAGCTGGACGAGGCTGTACAGCGAGACCAGCGCCCAGACGCCCTCGAGCAGCAGGAACCCCCACTGCTGGTCGATCCAGGCCAGCACCGCGAGGATCGCCGAGCCGACGAAGTTGAGGACCAGGTAGAGCTGGCTGTCGATCGGCAGCCGGCCCGCCTGCGAGGCCGCGAACGCCGCGAGGATGAGGAGCGAGCCGGCGACCTGGACTAGCTGGTAGGACACCCCTCCAGACTACGGCGGAGCACCGGCGCGCGGCCGAGCAGCGTGTCCATGGTGGCGACCCGTAGCCGCCACGGGCGCAGGCGCAGCACGCCGGCGTCGGGTGTGGCCGGGCCGTCGGGCCAGATCGAGTACGGGTCGTGGCCCAGCGGCTCGGGCGCGGCGCGGAAGAGCTCCCAGGCGTGGGCTCGCTCGGCCGGGTCGTGCACCCATTCGGCGTCGCACTCGGCGATCGCCGTGTCCTGCGTCGCGTCCCAGTAGCTGCACGAGACGTGGGGGCTGTGCGCGAGGTGCGCCAGCTTCAGCGGCGTCGGCCGGGTCGTGATCCAGCCGACGAGGCCGTCCTCGGTGCGCTCCCAGTACGGGTGCAGGATGCGCGAGCGCGGGCGGCCGCGGCGGTCGACGGTGGCCACCGTGCACCACACGATGCGGTGCGCGATGGCGACGAAGGCGTCATCTACAACCATGGTTGGGTATAATAGCACAACTATGGTTGTGGATTTGTCCCTTTCGTCGCTGTTCGCCGGCTGGGCGATGGCCGACGAGATCCAGCGGCGCCTGGCGGCCGACGGCTTCGGCGACCTGCGCTTCTCCGACGGCTTCGTCTTCCAGCACCTCGTGGAGGGGCCGGTGACGATCGGCGTGCTGGCCGAGCGGCTCGAGGTCACCCAGCAGGCGGCATCGAAGTCGGTCGCCGACCTCGAGCGGCGCTCCTATGTGGCGCGCACGCCGGATCCTGCCGACGCGCGGGCGCGGCTGGTCGCGCTGACCGAGCGCGGGCTGGGGGCGATCGAGGGCGCGCGGCGCCATCGGGCGGCGCTGGGGACGGAGCTGGGCGAGAAGCTCGGCCCGCGCCGGGTCGAGGCCGCCGGCCGGCTGCTCGACGACGTCGTCGCCGAGCTGGGCGCCGACGCCGCGGTGCGCGGCCGCCGCGTGAGGGCGCCGCGATGATCGAGGCGCTGCGCCGTGAGCTGGCCGCGCGCGCGAACCCGGCCAAGGCGCCGGACATGCAGGCGTACATGAAGTCGGAGATGCCGTTCCTCGGAGTGCAGAAGCCCGGGCGGGTCGAGATCGCGCGCACGGTCTTCCCCGCGTATCCGCTCGACGGCTTCGAGGCCTGGCGGGACACCGTGCTGCGGCTGTGGCGCGAGGCGACCTACCGCGAGGAGCGCTACCTGGCGATCGCGCTGGCGCGCGACCGGCGCTACCGGTCGCACCGCACGATGGCGGCGCTGCCGCTGTACGAGGAGCTGATCGTCACCGGGGCGTGGTGGGACTTCGTCGACGAGGTGGCGATCCGGCTCGTGGGCGAGCTGGAGCTCGGATCGTTCCTGCGCGAGTGGGCCGTCGACGAGGACATGTGGAAGCGGCGAACGGCGATCATCGCCCAGGTCGCGCGCAAGGACGCGACCGACGCGCAGCTGCTGTTCGACTGCATCGAGCCCAACCGGGCGGACCGCGAGTTCTTCATCCGGAAGGCGATCGGGTGGGCGCTGCGCGACTACAGCAAGGTGGATCCCGACGGCGTCGAGCGCTACTGCGCCACGCACGAGCTCAGCGCCCTGAGCCGGCGGGAAGCACTGAGGAATCTCGACCGGATCCGCTCGGCGTAAGGTCCCTCGCCGTGGCCGCCACGGTGTACGGCGTCATCGGGGACAGCGGGGTCCTCGGGGGACTCCGTCATCCGACCATGCACCCGATGGAGCCGCTCGAGCGCGGGCTGGGCCTGTGCCACGTGCGGACGCAGGTCGCGCTCGACGAGCCGCCCGGCGAGCTGCCGCGCCTGACCGAGTCGGTGCTCGGCTACCTCGCCGAGGTCTCCGGGCGCACGCCGGTGATCTACGTGGCGTGCGACGGGAGCGAGGAGGCGGCGGCCGGCTGGCGCGACGGCAGGCTCGTGCTCGGCCCGCTGCGCAGCCGCTGCGAGCTGCGGCGCCGGCTGCTGCGGCGCGAGACCGGCGCGATCGACGCGGGCTCCGCTGGCTCGGCGTGCGCGGCCGGTCGCGCGTGAAGGCGGTCGGGCTCGACGGGCGGGCGCGAGTGGGAGCCGGGCGCTACTTGAGCAGCCGCGAGAGCCGGCGGTCCTTGAGGACGCGGTCCTCGGTCTGGCAGTGCGGGCAGTAGCTCATGACGTAGTCCTCGTAGAACACCGCCTCGAGCACCGTCTCGCAGCGCGGGCACGGCTCGCCCTGGTGGGCGTGCACGCGCGTCGGCTTCGGGAACTTCTCCGGCAGCGGGAGCGGCACCTGCTCCTCGTAGACGTCGAGCACCCGTCCAGCTCGCCGGGGATCGCCTCCTTGAGGGCGTCGACCTCCTCCTCGGAGAGGTCGTCGCCGCGCTTGAAGGGCGACAGCCGGGCGGCGTGCAGGATCTCGTCGACCCACGTGCGGCCGATGCCGGTGATCACCCGCTGGTCGCGCAGCATCGAGTGCAGCGGGCGCGGGGCGGCGAGCCGCTCGGCGAGGTCTGTCGGAGCCTCGGGCCACGCCTCGGGCCCGAGCCCGTCGAGCGCCTCGTCGGCGTCGACCGCCTCCGGCCGCAGCAGCTTGACCCACGCCGCCTGCTTGGTGCCGAACTCGCGCACCCGCAGCTCGCGGTCGCCGGGGAGGCGGAACAGCACGCGGCTCGTGCGGTCCTTCATCGAGGCGCGCTTGTCGAAGAGCTGGATCCGCCCGGCGCTCATCAGGTGGATCAGGAGCGTCAGCGGGCCGTGGGCGGGCGTGTCGACGTCGAGCAGCAGCAGCTTGCCGCGCCGCCGCGCGCCGGTGAACGTCGCGCCGTCGATCGCGCTGAACGGCGGGTCGAACGTCTTCAGCGCGTTGAGGCCGGGCGTGATGGCCGACTCGATCGTCTCGCCGGGCAGCGCTTCGTCGAGCCGGCGGGCGACGATCTCCATCTCGGGCAGCTCGGGCACGGATAAGACAGTAGTGCCGTCACTTGGTCACGGCGGCCCCCCAGCCGTCGTACTCGCCGCCGAAGTGCTCGGCGATGCTCGGGACCTCGTCGCGCTCGGCCTGCAAGAAGTACGAGTCTTCGCTCGGGAACCTGCCCAGCTCGGTAAATCGGACATCGGCTACGCCAGCAGAGAGTCGTTGCGCGCCTCGTCGCGAAGCTCCGGGACCCGCGCGAGCGCGGTTTCGGGCCGATCTACCGCGCCCCGCACGCGCGCCATGTACTCGTGGCCCGCGGGCTCGAACGTGGGCGGGCCGCCGAGGGCCAGCACCGCGGTGTCCGGCTCGGTGGCACGGCCTCGCGGTGGACGTGCGGCTCGACCACGACGAGCGTTCCCGCGGGAACGTCCGCGCCCTTCGCGCTCGGTGTGCGGCTCGACCACGAGGTCGCCGGGTAACGGCCGACGAAGCCGCGGCCCGAACGCGCGGAGGCCGAGCTGCGAGCGGACCGGCCGCAGGGTCAGCCCGGGCTTCCACGGGACGTCCTCCAGCTCGTCGAACCCGAACGCGCGGTAGCCGCCGTCCATGGCCTAAGCCGCGGCCAGCACCCCGAGCACCTCGTCGTCGTGCGTCTTCGGCGAGGCCTTCTCGATCACGTGGACGACCGTGCCGTCGCCGTCGATGATGAACGTCGACCGCTGGGCGCCCCAGTACTTCTTGCCGTACATGCTCTTCTCGACCCAGGTGCCGTAGAGATCGCAGACGGCGTGGTCCTCGTCGGCGAGCAGGGTGAAGTTGAGCGACTGGCCGCCGTGGAACTTCTTGACCAGCTTGACGGGGTCCGGCGAGACGCCGATCACGGTGGCGCCGGCGGCGTCGTACTCGGCCGCGCGGTCGCGGATCCCGCACGCCTGCGTCGTGCAGCCCGGCGTGTCGGCCTTGGGATAGAAGTAGAGGACGACGGTCCTGCCGGCGAAGTCGCTCAGCGAGACGTCGTTGCCGTCCTGGTCGGGGAGCGTGAAATCGGGTGCCTTTTTGCCGGGTTCGATCATCGCCCGGACGTTAGCGAGGCGAAGTCGATCGCGCATCACGACCCGGCGGAGCGTGGGGCGGCTCACCTCGGTGAACCCGGCGGCGGCGAAGACGCCTGCGGCTGCCGACGTGGAGCTCCTCGAGCGATCGCGTTCTTCGTGGTCATCGGATACGCCTCGAGCGCGCGGGCGCCGCGCTCGCGCGCGTGGTCGACGGCGGCGCGGGCGAGCGCGTAGCTGATGCCCCGGCGCCGGAACCCGGCGCGGACGAAGACGCAGGTCACCGCCCACACGGTGTCGTCGGCCTTGTCCTCCGTCGCGGCCCTCCCAGGGCACGCGGTTGTTGCGCAGCAGACCCTCGTAGGCGGTGCGCGGCTCGACCGCGCACCAGCCGACGGGCTCGCCGTCGAGGTACGCGACCAGCCCGGCCGTCGCGTCGCCGGCGTAGGTCTGCTGCCGGAGCCGGAAGGCGCGCTCCTCGGCGGGGAACTTGGAGAACGCCTCCCTCGGCCGCAGCTTGTACCGCTGGCACTAGCACCGTGGCCGCGGCCCCGCGCGTGCCGAAGACGGTCTGCGAGGTCCTCGAAGTTCGCCTCGTCGGCGGGGACGATCTTCATGGCGGCGTCGCAGCGCCAGCGGCCCAGCCCGGACGCCACGGCGCCCGCGCCGAAGTACAGGCACGGCAGCGACGGCGCCACCCCGAACAGCGCGTCGTCGGCGTAGCTCGCCGCGCCCAGCTCCACGCAGCACGATCTCGGCCAACGGCCCCAGCACGGCCGCGACAGCGCGACGACGAACGCGCCCGGCCGGATCCCACCACGACCAGATCGCCACCGCGATCGCGCCGCACGAGCACGACCGAGACGGTCGCGGGCTCGCCGTCCACCACCGCGGTCAGCGCGTACAGCGCGAGCACTCAGCGCGGCGCCCGAGACCACGTCGGCGACCGCACCCGCGCCGCCGCGCAGTCACGACGCCGACCGCGCCACGCGGCCGCCAGCACGGCGCCGGCGACCAGCGCAACGGGAACCAGACCTGGCTGCGCCAGATCTACGGCACGCCGTCCGCTCGTAGCGCGTCGCCCCCGAGGCGACGTGGCAGGCGTCACCCGCGAGCGCCACCACGAACCCGAGCGCAGCGATCGTGACGGCCGTGCGCACGGCCGAGACAGTACCGTCACGCCGATGGATCCCTGGGTGCAGGCGGCCGCGGCGGAGATCGGCAAGCGGGCGGTGCGGGAGCTCGAGGCGCTGGTCGGCGTCAGCTCGCCGTCCGGCGACATCCACGGCGCCGAGGAGTGCGCCGCGGTGTGCGCCGCGCTGCTGCCCGACGAGGCCGAGATCGAGCGCATCCCGTGCTCCTCGCCCGACCACGCGCCCGACCTGCTCGCCCGCCTGCAGGGCACCGGCGCGCAGCCGCGTCCTCCTGCTCGGCCACCTCGACACCGTCGTCGCCCACCAGGACCACAGGCCGCTCCGCCGCGAGGGCGACAAGCTCGTCGGCTCCGGCGCGGTCGACATGAAGGGCGGCGACGTGCTCGCCATCGGCGTCATGCGCGCGCTGGCCCAGCGCCCCGAGCGTACGCCGAGGCTCGCGCTGCTGCTCGTCTGCGACGAGGAGTGGCGGACCGGCTCGCTCGACCACGTGCACCGCTTCGAGGGCTGGGACGCCTGCCTGTGCTTCGAGGGCGGCGAGCAGACCACGCAACGGCGACGACGGCGTCGTCGTGCGGCGCAAGGCGGCCGGGACGATCCGCGTCACCGCCAAGGGCCGCGCCGCGCACTCGGGCTCGGCGCCCGACCGCGGCCGCAACGCGCTGCTGGCGCTCGCCGCCGCCGCCCAGGCCGTCGCCGCCTGCCACGACCCGCACGGCCCGCACCACCTCACCTCGGTGCCGACCGTCCTGCGCTCCGGCGAGGCGTTCAACGTCGTGCCCGGCGCCGGCGAGCTGTTCTGCGACTGCCGCGCCGACGAGCTCGACGCGATCGAGGCGGTGCTCGACGCGATCCCGCGCGAGGTCGGCGGCGTCACGCTGAGCGCCGAGCTGATCCGGCGCTGGCCGGGCATGCACTCCGAGCAGGCCGTCGCCGCGCGTGCTGGCCGGCCGCCTCGACGGCGCTCGGCCGGCCGGTCACGCGGCGCTCGCGCGGCGGCGCCAGCGACGCCAGCCACTTCGCCGCCGCGATCCCGGTCACGATCGACGGCCTCGGCCCGCGCGGCGGCAAGGCCCACAACCCCGGCGAGTTCGTCTACGAGGCGTCGCTCACCCCGCGCGCCGAGGTCGCGCTCGCCGTCGTCACGGCGGTGCTCTGAGTGGCCGGGCGCTTCGACGCGCTGACGGAGCGCCCGTTCCGGCTGCTGTTCCTCGGCCAGGCGGTCTCGCTGCTCGGCGACGGCATGGTCGGCGTGGCGCTCGCCTTCGCCGTGCTCGAGCAGACCGGCTCGGCGAGCGACCTCGGCATCGTGCTGGCGGCGCGGACGATCCCGCTCGTCGCGTTCCTGCTCGTCGGCGGCGTGTGGGCCGACCGGCTGCCGCGGCGCGCGCTGATGGTGACCACCGACCTCATCCGCTTCGCCGCCCACGGCCTGATGGCGGCGCTGCTGATCGCCGGCGAGCCGGGCGTCTGGGCGATCGCCGCGCTCGCGGCGATCGCCGGCGCCGCGAGCGCGTTCTTCAACCCCGCGATCTCCGGGATCATGCCCGCCGTCGTCAGCACCGAGCGCCTCCAGCAGGCCAACGCGCTGCGCGGGCTGACCGAGGCCGTCGGCCGGATCGCCGGCCCGGCGCTGGCCGGCGTGCTCGTGGTGGGCGTCGGACCGGGCTGGGCGCTCGCCGTCGACGCCGCCACGTTCGGCGTCAGCGCCCTGTTCCTGGCCGCTCATCCCGATGCCCGCGCACGTGCCCGTCGAGTCGCACTCGTTCATCGCCGACCTGCGCGAGGGCTGGGACGACTTCCGCTCGCGCACGTGGCTGTGGACGACGGTCGCCTCGACCACGTTCGGCAACATGATGTTCGCCGCCTACTTCGTGCTCGGCCCGCTGGTCGCCGACCGCGAGCTCGGCGGCGCCGGCGCGTGGGCGCTGATCGCCTCCGCGTTCGGCGTCGGCCTGCTCGTCGGCGGCATCGTGCTGCTGCACATGGACCCGCAGCGCCCCGCGCTGGTCGCCACGCTCGCGGTCGCGCTCTACACGCTCCCGCTCGCCTTCCTGGCCATCCCCGCCGCCGCCGCCGGTGACCGCGGTCGGCGCGCTGCTGGCCGGCGCCGGGCTGGCGGTCGCCAACAACCTGTGGGAGACCACCCAGCAGCGCCACGTGCCCGAGGAGCTGCTCTCGCGCGTGAGCTCCTACGACTGGTTCGGCTCGCTCGCCGCGGTGCCCGTCGGCATGCTGCTGTGGGGCCCGATCGCCGACGAGATCGGCGTCGGCACGGCGCTCTGGATCGCCTTCGTCGCTCCAGCTCTCGAGCATCCTGCTCCTGCTCGCCGTGCGCGAGATCCGCGAGCTGCCGGCGTACCGGTCCACGCTAGGCGCGGCGAGCGACTCCAGCTCGCGCGGGCGCAGGAGCACGAGCAGCTCTCCGTTCGCGCGCTCGGCCGCGCACGGCGGCGACGCCGCCCTTCTTGAAGTCGATCCGCGCCGCCGGTGAGGTCGTGGACGACCTGGGAGAACGACGGATCGTGCCCGACCACGAGCACGCGCGCGTCGGCGCCGTGGCGCATGCAGCAGCTCGAGCGCGTCGTCGCGGTCGAAGCCGTCGGCGAGCGAGTCCTCCTCGACCGGCTCGATGTTGAGCGCCTCGCAGGCGAGCCGCGCGGTGTCGCGCGCGCGCACCTTCGGGCTCGTGTAGCAGGCGTCGAACTCGACGCCCAGCTTCGCGAGCCCCTCCCCGCGGCGATCGCCTGGCGCTCGCCGCGGGGGGTCAGCTCACGCTCGGCGTCGGGCTTGGACTCGTGGGGAACGGCCTCTCCGTGACGAAGAAGCCAGAGCTGCGGCGCCATGGCGGCGTCACGATATCGGTACCGCCCGTGCTCCTCGAACCGCCAGTAGGCGAGCGCGCGGTACGGGTCGTCGGCCTTGTGGACGCCCGCCCTCGACAGCGGGGGCGTCCTCGATCTGCATGCGCGTGTACGGAGCCCGCACGACGCCGCCCCAGGCAACGACGTCGTCGATCGGGAGCATGCGGCGCTCGCCGAACTTCTGCAGCCGCACGACGACCATCTCGACCTCCCAGCCGCCGTCGTCCGGCCAGGTGTCGACGACCCTGCCGATCTCCTCCCCATGGCAGTCCAGGACCCGGAACCCGAGCAGGTTCCTCCGAGAAACTCGTCGCATAGCGCACTTATCGCCCGGCGGCGGGCGACGCGCTACCGGGTCAGGACCCCAACTTGTACGCCTGGATCGGCGGCCCGGTGTACGCGCTTGCCGTCGCTCGCGGTCCAGCGCACGCGGTACGCCTGCTGTTGCGATGCTGCGCGCGCAGGCCCGCAGACGCCGCGCGAGGTGGTGTTGAGCCGGCGCAGGACGCTCCAGCGGCCGTTCCGGGGCGGCGCACCTCGATCGTGACGCGCGTGACGCCCGACTGCGGCCGGATCAGGCCCCACAGCACGTCGGACGGGCCGTAGCGCTCGACCGCCAGCGGGTTCGGGAACGCGCGGTAGGCCGGCTTGCGCTGGCCGTTGTTGCGCCGCAGGCCGCTCTCGAAGCCGCGGAAGCGGTAGCCCTCCTCGCGCGGCGCGTCGTCGCGCATCAGGTACTGCGAGAACAGCGCCACGCGCGGGTTCACGTACGCCATGTGCTCGGCGATCGCGTAGTACGCGGGCTGGCGCGCGAACGAGACGCCGGAGATGCGGTCGGGCTCGGACTGGATGCCGAACTCGGTCAGGTAGATCTTCAGGCCGCGCGGCAGGCCGCGCGCGCGGCCGGCGCGGTCGAGCGCGTTCACGAGCCGGTCGAGCACGCCGATCGTCACGTCGTCCTTGTCGGACGGCACGAAGCGCGGGCCGATGCGCGTCGTGTAGGCGTGGTGCGCGTAGCCGTCGGCCTGCGAGCCGGGCGCACGAGCGCGTCTTCTTGTAGCGCGCGTTCAGGCACGGCGATGCCGCGCAGGAACGCGAGCGGGTGCACGACGTTCTCGTTGCCGCGCGGCGACGTCTCGCCGATCAGGATCTTGTCGCGCCGGTTCTCGGGCACGCTGCGGATCGCCCGGTAGGCGGCGCGGTAGAGGTTGCGGTAGAGCGCCGGCGAGACCGGCCGCTTCTTGCGGTACTGCGGCATGCAGGAACTGCGGCTGGTTGGGCTCGTTCCAGATCGACCACGTCTCGACCTGCGCGCCGTAGCGGCGCGCCAGCGCGGTGACGAACTGGCCGAACTGCCTGGCGCTGGGCCGGTTCAGGTGGCCCTTCTTGCTCCCGGTCGCCCAGCGCGGGACCGGGCCGGTCGGCGTGAGCATGACCTTGATGCCGCGCGCCTGCGGCGGCGGCGATCAGCCGGTCGAGCCGCGCGAGCTGCCGGATAGGCGTTCGGGTCGGAGGCGTTGAAGCTCGGCTTGCGTCTTGCGGTTCGGGCCGGGCGCGAACGTCTGCCAGTAGACGAGCTGGCGGATCTGGGTGACGCCGAAGGCGCGGATCTCGTCGAGCGCGGCGTCGCGCAGCGCGTCGTCGAGCAGCTCCTCGGGCGCCTCGAAGGTCATCACCTGCCGCGGCGAGGCCTCGGCGGCGGGCGCGACGAGCAGGACGAGCAGGGTGATGGTCAGGAGTGCTGTGCGCATGGGAAGCGTCCCCCGAAACCGCCGACTGCGGCCCGGGTTGCGGTATGAGGGTACGGTGCCCGGCGATGTCGGCCATCGTCGACACGCCCGAGGAGGCCGCCGAGCAGGAGCTCGAGCCGCTGCTGGTGCGGCGCCCGCTGGAGGCGTTCCTCGACGCGCGCGGGCTCGGCGAGGGCCCGCTGGAGGCCGAGACGATCGGCGAGGGCCATTCGAACGTCACGTTCGCGATCCGCCGCCGCGGCGGCGCGTGGGTGCTGCGCCGGCCGCCGCGCCCGCCGCTGCCGCCGTCGGCCCACGACGTGCTGCGCGAGGCGCGCCTGCTGAGCGCGGTCCAGGACGCCGACGTGCGCACGCCGCGCGTGCTCGCGACCTGCGACGACGAGGCGGTGATCGGCGCGCCGTTCTACGTGATGGAGCTGATCGAGGGCGACGTGCTGACCAGCGAGCTGCCGCCCGCGCTCGAGGGCGAGGGAGCGCGGATCGGCGACGAGCTGGTCGACGCGCTGGTGGAGGTGCACGCGGTCGACTGGCGCGCGTGCGGGCTGGAGGGCTACGGCAAGCCGACCGGCTACCTCGAGCGCCAGCTGCGCCGCTTCGGCGGCCTGTGGGAGCACAACCGCACGCGCGAGCTGCCGGTGCTCGAGCGCGTCGACCGCGTGGCTGGCCGAGCACCTGCCCGAGTCCGGCGAGGCGACGATCGTGCACGGCGACTACCGGCTCGGCAACACGATGTTCGCGCGCGGGTCGCCGCCGCGCCTGAACGCGATCTTCGACTGGGAGCTGGCCACGATCGGCGACCCGCTGGCCGACGTCGGCTACCTCGTCGCCACCTGGTCGCAGGCCGACGATCCGGAGGACGCGATGCGCGGGCTGACCGCCGTGACGCGCCAGCCGGGCTTCCCGACCCGCGACGAGCTGATCGCCCGCTACGAGGAGCGCTCCGGGCGCTCGGTGTCCGACGTGCGCTGGTACATGACGCTCGCGCTGTGGAAGTCGGCGGTGTTCCTCGAGGGCTCCTACAAGCGGCGGCTGGCCGGCACGCACCGAGGACGCGTTCTTCGACCTCCTCGAGCAGGGCGTGCCGGCGCTCGCCGAGCGGGCATGGCAGACCGCCACGGGCTGATCGTCGACTACGGCGGCGTCCTCACCAGCGACGTCTTCGCATCCTTCGGGGCGTTCTGCGCGGCCGAGGGGCTGGCGCCCGACACGGTGCGCGACCGCTTGCGCAACGACCCCGAGGCGCGCGACCTGCTGGCCGGGCTGGAGACCGGCGCGCTGGCCGTCGCCGAGTTCGAGCCGCGTTCGCCGCGCTGCTCGAGGTGGAGTCCAGCGGCTGATCGAGCGCCTGTTCGGGGGCATGGAGCGGGACGACGGCGATGATCGACGGCGTCGCGCGCGGTCCGCCGCGCCGGCGTGCGCACCGGGCTGCTCTCGAACTCGTGGGGCGACGCGGCGGCTACGACGGCGACTGCTCAGGAGCTGTTCGACGCCTGGGTGATCTCCAGCGAGGTCGGACTGCGCAAGCCCGACCCGGCGATCTACGAGCTGGCGGCCGAGCGCATCGGCCTGCCGCCCGAGGCGTGCGTGTACGTCGACGACCTGCCCGGCAACCTCAAGCCCGCGCGGGCGCTCGGCATGGCCACCGTGCTGCACCGCGGCGACGCCGCGGCCACGCTTGCCGAGGTCGACCGCGCTTCTGAGATAGTCGCGCGCATGGCGGCCGACTACTTCCTCCAGATCACGGGCATCGCCGGCGAGAGCAAGGACGCCAAGCACAAGGACTGGATCGACGTCGATGGCGTGGTCGTTCGGGGAGTCCAACCCGGGACCCTGCGAGGCCGGCGGCGGCGCGGGCGCGGGCAAGGTCCAGATGCAGGACTTCCACTTCACGACGCGCATGAGCAAGGCGAGCCCGAAGCTGTTCCTCGCCTGCGCCAACGGCCAGCACATGAAGGAGGCCAAGCTCGTCGGCGGCCAAGGCCGGCGCGATGCAGCAGGAGTTCCTCACCTGGACGTTCAGCGACGTGCTCGTGAGCAGCTACCAGACCAGCGGCTCCGACGGCGGCGACGTCGTCGATGGACTCGGTCTCGCTCGACCTTCGCCAAGGTCCAGGTCGAGTACAAGCCGCAGAAGGCCGACGGCTCGCTCGACAAGGCGATCAGCGGCCGGGTGGGACCTCAAGGCCAACAAGAGCTCTGACCGGCTACGACCGGGTCCCGTACCCGGGCCACCCGTTCGCGCAGACGCATCCCGACCGCCTCGCCACGGTCGCGACGCTGTTCGGGCTGCGGCCGGCGGCGCCCGAGGCCTGCCGCGTGCTCGAGCTCGGCTGCGGCGACGGCGGCAACCTCGTGCCGATGGCCTACGGGCTGGCCGGCGAGCACGTTCTGCCGGCGTCGACCTGTCGGGCGCGCGATCGAGCGGGCGCGCGCGGGCTGGCGGCGCGCTGGAGCTCGAGCAACGTGCGGTTCGAGCGCGCCGACCTCACGGCGCTCCCCGCGCTCGGCGAGTTCGACTACGTGGTCGCCCACGGCGTCTACTCGTGGATCGAGCCGGCGGCGCGCGACGCGCTGCTGGCCGCCTGCCGCGAGCACCTGGCGCCGGACGGCGTCGCCTACGTCTCGTACGACGTCCTGCCCGGCGGGCACCTGCGCGAGATCACGCGCCAGATGCTGCGCTGGCACCTGCGCGACGTGGACGAGCCCGAGCGAGCGGATCGCGCAGGCGCGGGCGCTGCTGGCGGCGATCGTCGACGCCGCGCCCGGAGGGCGACGAGATGCGCCTCGTCGCCCAGCGCGCGCTGCGAGCAGGGCGGACCCGGCGATCTTCCACGACGAGCTCGCGCCGCACCACGAGGCGGTGCTGTTCACCGACTTCGTCGCCCACGCGGCCGCGCACGGCCTGCGGTTCCTCGCCGAGGCCGACGTGTTCGAGATGGAGGCCGGCGGCCTGCCGCCGGGCCTCGCCGAGCGACCCGATCGAGCGCGAGCAGTACCTCGACTTCTTCAAGGGCCGGATGTTCCGGCAGACGCTGCTGTGCCACGCCGGCGCCGAGCTGCGCGAGGGCGGCCTCGGAGATCGTGCGCGGGATGCTGGCGGCGACGCCGGCGCGGCCGGTGACGAGGCGACGGCGGGCGAGTTCCGCGGCCCGCCCGGCGCCACGCTGACCACCGACCACGAGGGCGTCAAGGCCGCCTTCGACGCGGCTCGGCGAGGCGTGGCCGGCGGCGCTGCCGGTGGCTGAGCTGGGCGACGATCCCGCGGTGGCCGAGACGCTGCGGCGCGCCTACGCCGCCAACCTCGTCCGGCTCCACGTCTGGGCGCCGGAGCTGACCACGACGCCGTCGGAGCGCCCGGTGGCGAGCGCGCTGGCACGGCTCCAGGCCGCCGAGGGCACGCGCGTGACGACCCTGCTGCCACACGAGCGTCGAGGTCGGCGACGAGCTCGGGCGGCGGCTGATCGCGCCTGCTCGACGGCACGCGCGACCGCGCCGCGCTGACGGCCGAGCTCGGCCGGCCGGCCGACGAGCTCGAGCGCAGCCTCGAGGGCCTAGCCAGGATCGGGCTGCTCGAGCGCTGAGCAGCAGCGCCTGCCACTGGGCGGCGATCGCTCGCGGTCGTACGCGCGCGCGGTCTCGAGCGCCGCGGCGCCGTACGCGCGCCGAAGCGCGGGGTCGACCGATCAGCGCCTCGAGCGCGGCGGTCAGGGCCGTCGACGTCCGCGGGCGGGACGAGCGTCCCGTCGCGGCCCGCGGTGACGATCTCGCCCGGCCCGCGCGGGCAGTCGAAGCTCACGACCGGCAGCCCGTGGCTCATCGCCTCGAGGATGACCAGGCCGAAGCCCTCGAAGCGCGAGCTGAGCGCGAACAGGCTCGCCTCGGCGAGCGCCTCGCCGAGCCGCCGCGTCGGGCCCATCAGCACGATCCGCTCGGCGAGGCCCTCGGCGTCGATCTGGGCCTGGAGCGCGGTGCGCTCGGGCCCGCCGCCGTGGATGCGCAGCGTCCACTCGGGATGGCGGCGGGCGAGCGGCGCGAAGGCGGCGATCAGCAGGTCGAAGCCCTTCTGGCTGGTGAGCCGGCCGGCGGCCGCGACGACCGGCGCGTCGAGCGCCGCGCGCCCGCCGGGCGAGCGGCGGCGTCGGGTTCGGGATCCGCACCACGCGCGCGCGCGACGCCGCGCGTAGTCCGCGCGGTCGCCCTCGGTGAGCACGACGAGCGCGTCGAGGTCGCGGTAGCGGCGGCGGACGTCGGCGGCCAGCGCCGGCCGGTGGGCGTGGAAGTTCAGGTGCTCCTGGGCGACGACGACGGCGGTGGGCGGCGCCGCCGCGGCGGCGAGCAGGGCCCAGGCGGGCCGCGTGGCGAGCACCACCTCGCCGCCGGCGGCGCGCAGGCGGCGCAGCAGCAGCAGGTCGGTCCACAGGCTGGCGGCGCGGTAGCCGTAGTCCTCGGGGTGGACGAGCACGCTCGGCAGCGCGCGCCAGCGCCCGCTGCGCGAGGCCCCGGCTCCCCCCACGGTCGTCGAGCACGGTCACGGCGACGCCCGGCGGGAACGGGAAGAACGGCCGTCGCGACCGCTGCCGCCGCAGCGCGATCACCTCGACCTCGCGCTGCTGCGCGAGCCGGCCGGCGAGGTCGAGCGTGGCCCGGATCGTCCCGCCCATCGCGTGCGCGTTGGCCAGCACGATCCTGATCGGCGGGCGGCCGGCGCGCGGGCGCGAGCGCGGCGGCGGGAGCCGCCGGACGAGGGCGAGCGCCAGCCGGTGGAGCGCGACCGCCGGAGCACCCAGCAGCCGGCGGCGCAGGGAGGGCACGGCGCGTGAGAGTAACCGGACGTTCACGAAACCGGAACAGCTTCGACACGGGACGGCTACAACTTCGCCGGGCGCCGCCTCCACGATGGGCCTCGGGTGCCGCGGATCAGCGTCGTCGTGCCGATCTACAACGTCGAGGCGTATCTCGACGAATGCCTGCTGTCGCTGGCCGGCCAGACCGTCGGCGACCTCGAGGTGGTGATGGTCGACGACGGCGCCACCGACGGGAGCGCGGCGATCGCCGAGCGCCACGCCGAGCGCGACCCGCGGCTGCGGCTCGTGCGCCAGGCCAACCACGGCCTCGGCCACGCCCGCAACACCGGCGTCCAGGCCGCGACCGGCGACTACCTCGCGTTCGTGGACAGCGACGACAAGCTGCCGCCCGACGCGCTCGAGCTGCTGCTCGGCCCGCTCGAGCGCACCGGCTCGGACTTCGCCACCGGGAACATCCACCGCTTCACCAGCACGCGCACGTGGCCGGCGCCGTTCCTGCGCAAGACGTTCCTGCGGCGGCGCCCGCGGACGCACGTCTCCCGCTTCCGCTGGCTGCTGTCGGACCGGATGGCGCAGAACAAGCTGTGGCGCCGCTCGTTCTGGGACCAGCACGCCCTGCGCTTCCCGGAGGGGGTGCTGCACGAGGACATCCCCGTGGTCGTGCCCGCCCACTTCCGCGCCCGCTCGGTCGACGTCGTCTCGCGACCGGTCTACCTCTACCGCATGCGCGAGGACGGCGAGCTCTCGATCACGCAGCGCCGGGCCGAGCTGCGCACGCTGCGCGACCGCCTCGCCGCCGTCGAGCAGGCGCGTCGCTACATCGTCCGCCACGGGCCGTACGGCTCACGCGCGCTGGTACGACCAGTGCGTGGTGGCCGAGGACCTGCGCTACCACCTCGACGTGCTCGGCGAGGCCTGCGACGAGTACCGCGACACGTTCCTCGAGCACGCGACCGCGTACCTGGACCGCGCCGGCGCGGGGATCGAGGACCACCTGCCGCCGATCCAGCGCCTGAAGTGGCAGCTCGTGCGCCGCGGGCGCCTCGAGGAGCTGCTCGAGACGCTGGCGCAGGAGCGGGCGCCGGTCGACCGCGCCTGGCTGGCCCGGCACCGCGCGGCCCAGGCGGTCACCCTGCTGAAGCCGGCGCGGGTGTCGCGCCGCCGCGATCAGCGCGACCCGCGCCCGTACAACAGCTTCGTCAGCGAGCCCAGGAGCTTCGTCGTCCGCGCGCTGTAGGGGAACATGTGCACGTCGCGCTTCATGGCGACGCGCGTGACGAGGATCGCCTGCTGGCGCGTGTACTTGCGGATCCCGGCGGCGCCGTGGCGGACGCCGAGCCCCGAATCCTTCCAGCCGCCCATCGGCAGCTCGTAGGCGAAGTAGTTGACGTTGGCGTCGTTGACGCAGGCGTAGCCCGCTTCGATCCGGCGCGCGATCTCCTCGCCGCGGGCGCGGTCCTTCGTCCACACCGAGGAGCCGAGGCCGTACGGCGAGTCGTTGGCCAGCCGGATCGCCTCCTCCGCGTCGGCGACCTTCATGATCGGGACCGTCGGCCCGAACGTCTCCTCGGTCATGGCCGTCATCGTGTGGTCGACGTCGGCCAGCACGGTCGGCTCGAAGAAGCGGCCGGCGCCCTCGCGGACGTGGCCGCCGGCGGTGATGCGCGCGCCGGCCCGGCGCGCCTGCTCGACGTGCTCGCGCACGATGTCGAGCTGCGGCCCGAAGGTGATCGCCCCGACCTCGACGCTCGCCGGCCCGGCCGGCGGGCCCTGGCGCAGCTTCGCGACGCGCTCGGTGACGGCGTCGACGAACTGGTCGTAGATCGGCGCCTCGACGTAGACGCGCTCGATCGACACGCAGGTCTGGCCGCCGTTCTGCATCGAGTAGTACGTCGCGGCGTTGGCGGCGCGCTCGACGTCGGCGTCGGCCAGCACGATCATCGGATCCTTGCCGCCGAGCTCGAGGCCGACCGGCGTCAGCGTCTCGGCCGCCCGGGCCATGACCTTCTTGCCGGTCGCGGTGGAGCCGGTGAACATCACGAAGTCGACGTCGTCGATCAGCAGCTGCGCCTGGTCGGCGCCGCCGATCAGGACCTGGATCGCGTCCTTCGGCAGCCCGCACTCGCGGATCCCCTCGGCGAGCAGGAGCGAGGTGAGCGGCGTGACCTGCGACGGCTTGAGGACGACGGCGTTGCCGGCGGCGAGCGCCGGGATCGCGTCGCCGAAGTTGTTGGTCAGCGGGTAGTTCCACGGCCCGATCACGCCGGCGACGCCGACCGGCTCGAAGCGCACGCGGAGCTTGCGGCCGAGCACGAACGGGTTCGTGGTGCGGACCTTCTCGTCGGCCAGGTACTTCGGCGCGCGCTTGGCCCAGAAGCCGCATGCGCCGGCGCCGTACGAGAGCTCGACGACGGCGGCGTCCTCGTACGTCTTGCCGGACTCGTCGACGATCGTCTGGATGACGCGCTCGGCGTTGTCGACCATCCACTTCTGCATGCGGCGCAGCACGCGGCCGCGGCCCTCGAAGCCGAGCGCCTCCCACGCAGGCTGGGCGGCGCGGGCGCGGGCCACGAGGCCCGCCACCTCTTCCGGCGGCGTGACCGGCAGGCTGCGGATGACCTGGCCGGTGGCGGGGTTCTCGACTTCGATGGTGTCGGTGGCGGTGGCTGCTCGATGCGTGGCCATGCGCCAGAGGCTAGCGCCTCAGCCCGCGGCGGCGAGCCGCTCGATCCGCGCCTCCTGCGTGGGGCGGTCGCGCGCGTCGGTCGGCAGCGTGCCGATCGTGTCGACCACGTCCATGCCGTCGGTGACCTCGCCGAACACCGTGTGCTTGCCGTCGAGCCACGGCGCGGCCTCGGTGGTGACGATGAAGAACTGCGAGCCGTTGGTGTTCGGACCGGCGTTGGCCATCGCCAGCGCGCCCTTGACGACCTTGTGGTCGTTGAACTCGTCCTCGAACGTGTAGCCGGGGCCGCCGGTGCCGGTGCCCTGCGGGCAGCCGCCCTGGATCATGAAGTCCGGGATCACGCGGTGGAAGATCAGCCCGTCGTAGTAGCCGTCCTCCGCGAGGCGGCGGAAGTTGTCGACCGTCTCGGGGGCGTCCTCGTCGAACAGCTCGAGGACGATGTCCCCGTGATTGGTGGTCATCGTCATCTGGGACATGCGGGGAACGCTAGCGGGCGGGTTCGATCCGGAGCGTGTGGCCCCGGACGTCGGTGCCGTCGACGGCGTCCGCCACGCGGGCGGCCTCGCCGGCCGGCACCTCGAGCAGCGCGAAGCGCTCGAGCATGCGCACGTTGCGCACCGCCTCGCCGTCGAGCCCCGCGAGCGAGGTGACGGCGTGGATGATGTCGGCTTCGGCCAGGCCGGCGGCCCGGCCACCGGAGGCGATCAGCTTGGCGTAGTCGCCGTGGCCGTTGGCGTCGTGCGGCTTGCGGTGGCGGCGCGGCGGCTCCTTGGTCGGCACGGGCGCCACGTGGGCGCCCTCCGCCCACGGCGCCACCTGCGTGCCCGCGTGCTTCTCGATCGCGGCGAGGTCGCGACGTTGGCGCGGCTCGATGAACGTGATGGCGCGACCGCTTCGACCCACCCGGCCGGTGCGCCCGATCCGGTGCACGTAGACGTCGGGCGAGGTCGGCACGTCGAAGTTGACGATGTGGGTCACGTCCGCGATGTCGAGCCCGCGGGCGGCGACGTCGGTGGCGACGAGGATTGGCAGGCGGCCGCCCTTGAAGGAGATCATCACGCCGTCGCGCGCGCCCTGCGACATGTCGCCGTGCAGCGCCTTGACGTTCATGCCCTTGTCGCGCAGCGTGCGGTAGAGCTGCTCGGTGCGGATCTTCGTGCGGGCGAAGACGATCGCCTGCGTCGGGCGCTCGGACTCCAGCACGCGCGCCAGCGAGGCGACCTTGTCCTGCGCCTTGGTCTCGAGGAAGAACTGCTCGACCGTGTCGATCGTCAGCGTCGCCGCCTTGACCTTGATCGTCTCGGGGTCGTACAGGTGGCGCTCGGCGAGCGCGCGGATCGGCCCCGGCATCGTGGCGCTGAACAGCGCGGTCTGGCGGCCGTTCGGGCAGTAGGAGAGGATCTTCTCGACGTCCTCGAGGAAGCCGAGGTCGAGCATCTCGTCCGCCTCGTCGAGGACGACGTTGCGGCACGAGTGCAGCATCAGCGAGTGGCGGGAGATCAGGTCGAGCACACGGCCGACGGTGCCGACCACGATCGGCGCGCCGCCCTTGAGGTAGGCCTGCTGATCGCGGATCGGCGCGCCGCCGAACACGGCCACCGGGTTGATGCCCTTGTGCGACCCGTAGGTGCGCAGCGCCTGCGTGACCTGGATGCAGAGCTCGCGCGTCGGCGTCAGCACGAGCGCCTGCACGTCCGGGTCCTCGGGATCGACGGACTGGAGCATCGGCAGCCCGAAGGCGGCGGTCTTGCCGGTGCCGGTCTGCGCCTGGCCGATCACGTCGCGGCCGTCGAGCAGCACGGGGATCGCCTGCTCCTGGATCGGGCTCGGCGACTCGTAGCCCACGTCCTTGAGGGCGGCGAGGATGTCCTCGGCCAGTCCGAGGTCGGCGAACGTAGTCATGTCGGAGAGATGACTTTAGGACGCCGGATCGAGGACCAGCTTCCCGGTGGTGCGGCGGGCCCGTAGGTCCTCGTGCGCGCGGCGGGCTTCCGACAGCGGGTAGACGGCGCCCTCGATCACGCGCAGCTCGCCGGCGGCGGTCATCCGGAACAGCTCCTGGAGCGGCTCGGCGAGCATCTCCCGCGGCCGCAGGAAGCAGTGCGCGAGCCAGAAGCCGATGACGGCGGTCGAGTGGCGCATCAGGTTGTGAGCGGCGACGCGTGTTGGGCTCGCGCGAGGCCATGCCGTAGGTGACGAGGCGCCCGAACGGCGCCAGCGCGCGCAGCGAGGCGTCGAACACGCGGCCGCCCGCCATCTCGAGCACGACGTCGACCCGGCGGCCGTCGTTGGCCTCGATCAGGGCCTCCGTGAGGTCCTCGCGCGTGACGTCGACCGCCGCGTCGGCGCCCAGCTCGAGCGCGAGCTGGCGCTTCTCCTCGGTCGAGGCGGTGGCGATGACGCGGGCGCCGAACGCGCTTGCCGAGCTGGACGGCCAGCGAGCCGACGCCGCCGGCCGCGGCGTGCACGACCGCGGTCTCGCCTTCGCGCAGATGGGCGGACGTGCGGTACAGGTGCCAGGCGGTCAGGCCCTGGATGAGCATCGCGAGCGCCTGCCCGTCGGAGACGCCGAACGGGATCGGGAACGCGGTGGCCTTCGGCACCGCGGCGTACTCGGCGTAGCCGCCGGTGGCGATGAGGCCGGCGACGCGCTCGCCGTCCTCGGTCTTGCCGGCCACCTCGCCGCCGGGCGTGAGCGGCAGCTCGTACGAAGCGAGGTAGGTGTTGTCGCTCGCGTGGGTGTCGGCGAAGTTGACGCCGGATCGCGCCACGCGCACGAGGTGCTCGTGCGGGCCCGGGCTCGGGCATCGGCGCGTCCTCGACGTAGCTCGAGCACCTCGGGGCCGCCCCACTGGTTGATGCGGATGGCGCGCACGGCGTGCGCAGGCTACCCGCTACTCTGCCGCCGCGATGTCGCTGACCGTCGTGGGGTCCATCGCGTTCGACGCCGTCGAGACGCCGACCGGCAAGCGCGACCGCCTGCTCGGCGGCGCGGCCGTGCACTTCTCGCTCGCCTCGTCGTTCCTGGCCGAGACGCGCGTGGTCGGCCCCGTCGGCGACGACTTCGGGCCGGACGAGTACGCCGTGCTGCACGAGCGCGGCGTGATCACCGACGACATCGAGCACGTCCCGGGCGGCAAGACGTTCTTCTGGGCGGGCCGCTACGAGCGCGACCCGAACGTCCGCCACACGCTCGCAGACCGACCTCAACGTGTTCGAGCACTTCGAGCCGAAGCTCTCGGACGCCTCGCGCGCGGCCGAGACGGTGTTCCTGGCCAACATCCATCCCGACCTCCAGCGCGCCGTGCACGAGCAGTGCTCGGCCGCGCGGTTCGTCGCCATGGACACGATGAACCTGTGGATCGACATCACGCGCGACTCGCTCGAGCAGACGATCGCGGGCGTCGACTGCCTGATCGTCAACGACGAAGAGGTCAAGCAGCTCACCGACGAGCCGAACCTCGTCCGCGCCGCCCGCGCCGTGCACGAGATGGGCCCGCGGGTCGTGATCGCCAAGCAGGGCGAGCACGGCGCCGGCATGTACACGCCCGA
Source organism: uncultured Solirubrobacteraceae bacterium (assembly GCA_963800905.1). Taxonomy (GTDB): domain Bacteria; phylum Actinomycetota; class Thermoleophilia; order Solirubrobacterales; family Solirubrobacteraceae; genus DASSUW01. The sequence goes on from CAWDCT010000007.1 coordinate 278,754, forward strand.
CGGCTTCTTCGGCCTGCCCGCCTACCCCACCGCCGACGTGGTGGATCCGACCGGCGCCGGCGACACCTTCGCCGGCGGCTTCATGGGCTACGTCGCCGCCCACGCCGGCGAGGAGCTGACCGACGAGCTGCTCCGCCGCGCGATCGCCTACGGCACCGCGCTGGCCTCGTTCAACGTCGAGGCGTTCGGCACCGAGCGGATGCAGACGCTGACCGGCGACGAGGTCGCCGAGCGGGTGGCCGAGCTCCAGCGCGTGACGCGGTTCGACGCCGCGCCGGTGCCGCTGCGCGCCTAGGGCGCGAACTTCGGCTGGGTGGGGAGGCGAGGGAGCCGGCCTGCGCCGGCGGTCCCTGGGCGCCTTTGCGTCGCATATCGACGGAAAGGCGCCAGGCGACTGACGGAGCCCGGTCTGAAAGCCTCCCGCTCCCCTACCCAGCCGAAGTTCGTCCCTCAGGAACGCCTCACAGAACCCTCAGGAACCCGCGCCCGCACGGCCGTACCTTCGGAGACCTCCCCACTCTCCCGGAGGTCCCAACCCATGAGCGTCATCATCGACGAGAGCCGCGTAGAGGCCTTCGTCTACCGCATCATCGACGAGATCGCGGCCGCCATGAACGTGCCGCTGAGCGTGATCGGCTTCCGCCTCGGCCTCTACAAGGCGATGGCCGACGGCGAGCCCGTCACCCCCGCCGAGCTGGCCGAGCGCACCGGCACGCACGAGCGCTACGTGCGCGAGTGGCTGGCCGGCCAGGCGTCCGGCGACTACGTCGAGTACGACCCCGCAGACCGAGACCTACCGCCTGCCGGCCGAGCACGCGGCGGTGCTGGCCGACGAGAACAGCCCCGTCTACCAGGGCGGCATGTTCCAGTCGGCGAGCGCGGCGATCCTGGCTCAGGATCACGTGGCCGAGCGCTTCGTGACCGGTGACGGCCTCGGCTGGCACGAGCACCATCACGACCTGTTCGACGGCACCGCCGCGGTGTTCGGCATCGCCTACAAGACCCTGCTGGTCCAGGAGTGGATCCCGGCGCTCGAGGGCGTCGAGGCCAAGCTCGAGCGCGGCGCGCTGGTGGCCGACGTCGGCTGCGGCCACGGCATCTCGACCATCCTGATGGCCGAGGCCTACCCGCAGTCCACGTTCGTCGGCTTCGACTACCACCTCGCGTCGATCGAGAAGGCCCGCCACCTCGCGGCCATGGCCGGCGTCGAGGACCGCGTGCGGTTCGAGGTCGCCACGCGCGACCGACTTCCCCGGCTGGGGCTACGACCTCGTCGCCTGCTTCGACGCCCTGCACGACATGGGCGACCCGGCCGCCGCCGCGCGCCACATCTGGTCGGCGCTCGCCGAGGACGGCACGTGGATGATCGTCGAGCCGAGCGCGGGCGACTCCGTCGAGGAGAACTTCCACCCGCTCGGGCGGATCCGCTACGGCTTCTCGACGCTCGTCTGCACCCCGGGCTCGCTCAGCCAGCCCGGCCGCGCCGGCCTCGGCACGCTGGCCGGCGAGCAGCGCCTCTCCGAGGTGATCCGCGCCGGCGGCTTCGGTCAGGTCCGGCGCGCGGCGGAGACGCCGTTCAACATGGTGCTCGAGGCGCGCGCGTAGCGATAGCCGACGCCGCGCACCGTCGCGATCGTCCCTGCGTCGTCGCCCAGCTTGCGGCGCAGGGACGACACGACGACCTCGACGACGTTCGAGCCGCCGGTCCACTCGTAGCCCCAGACGTCGCGCAGCAGCGCGGCGCGCTCGACCGCCTGGCCCTCGCGGGCGCGCAGGTACGCCAGGACCTGCGCCTCGAGCGGGGTCAGGCCGGACGGCCCGGGCTCCTCGCCGTCGTCGAGCAGCTGGCGGGCGCCGAGCTCGGCGAGCCAGCCCTCGACCGACGCGGGGCCGAAGTCCATGCACACGCTGTCCGGCTCGCCCTCGAGCGGCAGGTAGCCGATCGTGATCGCGCACGAGGGGTCGGTGCCGAGCAGATCGGCCCCGCGTGCGTAGACGCGCCGCAGCTCGGGCCGCATCTCCATGTAGACGCGCGTGGCGTCGAGCAGCAGGGCCGACAGCGCGGCCACGTCGGTGATCGGGACGATCCAGCGCAGGTAGAGCGCCCGCTGGCCGCGTGGGATCGGCTCGCTCCGCAGGTGCTCGCGCCAGCGGCTCGCGAGCGGGTCGCCGTCGATCACGCGCGGGCTCACGTCGCTCGGCTCGGCCAGGCAGGCGAAGCCCGCCACGGCGCCGGTGCCCTTGCAGGCGACGATGAACTTGTCGGGCACGGCGGCCCACCAGGCGCGCAGGCTGTCGGCCTCTTCGGGCACGAGCGCCTCCATCGCCGGCAGGTCGGCCGCCGTCGCCGGCCGCACCAGCTGCTCGCCGGCGGCGGCGGGGAAGAACGACCGCCGCACCGACTCCTCCTCGATCAGGTACAGGAGGTCGGCCGTGTAGCGCGGGAGCTCGCGCCGGGGAGCGCCGCGCAGCTCGGCGCGCAGGCAGCTCCAGGCGGCGGCGCGCAGCCGCCAGTACTCCTGCGGATCGGCGGCGCGCAGCAGCGCGGCGGTGGCCTCGCGCACGGTGTCGTGGACCAGCAGCCCGCCCGCCGTCAGCTCCACGAACGGCAGCTCGCGCACGCGGGCGAACGCCTCGGTGGCGGGCTCGTCGGGCAGCATCGCGGCGAGCAGCGACATCGTGGTGCGGCGGGTCAGCGCCGCGGCGTTCAGCGCGCGCCGCGTCGGCGCGTCGAGCCCGTCGAGGTAGACGCGCGCCAGCTCCTCGCCGACCGTGCCGGCGGCGATCTCCTGGATCGCCAGCCCCGGGCGGTCGCGCAGCGTCCACGGCGGCGAGCTGGAGGCTCAGCGGGTGGCCGTGGGCGACGGCGTTGATCCTCGCCGGCGGTCTCGCCGTCGACGCCGTTGCGGCGCAGCAGCGCGTCGGCCTCCTCGGGCGCCAGGTTGCCGAGCGGGACCGAGCACAGCAGCGGCCCGTAGCTGCGCCAGCGCTCGAACGGCGCGTTGCGGCCGCCGATCACCACGCGCACGTTCGACGGCAGCGCCGGGAGCATCACGCGGCACAGCCAGTGGTCGAGCATCGCCAGCAGCTCGAAGGTGTCGAGGATCAGCACGACGCGCTCGCCGCGCGCGCCGACCGCCGCCGCGGCCTCCTCGACCGTCGAGCCGCCCAGCGCGGCCAGGAACTCGCGCTGCGTGGCGGGGACGACGTGGCCGTCGAGCTCGATCACGGCGGCGCCGGCCTCACGGGCCTCGCACGCGAAGGCATGCAGCAGCGTCGTCTTTCCGACACCGGCGAGGCCGTGGATGTAGGCGACGACCGGCGCCGCCGGGCTCGAGCATGCGCCGCAGCTGGGCGCGCTCGCGCTCGCGACCGGTGATCGTGCCCGCCTGTTGCGCGAGCAGGCATCCGAGCGTCTCGGGCATCCGGCGACGGTACGGGCTCGGACGACCCGCTGTCATTGGAGCTAGCACGAGTTACGATGCCCGGCGATGGGCTGGACGATGCTGTACCTGTTCGTCTTCCTGAAGCTCCCCATCGTCGCCGCCTGCCTGCTCATCTGGTGGGCGTCCGGCAGGAGCCGGACTACGACGAGAGCGACGGCGGCGGCGGCTTCCGGCGGCCGCACCCGGCGCCGAAGCTGCCGCACGCGCCGCGCCGCGGCCCGCACCGCGAGCAGGCGCTCCCGGCCCCACCGCGTGTCCGCACGCGTGCGGGCTCGCGCGCGCGAGCCGCTGCCCTGACTGCCACACTTGCGCGCGTGATCACGTCCGTCCTCTCCGACGGCACGATCCGGCGCCTCGTCGAGGAAGGGCGGATCGTCATCGAGCCCTGGGACGAGACGCTCGTCCAGCCGGCGTCGGTCGACCTGCGGCTCGGCGACTCCTTCCGCGTCTTCCACAACCACCGCGTGACGGCGATCGACCTGCGCGAGCCGCCGCGGAACCTGACCGAGGAGGTCCGGATCGAGGAGGGCGAGGCGTTCGCGATCCACCCGGGCGAGTTCGTGCTCGGGCGCACGCTCGAGTCGGTCGCGATCCCCGACGACGTGGTCGCCCGGATCGAGGGCAAGTCGAGCATCGGCCGCCTGGGCCTGATCGTCCACGCCACCGCCGGCTTCGTCGACCCCGGCTTCCGCGGCACGCTGACGCTCGAGATCACCAACCTCACGCGCGTGCCGATCAAGCTCTACGCCGGGCTCCCGATCGCCCAGCTCTCGTTCATGGCGCTCGACCGGGCCGCGGAGCGGCCGTACGGCTCGCCCGAGCTCGGCTCGCACTACCAGGGCCAGGTGGCGGCGACCGAGAGCCGCTACATGCGGTAGCTTGCCGCGCCGTGCTCGAGCTGCTCCTGACCGCCGCCGAACACGGCGAGGAGACCTCCAAGACGCCGTTCTACGTCGCGGGCATCGCGCTGGCCGTGTTCGCCGTGATCGTGTCGGCGATCGGGATCCGCGCCCACGGCCACTGGCCGTCGTCCTCCGGCACGCGCGCGCGCGGTGATGGGCCTGTGCGCCCTGCTGGTGGCCGCGACGATGGCCACCGCCGTCCTCACGGGCTGACCGATCGTCACAATAGGTGCATGGGCACCGAGGAACAGACGATCAGCGGTGACGGAGTAGCCACGGCTTCCGAGTCCCTCACGATCACCGACAACCGGACCGGTCGCACGTACGAGGTGCCGATCGAGGACGGAACCATCCGCGCGCCTGCGCTGCGCGACATCAAGGTCGACGACGACGACTTCGGCCTGATGACCTACGACCCGGCGTTCATGAACACCGCGTCGTGTCGCTCGGCGATCACCTACATCGACGGCGACAAGGGCATCCTGGAGTACCGCGGCTACCCGATCGAGCAGCTGGCCGAGCAGTCGACCTATCTCGAGGTCGCCTACCTGCTCGTCCACGGCGAGCTGCCGAACCAGGCGCAGCTCGACGAGTGGACGCACGAGATCACGATCCACACGTTCGTGCACGAGAACGTGAAGAAGTTCATGGAGGGCTACCGCTACGACGCGCACCCGATGGGGATGCTGTGCTCGTCGGTGGCCGCGCTGTCGACGTTCTATCCCGACGCGCCGCAGATCAAGGACCCGAGCAGATCCGCTACTCCCACGTGATCCGGCTGATCGCGAAGATGCCGACGCTGGCGGCGTTCGCCTACCGCCACAACATGGGGCAGCCGTACGTCTATCCGGACAACGACCTGCGCTACCCCGGCAACTTCCTGAACATGCTCTACAAGATGACCGAGCTCAAGTACCAGCCGGATCCGCGGCTGGAGCGGGCGCTCGACATCCTGTTCATCCTGCACGCCGACCACGAGCAGAACTGCTCGACCTCGGCGGTGCGCTCGGTCGGCTCCTCCGAGGTCGACCCCTACTCGGCGGTCGCGGCCGGCGTCTCGGCCCTCTACGGCCCGCTGCACGGCGGCGCCAACGAGGCCGTGCTGCGGATGCTGCGGCGGATCGAGATCGAAGGAGAACATCCCCGACTTCATGGCCGGCGTGAAGGAGGGCAAGGAGCGCCTGATGGGCTTCGGCCACCGGGTCTACAAGAACTACGACCCGCGCGCCAAGATCATCAAGAAGGCGACCGACGAGGTGTTCGAGGTCACGGGCACCAACCCGCTGCTCGACATCGCGCTCGAGCTCGAGAAGATCGCGCTCGAGGACGACTACTTCGTCAAGCGCAAGCTGTACCCGAACGTCGACTTCTACTCGGGCCTGATCTACGAGGCGCTCGGGATGCCGGTCGGCATGTTCCCGGTCCTGTTCGCGATCCCGCGCACCAGCGGCTGGATCGCCCAGTGGCTGGAGATGATCGACGACTCCGAGCAGAAGATCGCGCGGCCGCGCCAGATCTACACGGGCGACCGCGGGCGCGACTACGTGCCGATCGGCGATCAGGTAGTAAAATGAAACCGTGTCGTTCGTCATCCGGCCGATCGAGCCCGGCGACAAGGAGCGCCTCGCCAACGGGCTGCGCCAGCTGAGCGACGAGTCGATCCGCAAGCGGTTCCTCGCCGCCAAGCCGCGCTTCACGAAGTCCGAGCTGCGCTACCTGACGGAGGTCGACGGCGTCAACCACATCGCCCTCGTGGCGGTGCTCGAGGACGACCCGGACCAGCTCGTCGCGGTGGCGCGCTGCGTGCGGCTGCCCGACCGCCCGGGCACGGCCGAGATGGCGATCGTCGTCGGCGATCCCTGGCAGGGCCAGGGCCTCGGCCGCGAGCTCACGCACGCGCTGGCCGACGCCGCCGTCGCCGCCGGCATCCGCCGCTTCGCGGCCACCATGCTGGGCGACAACGAGGCCGCGCGGCGCCTGATGCGGACCTTCAGCCGGCGGCTCGAGGAGGCGCGGATTGAGGGCGGTCTGCGCGAGGTGACGGTCGAGCTCGCCGCCTGAGCCCCGGTAACCCTGGCTTACACCAGGTAACCTGGCCCTCCGGGCGCCGATTCCCCGGCGCCCTTTCTTCGCCCGAACGGTGCCTTCCAAGCGCATGACTGCGGTTGCCACCCGGCGGACGCCCGCGGGCGCCCGGATGCTCGATGCCCTCGGCGTCGCCGTGTGCCTGGTCGACGGCCGCGAGCTGCTGTACGTCAACCCCGCCTTCGAGCGCCTCACCGGCTGGTCGGCGGACGCGGCGCTCGGCCGCGGGCTGGAGTCGGTGCTGGGCACGGCCGCCGGCGAGGCCGAGCGGCCGGGCCGGTCGGTCGTGGCGATCCGCCGCCCGGACGGCTCGAGCCTGCGCTGCGAGCTCACCTTCACGGAGGCGGGCGGCTGCTGGGCGGCCGTGCTGTTCGAGGCCGGCGCCGACGAGGCCGCGCTGATCGAGACGGTGCTGCGCGTCGAGCGCGACCGCGCCCAGGCCTACCTCGACGTGGCCCACGCGGTCGTCGTGCTGCTCTACGCCGACGGCACGATCGGGCGGATCAACCGCCACGCTCGCCAGGTGCTCGGCGACCCCGCCGACGAGCTCGTCGGCAGCAACTGGATCGACACCGTCGTGCCGCCCGAGGACCGCGCGCAGGCGCGCGAGTCGTTCGCGCGCGCTGGTGGCCGAGAGCGAGAACGTCACCCACTACGAGGGCGAGATCGTCACGCCGCGGCGGGAAACGGCGGCGGGTCGCCTGGCAGGCGACGTCGCTGACCGACCCGAAGGGCCGCATGGTCGCCGTGCTCTCCGGCCAGGACATCACGGACCGCGTGCGGGCCGAGGCCGAGCTGCGCAAGCTGGCGTTCTTCGACGCGCTGACCGGCCTGCCCAACCGCGCGCAGCTCGAGTCGCGCCTGCGCGCGGCAGTCACGCGCGCGCGGCGGCGCGACCGGGCGGTCGCGCTGATCCTGATCGACCTCGACAACTTCAAGCTCGTCAACGACTCCCTCGGGCACTCGGCCGGCGACCGGCTGCTGCGGCGCGTGGCCGGGCGCCTGCGCGGCGTCGAGGGCGATGCGGGGCTGCTCGCGCGCAGCGGCGGCGACGAGTTCATGCTGCTGATGAGCGACCTCCCGCGCGAGCGCGCCGTGCAGGCGGGCCGCGACATGGCCGACCAGCTCGCGGAGCGGCTCTCCAGGCCGTTCACGGTCGCGCGCGCGGAGTTCCACGTGGAGGCCTCGATCGGCATCTCGGTCTTCCCCGGCGACGCCGACAACGCCGAGGAGCTGCTCCAGCACGCCGACGTCGCCATGTACCAGAGCAAGGGCCGCGGCCGTGCGGCGTCGACCGTCTACGCCGGCATCACGCACGACCCGCTCGAGCGGCTCTCGCTGTCGCGCCGCCTGCGTCGCGCGATCGCGCGCAGCGAGCTGGCGCTGCACTACCAGCCGATCGTGTGGACGGCGAGCGGCCGCCTGCACTCGATGGAGGCGCTGCTGCGCTGGCATGACCCCGAGCGCGGGCTCGTCAGCCCCGACGCCTTCATCCCGGCTGCCGAGGAGATGGGCCTGCTCGACCCGATCGGCGCCTGGGTGATCGAGGCGCTCGCCGCTCAGGTGGTCGAGTGGCAGTCGCAGGGGCTCCAGCCGCGCGTGTCGTTCAACGTCTCGCCGCGCGAGCTGCACCGGCCCGACTTCGCGGCCGACCTCGGCGAGCGGCTGCGCAACGCGGGCGCCGACCCGTCGCTGCTGACGATGGAGCTGACCGAGTCGGCCACGCTGCGCGAGCCGGAGCGGATCGGGCCGCTGCTGCGCGAGCTGCGCGCGCTCGGCCTCCAGCTCGCGATCGACGACTTCGGCGCCGGCTACTCGTCGCTGTCGCGGCTGCGCTCGCTGCCCGTCCAGATCCTCAAGATCGACCGCTCGTTCCTGCGCGAGATCCCCGAGAACCCGGAGGCGGGCGCGATCGTGCGCGCGATCATCGCGCTGTCGGACGCGCTCGGCCGCACGACGGTCGCCGAGGGCGTCGAGCTGCCCGTGCAGCAGCACTTCCTCGCCGCCCAGGGCTGCCCGCTCTCGCAGGGACGCCTGTTCGGCGACGCGGTGCCGCCGGAGGCGATGACCGAGCGCCTCCAGCGCGAGCGGACATTGATCTGACTCAAGCGGCGGTCTTCGCCGCCCGATGGGACTGTGTGAGGCCCTACCGGTCGCTACGCGCGCTGCTCGTCGACGTCCCCCCTGCACACGGGCGGATCATCGTGCGCGCGCTGGAGGACGCCGGGTGGCGCCTGAGGATGGAGCACGCCGACGGCCCGGACGAGCTGACCGCCGCCCTCCAGCGCCGCGGCTGGGGCGCCGTGCTCTATGGCGGCGACGGCCCGCGCGCCGTGCCCGCGCGCAAGGCGCTGGCGCTCGTGCGGCTCGCCGACCCGTACATGCCGTTCCTGGCCGTCTCGCCCTATGTGCACGCGGGCGACCTCGCGGCCGTGGTGCGCGGGCTCGACGGCGCCGCCGCCGTGGTTCCGGACCCGGCCGAGCTGCCGCGCGCGCTGCGCCGCGCGCTCGACTCCACGCGTCTGCGCCGGCGCGTCGGCGGCGCCCACCGGTTGCTGCTCGCCCAGCAGGCCGTCACCGACCACGTCGCCGCCGGGCTGGAGCCGAGCGAGCTGCTGGCGCGCACGCTGGCGACGCTGGGCGAGACGCTGGGCTGGAGCTGCGGCGCCGTCTGGCAGCCGTCGCCCGACGGGAGCGAGCTGCACTGCGCCGCCACGTGGCACTCGGCGAGCGCCTCGCCCGACGTGGCGGCGCTGGCCGACGCCTCGAGCCGCACCGTGCTGGCCGCCGGCCAGAGCCTGCCCGGGCGCGTGTGGGCGTTCCGGCGGCCCGCCTGGGTCGCCGACCTCGGCGCCAGCGAGCCGCGCGCCGCGACCGCGCGCCGCGCCGGCCTGATGACGGCGACCGCATTCCCGATCGCGTTCGCCGACCACTGCTCCGGCGTGTTCGAGTTCTTCTCGCAGGGCATCAGCGAGCCGAACCCCGAGGTGTCGGCGATGTTCGCCACCGTCGGCAGCCAGCTCGCGCAGTACCTCGAACGCTCCGGCGCCAGCGTCGACGGCACCCGCCGCTGGCTCGACGCCGCCGAGTCGCCGCTGCTGGCGCTCGACGCCGAGGGCCGCGTGCTGCTGGCCAACCAGAACGCCTGCGCGCTGGCCGGGCGCTCCGAGGAGGAGCTGCTCGGGACCGACTGGGTCGATGCCGCGGTGCCGGCGGCCGAGCGCGACGCCGTGCGCGCCGCGCTGCTGGGCGGCGGTGCGCGCGCCGAGCACGTGGTCGGCGGCGACCGGCTGGTGAGCTGGCAGCTGACAACGCTGTCCGAGGGCGACGGCGTGCTCGGGACCTGGGCGACCGGCACGGTCCGCGAGGCGCCCGCCGCCGGGTCGCTGGAGGCGCGGCTGCGGCGCGCGCTGGCCGCCGGCGAGCTGCGCCTGCACTACCAGCCGATCTTCGCGCTCGGCTCCGGTGCGCTGGTCGCGCTCGAGGCGCTGCTGCGCTGGGACGACCCGGTGCACGGCCCGGTGTCGCCCGCCGAGTTCATCCCGGTGGCCGAGGAGTCCGGGCTGATCGACGCGATCGGCGACTGGGTGCTGGGCGCCGTCTGCGCGCAGCAGGTGGCGTGGGCGGCCCGCGGCATGACGCCGCACATCTCCTTCAACGTCTCCCCCAGCCAGCTCCGGCGCGGCGACTTCATCGCCCGCGTGCGCGAGCGGATCGGCGCCCCGGGCGTGGATCCGGCGAGGTTGACCGTCGAGCTGACCGAGTCGTCGACGATCGAGGACCCGGCGCTGGCCGAGACGCTGGTGCGCGAGCTGCACGCGCTCGGGCTGCGGATCGCGCTGGACGACTTCGGCACCGGCTACTCGTCGCTGTCGCGGCTCGGCGAGCTGCCGGTCTCGATCCTGAAGATCGACCGCGCGTTCCTGCGCGGGGTGCCCGAGCGGCCCGAGGCGGCCGCGGTGGTCACGGCGATCCTGCAATTGGCGAGCGCGCTCGGCCGCACGGCGGTCGCCGAGGGCGTGGAGACCGAGGCGCAGCGCGCCTTCCTGACGCGCGAGGGATGCCCGCTGGCGCAGGGCTTCCTGCTCGCCACGCCGGCGCCGCCGGAGGTCGTGGAGGACCTCATGGCCGTGCCCGCCGTACCCTGAGGGCATGCGCTTCTCCGTCGCGCTCGTGTTGTGCGCGGCCCTGATCGCCGGTTGCGGCGAGGACGACGAGCCTGCCGCCACGCCGGCCGGGTCGGTGGCGGACCTCACGGTCGAGGTCGAACCCGGCGGCAAGACGGCCACCGTGAGCTGCGACGCGCCGGAGGACTGCCCGGAGATCGACGCGCTGGACCCGAAGGTGTTCGAGCCGACGCCGGGCAACGTCGCGTGCACGCAGCAGTACGGCGGCCCCGAGACGGCCACGGTGAAGGGCACGTTCAAGGGCGAGCAGGTCGACGCCAACTTCAGCCGCGAGAACGGCTGCGAGATCGCGCGCTGGGAGGACGCGGCGCCGGTGCTCGAGGCGGCCAAGTGAGCTGGCAGGTGGTGGTGCGGAGCGGGCCGCGCGTGGAGAAGCAGCGAGCCGACACGCTCGGCGAGGCGCTCGAGCTGCTGGAGACCGAGGCGCGGGTGGCGGCGAACACGACGCGGCGGCCCGAGGTGGACGTGCGCTTCCGCCGCTTCACGCCCGCGCAGCAGGTCGCCGTGCGAGCCGAGCTGCGAGGGCCCGGGCCGCGCGCGGGCTTCGACGTCCGCGGCGACGGCTCGGTGCAGGCGTGGACGGGCCGGCTGCGCCGCCGGCTGGTCGCGCCGGACGGCGACGAGACCGTCTACGAAGCCCTGCGACGGGCGCTTCAGAGCACCAGCGTCGAGCCGTAGCGCCGCAGCCAGCGGGCGTGGTCGCGCCAGTCCGGCACGCGCGACTCGAGCAGCCGCCAGAAGCGCGGCGAGTGGTCCATCACCTCGAGGTGGCAGACCTCGTGCTCGACCACGTAGTCGAGCACCGGCTCCGGGGCGAGCAGCAGGCGCCAGTTGAACGACATCGCGCCGGTCTGCGAGCACGACGCCCAGCGGGTCTTCTGGCCGCGGATCGTCAGCTTCGTGTAGGTGACCCCGGCGCGGGCGGTGGCAGCGTCGAGCCGCGGGCCGATCTCGGTGCGCGCGGCGCGCCGGTACCAGCGCTCCAGCGCCGCGGCGTCGTCGCGCGGGACGAGCAGCACGTCGCCGCGTCGGTGCACGCGGGTTCGCGCTTCGTGCCTCAGCGTCAACTCGGCACCGAGGTAGGGCACCGTCCCCGGCGTCCTCGCCACCTCGGCGGCGGCGCGGGCGAGCGCCCGGCGCCGCCGCTCGATCCACGGCGCCAGCTCCCGCACGGCCGCGTCGGCCTCGCGCTTGGCGGCCCGCTTCGGCAGCGTCACCGACACCTCGCCCGCGCCGTCCACGCTGACGCGGACGCGCCGGGCGCGGGGGGATCGGCGCAGGGTGTACTCGGTCACCGATGCCATGATGGCGACCATGGCGGACTGGACCGTGCAGCTGCCTCCCGCGGTGCGCGAGCCCTACGAGGTCTTCATCAACGGCGTCCGCCAGGAGCCGGGCAAGGACTTCCGGGTCCGCGGCCGCACGCTGATCTTCGACCGCCCGCTGGCGAAGGAGGGCCGGCTCGGGTTCTGGCGCTGGTTCTGGGGCGCCTGGGGCATCGGCACCTACCGCAAGGACGACCAGATCGACATCGCCTGGCAGGTCGACGGGCAGCCGCGCGTGGCACACGCCCTCGACATAGAACCGCCCGGTCGCGACATGTGACTCGCAGGGGATGCGACCTAAGATGGTCAAGACCGCGCGAGCGTCCGCGCTCGGCGCCTGTGTGGTCGTGCTGGCCGGCCTCGGGCCGTGCTCAGGCGAGGACCTACGCGTCGGGTGGGCCGCGTCGTCGAACCGCTCGCTCGAGCTCGTCTACTCGATGCGCGGCGGGCAGTCACTAGGCGATGTCACGGTCGACGAAGATGCCGACCGCGTCACGGTCAGCGTGCGCGCGGAAGGGTGCCTGCCGGACTGCGGTTTCGAGGACATCGAGGTCTTCGGCTGCGTCCGCGTGACGCTCGACGAACCGCTCGGGTCGCGGGATCTCGTCGACGAGCTCACGGGCCGGCAACCCGAGCCGATCCCTCCGGACGCTCCTCAACCCCAGGACGTACCATGCACGCCGCCTCCGTGACGGGGTCGGCGGGTCGCACGTAGTAGCAGCGAGATGCGGCTACTGATCGCCGGTGCGTGCGCCTCACTCGCTCTCGCCGCCGGCGGGTGCGGGCGCGACGAGCTGCGTATCGGCTGGGCCGAAGTGGCGGACCGATCGCTCGAGCTCACCTACTCTCACGGCGGCGGCCAGGAGCTCGGTGTGGCGGACGTCGAGGAGAGCGGCGACCGGTCGTCGTGACGCTGCGCGACAACTGCTGAGTGGGCTGCTCCGTTGACGACTCTGAGTCCTTCGCCTGCGTTCGGGTGACGCTCGACGAGCGGCTCGGCTCGCGGCAGGTGATCGACGGCTCGACCGGGCACCCTCCGGCGTCGCGGCCACCGGGCCGACCAAGACCGGATGTCCCGTGCGAGCCGCCGCCGTAACGCCCGGATTCGATACCGTCGCGCGTCCATAGGTCCACGTCCAACGGAGGGCTGATGAGAGGGAGAGGGGCACTCGCGGCAGCGATCGGTCGCTGCTGCTCATACCGGCGACCGCAAGCGCGGCACCACCGCCTGGCGCTGCGATCTCCGACAACCTGGAGTTCGTGACCCGCGTAGCGGGCGCGGCCGGCATCACGGAAGGCAAGTTCGACGTGGTGCGCGGCAAGAAGGTCCTCGTCGTCACGGGTCGCTTCGGCTTCAAGACCTACGACGTGAGCGACCCGACCGACCCGGAGCTGCTGGACGAGTTCCTGCCGGCCGGGATCGATCCGCCGGGCACCCCCACGTCGCCCACGGGCGGCTACTGGCAGGACGAGGACATGGAGATCGACACGAGGCGCAAGCTGATCATCGGCGCGCTCGATCCGCGGCACAACACCGTGGGGGCTCCCGACGGCGCCTGCCCGCACAACGACGGGCTCGCGGTCCGCGATCCGGACTGCAAGAGCGGCTTCTACGTGATCTCCTACGCCGACCCGCGCAACATGCGCCAGATCGGCGACCTGGTGAGCCTGCCGTCGGGCCACACGGCGAGCTGTATCCAGGACTGCAAGTACATCTGGACGGGCGGCCCGGCGCGGCGCTCGGACCAGGACTGGCTGACCACGACCATCCAGCCCGCGCCGCCTCCGGCCCCGGTCACGCTGCAGAACCGCCTGATCGGCGACGGCCGGCCGATCTGGGTCACGGACCTTCGTGACCCGGCCAACCCGAAGGTCTCGGACGAGCCGGTCGACCTGTACCGCAACGACGGCTACACGGACTACTCGCACGACGTCGACGAGGACGAGCGCGGCATCGCCTGGGTCGCCGGCCGCGGCGGCATCCGCGGCTACGCCACCTCGGGCAAGCACCGCGACCCGTTCCAGAACCGGGTGCGGCGCGCGACGCCGTTCGACCCGATCCTGGTCGCCGGCGGCGGCCTCGAGTGGGACGAGCCGCCGGACAACGTGAACGACGCCAGCGACCCCAACGACGGCATCTCGGAGGCCACCGACTTCATGCACAACTCCGGCCGGCCGACGGACGGCTGGGTCAAGGCGTCGGGCGTGAAGACGGGCAACGTCCTGATCGGCACCGAGGAGGACTTCACGACGCCCTGCCAGGAGAGCGGCCGGATCGTGGCGGTCGATATCACCGACTCGTTGGGCGGCGAGCCGGCCCAGAACTCGACGCGGACGAAGCCGTACCGGATGAACGCACTGGACAGCTTCCATCCGTTCCTCGACACGCCGGAGACGACCAATCCCTCGAGCGGCTGCTCGGCGCACTACTTCGAGATCCGCCGGTCGACGCTGGCGGCCGGGTGGTACACCCAGGGCCTTCGCCTGGTGGACGTGAGCAACGCCCGCCGCTTGCGCCAGGTCGGCTACTACCGAGTGACCGGCACGGGGACCGACAACCCGTCCTCGAACTCGTGGGACGTCGCCTGGTACAACGAGGACCCGCCGAAGGGCACGAGCTCGCGCAAGGGCACGAGACGCGGACGCAAGTCCACGCACAGCAAGGGCGACTACGTCTACCTGATGGACATGTCGCGCGGCATCGAGGTCATCCGACTCAAGGGCGGCGCCAGCGCGTCGGCCCGTATGAAGTCGGTCACCGCGCCCAGCGTGCGCAAGGCGGACCCGTGGGCCGCGAAGCCCGTCGCAGGCTCCAGCCTGGCCGACGGCGCCTACGTCTGCCCGCTGTTCACGACCGCGTCGTGACCTGATCGCTCGATGGGGCGCTGTGCCGAGCGGCACGGCGCCCCACCGGCGGTGCCACCACCCGGATCTAGGACGGTCGTCGGAGGCGCTCGGTGAGGTCGGCGGGTCGCACACGGTAGTCAACGAGAAACCCGTCAGGCGGCGCGAACGCTGCTGCCACCGCACGCTCGGCGTCCGCCGGCTCGAGGGCGGGCACAACGCCATACACGCGATAGGCGGGCGACCAGAACGTCGCGAACGACGCCTCGCCGCGCTGACGCTCGGCGTCCTCGACGAACCCGTCCAGAAGCTCCCGGTCCCAGTCGAGCCGGGCGGCTGCCGCGGCGGAGGCGACAGCCACATCCCAGGACTCCCGGTTCTTGACGGCGCCCGCGACGAACAGGTCTTCCGGTGTCAGGTGGATGGTCACACGCCCACGTCGATCGTGAGTCCCTCGGCGCGCTCCGTCGTCTTTCGCCATGCCCGCTCCAGGCGGGCGGAGAAGCGCCCGAGCAAGCGCGTCGCCGGCCCATCCTGGAGTTCCTCGATAAAGACGACGGCGGGTCGCTTCGAGTGAGGATCCGGGGCCAGGTTCAAGCCGGCACGGCGTCCCGCCAGGGCGCCATGACGCGCAGCGCGCTGAGGATCGCGCGCGTGGCGGTGGAGCGGTTGAGCGTGTAGAAGTGGATCCCCGGGGCGCCCTTGGCCAGCAGGTCGGCGCACTGGAGGGTCGCGTAGGCGACGCCGAAGTCGAGCACCGCGTCGGGCTGGTCGGCGCGCAGGCCGAGCTCGCGCAGCAGGTGGTCGGGGATCGTGGCTCCGCACATGCTCGTGAAGCGGCGGATCTGGTCGTAGTTGGTGATCGGCATGATCCCGGGCACGATCGGGACGTCGATCCCGATCTCGCGGGCGCGGGCGACGAACTCCCAGTACGAGGCGTTCTCGAAGAACAGCTGCGTGATCAGGAAGCGCGCGCCGGCGTCGACCTTCTCCTTGCAGTAGCGCAGGTCGGTCTCCGCCGAGTCGGCGTGGATGTGGACCTCGGGGAAGCAGGCGGCGCCGATCGCGAAGTCGTAGTCGTTGCGGATCAGCTCGATCAGCTCGCGCGAGTACTCGAGGCCGCCCTCGGTGGCGGTCCACTCGGTCTGGCCCTGGGGCGGGTCGCCGCGCAGGGCGAGCACGTTCTGGATGCCGGCGTCGCGCATGGTGTCGAGCATCTCGCGCAGCTGCTCGACCGTGGCGCCGACGCAGGTGAAGTGGGCCATCGCCTCGAGGCCGTGCTCGGCCTTGATCGAGGACACGATGTCGATCGTCTTGCGCTTCTGCTCGGTGCTGCCGCCCGCGCCGTAGGTGACCGACACGAAGGTCGGATCCATCCGGGAGAGCTCGGCCAGCGCCCGGCCGAGGTTGCGCTCGCCCTCGTCGGTCCTCGGCGGGAAGAACTCGAACGAGAAGGAGGGCTCGCTCGAGGTCAGTCGCTCGTCGATGCGCATGCGGGAAGTCTAGGCCGCAGCTGACCAGCGCTCCGGCGCTTCGCCTGCACGTTGCGCGAGCCCTCTGCGCTCGAGGTGGGCCAGCCAGGCGATGGTCTTGGTCAGCAGCCACGTGGCGGTGGCATCGACGAAGCGCTCGCCGTAGACCTCCTGGGCGATCTCGTAGGCGGTACCCGGCAGCGCCGCCTCGACCGCTCGCAGCCGCTCCTCGCACGAGCGCGCGATTCGCGGCGACGTGCGCGGCGACGTCGGTGAACGGGCGGCCGTGGCCGGAGAGCACGAGCCGGGCATCGAGATGCTCGACCTTGTCGAGCGAGTCGAGGAACTCCGCCACCGGGTCGGGCGTGTGGCCGACGTCGAAGTAGAGGCTGACGCGGCCGAGCAGGTGGTCGCCGGAGATCAGCAACCTTCGTTCGGGCTGGTAGAGGCAGATGTGGCTCGGCGCGTGGCCGGGCGTCTCGACCACTCGCAAGTCGCCGAGGTCGGTGCTGATCGTCTCGCCCTCGGACAGCTCGCGGTCGATTCGCAGCGTGCCGGCCTGGCCCGTCCCAGCGCTGCGGCGCCGCTCGATCCAGCGCTGCACGGAGTCGGCCGGGACGCCGGACTGGTGCGCGACGACGACGCGCCGCTTGAGCGCCTCCTCCAGATCGTTGTCCGTGTGGTGGGCGTGGTTGCGATGCATCCAGACCTCGCAGCCGGCGCGCTCGGCGATCGCCGGCGCCTGGCCGCAGTGGTCGACGTGGGCGTGCGTGCAGACGATCAGCCGCACGTGCTCGAGCTTCAGGTTCGCCTGGTCGAGCGCACGCTCGAGATGCGCCATCGAGCCCGGCTCGTGCATCCCGGTGTCGACGAGCACGACGCCGGAACCGGCGGCCAGCGCCCACGCGTTGCAGTGCGGCACGCCCGGCCACGGCAGCGGCAGTCGCAGGCGCCACACGCCGGGGATGACCTTCTCGCCGCGACCGACCTCGCGGCTGCGTGTGGGTTTGCGCACGGCGCGGGACGGTAACGTGCGACGGCGATGCCCGGGGCCGTTGAGGATTACTTCGCCGCTCTTGCACGCCGCGACGTCGAGGCGATGGCCTCGCTGTGGGCGCCGGACGGCGACGAGCACATCGCCGGGCAGGTCGACGCGGTCGGCCCGAACGGCGTGCGCGAGTACTTCACCGAGTTCTTCGCCGCGTTCCCGGACTTCGCGCTGGAGGTGCAGTCCACGGTCACCGAGGGCGACCGCTCGGCCGTCCACTGGACCGCGGTCGGCACGCATCTCGGCTCGCTGTGGGGGGTCGAGCCGACCGGGTCCCGCGTGCACTTCGAGGGCATCGACCTGCTGCGGGTGGACGACGGGCTGATCGTCCGCAACGACGCCGTGGCCGACACGCTGTCGATCGCGCGCCAGCTCGGGCTGGTTCCGGACGGCGGCTCGACAGCCGAGCACCGGCTGTTCGCGGCCTTCAACGCCAAGACGCGGGTCGAGCGGCGGGCGGCGGCCAAGCGCGAGCTCGAGCGCGTCGCCGACGGCGTCTGGCTCCTGCGCGGCGGCGTGCCGCGGACGATGAACGTCTACCTGCTCGAGGACGAGGGCGGCGGCGTGACGCTGTTCGACGCCGGCATCCGCTCGATGACGCACGCGCTCGCCGAGGCGGCGGCGCCGCTCGGCGGCATCAACCGGATCGTGCTCGGCCACGCCGATGCCGACCACCGCGGCGCCGCGGCCGGGCTGCACGTGCCCGTGTTCTGCCATCCCGCCGACCGCGAGGCGGCGGAGAGCGGCGAGTCGCTGCGGAGCTACCACCGGCTCGACCGGCTGGGGATCCCGGCGCGCTACGTCTACCGGCACCTGCTGACGTTCTGGGACGGCGGCGCCGTGAAGATCGACGGCACGGTCGAGGAGGGCGACGACGTGAGCGGCTTCCGCGTCGTGCACCTGCCCGGGCACGCGCCGGGCCTGATCGGCCTGTTCCGCGAGAGCGACCGGCTGGCGCTGACGACGGACTGCTTCTACGTCATCGATCCCGAGACGTCGCTGAAGCGGCCGCCCGGACCGCCGCACGAGGCGTTCAACGACGACACGGAGCAGGCGCGCGCGTCGATGCTCAAGCTGGCGGCGCTGGATCCCTCCGCCGCGTGGCCGGGCCATGCCGACGCGCTGACGGGCGACGTGCGCGGCCAGCTCGAGCGCGCCGCCTCGGCGTGATGGCGCGCAAGAAGCTGAAGGCGCCTCCGTCGGAGTACCGGTCGCCGGACGGCGACGTGCTCCTGCTGCGGGGGTCGATGACCGTCGGGACGCGACGCGAGTACGAGGAGACGCTGGGCGGCTCGCCGCTGTCGCGCGAGGACGCCTGGCACCGCGGCGTCGAGTTCCTGTTCGAGCGGCTGGCGGTCTCGTGGGCGGTCGCCGGGACCGAGCCGCTGACCCGGCAGAAGGAGCTGCTGGCGCGCTTCCGCATGGCCTCGCAGGACGAGCGGCAGCTGGATCCGCGACGTGCTGCGCGAGCACCTGGCCGAGCATTTCCCGGAGCTGACGGTGCCGTGATCGACCCGGGCGCATTTGCCGCCCTGCTGTGCGACTACTGCCTGGAGGTGCGGGCGGGCCAGCAGGTCGTGGTGCGCTCCACGACGCTGGCCTCGCCGGCTCTGCTCGCCCTGCAGCGCGCCTTGTTGGAGCGTGAGGCGTGGCCGCTGCTGCGGGTGGCGTTGCCGGGGCAGGAGGAAGGGTTCTGGACCGCCGCGCGGGACGTGCACCTCGACGGGTTCGCGCCTCTCGAGCTCGCAGAGGCGGAAGGGACGGACGCGTCGATGACGATGCACGCGCCGGAGAACACGCGTGCGTTGTCGGGCGTCGACCCGTCGCTGATGACGCGGGCGGCCCGCGCTCGGGCTCCGCTGCGCGAGGCTGCGTTGGCGCGGCGGTGGTGCGTGTCGCTGTGGCCGACGCCGGCGCTGGCGCAGGACGCGGGCATGTCGGTGTCGGACTTCGCGGCGTTCGTGGGGCGGGCGCTGTTCCTCGATCGTTCCGATCCAGCCGGCGCGTGGCAGGAGCTGTCGGTGTCGCAGGCTCGTTTGGTCGAGCGGTTGGCGGCGGCCTCGGAACTGCGCATTGAGGGAGAGGGAACCGATCTCGTCGCTGGGCGTGGCGGGTCGGACGTGGATCAACTCGGATGGGCGGCGGAACATGCCTTCCGGGGAGGTGTTCACCGGGCCTTCGTCCGCGTCGGGCGTCGTCCGCTTCGAGATCCCGTCGTCGCCGCGCGGCGTCCGCGTCTCCGGCGTGTCCTTGGAGTTCCGCGAAGGCGTCGTGGTGGCCGCACGCGCCGACGAGGGCGACGACGTGTTGCAGGCGATGCTCGCCACCGACGACGGCGCCCGCCGGCTCGGCGAGGTCGGCATCGGCACCAACTACGGCATCGACCGCGCGGTCGGCCTGACGCTCCTCGACGAGAAGATCGGCGGGACCGTCCACCTCGCCCTCGGCCGCTCGTATCCGGAGACCGGCGGCACCAACGAGTCCGCCATCCACTGGGACCTGGTCTGCCGCCCCGACCGAGTCACCGCCGACGGCGAGCCGATCACGTTCTGAGGGGGCGAATTCCGGCCTGTGGCGCATAAGGGTCGGTATGCGACCAAATGTCGCCACGGACCTCGAGATCGCGGCGCTCGCGACGGCGCAGCACGGTGTCGTCGCGCGGCACCAGTTGCTGTTGCTCGGCCTCAGTGACGGATCGGTCGAAGCGCCGCGCTCGCCGAACGGACGGCTCCACCTACTTCATCGCGGGGTCTACGCCGTGGGCCACACGCTCGCTCAAGGATCGAAGGGCGATGGATGGCCGCGGTGATGGCCGGCGGCGGAGACGCGGTGCTGAGCCATGCGACGCGGCGGGAGCGTGGGAGCTGCGACGCCCGGGGTCGGGTGCGATCCACGTGACGATCCCCGGAGATCCGGGACGCCGAAGGCGGCGCCGGACTACGGGTGCATCGGAGCCGAACGCTGACGCCCGGCGACACGACGACGCACCGCGGCATCCCGATCACCACGCCGGCCCGCACGATCATCGACCTCGCCCGCAGCCTCGACGGTCGCCCTCTCGAACACGCGCTGGACCTCGCCGACCAACGGCGCCTCTCGACTTCGCCGAGCTCCACAACCGCCCCATCCCGCCCTCCTTACAAGCGGTGTTGTCCCTCTACACCGCCGGAAGCACCGTCACCCGCAGCGAGATGGAGGAACGCTTCCTCGCGCTCTGCGACGACCACGGCATCCGCAGGCCGAAGGTCAACACCCGCATCGAGGGAGAAGAGGTCGACTTCGCCTGGCGGGACGCAAGACTCATCGTCGAGGTCGACGGCTACGCCTACCACCGCTCGCCGTCGAGCTTCGAGGACGACCGCGAGCGCGACGTGGTGCTTGCGCTTGCCGGCTGGCGCGTATTGCGCTTCACCTGGACGCAGCTCATCGACACGACCCGCGTGGGTCGCACGGGCCGTCGCTCGGTAACCGGCGCCAACATTCTGGATAAGGAGTACAACCCCGGCCGGGAGTACCTCCGAACCGCAGGGGAGATCGATGCACCGGTTGCTGGGGCCGTTGGCCGTCGCCGTCATGGCGCTCGTCGTCGTCCCGAGTGCGTCCGCCGCCGGCTGGACGTGCGAGGCGAGCGCGCTGCGCGCTCAGGTGCTCGACCGCGCCCGCGGTCGAGCCGGCCGTCGCCAACCGCGGCGCGACCTGCCAGGAGGCCGGCGGTGGCGGCGCGTTCGCGCCCGCGCTGCCGCTCGGGCTCAGTGCCACCGCGCTGACCGCCACCACGCTGCTCGAGGGCCCGATCGAAGCGCCCGCGCCGCAGCGCGTGGCGCGCGCGACCGGCACGCTCGCCGACGTCGGCGTCGCGGCGCTGCCCGAGCTGCCGATCGACCTGCCCGACCCCGACTTCTCCGACGTCGACGCCGTCCAGACCCCGATCGGCCGCGTCGACCTGCGGCCGGCGCTGGAGGCGCTGATCCAGCCGCGCTCGCTGCCCAACGTCGACCTGCTGCGTGTCCGAGCGGCGCGGGCCGAGGCGACCGCCCGCTGCGTCGGGGGCGTCCCGCGCTTCTCCGGCAGCTCGACGCTCGCGTCGATCCGCGTCAACGGCCAGGAGCTCGGGCTCGAGGACGCGGTCACGGAGACCGTGCGGCTGATCGACTCGCAGACGATCGACCCGTCCAACGTCGACATCTCGCGCATCGTCCGCCCGCCGGGCGTCGACCTCAGCGCGCTCCAGGCCGTCATCCAGCCGGTGCTGAACGCGCTCCCGAACATCACCGTGCCGGCCACGGTCGCCCGCATCCGCGTGACCCCGAACGAGCGCATCGAGTCCGGCACGCGGCTGATCCAGCGCGCGCTTCATGCGCAGATCACGATCGCCGGCCAGAACCTGGCCGACGTGATCGCCGGCGAGGCGACGGTCGGCGTCGACGACGTCAACTGCGGCGGCGTCGCCGGCCTCGCGCTCGAGTGCACGCTGCGGCGGCTCGTGCTGATCGACGTCTACGAGCAGGCCGGCCGCGTGCGGCTGCTGGGCGCTGCCGACCGGCGCTACATCGGCCGCCGCGTGCGGATCCGCTTCATGGCCGACGGCAGGACCGTGGCCCGCCCGCGCGTGCGCCGCGACGGCACGTTCGTCGCCACCGCGCCGCTGCCGGACGCGCGCATCCGCTTCACCAACAAGGCGCGCTACGAGGCCTCGATCCGCAAGCAGCGCTCGATGCGGCTGAAGCTGATGCGGCGGATGCTGGTGACCGAGATGAGCAGCCGCGGCGGGGTGGTGACGATCGCCGGGCGCGTCGTCCAGCCGCTCACCGAGCCGGTCGAGACCGTGCTCGTCAAGCGCCGCGTCACCTGCCGTGAGTGGAAGGTGGTCAAGCGCTTCAAGCCGAGGCCGGACGGCTCGTTCCGCGTGCGGCTGAAGGCGCCGGACGACGGCGAGGCCGCCGTGTACCGGATGACCACGCGGGTCAAGCTCTACGACTGGTTCCGGAAGACCTACCCGACGTTCACGCTGCCGCGCTACGTGGACCTCGGATAGAGGAGTGTGGTCAGCCCCACCCCGGCGCGGGAGCCAACGCGCTGGCCGCGTGAGCGGGTGGGGCCGACACTTTCCTCATGGCCGTGTCCGCCGCAGTGACCGCCCCTGCGCAGACGCCGGCTGCGCGGCTGCGCCAGCTCGGCGGGGACGCGCTCTACCTGCTGACCGGCCTCGTAACCTCGATCGTCGCCTTCACGGTGTGGATCACCGGGGTGACGCTGTCGCTCAGCCTCGGGCTGCTGATCATCGGCTTCCCGATCGTGCTCGCCAGCTTCTGGTGCTTCCGCCTGCTCGCCGACCTCGAGCGCAGGCGCGCGGCGCTCGTGTTCGGGCATGCCGATCGCCTCCGCCTACCGGCCCGCGCCCCGCGACGGCCGCTTCGCGAGCCGGCTGAAGACCGCCGCCCACGATCCGCAGCGCTGGAAGGACGTCGCCTACCTCGCCCTGCACGGCGTGCTCGGCTTCATCTGCGGGCACGCTCTGGATCATGCTCGTCGGCCTCGTGCTCGGCAGCATCACGATGCCGGCCTGGTGGTGGGCGGTGCCCGGGGGTACCGAGTAGCTCGGGTTCACGATCGACACGTGGGAGAAGGCGGTCGGCGCAGCCGCGCTCGGCGTCGCGCTGCTGCCGGTCGCCCTGCTCCTCCAGCGCCCGCTCGCGCTCTCGCAGGCCCACATCGCCAAGGCGCTGCTCGGCCCCTCGCTGGCCGCCCGCGTCGAGCGGCTGACCGAGACGCGCGCCGGCGTCGTCGACGCCGCCGCCACGGAGCTCCAGCGGATCGAGCGCGACCTGCACGACGGCGCCCAGGCGCGCCTGGTTGCGCTCGCGATGGACCTCGGCATGGCCGAGGAGCGCTTCGACCGCGACCCCGAGGGCGCGCGCCAGCTCGTCGGCGAGGCGCGCCTGGAGGCCAAGCGGGCGCTCGCCGAGCTGCGCGACATCGCGCGCGGCATGCGGCCGAGCCTGCTCGAGGAGCGCGGCCTCGGCCCGGCGATCGCCGCGCTCGCCGGCCGCAGCCCGGTGCCCGCCACGGCGACCGTCGACGTCCCGCGCAAGCCTCCCGTCGCCGTCGAGACCGCGGCCTGGTTCGTGGTCTCCGAGGCGCTGGCCAACGCCGCCAAGCACAGCGACGCCGAGCGCGCCGCCGTCTGGGTGACGCTGCGCAACGCGCACCTGCACGTCGAGGTCGTCGACGACGGCCGCGGCGGCGCCGACCCCGCCGGCTCCGGCCTCAAGGGCCTCGCCCAGCGGGTCGCGGCGCTCGACGGCTCGCTCGAGGTCCACAGTCCGGCCGGCGGGCCGACGGTCGTGCGAGCATTGCTGCCGTGCGGGTGGTGATCGCCGAAGATCTTGCGCTCCTGCGCGACGGACTGGAGCGGCTGCTGCGCGACAGCGGCTTCGACGTCGTGGCCGCCGTGGCCGACGGCCCGGCCCTGCTCGACGCCGTGCAGGAGACCGCTCCCGACGTCGCGATCGTCGACGTCCGGCTCCCGCCCGCGTTCCGCGACGAGGGCGTGCGCGCGGCGCTCGAGCTGCGCCGCCGCAAGCCGGGCTTCCCGGTCCTGATCCTCTCCCAGTACGTCGAGCAGACCTACGCGGCCGAGCTGCTGGCCGACGGGACCGGCGGCGTCGGCTACCTGCTCAAGGACCGCGTGTCGGACGTGCGCGAGTTCGTCGAGGCCGTGCGGCGCGTGGCCGGCGGCGGCATGGCGCTCGACCCGGAGGCCGTGTCCCAGCTGGTGGCGGGCCACGAGGACGGGCCGCTGGCGCAGCTCTCGACGCGCGAGCGCGCCGTGCTGGCGCTGATGGCCGAGGGCCGCACGAACCACGGGATCGCCGACGAGCTGGAGATCACGCCGAGCGGCGTCGAGAAGCACGTCGCCAGCATCTTCGGCAAGCTCGGCCTGCCGCCGGCCGAGAGCGCGCACCGGCGCGTGCTGGCGGTCGTCGCCTACCTCAACGGGTGAGGACGAGCGGCGCGCCGTCGGTGACGACGATCGTGTGCTCGACGTGCGCGGCGACCGCGCCGTCGGCGGTGCTGATCGTCCAGCCGTCGTCGCCGAGCCGGATGCCGGGGCCGCCCGCGCCGAGGATCGGCTCGATCGTGATGACCAGGCCGGCGTGCAGTCGCGCCGGATCGTCCGACGGCGTGTTGGGGACCGACGGCTCCTCGTGGATCGTGCGCCCGATCCCGTGCCCGCCGAGCTCCTCGAGCGGCGACACGCCGTGCCGCGCCGCCTCGTCGGCCACCGCCTGGCTGATCGCGCGCACCGGCGCGCCCGCCACGGCCGCCTTCATCCCGCGCGCGAGCGCCGCGTCGGCGGCGCGCACGAGCCGCGCGGACCGCGGGGCGATCGGCCCGACCGGCACGGTCACGCAGGCGTCGGCGTAGAAGCCGTCGAGCTCGGCGGTGACGTCGAGCTTGACGAGGTCGCCGCGCCGCAGCCGCCGGCGGCCGGGCACGCCCGTGCACGGCCTCGTCGTTGACGCTGATGAAGATCTCGGACGGCGCGTCGTAGACGAGCTTCGGCGCCGACCGCGCGCCGTGGCGCGCGAACACCCGCCCGGCCAGCGCGTCGAGCTCGCCGGTGGTCACGCCCGGCTGCACGCGCCGGCGCAGCTCGCGCAGGACGACGGCGACCACGTGGCCGGCCCGGCGCAGGCCCTCCAGCTCCTCTTCGGTCTCGATCGACATCGCCGCAACATTGTCCATGCCGCGCAACCGCTACCGTGCGCCGTCCGATGCGCCGCACCAAGATCGTCGCCACGATCGGCCCCGCCTCGCGCGATCCCGAGGTGCTCGTGCGCATGATCGACGCGGGCATGGACGTCGCGCGGCTGAACTTCTCGCACGGCTCCGCGGAGGAGCACGCCGAGACCGCGCGGCTGGTGCGCGAGGCGGCGGGCCGCGCCGGCCGCCAGATCGCGATCCTCCAGGACCTGCCCGGGCCCGAAGCTGCGGATCGGGCCGCTGGCCGACGGGATCGCCGAGCTCAAGCCCGGCGACCACCTGACCTTCGTGTGCGGCGCCAACGGCTTCGAGGGCGACGCGTCGGCGCATGTCGATCACCTGGGCCGGCCTGGCCGACAGCGTCCACGACGACGAGATCATGTACCTCGCCGACGGCGCCGTCCGCCTGCGCGTCGACGGCCACGCGGCCGGGCGACGGCGAGATCGACGCCGAGGTCGAGATCGGCGGCGCCGTCGCCTCGCGCCAGGGGCTCAACATCCCCGGCGAGGCCGCGGCGCTGCCCGCCGTGCCCGAGGAGGACCTCGAGCACGTGCGCACCGGCGAGGAGATCGGCGTCGACCTCGTGGCGCTGAGCTTCGTCCGCCGCGCCGAGGACATCACCTTCCTGCGCAAGCACACGCGGCTGCCGCTGATCGCCAAGATCGAGAAGCCGCAGGCCGTCGCAGCGCGCCGAGGAGATCGTGCGCGCGGCCGACTGCGTGATGGTCGCCCGCGGCGACCTCGGCATCGAGCTGCCGCTCGAGGAGGTGCCGATCGTGCAGAAGCAGGTGCTCGCGCTGGCCGGCGCGCTCGCCCGCCCGGCGATCACGGCGACCCAGATGCTCGACTCGATGGTCCGCTCCCCGCGCCCCACGCGCGCCGAGGTGACCGACGTCGCCAACGCGATCCTCGACGGCACCGACGCGGTGATGCTCTCGCAGGAGAGCGCGGTCGGCGACTACCCCGTCGAGTCGGTGGCGATGCTGGCCTCGATCGCCGACGCGCACGGAGAACTCGCTGCCCTACCGCGAGTGGAACGAGAAGCGCGTGCGGCGCGACCGCCGCGACCCCGCCTACACGGTCGCCTACACCGCCTGCCGCGCCGCCCACGAGCTCGGCCTCGCCGCGCTCGTGGTCCCGACGCTGAGCGGCCGCTCGGCGCGGCTGATCTCCGCCCACCGGCCGAGCGTGCCGATCTACGCGCTCTCGCCCGGCCGCGAGACGGTCCGCCGCTGCGGGCTGATGTGGGGCGTGCAGGCCGCGCTCGATGCGCCGCTACGAGGTGACCGAGGAGCTGATCGCGGCCGCCGTGGCGCCGCACCGTCGAGCTCGGCTGGGTGAAGAAGGGCGAGCGCGTCGGCGTCACCGCCGGCCTGCCGTCCGGCAAGCCCGGGACGACGAGCCTGCTCCAGATCCAAGAGGCCTGACCACGGCGCTGCGGGTCGCCTACGAGCGAGCGGGCGAGGGGCCGCCGCTGGTCCTGCTCCACGGCTACGTGGGCGACGGACGGTCGAACTGGGCACCGCAGATCGAGGGGCTGTCCGACGCGTTCACGGTCATCGCCTGGGACGGGCCGGGGGCCGGCCGCTCCGAGGATCCGCCCGAGTCGTTCGGCATGGCCGGCTTTGCCGACCGCCTCGCGGAGTTCCTCGACGAGCTCGGGCTCGACCGGCCGCACGTCGCCGGGCTCTCGTTCGGCGGCGCGCTCGCGCTCGAGCTGTTCCGCCGCCACCCCGCGATCCCACGGACGCTCATCCTGGCCTCGGCGTATGCCGGCTGGGCGGGCTCGCTGCCGCCCGACGAGGCCGACCGCCGGCTCGCCCAGGTGCTGGATCTGGCCGACCTGCCCCGGAGCGGTTCGTGAGCGCGATCGAGCCGACCATGTTCGAGGGCGTGACGCCTCCGGCTTCCTGACGAGCCTGCGCGAGTTCCACCGCGGCCGGGCTGCGGGCGATGGCGCGCGCGGTCGCCGAGGCGGACCTGCGCGACGTGCTGCCGGAGATCGACGTGCCGACGCTGCTGCTGTACGGCGAGAACGACGTGCGCGCCCCGCGCGAGGTGGCCGAAGCCATCCACGCCGGCATCGCCGCGATCGCGGCTGGTCGTACCTGACCTGCGCGGCCACGTCTGCAACATCGAGGCGGCGCGAGCGCTTCAACGCCGAGGTACGCGGCCTTCCTTCAGCGAGGCGTAGAACCTCGCCTCTTCGCCGCCGAGCTCGGTCACGGGCTCCTCGCCGTACATCCACTCGCGCGCGATCCGGTGCCAGTTGGCCTTCGCCTCGAGCTGGGACAGCACGGCCAGCGTGAGCAGCTCGACGCGGCGGCCGAACAGGTGGTCGGCGGGCAGCGTCTCGTGCCGCATCTGCCCGAAGTGCGAGGAGCGCGGGTCCGACATCTCGATCATCACCTCGGTGGCGATCTCGGGCTGCAGGTGGACCTCGTCGTCGAGCACGTACCACCACGTGGCGTCGAGGAACTGGGCGAGCAGCTTGTCGGGCCGGAAGCGGTCGGGCTCGCGCAGGAAGCCGGTGCGGCTGAAGATCTCGTGCAGGCGCTCGCCGTCGCCCTCGTGGCCGGCGCGCTGGCAGGCGAGCTCGATCTCGATCAGCTCGGCCGGCATGACCTTGAACAGCCCGAAGTCCAGGAACGCGACGCTGCCGTCGGGCTGGAGCAGGAAGTTGCCCGGGTGCGGGTCGCCGGAGAACTGGCGGTGGCGGTACATGCAGCCGAAGAAGAAGCGGAAGATGATCTCGCCGACGCGGTCGCGCGTGTCCTGGTCGAGCTCCTTGATGGCGTCGAACCCGAGGCCGGTGACGTACTCGCTGACCAGCACCTTCTCGCGGCTGAGCGAGGTGACGACCTCGGGGACGCGGATGAACGGGTGGCCGCGGAAGATGCGCGCCAGCGTGCGCTGGTTCTGGGCCTCGAGCTCGTAGTCGAGCTCGTCGCCGATCCGGGCGCGGATCTCCTCGGCCGTGCTCTTGACGTCGAGCCCCGGCGCGATCCGCTTCATCAGCCGCAGGATCATCCCCAGGTTCTGCATGTCGGCCCGCACGGCCTGCGCGACGCCCGGGTACTGGACCTTGACCGCGACGTCGCGGCCGTCGTGCAGCCGCGCGCGGTAGACCTGGCCGATCGAGGCGGCCGCGATCGGCTCGCTCTCGAACGCCTCGAAGACCTCCTCGATCGGCTCGCCGAGCTCGGACTCGATGACCTTGCTCATGTCGGAGAAGCGGACCTTCGGCGCCGCGTCGCGCAGCTCGCCGAGCTTGCGCTGGAACTCCTCGCGGTGCTCCTCGGGCACGAGCCCGACGTCGAGGAAGCTCATGACCTGGCCGAACTTCATCGCCGCGCCCTTCATCGTCCCCAGCGCCGCGACGATCTGCTCGGCCGCCTCGAGGTTGCGGCGCTCGAGCGCGGCCTGCTTGCCCTCGTCGGAGCGCGCCGAGGTTCGCGGCGCGGGTGCCGAGGTGGCGCGCCGCCTGGCCCGCGGCCAGCCCCGACACGCGCGCCGTCCGGGCGACGCGCGAGGTCGGGATCCGGTCCTTGGCCATCAGGGGGTGGCGGTCGGCGTCGGCGTGGGCGTCGGCGTCGCCTCGAGCGGCGCCGGCGTCTCCGTCGGCGTCGGGGTCGCCGTCGGCGTGGCGGTCGGCTCCGGCGTCTCGGTCGCCTCCGGCGTCTCGGTGGCGTGGGCGTCGCGGTCGGCGTGGGCGTCGGCGTCGCGTCGGCTCCTGCGAGCCGGAGAAGAACGTCGTGCTGCCGCCCTCCTTGGTCGCCGGGCCGCCGAACACGAGCTCGGACATCGTGAGCGCGACGACGGCGATCGCGAACGCCGCCGCGCCGGTGGCCAGCGCGATCTTCCAGTGGTGCTTGACCGGCGGCCGCGCCGCGCAGGCCGAACGGGTCGTCGTCGCGCACCGCCACGTCGCGCTCGCCCGGCGGCAGCGGGTCGAAGTCCGGGTCGCGCACGGCGGCGCCGGTCGCGCTGCGGCGCACGGTCTTCGTCGCGGCGCGTGAGCTTCTCGGCCGGCTTGCGCAGGCCCTCGGACACCAGCGCGACGATCACCGGCGTCATCGCGGTGGCGAACAGGGTGCCGCGCTCCCAGATCATCGGCACGATGACGGCCGCCGCCACGGCGGCGCCGGCCGAGATCGCCAGCGTCTGGATCGAGATCCCGCTGCCTCTGTCCTTCTCTGCCATGCCCTCTTGTTCTAGCGGCTCACCTTCGAGCCGGGCACGATGTCGTCGCGGCCGTCGGGCCAGCGGACCCAGGCCTTGTGGCCGCCGTCGTAGTCGTCGCCGAGCAGCACCAGCGTGGCCGGCTCGCCCAGCGCCGTGCACTCCTCCGACCCCTCGGGGTCGAGCCCGCGCCAGATGCGCACGAAGCGGTTGGACTCGAGCTCGTCGGCGACCGTGGTCGGGTCGGTGTGGCCGGGCCGGACCGTCGTGTCGGGCGGCAGCTCGAGCAGGACCTCCATGATCGAGCGCTTGAGGTCGTCGTAGCCGGTGCTGCCGGGCGCGCGCACGCCGCCGACCGAGCCCTTGAACAGCGTGTCGCCGGTGAACACGTTGCCGTCGACCACCAGCGCCAGCATCCCCGCCGTGTGGCCCGGGCGTGTGCAGGGCGCGCACGGTCAGGCCGCCGATCTGCACCTCGTCGCCGTCGTTGAGCTCGCCGGTGGTGCCCGGCGACGCGCTCCTCGGGGTGCGAGAGCACGGTGGCGTCCGGCCAGCGCTCGAGCGCCTTGCCGAGCTCGGCGACGTGGTCGTGGTGGTGGTGGGTCAGCAGGACGTGCGTGACGTTCAGGCCGTGCTCGTCCGCCTTGGCGAACAGCGGGTCGAGCGGGCCGCCGGCGTCGACGAGGAAGGCGTCGCCGCCGGGCTCGGCCGCGACCAGGTAGGTGTTGGAGAGCCAGCCATCGCTCATGGAGCGTTCGACGATCATGGGCCGGAGGGTACGCTCCGGGCCGTGGAACTCATCCATACCTGCTACCGCATCGGCGACATCGACCGCAGCGTCGCCTTCTACGAGGCGCTCGGCTTCGAGGAGCGCCGCCGGATGCCGATCCGCGAAGAGGCGATCAACGTCTTCATGGGCCTGCCCGGGGACGGCGACCGCCTCGAGCTGACCTACAACCACGGGGTCGACTCGTACGAGATGGGCACCGGCTACAACCACATCGCGCTGACCGTCGACGACCTCGACGGCACGCTCGAGAAGCCTCGGCGAAGGGCATCGAGCCCGAGAAGCCGCCGTACCGCGTCCGCGAGGGCGGCTCGCGCATCTGCTTCGTGCGCGACCCCGACGGCTACCGCATCGAGCTGATCGAGCGGGGCCAGGCCTCGGGCTGAAGCCTGGCCCCGTGCGATCTCAGAAGCCGGGCGGCACCTCGAGGTCGAGGTGGCCGCCGGTCGCGCCGGCGCCCGTGCCGGTCGCGACGCCGGTCGCGGTCGACGGGAACAGGCGCTTCGTCTGCGCCAGCGTGATCGTCGCGTGCGCGGCCGCGTCGCTCATCTGGTCGAGCGCGGTGAGGTTGAGGTTGCCGGTGTCGTCGCAGCCGAGGTGGTAGCAGGGGTCATACGGCTCACCCGGCCGTACCGCCGTAGATCGCGGCCTCCTCTGCAGTCTTGATCTCCTCGGCGCCGGTGAACAGGCCGCCCGCCGGGATGCCGGCGAAGATGAACGGCCCGTAGTCCGACCGGCCGTCGAACGCCGTCGGCTCCGTCGCGAGCCCCTGGCTCTCGAAGTAGTCGAGGAAGAGCTCCTCGATGTCGGCCGACGCCGCGGGCGCCCCGCCCTCAGGCGGCTCGGAGTCCGACAGATCGCCGTCGTACACGAAGCGCACGAAGTTGGGCGAGCCGACCATGTCGAAGTTCAGCATCGCCGCGATCTTGTCGCGCTCGGACTGCGGCAGGCTGTCGACGTAGGCCTCCGAGCCGAGCAGGCCGTGCTCCTCGGCGCCGAACCAGATGAAGCGGACCTTGTTGCGCGGCTTGACCTTGCGCATCTGCTCCGCGATCTCGAGGATCGTCGCCGAGCCGGAGCCGTTGTCGTTGATGCCCGGACCGACCCCGACGCTGTCGAGATGCGCGCCGACGACGATGACGTTGTCCGGATCACCTTCGCGCGTCTCCGCGATGACGTTCGACGTCGGGTAGGTCCCCGGCCGCCAGTCGACCTTCAAGCGGGCGGTCAGTCCGGTGCTGCCCCTCTCCACGCCGTTGGCCAGCGCGGTTGCCGAGTCCAGCCTGCCCGCCACGGACGGGATCGAGGTGCCGGTCACGTTGATCCACGTGCCGCTGTTGCCGCGTCGAAGAAGAAGATCGCCCCGGCGCCGAGCTGCTGCGCGCCGAAGAACTTCGTCCCGAGGGAGCATGACGTGCCGTCCTGCAGGAGCACGATCGCGCCCTGCGGCATCCCGGCGTAGTCCGCGGCCTGACAACCGCTCGTGTTGCTCGCCGCGGTGGCCGGGTCGAGATCGATGTCGGCCGCCCACACGGGCCTGGTGAGATCGCCGGACGGTGACCCGTACATGGAGCCGAAGTCGCCGTCGCTGAACAACGTGCCCCCGATGCCGGGCACGAAGGCTCGGGCCGGCCCGCCCGAGACGATGCTCAGGACCGGCGGCGTGTAGTCGGCGAGCAGGTCGAGCTCGTAGTCGAACTCCTGCCGTGCTGACCTCGAGGCCCGCGGCCTCCGCCCGATCGGCCACGTACTGCGCCGAAGCGTCGTAGCCGGGCGCGCCGGAGAGGCGGTTGCCTCCGGTGAAATCGGCGATGCCCTCGAACGCCGTCTGGTGCTCCAGGATGCCGGGGACCGTCACCGCCTCGCGGAGCTTCTTCGACGTGTTGTTGGTGCTGTGCTCGCGGTCCGCCCAAGCGGGCGCTGCGAACGTCAAGGCGCCGGCGACAGCCAGCGTCAGGATCCTCCTCACTGCGTTCCCCTTTCCCATCTGGCCGCGTACTCGTCCGCGGCGCGATCTGCGGACCCTCGCGGAAACCCGGCGTTGGCGTCAAGCCGTCGGTCACGTCGCTAGCCTCCGGCCCTGCGATGACGTGACGGAGAAGCGGCTCGCGGTCGTCGACCTCGGGTCGAACTCCTTCCGGCTCGTGGAGTTCACGTGGGTGCCCGACCAGTGGTGGAAGCGCACCGACGAGATCCACGAGCCGGTCCGCATCGGCGAGGGCCTCGAGGAGGCCGGCGTGCTCGGCCCCGAGCCGATGGAGCGCGCGCTCGAGACCGTCGAGCTGTACGCCCACTTCTGCCGCGCCACCGGGATCGAGGACGTGCGCGCGGTCGCCACCTCGGCGATCCGCGACGCGCACCAACCGCGACGAGTTCCTGCGCCGCGCGGAGCTCGACGTGCGAGGTGCTGACCACCGAGGAGGAGGCCTTCTACGGCTACCTGGCGGCGATCAACTCGACCACGCTCACCGACGGCGTGGCGCTCGACCTCGGCGGCGGCTCGATGCAGCTCACGCGCGTCGAGGACCGCAAGGCGCTCGACATGTGCTCGTGGCCGCTCGGCGCCGTGCGCATGACCGAGCGCTTCCTCGCCCGCGAGCGCGTCAAGCCCAAGCACCTGAAGGCGCTGCGCGCGCACATCGCGCGAGTCGCTCGCGGACGCCCCGTGGCTCGACGAGGGCGGCGCGCTGGCCGGCATCGGCGGCACGGTCCGCAACCTCGCGGCGGCGGCCGAGATGGCCGAGGAGCTGCCGTCGTTCGGCGTCCAGGGCTTCCCGCTGCGCAAGGAGGTCCTCGACGAGCTGGTCGACGAGCTGGCGGGCCGCACCCCCGCCGAGCGCGCCGACGTGCCCGGCATCAAGCCCGAGCGCGCCGACCTGATCCTGGCCGGCGCCGTCGTCGTGCAGTCGGTGATGGAGGCCGGCGGCTTCGACTGCATGGAGGTCACCGAGGCGGGCCTGCGCGAGGGCGTGTTCTTCGCCTCGCTGCTCGACGGCACCTACCCGCCGCTGATCGAGGACGTGCGCGAGCACTCGGTCCGCAACCTCGCCGCCCAGTACCACGCCGACATGGCCCACACCGAGCACGTCGCGGGCCTCGCGCTGTCGATGTGGGACGAGCTGGGCAGCGGCGACCCGGTCGAGCGCGAGCTGCTGTGGGCGGCGGCGATGCTGCACGACATCGGGACGTCGCGATCGACTACGACGACCACCACAAGCACTCGCGCTACCTGATCCTCAACGCCGGCCTGCCGGGCTTCTCACCGCGCGAGACGGCGCTGATCGGGCAGATGGCGCGCTATCACCGCAAGGGCTCGCCCACGCTCGGCCAGTTCTCGGCGCTCGGCCGCAAGGGCGACGACGAGCTGCTGACCCGCTGCGCGGCCGTGCTGCGGCTCGCCGAGCAGCTCGAGCGCTCGCGCGATCAGGCGGTCGACCGCGTGGACGTGCAGATCGAGAACGGGCGCGTGGAGCTGCGCCTGGAGGCGCACGAGGACGTCGCGATCGCGCGCTGGGCCGCTCAGAAGGAGCAGGACCGTGTTCAAGCAGGCGTTCGGGCGCGAGCTCGAGGTCAGCGAGGGGCGGTCGTCTCGGAAGGCGAGACGGTCACCAGCTCGCGCTCGCTGACGGCCTCGACGACCTCCTCCTCGGCCTCCTCGCGGCCCTCGTCGGGCTCGGCGTCGCAGCTCACGCGCATCATCCCGGTCGAGACCTTCTCGTCGCCGACGACGATCAGGCCGCAGATCACGTCGCCCTCCTCCCAGCCGATCCGCTCGAGGTCGAACCACGACAGGTGCACGCGGTTGGCCTTGCCGCCCCACGGGCACGCGGCGTCGTGGACCTCCTTCGCCTTGCAGACGGCCTGCATGTTCTTGGCGGAGGCGTCGACGTTGGGCATCGGTCCAAGAGTACCCCGGGGTTGAGGCGGGAATCGGGGTCGAGCGCCGCCTTGGCGGCGCGCAGGGCGGCGGCGAACGGCTCCGGGCGCTGGCGGTCGTACCACGGCCGGTGGTCGCGGCCGACGGCGTGGTGGTGGGTGATCGTGCCGCCGCCGGCCAGCACCGCGTCGGCGGCGGCGCGCTTGATCTCGCGCCCACTGCTCCTCCTCCTCGCCGCGCCGCGCGGGCGCCACCACGGTGAAGTAGGGCGCGGCGCCGTCGGGGTAGGCGTGGGTGATCCGGCAGGTGACGAGCACGCCGCGACCGCCGCCTTCACCGTCGTCGATCAGGCGCGGCAGGCGGTCCCACGTCACCGCGGTCTCGAACGTCTCGGTCAGCACGCCCATGGCACACGAGCGTGTCGCGCAGGTACGGCGCGCGCAGGAAGGCGTCGCGCCAGGCGCCGCCGGCGCCTTCGATCACGTCGCCGTACCGCTCGCACAGCGCGCGGGCGCGCTCGACCGGCTCATGCTCGCCCTCGAAGCCCAGGTGCAGCGTGGTGCGGTCGCCGCTCAGGGTGAGCTGCGCCTCGCGCGCCTCGACCAGCCGGCAGTTCGACGGCCGCATGCCGGACTGCACGATCTCGCGGATCAGCTCCAGCCCGACCGCGAAGTCGTCGAGCTCGACGCGGGCGCTCCAGCGCGGCACGTCGCGCGGGCGGATCCGCACCCACGCCTCGGTGATCACGGCGAGCGTGCCCTCGGAGCCGAGCAGCAGGCGGTCCGGCGACGGGCCCGCGCCCGAGGCGGGCAGCCGGCGCGACTCCCAGACCTCGCCGCGCGCCGTGATGGCGCGGATGGACTCGACGAGGTCGTCGATGTGGGTCGGCCCGGTGGCGAAGTGGCCGGCGGCGCGGGTGGCGATCCAGCCGCCGAGCGTCGACCGCTCGAACGACTGCGGGAAGAAGCGCAGCGTCATCCCGTGCTCGGCGAGCTGCTCCTCGATCCGCGGGCCGGTCGCGCCGGCCTGGATGCGGGCGGCGCGCGAGACCGGGTCGACCTCGAGCACGCGGTCGAGCCGGCCGAGGTCGAGCGACATCGCGCCGCGCGCGCCGATCGGGTCGACGCCGCCGACGACGCTGGTCCCGCCGCCGTACGGCGTCACCGCGAGGTCCTCCGCGTCCGCGCGCTCGAGCGCGCGCAGCACGCCCGCCTCGTCGTCCGGCCGCACCACGACGTCGGGCAGGTGCGGGAGCTCGCCGCGCAGTGCCCGCACGACGTCCAGGTACGACGCGCCGTGCGCGTGCAGGGCGAGGTCGGGGTCGACCCGCAGCGGGGCGGGCCGCTCCAGCTCGGCCGACCCGAAGCCCAGATGGGCGGCCAGCTCGGCGGCGCCCTCGCCGACCGGATCGTCCTCGAATCCCCATCCCCAGTGCCTGCGACGCCGCATTACCCTCCTTCGAACGTGACGTTCCCGCCCGGCATCCTCGCGCGCGGACCCTGGCAGAGCCGCCAGGTGGCCGTCGAGCTGGCGCGACGACTCGTTCGAGCCGGACGCCGACCAGAACGCCGAGGCCGACCGGGCGATCGCCGAGCTGGAGAACCGCGGCTCGCCCGCGCACGACGGGCTCGCCGCCCGCCTGGTCGGCTTCGAGGCCGACGCGGACGCCCTGCGGCTCGAGCTGCAGCCGATGCGCTGGTCGCTGCGCCTGAGCGACAACGCGGCGGCCTCGCTGTCCGTCCTGTGCGTGGCGCGCGACACGCAGGGACGCTGGCTGGCCGGCCGCCGCGCGGACTGGGTGGCCACCTGGGCCGGGCGCTGGGCGCTCGGCGCCGGCGGCTCGGTCGAGGTCGGGGAGGACCCCGTCGACAGCGCTCACGCGCGAGCTCGAGGAGGAGTGGAGCGTCCAGCCCGAGCGCCTGGCCGTCGAGGCGCTGGTCTCGCTGCCGACCGGCCTGGTCATGCTCGTCGGCCAAGCTTGGCTGCCCGAGGGCGCCGAAGTGGAGCGCGACGCCGAGCACGACGCCCACGCCTGGTGGCCGCGGGAGCCGGCCGACTGGCCCGACGAGGCCGACCCCGTGCTCCGCCACATGGCGACGCTGCTCGACTCGTGATCACCTTCACGCGCCTCAAGTACCTCTCGTTCGCGCACTCGGCGATCTACTTCACGCTGCTCGTCCTTTGGCTCTCCGACGGCCCGGAAGGGCTTCGCTCGCTGTTCGGGTGGGCGCACGGCATCGGCTGGATCGTGATGTCGCTGCTCTGCATCGTGGCGGTGCGCAAGCGCGTGATCCCGCTCTGGCTGGCGGTCATGGTCGCCGTGGTCGGCGGCATCGGACCGTTCGCCGGGCAGCATCTCGTTCGTGGTCTGTGAGAGACGCACTGCACCGGCAGAACGCGCTCTGGAACGCGGTATGGTCTAAAGCCAGCGATGGCGGTCAACACCACGGTGGAAGTGACCATGCCAGCGATGGGTGACTCGGTATCCGAGGGCACCGTGCTGGAATGGCACAAACAGGAAGGCGATCAGATCTCGGAAGACGAGGTCCTGGTCGAGATATCGACAGACAAGGTCGACGCCGAGGTACCCGCCCCCGCCGCCGGCACCGTGGTCAAGATCCACGCCGCCGAAGGCGACACGATGTCGGTCGGCGCCGTGCTCGCCGAGATCGCCCCGAACGGCGCGGGCCCGTCGACCGAGGCGCCCCCCGAGGCCGAGCCGGCCGGCGAGACGCTCGAGATCGTCATGCCGGCGATGGGCGAGTCGGTGTCCGAGGGCACGATCCTCGAGTGGGCCAAGCAGCCCGGCGAGCCCGTGGCCGAGGACGAGACGATCGTCGAGATCTCGACCGACAAGGTCGACGCCGAGGTGCCCGCCCCGGCCTCCGGCACGATCGACGAGATCCTCGCGCAGGCCGGTGACACCGTGACGGTCGGCCAGGTCATCGCGCGCATGACGACCGGCAACGGCGCCGCCCCGGCCGCCAAGGCTCCCGAGCCGGCCGCCGCCCCGCGGCCGCAGGGGACCGCGCCGCACATCCCCGACGACGTCAAGGTCACTCCCGTCGCCGCCCGCATGGCCGACGCGCTGGGCGTCGACCTCTCCAGGGTCAAGGGCTCAGGGCCGGCCGGCCGCATCTCGAAGGCCGACGTCCTGGCCGCCGGGAACGGCGCCGCGGCGCCCGCCGAGGCCAAGCTGCTCAAGGGCGCCAGCGCGATGCTCGCGCGCTACATGGACGAGTCGCGGTCGATCCCGACGGCGACCTCCTTCCGCACGATCACCGTCACCACGCTCGACGCCCGCCGCAAGCAGCTCAAGGAGGCCGGCAAGCGGGTCTCCTTCACGCATCTGATCGCCTACGCGATCGCCCGCGCGGCGACCGAGCAGATGCCGGTCATGGCGCGCGCCTTCCAGGAGATCGACGGCAAGCCGCACGTGCTCGACGCGGGCGCCGTCAACCTCGGCATCGCCGTCGACGTCGAGCGCAAGGACGGCGGCCGCACGCTGATGGTCCCGGTCATCCGCGACGCCGGCCGGCTGTCGTTCCCCGAGTTCCTCGACGCCTTCGGCGACCTCATCACGCGGGCCCGCGAGAACGCCCTGACCGCCGACGACCTCCAGGGCGCCAACCTCTCGCTCACCAACCCGGGCGGCATCGGCACGATCGCCTCCGTCCCGCGGCTGATGAACGGCCAGGGGACGATCGTCGCCACCGGCGCGATCGGCCTGCCGCCGGGCATGGCCAACGTCGCGGGCGCCGAGAAGGTGATGACGATGACGTCGACCTACGACCATCGCATCATCCAGGGCGCCGAGTCCGGCCAGTTCCTCCAGGTCGTCGAGCAGTACCTCCAGGGCGAGCACGGCTTCTACGAGCAGGTCTTCTCCGACCTCGGCGCCACGCTCACCGCCGCCCCCGCGGCGCCGACGATCGAGCCGGCGCGCGGCGCCGGCCGAGGCGCCCGCCGCGCCGGCCGAGGCCGCGCCCAGCGAGCAGCTGCTCCAGGCGGTCCAGGCGGCCACCTCGCTGATCAAGGCGCACCGGACGCACGGCCACCTGGCCGCGAAGCTCGACCCGCTCGGCTCCGAGCCCGAGGGCGACCCGGCGCTCGACCCCGAGCCGCTCAACCTGACCGACGACATCATGCGCCAGATCCCGTCGAAGATCCTGCGCACGTACGTGCCGGGGGCCACGCTGGCTACGACGCGCTGCCGCACCTGCGCGAGACCTACTGCGGCACGATCGCCTACGAGATCGAGCACATCGCCTCGCACCGCCAGCGCATGTGGCTGCGGGAGAAGATCGAGTCCGGCGCCTTCCGCGCGCCGCTTTCGGACGACGAGAAGCGCAAGCTGCTGCGGCGGCTGACGCAGGTCGACTCGCTCGAGCGCTTCATGCACAAGGCCTACCTGGGCCAGAAGCAGTTCTCGATCGAGGGCCTGGACATGACCGTCCCGATGCTCGACGAGATGATCCAGCTCTCGGCCACGGCGGGCGCCCGCGAGGTCGTGCTCGGCATGGCGCACCGCGGCCGCCTCAACGTGCTCGCCCACAACCTCGGCCGCGCCTACGAGACGATCTTCCGCGAGTTCGAGGGCGCGTCCTCGATCGAGGCCGTGACGACGATCCCGCAGGGCGGCACCGGCGACGTCAAGTACCACCACGGCGCCCAGGGCACCTACCAGCTCGAGGGCGACGGCTCGATCATCGTGCGGCTGGAGTCGAACCCGAGCCACCTCGAGTACGTCTCGCCGGTGGTCGAGGGCGCCACGCGCGCGGTCCAGACCACGCGCAGCGGCCCGCATGCGTCGCTCGACACCAACGCGGCGATCCCGATCATCCTGCACGGCGACGCGGCGCTGCCGGGCCAGGGCGTGGTGTCGGAGACGCTGAACCTCCAGGCGCTCGACGGCTACACCGTCGGCGGCACGCTGCACATCATCCAGAACAACCAGGTCGGCTTCACGACCGACCCGGACGACTCGCGCTCCACCCGGTGGGCCTCGGATATCGCGAAGGGCTTCGACGTCCCGATCATCCACGTCAACGCCGACGACGTGGAGGCCTGTGTCTCGGCCACCCGCCTGGCCTTCGCCTTCCGCCAGGAGTTCGGCCACGACGTGATGATCGACCTCATCGGCTACCGCCGCTTCGGCCACAACGAGGCCGACGAGCCCGCCTACACGCAGCCGGAGATGGCGGCGATCATCAAGAGCAAGACGCCCGCGCGGGACCTGTTCGCCGCCCAGCTCGTCGAGCAGGGCGTGATGACGCAGGAGGAGACCGACGCGCTCGCCCAGGAGATCTGGGACTCGCTGTCGCGCCGCCACAAGGAGCTCAAGGAGGAGCTGGCCGGCCGAGGGCGCCGAGCAGCCGACCGGCGGCTACGAGCTCGACCGCTCGCCGTCGCCGGAGGTCAAGACCGCCGTCGACGGCGACGTCCTGCGCAGCCTCAATGACGACCTGCTTCGCGTCCCCGAGGGCTTCACGATCCATCCCAAGCTGGTCAAGCAGCTCGAGCGCCGGCGCGAGACGGTCGGCGACGGGGGCGGCATCGACTGGGCGCAGGCCGAGGCGCTCGCGTTCGCCTCGCTGCTGACCGAGGGCACGCCGGTCCGCCTCACGGGCCAGGACTCCGAGCGCGGCACGTTCTCCCAGCGCCATCTCGTGCTGCACGACGCCAGGACCGGCCAGCGGATCTCGCCGATCCAGAGCCTGCCGGACGCCAAGGCGCCGATGGAGCTGCACAACTCGCCGCTGTCGGAGATCGCCTGCCTGGGCTTCGAGTACGGCTACTCGATGGAGGCGCCGGAGACGCTCGTGCTGTGGGAGGCGCAGTTCGGCGACTTCGTCAACTCGGCGCAGGTCATCATCGACCAGTTCATCGTCTCGGCGCTGTCCAAGTGGGGGCAGACGACGCGCCTGACGCTGCTGCTGCCGCACGGCTACGAGGGGTCGGGCCCCGAGCACTCCTCGGCGCGGCTCGAGCGCTTCCTGATCCTCGCCGCCGAAGGCAACATCCGCGTCGCCAACCTCACGACGCCGGCCCAGTACTTCCACCTGCTGCGCCGCCAGGCGCGCGTGGCCAAGCAGCGGCCGCTGGTGATCATGACCCCGAAGTCGCTGCTGCGGATGCCCCAGGCGACCTCGCGGATCGAGCACCTGGCCGAGTCGCGCTTCTTCCCCGTGCTGAGCGAGCCGCGGATCGACGAGGAGAAGGTCACGCGGCTCGTGCTGTGCACCGGCAAGATCTACTACGACCTCAAGGGCCACGCGACGCGCGAGAACAACGAGGGCGTCGCGATCTCGCGCGTCGAGCTGCTGTATCCGTTCCCGCAGCAGCAGATCCTCGACGAGGTGGCGCGCTACCCGAACCTGCGCGAAGTCGTGTGGGCGCAGGAGGAGCCGCGCAACATGGGCGCCCGCGCCCACATGTCGCCGCGGCTGCTCCACATCCTGCCCTCGACGCTCGAGTTCGGCTACGTCGGCCGGCCCGAGCGCGCCTCGCCGGGCGAGGGCTACCCGGCCGCCCATACGGTCGAGCAGACCCGCATCATCCGCACCGCGCTCGACGTCTCGACGCCGGTGTCGGTCAACCCGACCAAGCTGCCCGGCGAGCGCTAGTCACCTCGCTGACCGTCCCGCAACTCGGCTCGTGCCGGGTTGTCGGAAGGTGCATGAAGACAGTCCTCATCTGCGCCATCGTCCTGGCCGTCGGCGTCCCCGCGGTCGCTGTCGGAGCGGGCGAGGGCCGTTCGCTGATCACCGGCAAGCGCAACCCGTCGAGCGGAGAGCTCACGCGCGAGACCCAGATCATCAGCCGCAACGGGGCGTACTCGACGCGCCAGTCGAACCTGGGCGCGGG
The DNA here is from genome assembly GCA_963800905.1 of uncultured Solirubrobacteraceae bacterium. Taxonomy (GTDB): domain Bacteria; phylum Actinomycetota; class Thermoleophilia; order Solirubrobacterales; family Solirubrobacteraceae; genus DASSUW01. Next base: position 319,544 of record CAWDCT010000007.1, read on the forward strand.
CGGCGGCGCGATCTACGGCTGCCGCGCCGACGCGGGGAACGCGGAGCCGTGCGTGCGCGCCAACAACCTGAGCACGGGCCGCGCGTTCGAGTTCGAGAGCGGCGGCAAGGAGGCGGGCGAGATCCTCGTCAAGGACACGACCGGCGTGCCGTTCGTGACCAACGCGACCGGCAAGGTCGCGAACCTCAACGCCGACAAGCTCGACGACAAGGACTCGGCGGACTTCGCCGCCACCAGCGACGTGCTGTTCGCCGCGGTGGCCGACGGTGGCACGCTCGGCGCCAACCGCGGCGCGACCGCCTCGAGCCGCGCGGCCGACACGACGACCGTGACGTTCAACCGCGACGTCTCGAAGTGCTCGTACACGGCGACCGCCAACGGTGTCACGCCGCAGGCGCTGGCCGTCGCGTCCGCCGGCGCCACGGCTCCGGCCGCCAACCAGGTCGCCGTCACCGAGGACCCGGCGGCCCCGGCCGTCGCCTTCCACCTTCAGGTCATCTGCTGACAGGGCGCCCCAACGCCCGCCGGACCTCCTGACCGGCGGGCGCGAAGGTCGGCGATAGGCGATCGAGCAGCACGCCCCAACCGGCGTGCTTCTCGATCGCCCGCCGAACCGCTGCGACCCCGGCCTCCAGGTCGCCGGTCTGGGCCAGCGCGAGGCCCGACCAGAACAGCAGCTCGTCGGAGTCCGGGGCCAGGTCGGCGGCGCGCCGGTAGAGCGGCCCGGCGTCGCCGGCGCGCTCGGAGGCCAGCAGCTCGTCGGCCTGCCCGGCCAGCTCGTACGCGCGCTGGAGCACGAGCAGGCGCCGCAGCTCGCGCAGCGGCTCGTCGTGGTCCTCGACCCGGAGCTGCACGCGCGACTGCCACGGCTCGCCCTCGGCGGGCACGACGACCAGCGCGGCGGACTGGCGGCCGCGCACGTCGCCGCCCTCGCCCTCGGCGGCCTCGAGCGCGGTCATCAGCCGCTCGGCGAGGTCGCCTGCCGGCGCGCTCGAAGGCGGCCGACATCGCCGCCGGCACGGTGTCGGCGGCCATCATGTTGGCCTGGCAGGTCCAGTGCGCGCCCGGCGCGTCGCCCGCGCACGGGATGCAGTCGGCGCCGGTGTGGACGGCGACGCCGCCCTGCGCGTCGACGACCCCGACCTGGCGCACGGCGGCGAGCCCGTCGTCGGCGAGCAGCGCGCCCAGCGCCTCCGCGGCGCTCTCGCCGGCGGCCAGGCGGTCGAGCGTGCGCGGCCCGTACGCGGGCTCGACGACCGACTGCGTGGCCACCGCGCCGACCCCGGGACGGCCCCAGATGCACAGCGAGCCGACCGAGAACCAGTGCGACTGGACCGCCGCCCCGAGCTCCCCGGTCTCCGGGTCGCGGGCGACGATCGAGTAGGTCCCGTTGCGCATCGCGCGAGGATATCCGCGTGCCCGATCGCGCCGAGCAGGTCCTCGCCCGCATCCGCTCGACCCCGCCGGGGTTCGTGCGCGCCTACGGCGACGTGTCGCCGGGCGCGCCGCGCTTCGCCGGGACGGTGCTCGCGGGCTGCGACGACCCGACGGTCCCGTGGCACCGGATCGTGCGCGCCGACGGCTCGCTCGCCAAAGGCGACCGCCAGCGCGCACTGCTCGAGGCCGAGGGCGTCCCGTTCCGCGGCGAGCGCGTCGACATGCGCGTCGCGCGGCTGCCGGACTAGGAGCTGGTCCGCGAGCGGGTCAGCGAGCGGACCAGCGCGGCGATGCTGAGCGCGACCAGCGCCACGACGCAGCCGATGAACCCGAAGAACACGATGTCGTCGACGATCCAGAGGACGTCGTTGTCCTCGCCGATGGCACCGCCGACGACGAAGAGGACGAGCGTGAGGGCGGCGAGGCCGATGAGCGTCTTGCGGTTGATCACTGGAACTCCTTGAGGTGGACGATACGTCGCCGCCGACGCTACGTCCGGCCCGCGCGCTCGTCGTCTGCCGCGAGGGCGAACTTCGCGTCTGCCCCGAGGGGTACGGCGAGGCGTTCGAGATCTGCCCGTCGGCGGTCGCCGGCCCGCCGCGCCGCGGTTACGGTTGGTGCGATGGCCAAGCTCCGCCCGGGACCCGCCGACACCGCGCTCGCCCTCGTCTTCGCGGCACTCGCGGGACTCGACATCTGGCTCAACCAGCTGCCCGGCCCTCCGGAGGCGAAGGTCGCGGCCGCCGTGCTCACCACGCTGCCGCTCGCCTGGCGGACGCGCGCGCCGGTCGTGACCGCCGTCGTGACGACCGGCGGCCTCTCGCTCGGCATCGTGCTCGGGCTGCCGGCGAAGGACGCCTCGCTGGTCGCGGCGGTCTCGCCGCTGCTCGCCGTCTACTCGGTGGGCGCGCACGCGAGCGTGCGCGGGACCGTCGTGGCGGTCGCGCTCGCCCTCGGCCAGCTCGCGGCCGCGATCGCGATCGCGGGATGGCCCGCCGACCAGTTCGCGCTCTACGCGATCGCCGTCGCGATCGCGCTCCTCGTGGGTCGCGCGGCGCGAACGATGGGCTTCGAGGTCGACGTGCTCGAGGCGCGCGCGGCCGAGCTCGAGCGCGAGCGCGACGAGCGGGCGCAGGCGGCGGTGGAGGCCGAGCGGGCGCGGATCGCGCGCGAGCTGCACGACGTGATCGGGCACAGCATCAGCGTCATGGGCCTCCAGGCGGGTGCCGTGCGGCGGCTGCTGACGCCCGAGCAGCAGCGCGAGCGCGAGGCGCTGCTCGCGGTGGAGCGCACCGGTCGCGACGCGGTCGGCGAGATGCGGCGGCTGCTCGGCATCCTGCGCGCGAACGGCGCGGAGCCCGAGCTCGACGCGATGCCGACGGTGCAGCGCGCCGGCGACCTCGTCGCGGATCTGCGGCGCGCCGGCCTCGACGTGGATCTGCGCGTCGAGGGCGACCTCGACGACCTCCCGCCCGGCCGTGCGCTGGCCGCGTTCCGGATCCTCCAGGAGGCGCTCACCAACGTGCTCAAGCACGCCCCTGGCGCGCGCGTGGAGGCGGTGCTCCGGCGGACCGGGTCGGAGCTGGAGATCGAGGTCGTCGACAGTGGCGGCACGCGGCCCGCCGAGCCGGACGACGGCGGCGGCCACGGGCTCGTGGGGATACGCGAGCGCGTCGCGCTCTACGGCGGCACGCTCGAGGCCGGGCCCGACGGCGCGGGCTTCGCGGTCCTGGCCCGCTTCCCGGCGACGGGCGCCTGATGGCCGTCCGCGTGCTGCTGGCCGACGACCAGGCGATGGTGCGCGCCGGCTTTCGCATGATCCTCGAGCTCGAGCCCGACATGCAGGTGGTCGGAGAGGCGCAGGACGGCGAGGAGGCGGTGGCCGCCGCGCGCCGCACGCGACCCGACGTGATCGTCATGGACGTGCGGATGCCGCGCCTGGACGGGGTCGCCGCCACCGAGCGCGTCGTTCGGGAGCTCGACCCGCCGCCGCACGTGCTGATGGTCACCACCTTCGACGACGACGAGCCCCTCTACGCGGCGCTGCGCGCCGGGGCGTCCGGCTTCCTGCTCAAGAACGCCCCGCCCGAGCAGCTCGTCGAGGCGGTGCGCGCCGTCGCGGCGGGTGACGGGCTGCTGGCGCCCGAGGTCACCCGTCGCGTGATCGAGGAGTTCGCGCGCCGCTCCCCGCCCCCGGCCGCGCCGGGGGCGGACGCCCTGGACGAGCTGACCGAGCGCGAGCTCGAGGTGCTGCGGCTGATGGCGCGCGGGCTGTCCAACGGCGAGATCGCCGACCGGCTGGTGATCACGCCGGGGACCGCGAAGACCCACGTCGGCCGGATCCTCATGAAGCTGGGGCTCGGCAACCGCGTCCAGGCCGTCGTGCTCGCCTACGAGTGCGGCCTCGTCCGGCCGGGGTCACCGGACTGACGGTTTACCGCAACTCCAGGCTGAGCAGGAGTTGTGAACGATCATGCGGCTCAGGCGCGCACACGCCGGGCGTGCTCGTTGCGTTGTCCGGCATCACCGCCACCGAGGCCCAGGCAGGGCCCGTCTCGGCGTTCCCGTCCCCCGGCACGCCGACCGCCCTGCGCGCGACGGAGATCAGCCTGCGCGGCGTCGCCCCGGACGGAGTTGGCGCGATGATCGTCACCGGCTCGCGCAGCGGTCGCCACGAGGGGACGCTCGAGCCGCACCCGGACGGCCGCGGCGCGAGCTTCGTCCCGCACCGGCGCTTCCGGCCCGGCGAGCGCGTGACCGTGCGGACGCGGCTCGACGTGCGCGGGGGTCGCGAGGGCGACTTCCGCTTCAGGATCGCGCGCGGCGACTTCGAGGTCGGCACGATCAACGCCGAGAAGCGGCTCCCGCGGCTGCGGGGCTCGTACCGCTCCTATCGCTCGACGCGGCTGAAGGCGCCGCGCCTGCGCGTGCTGCGCCGGCGGGCGGGCCGCGCGCCCGGCTACCTCGTGCTCAACACCGGCTGGGACGACGAGCGCCCGCGGCCCGAGGGCGCGCTGATCGCCGACGACCGCGGCCAGCCGGTCTGGTTCCTGAGCCGCCGGCCCGGGAGGAAGGTCTTCGACGTCGCCGTCCAGCGCTACCGCGGCGAGCCGGTGATCACGTACTGGGAGGGCCGCTTCGCGGCGGGCTGGGGCTACGGCACCTACGTCGTCCTCGACCGCACGTACCGCCAGATCGCCCGCATCCGCGCCCTCGGCGGCAACCGCGCCGACATCCACGACATGCAGCTGACGGAGGAGGGCACGGCGCTCGTCGCGTCATACAACCTGGTCCGCCGCAACGGCCCGGTGCTCGACAACGTCATCCAGGAGATCGACGTCGCGACCGGCCGGCTGCTGTTCGAGTGGCACAGCGTGGGCAACGTTGCCCTGAGCGAGAGTCGTGACCGGCGTGAGCGCGGCGAGATGTTCGACTACTTCCACCTGAACTCGGTCGAAGTGGCGCCCGACGGCGACGTGCTGGTCTCGGCGCGCAACACGTGCGCGCTGTACGAGATCGACCGCGGCACCGGGGCGATCAACTGGCGGCTGGGCGGCAGGCGCAGCGACTTCCGGCTCGGCGAGGGCGTGCGCTTCTGCCGCCAGCACGACGCGCGCTGGGCCGACGACGGCGTGATCACGCTGTTCGACAACCGGATCGCGGCGCCGACGGAGCCCGGCCAGTCGCGGGCGATCAAGCTCGCCGTCGACGAGCGGCGGCGCCGGGTCTCGCTGCTGCGCGGCTACAAGCACCCGGCCGAGCTCGGCGCGCCGAACAAGGGCGGTGCGCGGATGCAGCCGAACGGCAACCTGCTGGTGGCCTGGGGCGCCGTCGCCGGCCGTGACCGAGTTCACGCGGCGCGGCGACATCGTGTTCGACGCCCGGTTCGCGGGCGCCCAGGACGGCTCCTACCGCGCGAGCCGCGCGGACTGGACCGGGCTGCCGGCGACGCGACCCGATGTGGCGGCACAGCGGCGCGGCGGCCGCGTCGCGGTGTGGGCGAGCTGGAACGGGGCCACCGAGGTCGCGCGCTGGGAGGTGCTCGGCGGCGACGCGCCGGACGCGCTCGTCCCGGTGGGCTCCGCGCCGCGGTCCGGCTTCGAGACCGCGCTCAGCGGCCCCGCATCGCGCTACGTGGCGGTGCGCGCGCTCGACGCCGCCGGGACGGTCGTCGGGCACCTCCGCAGCCGTCACGCCTTAGCCTCTGCGCCGTGTGGGTCCAGCGGGAGATCACGCTGCGGCCGCGGCCGCGCGGCTTCCACCTCGTCACCGACGAGGTGGTGTCGGCGCTGCCGGAGCTGCGCGAGCTGCGGGTCGGCCTCGCGCACCTGTTCATCCTCCACACGTCGGCGTCGCTGACGCTGAACGAGAACGCCTCGCCCGACGTGCGGCGCGACTTCGAGTCCTACTTCAACGAGGCCGTGCCCGAGGACGCGCCGTACTGGACGCACACGATCGAGGGGCCCGGACGACATGCCGGCCCACATCAAGGCCTCGCTGCTCGGCCCGGCGCTCTCGCTGCCGGTCAGCCGCGGCCGGCTCGCGCTCGGGACCTGGCAGGGGATCTACCTGTGCGAGCACCGCGACCACGGCGGCGCGCGGTCGCTCGTCGCGACGCTGTTCGGGGAGTAGCGGCGGGACGAACTTCGGCTGGGTGGGAGGCGGCGGATTTCGGGCGCGCCGAGGGTGCTTGGCGCTTTTGCGTCGCATAGCGACGTGAAGTCGCCAAGGAGTTCGCGCGGCGGCCGATCCCGCTGCTAGCGCCCGCGCCAGACCGGGTCGCGCTTCTCGGCGAAGGCGGTGGCGCCCTCGCGCGCGTCCTCGGAGTTGAAGACCGGGCCGGCGATCTCGCCCTGGCGGTGCCACGCCTCGCCGGCCGGCCAGTCGGCGGCGGCCTCCACGATGCGCTTTGTGGCGTCGATCGCCAGCGGGCCGTTGCGCGCGATCAGCGCCGCGAGCTCGCGGGCGCCGGCGAGCGACCCGCCGGGCTCCGTGAGCCGGGAGACGATGCCGAGCTGCGGCCGCCCGCTCGGCGCCGATCGGCTCGCCGGTGAGCGCCAGCTCCATCGCCAGGTGGTACGGGATCCGCCGCGGCAGCCGCAGCAGCGCGCCGGCGGCGGCCACCAGGCCGCGCTTGACCTCGGGGATGCCGAAGCGGGCGTCTCGCGCGGCGACGATCAGGTCGCACGACAGGGCCACCTCGAAGCCGCCGGCCAGCGCCCAGCCCTCGACGGCGGCGATCAGCGGCTTGCGCGCGGCCCGCTGGGTGATCCCGGCGAAGCCGCGGTCGCCCACGTAGGGGCGCTCGCCGGCCACGAACGCCTTCAGGTCCATGCCGGCGCAGAACGTCCCGCCGGCGCCGGTGAGGATGCCGGCCCGCAGCCCGTCGTCCTCGTCGAGCCGGTCCATCGCGGCGGCGATCCCCTCCGCCACGGCCAGGTTGACCGCGTTGCGCGCCTCCGGCCGGTCGATGGTGACGACCAGGACCTCGCCGTCGGGCTCGGCGCGGACGCTCATCCGAACAGCGTGAGCGCCGGCTCGCGCTCCCCGCGCAGCTCGGCGAGGTCGACCTCC
>CAWDCT010000008.1:0-201295 GCA_963800905.1 uncultured Solirubrobacteraceae bacterium
CGGCGGTCTGTACGAGTTCCTGGTTGTGGATCCTTTCTGGCCCCGTCGCCCGGATCTCATCCAGCCCGCCCGTGGGGGCATCTCGCGGAGGCGGTTCTGGATTCCGGCGCACGTCGTGTTCGAGCTCCTCCTGATCCTCGCCCTCGCGCTGAGTTGGTCGCTGCCGGAGGTGCGCTTCTGGCTGCTCATCGCGCTGTCCAGCCATGCCACGATGCGCATATGGTCCGCGTTCGACTTCATTCCGAGGGCTCTCGCCTTCGAGCGTGCCGATCCCGCAACGATCGGCGAGGGCGCGGCACGCGCCTGGACGCGCCGAAGCCGCCTGCGACTGCCGCTCGATCTGCTGACTTGCGGCGCGATGCTGGCGGCGTTCACGGCAGCCCTGCGATTGGTTTGAACGGCGAGCACTGCGATGTCGAGACGAACATCCAAGGGCGAGACGAAGGCTGCGAAATCCGCCCGCGCGCTGATCGAGCGCGTAAGTCTCGAGATCCGCCGAATGGGCGCCCAAAGTGTCCTCACCAGCCAGACGATCGCCGACCGATTCAGCCTGCATACGACCGACCTCGAATGCCTGGACCTGATCTATCTGCGCGGACAAGCGACGCCAGGCGAACTGACGAAGGCGACCGGTTTGACCTCGGGGGCGATGACCGCCGTGGTCGACCGTCTGGAGCGCGCCGGCTACGTGGTTCGTGTTCCGGATCCGAACGACCGACGCCGGCATCTGATTCGCATCCAGGCCGAGGCCATCGAGCCCATCAAAGCCGCGTACGAGCCCATGCAAGCGGCCATGTTCAAGCTGTGGTCCGGCTACAGTGCTCGCGATCTACAGGTGATCGCGGAGTTTCTCTCTCGGAGCACCGATCTTGCGGTTGCGTGCATGGGGGATGTCCGCCGTGCCACACCCCCGTCATCGGGCAAGCGCCGCCGGCCACGCACGAGTCAGCGAGCTGAAAGCCAGGTGTCATGACGCGGGCGTTTCCCGGAGCATCAAAGGCAAGGTAGTGGGGGACGGACCCGCACATCGGTTGCGCCTCGTGCTCGCCGGCGGGCTCGTCGCCGGGACGCTCGATATCCTCTACGCGTGCGCCTTCTGGGCGTTGAAGGCCCAGGTTCCGCCAACGCGAATCCTGCAGTCGATTGCCGCGGGATTGCTCGGCAAAGCGAGTTTCGAAGGCGGCATCGGCACGGCAGCGCTCGGTCTCGCGCTGCATTTCTTCATCGCGCTGATGATGTCGGCGGCGTACTACATGTTGGCCAGGACGTGGCCGTTGCTACGCCAACGACCGTGGGTCTGCGGCGCAATCTACGGACTGGTGCTCTACGGGTTGATGACCTATGTCGTCGTGCCGCTGTCCGCCGCGGGTCCGGGACCGAAGGATCCATTGTGGATCGCGCTCAGCATCCTGGCGCATACGCTGCTCGTCGGCATTCCGATCGCGCTCTTCGTGCGGCGTGCCTTGCCGGCGATTCGATAGGGGACTTGCTCTTGGTCTGACCTATCCATTATTTGACATAATACCAATTATACGCACCGGCATAGCGATGAGTCAGGGGCCGGGAACGGCGGGCCCTCTGCCGATTCAGCCGGGCTGCTTACGAGAGTACATTCAACGTTCCGCGAAGCCAGGAGACCTCAATGCAAAGCCACGTCTACAAGCAGATCGAGCTGACCGGATCGTCGACCCAGAGCATCGAGGATGCGGTGAGCACGGCCATCGCCCGCGCTTCGAAGACGATTCGCAACATGCACTGGTTTCAGATCGTCGAAACGCGGGGCCATATCGAGGGTGACAAGGTCGCGCATTGGCAGGTCACGCTCAAAGTTGGATTCACGCTCGAGGACATCTGAAGGTCGCGCATCGACGTTCGGTGACCGCGGACTGATCGTACATCGCGCACCAATCGCATCACGCTCGTTTCACGTTCGCGCACCGTAGACGGGTCGTGTCCTGTTCTGGGCGCGAATTCATCGATTCGCGGCCGCCTGCCACGAATCGTCTAGACTCGCGCATCTTCGAAATCGCCTCGCAACATGAAATTCGAGAAGGAGTTCGAGCGCGCGCTCGCCGTGCATCGCCAGGGCAAGCTCCGCGAGGCGTTCCATCGCTACGACGCGATCCTGAAGGCGGAGCCGCGGCACGCGCAGGCGTTGCACTATTCGGGTGTCGTGCTGCACCAGGCCGGTCAGCGTGTCCGCTGCCGCAGAGCGGATCCGCGCATCGCTCGACATCGACCCCGATTCTGCCGAGGCCTGGTCGAATCTCGCACTGGTGCTCGAAGCGGTCGGCCGCCAGGCGGCCGCGGTCAATGCGCTCAAGGAAGCGGTTCGTCGCGATCCGCGCGCGGCGGATGTCGCCGCGAATCTCGCCGCCCTGCTGCTCGCGCAGGGCGAGCTCGCCGACGCGGAAGCCGCGGCGCGGCACGCGACGACCGCCGATCCGCAGTATCCGCACGGCTGGTACAACCTGGCGCTCGCGCTGGAGCGGCAGGAGCGCGTGCTCGAGGCCCTGGACGCGGTCGAGCCGCGCAGTCGCGCTGGCGCCGCACGAGACCGCGTTTTCCGGGCTGAAAGCGCAGCTCGAAGTCGACCGTCGCCGCGCCCGCGCGCGCGCGCTCCACGCTCGAGGCCGCGCTGGCGCGCAAACCCGACGTCCGCGCCGCTGCGCTTCGAGTACGCGAGCCTGCTCGAGAACGAAGGCGAGCCCGAGGCGGCGGCGCAAGCGTACGCGCAGGCCGTGCGTCTCGATCCGAGTCACGGTCCGGCGCTGTCGCAGCTCATCTTCCTCAAACGCTGGCTCGCCGACTGGCGCGATCTCGATGCGCTCGAGCAGCAATTCCGCGAAGGCGTCGCGAAGGGCCGCGCCCTGCTCTCCCCTTTCGTGCTGCTGGGCCAGCCGTCCACGCGCGACGAGCAGCGTCGCTGCGCGGATGCGTGGAGTGCGGCGCTCGCCGGTTCGCCGTTGCGCGTACGGCGGCCGCTGTCCAAGGGCAAGCTGCGCGTCGGCTACCTGTCTGCGGACTTCCACACGCACGCCACGGCGTTCCTCGCCGCGGGGCTGTTCGAGCAGCACGACCGCGCGCGGTTCGAGACCGTCGCCGTATTCGATGGGTCCCGATGACGGAAGCCCGATGCGCGAGCGGTTGAAGCGCGCGTTCGGCCGCTTCGTCGACGTCCGCGGCGCGACGCCCGAACAGGTGGCATCGCGCATCCGCGGCGACGGCATCGATCTGCTCGTCGATCTCAAGGGCCACACGGCGGGCGCGCCGCCGCGCGTGCTCGCGCTGCGCCCCGCGCCGATCCAGGCGCATTACCTCGGTTACCCCGGAACGCTCGGCGGCGGTCTCGTCGATTATCTGATCGGCGATGCGACCGTCACGCCCGGCCGAACATGCGGGCGACTTCGCCGAGGCGCTCGTGCGGTTGCCGGGGAGCTATCAGATCAACGATCGGCAGCGGCCGATCGCCGAAGCGCCTTCACGCGCAGCGCTTGGCTTGCCGGACGATGCCGTCGTGCTGTGCAACTTCAACGCGACCTGGAAGCTGCGGCCCGAGGTGCTCGATGCCTGGGCGACGATCCTGCGCCGCGTTCCGGACGCCGTGCTGTGGCTGCTCGCGCGTCGCGACGGCGATCCGGCCATTGCGAACCTGCGACGCGAGCTGGAGGCGCGAGGCGTCGATCCCGCCCGCCTGGTCTTCGCCACCGCGCGCCCGAATGCCGAGTACCTCGGCCTTTATGCGCGCGCCGATCTGTTCCTCGACAGCTGGCCGTACAACGCGCACACGACCGGCAGCGACGCGCTGTGGGCCGGGTGCCCGGTGCTGACGCTCGCAGGCGAGACGTTCGCAAGCCGCGTCGGCGCCAGCCTGTCGCTCGCGGTCGGCCTGCCCGAGCTGGTTGCAGACACAACGGACGATTACGTCACGCGGGCCGTCGCGCTGGCGCTGGATCCGGACGCCCGCGCACGACTGCGCCGTCATCTCGCGGGCGCCGGGACGAGAAAGTCCATTGTTCGACACCGAGCGCACCACGCGTGCGCTCGAGTCCGCCTACCTGGCAATGGCCGACCAATATCGCCGCGGCGTACGCGAGGCGATCGACGTGCGCTAACAGGCCGATGCAAAAGGCGTCCGGGAATTCGGTGCCTGACGGGGTTCCGGCGTCGCGCCTTTTGCATCGGGATGAGATTCAGGCGGATGCCTAGGGGCGGCCCGTCGGCATCCGCCGGTAACAGCACAAAACAACGCGCGTAGTGCGCGGCGCGAGTCCTCTCCAGCTGGCTTGCATCACGCAGTTAATCCCGCCGCAGGAAATCGAGCGCGTCCGACACGCGCTGCACCGGTACAACTTCTATTCCGTCAATGCTTTGCTTGGGCTTGTTTAGGTTCGGGATCAACACGGTCCTGAAGCCGAGCTTGGCGGCTTCCCGGATGCGATCCTGTCCCCGCTGGACCGGCCGGATCTCGCCTGCCAAACCGACTTCACCAAAGACAAGAGCTTTAGATGGCAATGGCTTGTTACGTAAAGAAGAATTGACGGCGAGGAGGACGGCCAGATCGGCCGCCGGCTCGTTGATCCGCACGCCCCCGACGGCATTGACGAAGACGTCGTAACCGCCGACATCGACGCCGCCATGGCGGTGAAGCACGGCCAGGAGCAACGCGAGGCGCTGGCTATCGAGTCCGACGGCGAGCCGCTTTGGATTCCCGCCCTGCACCGGATCGACCAGCGCCTGGATCTCGACCAGCAGGGGCCGCGATCCCTCGACCGTTGCGACGATCGCCGATCCGGGCACCGGGTCCGCGTGCTGCGAGAGGAAGAGCGCCGACGGATTCGGACGCCTTTCAACCCCCGCTCGGTCATGCCGAACACGCCGAGCTCGTTCGCGGCGCCGAAGCGGATCGGTGCTTGAACGCGACCAGGGCGGCGGCGATCAGGACGGCGACGAGGCTTGAGAGGTGCTGCGGCTTGGTGAACGTCTCGAGCACTCCGGCCGACGGGTCGGTGCGCAGGTCGTCGAAGACGGCGAGGTTGAGGATCAGGAGCGCGAACAGGGCGCCGGTCAGGCCGAGCAGCAGCCGCGCGGGGCGCCCAGAGAGCTTGTCGATCTGTGTGTTTGCGTGAGTTGGCATGACCCGAACATAACTTAGTTATTGATCCGCGTCAAGCCGTACGATGCGTGCGTGGCCAGTGCATCGACAACGCGGGAAACGCTTCTCGACGCTGCGCTGCGCCTGTTGGAGGAGCGCGGGCCTGGAGCGCTGCGCATACGCGACCTCGCGGCGGCGGCCGAGCAGTCGACGATGGGCGTCTACACGCACTTCGGGTCAAAGCAGGGGCTGCTGGAGCAGCTCTACCTGCACGGCTTCCGACGCCTCGAGGACCGCCTCAGCAGCGTCCCCTCCGATGGTCAAGGCCGGCAGGAGCTGCTGGCGTTCGCCCTTGCCTACCGCGCGTTCGCGCTCGACAACGAGGCGCTCTACGGACTCATGTTCGAGCGGGCGACCCCTGACTTCGTTCCGTCAGACGCCAGCCGCCTGGCAGGACTCGCGACCTTCGAGATGCTCGCCACTCGCGTCGCCGATTGGCGGCCCGATTTCACCGCCCCGGCGTCCGACGCGCACCTCATCTGGGCGACCATGCACGGCCTGGTCACCATCGAGCTGATGCACAGGCGGTGGGGTGGCCCCCTCGTCGCGCACCTCCAGGGCGATCCAGAGCAAAACTACGCGACGGCCATCGGCTCGCTACTCGAAGCGCTCCAGGGCCGCTAGCCGACGACGATCTCGGCGGCGATGATCGCCGCTGCGGTCAAGTCGACGACGAGGCAGAACGGGGGCCACCATCGTGTGTTCGCGACGAACTGACGCCGGTGCTGCCAGAGGTCCTTGAGTCCGTGGCCGACCAGACCGGCGACGAGCAGCCAGGCCGATCCCGTGACGGCTGCCGCCGCAACGACGACGAACACGCTCGCCACCCCGCTCTCGACCGCGATGACGACCCAGCGGCCATCGGCGACCGCGAACCCGATGTAGACGGACGCGATCAACACGAGACTGAGGGCGTAGACGGTCGCCGTGTCGAGCCACCAGAGCGCGAGCGGCGACGCCGCCTGCAGCGCTCCGAAGGCCATGCCGTAGACGGCGACCGTCCCGACGCGGACCGTCGGTCTTGTGGCAGGCGACGCTCCCGGTGGGACGACGGTCATGCCGGCACTGCCGACGACTGCGCACGGCCCAGTGCTGATATGCGCTGCGCGATGTGCTCGGCGTCGGCCTCGACCCAGCCCAGCAGCGCCGAGCCACGGGTGTACTGCCACGGCAGGCCGAGGAAATACAGGCCGGGCGCGGCGGTGACGCCGCGCTGATGCGCGAGGCGGCCACCCTCGTCGAAGACCGGGAGCTGCACGAACGCGTGGTCGAGCCCGAAGCCGGTGGCCCAGATGACCGTGCCCGGGGTGAGCCGGCTGCGGTCGTCGAAGCGCACCTCGCCTCCGGATGCGTCAACGGCGCGGCCGCGGAGATGGATGCCGTGGCGGCGGCGGGCGGCGCGTGGGCTCGACCCGATCAGCGTCTCGCGGTGTCGCATGCGCCGGCCGATCCTCGACTCGACGGTCTTGCTCATCAGGCCGGTGGCTTCGAGGAAGCGGAACAGATCGCGGCCGAGGATCCGCTGCGGCAACGGCGTTTGGCGCGACCCGATCGACAGATGGACCTCGTGGGTGCGGGCGAGCTCCTCGGCGATCTGGAAGCCGGTGTTGCCGCCACCGACGACGAGCACCGGCCCCGCCGCCGCGTCCTGCGGCGTGCGGTATTCGCTGCTGTGAAGTTGGACGATCCCCGGGGCGAGGCGATCGGCGATGTCGGGCACGCGTGGGACTTGGAACGGGCCGGTGGCGATCACGACCTGGTCGGCCTCGCAGGTGCGATCGTCGAGCTCGACGAGGTAGCCGCCGTCGCCCCGCCGGACGGCGCGGACACGGCTGCCCAGCTCGACCGGCAGCTCGAAGTCGCGCGCGTAGTCGGTGAGGTAGGCGACCACGTCATCGCGGCCCGGGTAGGTGTCCGGATCCCCTGGGAACGCGCGGCCCGGGAGGCTGTCGTAGCGGACCGGGGTGAACAGCCGCAGCGAGTCCCACCGCGCACCCCATGCCGCCGCCGGCGCCTCGGCCGCTTCCAGGATCGTGAACTGCCGGCCCTGCTGAGCGAGCAGGTATCCGATCGCCAGGCCGGCCTGCCCGCCACCGACGACGATCACCTCGCTCCGGTCGCTCATCGTCCCGGTGCGGCCTGGGTGTCGTGTTGCATCGGTCAGCGTCCTTGGTCGTTGCGCTTGCTCGTGAGAGGACGCGGCCGGCAGTTGGAGCCGCGAAGGTCGCACGCCGTGCGGTCAGGCGAAGCGCCAACGACCATATACCCGTTGGACGCGCCTGAAGCGCGGCATCAGACGCCGGGCGCGTTCCCGTCGGCTCCGCCCGGCTGCGCCTCGCGGAGCGCGAAGCGGACCTGGTCGCCCTCGATGGCCGCGTCGAGCACCTTGTCGTCGAGCGCCGGGGCGACGACCTCCTCGACATAGATGCGGGCTCCGCCTTCCTCGACGGTCTCGTCGCTCGGCCCGGCCTCGGCGGCCAGGCCGATCTCGAGCGGCGTGCCTTCCGCGGTCGGCTCGCCGGCGGAGATGCGCAGCCCTGGGTCGGGCTCGAGCCCTGAGCCCTCGGAGATGCGTCGCACGGCCTCGGCTGCGTTGTCGGTCATCGTCAGCATTACGTGCCTTCCTGTGTCGCAGGACGGGTCCGTCGGGCCTACCCGGCACGGCCGTTGTATGCGTCGCGATGTCGCCGACCTGACCTCGGCGCTCGACTTGAGCTACCTGATCTGGAGGCCCTCGACCTCGGTCTCCTTGCCGGAGGCCAGCCATTCGGCGAGTCCCGGGGCGGTGTACGACGGATCCTCCCGGCTCCGGACCTTGACGCTGGACGCCAGCGAGGGGTTGACCGGGATGCCCTCGCGCGTCCCGAGCTTTCGGTCGCGCGGCCCGAGGAGGCGGTAGAAGAGCGTCATCGAGTCGTGCTTCGGCCCGCGTGCGTTCGGCGCGATCTCGGTGCCGTTCCTGCGCTTTCCGGCGTCGATCGGCTCGTCGCGGCGGACGAGACGGTCCGGCCGGAGCACGAGCCCGCAGTCGCGGGCGCGTTCGGCCATCCAGCGCAGCGGGACCTCCGCCAGCGAGCAGTCGGAATACCCGCCGCCGACGTCCGAGTGCACGCCCGCGAACCACACCTGGGAGACGGTCTGGTGCTCGGGCGGCTCCTCGACGACCCCGTCCTTGACCTTCTTCACCCACAGCGTCGGGGCGAAGGGTCCACGCCGCTCGTCGATCGAGATCGCGTGATACGCGTTCAGGACGGACCCGCTGAGCGTCGTGTCATGGAACGTCCAGCGCTTGCTCAGCAGCGGTGGGCGGAAGCCGTCGATCGGGATGCCCAGGGCGCCGACGGTGTCCCAGACGCCGATGAACGCGATCTGCGCGTCGGGGTGCGAGTACCTGCCGCGGAAGGCCACGGCGGCGTCCTCGCTCGGCCTGTCGCCGGGCTTGCGGCTCCGGTACATCGCGTAGGCGTCCTTGACCTTGCCGCGGTGCTCGTGCCTGAGAATCCCGCTGTTGCGCACCAGCCCCACGAGGCTGCGCGCGGTGAACGCACCACGGCTGAAGCCGAAGATGAACAGCTCGTCGCCGGGCTCGTAGCGCTCGACGAGGAACTCGTAGCAGTGCTGGACGTTGCGCGAGAGTCCGACGCCGAACGCGCCGCCGCGGATGCGCTCCCACCGCTTCCTGCCGACTCCCTCCTCGTAGTGGACGACCTGGCGGTCCGACTCCTCGACCGCCTGGCGGAGCTTGGAGACGTTCGTCAGAGCGGGCTGGTCCGCTCCGTTCCATGTGCCGTCGCAGAGGACGATCAGACGCTTGCTCATGTCCTTACGACCCTACATCGAGTCGCTAACGTTTCATTCATCAGGAAAGGGCCGGCGGGCTGCGTGCTCGCCAACCGCCTGTCCGCCGACCCCGGGGTCGACGTGCTGCTGGTCGAGGCGGGCGATCGCGACGCCAGTCAGCTGATCTCCATGCCCATGGGCTACTCCGAGCTGCTGGACGACCCGGCCACCGCGTGGCACTACCCGACGAAGCAGGGCGAGCACTGGGTGCGGGGCAAATCCTGCCTGCACGATCTCGGCGTGCCTGGACGGCCTGGACGTGGTCTTCGAGGGTGAGGCCCGGCGCGTCACCGACACGCCGACGCTCGAGGCGCTCGCCGCGATCTACCGCGAGGGCGACTGGCCCGTGCACGTCGAGGGAGACGCGTTCACGGCGCCCTTCAGCGCGCCCAGTGGCGGCCCGCCGCCGTGGCACCTGTTCCGGGTCACCGTCCACACCGTGTTCGGCGTCGCGTCCGCCGGAGCCGTACGGCGCGACGCGCTGGCGCTTCTGAGCCGGCGTGCTCCTGGCCGCCGCTACCTAGCAGATCGCGGCCACGTCGAAGCTGACGTTCGTCAGGAACGGCGTGATCTTGTTCTCGCCGAACGGCAGCGGCCGCGTCGATTCGACGAAGATCCGCGAGCCGCCGAGGCGCTGCACGTCGAGGTCGGCGGCGACCTCTTCCGGCTTCGACGCGGTCTCGACACGCGGCGTGGCGAAGATCGCGCAGCGCTCGAGGTCCAGCGGCACCTTCGAGCCCGCCGGGCCGGTGTCGAACGTGATGTCGTAGATGCCGACGCCGGCCTTCTTGACCGTGCCGTCGTTGTCGCTGCCGATCAGCTTGCCGTCCTTGGTGATGCGCAGCTTCAGCACCGTCTCGGGCTCGTCGAAGCCCGCGGCGATCGCCGTGCCGCCCAAGGCGGCGACGAGCGCGGTGAGGGCGACCGCGAATGCGGGGCTGGGCAGTCTGAGTCTTGCGAGCACGTCGTTTCCTCCTGGTCGTGTTTCGCAAGAGACGCCCGGCAGCGGCCGGCCGATCGATGGGATCTCCCGTTCCGACCCCCTTCCCGCCCGCCATAGTGATGGGGGTGAGGCCGGACATCGAGACCCGCGCGGACTGCGAGCGGCTCGTGCGCGCGTTCTACGGCCGCGCGCTCGAGGACCCGATCATCGGCTTCCTCTTCGTCGACGTCGCCAGGCTCGACCTCGAGGCCCACGTCCCGCGGATCACGTCGTTCTGGGAGACCGTCCTGCTCGGCGCGCAGACCTACGCGGGCGGCGCGTTCCGGCCGCACGCCCAGCTGCACGCGAAGGCGCCGCTGCGGCGCGCGCATTTCGAGCAGTGGCTGAGCCTGTGGATGAGCACGGTCGACGAGCTGTTCGCCGGCGAGCGGGCCGAGCTCGCAAAGGCGCACGCCCGCCGCGTGGCCGCCGCGTTCCACCAGCGGCTCCAGAGCTTCGCCGCGCCCGCCGGCGAGGGCGGCCTCGTCGTCACGCGGCACCGGCCAGGCTGAGGGCCCCGCGGGTGCGGGGCCCTCGCCCGATGCCTACTTCGTGTACGAGCGCGCCGAGCGGATGCGCGCGACGGCGGCCTTGCCCTTCGCGTGCGTCCGCGGCTTCGACCAGCGCCAGTGGCCCCGGTCGCCCTTCATCTCGATGACCTTCTCCTGGAGCTGCGGGTTCAGGCGGTTGAAGCCGACCAGGTCGGCCCGCACCCGCGCCTCGAACCGCATGAAGCCGTAGGCGGCCTCGCGGTAGTCGAATGCCGGGCCGGTGTCGTAGTCGCGGCTCAGCCCGTCGTTCGAGTAGACCGGGAGCGTCTTCTGGCGCCCCGACCGGCGCGGGTAGGTGTACGCCGACCAGGTGTTCGTGCCCTCGAGGTCGCCGAACGCCACCTCCTTCGGGTCCGTCGGGTCGGTGAAGTCGATCACCGACGACCCGTTGCGGTAGAAGGCGTTGACCAGCAGGTAGCGGTCCTTCGCCGGCACCGGGATGCCGAGGTGCGACGAGCAGTACGTGAGCCGCTCGCCGGCGCCCAGGTCGTCGTTCGTCCCGCGCGAGTTGCGGTACTCGGACAGCAGCCGGCCGCTCTTCGTCGAGAAGAAGTACATGTTGCCGGTCTCGAACTCGCGCACGCCGCCGGGCAGACCGCCGGTCTTCGTCGTCTTAGTCGGGCAGCCGTCACCGAACGACTCGTCGATGAAGTTGGCGATCTTGCCGTCCCAGCTGAACGTCGCCGAATGCCAGAAGTCGACGTTCGTCTGGTCGTACGCCCACTTCGGGTCCTCCGTGTCCGGCAGGCCGGTGCGGCGGTCGATCTCCCACACCTGGGCCTGCTCACCGCACGCGGCGCCGACGATGCCCTTCGCCGGGAACGAGCTCAGGTCGTGGCAGCCGAGGAAGTCGTCCAGCGGCGCGACGATGCCGTGCTCGCTGACCGGCTTGTACGTCCCGTCCGCGTCACCCGGATAGACGATCGGCAGCTCGGTGACCTCGCGGGCCGCCGCCGGATCGCGGTACGGGATCTCGACGACCTGGACGACGCCGTGGTTGACCTTGCGGCCCTCCTGCCGCGCCGAGCGGACCGCAGGTCGGGCCCTCGCCGAGCGGGTAGCTCGAGTTGAGCACGTACATCGACTTGCCGCGCGGGTTGGGCAGCAGCGTGTTGGTGTGCGAGCCGCAGTCCTGGTAGACGGTCGCGATCTGCTTCGGGGCGCGCGGGTTCTCGACGTCGAAGACCCTGATGCCCTCCCAGGCGCCGTCCGGATAGCGGCCGGTCGTCGTGCTCTTGCTCACCGGCGCGGCGCCGCACTGCGGGCCGGCCAGGACGCTGTCGACCGACAGCACGAGCGTGTCGGCGTCGCCGTCGCGGTCGGTGTCGATCACCGACGGATCGCCCTGCGGGCCGTAGCACCGCATGTCGGAGACCTGCCTGGGCTCCCCCCGCGAGATGTCGAAGATGCGGAAGCCGCCGTAGTCGCCGACGTAGGCGAGGTCGCCCCAGAACGCGATGTCGGAGCTGGTGAGGTGCGTGTTGGCGGCGTTGGTCGGGTTCGCCGCCGTCTGGAAGTTGGCGAGGAACCAGAAGTTCTGCCCCCACGGGTCGCTCAACTGCGTCCCGAAGTCGACTGGCGGATGCGCGACCGCCGTGCTGCCGGACATTGCCATCGCGACCGCGCACACGGCCGTGAGGGCCTTCCACCGATGTCTCATGTCTTCCCCTCCCGAGGGAATGTGGCGCGCGGTACCCACGCGCGCCGATTGCCCGGCAGGCTACCCCAACGCTCGGGCGGCTGCGGCGCGGACGGCTGCCAGCAGCGCCTGGACGGACGGCCGCTCGGCGTCGGCGGCGCGGGTCGCGGCGAAGATCGTGCGGTGCACGGAGCCCTCGGCGATCGCCCGCACCGTGACGCCGGCGGGCGCGCCGGGCTCGACGAGCTGGGGGAGGAGGGTGACGGCCTGGCCGTCGGCGACGAGCGCGAGACTGAGGACGCTGTCGTTCGTGCGGTGGCGGATGTCGGGGTCGAAGCCGCCGAGCCCGCGGCACGTGCGCTTGATGATGTCCTCCCACGCGGTGCCCTCGTGGCCGGTGGTCCAGGCCTCGCCCGCGAGCTCCGCCAGCGGCACCGGATCGCGGCCCGCTGCCGGATGGCCGCCGGGCAGCACGAGGTGCACCGGGTCGGTGTGCAGGTCCTCGCGCGCGATGCCGGGTGGCCGCGCGAGCGGCTGGTGCTCCCACTCGTCGGCCAGCACGAGGTCGACGTCGCCGAGGGCGAGCGCGGGCAGCGACTCCTCGGGCTCGGACTCGATCAGCTCGCAGCGCAGGTCGGGCGCCTCGCGCGCGAGTGCCCGGATCGCCGGCACGGCCACGCGCAGGCCGATCGACTGGAACGAGGCGATCCGGCCGCGGCCGGCGACCCGGCCGGTGGCGGCGGCCAGGTCGGCCTCGGCGAGCTCGGCGCGCTCGAGCAGGGCGCCGGCGTGGCGGACGAGGACCAGCGCCGCATCGGTGAGCCGGACGCCGCGGCCGGCCGGCTCGAGCAGCGGAAGCCCGGCCTCGCGCTCGAGCACGGCGAGCTGCTGCGAGACGGCCGAGGGCGTGAACTGGAGCGCGTCGGCGACGGCGGCGATCGTGCCGCGCGCGTGCAGCTCGTGCAGGAGGCGCAGCCGGCGGAGGTCGAGCATTGAGTAGCAACGCTACTGGATTTTCATCACGAAGCCGAATCGCTACTAATCGGTCGAGGTCTCAGGATGCCGAGCCATGCCCTTCTGTCTCGCTTCCGCCGCCGCCTTCGGCGCCATGGGGATCTTCGGCAAGCTCGCCTACGACGAGGGCGCCACGGTCGGCACGCTGCTCGCGACGCGGTTCGTGCTCGCGGCCGTGCTGCTGTGGCTCCTGGTCGGCGTGCGCGAGCTGCGAGGGATCTCGCGGCGCGACGCCGGCTTCGCCCTGCTGCTCGGCGCCGTCGGCTACGCCGCGCCCGCGGGCGGCTACTTCGCGGCGCTCGAGCGGCTCGACGCCTCGCTGCTGGCGCTGCTCGTCTACGTCTTCCCGGTGATCGTCGCGGTGACCGCCGTGGCTCTGCGGCGCGAGCGGGCGAGCCGGCGGACCGCCGGCGCGCTCGCGTTGTCGGTCGGCGGCCTGCTGCTGGTGCTGGCCGGCGCCGCCGGCGGCCTCGATCCGCTGGGCACGCTGCTCGGGCTGGCGACGGCCGTCGTCTACAGCGCGTACGTGCTCGGCTCCGAGGGAATCGCCGGGCGGGTCGCGCCGCTCGCGCTCAGCACGCTGGTGTGCACCGGCGCGGCAGCGACGCTGACCGTCGCCGGCCTGGCCGGCGGCGACCTCCACCCGGCGAGCGTGAGCGCCTCCGGCTTCGTCTGGCTGGGCGGGCTGGCCGTCGTCTCTACAGTCGGCGCGATCGGACTGTTCTTCGCCGGGCTGCGGCGGGTGGGCCCGACCGCCGCCTCGATCCTGTCGACGTTCGAGCCGGTGGTCACCGTCGCGCTCGCGTTCGTAGCCTTCGGCGAGTCGCTCGGGCTCGCCCAGCTCGCCGGCGGAGCACTCGTGCTGCTGGCCGTGCTCGCCGTCCGTACCGTTCCAAGGGAGGAGTTCGCATGAGTCTGCAGGGCAAGGTGGCGCTCGTCACGGGCGCGACCCGCGGCGCCGGCCGCGGAACCGCGGTGGCGCTCGGCGAGGCCGGGGCGACCGTCTACTGCACCGGCCGCAGCACGCAGGGGCGGCGGTCGGAGTACGACCGGCCGGAGACGATCGAGGAGACCGCGTCGCTGGTGACCGATGCCGGCGGGACCGGCATCGCGGTCGCGGTCGACCATCTGGAGGCCGACCAGGTCGAGGCGCTCGTGCGGCGGATCGACGGCGAGCAGGGGCGGCTCGACGTGCTCGTCAACGACATCTGGGGCGGCGAGCGGCTGTTCGAATGGAACACGCCGCTGTGGGAGCACGACCTCGGCAACGGCCTGCGGCTGCTGCGCCTCCAGATCGAGACGCACCTGATCACCAGCCACTTCGCGCTGCCGCTGCTGATCCGCCGGTCCGGCGGCCTGGTCGTCGAGATGACCGACGGCACGCGCGAGTACAACGACGCGAACTACCGCGAGCCGGCGTTCTACGACCTCGCCAAGAGCGCCGTGATCCGGCTCGCGTTCGCTCAGAGCAAGGAGCTCGCCGAGCACGGCTGCGCCGCCGTGGCGCTGACTCCCGGCTGGCTGCGCTCGGAGATGATGCTCGACAACTTCGGCGTCACCGAGGAGAACTGGCGCGACGGCGCGACCGTCAACCCGCACTTCGCCGCGATCTCCGAGAGCCCGCGATTCGTGGGCAGGGCGGTCGCCGCCCTGGCGGCCGACCCGGACGTGCTGCGTCGCAGCGGCGGCTCGTTCTCCTCTGGCGGTCTCGCGCGCGAGTACGGCTTCACCGACCTCGACGGCTCGCAGCCGGACTGCTGGCGCTACATGGTCGAGGTCCAGGACGCCGGGCTGCCCGCAGACCCGACCGGCTATCGCTGAGCGTGGGACACTTCGGGCGTGCTGCGGTTGCTGGTCGGTCTCGTCTCGCTGCTGGTGTTGGCCGGCTGCGGCGAGGAGCGGCGGGCGGAGCAGCGGGTCGCGGGCACGCCCGACCCGGGGCACGCCGAGGAGGTCGACCGCAACCCGTACGCGCTGACGTGCGGTGACATCGCGCGCCAGTCCGAGCGCACCGAGAACCAGAAGCTCGTGATCCGCGCCGAGTTCGCGCTCGCCCGCGAGCCCGCGCTGCGCAAGCGCGTGCGCGCGATGACGGAGAACCGGGTCGGGCGCAGCGTGTACTGGGCGATGACCGACCTCTGCAAGGGCCAGGCCGAGTCGTTCACGCCCGGCGAGCAGGCGGTCGAGGCGGTCCGCCGGGGCAAAGTACTCGTGCAGCCGCCGGCCCGAGGCCTGGAACCATCCCCTACCCGTCGAAGTCGGCGTCCCAGCAGCCTGACCGCGAGCGCCCCGAGCCCGACGGCGGCGGCGAAGGCGACCAGCGCGAACACCCAGCTCGGTGCGCCCTCCTGCGGGTAGAGCGCGAGCCCGACGAGGGCGGCCGTGGCGATCGCCGCGAGCACCGCGAGCGCCGCGCAGATCCATGCGAGGACGCGCATTCAGCGCTCGCCGATCCGCTCGAGCACGGGCTTGACGTCGACGACCGGCGTGCCGTCGAGCGCCTCCAAGTCGCTGACCTGGACGCGCGCGCCGTCGATCGCGAGGACGGTCACGCGATGCAGCCCGATCGGGTTCGGGCGGTCCGGCGAGCGGGTGCCGAACACGCCCTGCTCCGGTCTGGAGGGGTCGCTGCGCGGACGCACCCGCAGCACGTCGCGCTCGGCGCGGTCGAACCAGGTCAGCACGAGGACCTGGTCTCCGACGGCGATCCCGTCGAGGCCGGCCGCCAGCTCCGGGTCGAACACCAGCCAGGCGTCGGGCGCGCCCTCGTCGCCCTGCTTCGGCGCGGACGCGCGGTCCTTCAGCGACGACTCCACTCTTGCGATCGTGACGAGCTCCATGCCATGAGTTTCGCGCGTACGGTGTCTCCATGAGCGACGCGCCGCTCTGGACCTGCCCGGTGTGCGGACAGCGGTTCGTGAGCCGCAACATGCCGCACTCGTGCCAGGTCGTGGAGCTGGACCGGTTCTTCGAGGGCGCCACGCCCGGGCTGCGCGAGCTGTTCGAGCTGTACGTGGCGGCGGCCCGCGAGAACGGGCCGGTGACGGTCAACGCGACCAAGTCGCGCATCGCGCTCCAGGTGCGCATGCGCTTCGCCGGGATCCAGCGGCCGCGCAAGCGCTACCTGCTGGCGACCTTCCTGCACACGCGGCCGGTCGACAGCCCGCGGCTCGCGCGCGTCGAGTACCTGCCGCCGTACTACTACGTGCACCAGCTGCGGCTCGCCGAGCCGGCCGACATCGACCCCGAGCTATCGGGCTGGCTCGCCGAGGCGTATGCGATCGGCGAGCAGCGGCACGTCAGCGACCCGGACTGGCTGAGGCAACGCGAGCCGCCGGACTGGGTCCACGTCTAGAGCAGCTTGGACAGGTCGAGCCGGCGCAGCCGCTCGGGGTCGGCGAGGATGTGCATCTCGACGATCTTCCCGTTCCGGACCGTGAAGCCGCCGACCGAGAACGGCTCGCCGTCGCGGGTGGAGACGGCTCCGGGGACGCCGTTGACGAGCGCCGGGTGGATGAGCAGCCCGAGCCGCGAGAAGCCGATCGCCTGGCCGGCGACGGTCTCCGCCCCGCGCACCTCCCGCGAGCCGGCGCCGACGTCGGCGCGGAGCACGACGTCCGGGTCGAGCACGGCGACCAGCGCTTCGAAGTCGCCGTCGCGGGCGGCAGCGAAGAAGGCGTCGATGACTTCGCGCTGCGCGTCGGGGTCGACGTCGGAGACCGTGCTCTGGCCGCGGACGCGCCGGCGCGCGCGGCTGGCGAGCTGGCGCGCCGCGTCGGGTGAGCGGTCGACGATCGGCGCGATCTCGGCGAACGGCACGGCGAAGATGTCGTGCAGCACGAACGCGAGCCGCTCGGCGGGGGAGAGGGTCTCGAGCACGACGAGCAGCGCGAGTCCGACGGAGTCGGCCAGCAGCGCCTCGTGCTCGGGGTCGATCCCGTCGGCGCGGTCGACGATCGGCTCGGGCACGTACACCTCGCGCCGCGTCTTGCGGGAGCGCAGCATGTTCAGCGCGACGCGCGCGACGACCGTGGTCAGCCAGGCGGCGAGGTCGTCGATGTCGTCGGCGTTCGAGCGGCTGAGCCGCAGCCAGGCCTCCTGGACTGCGTCGTCCGCCTCACTGAGCGAGCCGAGTATGCGGTAGGCGACGCCCCTGAGCCGGGGCCGCTCCTGCTCGAATCGTTGCGCCAGATCGTCCATCGGTCACGTCTTTCCGTCGTCTCGGGTCCTGCTCTTAGACCCGCGGGATCCCGCGGATGTGACCAAGGAGCACATGATGATGCGAGTTTTCGTTGCAGGCGCGAGCGGCGCGATCGGCACCCGGCTCGTCACCCAGCTGGTCGAGCGGGGGCACGAGGTGATCGGCACCTCGACGTCGGCGGGCGGCGCGGAGCGCGTCCGCGCGCTGGGAGCGGAGGCGGTCGAGCTCGACCTGCTCGACCGTGCCGCGGTGCTGGCGGCCGTGCTCGAGGCCGCGCCCGATGCGATCGTCCACCAGGCGACCGCGCTGTCGGACGTGCGCGACTTCAAGCACTTCGACCGCAGCTTCGCCATGACGAACCGGCTGAGGACCGAGGGCACCGATGCCCTGCTGGCCGCCGCGCGCGAGGTGGGCGTGCGCCGGTTCGTCGCCCAGAGCTACGCCAGCGCGCTCTACGAGCGCGCGGGCGGGCCGGTCAAGACCGAGGACGATCCGCTCGACTCGGCGCCGGTCCCGGCGATGCGCGAGACGCTCGCCGCCATGCGCTACCTCGACGAGACGGTCGTGGCCGCGGGCGGCATCGCGCTGCGGTACGGCGGCTTCTACGGCGCGTCCAACGACGGCATGATCACGCCGGTCCGCCGCCGCCTGTTCCCGATCGTCGGTAACGGCGACGGCGTCACGTCGTTCATCCACCTCGACGACGCCGCCGCCGCGACCGTGCTCGCACTCGAGCACGACGGAGCGGGCACCTACAACGTCGTCGACGACGATCCCGCACCGGTCCGCGAGTGGCTCCCGGTGCTCGCCCGAGTGCTCGGCGCCAAGCCGCCCCGCCACGTCCCCCGCTGGCTCGCCCGCCTGATCGCCGGCGAGGCCGCGGTCATGATCGGGACCGACTCGCGCGGGGCGTCGAACGCGAAGGCCAAGCGCGAGCTGGGCTGGACGCCGCGCTATCCGAGCTGGCGAGAGGGGTTCGTGGCCGCCTACGCGTCGTGACTACTCGCGGAAGAACCTCGCGGTGAGGAAGGCGACCAGGCCGAGGCCGAGCAGCCAGCCGACGAGAGCGCTGAAGCCGTACCAGTAATGCGCCACGCCCTGCGGTGACCAGGAGATCTCCTGGCCCAGATTGACCACGGGCAGGACGGCGTCGAGCGAGTACAGCAGCGCGCGGAAGTCGGGCAGTTGCGCCTCGGGACGCGTGGCGGTCATGTGTGCCGGATGCGCCAGCGAGAACACGATCCAGCCGATCACCACGAGCGCGAGGAGCGCCGCGGCGGCGCGCCACGTCCGATACCCGTATCCGACCGGCGCGCCGAGCGTGACGCTGACCACCTTGCCCAGAGTCCCCAGCGTTTCGCGGCGCCGGACCTGCTTGGCGATCATGACCGTCTTGGCGTCGTCGTCGAGGCCCGCGCGGCGGTACGCCTCGGCGAGCTGGTCGTAGGCCTGGGGCACGTAACCGTCGGTCGCGCGGCTGAGCCAGGCGAGTCGCGCGGCGCTGTCGCCGCTATTCGGGCCGAGCGAGTGATACGTCAAGCCCGTCACGCGCGCCAGATATCCCGATTCCCCGGGACTCGCCGGGGCGGGATCGTCGTCGAACTGCGACACCTCCGCATGGGCGAGGTCGACCGACGCGTCGCGGTCCGCCAGTCGCGGAAGCGTCAGACGGCTGGCGCGCCCTCGCTCGAAGTCGAGCGCCAGCCCTCGAGCGTTGCTCAGTCGGGCGCCACTGAGGTCGAGCTGGCCACCGATCTGAGCGCCGAGCAGGCTCACCTCGCCGTCGGTCTCGAACCGATCCCCGGCTTGGACGTAGCAGTACATGTCCTGGTCCACCTGCAACCCCTCGGCGTGCAGGACGGGGCCGTACGCGTTCCTCAGGCGCGCGCCCAGCAGCGTGAGTTGGCCACCGATGTGGGCGCCGATCAGGCGCAGCTCGCCTTCGGCCTCGAAGCGTTGCCCAGTCTCGTCTTTTCGGCAGATCAGGTCTTGGTCGACTCGCAATCCGTCGGCGTTCAGGGCGCGGCCGTCCGCGTTGCTCAGGTGCGCGCCGCGGAGGTCGAGCTGGCCGGCGACATGGCTGCCGAGCAGGCTCAGCTCGCCGTCGGCCTCGAAGCGCTGCCCGTCGTCGTCATCGCAGCGGCAGATGAGGTGTTCGCCGATCTCGATCCCGTCGGCGTTCAGGGCGATGCCGTTCGCGTTGCTCAGGCGCGCGCCGCTCAGGTCGAGCTGCCCGCTGATGTGCGCGTTCAGCAGGCCCAACTCGCCGTCGGCTTCAAAGCGCTGCCCGCCGACGTCGCCGCGGCAGTACATGCTCTGGTCTACGTGCAGCCGAGGAGCGTTGAGCGCGCGGCCGTCCGTGTTGGTCAAGCGCGCGCCGCTCGCGTCGAGCATTCCGCCGATGTGAGCGCCGATCAGGCTCAGCTCGCCGTCGGTCTCGAAGCGCTGCCCGTCGTCGTCGCCGCGACAGAACAGGTCCTGGTCTATCTGGACGCCTTCGGCGTTGAGCGCGGTGCCGTTCACGTTGCTCAGGTGCGCGCCGCGGAGGTCGAACTGGCCGCCGATGTGGGCGCCGATCACTCGCAGCTCACCGTCGGCCTCGAAGCGCTGCCCATCGCTGTCGCTGCGGCAGAAGAGATCCTGGTCGATCTGCACGCCGTCTGCGCCGAGGGCCGCGTCGTCCGTATTGCGCAGGCGCGCGCCGCTCAGATCGAGTTGCCCGCGGATGTGCGCGCCGATCAGGCGCAGCCCGCCATCCGCGCGCAGCCCGACGCACTGCATCCCGACGTGGACCTCGAGGCGATAGCCATCGAGCGCCGGACTGCCGCCGGCGAGCCGGGCCTCGCGTAGCCCGAGCACGCCACCGATCTTCGCTCCGGCGAGCACCAGCTCGGTGGTCTCCGTGACTCGATCCAGCGTGAGGTCGCCGCGGGTTTCCAGCTGCCGGGCCCGGAGGCCCGGAAGCCGGCAGCCCGTGAAGTCGAGCTGTCGTGGCCTGAGCCTCGTCGAGAATCACGGGCTGCTCGATGTAGCAGTCGTGGAGGACCAGCGGCCGGACGAGTGTGAGCGCCTCCAGCGCCAGCTGGCCGGTGATGCGTGCACCGGCTACGGAGAGCAGACGGGGTTGGTGGTCAGCGTCTGGCTGGCGCGTGAGCAGCTCGGCCAGCACCTCGGCGCTAACGGTGCGCTTCGGCCCCCATCTCGCGCCGTGGGCGACCACGTCGTTCGGCTTGCGGAAGTCGGTGCGACTGCCGGTGGCGGCTCCGTCGATGACGAGGCGTTCGGCCGCGGTCGGAGCCAGGTCATCGAGCATCGCTGACTATTCAACAGCTTACCGTCCCCGGCTGCAGGTAATTTCGGCCGCAGCACGAGATCGACCCGCACCCCGACGCCAGGTGCTCGGCCGAGGCCGACCAGGCGACGGCGCACGAGCTCGGCTTCCCGAACCCCTGCGCACGCTGATCCGCAACTCACACCGGTGAGAGGCGTTCACGAATGCAGTGCATCGCCTCCTCCCGACGCTCCTGCTGCTCCTCCTCCTCGCGCGGCGCCCGCGCAGCGCCTCGAACCCGGAGATCGGGATCGCGGACGACCGGATCCTGATGCCGGGCGGGCCGGCCGCCGACCGCGCAGTGGCGGAGTGGCGCGCGATGGGCGTCGACACGGTGCGGATCTTCGCCCTGTGGTCGCAGATCGCTCCCGCCCGCAAGCCGAGCGGGTTCCGGCCGGCCGACCCGAACGACGGGCACTACCAGTGGTTCTATCTCGACAACGCGGTCGACCGCGTGCGGGCGGCGGGCATGACCGTGACGCTCACCGTGACCGGGCCCGGTCCGGCGTGGACGAGCAGCTCGCCCGGCCGCCGGCAGGGCCGGTGGAAGCCGCGGCCGTCGGCGTTCGCCGCCTTCGCCGAGGCCGTGGCGAAGCGGTACGCGGCGCGCGTGGACCGCTACATCATCTGGAACGAGCCGAACATCTACGATCTGGCTGTCGCCGCAGGCGCGCTGCAGGAAGGGCCGCTGCACGCCGGTCGCGCCGCACCTCTACCGCGGCCTGGTCCGCGCCGCCTACCCGCGCGATCGCCGACAACGACCCCGTGGCCGAGATCGTGGTCGGCGCGCTGTCGCCGCGCGGGCAGCGCCTGCGCAACGCGAACACGGTGATGCGCCCGCTGCTGTTCCTCAGGCGCCTCGGCTGCCGCACCGACGCCTTGCAGCGCATGACCACCGCCGAGTGCCGCGGCTTCAAGCCCGTCACCGGTGACGGCTTCGCCATCCACCCGTACAGCGGCCGCGCCGCGCCCGAGATCCGGCACCCCAACGCGGACGACGTCGGCCTGGCCCAGGTGCGCACACTGTCGGCCACGCTCGACCGGCTCCAGCGCGCCCGCGCGATCAGGTCGACGGCGGGGCGGATGCCGATCTTCATCGACGAGTACGGCTACCAGACCAGCCCGCCCGACCGGATCGCCGGCGTCAAGCCGCAGACCCAGGACGCCTGGCTCCAGCGCGCCGCCTACCTCGCCTGGCGCACGCCGCGGATCCGGCTGTTCACGCAGTACCTGTGGCGCGACGAGCCGCGCAGCCCGAACGGCACCTTCAGCGGCTGGCAGTCCGGCCTGCGCTTCAGCGGCGGCCGCGCCAAGCCGAGCCTCGCCCACTTCGACACGCCGTTCGCGCTCGACGCGGCGGGCCGCCGCCTGTGGGGCCAGGTGCGCCCCGGCGGCGCCCACACCGTCACCGTCGAGCGCAAGGCGAAGAGCGGGACCTGGACCACGCTCGCCGTGACCCGGACCGACGGCCGCGGCTACTGGGCGCTGAGCCGGCCGCTCTCGCGTACCAGCCTCTACCGCTACCGAGCCGACGGCAGGACGAGTGCGACACTGCGCCCGTGAGGCGCGTCGCGATCATCGCCTCCGCCAGCGGCAACGGCAAGACGACCCTCGGCAGACGGCTCGCGGAGCAGCTCGACGTGCCGTTCGTGGAGCTCGACTCGCTCGTCCACGGGCCGAACTGGCGGGAGACGAGCGACGAGGACCTGCGCCGACAGCTCGAGCCGATCCTGCGCTCCGACGGCTGGGTGATCGACGGGACCTACCTGCGCAAGCTGGGGACGGCGGTGCTCGACGGCGCCGACACGGTCGTCTGGCTCGACCTTCCCACGCACGTCTGGCTCCTCCGCCTGCTCCGGCGCACCGGCCGCCGGCTGACCGGTCGCGAACGGCTGTGGAACGACAACCGGGAGTCGCTCAAGAACGCCTTCTGGGGCCGCGAGTCGCTGTTCGGCTACGCGCTCACCGAGCAGCCCAAGCGCCGCCGTGACTGGCCGCGAACGCTGGCCCGCTACCCCGTCGTCCGGCTGAGGAGCCAGGCCGAGGTCGATCACTGGCTACTGGAAGCCCCAGCGAGCGGGTCCTGACGCGCTCGCGAAGGCGACCGCGCGCATCATGTTCCCGCGGTTGCCGTCGGCCACCGTGGCCCTGAGCCGCCGCTCCTGGCGCGCGGTCAGCGGCGACTCGCCGGCCTCCACGAGGTCGTTGGCCATCGGCCGCATGACGACCGCCTCGAACCCGGCCCGGCGCAGCAGCAGCGGCAGGTTCGTGGGCGAGTAGATCTTCAGGTGGTTGCGGGTGAAGCCGCCCCAGTCGGGCCCGTGCGCCTTCAGCAGCAGCGAGTTCGCGTTGACGGTGAGGATCATCAGCGCGCCGTCGTCGCTCAGCAGGCCGCGCAGCATCGTCAGGTCCTCGACCGGCGTGGCCAGGTGGGCGAGCACCGACCACATCGTCACCACGTCGAACCCGCCGGCGGCGATCTCCGGCACGTCGGCCGGCGAGCCGAAGTACGCGTGCGCGCCGCTCGGCCGCTCGGCGCGCCTTCTCGACCGAGTCCTCCGACAGGTCGACGCCGTAGCACTCGAACCCGCGCTCGTAGGCCAGGTCCAGGTACAGCCCGGCGCCGCAGCCGAAGTCGAGCAGCCGGCGGCCGGAGCCGTCGGCGAACAGCGGGTCGAAGGCGTCCATGACCAGCCGGTAGCGGCGCTGCCGGTCCTTCGCGTACGACGCCGGTGAGGAAGCGGCTGTAGTGGCCGGCGTACAGGTCGCCGAGCCGCTCCGGCCGGATCCCGGGGTTGCGGTACAGCAGCCCGCACTCGACGCAGCGGACGACCGCGTAGCCCTTGGTGCGGAACAGCGCCTGCACGCGCTCGCCGCCGCACAGGCTGCACGGGATCGGCTCCTCGATCTCGCCGACGCCGACCGCCGCCGCGTGCGACGCGTAGTCGGTCACCGGCGCCCGCGCCAGCCGCCGGCGCCAGCGCAGCTCGTGCAGCCGCGCGGCGCCCGGCAGCGCGTACGGGCGCATCGTCCCGGGCGGGATCCCGAGGTGGCGGAAGACGAGGCGGTGGGCGTGATAGCGCCAGGAGCGGGACGGCACGACGGCCGCAGTATGGTGCGAGGCATGCTTGTCGCGATCGCAGGAGGACACGGGCAGATCGCGCTGCGGCTCACGCGGCTGCTCGCCGAGCGCGGAGACCAGGTCCGCTCGCTGATCCGCAACCCCGACCACGCGGACGACGTCCGCGACGCCGGCGGCGACCCCGTCGTCTGCGACCTCGAAGAGGCCGACGACGCCCTCGTGGCCAACGCCGTCCGGGGCGCCGACGCCGTCGTCTTCGCGGCCGGCGCCGGGCCCGGCAGCGGCTCGCAGCGCAAGGGCACGATGGACCTCGGCGGCGCCGTCAAGCTGATCGCGGCCGCCAAGGCCGCCGGCATCCGCCGCTACGTGATGGTCAGCAGCATCAACGCCGACCCCGACCACCCGGGCGACGACACCTTCAGCGTCTACCTGCGCGCCAAGGGCGAGGCGGACGCCGAGCTGGCCGCCAGCGGGCTCGACTACACGATCGTGCGTCCCGGACGCGCTCACGAACGATCCGGGGACCGGCCGCGTGAAGCTCGACGCCGGGCGCGGCGATGTCACGCGCGACGACGTCGCCGCCGTGCTGGCCGCCGTGATCCACGAGCCGGGCACGATCGGCCGGACCTTCGAGCTCATGCGGCGGCGACACGCCCATCGACGAAGCGCTCTGATGGGCGCCGTCGTCCGCCGGCGGCCGGACGGCTCGTGGGAGGGCGTGGCGCCGCGCGAGTACCTCGACGGCCTCCAGAAGCACGAGCTGATCGACGCGCCCTCGTACCGGGTGCGCTACTTCGAGGTCCCCGCCGGCCGGCACACCGCCCGCGAGCAGCACCCGCACGACCACGGCGTCGTCATCCAGCGCGGGCGCGCGCGGGTCACGCTCGGCGACGAGCAGCACGAGCTCGGTCCGGGCGACGTCGTCTACGTCGGCCCGGACGAGCTCCACTGCTTCGAGGCGCTGGGCGACGAGACGCTCGGCTTCATCTGCGTCGCGCCGCCCCGCGGGTGATCAGTCGCGGACGTGCCGCCTGCGGATGCTCCGGCTCGAGCTGGGCGAGTAGGTGCCCTCGTCCACGTTCACCAGCACGCGGTAGCGGCCGCCGCGCCGCTGGCGGATCGTCTTGCGGTAGCGGGAGGACGAGTCGCCGTTGTTGCGGGCGAACGTCTCGCCGACCGTGTACCACACGCCGTCGCTGAGGCGCAGCTTCTGGATCAGCACCTGCTCGCCGTCGACCGCCGGGCTGATGCGGCCGCGGAAGCGGAGCCGTCCGCGGCGGTCGCCGCGCGTCACCTTGACGCGGCGCGTGACGTCGAGCGTGGCGCCCACCATCAGCGGCGTGCTCACCACCTCCGGCCGGGCCACCATCTCCACGATGAACTGCGTGTTGACGGGCACCGACAGGACCGGGACCGAGAAGCTGCCGTCGGCGTTCGTCACCAGCTGGTTGCCGATACGGCAGGAAGCCCTGCGTGTAGGGCCACGGGTTGCTCTTGACCTGGATCCGCCGGTCGTCGCTGTTCGTGCCGGTCAGCATGCCGGCGAGCGTCGTCGCGCCGCCGGCGCTCACGGGATTGGGCGTCGCGGCGACCGAGAAGCCGAGCGGCTGCGGCTTCGTCTTGAACGTGCGGTGGTTGCCGCGCGCCACGCCCTGCGAGTTCTGGGCCACCAGCCGGTAGTGGTACGTCGTCACCGGCGCCAGGCCGCTGACCGCCGCGGTGACCTTGACGCGCCCGCTGCCGGCCGCGACGGTGCCCGCCGGCGTCACCGAGCCGTACAGGCTCGACGTGCCGTATCTGGAAGTAGTACGTCGTGGCCGCGCCCTTGGGGGTCACGAACCCGTTCAGCACCGCGGTCGTCGGCTCGATGCTGGTCGCGGCGCCGCTGGTGACCACCGGCTTCTCCGCGGCTGCCGCGGTCGCCGGCGCGCACAGCAGCGCTCCTGCGATCACCACGGCCTTCAACGTCGTCCTCATGCAGTCCCCTCCAGTCGCGTTTGACCGGTCACCGGTGCCAACACGCGCGGCAGCGTACGGGTTGCGGTGCGAAACGGCGGGTACGACGGGCGCGTGGACGTCGCTGCAACGTTTCATGCGCTCGTCGGCGGGCTCGAGTACCCGATGTTCATCGTCACCACCCGCGCCGGCGACGAGCCGCTCGGCTGCCTCGTCGGCTTCGCGACGCAGACGAGCATCGACCCGCCGCGCTTCGCGGTCTGCCTCTCGCACGAGAACCGCACCTACCGCCACGGGCGCGACGCCGAGCTGCTCGCCGTCCACTGCGTGCCCGAGCACGCGACCGGGCTGGCCGAGCTGTTCGGCGGCGAGACGGGCGACGAGGTCGACAAGTTCGCGCGCTGCGCCTGGCGCGAGGGGCCGGGCGGCGTGCCGCTGCTCGACGAGTGCCCGAACCGGTTCGCCGGCCGCGTGCTGTGGCGGCGCGACGCCGGCGACCACGACCTGTTCCTGCTCGAGCCGGTCTTCGCCGAGAAGGGCGCCGCCGAGGACGAGTTCACGTTCCACCGCGCCAAGCGGATCGACCCGGGGCACGAGGCCTGATGGAGCGTTCCGGCGGCTGCTGCCCGACCCGGCGGCGGACCTCACCGCGGCCGATCTCGCCGCCGCAGGTCCCCGGCCCGGCGCCGCCTGACCGGCCGTTCGTGCTCGCCAACTTCATCGCCACCGCCGACGGGCGCGCCACCATCGCCGGCCGCACCGGGCCGATCGCCAACCGCGCCGACTACGAGCTCTTCCACGCGCTGCGCTCGCGCGTCGACGCCGTCATGGTGGGCGCCGAGACCGTC
This sequence comes from uncultured Solirubrobacteraceae bacterium, assembly GCA_963800905.1. GTDB lineage: Bacteria > Actinomycetota > Thermoleophilia > Solirubrobacterales > Solirubrobacteraceae > DASSUW01. The sequence goes on from CAWDCT010000008.1 coordinate 26,600, forward strand.
CGCGTCGAGAGCTACGGCCCGATGGACCCGACCGCCGTGCTCGTCACCCGCAGCGCCCGCGTGCCCGCGGAGGTCGGCCTGCTGAAGGCGCCGGGGAACCGCGTCATCGTGCTCACCCCGTCGCCCGACGCCGAGCTGCCGCCGTGCGAGGCCCAGGTGACGTACCTGCGCGCCCCGCTCGAGGAGGGCGTGCGCCGCCTGCGGACCGAGCACGGGATCGAGTCGATCGACTGCGAGGGCGGCCCGCAGCTCTTCGGCGACCTCCTGCGCGCCGGCCTCGTCGACGAGCTGCACCTCGTCGTCGCCGCCAAGCTCGTGGCCGGAGACGATCCGGTCACGATCCTCGCCGGGGCGCCGGGCTCGATCCGCCGCTCGACCTCGAGCTGCTCTCGCTGCACGAGTCGGGCGGCTACCTGTTCACGCGCTACAAGCCTTCGCCAAGCTGACCCCAAGCGCCGTGGCCGATGCTGCGGCCATGCCACTGAACAGTACGGAGTCCTGGTCGGGCGCGCGGTCGACTGCCGGCGCGAGGGCGGGACGGACTCGCCGCACTACCAGGTGCGGATCGACGCCGCCGGGACCAGCTACCGGATCGCCGTCAACGTGCTCTCGCAGGAGTCGCCGTCCGAGCTGCTGTACCTCGCCGACGACGACTTCCGGCACCCGGTGACCGCGGCGGTCGAAGGCCTCGCCGCCGGCTGGCACGCGCTGCCGCCGCGCTCCGGGCTCGACTTCATCCGCGGCAACCTGTTCGACCGCGCCGCCATGCGCGCGCTGCCGCCGGACACCGCCGGGCCGGACAACGACCTCTCCGACTTCCTCGACCACTACGTCAAGCGCGCGATCGCCGACCCGTCGCGCTCGTCTACGCCTTCGGCGAGCGCTGGGGGCCGGAGAGCGGCAAGCAGGACAAGATCTTCGGCTTCAAGCCCGGCAACGGCGTGCACGACATCCACATGAACCAGGGCAACGTCGCGCGCTTCGCCGGCGACGACGGCGTGTGGCAGGACGGCGGCCTGGTGCTGCGCCTCAACGGCCGCTGGGTCGGCATCTTCCTCGCCTTCCAGAGCCAGGCGTGGCACACCGACGACAGCACCGGGCACGCGATCGCGGCGCCGGCGCCGAAGCAGCCGGAGCCCGCGACCGACGGGACGGAGATCCGCATCCTCGCCGCGATGGTCAACCCGCTCGGCGGCGCGCCCGAGCGCGAGACGGTGCTGCTGCTCAACGCCTCGCCGCGGCCGGTCGACCTCACCGGCTGGACGCTCGCCGACCGCATGAAGCAGACCTGCCCGCTGCCGCCCGGCCCGCTGGCCGCGGGCCAGGTGCTGAGCGTCGCGCTCAAGAACGGCGTCGCGCTCGGCAACAAGGGCGGCTCGATCACGCTGCTCGACCGCGCCGGCCTGAAGGTCGCCGGCGTCGCCTACACCGCCGAGCAGGCGCGCGAGGAGGGCTGGACGGTCACGTTCTGACGGCTGTCCTCACCGTCGCCGGCCACGATGCTGTTCAACCGCTGGCCGGGCGGGTAACCACAGTCTCGATGAAGGCGAGCGCCATCGACGACCGGCGAAGAGCCCGGCGTATCCGGCTGGCGTTGCCGTGCGTGCTCCAGCCGTCCGGCGGCTCGCCGATCTGGGCCGAGACGATCGACCTCGGGGAGGGCGGCATGAGCGTCCGCGCCGCCCGGCCGCTGCGGCCGGACGACACGGTCGACTTCGACCTCGCGCGCGACGACACGCACACGCACGTCGAGGGGCGCGCGACCGTCGTCCGCGGCGGCGCGCCGCGCGTCTACGGCCTGGCGTTCGAGCCGCTGGAGCCGCCGATGCGCGAGCGCCTGCTCGAGCTCGTCATGCCGTCGCCGAGCGCACCGCAGCCTCCAGCGCGCTGAGCCCTTCGGCCAGGTCCTCGTCGGAGATCGTGAGCGGCGGCAGCAGCCGGATCGCCTCGCCGTAGAGGCCGCACGAGAGCAGCAGCAGGCCGCGCTCGCGGGCGGCCGCGACCACGGCGGGCACCAGCTCGGGCGGCAGCTCGATCGCGAGCATCGCGCCGAGCCCGCGGACCTCGACGATCGCGTCGATCTCGGCGGCCAGCGCGTCCAGGCGCTCGCGCAGCCTGGTGGCGAGCGCGTCGGCGCGCCGGCGGAACTCGGGCGTGGCGACGGTGTCGAGCACCACGCACGCCGCCGCGCAGGCGGCGGGGTTGCCGCCGAACGTCCCGCCCAGCCCGCCGACGTGCACGGCGTCCATCAGCTCGGCGCGGCCGGTGACCGCCGCCAGCGGCAGCCCGCCGCCGAGCGACTTGCCGGAGACGAGCAGGTCGGGCGTCACGCCGTAGTGCTCGATCGCCCACACCGGCCCGGTGCGGCCGACGCCGGCCTGGACCTCGTCGTCGACGTAGAGGATCCCGTGCGCGTCGCACAGCTCCTTCAGCCGGCGCGGGAAGTCGGGCGGCATCGCGATGAAGCCGCCCTCGCCCTGCACCGGCTCGAGCACGACGCAGGCCACGCTGGCGGGATCGACGTCGGCCTTGAACAGGTGCTCCAGCGCCTCGATCGAGACCGGCGCGCGGTAGACCTCGGGCGCGAACGGCCCGAAGCCGCGCTTGTAGGGCACGACCTTCGAGGTCAGCGACATCGTCAGCAGCGTGCGCCCGTGGAAGGCGCGGTCGAAGGCGACGACCGCCGGCCGCCCGGTGGCGGCGCGCGCGACCTTGACCGCGTTCTCGACCGCCTCGGCGCCGGAGTTCACGAGCACGCTCTTGTAGTCCGAGCCCGGCCCCGGGTACAGCTCGGCGAGCCGCCGGCAGACCTCCACGTACGGCTCGTACATGCCGACCATGAAGCACTGGTGCAGGTAGCGGTCCACCTGCTCGTGGATCGCCCGGACGACGTCAGCCGGCCCGTGGCCGAGGTTCTGGCAGCCGATGCCGCCCGCGAAGTCGATGTAGGTGCGGCCGTCATCGGCCGTGATGCGCGCGCCCACGGCGCGCTCGACCACGATCGGCGGCGCCGTCACCGCCCGCGACACGTATCGATCGCGCGCCTCGCGCACGTCAACTCCCAACGAGGTCGTCATGCGCCAAGCCTCCCACATAGGATCCGCGTGAGGATGGAGGTCAACGAGCAGCCGACGGCGCCGTACCTCGACGCCGTCGTCGCCTACGCGTTCCGGGGCACCGGGCGCTACCACGTGCCCGGCCACAAGGGCGGGGCGGGAGCCGATCCCGGCCTGCGCAAGGCGATCGGCATCGACGCGCTGGCCTGCGACATTCCGCAGGACATCCACGGCATCGACCTCGGGCCGTCGCCGACCGCGTACGAGCGGGCCGAGCGGCTCGCCGCGCTGGCGTTCGGCGCCGAGCGGACGTTCTTCCTGACCAACGGCGCGACGCAGGGCAACCACGCGCTGTGCCTGGCGCTCGCGCCGCTCGGCACGCGGATCGTGGCCCAGCGCAACTCGCACGCGTCGATCGTCGACGGCCTCGTGCTCAGCGGCGGGCTGCCGAGCTTCGTGGCGCCCGAGTACGACGCGGAGCTGGGGATCACCCACTGCGTCACGCCGGCCGCGCTCGAGCGCGCATTGGCCGACGCGCCCGACGCCAAGGCGGCGTTCATCGTCTCGCCGACGTACTACGGCATGGCGGCCGACATCGCGGGGATGGCGGAGGTCGCGCACGCCGCGGGCGTGCCGCTCGTGGTCGACCAGTCGTGGGGCCCGCACTTCGGCTTCAACGAGGAGCTGCCGCCGACCGCGCTGTCGCAGGGCGCCGACGCGATGCTCACGAGCACGCACAAGATCGCCGGCTCGCTGACGCAGAGCGCGATGCTGCACATCGGCGGCAGCGGGCGGGTCGACATCGGCGCGGTCGGGCGCGTGCTGCGGCTGCTGCGCTCGACCAGCCCGTCGTCGCTGCTGATGGCCTCGTTGGATGCGGCCCGACGCCAGCTCGCGCTGCACGGCGAGCAGCTCCTGTGGGAGACGCTGCGGGCGATCGAGGTCGCGCGCGAGAAGCTGGAGACGATCGAAGGCATCGCGCTGGTCGACGCCTCGCTGATCGGGAGGATGGGCGTCGCCGGCTACGACCCGCTGCGGATCGTGCTCGACGTCCGCGGCACCGGCTGTACCGGCTACGAGATCGCCGACGCGCTGCGCCGCTCCTACGACGTGCACGTCGAGCTGCCGATGCAGGCGACCGTCGTGTTCGTCGTCGGGCTCGGCGAGTCGGCCGCCAACCTGCGCCGGCTGGCCGGCGACGTCGACGAGGTCGTCAAGCGGCTGACGGAGCCGGGCGCGACGGCGCCGATCGTCCCGCCCGCGGCCTCGCTCGGCTACGAGGTGGTGATCCCGCCGCGTGACGCGTTCCTGGGCGAGGCCGAGCAGGTGGAGGTCGACGACGCGGTCGGGCGGATCTCGTGCGAGTCGATCGCCAGCTACCCGCCCGGCGTGCCGGCGCTGCTGCCGGGCGAGCGCATCTCGGCCGAGACGGTCGCGTATCTGCGCAAGCTGGCTGCCAGCGGCGCGCGCCTGCACGGCGCCAGCGACCCGGACTTCCAGACCATCAACGTGCTCGTGGAGGGCTCGTGATCGACCCTTTGGAGCGTTGGGCCAAGTACGGCGAGAAGCCCGACTACGCAGGGCTGCTGAGCTTCGGCGGCGCGCCGTACACGCAGGACCCCGCGGAGCTCGAGGGCTTCGACGTGGCGATCGTCGGCGCGCCGATGGACGACCTGGTGTCCGACCGCCCGGGGGCGCGGCTGGCCCCGCGTGCGATCCGCAGCGCGAGCTCGCCGCCCGGCCCGCACCTCGAGGTCAAGGTCGACGCGTTCGCCGAGCTGCGGATCGTCGACTTCGGAGACGCCCCGACGATCCCCGCCGACGTCGACGTCTCGCACGACGCCATCGAGTCGACGGTCGCCCAGGTGCTGGCGGCCGGCGTGCTGCCGGTCGTGCTGGGCGGCGACCACTCGATCACCGAGCCGTCCGTGCGCGCCGTCGCCGCCAAGCACGGCCCGGTCGGCATGGTGCACTTCGACACCCACACCGACACCGGCCGCGAGGTGTTCGGCGTCGAGCGCTCGCACGGCACGTTCATCCGCCGGCTGATCGAGGCCGGTCAGCTCGACGGCCGCCGCTACGCCCAGATCGGGCTGCGCGGCTACTGGCCCGGCGAGGCCGAGTTCGCCTGGCAGGCCGAGCACGGCATCACGAGCCTGTTCATGCACGACGTGCGAGACCTCGGCATCCGCGAGGTCGTGCGGCGGGCGATCGAGGCGGTGGGGGAGGGGCCGGTCTACCTGACCGTCGACGTCGACGTGCTCGACCCGGCCTTCGTGCCCGGCACCGGCACGCCGGAGCCGGGCGGCATGACCGCCGTCGACCTGCTGCTGGCGGTGCGGACCGTGGCCGCCGGGCTCGAGCTGGTCGGCGCCGACGTGGTCGAGGTGATCCCGACCACGGTCGGCACCAACGACTACTCGGCCCTGGTGGCCGAGCGCGTCGTGCGCGAGACGCTGACGGGCGTGGCTATCCGCCGCCGAGCCTGACGCCCAGCGCCTCGATCTGCGCCCGCTGGTCGCCGGTCAGATCGCGCCGCCGCATCTCGGCGACCCACTGCCCGAGCGGGAAGCCCTTCCCGTAGACGAAGTCCTCGTCGACGTTCGGGTCGCCGCCGGCGTTGACGTGGTCGCGCATGTAGGCGACGCCGGCCTCGAAGAACAGGTCGACCTGCACCCAGCCGCCGTCGACCCGCCGCATGCTCAGCTCGTCGACGTAGCACCACGCCCAGTCCTGGCCGGGCTGGAGCGTCTCGACCATCGGATGGCCGCTCTCCTTGTGGTGCGCCGTGGCATGCAGGCCGGGGCTCGAGTCGCAGCACCCGACGTGCCCGCAGGTCAGGCACCGGCGCAGGCTCACCCAGCTGCCGTCGGTGCAGTCCTCGCACACCGGGTCCGGCGCCGGCGGCCAGTCGGCGCGAACCTCGTCGACGTGTGCGCACGAAACCGCCACGCCGTCAGGATGGCACGGCCGGCTGGAACAGCTCGATCGGGTTGCCGGCGGGATCCTCGAGCAGGATCTGCCGGCCGCCCGGGCCGCTGACGATGTCGTTGCGGAACGTGAGGCCGGCGGATCGCAGCCGCTCGACCTCGGCGCCGATGTCGTCGACGATGAAGTGGATGCGGTTCCAGCCTCCCGGCTGCGGGGTGCGGCCGTCAGGCATCGGCCTGCCGGCCGAGCTCTTGGGGCCGCTGAGCAGCAGCCGCAGGTTGCCGCGCACGACGTCGGCGAACGCGGGGGCGTGGTCGGAGCGCACCGTGAAGCCGAAGTGGGTGGTGTAGAACGCGACGGCGGTTTCGACGTCGTCGACCATGTAGCGGACGTTGACGAGCTCGTCAGGCATGTTCGATCGCCTCCATGAGAAAGCCGATGCGGATGCGGAGTTCGGTGGCGGTGCGTTCGAACGCGGACAGGTTCTGGTCGTCGCTTCCGGGCTCGCGTGCGGGGTCCGGGATGCTCCAATGGATCTGCTCGGGGCCACCGGGAAACTCGGGGCAGACCTCGCGCACGCGATCGCAGAGGCTGACCACGTAGTCGAAGCGCCGGCGAGAGAACTCGCTCAGGTGCTTGGAGCGCCGGCCGGCGACGTCGATGCCGCGCTCGCGCATCACGCGCACCGCGTTGGGGTGTAGGGGCTTGGGATGGCTGCCCGCGCTGGCGGCGCTGACCGCGCCGCCCGACAGCTGCTCGCAGAGCGCCTCGGCGATCTGCGATCGGGCGCTGTTGCCCGTGCACAGGAACAGCACGCTCGCGCGCGCGGACCGACGATCCCCCGCGGTCCCCTGCGCCAGGCCGGGGTGCAGCGACGCTGCGGCGCTCGACAGCAGCTCGCCGCAGCGGGCCAGGTCCAGGACGTAGTAGCTGTCACGGCCGTCGGCGGTGCTGCGACGCACCGAGACAAGGCCACCGTCGCGCAGCTGGCGCAGGTGGTAGGAGACCAGGCTCTGGCGCCGGCCCGCCACCTCGCAGAGCTCGCCCACGCGCCGGTCGCTGCGCGCCAGCTCGCTCAGCAGGCGCCATCGCAACGGATGCCCCGCCAGCCGCAGGAACTGCGGCGGCGAGCTCTCGCCCTGTCCCGCGATCACCTGACGGAGAATACATCAAATTCATTTGATACGTCATGCGGCGATTAGAGTGCCGTCATGCGAGCCATTGCTGCGCTGACCACGCTGACGCTGCTGGCCGTCCCGGCCGCGGCGGAGGCGAATTTCCTCGACACCTACCAGCGGCTCGCGGCGCGGCAGCTGAGCCCGGCGCCGCTCGTCCCTACGGAGATCCCGCGCGCGTTCCGCCCGATCGATCGCTCGCCGGAGCCGGGGACGACGATCGGCGGCCGGGGATACGCCGTGCGCCTCGTGCACCAGGGCCCCCAAGGGCCGGACGCCGTCATCGAGGTCAGCGGCGGGGAGTTCCGCAGCATCCGGGCGCACTGGCGCGAGCGCAAGCGCGAGGGCTACAGCTCGCGCAAGCGCACGCGGGTCCGTGGCCGGCGCGGGTATCTGCTGACGCGGCGGCTCGGCCCGGTGACGCGTGAGCTGGCGTGGGTCGAGGGCGGCGTGGTCTACACGGCCGGGTCGGGGACGCCGCGGAAGGTCTCGTTGCGGGCGCTGCGGAAGACCACGGCGGGGCTCGATCGCCTCGAGCGCGACTACTTCGGCGGAGCGGCGGATCCCGACAACAGCTCAGGCGCCGTCGCCGTCACCACGAAGCGGACCGTCACGGCGAACGTGAGCTTCGAGGCCCAGTGCGCTGCCCCGGGGTCGACCGCGGGCACCGTGCGCGCCGGGACCGCCGAGGTCGCGCTGCTGGCCCGCCAGGGCGACGCGTTCTCGTTCGACATCGACAGCCATCGCCAGGGCTCAGACCCCTGGAGCGGCACGATCACGGGCACGATCTCGCCCGACGCGATCACGCTGGACATCCGCGCCACCGCGACGATCGAGGGCGAGGTCTGCGACACCGGTGCGCTGGCGCTCACGCTCGACGGGCGCAGCCGCTGAGTCACTCCACGACCGAGTCGGCGATGATCTGATCGCGGCCGAGGAAGAAGATGCCCGGGTCGGTCTCGAAGCCGTCGCTCGGGTTGCGTCGCAACGTCGAGGAGCGGATCTCCAGGACGCCGGTGCGGTCGTTGCTGACGAAGAAGATCGCGCCGCCGCCCTCGCGCGCGTGGTTGCGGACCATCCTGGTGCCGGCGACCAGCACCCGGAAGTCGTTGCCATCCGCGTACAGGGCGCCACCTGAGCCGCCGCCCGGCGTGCCGGCGCGTTCGGGATTTGCACCGTGGCCGATGGCGCGGTTGCGCCTGAAGACGCTGTTGTAGATCGACCATGAGACGCCGATGCTGCTCAGCGCCGCGCCGTTGCTGCACACGCCTCGGGTGAACGTGCTGCGCACGACGGTCACCGGCTTGCCGTCGTGCTGCGACAGCGCACGTACGGCGCCGCCGCCGAGGTCGGGGCCCGTGGCGTCGCAGCGGTTGCCGACGAACTTCGAGCGGACGATCTTCAGCCGCCCGCCGCGCGCGAAGATCGCGCCACCCCCGCCGCCGTCGTACGTCTCCCCGGTGGCGTCGCCGTCCGCGAAGGTCAGGTTCTGGACGACAAGCCGGGGCGTGGCCTGGTCGTCACAGTGCGACGTGGTCCAGATCTGCCGCCGATCGCAGGTGTCCTGATAGAGGATGCGGCGCTCGCCGCCGCCGCTGAGGGTGACCAGACCGCGGCCGTCGAGCACGACGCGGCGGCTCCTGTTGACCACCTTGGCCGTCTGCTTCAGCTCGATCCGGACCGGGTCGGGCCCGCAGCGGAACCTGATGACGCCGCCCTTGGCCACGGCGCGCACCACCGCGCGCGAGGTGCAGCTGCGCGGCGTCCCGGTGCCGACCCAGCGATCGGGGTGCGAGGTGTCGACCGCCCGCGCCTCGCGCGGCACCTCGACCGCGGCCGCCGGCGCGGCCGCGAGAGCCAAGCACAAGATCGTCACGACGGACAGACGCATCGGCACCTCCGTCGGGGAGCCTATGTGCATGCCACCGGTCACGTGTCACCTGCGCTACCAGATCGACCCATCCGAGCTCGACGCCTTCGAGCGCTTCGCCAAGCGCTGGATCGCGCTCGTCGAGCGGTCGGGAGGGCAGCACCACGGCTACTTCCTGCCGTCGGAGGGCGCCAGCGACGTCGCCTACGCCCTGTTCACGTTCCCCAGCCTCGCCGCCTACGAGGAGTACCGGGAGGGCTTCGGGCACGACCCGGACTTCATCGCCGCCGACCGCATCCGCGAGGAGTCGGGTTGCGTGCTGCGTTACGAGCGCAGCTTCCTCCGGCCCGTCCTCGACGGCGACCTCAACGCCTAGCTTCACAGGACGGCGAGCCAGGCGACCGCTTGGACCGTGATCAGCATCAAGGATGACTGGGCCACCGTGTTCTGATTACGCTGCGCTCGTGGTGTCCGGCCGTTTCGCTCCCCTCAGGCTTGCGGCCGCCGTCGTCGGTCTTCTGCTCTTGGCGAGCGGTCTTGTGGCCGTCTTCGTGACCGACAAGGATGCCGGCAGCGCTGCGCTGCTCGGGCTCGGAGTTCTCGTGCTGGGTGTAGCGATCTTTTCCGACCGGATCGAGTCGATCGAGTTCGCCGGCGCGAAGCTGGGACTCCGGGACATCGCCCGAGAGCGGTTCGCGCTGGCTGCGACGCGTGAGCGGGAGGGGGACCAGGAGGCGGCAGCAGCTCTGCGCAAGCAGGCGCACGCTCTTCAGCGCCTCGCCGGCACTTACGGGCGGGTCCGTCGTTCCATGCGAGGAGGTCCTGACCGCACACGGATCCTCGATGACGTCATGCGACAAGCACGCGAGCTCGCAGCTTCCGACGAACTCGACCCGTCAGAGATCTGGAGGTGGTTCGACGAAGGGGCAGATGAGGGGCGCATCATCGCGCTCGGCCTCATGGAGGGCGACGACCGCCTCTGCGATTTCTTCTGCGCTCTCGACGCGATCGAACACTCGCGCAGTGCGTTCGAGCAGTACTACGGACTCCGCGTTGCGCGCAAGATGCTGCCGGAACTGAGCCCACTGGAACGCGACTGGCTCGCGGCAGCGAACAGCCAAGCGCGCAAGTCAAGGGGATTCGGCACCGATTCATCACGGATGTCCGTCAGCCGTGACATTGAACGAGCGCTCGATGGCGCGGCACAGGGAGACGTCGGTGGTTAGCGAGGTTCCAACGGAGGGCTCCCAGCAGTCCGGTGAGCGACACGATGAGTTGCTCGTTGGTCGCCGGCTTCCGCGCAGACCAAGAGGAGAGCGAGCGCGTAGTAGACGGTGTTCTGGTGCCAGATACTCGCACTCAGCTCGGCGTAGGCCGCGACACGAGCTGCATCCTCGGCGAGCGGGGCGCGAAGGTGGCCGGGGGTGTCGCTGGCCGGACCGTAAGCGTGTGACAGCGATGGCCAGTCAACGGCTCCAAGCGTCGGCTCGATGTCCATCAACCCAGCCTACGGGCGGTGCATCTAGCCGCGGTGTCGGCTTCCGCGTCGAGGCATGGGCACTAGCCCGGTGCGTCGGGGCGCAGCCACCGCTTCGTGCTCTAGGCGAGCGAGATCTGTCCGGTCACGATCACTTCGCGCGAAAGACCGGCGACCGTGATCGTTGCGGTCGCGTCGAGGGTCTCGTCGCCCTGCAGGTCACCGCCGTCCAGCTGCTCGCGGACCGCCAGTTCGATCTCCCGCTGCGCAGTCACGCCCAGCGTCTTGAGGAACCTCCGCACCGACATGTTGAAGACATCTTCGTCCACCGTTTCTCCTTTCCGCAGACGATCCTGCTCGCGCTCCCGCCGATGACCTGTCGTTGACTGATGATCACATCCCAGCCGAGCCGACGCGGCCGCACTGCCGACCCGACGGTGCGGCTCTCCGCCCATCACGAGACCACCGGCCGAGTGTCGCTTGTCGCGAGAAGCAGCAGTGCGTTGGGCACGACCGCGCCCAGCGCGCGCTGGCGCTCGGCCACGGGGCAGCGATCGTTCGGGCACGCGCCGATGTCGCACAGGCGGCACGCGCGGTCGCCTGCCTCCGGATCGACGGTGAGCCGAGTGAGCATCGCGCTGAGCGCAGGCTCAAGTGCGCCGGACAGCCCGTCGTCGGCGACCTCGCGCACGACGTCGCGGCGGATGTCGAGTACCCGGGTCGCGAGCCGCTGGCCGGCGGCGGTGGCGAACAGGGCGACGGCCGGGCCGCGCGGTCCTGGCCGGCGCTCGACGAGCCCGCGCGCGGCGAGTCGGTTCACCACCCGGACGGCGGCGGAATGCGAGAGGCCGAGCGTGTGGCGCAGCTCCTCGATGGAGGTGCCCGGGAACTGCGCAGCGCTCACGAGCGCGGCGACCGCAGTCGCGGTCTCGCCCACCGCGTCCTCGGTCGCAGCCGCGATTCGATCGGCCAGCGCCACCGACAGCGCGCCGAGCAGATTGAGCAGCCGCTCGTCGTGATCCAGCCCCATAGTATGCATCGTGCATACTACAGGGATGCTCGCCGCGCTCCTCGCGATCACCGCCAGCGTCGCGTACGGCACCAGCGACTTCGTCGCCAGCTACGCAGCGCGCCGCGTGACCCCGCTCGCCATCGCCTGGTGGGCGCACGTCCTCGGCGCGGTCGTGCTCACCGCGCTCGCGCTCGCGGTGGCAGGGCTCCCCGAGGTCTCCGCGCTCGCGTTCGGCGCGCTTGCGGGCGCGATCGCCGCCGCCGGCCTGGTCCTCTTCTACGGCGCGCTCGCTCGCGGCCCGGTCTCGATCGTCACTCCGTTGGCCGCGACCGGCGCAGCGATCCCGGTCCTGGTCGGGATCGCGCGCGGGGAGGCGCCGAGCGTGGTCGGCCTGCTCGGTCTGGCCGTGGCTGCGGTCGGCGTGCTCACGGTGGCCACGACGCGACGGGTCGAGGAGGAGCCGGATCCGCCCGGCCCCGGCGCTCGCCCCGGCTGCCCCGAGGAGCAGGGCTCCAGGTCTCCGCGCCTGCCGCCGGTGGTCGCCGCGCTGCTCGCCGCCGCGAGCTTCGGCGTCGCGTTCGTCCTGGTCGACGCCGGCGGCCAGGATGCGTCGCCGGTGTGGGTCGCCGCGGGCCTGCAGGTCGGCGGTGTACTCGGCCTCGTCCCGATCGTCCTCGGCGGCCCGCTCACCCGGCTCGCCCTCACCCGCCCGAGCCTCGCGACGGTTGCCGGCACCGGGGCGCTCGTGGCCGGCGGCGACGTGGCGCTCGCGTTCGCCTTCGCCGAAGGCGCGCTCGGCACGGTCAGCGTGCTCAGCTCGCTGGACTCGATCGTCAGCGTCCTGCTCGCCCAGATGATCCTGGCGGAGCGCCTCAGCGCCCGCCAGACCGCCGGCGTCAGCGCCGCCGTCGCCGGTGCCGTCCTGCTCGCCGCGGGGTGACCCGGCGGGATACCCGCGGAGCAGTCCGTCGCGGACGGTCAGAAGAAAGATCCATTGCCACTGCCGCCCTCAGGCTCAGCGACGGACGCGGTAGCGGATGTGGGTGGCCTCCGGGGTGTCGATCACCTGGACGATCTCCAGCTCGATCTCTAACGGCAGCTCGTCGAACAGTCGACGGCCCTGGCCCAGCAGCACCGGAACCTGGTGGATCTGTATCTCGTCGAGCACGCCGGCCTCGAGCGCCTTCTGCGCCACGTACCCGCCACGTACCTGCACGTCCCGGGCCCCGGCGGCCGTCCTCGCCTGCGCCATCGCGCTCTCGATTCCGTCGGTCACGTACGTCACCAGCGGATAGCCCCAACGCGCCGCCGGGCCGGGAGGCCGGTGACTAGGCACGAAGATCGGCAGACCGGCGTGATCGCCGCCCCAGTGATCCATAAGCTCGGCAGTCCGCCTCCCCGCGAGGACCGCGCCAGCCGCGTTCCATTCGTCCTGGAACTGCCCTGCCGGCGCGGACGGTTGGGCGGACTCCCCGTCGGCGTCGGCCCACTTGTGCAGCCGCTCGCCATCGTCGCCGCCGAGGAAGTCGTTGGGGTCGGCGATGTAGCCGTCGAGCGACATGGACATGTCGAGCACTGATGCGGACACTGCTACCTCCTGTGCGGTCTTGGACCAGCGGCGTACGCCTTGCCGTTCGAGCGCCGTTGTGGCCTCTATAGTGCACCGATCGGTGCAGCATAACCAGACATTGGATCGCACGTTCTTTGCCCTCTCGGATCCGACGCGCCGGAGCATCCTGGAGCGGCTCGCGGCCGGACCAGCGACGATCGGCGAGCTCGCCGAGCCGTTCGGCCTCACACTCAATGGGGTCAAGAAGCACGTCGGCATCCTCGAAAGAGTCGACTTGGTGATCACCGTGAAGGTGGGACGTGCGCGCGAATGCCGGCTCGGCCCGGCGCAGCTCGAGAACGCCACCGCGTGGATCGAGGCCTATCGGCGGGCGTGGGAGCGCCGGCTGGATCGGTTCGGCGCGTACGTGGAAGAGCGCCGGTGACCGACGAGGTGCGGATCGAGCGCGTGATCGACGCGCCGCCCGAGGCGGTCTTCGAGGCCTTCACAACCGACGGCGGCCAGGAAGCCTTCTACGGGCAGGACGATCCGGGCTGGATCGTCGAATCAGTGTGCGACCTGCGGGTTGGCGGCGTGTGGGCCGTGACGTTCGGCCCCACACGCAGCCAACTGCATCGCCACCGGCACGTGTTCGAGGTAATTGACCGGCCGCGGCGGCTCGTGCTCGCCACGACGGAGTTCCGCGCCGACGGGTCGGTCTTCAACTTCGCGATCGAGGTCACGTTCGAGCCGCGGGACGGCCGGACGCTGATGACGATCATGCAGGCCGGTTTCCCGACCGCCGAGCTCCGCGACGAGCATGGGCGCGGCGTACCGAACGCGATCGCGCGTCTCGAACGCGCCATCCGCGCAAGTAGCTGAGGCGCGATGCTGAAACGGTAGGTGCGTCAGATACGGCTGACGTCGTCTCGAATGCCGATCCCGTAACCGCGGGAACGCGTCCGCCTCGAGTGTCCCGGGGGTGCTACTCCGCGGCCGCAGCCTCGTCGGCCAGCTCGGCGGCCACGCCGCGCGGCACGACGACGACGGGCACCGGCGCGTGCTGGACGATCTTGGCCGAGCGCGAGCCGAGGAAGACACGGGCGAGCGGGCCGATCGAGCTCGAGCCGACCACGAGCGCGTCGCCGTCGCTCCACTCGACGTCCTCGAGCGCGTCCTCCCAGCTCTCCCCGCGCCCGACGACGGCCTCGCAATCGCTCCGGAACCGACGGCAGGTCACGAACGCGCTCGAGTACCTCGTGCTGCGCGCCCTCGATCTCCTTCACCCAGTCGCGAACCGCGGAGTCGTCCGCCTCGCGGCCGACGGCGACGGTGAACGGCGCGCGTGGCCGGACGGCGAAGGAAGCGAGCCGCAGCGTCGCTCCGACCCGTGCGGCGACGCCCGCGGCGGCGACGACGAGGTCCTCGCCCGAGCCGCCGAAGGCCGCCGTCACCCGCGTCACGCGCGCGTCCGGCGCAGCGCGGAAGCCGCGCGGGGCGAGCGCGACGGGCAGCGGCGAGCTGTGCAGGAGCCGTGTCGTGACGCTCCCCAGCGTCACCGAGCCCGTCCCGCCGGATGGCGACGAGCCCGCGACGATCAGGCTCGCGTCGTGCTGCTCGGCCAGCTCGAGCAGGCCGGCCGGCGTGGAACGGGCGCGGTGGACGGCGGTCGTCACCGGGATGTCCTCCGGCAACCGCGCGCGGGCGCTCTCGAGCGCCTCGTCGGCGGCACGCTGGAGCTCAGCCTGGTACTCCGCGTCCACGCGCGCGGGGCTCGGCGGCCACGACGCGGGAACGACCGCGCCAACCAGCAGGTCGTCGCCCGCCGAGCGTGCGAGCATCGCGGCCAGGTGCAGGACCGCCCGGCCGTGCCCGTCGGGGGCGTAGGCCACGAGCATGGTCATGACTTCTTCCCCAGCATCGAGTGGTGGCGGCTGTAGAAGAAGTACCAGAGCAGCGCGACCGCGGACCAGCCGAAGAACACGTAGATCGTCACCGCCCGTAGGTACGTGATGATCCAGATGCAGCCGGCGATCGAGAGGATCGGGAGCACCGGGTAGAGCGGCACCTTGAAGCCGCGCGGGAGGTCCGGCGCGGTGCGCCGGAGGACCATCACGCCGATCGACACGATCAGGAACGCGGTCAGCGTCCCGATGCTGGTCATCTCGGCCAGGAAGTTGATCGGCAGCAGCCCGGCCAGCAGCGAGACCACGACCGCCACGACGATCGTGGCCGGCACCGGCGTCAGCGTGCGCGGGTTCAGGCGGTGGAAGAACGCCGGCACCATGCCGTCGCGGCCCATCGCGAACAGGATGCGCGTCTGGCCGTAGATCACGACCAGCGTGACGCTGAAGATCGACACCACCGCGCCCGCGGCCAGCAGGGTGGACGGCCAGGTCGCGCCGGTGACGTCCTCGAGGATGGCCGCGAGGCCCGCCTCCTGGCCCTCGAAGTCGGCCGCCGGCTGGGCGGCGACGGCGACGATGGCCACGAGCACGTAGATGCTCGTCACCACCACGAGGGCGATGAGGATCGCCAGCGGCAGGTTCCGGCGTGGGTTGATGACCTCCTCGCCCGCGGTCGAGACCGCGTCGAGGCCGATGTAGGAGAAGAAGATGATGCTCGCGGCCGTCATCGCGCCGCCGAGCCCGAACGGCGCGAAGTCCGACAGGTTGTCGGAGTCCCAGCCGCTGAGGCCGACCAGGATGAACAGCACCAGCACGCCGAGCTTGATCAGCACCATGATCGCGTTGACCTTGGCCGACTCGCTGGCGCCGCGGATCAGCAGCAGCGTGCACAGCAGCACGAGGACGATCGCGGGCAGGTTGATGATGCCGTCCGCCTCCGGCGCGTTCGAGAAGTTGTCCGGGATCGTGAAGCCGAAGAGGTTGTCGAGCAGCTCGTTGAGGTACTGCGACCAGCCGACCGCGACCGCCGCTGCCGAGACGCCGTACTCCAGCAGCAGGCACGCGGCGACGACCATCGCGATGCCCTCGCCGAGCGTCGCGTAGGCGTACGAATACGACGAGCCGGAGACCGGCACGGCGCCGGCCAGCTCGGCGTAGCAGATGGCCGTCAGGCCGGCCACGACGCCGGCGATGACGAACGAGAAGATGACCGACGGGCCGGCCTCCGGCACGGCCACGGTCAGCACGATGAAGATGCCCGTGCCGATCGTGGCGCCGATGCCGAACAGCGACAGCTGGAAGAGCCCGATCGTGCGCTTGAGCTCACCGCCGTCCGTGTCGGTCCCCGTCTCCTCCGTCATCGCCGTCACCGGCTTGCGGCGCCAGATCTGCTGCCACAGCGTCGGCGACGAGACCTCGTCCCCGTGCACGGACGTCATCTCTCCTCCTCGACCCCGGTTGGACACGCGCCCACGCGCGCGAGAGGATCGTCTCATGCTCCGGGGGATATCCGAGATCCGCGCGTTCTTCCGCACCAACCAGACGCCGGTCTACTTCGTCTCGCCGACCGCGTTCAACCTGCTCGGCATCGACCGCTGGCTGCGGAACTTCTTCTACGTCAACTACTTCGACTCGTTCGAGGGCAGCCACCCGCGCGTGTTCGTCCCGAAGGAGCGCCCGTACCGCGAGTTCGAGTCGATGGAGGACGTCTGCAACTACCTGCTCGAGCACAAGGAGGTGCTCGACCTGATCGAGAGCCGCGGCGGTGGCGGCAAGGTCGTGTTCGTCATGTTCGACGACGAGACGGAGAAGGCGGCGGCCGCGGCCGGCCTCGAGGTCGCGCACCCCTCGGCGGAGCTGCGCCACCGGCTCGACTCCAAGATCGTCACCACGCAGCTCGGCAACGAGGCGGGCGTGCCCAGCGCGCCGAACACGCTCGGCCGGGCCGCCGGCTACGAGGAGCTGACAGCGCTGGCGCAATCCGCCGGCCTCGGCGACGACCTCGTCGTCCAGACGCCGTACGGCGACTCCGGCAAGACGACGTTCTTCATCCGCGGCGAGCGCGACTGGGACCGCTACGCGGGCGACATGAAGGACCAGGAGCTCAAGGTCATGAAGCGGATCAACAACCGCGCGGCGGCCGTCGAGGCGGTGCTCACCCGCCACGGCACCGTCGTCGGCCCGCTGATGACCGACCTCACCGGCCACCCGGAGCTGACTCCGCACAAGGGCGGCTGGTGCGGCAACGACATCTTCCCCGAGGTCCTCTCACCCGAGCATCGCGAGCGCGCGCGGGTGCTCACGCAGAAGCTCGGCGACCGGCTGGCCGGCGAGGGCTACCGCGGCTTCCTGGAGATCGACTACCTGGCAGACGTCGACAGCGGCGAGCTGTACCTGGGGGAGATCAACCCGCGCATCAGCGGCGTGACCTCGATGACCAACGTCACGGCCGGCGCCTACGCCGACATGCCGCTGTTCCTCTTCCACCTGCTCGAGTACATGGACGTCGACTACCAAATCGACGTCGACGACATCAACCGCCGCTGGGCCGAGGCCTCGAGCGTCGACGTCTGGAGCCAGATCATCCTCAAGGACACCGGCGACGAGGTCGAGCAGCTCAGCCAGGCGCCGCGGACGGGGATCTGGCGGCTCGACGAGGGTGGCATCGGCTTCGCCCGCTGGGGCCACGACTGGCACAGCCTGCACGACGACAGCGAGGCCTTCTTCCTGCGCGTGCTGGCGCCCGGCGACTACAGGTACCCGGGCGCCGACCTCGGCGTGCTGGTCGCCCGCTCGCGCATGCAGACCGAGGACAACGAGCTGACCGAGCGCGCGCACGAGTGGATCGACGGCGTCCACGCGCACTTCGTGGGCACGGCGGCGACGGCGCCCGCGCCGACCGGCGCGCTCGCCTTCAAGACAGCCTGACCGTACGGGTGCCGGGCGTGAACCGCTCGAACGACTGCTCCCAGGCGAGGCCGGGCCAGCGGTAGCGGACGAGACCGCGCGCGGGCTCGTAGGCCGCCGTGTAGAGGGTGCCGAAGCCGCGCTCGTGCGCGGTGCTGTGCAGCGGCGGCTCGAGGAAGGCGTCCTCGAACCGCTCGCGGTCTTGGTCGAGTAGCTCGAGCACGCACTGCTCGCGCTCGACGCTGCGGATCGCCTCGGCGTACTCGGGCCACTCGACCTCGCCCTGGTGGTTGGTGGTGGCCGGCGTGTCGACGAACCGCGGCTCGCGGCCGGGTCCGACGTAGGCGGTGAGGTGGGCGCCGGCGCCGTCGAGCAGTGTGAGGTTCTGGGGTGCGTGGACGGGGATGCGCGCGAGCACCTCGCGGGCCGCGGCCACGTCGTCGCACGTCTCGAGCACGTAGCGGACGACGAGCGGGACCGCGAAGCCGTCGCCGACGTCGGGGCGGCCGCCGAAGGTGAGTGAGACGGCGAGCCCGCGGTCGTTCATCCCGTCGAGCAGGCCCCACAGGCAGTCGCTCATCCCGATGACGCGCCGCTCGCCCCACTGCGTCAGGTCGACGATGCCCTCCAGCCGATCCGCCGGGTAGTCGTAGTTGCGGACCAGCAGCGGCTCGCCGCGGGTCCACGCGCCTTGCGAGCAGCCGACGATGAAGCCCGGCGGGCGGTAGAGCGAGAGCAGGCGCGCCGCGAGGTCACCGCCGCCGGCGAGCTCGGCGATCCGCTCGTAGACGGGCGTCAGCTCGGGCATGTGCTGCTCGAGCGCCCGGCGGCAGGCCGCGTAGGTGGGGCGCGCGGCGTCGCCCTCCTGGAGGTACCACGTCTCGTAGGTCGGCCACATCGCCTCGAACCGCTCGCGCCAGGCCGCGCCGGGCCGGTGTTCCTCGACGGCCTCGAACTCGAGCTCGCCGGGCGTCGGGTGGCGCTCGGGGAGCAGCCGGAGCTGCTCCCAAAGCCGCCTCGCCCAGTCGGGCCTACTCACCGAGATACGACATCACGTGCTTGACGCGCGTGTAGTCCTCGAAGCCGTACATCGAGAGGTCCTTGCCGTAGCCGGACTTCTTGAAGCCGCCGTGCGGCATCTCGGCCACCAGCGGGATGTGGCAGTTGATCCACACGCAGCCGAAGTCGAGCCGGCGCGCGACGCGCATGGCGCGCCCGTGGTCCTTCGTCCACACGCTCGAGGCGAGGCCGAAGTCGACGCCGTTGGCCCACTCGACCGCCTTGTCCTCGTCGCCGAAGGTCTGCACGGTGATGACCGGGCCGAAGATCTCCTTCTGGATCATGTCGTCGTCCTGGTGGAGGCCGTCGACCACCGTCGGCTCGAAGAAGTAGCCGGTGTCGCCCTGCCGCCGGCCGCCGGCGACGACGCTGGCGTGGCCGGGCGTGCCCTCGATGAAGCCGCTGACCTGGGCAAGCTGGTTCGCGTTGTTCAGCGGGCCGTACAGCACGTCGCCGTTCGACGGCGGGCCGGTCTGCGTGCCCTTGGCCTGCTCGGCGAGCGCGGCGACGAACTCGTCGTGGATGCCGGGGCCGGCGAGCACGCGCGTGGCCGCCGTGCAGTCCTGCCCGGCGTTGAAGTAGCCCGCGATGGCGATGTTCTCGGCCGCCAGCTCGAGGTCGGCGTCGTCGAACACGATCACCGGCGCCTTGCCGCCGAGCTCGAGGTGGACGCGCTTGACGTCGTCGGCCGCGGCCTTGGCGACCGCCATGCCCGCCCGGACGCTGCCGGTGATCGAGACCATCTGCGGCGTCTTGTGCGCGACCAGGGCGGCGCCCGTGTCGCGGTCGCCGCAGACCACGTTCAAGACGCCCTCGGGCAGGAACTCGGCCATCACCTCGGCCATCCAGACGGAGCTCGCGGGCGTCGTGTCGGACGGCTTGAGCACCATCGTGTTGCCGGCCGCGAGCGCGGGCGCCCACTTCCAGACGGCCATCATCGCGGGGTAGTTCCACGGCGTGACGGCGGCGCACACGCCGACCGGCTCGCGCCGGAGCATCGACGTGAAGCCGGTCATGTACTCACCGGCGGCCGTCCCCTCGAGGATGCGCGCCGCGCCCGCGAAGAAGCGGATCTGGTCGCACATCGGAGGGATCTCCTCCTCCATCGTGAGCTGCTTCGGCTTGCCGGTGTTCTGCGACTCGATGTCGACGAGCTCCTGGGCGCGCTCCTCGAACGCGTCCGCGATCCGCAGCAGGGCGCGCTGGCGCTCGCTCGGCGTGGTGTCGCGCCAGCTCTCGAACGCGCGCGCGGAGTCCTGGAACGCCGCGTCGACGTCGGCGTCGCGCGAGAGCGGCGCGGTCGCCCAGACCTCGCCGGTGCTGGGATCGACCAGGTCGGTCGTCTCGCCGCTCGCCGCGGCCACGCGCTTGCCGTGGATGAAGTTGCTGATCTCCTGGCTCATGGGGTCTCCTCCGTCTGACAGTGGCGGTGTGTGGGCGGCACGTCGAGGGCGGGGTTGCGATCGAAGAACCCGATCGGCTTGAGCCAGAACGAGATCGCGTCGACCGCCATCACCGGCCACTCCTCGGGGCGCGTGATGTGGTGCACACCGAACACGTACCACAGGACCACATCCGTGTTCTCGATCGAGCGGTTCTGCGCGGTCCAGACCGGCAGGCCGCGGTCGCGCTCGCTCTGCACGACGAACTCGCCGCACGGCCAGCGCTCGTCCTCGTCGAACGGCGTCACCCACAGGGTGTGGCCGATCGCCTCGGCGCGGCGCATCACCGGCGACTCGGGGTCCATCATCGGCGGGAAGGCGGCGCCCGGCACGAGCTTGTAGCCGACCGGCGTGCCCAGCCCGTTGGTCACGCCTTCGTTGACCACCTTCCAGGCGCGCTGGGTGCTCCACTCGTAGTCCTGCCTGCCTTCTGCCTCAGTGCGAAGGGGCGTGCTGTGCTGGACGAGCGCGAGGCCGTGCTCGTTTCCCGGGCCGATCGGCAGCGCCTCGGACTCGGTCATGTACACGGTGTTGGCCTCGCCGTCGACGTCGAGGTCGAGCCGGGCGACGAGGAAGTGCTGGTGGAACGGGGCGTAGGTGCGTTCGTCGACCAGCGTGCCGTAGGGCGGCTGGGCGCCCTCGGCGAAGTGGGTGGTGACCATGATCCCCGTCGCCCGCACGTGGCACTCGATGTTGCCGTCCTGGTAGAAGCGCCAGTAGACGAGGTACTCGTAGTTGGCGACCGTCACGTGGAACGACACGACGAGCCGCCGCGCGCGGCGGGACTCGGCGCCGGTCTCGGCGTCGACGTGCTTCCAGAGGATCGCGTCGTCCTCCTCGTGGATGCAGATCGCGTTGCGGATCGTGTACGGCTCGCCCTTGGTGTCGTGCATGACGGCGTCGAGGTAGGCGATCTCGCCGAGGCAGTCGCAGCCGAGCTCGAGCGACGTGGTCATGAAGCCCAGGCCCCACTCGCCGATGTCGAACGCCGTGCGGCGGTAGTGGTCGGTGGTCGGGTCGCGATAGGGGACGACCATCTCGGCGAAGCTCAGCCGGTGGGCGACGGAGCGGCCGTCGTAGGCGACCGTGTGCAGCACCATTCCCTCGCGGTGGTTGAAGCCGACCCGCAGGCTCCACTTCTGCCACGAGACGGCGTTGCCGTCGAGCGTGAACGAGGCGCCCTCGGGCTGGGTGATCTCGAGCGGCCTGACGTCGTCGCGCTGCCGGAGCCCGGGGACGAGGTGGGGGGCGTACTCGCCCATCGTGCTCGGCTCGTCGACGCGGTGGGTGTCCTCGATCTCCAGCAGCTCCATCCTGTTGAGGTCGACGACGAAGTGCAGGCCGGTGACCGGGTTGGCGTACGGGCTCGCGCCGGGCTCCTTGCGGTACCAGACGTCGGCCCAGCCGATGCGGCCGCCGCGGTGCTGCTCGGGGACCAGATGGGCGCCGTAGGCCCAGGTGTCGATGAGGACGCGGTCCATGTCCGTGATCCCGCGCTCGGCCAGCGCCTCGACCACGCGCGGGTCGCGCCGTAGCGCCTCGTCGCACTCGTGGAACTCGTCGACGGTCATGTTGGGCTGCCCGTCGAGGACCTCGTCCCAGCTCTCGACGGCGTCGTCGGTGAGGCTGACGCGCGCCTTGTAGACCCTGCCGTCGTCGCGGTTCCAGCACACCACGACGGCCCGCCGGTCGGGCGTGGGGTCCCGCTTGGGCGGCTCCTTCAGCTCGATCGATGCAAATCGCCAGCGATCGCTGACCCGGCGGTCGCGGCGCAGGATTGCGGCGGCCTGCCGGATCTCGCCGGCCGACAGCGGGTCGAGCGGATGCGGATTCATACGTACCGTGCCAGCAGGTCGCTCATCTCCTCGCGCCGTACGACCAAGCGGGCGCTGCCCTCGTGGCAGAGGACCACGGGCGGCCGGCGTGCGCCGTTGTAGTTGTTGGACAGCGAGTAGCAGTAGGCGCCGGTGACGGGCATCACGATGTTGTCGCCGACCTGCGGGGTGGCCAGCTCGATGCCGCGTTCGAGCACGTCCCCGCTCTCGCAGTGGTGGCCGACGAGCTCGCACGTCTCGAGCGGCCGGTCCTCGTCGAGCACGAAGGGGGCGAACCGCTGGCCGTAGAGCATCGGCTCCAGGTTGTCGCCCATGCCGCCGTTGACCGCGACGTGGGTGAGCCGGCCGCGCTTGACCGTGATCACCTCGTACAGCGTCACCAGCGAGCGCCCGACCACGCTGCGGCCGGGCTCGACGATGAGCCGCGCCTGCGGGTCGAGATGGCTGTGGAGTGCCTGCACCGTCGCCTCGGCGTAGTCGGCGATCGAGGGCGCTTGCTCCTCGGGGCGATAGGCGATCCCGAGGCCGCCCCCGAGGTCGTAGACGGGGAAGCGGCCGAGCGCGGCGATCGCCTCGGCGGCCTTGCCGAAGCCGCCGAGGTCGAGCAGCTGCGAGCCGATGTGCACGTGCAGGCCCAGCAGCTCGAGCTCGGACGCCGACCTGATCCGCTGGATCAGTGTCGGCGCCTCCTCCAGCGAGACGCCGAACTTGGCCTCGGGGCTGCCGGTGTCCATCGCGGCGTGGGTCTCACCGGGCACCGCCGGGTTGACACGGAGCAGCACGCGCTGCGTCCCGGTGGCGAGCCGCTCCAGGCGGTCGACGTCGTCGCCGTTGTCGATCACGATCACCCCGACCCCGGCTTCGAGCGCGGCGCCGATGTCGATGTCGCTCTTGGCGTTCCCGTGCAGCAGGATGTGCTCGGGATCGAACCCGGCCGCGAGCGCGATCGCCAACTCGCCGGCGGAGGCGACGTCGCAGCCCAGCCCCTCCTCGGCGAGAACACGCGTCACCGGCGCGCAGGGGAGCGCCTTGCTGGCGAAGTGCACGTCGGTCCGTGCGTGGCGACCGGTGAACTCGCGCAGGTAGTCGCGCGCGGTCTCTCGCAGGCCCTCCTCGTCGACGACGAAGGCGGGCGTGCCGAACTCGGCGGCCACGTCGGCGAGCGCCACGCCGCCGATCGTCAGCCGGCTGCCCCGAGTCTCCGCGGTGCGGGGGAGGACGTCGAAGATGCCCACAGGAGCCGAGTATTCCTGAGCCGCGACAATGTCGGCGGGATAGAGCGGCATCCTCGTCGAGATCGCCCGCCGGCTCGGCATGGGGTTCATCGTCGCTCGTGCCTGACTTCACGCTACGCCGCCGAACCAGGTGGTCAGCGCGTCCACGAGTCCCCGTTCGGTACCGTCGCCGACCCAGGCCACGTATCCGTCGGGCCGGATGAGCACCGCACCCGGAGCGGTGACCGGACCGAGCACCGGAAGCTCCCACGCACCGTCGTACACAGCATCGATCAGCGGGACGCGATCCGCCCATGGCGTGATGTCGAGGCCGCCGGGCTCGCCGAGGTTGAGGAGCACCGGCCGGGCATCGTGCAGGAGGCCGAACACCCGCAGCGGGCCGTCAGCGCTGACCAGGTCGAGATCGGGCATGCGGCGCCCGAGCAGCGGATGCCCCTCGCCGAGGTCGTAGTGGATGTCCAGGCCGGAGAACATCCCGGCGAGCTGCCTGCGCGGCTCGTCCATGCTCACCAGCCCGGCGATGGTGTCGCGCAGGGCATCGGTCCGCGCGTTCGAGCGGGCGAGCGCGGTGTGAGCCATCGTGTTCTGGAGCACGCGGGCACCGACCGGACCGCGCTCGGCGTGGTAGCTGTCGAGCAGGCTGTCAGGCGACGTCCCGTCCACCACCTGGGCGAGCTTCCATCCCAGGTTCGCCGCATCCTGCACACCCGTGTTGAGGCCCTGTCCACCCATCGGTGAATGCACGTGGGCGGCATCGCCGGCCAGCAGCACGCGCCGTTCCCGGTAGGCCGCCGCCTGGCGGGTCATGTCGGTGAACGAGGAGATCCAGGTCGCGCTGCGCAGTCCGTAGTCCGTTCCCCGGACGGCGATGAGCGCCTCGCTGAGATCCTGGAGGGTCGGCTCGCCGGTGCGGTCGAGCTCCGCTTCTCGCACCACGGCCCCGAACCGCCCTCCGTCCTCGAGCGGGCCGATGGCGTGGATGCCCTTGTCGTCGCGCCGCATGCCCAGCTCCGGCTCCTCGGCGAACTCGACCTCGGCGATCAGGTACCTCGTCGTCGGATCCCACCCCGGGAACTCGATGCCCGCGAGCCTCCGGATCAGGCTGCGTCCTCCGTCGCACCCGACGAGGTATTCCGCCCGCAGCGACCGGCCGTCGGACAGCTCGACGTCGACGCCCGCGTCGTTCTGCGCGAAGCCCGTCACGTCGAGCCCGCGATGGATCGGTACCTGGAGCTCGCCGACCCAGTCGGCGAGGATGCGCTCGATGTGCTTCTGCCACAGCGCGAGCCCGTAGTTGTGCCGGGTGGGAAAGTCGCTGATGTCCAACGTGACGTCGGCAAACGCCAAGACCTGCATCTCCCGCCCCTCCGAGAGGAACCGGTCCGCGACGCCGCGCTGATCGAGCACCTCGATCGTGCGGGCGTGCAGGCCACCCGCGCGTGAGCTCTCACGGTCGTGGCTCGTGCGCCGCTCCACGATCGCGACGTCGACCTTCGCCAGCGTCAACTCGGCCGCCAGCATCAGTCCCGTCGGACCGCCGCCGGCGATCACCACTGCATGCTCGGTCACACCCATTTCGTGCCTCCCATCTGGCTTCGGCGGGCGATTATGCGGCACACCCGGGGGCTTGTTTCAAGCCCCCCTGTCGGGTATAAATTGGAGGCGGAGAGGGGTGCGAGAGCTACTGCGGCGAGGGGAAGATCGACTCCGTCCGTCCCGCGCGCTCCTCGAGCAGCCGGTCGGCGTAACGGACCTGAGCAACGAGGGAAACGAGCGCCGCGACGCCGCCCACACCCGCGGCAACGCCAAGCGAGGTGTCGGCGATCGCACCGATCGCGATCGCGATCGCGCTGCCACCGACCACGCTGTTGATCACGTTGACGACCGTTGCGAAGGTGAAGAACTGCTTGCGCCCCTCGGGCGGCACCGCAGCGTTCTCGAACACCCCTCGTCCGTCGTCGTGGCCGGAGAGCAGGAAGAGCTTCGCCTGGTCGCCGGCGATCTGCTTGTAGTAGTTGCGGATCCGGTTGATCGCGACGCCGTAGCGGAAGTCCTCGGCACCGCACTCGACCACTCGCACGAAGGTGAAGACGCCGAGGACATAGAGCGTCGGGAGCACGGTGAGGGCGAAGACATCGAAGGTGGTTCCGACCTGCGATGCCTGGCCGATGAACCCCAGCGCGACCAGGGCGCTGGAGACCGAGAGGATGTAGAGCGAGGCACGGGAGGCGCTCTCGCTGGCGGTCTGCGAGCGGGCGCCCTGGAGCGTGAAGTGCTCGGTGGTCAGAGCGGTCAAGAGCTCCTGGCGATCCGGGGCGTCCGCCACCTCACCAACGTAGCAACGCATGACTCCCAGCTTGCGTGCACCAGCGCGTGCCTCGCGGTCCACACCGCGCTTGTCTGCGCGGCGAGGAGTAGCCGTCACAACCTGTTGCGGTCGGGCAGCGCGATGCGCAGCCCGTACAGCGAGAGCGCCAGCAGGACGAGCATGAGCCCGATCCAGAGGCCCCCGCCGCTCACGTCGTCCGGGTGCAGGACCGGCAGCGCGAGCAGCAGCAGGCTCCACGCGGCGAGCGTGGCGTAGGGGATGAGCGCGTCGGCGGGGCGCCGTATAGGTCGCGGACTGGCCTTCCGCTCAGCGACGTCCAGCACTATCCTCCGCCCACCGGAATCTGGGGAAGAGGCGCTGCTGATGCGCGGGCTGCTAAGGGGAGTGCTTGGGGCGATCACTCTCGCCCTGCTGCTCGCCGCTCCGGCGCCGGGCGCACAGCGGCCCGAGTTCGAGCCCGGCACCGTGCTCGTGCGGTTCGAGGAGGGCGCACGGCGGGCGGCGGTGCTCGACCGGCGCGGGCTGCGGCCGGTGGGGCGCGTGCCGCGCCTCGGGATCGAGGTCCTCGCCACGGCCGGCGATCCGGCGGTCGTCGCGCGCGCGCTCGAGCGTGACGCGGCCGTCGTCTACGCGGAGCCGAACTACCGGCGCCGCATGGCCGCGCCGCCGGACGACCCGCTGTACCGCAAGGGCACGCTCGGCTATCTGGACACGCTGCGGCTGCCCGCCGCCTGGGACATCCGCCGCGCCGGACCGGCGCAGAAGGTCGCCGTGCTCGACACCGGGGTCGACGCCACGCACCCGGATCTCGCCGGCCGCGTCCTCGCCGGCCGCGACTTCGTGAACGGCGGCGGCACCGCGGACGACGACGAGGGCCACGGCACGTCGGTGGCCGGCATCGCGGTCGCGCGCGCGGACGACGGCGCCGGTACCGCGGGCGTCTCGTGGGAGGGCTCGGTCGTCCCGGTCAAGGTGCTCGACTCCGGCGGCGGGGGCTACGACGACGACATCGCCGCGGGCATCGCGTGGGCGGCCGATCAGGGCGTCGACGCGATCAACCTCTCGCTCGGCGGGCCGGGCGCGTCGGAGGTGCTGGAGGATGCGGTCGGGTACGCGCGCGACCGCGGCGCCCTCGTGGTGGGCGCGGCCGGCAACGAGTCGACGTCCGAGCCGCACTACCCCGCGGCCACGCCCGGCGTGCTCGCCGTGGCGGCGTCGGACTGGGCGGGAAACGCAACGTGGTTCACGAACCACGGTGACTGGGTCGACATCACGGCGCCCGGGCACGACATGTTCGCGCCGACCGCGGGCGGCGTCCGCATCCGCAACGACGGCACGTCGTTCTCGGCGCCGGTCGTCGCCGGCGTCGCCCTGCTCGTCGCGGCCGAGCAGCCGGACTGGACCGGCGACCAGATCGCCGAGCGGCTCACGGGCACCGCGCTCGACGTCGGGCCCGCGGGGCGCGACCCCTACCACGGCGCCGGGCTGGTCGACCCCGTCGCGGCGCTCGGCGGGACTCCCACGCCTGCCACCGGCCCGCCGCCGCCCGACGGCAACGGCACGCCGCAGCGTGCCACGTCACTCACACCCGGCGTCGGCGTGCGTGACGCGATCTCGGTCCAGGGCGACGAGGACTGGTTCTCGATCGACATCACCCAGCCGACGGCGTTCTGGTTCACGCTCTATCCCGACGCCGGCAGGGTCGACGGGCGCGCCGAGGCGTTCGACGTCGTGATCGACGTCTTCGAGCCCGACCTCCAACGGCTTGCGCGCATCGATGACCAGGGCAACGACACTCGGGAGAGCGACGTCGTCTCGCTGCCCGCCACGGGCCGCTATTACGTCCGCGTCACCAACTTCAACCCGTCGCGCAGCGTCGGCGGCTACGAGCTCGGCGCGTTCGCCCCCGGCGCGGCGTCCCCGCAGGAGCGGTTCGAGCCGACCGTCGTCCACTCCATCGACGACATCGCCGACGACCAGGCGCGGTCGGTCGCGCTCGGCGACGTCACCGGCGACGGACTCGCCGACACGGTGCTGACCGCCGACGACTGGGACGACGGCTACGACGACAAGCTGTTCGTGTTCGCGGGCAACGCGGCCGGGACGGTCGACCCGCCCGTCGTGCTCCCGGCGCCGGGCACCTCTCAGGAGCTCGGCCTCGCGCTGGCCGACCTCGACGGTGACGGCGCCAAGGACGCCGCGGTCGCGGGCGGCGGCGTCCTGCTGCTCTTCTACCAGCGCGCGGGCCGGCTGACCGAGGGGCGGCCGCTGGCCGCCGGCGGTCACGCGCAGGTGCTGGAGGCCGCCGACCTCGACGGCGACGGCGACGCCGACCTGGTCGCCTCCATGCGCGGCAGCGAGCTCAGCAGCGGCGTGATGTGGTACCGCAACAGTCCCTCCGGGTTCGATCGCCGCAAGCTGGCGGGCGGCTTCCCGCGCGACGTGGCGGTGGGCGACGTCAACGGCGACGGCCGGCTCGACGTGGTCGCGGCGCACGACTCGTACCTCCAGATCCTGCGCCAGGCGGCGGATCACACGTTCGCGGAGGAGCGGGTGACCGGGGCCACGAGCGAGGTCGAGCTCGGGGAGGTGACCGGCGACGGCCGCACCGACATCGTGTCGTTGAACGACCGCGCGGTCACCGTGCGGGCGCAGACCGCGGCGGGCGGAGTCGGCGCGCCGCAGGTCGTCGACGAGAACTCGATCCAGGCGGTCGGCCTCGACCTCGGCGACATCGACGGCGACGGGCGGACCGACGCGGCGGCCGTCCACGACGGCGGCCTCTGGGCGGAGATCTACCTCCAGCTGCCGGGCGGCGGCCTCGGGCCGGGCGATGGGCGGCAGGTTCCCCAGGGCTATACGCGCGCGAACGGGCTCGCGATCGGCGACGCCAACGCCGACGGCGCCGCCGACATCTCGTACGCCAACAACAACTACGGCCTGGTCGTCCGGCGCGCGCGGTCGGCCACGTTCCCGCTGCCGGCCTGGGTGCGCGGCTCGACGCCCGACGAGGGCGCGCGTGCCGTGTCCGGGAGTGTCGTGCCGCAGCTGACGCTCACGCGCGCGGTCGCGCCCGCCTCGGTCACGATCGACACCGTGTGGCTCGAGCGCTCCGGCACGCGCGTCGGCGCCGCGCCGTCCTACGGCGCCGGCACTCTCGGCGTGCAGCCCGCGGCGACGCTCGCCGACGGCGACTACGCGCTCCGCGTGAGCGGCGTGCGCGACACGCGCGGCAACCGGCTCGAGCACACGCTGCGGTTCACGGTCGGCCCGGGCGGCGACGCCACGGCGCCCGACACCGTGCTCCGATCGGCGCCCAGCGGCTCGGTGAAGAGCCAGTCGCCCCGGATGTGGGCGTACGCCACCGAACAGGGCGCGACGCTGCAATGCTCGCTCGACAGCGCGCCGTTCGCGCCCTGCCCGGACCCGATCGAGCACTCCACGGTCTTCCCCGGCGCCCACACGTTCCGCGTCCGCGCCGTCGACGGCGCCGGCCGGGTCGACCCGACGCCGGCGACCCGCAGCTGGTTCGGCGACGGGCAGTTCACCGCGCCGGCGAACGACACCCGCGACGCGATGACCGTCTTGACCGGCAGCAGCGGAGCCGTCACCACCAACACGGCCGCGGCGACGCGCGACGACGCCTGCGGCCCGATCGCCCGCGACAGCCCCGGCGCCCAGTCGATCTGGTACCAGTGGACGGCGCCCGCCGACGGCTGGGCGACGTTCGACACCGCGGGCAGCTCGATCGACACGCTGCTCGGCGTGTTCGCCGCCGGCTGCCGCGAGGAGCACCGGCTCGCGGAGTCCGACGACGCGCCCGGCCGCGTCACGAGCCTCGTACGCCTGTGGGTGCGCTCCGGCACGCAGTACGCGATCGCGGTCGACGGCTACTCGCCCGAAGGCGTCAACGCCCAGAACGGGCCGGTCAGGCTCGAGTGGAGCTTCCAGCCCGAGGCCGACGCCACGCCGCCCGAGACGATGATCGCCAGCGGGCCCGGTCCGGTGTCGCTGACGCCGTACGCCGGCTGGACGTTCAGGGCCTCCGAGCCGGGCTCGACCTTCGAGTGCCAGTTCAACACGTCGACCGAGTGGCAGCCATGCCCGACGCCGTACCGGCTGTTCCTGTTCGAGGGCACCCGCACGCTGCGCGTCCGCGCCGTCGACCCGGCCGGCAACACCGACCCGACGCCCGCCTCGCGCACGTGGCGCACAGACGCGGTGCCGCCGGACGCGTCGATCTCCACGGGCCCGCCGGGGATCGTGAGCGTCACCGACGCGACGCTCACGTTCGCCGCCGACGAGGGGCCGGCCACCTTCGAGTGCCGACTCGACGGCGGCGCCTGGAGCGCCTGCGGCTCGCCGGAGTCGTACTCCGGCCTCGACGAGGGCATCCACCGGTTCGAGGTCCGCGCCATCGACGATGTCGGCAACGTGGATCCCGAGCCCGCCGTGCGGGCGTGGGTGATCGACGGCGGCGGCGGCGACCTGCGGCCGCCGCAGACCGACATGACGGCGGTCCCGCCGGACGTCACGACGAGCACGTCGGCGCGCTTCGAGTTCACCAGCGACGAGCCGCAGGGCGGGCGGTTCGAGTGCCGGCTCGACGGCGGCGACTGGCTGCCGTGCACGTCGCCGCACGTCTACGACGACCTCGCGCCGGGCGAGCACTCGGTCATGGTGCGGGCGATCGACGCCGCCGGCAACGTCGACCCCGAGCCGCCCGAGCACGTCTGGCTGATCCAGCCGAAGCCCGGCCCGCTGCCGATCGACCTTCCGCCGCGCCCGTCGCCGTCCGCGCCGGCGGTCGTGCCGCAGCTCGGGCTCGAGCTGCGGAAGCCGTCCTCCCTGCGCGCCGCGCTCCGCCGCGGGCTGCGCGTCCGCGCGACCTGCAACACCGCGTGCGAGCTCGACATCCGGCTCACCGTGACGGCGGCCGCGAAGCGCCGGCTCGGGCTGCGCAGCACCGTCCTCGCCCGCGCGACCCGCGAGCTCGCCGGGGCCGGCGAGACCGCGCTGACGCTCCGGTTCGCCAAGCGGGTGCGGCGGGCGCTCGGAAAGACGCGCCGACTGAGGGCGAGCCTCGTGCTGCGCGGCACCGGCGCGGTCCCGGTCGTACGCCAGCTGCGGTTCTAGACCGGCGTATCACGGCGCGGCCCCGCGCCCTCAGAGGAATACCCGGCGCTCGACCCGCGTCCTCCCCGTAATGCGCATCCTCTTCCTCGTCTCCGCCCACAACAGCCTCAGCCAGCGAACCCAGATCGCCCTCAGCGAGCTCGGCCACGAGATCTCCGTGGCGGTCGTGTCGACGGCGCTCGAGATGGAGGCCGCGGTCGCGCGTCATCACCCGGAGCTGATCGTCTGCCCGATGCTGAAGGCGATCATCCCGGAGTCGATCACGAGCCGGCACCGCTGCCTGATCGTGCACCCGGGCCCGATGGGCGACCGCGGCCCGTCGTCGCTCGACTGGGCGATCGAGCTCGGGGCGGACCGTTGGGGCGTGACGGTGCTCGAGGCGACGGCCGAGGTCGACGGCGGCGACGTCTGGGCGAGCCGCACGTTCCGGATGCGCGAGGCCGGCAAGAGCAGCCTGTATCGCCACGAGGTGCGGCGCGCGGCGGTCGACGCCGTCGTGCAGGCGGTCCGCGACGTGGCGGCCGGCGACGTCTCGCCGATGCCGCTCGACTACTCGCACACCGATGTCTTCGGCCGCCCGCGGCCGCTGCTGGGCCAGGACGAGCGGGCGATCGACTGGACGCGCGACGCGACCGAGACCGTCCTGCGGCGGATCCGCGCGGCCGAGGGCCACCCGGGCGTGCTCGACGATATCCGCGGCGAGCCGTTCCATCTCTTCGGCGCCCACCGCGAGAGCACGCTGCGCGGCCGGCCCGGCGAGATCGTCGCCCAGCGCCACGGCGCGATCTGCCGTGCGACGGTGGACGGCGCGGTCTGGATCTCGCACCTGAAGCGTCCTGGCGGGTTCAAGCTGCCCGCCGCGCACGCGCTGCGGATCGACGTCCCCGAGCTGGGCAACTGGAGCGAGATCGCGTACGAGGAGCGCGACGGCGTCGGCTACCTGAGCTTCGACTTCTACAACGGCGCCATGAGCACCGACCAGTGCCGGCGGCTGCTCGCCGCCTACCGCGCCGCCGCGCGGCGGCCGACCGCGGCGATCGTCCTGATGGGCGGCCGCGACTTCTTCTCCAACGGCATCCACCTGAACGTGATCGAGGCGGCCGACGACCCGGCGACGGAGTCGTGGCTGAACCTCCAGGCGATCGACGACGTCGTGCGCGAGATCGTCGAGACCGAGTCGCATCTCGTGATCTCGGCGCTGGCCGGCGACGCCGCGGCGGGCGGCGTGCCGTTCGCGCTGGCCGCCGACTACGTGCTCGCCCGCGAGGACGTCGTGCTCAACCCGTACTACCAGCACATGGGCGGCCTCTACGGCTCCGAGTACTGGACCTACCTGATGCCGCGCCGGATCGGCCACGAGCTGACCGACGAGCTGACCTCGGCGCCGTTCGAGCCGATCGGCACGCGCCGGGCGGTCGAGATCGGGCTGATCGACGACGCGTTCGGCGCGGACGTGCCGCGCTTCCGCGGCCAGGTGCGCGCGCTCGCCCGCGACCTGGCGGCCGGCTCGTACCTTCCCGCGCTGCTCGAGGCCAAGCGCCGCTCCCGGCGCTTCGACGAGCAGCTCAAGCCGCTCTCGGCCTACCGCGCCGAGGAGCTCGCGAAGTCATACGAGTGCTTCTTCGGCGAGGACCGCAGCTACCACGAGGCGCGCCACCGCTTCGTGCACAAGCTCGGCGCGCCGTGTGAGGTCACGCCGGCTCTCCGGCGAGCAGCTCACGCGGCATGAGCACGTACGATCCTGCCGTGATCGCCGCGCCTCGCCGCCGGGAGCAGGGCATCGCGACGAGCGCCGACGGAACGCGGATCGCCTGGTACGCGTACGGCGGCGGCGAGCGGACGATCCTCATCCTGCCGACCTGGAACATCGTCGATGCGCGCGTCGTCGGGCATCAGGTAGCGGCGCTCGAGTCGCACGCCACCGTGGTCACGTACGACCCGCGCGGGGCGGGCGCCAGCGACCGGCCCGATCATGGCTACGACTTTCCGTTCCATGCGGCCGACGCCGTGGCGGTTCTCGCCGCGATCGGCATCGGGCCTGCCGCGCTCGTGGACCCCCTCCTGCGGGAGTTCCTACTCGACGCGGCTCAGTCGCGCCGGAGCCGGTAGACGCGCGGGTCGGCGTTCCGGATGTGCTTGTAGAAACGCACGCCGGTCACCACGTCGAAGGGCTCCTCGTCGATGACCGTCCAGCTCGGATAGGCGGCCTCGATGTCGCCCCGGCTTGCGCCACGGGGCAGCGGACCCCGGCGCCCGGGAGCCCAAGCCGTGGTCAGCAGCGTGGCGCCGGGCGCCGCGATCGCGGTGACCTCGCGACCCATCGCCACGCGCTGCTCGTCCGTCAGCTCGTCGTGGAACAGGAAGAAGTCCAGCAGGAGCCGGAACCCCGAGCCGACCCCGCTCGTCTCGAGCTTCGTCACGTCGCCCTCGACGAGCTGTAGCTCGACGCCGGCCTCCCGTGCCCGCTCGCGGGCGCGGCGCAGAGCCTTCGGGACGAAGTCCACGCCGGTGACCTGCCAGCCGCGCCTCGCCAGCTCGACCGCCCAGTAGCCGCTTCCGCAGCCGAGGTCGAGCGCCTGGCCGTAGGGCGGCCGGCGTCCTTGTTCCTCACGTTCGAACAGCGCGGCGACATGCTCGTTGACGGCCTGAAGCCGAGCGGGGTGCTCCCAGGGCGTGTAGCCGACTGCGTACAGCAGCTTGTAGGCAAAGCTCATCGGAGCGTCAGAGGATGTCTCCGGCCGACGCCTCCAGCGTCGGTGGAACTACCTATCGCGCTACCGGTCTTGCGTCACGCGCCGCGTAGGCGGCGGCTTCGGCGCGGCTGCGCAGCCCCAGCTTCGAGAGGATGCTCGCGACGTGGTGCTCCGCGGTCCGCCGGCTGATGTAGAGGCGCTCGGCGATCTCGGCGTTGGGGCATCCCTCCGCGAGGAGCCGCAGAACCTCGGTCTCCCGCTTGGTCAGCGCTCCGCGGCGCCTGGGCCAGGCGCGCCCGGCGGCGCCCAGCTCCCGGAGCAGCCCGGCCGCGCGGTCGGCATCGCGAACCGCGCCGAGGCGCTCGAACGTCCCGAGCGCGAGACGCGCCTCGGCGAGGGCTGCGTCGGGGGCCTTCGCGGCCACCACCCCGGCAAGCTCGAGTCGTGCCCGCGCAGCCTCGAGCGGCAGCTCGAGCGCCGAGAATCGCTCGAGCGCCGCCTGGAGGTGGGCGTACGCCCGCTCGTCGCCCTCGGCCGCGCACAGCCGGCCGGCCGCGACCTCGGCGGAGGCGGCGGTTCGGCCGGCCGGGGAGCCGGCGGCGAGCGCGGTGAGCCGGTCGAGCGTCTCCTTCGCGGCGTCGTCATCGCCGCGCGCCAGCTGGACCTCCACCAGCAGCTCGAGCAGCGGCGCGCAAGCGGGATCGGATGGAGCCGCGCCCTCGAGGCAGAGGCGAGCACGGTCCTCGGCCAGCGCGAGGTCGCCGCGTCCCAACGCGACCGTCGCCAGCACGCGCCTCGCGACCGGGTGCCACTCGTGGTCCTCGAGCAGCCGCTCGGCCTCCTCGAACCGCCCCTGTCGCACGCGAAGCTCGGCGAGCCGGACCAGGGGCGACGAGCGCTCCGCGCGGTAGCCGCTCTCGAACGCCCGGAGCGCGCCGAGCAGCTCCTCCTCCGCCTCGGCCCAGCGGCCGATCGCGATCAGGATCCCGCCGTAGTGCAGCCGGCAGGTCGGCGGCACGAAATCGGTCCAGGCGACGGAGCGGCCGACGACCGCCAGCCATTGCTCGGCGCGCCGCACGTCCGTGGCGTGCTCGCAGGCGCTCAGCAGGCGGCAGCAGATCTCGCCGATCGGAGCGATGCCGGAGACCTCGCCGCCCGAGACGGCTGCCATCGTCTCGTCGAGCAGCGTCATGCCCTCGGCCACGCGCCCGGACGCCACGTAGGCATGACCCAGCAGGGCGAGGGCACTGAACTCGAGGTCCCCGTCCCCGAACCGCCTGGCGATCGCCAGCGCCGCGAGGGCGAGCCGCTCGCGCTCTGCCGCGTCGGAGGTCCACGGCGCCCTGTCGAGGGTCAGCCAGCCGTGCGCCGGCCCCTCCTCCACCCCTTCGAGCAGGCGCTCGGCCCGCGCCATCCACCCGTTGGCCGCGGACATGTTGCCGTGGACGGCTCCGTGCAGGAACGCCAGCCAGCGCGCAAGCTCCGCGGCCTCCACCCGCTTGCCGCGACGCCGGTAGGCGCCGAACGCACGCTCCTTCAGCTCGATCGCCCGGACGTGATCGCCTTGGAAATGGACGGCCTGGCTCAGGCCGTCGAGGACCTCGGCGCTCGCGTCGAGCTCGCAAGCCTGCTCGAAGCACGCACGCGCCGTCTCCCAATTGCCCGCTGCAAGCGCCTCACGGCCATCGCGTCCGAGGTCCCTGCCCATCCGGGTCATGATCCCAGCGAAGGTGGTCTAACCTACAACCGAATGGTTGTAGATGACGAGGAAGTGGACCGCCTGTTCCACGCGCTGGCCGACACCACTCGCCGGGACATCCTGCGACGCTGCGCAGGCGACGAGCCTTCGGTGTCGCGACTCGCCGACGTCTACCCGATGAGCTTCGCCGCGGTGCAGAAGCACGTCACGGTGCTGGAGCGGGCCGGCCTGGTCACCAAGGAGCGCCGGGGGCGGGAGCAGCTCGTGCGCACCGACGGCGACGCCGTCGGCCACGCGCGGCGCGTGCTCGACGAGCTGGAGGCGGCCTGGCGCGGACGCGTGGACCGGATGGCGGATCTGCTCGGATGAGCCTCGTCAGCGTCGTGAAGGACTACGACAACCTCAGCCTCGTCCTGGTGGCCGAGTTCGCTGCCCCGGTCGAGCGCGTGTGGCAGCTGTGGGCCGACCCGCGGCAGCTCGAGCACTGGTGGGGGCCGCCGAGCTACCCGGCGACCGTGCAGAAGCACGACCTGGCTCCCGGCGGCGAGGTCACCTACGTCATGACCGGGCCACAGGGCGAGAAGTCGCGC
Source organism: uncultured Solirubrobacteraceae bacterium (assembly GCA_963800905.1). Classification (GTDB taxonomy): domain Bacteria; phylum Actinomycetota; class Thermoleophilia; order Solirubrobacterales; family Solirubrobacteraceae; genus DASSUW01. Next base: position 62,502 of record CAWDCT010000008.1, read on the forward strand.
GGCTGGTGGCGCGTGACGGCGGTCGACCCGCCCAGCTCGCTCGAGTTCACCGACGGATTCGCCAGCCGCGACGGGACACCGAACGTCGAGATGCCGACCACGGCGGTGCAGATGCGCCTCACCGACCAGGACGGCGGCACCCGGATGGAGCTGCGCTTCATCTTCGCGTCGCGCGAGCGGATGGAGCAGCTCGAGCGTGGCGGCGCGTTCGAGGTGTTCCCGCAGTCGGTCGGCCAGATGGACGCCCTGCTTTCGTGAGCGACCAACCCAGGAGGTCTCCAGTGCGCAAGATCAAGTCGAACTTCTTCATCTCCCTCGACGGCGTCGTCGAGGCGCCCGACAAGTGGCACTTCCCGTACTTCGACGAGGAGATGGGGGCCGCGGTCGCCGCCGGCTTCGCCACCACCGACGCGATGCTGATGGGCCGCGTGCTCTACGAGGAGTGGGCCGCGTACTGGCCCGAGCATGCCGGCGAGCCGTTCGGCGACGTCATGAACGGGATGAAGAAGTACGTGCTCTCGGGCAGCCTGGACGCGGCGGAGTGGCAGAACTCGGAGGTCGTCAGCGGCGACGTGGGGCAGAAGCTGACCGACATCAAGGCCCAGGAGGGCGGCGACATCAGCATGTCCGGCAGCGCCACCACCGTCCGCTGGCTGCTGCGCGAGGGCCTGCTCGACGAGCTCAACCTGCTCGTGCACCCGATCGTGGTCGGCGACGGCCTGGCTCGCCTCTTCCCGCCCGACGAGGCGAGCGTCCCGCTCGAGCTCGTGAGCTCGCAGACCTTCAAGACCGGCGTGCTGAACCTCAGCTACGCGCCGGCCTAGCATTGAGGTGGTGTCCCCGTCGTTCGCGGAGATCGAGCGCGTGATCCGGTCGAGCTGGTCGGAGGCGTCGTGCGATCCGGTGTCGCTTCCGGAATGGTCGCCCGAGGCTCCCGCGCGGGGTCAGTGCGCCGTCACCGCGCTGATCGTGCAAGAGCTGCTCGGTGGCGAGCTGCCTGTACTACTGGAACCGACTGCCCGACGGCCAGGAGGTCGATCTCACCCGCGAGCAGTTCGCCGAATCGGAGATCGTGCAGGAACCTGATGTCGTCCCGCGGCCCTCGGACCTCAGCCGGGGACGCCTCTTTCCCCAGTATCAGGAGCTCGCGAGGGCGGTTCAGGCGGGTCTGTGACGAGCACCGACAGGCACGTCACGCAGCCCTCCATCCGCTCGAACTCGCCGATGTCGACGACCACCACGTCGAAGCCCCAGTCGTCGTAGAGCTCGGCCGTGCGCGGCGCGGAGGCGGCCATCAGCACCCGGCCCTCGCCGAGCAGCACGACGTGCGCGCCGCCCTGCTCGGGGACGGCGCGCACGCGCGGCAGCGGCGAGGTGTCGAGGACCGAAGGGTCGGCGCAGACGATCGTGCCGTCGGGCAGCGCGGTGACGGCCGACTTGAGGTGCAGCACGGCGCCGAGCGGGACCGGCACGACGGTGCGGTGGGGGAGGTGGGCGCGCAGCTGGCGGATGCCCTCGCCGTTCGTGCGCCCGCCGCGGCCGACGTAGACCGTGTCGCCGATCTGGAGGACGTCGCCGCCGTCGAGCGTGCCCGGCGCCTCGATCCGCGCGACCTCGAGCCCGAGCCCGCGGATCGCCTGCTCGGCGCCCGCGACCTCGGGGCGCCGCTCGGCGGCGCCGGGCCGCGCCAGGACCGCGACGCCGTCGGCCACGACCAGCGTGTCCTCGATGAAGGCCGAGTCCGGCAGGTCGTCGGCGGCCGGCGCCTCGCGGATCGCCCAGCCCGCCCCGGTCAGCGCCTCGACGTAGCGCGCGTGCTGCTCGGCCGCCAGCGCGGGGTCGGCCGCGGTGCGCTCGAGGTGGGTGACGATGCCGTCGCCCATCCGCGAGCTCGGCGCTCGGACGAAGGCGATGCGCTCGGTCACGACGGGGATGCTACGAGCCGAGCCCGCGCGCGGGCAGCGCGAGCCCGGCCGGCCGCAGCAGCATCATGATCACGAGCAGGAAGCCGTAGATGCCGGACGCGACCTGGGAGAGGTCGAAGTCGAGGCCGATCGTGGAGGGGACGTCGTAGAGGACGTTCGGCAGCAGGTAGTTGTTGATCGCCGACAGGATGATCGCGCCGGCGACGACGCCCCAGATCGAGCCCAGCCCGCCGAGCACGACCATGGCGAGGATGAAGATCGAGAACGAGAACGTGAACTGGTTCGGGTTGACGGTGCTCAGGTACGAGGCGAGGAAGGCGCCGGACATCCCGCCCAGCGCGGCTCCCACTCCGTAGGCGAGCAGCTTCGTGCGCACGATCGGAACGCCCGCGCTCGCCGCCGCGTCCTCGTCCTCGCGCATCGCGATCCACGCCCGGCCCACGCGCGAGTCGCGCAGCCGGAAGTTGACGAACACCATCAGGACGACCAGCGTGAGCGCGAACCAGTACCAGGGGCGCAGGTCCAGCACGCCGAAGCGCTCGAGGAACGGCAGGTCGATCTTGTCGATCGCGGAGATGCCCTGCGGGCCGCCGGTGAGCGAGCCGCCGAAGAGCTCGATGTCGCGGCCGTTGGCGACGATCTGGCGGATGATCTCGCCGAACGCGAGCGTGACGATGCCGATGTAGGCGCCGTGCAGGCGCAGCGTCGGCACGCCGATCAGCATGCCGGCCGTCGTGGTCGCGACGATCGCCAGCACGAGGATGATCAGGAAGTTGAAGTGCAGACCCCAGAACGCGGATCCGAAGTACGCGGCGACGTGCGCGCCGATCGCGAAGAACACCAGGTACCCGAGGTCGAGCAGCCCGGCGAAGCCGACGACGATGTTCAGCCCCAGCGCCATGATCACGTAGGCCGCCGCCAGCACCAGGTTCTCCATCGCGCTGCCGCCCGCGCTCAGGAAGAGCGGCAGGATGGCGGCGAGGCCGAGGCCCGCGGCGGCGAGCCTCATCCCGTCGAGTCGCGGCGGCGCTGGTAGTAGGCCCGGTTCTTCGTCCGGTTCCCGCAGATCGACATGTCGCACCAGGCCGCCGAGCGGTTCTTCGAGCGATCGAAGAACGCGTACTCGCATTGACGGCAGGCCTTCAGGCGGGACCAGTGGCCGGTCAGCTGCGCCTCGTGGAGGATGCCGAGGAGCGTTGCCACGGCGCCGGCGACTCCGCCGTTCGCGGGCGCGAGGCCGGTCCGCCCGCTGTCGTCGAGGGCGACGCCGAGCTGCGACGTGACCGCAACCGCGCGGATGACGTGCACGGCCGCCGGGTCCGGACAGCCGCCGCGGTTGGCGATCACGAGCGCCCGGATCGCCTCGCGGAGCTTCCGGAGGCGGGTCACGTCGGCCTCCGAGACCCGCTCGCCCGGCGCCAGGAGCTGCTTCTGCTGGAGCCACGCCTGCGCGCGCTCCGGCGTCCCGATCCGATCCCAGTCGGGCGGGAAGTCGTGGTTGTACGTGTTGATGAAGCGCTGGAGCAGCTCGAGCCGCCCGGGGGCCTTCGGCCGCCCTCCGGGCTCGATCTGCTCACCCACTCGTCGCTTGTCGCGCTCGTCGATCAGACCAGCATAATGCTTATGCCGGTCAGGTGCTCACAGGTCGTAGCCGTTCTCGAGCTCGGCGTCGTCGGGCGCCATGCCCTCCTCCAGCAGCTCGAAGAACCCGAGCTGAGACCTCGTGCCGCAGCGCGGGGTTGCGGGCGGTGTCGCCGTAGAGCAGGACCGTCACGGAGGGTCTTTGCGGGCGCGGCTGGGCTGGACCCGCGGCGGCTCGTCGGGCATCTTCGGGTAGACCGGCGGCCACGGCGCGTCGAGTAGCCCGTTCGCGCGGTCGCGCTCGTGCATCGCGAGCAGCGGCTCGAGCGATTGCGGTGCCTCGTCGATGTCCTGCCACGGGTCGCCGAGCCGATCCAACCGATCGGGCACCGTCGCCAGTGTCAGCTCGTCCGGGTGCAGCTCGAACACTTCCTCCCAGCGCAGCGGCGCCGACACCTGGCCGCCCGTCCGGGCGCGCGCTCCCCAGGCGCCGAAGACCGTCTTGTGCGGGGCGTTCTGGTTGTAGTCGACGAAGATCCGCTCGCCGCGCTCCTCTTTCCACCACGCCGCGGTGATCACGTCGGGGCTGCGGCGCTCGAGCTCGCGGGCGGCGGCCACCGCGGCGGAGCGGACGGCGTAGGAGTCCCAGCGCGGCTCGAGCCGGACGTAGACGTGCAGACCCCGGTTGCCGGTGGTCTTCGGGTAGGCGGCGACGCCCAGCTCGTCGAGCAGCGACTTGACCTCGGCGGCCGCGCGGCGGACGTCGGAGAAGTCGGTGCCCGGCTGCGGGTCGAGGTCGAGGCGCAGCTCGTCGCAGTGCTGCGGGTCCTCGGCGCGGTAGGGCCAGACGTGGAAGCCGAGGCAGCCGAGGTTGACCGCCCAGGCGACGTGCGCGCGGTCGGCGATGACGAGCGCGTTCGAGGGCGTGCCGTTGACCGTCATCACGGTCGTCGTCTCCAGCCACTCCGGCGCGTTCTTCGGGACGCGCTTCTGGAAGAACGACGGACCGCCCGCGCCCTGCGGGAAGCGCTGCATGAGCACCGGGCGGCCGCCCATCGTCCGCAGCAGCGGGTCGGCCACGCGCAGGTAGTAGCCGACGAGGTCGCGCTTGGTCTCGCCACGCTCCGGGAACAGCAATTTGCCGGGACTGGTGAGCCGGACCTGCCGCCCGTCCAGCTCGAGCACTTCCTCGTCGCCGGCCATCACCGGACCGTATCGGCGAACAGCGCGTAGACGGCGGCGCAGCGGCGCATCGCGGCCTCGTCGATGTACTCGTGCGGCCCGTGCGAGACGTCGAGGCGGCCGCCGCCGTAGCCGAAGGCGGGGATCCCGAGCTGCGAGTACCAGCGCGTCTCGAGCACCCCGGGGCAGAGCCGGAAGGCCGGGGCGGCGCCCTCGACCGCCTCGACGCAGCCGGCCAGCGCCCGTGCCGCCGGGTGGTCGTGGTCGGTGCTCCCGGACGGCTGCTTCTGGAGCACCTCGATCTCGACCTCGGCGCCGCCGGCCGCCGCCTCGATCATGCCGGTCAGGCGCTCGAGCTCCTGCTCGAGCTCCTCCTCGGGGTTGAAGCGGCGGTCGATCGAGAACCACGCCGAGCCGGGCACGGCGTTGAAGCCGGCGCCGGATCCCGCCTGGCCGCCGACGACGAGCATCGAGCCGCCGGCCGCCTCGCTCTCGACCGGGAAGCTCGTGCGCTGCTCGAGCAGCTCGTGCGACAGCGCGGCCAGCGGCCCGGCGATCCGGATCATGTGCTCGAACGCGTTGTCGCCCTCGTGCACGTAGCCGACGTGCGCCTCGCGCCCGCGAACGAGCACGCGCAGCGTGATCGCGCCGCGGCACGCGTGCCAGATCACGCCGCCGGTCGGCTCGGCGGTGAGCATCGCGACCGCCTCGGGGTCGATCCCCCCGGCCTCGCGCAGATGCCCCGAGCCCGCGGTGCTGCCGGTCTCCTCGTCGCAGACGAAGTGGAAGACGACCCGGCGGCCGTCGAGCAGCCCGAGCGCGCTCGCGGCGGCGGCGCCGTACAGCATCGAGACCAGGCCGCCCTTCATGTCCGCGGTGCCGCGCCCGACGATCCGGCCATCGCCGCGCCGCGGCTCGAACTGCGCCGGGCTCTGCGCGGGCACGACGTCGAAGTGCCCGTGGTAGTAGACGATCTCGGGCCCGCCGCCGGCGCCGCCGCGCACGACGGCCGCGTCCGCGAGCAGCTCGGGCGAGAAGCCGAGCCGCTCCATCGCCACGCACAGCGCCTCGGCACAGCGCTCGCGCTCGCGGCCGGGCGGGTTCTCGGTGGGGATGCGCACGAGCTCCTCGACGAGCGCCGCCATCTCCTCGGCGCGGTCGTCGAGCCAGGCCTTTACGTCGGTCACAGTCCAACATGGAAGCATTGGCCGGTGGAGCTCGGCGTTCACCTGCCGCTGATGCCGTTCGGCGACGAGCCGCTCTCGCTCCCGCGGCTCGAGGCGACGGTGGACGCCGCCCGCCTGTGCGGCTTTGCGGCCGTGTCCGCCAACGACCATCTGGTCTTCCAGACGCCGTGGCTCGACGGGCTCGCGGCGCTCGCGAGCGTGGCCGGGCGCGCTGGGGAGATGGACCTGGCCACGACGATCGCGCTCGTCTCGCTGCGCGGGCCGGCGCCGCTCGCCAAGGCGCTGGCCGCGCTCGACGTGCTGTCCGCGGGACGCGTGATCGCCGGCGTCGGCCCGGGGTCCTCCGAGCGCGACTACCGCATGCTCGGCATCCCGTTCGAGGAGCGCTGGCCGCGCTTCGACGAGGCGGTTGCCGCGCTGCGCGCGCTGCTCGACGGCGACGAGCTCGCGCCCCGTCCGAGCCGGATCCCGATCTGGATCGGGAGCTGGGGCTCGAAAGCCGGGCTGGCACGCGTCGCGAGGCTGGCCGACGGCTGGCTGGCCTCCGCCTACAACACGACGCCCGAGCGCTTCGCCGCCGGTCGCGCCGCCCTCGGGGACGGATTCCCGAACGCGCTCGCGACGATGTGGACCTGGATCACCGAGGACCGCGCCGAGAGCGAACGCGTGCTCGCCGACGTGCTGGCTCCGATCCTGCGGCGCGATCCCGAGGAGCTGCGCCCGCAGGTCTGCGTCGGTCCGGCGGAGCTCTGCGCCGAGCTCCTGTCTCGCTACGCGGAAGCCGGCTGCGAGCGCGTCTATCTGTGGCCGCTGGGCGACGAGGCGCGCCAGATCGAGCTGGCGGCGGCGCTCAATCGCGGTCCCTGACCGGACCCCCTGTATTGTCAGCCGACCGCGCGTCGGGTGCGGTAGGCGACGATGGGTCGGGACCACGGGGAGCTACGACGGACGGCTGAGCTGGTGTTCTCAGTGCTCGGCTCGCTGTCCGAGACGAGCATCCTGGTCTTCGACAGCGAGCTGCGCTACGTGCTGGCCGCCGGCGGCGCGCTGGCGGCTCACGGGTACACGCCCGAGCAGCTCGAGGGCCGCCTCCTGTCCGAGGTGGTCCCCGGCGACGCGACCTACAGGCGGCTGGAGGAGCACTACAGGGCGGCGCTGAACGGCGAGCGCCGGCGGTTCGAGCACCGGACGCTCGACGGCGCGAAGGTCTACGACATCGACGTCGCGCCGATCGAGCAGGACGGCCGGATCGTCGGCGGCCTCGCGATCTCGCGCGACATGACCGAGCGCAAGCAGACCGAGCGCGCCCTGGCGCACAGCGCGCGCGAGTACCGCGACCTGGCCGAGCAGGCCAGCGACGTCGTGTCGCGCTCGGACGTGGAGGGCGCCTACACCTATGTCTCGCCCTCGTCCGACCGGGTGTATGGCCGCTCGCCCGACGAGATGGTCGGTAGGTCGGTGTTCGAGTTCATGCACCCGGAGGACCACGACGCCCATCGCGCGCTGCGCAGCGCGCTCGCGGCCGGCGCCGACGAGGAGATCGCCGAGCGGCGCATGCAGACGAGCGCCGGCGACTGGGTCTGGGTCGAGGCGCGCTGCCGCGCCCTGCGCGACGACGACGGGCAGTTCACCGGGATCCAGTCGGCGGCGCGCAACATCTCGGACCGCAAGATCGCCGACGAGCAGTTCCGCACCGCGTTCGACGACGCCCTGGTCGGGATCGCGCTGGTGGCGTCCGACGGCAGCTGGCTGCGCGTCAACGACTCGCTGTGCGAGATCGTCGGCTACTCGCGCGAGCAGCTCCACGACATGACGTTCCAGGACATCACGCACCCCGAGGACCTCGAATCCGACCTCGCCCAGCTCCAGGAGACGCTCTCCGGCGAGCGAGCGGGCTACCAGATGGAGAAGCGCTACCTGCGCCCGGACGGCCAGGTGGTGTGGGCGCTGCTGTCGGTCTCGCTCGTGCGCGACGCCGCCGGCGCGCCGCTGCACTTCATCTCGCAGGTTCTGGACATCTCCGAGCGCAAGCGGCTCGAGTCGGAGCTGAGCCGGCTCGCCACCCGCGACGACCTCACCGGCCTCTACAACCGCCGCTTCTTCGAGCGCGAGGTCGCCCAGTCGCTGCTCCTCCTGCGCCGCCACGGCGGGACGGCGTCGGTGTTGTTCGTCGACCTCGACCGCTTCAAGGAGGTCAACGACACGCTCGGGCACCAGTGCGGCGACGAGCTGCTCAAGCACGTCGCCGACGTCCTCACCGGGCGGCTGCGCCAGAGCGACGTGATCGCGCGCCTCGGCGGCGACGAGTTCGCCGTGCTGCTGCCGATGACGGGCGCCGAGGGCGCGGAAGCGATCGTGGCGGCGCTCGACCAGGAGTTCATCGAGCGCCCCGCGCTGATCGAGGGCCACGCCGTGACGGCACGCGCGAGCATCGGCGTCGCGGAGCTGGACGCCGAGCTCGACGTGGACGGCGTGCTGCGCCGCGCCGATCAGGCGATGTACGCCGTCAAGCGCTCGCGCTCATGATTTGACCGAGGCCACGAAGCCGCGGACGTCGCCCGCCGGCTCCGAGTAGGCCTCTCCGAGCGCCGACTCCATCGCGCTCATGTACTCCTCGGCCCAGTCCGGGAACGGGTAGTCGATCGCGCGCAGGAACTCGAGCGTGGCCGCGAGCCGGATGTCGGCGATCGACGGGTGGTCGCCGCCGATGAACCGCTGGCCGTCCATGAAGTACGAGTGGAAGACCTCGAGCGGCTCGGCGAGCGCCGTCTCGGCGTCCTTGGCCGCCTTCGCCTTCATGTCGTCGTCGGCCTCCGAGGTCGCCACCTCGCCGGCGTACTGCGGGAAGCCGAGCGTCGGATACGTGGCGCGCGCCAGCAGCGGATAGAAGGTCCCGATCAAGTAGAACATCGCGTTGTCGACCATCGCGCGGCGCCCGGGATCGGTCGGATAGAACTGCTCGAGGCCGTGCTTGTTGCACAGGTAGGCCATGATCGCGCAGCTCTCGCCGAGGGTTCCCTTCGGCAGTCCTTCCGTCTCCAGCATCGGCGTCAGGTGGGCCGGGTACTTCGCGAGGTACTCGGGCTCGGTGGTCTTGCCCCAGACGTCGACCTCCTCGAAGTCGAGCCCCGCCGCTCGCACGAAGATCCGCACCGTCAAGTTGTTGACGCTCGGGGTGAGGATGTTGAGCGTGTTGGCTGCCATGCGCTCCTCCTAGCGGTAGGGGTCCCTTGGTGACCGGTCGTCCGAGAGCGACTCCCGCGACCGTTCGACGAGCAGCTCGAGCGCGTCGGCGACATGGACGCGGTCGATGTGGTGGTCGCCGCGCTCGACGCGCAGCTTGTGGGCTTCGAGCAGGACGTCGCCGTGCGTCCAGCCGAACGGCGGCTCGAAGCGGTAGGACGCGAGCTCGATCAGCAGGCCGAGCGGATCCTCGAAGTAGATCGAGTCCATGAACCCGCGGTCCTTGACGCCGCTGTGCTTGATCCCGCGCTCGTCGAGCCGCTCGACCGTCTGGGCGAACGTGGCCTGCGAGATCGAGAACGCGACGTGGTGCACGCAGCCAGGGTCGGTGGCCGTGCGCGTCGGGTCGGGCGTTCGATCCTCGTTGGTGAAGATCGTGATCAGGCGTCCGTCGCCGGGATCGAAGTAGAGGTGGCTCTCGGACGCGTTGTCGAGGTTCGGCTGTTCGAACACGAAGGGCATGCCGAGCAGGCCCTCCCAGAAGTCGATCGAGGTCTGGCGGTTCGCCCCCACGATCGTGATGTGGTGGACGCCCTGAGTCTGAAGTTTCCTCATCGCTCAACTAGTTTCGATTTGTATTCGCTGCGCTGGAGCGTGCCCCACGGGACCAGCTCGACGCGTGTCTGCACCACGAGCACGCTACGAAGCCGCTCGCGGATCGACTCGGCGAGTGTGGCGTCGGCCTGCGCGTCCTGCGCCAGCTCGACGCTCACCGGCAGCGGCGGCTCCTGCTTCACGCCGGCCGTTCTCCGGCCTGACGAGGATGTGGCCGCTGACATCGGGCGTGAAGGCCGAGACCACCTCGCGGACGGCGGAGGGGAAGACGTTGACGCCGCGCACGATCAGCATGTCGTCGGTGCGGCCGAGGCAGCGGATTCGCAGGCCGCTGCGGCCGCACGGGCACGCGGTGGTGCGCACGACGACGTGGTCGCGCGTGCGGAAGCGCAGCAGCGGCGCGGCGCGGTGCTTGAGGTGAGTCAGCACGAGCTCGCCGGTGGCGCCGTCCTCCATCGGCAGCGCCTGCTCGGTCTCGGGATCGATCAGCTCGGGGTGGACGAAGCCGTGGGCGCCGAGGTGCATCCCGTCCTGCTGCTCGCACTCGCCCCACAGCGAGACGCCGATGTCGCCGATCCCCATCGCCTCGGTGACGCGCGCGCCCCAGCCGGCCTCGAGCTTGGCGCGGAACTCCGGCTCGCCCCCGCCCGGCTCGCCGGCGACGAGGACGCGCTCGACGCTCGAGCGGTCGAAGTCGCGCTCCACGAGGTAGGCCGCGTACGACGGCGTCATCACCACGGCCTCCGGCCTCAGCAGCTCGACCGCCTTGATGCAGGCGGTCGGTGTTGCCGGTGCCGACCGGGATGTGGGTCAGGCCGAGCCGGTCGAAGGCGGCCAGCGCCGCGCCGGCCACGAACGGCCCGGCGTTGTAGGTGCTGACGATCCGCTGGCCCTTCTCGATGCCGGAGGCGGCGTAGCTGCGCGCCGAGCCGGTCACCCAGTTGTCGAGGTCGCCCGCGGTGAGCGGGATGTAGCTCGGCGTGCCGGTCGTGCCGCTGGTCGAGTAGATGCGGACGATCTCGTGCGGCTCGGCGCACAGGTGGGCGCCGATCGGGTTCTCCGGCGTGACGCTGGCGCGCATCTCGCGCTTGTCCGTGAGCGGCAGCCGGCCGATGTCCTCGAGCCCGCCGGCGTCGTGGCCGGCCAGCTTCTCGCGGTAGAAGGGCGAGCGCTCGAGCAGGTAGGCGATCTGCTCGCGGTACGCGTCGGCGTCGCTCATCGCTCGTACTCGATCGAGTGCTCCGCCGCGGCGCCCATGTGCAGGCCGAGCGGCTGCTCGCGCTCCTCGGCCAGATGGGCGAGCAGGCTCGCGGTGCGGGCGAGGATCGGGACCGCCTTGACCGCGGACGCCGGGAACCCGAGGTCGAGCATGACGGCGGCGATCGGCATCGCCACGTTCATGGTCAGCGGCCGGCCCCACTCCTCGGCGACCGCGTCGCGGAGCTTGCGCGCCATCGCGACGTTGCTGGCCGCTCACGCCGCGCTCGTCGGCCAGCTCGAGGATCCGCTCGGCGCGCGGGTCGAGCGGCTTGTGCACGGGATGGCCGAAGCCGGGGGCCTTGCCGCCGGCGGCGCGGATCGCGCGTAGCTCGGCGACGGGGTCGGCTTGCTCGAGCAGCCGCGCGCACTCCTCGGCGGTGCCGAGGAGGACGGGCCCGGCGCCGAGGATGCCCGCCGCCACGGCGCCCTGGAGCGAGTCCGGGGTCGGCGGCCAGCGTCATCCGCGCCGCCACGTTGGTGGGCATCATCCCGTGCTCGGCGATGGCGACCAGCAGCACGTCGAGGAAGTAGCGCTGGTCGTCGGTCGGCTCGTGGCCGGTGAGCAGGAGATGGAAGAACTCGGTGAAGGTCACCGATCCCATCAGCTCGGAGGTCAGGTCGCGGCCGCGCACCTCGACGCGGTCGGGGTAGGCCTGACTGATGTGGCTCACCGGCCCCTCGCCCGACATGCGGCGCGGAAGCTAGTCGTTGCACGCGCAAGCGTCAAGCGATCCGTCAGCGCCGCAGCAGCGGCGCGGTGAGCGCGCTCGCCGCCTCGCGCGTCATCGCCCATGCCTCGCCCAGCAGCGAGGGCTCGGCGGGCAGGTCGCCCCACGTCTCCGCGGGCCCGTCGGGCACGGGCAGCAGGTCGACCAGCAGCGTCGACCACCCGAAGTGGCGCGCCGCCAGCCCCTCGCCGTTGAGCGGGTTGTAGTACTCGCGGAAGCCGTGGCGCTCGGCGAGCGCGACGTAGCTCGCGAGCACGCGGTCGGCCTCCGCCTCGTAGCCGAGCGCGGCGCATGGCGGGGATCAGCAGCCACGCCGTGCACACCCACGACGGCCCGCGCCAGCAGCGGAACAGGTGCCAGCCGGCGCGGAACGCCGGCTCGTCCATGGCCACCGAGGGGATCCCGAAGCGGGCCGCGTAGCGGCGGGGGTCGAGCAGGTGCTCCTCGATCAGGCGCCGCCCGATCTCCTCGGGCAGCGACGGCAGGGCGAGCGGGGCCAGCGAAGACCACGTCGAGGTCCGCAGCGGCCGGTGGTCGCGACCGGCGAGGTCCCAGAACAGGCCGCGCTCCTCGTCCCAGCAGGCCTCGATCAACGACCGCTCGGTGCGCTCGGCCCGCTCGCGGTACTCGGCGTCGCCGCTCAGCCGCGCCAGCGCCCGCAGCGACAGCGCGTACAGGGTGTTCACCAGCACGTCCTCCACGTGCTCGTCGTAGCGCTCGATGATCGTCCGCGAGTCGTAGCCCAGCCGCCGCGACCGCTCGACGAGCCAGATGTAGCCCGGCAGGTAGTGGCTCATCCAGCCGAACACCTCGTCGTACTTGGGCGAGTCGTCGAGCCCGGACTCGTCGGGGTGGATGATCGAGATCAGGCCGTCGCCGTCCGGATCGCGGTGGCTGTCGAGCCAGTCGTAGTGCAGCCGCAGCGCGTCGAGCGCTTCGGTGGCGAAGCCCGGCTCGTCCTTCGAGGCGCCGGCGACGATCTCCCAGGCCAGCGCGATCATCGGCGTCTGGATGTGGGCGGTGCCGCGATCCCCGCGCAGCGAGTGCGTCGCGTAGAACGGCGCCCGCCGCCAGCCCGCGGCGTCGTGCCAGAACACCGTGTGCGGGATGAAGCCGTCGAGCCGGCCGCTGCGCAGCAGCGTGCGCAGCTCGTCGCGTGCGCGGGCGGGGTCGAAGTGCCGCCACGCGATCGCGTGGAAGCACGAGTCCCAGTACCACTGGTGGCGGTACTTCGGCGGCGACGGGCACGTGAACGCGTACTCGGTCCCGTCCGGGTGCGTGCCCTCCCGCCAGTTCGCGTTCAGCACGCCGAGGGCGCGCGAGCGCAGCGCGCGAACGCGATCGTCGCTCACCACGCCGGGGAGGGTAACTTGCGCTCGTGATCGCCATGGACGTCAACGGCGACGGCCCGCCGCTCGTGCTCGTCCACGGCGTCGCCACCAGCCGCTCGATCTGGCGGCACGTCGTGCCCGGGCTCGCGGAGCGCCACCTGGTCGCCACGCCGGACATGCCGGGCTTCGGCGGCTCGCCGCCGATCGGCCGCGGGTTCGTTCTCGAGGAGGTCGCCGACACGCTCACCGATGCGCTCGCCGCGCTGCCGGCGCCGTCGACCTGCTCGGCAACTCGCTCGGCGGCGCCGTGGCGATCGTGCTGGCCGAGCGGCGGCCGGACCTCGTGCGGCGCCTGATCCTGGCGGCGCCGGCCGGACTCGCGCCGCACCGCGCTCCGATCCCGGCGATCGCCGGCCGCGTGAGCGCCACAGTCGTCGCCGCCCGCCGGCGTGTCGGCGCCGCCGCTGGCTCGGCAGCGCCGGCGGCCCGGCGCGTGCTCCTGCTGCGGCCATCGTCGACCGACCCCGCGGCCGCCTCCGCCGAGGAGGCGCGGGCGATCGATCGCTGCCTCGCGCGGAGCCGAAGCGGGTCGCGCGCGGCCATCGCGGCCGTGGCGGCGGCCGACCTCCGGCCGCGGCTGGCCGCGCTTCCGGTACCGGTCGGCTTCCTGTGGGGCGAGCGCGATCACCTGTTCCCGGTCAGCGGCCTCGAGGACCTGCGAGCGCTGGTGCCGGGCGCGCCCGCCGAGGTCATCGCCGGCGCCGGCCACGTGCCCCAGCTCGACCGGCCGGACGAGTTCGTGGCGGCCGTCGAGCGGCTGCTCGCGGAGCCGTGGCAGCGCGTGACTGCGGCTGGGTAGGGAGGTGGCGAGGCGAACGGTGCATCTCCCCACGAATCGTCGGACGGCGCGCATTTGGGGAGAAATGCACCGTTCGGCCACCTCCCTCAATGCCGCAGTTGAAGTTCGCGCGCCCCGATCACCGTTCCGTGACATGCCGAGCCCTTCGCTGATCTAGCCTCTTTGCAGGGATTTCATGGCGGCCTGCACCAACATGGACGCCGTCCGGCTGGGCGACGGACGCCGGCTGACCTACCAGGCGATCGGCCGCGCCGACGCGTTCCCGGTCGTCTACATGCACGGCGCGATCGGATCGCCGCGCTGGCGCACCGCGGCGCTGGATGCCGCCGTGTCCGCCCTCGGCATCCGCTACGTGGCGCTCAACCGGCCCGGCTTCGGCGGCTCGGACCACTGCCCGGGCCGGACGGTCGCCGGCTACGCGAGCGACGTGCGCGACCTCGCCGACGCGCTCGGCTGGACGCGCTTCTCGGTGATCGGCGTGTCGGCGGGGGCGCCGTTCGCGCTCGCCACTGCCTGGGGGCTGGCGGGCCGGGTGGCCGGCTGCGCCCTCGCCAGCCCGCTCGTGCCGCCGCGGCCGCGGTCGCTGCGCTACCGCGTCCCGGCGGCGGGCTTCCGGCTGCCCGTCGCAGGCCCGCTGACCTACGACGCGGCGCTGCGGGTGCTCCACGCGCGGGCGGCCACCGCTCCCCGCAACATGGTCGAGGACTACGAGGTGTGCCGGCGTCCGTGGGGCTTCGACCCCGCCGAGGTCACCGTGCCGGTCGTGCTCTGGCACGGCGTGCGCGACCGGCTCGTGCCGGCGCGGCATGCGCTCGAGCTCGCCGCGTCGTTGCCTGCATGCGCCACCCACCTGGAGCCGCGCGCGGGCCACTTCTTCTTCGGCCGGCGCGTCGGCGACATCATCGCCTCGGTCCTATGACCCGGACCCGCCCGATCGTCGCCGACGTCGCCATGTTCTACGGCGAGCGCAGCGGCGGGATCCGCACCTACCTGCACGAGAAGGCCCGCTACGCCGCGACCGGTGGCGCCTTCGAGCACCACGTGATCGTGCCCGGCCGGCACGAGCGGCACGAGGGCGGCCGCCACGAGGTCCGCTCGCTGCGGCTGGCCGCGTCGAACGGGTACCGGCTGCCGCTCGGCGTCGGCGCGCTGAAGGACACGCTGCGCAGCCTGCGGCCGGACTACGTGCTCCTGCACGATCCGTTCTGGGGCCCGCACGGCGTGACCCAGCTCGCGCATCGGCTGGGCGCGCGCGTGGTGGCGGTGCACCACGCGTCGCCGGCGCTGAACGCGGCCGCCATCCCGGGCCCGGACCACCTCTACCTGCCCGCGCTCAAGCGCGTGTACCGGCGCGCCTACCGGCGGGTCGACGCCGTGATGTCCGTGGTCGACCCCGAGCCCGACAGCGGGCGCCGGGCCGCGATCCCGCTGCGCTTCGGCATCCACCGTGCGTTCCGGCCGCAGCCGACCGAGCGCGACGGCCACCTCCTGTACGTCGGCCGGCTGTCGCGCGAGAAGCGGATCGAGGACCTGCTCGCGGCAGCGTGCGCGCTCGAGCGCGACGTCCTGGTCGTCGGCGACGGCCCGGCGCGGCGGACGCTCGGCGGCGCGCGCCGGGCCGTCGGTCCACTTCGGCTCGTTCGTGTCCGACCGCGACGAGCTCGCCGCCCTCTACCGGCAGGCCGCCTGCGTCGTCGATCCCGGGCCGCACGAGACGTTCGGCCTCGTCGTGTTCGAGGCGGCGGCGAGCGGGGCCAAGGTCGTGGCGTGCGACTCGACGCCCTCGACGGCCGTCGCCGACGGGCTGATCGAGACGTACGCCGCCGCCGACGTTGGCGGCCTCGTCCGCGCGATCGATCGCGCCATCGAGCGTCCCGACGAGCCGGCGGCGGCCACCGCGCTCGCCGAGCGCTCGTGCTGGCGCGCGCGTCTTCGAGGCCGAGCTCGAAGCGCTAGACCAAATATGAAGTTTGGTTGCATTTGGTCTGGCTTCTGGTACGTTCCGCCGAGGCGCGGGTGTACGAGTACGGCTTCTTCTCCTACGAGTCCAAGGCGGACTTCCTCCGCAAGTCCGAGGAGTTCTGGAACCCGGACAAGACGCGCTTCTGGCAGGACGCGGGCGTCGACCTCGTCATCGACCGCCGCGAGGGCTACTGCTTCTGGGACATGGCGGGCCGCCGGCTGATCGACCTGCACCTCAACGGCGGCACCTACAACCTCGGCCACCGCAACCCCGAGCTGATCGCGACGCTCGAGCAGGCGATGGGCCGGTTCGACATCGGCAACCACCACTTCCCGGCGCTCGCCCGCACGGCGCTCGCCGAGGCGCTGGTGGCGACCTGCCCGCCGAACATGAGGCGCGTGATCTACGGCTCGGGCGGCGGCGAGGCGACCGACATCGCGATCAAGACCGCGCGCCACACGCGCCAGCGGCGCAAGATCGTCTCGATCCGCAAGGGCTACCACGGGCACACCGGCCTCGCGGTGGCGACCGGCGACGAGCGCTTCAGCCAGCTCTTCCTGTCCGACCGCCCGGAGGAGTTCGTGCAGGTCCCGTTCAACGACCTCGAGGCGATGGAGGAGGCGCTGAAGCGGCGGCGACGTGGCCGGCGTGGTGATCGAGACGATCCCCGCCACGTACGGCTTCCCGCTCCCGGAGCCCGGCTACCTGCAGGCCGTCAAGCGGCTGTGCGAGCGCCACGGCGCGCTCTACATCGCCGACGAGGTCCAGACCGGGCTGATGCGGACCGGCGAGATGTGGGGCGTCGGCAAGGCCGGGATCGAGCCGGACATCATGATCGTCGGCAAGGGGATCACCGGCGGCATGTACCCGATCGCCTGCTGCGTGGTGAGCGAGGAGTGCAGCGCCTGGCTGAAGGAGGACGGCTTCGGCCACATCTCGACCGGCGGCGGCGCCGAGCTCGGCTGCGTCGTGGCGCTGAAGGTGCTCGAGATCTGCGGCCGGCCCGAGGTGCGCTCGATGGTCCACTACATCGCCGACCGCTTCCGAGCCGGCCTGCGCGCGATCCAGGAGCTGTATCCCGACTGGTTCGTCGGCATCCGCCAGGACGGCGTGGTGATGGGGCTCGAGTTCGACCACCCGCAGGGCGCCAAGCTCGTCATGCGGCGGCTGTACGAGAACGGCGTGTGGGCGATCTTCTCGACGCTCGACCCGCGCGTGCTGCAGTTCAAGCCGGCATCCTGCTCGGCCCCGACATGGTCGACGAGGTGCTCGACCGCGCCCGCGTGGCGATCGGGCAGGCGCTGGCGACGTGCGCGCGAGGTGGCGGCGTGAGCGCGCGTGAGCCGGCGTCGACTCGGGCGGGCGCGCCCGGATGATGCTCCAGCGCGCCCGCTGGGCGGCGACGGCGTTCGCGGAGTACGACCGCGAGCGCACGCGCCGCGTGGTCGAGGCGGTGGCCGAGGTGGCGTACCAGAACGCCGAAAGGTTCGCGGTGATGGCGGTCGAGGAGACCGGTATGGGCGTGGCCGAGCACAAGCGGCGCAAGAACGAGGCGTGCTCGCGCGGGGTCGTCGAGCGCTACGCGGGCGAGGACTTCGTCGGGATCCAGGTCGACGCCGAGGCCAAGATCGTCGCGGTGCCGAGGCCGGCCGGCGTCGTGCTGGCGCTGACGCCGTCGACGAACCCGATCGCGACCGTCTACTTCAAGGTCCTGCTGGCGCTGATGACGCGCAACGCCGTCGTCGTCTCGCCGCACCCGCTGGCGCGCAAGGTGTGCGCCGAGGCCGTCCACGTGCTGGCCGAGGCGGCGGTCGCGGCGGGCGCGCCCGACGGCTGCCTGCAGGTCGTCGAGGAGCCGACGATCCCGCTGATCGAGGCGCTGATGACCGACGACGGGGTCGACGTGATCGTCGCCACCGGCGGCACCGCCGTCGTGCGCGCCGCCTACCGCTCGGGCAACCCGTCGCTCGGCGTCGGGCCCGGCAACGTGCCCGCGCTGGTCGACGCCACGGCCGACGTCGCCGCGGCCGCGCGCTGCCTGGCCGACTCGAAGGCGTTCGACAACTCGATCCTGTGCACGAACGAGTCGGTCGCGATCGTCGAGGAGCGCGTGGCGGACGCGTTCGAGCGCGAGCTGGCGCGCAACGGCGCGCACGTGCTCGACGAGGAGGAGGCGCGCGCGCGCGCGCGGCGCTCTACCCCGAGGGGCGGATCGACACCGCGCTGGCCGGCAAGGACGCGGCCGCGCTGGCGGAGGCCGCCGAGATCCGCGTGCCGGCGGGCACGCGCGTGCTGGTCGCGCCGTTCCCGCTGATCGTGCCCGAGGAGCCGCTCGCGCTCGAGAAGCTGTTCCCGCTGCTCGGGCTCGTGCGCGTGCCCGACGCCGCGCGCGGGATCGACGCGGCGCGCGCGCTGCTGCGGATCGGCGGCGCCGGCCACTCGGCGGTCATCCACTCGCGCGACCCGAAGACGATCCTCGCCTACGGCGCCGCCGTGCGCGTGCTGCGCGTGGCCGTCAACGCGCCCGGCAGCACCGGCTCGGCGGGGCTCGACACCAACCTGGCGCCGACGATGACGGTCGGCACCGGGTTCTTCGGGCGGTCGAGCCTGACCGAGAACCTGAGCCGAGGCACCTGACGCAGTGGACGCGCGTGGCGTACGCGACCGACGAGCCGTTCGGCGACTTCACCGGCCTGGAGCCGTGGGCGGCGCGGCCCGAGCCGGCGCCGGTGGCGCGGCCGGCCGCAGAACGGCGGCTCACGCCGCGACGACCTGCGGCGCTGATCCTCGACGAGCTGCGGGAGCTGGTCTATGGCTGAGCTGCGATCGGCGATCTTCATCGACCAGCTGCAGCCGCAGACCATGTGCTACCTCGGCACCTGGATCCGCGGCCGGCTGCCGCGCACCGGGATGGCGGCGGCGGTGATCGAGGTCGCGCCCGGGCTCGACATCGAGCCGCTGACCGACGTCGCGATCAAGCACACGGAGCTGCAGCCGGGGATCCTCGTGGTCGAGCGCCAGTTCGGCTACCTGGAGTTCCACTCGCGCTCGACCGCGCCGTGCGGTCGGCCAGCGCCGCGGTGCTGGAGGCGCTCGGCGCGTCGCCGGCGGACGCGACGCGGCCGAAGATCCTCGCCTCGACGCTCGTCTCGCGGCTCGACCACCAGCACACCTTCCTCATCAACCGCAACAAGCTCGGCTCGATGGCGCTGCCCGGCGAGTCGCTGTTCGTGCTCGAGATGCAGCCCGCCTCGTACGCGATCCTGGCCGTCAACGAGGCCGAGAAGGCGGCGCGGATCAAGGTCGTCGACTACCGCATGATCGGCGCCACCGGGCGCGTGTACATCACCGGCGAGGAGTCCGACGTGCGCGCGGCGCCGCGAGGCGGCGACCGAGGCGCTGGAGGCGGTCGGATGAGCGATCGCGAGGACGCGCGCGAGCTGGTGCGCGAGCTGCTCGCAGGAGGCGCTCGGCCAACGGCAACGGGCATGCCGGCGTCCGTGCCGCCGCCGCCCGTCGCCGCCGTCCACCGGCCGTCGACGTGGTCGCAGCCCGCCGCGCCGGGCGAGGTGATCGGGCGGAGCTCGGCGCGCACGGAGACCGTCCGCATCGAGAGCGACGCCGACCTCGCGGCGTTCGTGCGCACGGTGCTCGATCACGGAGACGACAGCGATCCGGCACGGGCGACTGCGGTTCACGCTGCGGCGGCGCGACGCGCCGGGCGGCGTCGTGCGCGTCGCGCACGGAGCGGTGACGGAGCGGACGATCAAGCAGGCGGCCGACGCCGGCGGCGGCTCGTGCTCGGGCCGGGCGCCGTCCTCACCCCGCTGGCGCGGGAGAAGGCGCGGGCGTTGGGCATCGACATCGAACGGGAGCGCTGATGCTGAGAGCACGGTGACGGGATCCGTATGGGTGACGAGGCGGCTCGACGAGCTGCCCAACGGCGCTCTGCTGGAGGTCAAGACCGACGACGGCGCGACGCTGGTCGCGTTCGACGTCCTGGGGAGCGGTGACGGCGAGCGCGTGCTGGTGGCACGGGATCGGTGGCCTCGGGCTACTTCAGCCCCGAGCACCCGCCGCTCGACGCGTTGATCATCGGTTCGCTCGACGAACCAAGGAGAGGAGCAGCCATGAGCGAAGCGCTCGGCATGATCGAGACGAAGGGCTACGTGGCGGCGCTGGCCGCCGCCGACGCGATGGTGAAGGCGGCCAACGTGACCATCATCTCGCGCGAGGAGGTCGGCGACGGCCTCGTGTCGGTGGTCGTCAAGGGCGACGTCGGCGCGGTCAAGGCGGCGACCGAGGCCGGCGCGGAGACCGCCGGGACGGTCGGCGAGCTGGTCTCCGTCCACGTCATCCCGCGACCCCACAACGAGCTCGGGAAGCACTTCACGGCTCCGCCGCCTGAGCGTGACGGCGAGGTCGAGCTCCGCGTCTACCTGCCGATCCCGGACCTGGGCCGGCAGTTCGCGGCGTACCTCGGCACGCCGCTGCGGGCGCGCGGCTACCCGCCGATCGAGGGCGACCACGCGCTGATCGTCGAGGTCGCGCCCGCGCTGGCGATCGAGCGGATCATCGACCTCGCGCTCAAGGCCGTGCCCGAGGTCGAGCCCGGGATCCACTTCGTCGAGCGCCAGTTCGGCGTGCTCGAGGTCCACTCGCGCGACCCGGCGCTACGTGGAGCGGCGGGCGAGGCGATCCTCGCCGGGATCGGCGCCACGCCGGAGGACGGGCTGCGCCCGCGTGTCCTCTACACCGACGTCATCGAGGACGTCACCGACCAGCACGCGGTGATCGTCAACCGCAACCGCGAGGCCTCGATGCTGCTCCCCGGCCAGACGCTGCTGGTCGTCGAGATGACCCCGGCGCTGTTCGCCGCCGTCGCCGCCAACGCGGCCGAGCGGGTCGCGCCCGAGCTCACGCTCGTCACCGTCTCGATGATCGGCGCCGCCGGCCGCGTCTATCTCGCCGGCTCGACCCCGGATATCGTCCGCGCACGAGAGGAGATCACCCGCGTGCTGGAGGACGTCGCGGGACGAGACTGATGATCATCGACGATCTGGCCACGGAAGCACTGACGCGCTACGGCCTGTCGCCCGAGGCGACGGCCGAGCTGTGCAACGTCTCCGAGAACCACACCTACCGCGTCGAGGACCCGGAGAAGGGGACTTCGCGCTGCGCGTCCACCGCCCCGGCTACCGCACCGCCGCACCAGATCGAGTGCGAGCTGAGTGGGTCGACGCCCTGCGCGAGGACGGCGCCGTCGACACCTGCGTGCCGGTCGCCGCGCCCGGCGGCGAGCGCGTCGTGGACGTCGGCACGCGCAACGTGGTGCTGTGGGAGTGGCTGCCCGGCGCCGAGCCGGACCCCGAGGGCGACGAGTGATCGACGGGTTCCGGACGCTGGGCGCCGTGTCCGCCCGCATGCACGCGCACGCGCGCGCGTGGACCCCGCCCGCCGGCTTCGACCGCCCGGCTGGGACTTCGCGCACACGCTCGGCCCGGCGGGCTACTGGGGCCTCTGGCAGGACGGCCTCGGCATGGGCGCCGAGGAGCTGGCGCTGCTCGAGCGGCTCGCCGCGACGATCGAGTCGCGGCTGCGACGCCTACGGGCAGGGCGCGGAGCGCTTCGGCCTCGTCCACGCCGACATCCGGCTCGCCAACCTGCTGGTCGACGACGGCCACGTGCGCGTGATCGACTTCGACGACAGCGGCTTCGCGTGGTTCATGTACGACTTCGCGACCACCGTGTCGTTCATGGAGGAGCACCCGCGCGTGCCCGAGCTGCGGGAGGCGTGGCTGGAGGGCTACCGGTCGGTGGCGCCGCTGGACGCGGCCGACGAGGCCGAGCTCGACACCTTCGTGATGCTCCGCCGCCTCCTGCTCGTCGCCTGGATCGGCTCGCACCACACGTTCGCCACGGAGGCCGCCGAGCTCGGCGCCGGCTTCACCACGGTCACCTGCGAGCTCGCCGAGCGTTATCTCTCGACTCAGATAGGAGGCCCAGCTTGTTCACCCCGCTCACCGGCCGCACCGTCCTCGTCACCGGCGGCACCAAGGGCATCGGCAAGGGCATCGCGCGCGTGTTCGCGGCGCGGGCGCGAAGGTCGTGGTCGCCGGCCGCGACTCCGAGGCCGGCGAGGCGGCGGCGCGCGGAGCTCGGCGCGACCTACATGCAGGCGGACGTCGGCCGTGGCCGCCGACTGCGAGCGGATGGCGGCGGAGACCGCCGAGCGCCTCGGCGGCATCGACGTCCTGTGCGCGAACGCCGGCGTGTTCCCCGACGTCAAGCTCGAGGACATGACCGAGGCAGGACATCGACGCGATCTTCGCGACCAACGTCAAGGGCACGATGCTCTCGGTCAAGGCGTGCATGCCGGCGCTGGAGCGGAGCGGCCACGGGCGCGTGATCCTCACCTCCTCGATCACCGGGCCGATCACCGGCTACCCGGGCTGGTCGCCACTACGGCGCCACCAAGGCGGCGCAGCTCGGCTTCCTGCGCACGGCGGCGATCGAGCTCGCGCCCAAGGGGATCACGATCAACGCGGTCATGCCCGGCAACATCGAGACCGAGGGGCTCGACGAGCTCGGGCCGGAGTACCGGCAGGCGATGGAGTCGTCGATCCCGCAGAGGCAAGCTCGGCAAGGTCGAGGACATCGGCTACGCGGCGCTCTTCCTCGCCACCGACGAGGCCGGCTACATCACCGGCCAGACGATCGTCGTCGACGGCGGGCAGGTGCTGCCCGAGTCGCTGATGGCGATGGAAGCGATGTAGTGAACGCTGGCCGTCTCGCTCGGGCCGACCGCGCGCGCCGCGCGCGACCGGCTGCTGGCCGAGCTCGGCGCGCCCGGCGAGCGGCTCGGGGCCGAGCGGGACCTGGCGGAGCGGCTCGGCGTCTCGCGTCGACGATCCGCGCCGCGCTGGCCGACCTCGAGCGCAACGGCGTCGTGCGGCGCGCGCGCGGGCGCGCCGGCGGGATCTTCGTCGCCGAGCGCAAGGTCGAGCGCGACCTGACGAGCCTCGCCGGCCTGCCCGTACTACCTGCGCCGCCAGGGCTTCGAGTCCGACGCCCGGGTGCTGTCGACGGCGACGCGTCGAGGCCGACGCCGAGACCGCGGCCGGCGCTCGAGCGTCGAATCTCGTGCTCGAGGTCGTGCGCGTGCGGCTGGCCGACGGCGAGCCGATCTCGCTCGAGCGCGCGAGCTTCCCGGCCGACCGCTTCCCCGGCCTGCTGGACCGCTCGTTGGCCGGCTCGATGTACGAGCTGCTGCAGGCCGAGTACGGGCTGGAGCCCGGCGAGGCGGAGGAGCGGATCGAGGTCGTGGCCGCCGGCGCGGCCGAGGCGCGGCTGCTCGGCATGCGCGCGCGGGGCGCCGCTGCTGACGGTCGCGCGCACGACGTGGGACGCCGACGGCCGGCCGTTCGAGCGCTCGCACGATCTCTTCCGCGCCGACCGCGCGCGGATCGTCGTACGTGCACGTTCGGTGGGAGCGGCCGTGCATGTCTTGTGACGCTTGCCACATCGCACCCGCAGATGGTTGAATGACACGAAGTCGTCGGACAACTTGATCCCGAGGGACGTCGAGAGAGGGGAGCTGATGTCAACCACCGAGCCGGACACGCGGGTCGAGGCACACCACGAGGGCATGGTCGAGTCGGTGTCTGGTCGCCGACTCCGGGCGTCGACCGTCTCAAGCCCGGGCGCCATCGGCCTGATGGGCGTGATCTTCATCGCGGTGACGGGCGCCGCCCCGATCTCCGCCATGCTGTTCAACGTCCCGTTCGCCACCGGCTTCGGCACCGGGCTCTACACGCCGGCCGCGTTCCTGTTCGCGACGATCATCCTCACGATCTTCTCGATCGGCTACGTCGCGATGGCGCGCAAGATCCGCGCGACGGGCGGCTTCTACACGCTCATCTCGCACGGCCTCGGTCGTGAGCTCAGGCTCGCGACCGGCATCAGCGGCGCCCTCGCCTACACGCTGTTCGAGGTCTCGCTGCTGGGCGGTTTCTCGTACTTCGCGGTCGACGAACTTCAACTCGTGGTTCGGCTGGGAGGTGCCGTGGGTGCTGTTCGCGGTCGCGCGCCGCCTTGCTGATCAGCGTGTTGTGCTGGTTCGACGTCGAGCTGTCCGTGAAGGTGCTCGGCACCGCGCTGATCGGCGAGCTGATCATCCTCGCGATCTTGGATATCGTGGTCTTCGGGTCGGGCGGCAGCGAGGCCGACGGCATCCAGTGGGAAGCCCTGAACATGTTCCAGCTGACCGATCCGGGCGTCGGCCTGGCCGCGGGGGTCGGCCTCTTCCTGGCCTTCTGGTCGTGGGTGGGCTTCGAGGCGGTGCCCAACTACGCGGAGGAGTCGCGTGACCCGAAGCGGCTCATCGTCAGCGCGACGCTGATCTCGGTCGTCGGCGCTGGGGATTCTCTACGTCATCACGTCGCTGGCCTTCGTCTCCGCGTACCCCGGACGTCGTCGCTCATCGAGGACGCGCAGAACCCGGCCGGTCAGTTCTTCCTCGCCATGGCGCGAGTACGGCAATCAGTTCTTCGTGCACGTGATGGAGGTGCTTCATCCTCACCGGCTCGTTCGCGTGCGCGATGGCCTTCCACAACGCGGCCATGCGCTACTACTACGCGATGGGGCGGGAGTCGATCCTGCCCAAGGCGCTGGGAAGGACGCACGCGAAGCACAAGTCGCCGCACGTGGCGAGCGTGTTCCAGACGGTGATCGCCCTGGCGCTCGTGCTGGCCTGGGGCGTCGGCTCCGGGTTTCGGCTTCGCCGACGCGGTTCGACACCGCCTACGTCCGCATCTACACGATGATGGCCGTGCAGGGCGTGGTGTGGCTGATGGCCATCCAGACCGTGTGCGCACTGGCCGTGATCGTCTGGCACCGGCGCCACAAGCACCCCGACTCCTTCTGGGTCGTTGTCGCTCGCTCAGATCATCGCCATCGTCGGCCAGGTGTTCGCGCTCTACCTGCTGTTCAAGAACATCGACGTGCTGGCCGGCACGATCGGCTACGTCGACCTGATCGCCCCGTTCGCCGTCATCGGCGTGGTCGATCGTCGCTCGGCTATACGTTTTGCGCTCAAGCGGACCGACCGCAAGAAGTTCGACATGATCGGCCGGATGATCGACGAGGGGGTGACGACGAGCGGCGGAACGACCGCTCCGGCCTAGGCCGGGTCGCGCCGGCGGCGCTCGAGCGCCGCCGGGGAGCTGCCCGCTCAGCGGCGCGCCCTCGACGAGCACGCCGTCGAGCGCCGCGGTGCCGATCGTGAAGCGCCCAGACGCCGACGCCTCCAGCGCGCGGATGCGCGCGACGGAGTCGACCGAGCCGGCGCAGATGAGCGGCAGGTCGGTGGCCCCGACGACGGCCCGCACCAGCGCCTCGACGTCGCCGTCGTAGCGGTAGGCGAGCAGGTTGATGCCGTCGACGCCGAGCGCGGCGGCGCGCTCGGCGTCGTCGACGATCTCGTCGATCGAGCCGCGCAGCAGGCACGGGTGGCCGACGATCTGGCCGACGTACGGGAAGAAGTTGACGCCGGTGCCCGCGAGGATCTCCTGCACCGGCTCGATCAGGGTGCCGCCGATCAGGTAGTCGGGGCGGATCTCGGCGGCCACGCGGGCGGATGCAGCGTCGTCCTCCTCGGTCTCGGAGACGACCTCGAGGTAGGTCGTGTGGCCGTTGCGAGCGGATGTCGTCCATCAGCGCCGCGAGCTCGTCGCGCGGGCAGGCCCGACGTCCTTGCAGCCGACGTGGCGGAGCCCGGTGCCGGCGATCGAGGCGTAGACCTCGCGGGCGTCCGCGAGGGTCACGTCGTCGCGCGTGAGCATGAAGATGAACTCGAACATGCGGGTCTCCTGACTGCCGACGTCGGGCGAGTTGTCTGACAACTGGTACGCTACCACCGGTCCATCGGACGGAGGAGGGGCAGCGTGCGCGCAGCGATCTGGAAGGGCCGGGAAGCATGGACGATCGGCACCGCGCCCGATGCCGTCTGCCCCGAGGACGGCGTGCTCCTGCACGTGCTCGCGTGCGGCATCTGCGGCACCGACGTGCGCTCCTTCTACAACGGCGACCGCCGGATCGAGGCGCCCTGGGTGCTCGGCCACGAGATCTCCGGCGAGGTGATCGAGATCGGCCCGCGCGCGGAGGCGGAGGTCGCGGCAGCGGCATCGCGATCGGCGACGCCGTGCACTGCATCTCGACGCTCTGGTGCGGCCGCTGCCGCCTGTGCCGCAGCGGCGCCGAGAACCTGTGCCTGCAACGGCGAGCTGATGGGCTTCGACCACCCGGGCGCGTACGCCGACCGCGTCGCGATCCCCAACATCGCGCTCAAGAACCTGTTCCGGATCCCCGACGGCCTGTCGCCCGCGCACGCCACCTTCGCCGACCCGCTGTCGCGACGTCATCTGCGGCCACAAGGACATCGCGATCGGGCTCGACGACGCGTCGTCGTGATCGGCGCCGGCCCGGTCGGCACCGCCCACGCCGCGCTCGCGCGGCTCCAGGGCGCCGGCCAGGTGCTGATGCTCGAGCGCGCCGCGCACCGGCTCGAGCTCGCGCGCGACATCCTCGGCGACGAGCGCATCGCCTACGTCGACACCGAGCGAGGAGGACGGCAACGCGGCGGTCATGCGCGCGACCGACGGCTTCGGCGCCGACGTCGTGATCGTCGCCTGCTCGAGCGACGTCGCGCAGCAGGAGGCGATGGAGATGGCCGCCCCGCGCGGGCGCGTCCTGTTCTTCGGCGGCCTGCCGAAGGGCACGACGCACATCCAGTTCCCCTCGAACGTCCTCCACTACCGCGAGGTGCAGGTGCACGGCTCGTACGCCTCGCGCCACCGCGACCAGGTCGCGGCGCTCGACATGCTGGCCTCCGACGCGGGCGGCATCCGCTCCGTGGTCTCGGACATCATCGGCCTCGACGAGACGCCCGACGCGTTCCCGCGCATCCGCGCCGGCGAGGCGCTCAAGGTCGTCGTCGCGCCGTGAAGACCGCGCCGCTCGCTGCGCCACAGCCTCGCCGAGGAGCTGCGCGCGCGCATCCTCGCCGGCGAGTGGCGGCCGGGCGAGCGGCTGCCGTCGGAGCCCGAGCTGGCGCGGCCGCCGGACCGTCTCGCGCTCGTCGATGCGCGCGGCGATCACCGTGCTCGAGGAGGACGGGCTTCGTCAGCCGCAAGCACGGCTCGGGCACCTACGTCACGCATCGGCCCGCGCTGCCGAACGACCTCGGGCGCAACTTCGGCGTCTCCTCGATGATCGCGGCGCAGCGGGATGCAGCCGGGCACGGTGGAGGAGAGCGCGGGCGCCGTGCCCGCGCCCGCAGCCGTCGCCGCGGCGCTCGGCGTCGAGGCGGGCACGCCGGTGAGCTCGCTGCGCCGCGTCCGGACGGCCGACGGCCGGCGCGTCGTCGACGTCAGCGACTGGTGCCGGATCGAGCACCTCGCCGCCCGAGGAGCTGGCCGGCTCGGCGCGGGCTCGATCTACGCCGCGCTGGCCGAGCGCGGCCTGGCCGTCGACCACGGGGTCGCCGAGCTCACGCCGCGCAACGCCGACGGCGAGGTCGCCGAGCGGCTCGGCGTGCCGCTCGGCACGCTGCTGCTCACGATCGACCAGGTCGACAGCACCGCCGACGGCGTCGCCGTGCTCGTCTCGCGCGAGCACCACGTCGCCGACGCGTTCACCTTCACGCTCTGCGGCGCGGGCCCGGCGAGGAGGTGACTGAGCGCGCCGCTCGTCGTCGGCGTCGACGTCGGCTCGCAGGGCACCTGCGCGCAGGCGCTCGAGCTCGACGGGACGCTGGTCGCGACGAGCTACGAGCCGCACGCGCTGTCAGCTATCCGCGCGCCGGCTGGGCCGAGCAGGACCCGGACGAGTGGACGGCGGCGCTCGTCGCGCACGCTGGCCGAGGTGCGCGGGCAGACCGCCGGGCGCGAGATCGCGGCGCTGTCGTTCGGCTCCCAGCTCGACGGCCTCGTGGCCGCGCGGCGCGGACGGCACGCCGCTGCGGCCGGCGCTGATCTGGTGCGACCGGCGGGCGGGGGAGGAGTGCGCCGCGGCGCGCGATCGAGCCGACCCGAGCGGCTGCGCGAGCTGACCGGCTGCAACCTCGACCCGGGCCACGTCGCGCCGAAGATCGCGTGGCTCGCCCGGCACGAGCCCGACGCCTATCGAGGCGGCCGCGGTGTTCGCGCTGCCGGGCTCGTGGGTGGCGTGGCAGGCGTCGGGCGAGCTCGCCGTCGATCCGTCGAACGCGTCGTCGACGGGCGCTGCTCGACCCGCGCGCCCGCGCGTGGTCGCGAGAGGCGTGCGACGGCGTTCGGCGTCGACCTCGCGCGGCTCCGCGCGGTGCGCCCGCGCCCACGCCGTGCTCGGGCCGATCCGCGCCTGGCTGCGCGACGCGACCGGGCTCGACGGCGCGACGCTCGTGGTGCTGGGGGCGGGCGACGAGATGGCGGCGACGCTCGGCGCGGGCGTGGTCGAGCCGGGCGTGGTGTGCGACGTCATGGGCACCGCCGAGCCGGTGTGCGCCGTGGTCGCCGAGCCCGCGCTTCGACCCGACCGGCCTCGTCGAGCTCCATCCCCACGCCGACCCGGACACGTGGCTGCTCGAGAACCCCGGCTGGCTGTCCGGCGGCGCCTACCGCTGGTTCCGCGACGAGCTCGGCGGCCCCGAGGCGGCGCGGGCGACGGAGAGCGGCGCCGACGTCTACGAGCTGCTCAACGCGCTCGCCGCAGTGCGCGCCGCCGGGCGCCGGCGGCGTCACCTGGCTGCCGGCGCTGGCGGCGCGATGGCGCCGGAGTGGAACGCCGACGCGCGCGCCGCCTGGTTCGGGATGACCGCCGCGCACGGCCGCGCGCACCTCGCGCGCGCGCTGCTCGAGGGCAACGCGCTGGCGCTGCGCGACGTGATCGAGGCGATCGCCGGCCGCCGGCCACGCGCCGAGCGACGTGGTGTGCGTCGGCGGCGGCGCGAAGGGCCGCCTGCTGCTCGAGCTGCGCGCCCACATCACCGGGCTGCCGGTGTGCCGGCCCGAGGACGTCGAGACCACCGCCCGCGGCGCCGCGATGCTCGCCGCCGCCGGCGCCGGGCCTGCACGCGTCGGTGGCCGACGCGGCGCGCGCGATGGCCGGCCGCGCGGCACGAGCCGGTGCAGCCCGACGCCGAGCTGCGCGAGGTCTACGACGACCTCCACCGCCGCACCGGCGCTGTACGAGGCGCTGCGGCCGCTGTTCAATCGGCGGCGCCGACGGCGCGCGCTCGACGGGGGGCGCCTGAGACGCCGACCCGCCCGGCGGCGGGCGATCGAGGCGGCGACGTCGGGCGACCTCGACGTGCTGATCGTCGGCGGCGGCATCACCGGCGCCGGCGCGGCGCTCGACGCCGCCACGCGCGGCCTGCGGTCGCCCTCGTCGAGGCGCGCGACCTCGGCGCCGGGCACCTCGAGCGCGTCGAGCAAGCTCATCCACGGCGGCCTGCGCTACCTCGAGATGGGCGACCTCGGGCTCGTCCGCGAGGCGCTGCGCGAGCGCGAGCTGCTGCTCACGCGGCTCGCGCCCCACCTCGTCGCGCCGGTCCCGTTCCTGTGGCCGCTGCGCGGTCGCGGCTGGGAGCGCGCCTACCTCGGCGCCGGCCTGATCCTCTACGACACATCGGCGGCGCGCGCTCGGTGCCCCGCCACCGCCACCTGAGCCGGCGCGGCGCGCTCGCCGTCGCGCCCGCGCTGCGGCCGGACGCGCTCGTCGGCGCCGTGCAGTTCTACGACGCCGCCGGAGGACGACGCGCGCATGGTCGTCGACGTCGCGCGCACCGCCGCCGCCCACGGCGCGCAGATCGCGACCCGCGTGCGGGTCACCGGCTTCCGGCGGCCCGGGCGAGGTCGAGGCGCTCGACGAGGAGACCGGCGAGGCGCTGCTGCTCCGGGCGCGGCACGTCGCCGGCGCCGTCGGCGTGTGGACCGACCGCTGCGCGAGCTGGCCGGCGGCCGCTCGTCGCGGCCGGATCGTCCGTCGAAGGGCATCCACGTCTTCGTGGCCCGCGACCGCATGCCGATGGAGACCGGCATCCTCGCGCGCACGGAGAAGAGCGTGCTGTTCGTGATCCCGTGGCAGGGCGGCTGGCTGATCGGCGACACCGACACGCCGTGGCGCGGGCGGCCCGGACAGGCCGGTCGCCACCGGCGCCGACGTCGACTACCTGCTGGCGAGGACGAACGCGCTGCTGGCCGAGCCGCTACGCGCGACGACGTCCACGGCGTGACCGTCGGCCTGCGCCCGCTCGTCGCCGAGGCGGCGCGCAGCGACACCACGCGGATCAGCCGCAAGCACGTGGTCGAGACGCCGGCGCCCGGGCTGACCACGATCGCCGGCGGCAAGTACACGACCTACCGCGTGATGGCCGCCGACCTGATCGACGCGGTGGCCCGCTGGGCACGCGGCGCCTCGGTGACGCGCGACGTCCCGCTGCTCGACGGCCGCGGACGCGAGCTCGCCGCGCTGATCGAGGCCCGGCCCGAGCTCGGCGAGCCGCTCGAGGGCGGCGGCACCTGCGCGCCGAGGTCGTGCACGCGTGCACGCACGAGGGCGCGCTCCACCTCGAGGACGTGCTCGAGCGCCGCACCCGGCTGGCGCTCACCGCGCCCGACCGCGGGCTCGCCGCCGCCGCGCCCGCCGCCGCGCTGATGGCCGGCGCGCTCGGCTGGGACGCCGAGCGCACCCGCGAGGAGATCGAGGCCTGGCGCGCCGCGTGGCCGCCGCGCGCGCGGGCGAGGCGGAGCGCGACGACGACGCCGCGCTCGCCGCCTACCGCGCGGCGCTGGCCGAGCGCCGCGACGCGGCGGCCGCGCGGTGACGCTCGTCGCTCGGGCTCGACCAGGGCACGTCGAGCACGCGCTGCGTCGTCCTCGACGCCGAGCTGCACGAGCTCGGCGCGGCCTCGGTGCCGGTCGAGTGCTCGTTCCCCGCGCCCGGGCTGGTCGAGCAGGACCCCGAGGCGCTCGCCGAGTCGGCGCGGCGAGGCGATCGACGGCGCGTGGACGCGGCGGGCGCCGGCCGACGACGTCGCCGCGCTCGGCATCGCCAACCAGACCGAGACGTTCGTGGTCTGGGACCGCGCGACCGGCGGCCGTCCACCCGGCGATCGTCTGGCAGGACCGCCGGACCGACGACGCCTGCGCCGCGCTGCGCGAGCACGAGGGGTCGTGCGCGAGCGCACCGGGCTCGAGCTCGACGCCACGTTCCCGGCGACGAAGCTGCGCTGGGTGCTCGACCACGGGCCGCGACGGGCGACCTGGCCTACGGCGACGTCGCGTCGTGGCTGCTGCACCGCCTGGCCGGCGTCCACGTCACCGACGCCGGCAACGCCGGCCGCTCGCTGCTGTGCCCGCTCGGCGGCGACGACTGGGACGACGAGCTGCTCGACCTGTTCGGGATCCCGCGCGCGCTGATGCCGCCGATCGTCGACTCCGACGCGATCGACGCCGCGATCGAGGGAATCCCGGTGCGCGCCGCGGCCGGCGACCAGCAGGCGTCGCTGTTCGGGCTGCGCTGCTGGGAGCCCGGGCGCCGCGAAGGTCACGCTCGGCACCGGCGCGTTCGTCCTCGCCCAGGCGGGCACCGACGGCGCCGCGCCCGCCGGACGGCATCCTCGCGTCGTGCGCGTGGCGCCGCGAGGCGGACCACCAGCTACGCGCTCGAGGGCTTCATCCCGACCGCCGCCGCGGCGGTCGACTGGTTCGCGCGCATCGGCGCGCTGCCGCCGGCGCGCGAGCTCGACGCGCTGCTGCCGAGCGGCGCGCCGGGGCCGGTCTGCGTCCCCGCGCTCCAGGGCTTCGGCAGCCCGAGCTGGGACGCCGGCGCGCGCGGCGCCCTGCTCGGGCTCGAGCCTCGGCACCACCCGCGCCGACCTCGCCCGCGCGGTCGTCGACGGCATCGTGCACCAGGTCGCCGACGCGGTCGAGGCGATCGGACGCTCGACGACGCTGCGCGTCGACGGCGGCCTCTCGCGCTCGGACTGGACCGTCCAGCGGCTCGCCGACCTCGCCGGCGTCCGCGTCCAGCGCACCGCCCGCGCGGACTCGACCGCGCTCGGCGCCGCCACGCTCGCCGGTCTCGCCGCCGGCGTCTGGGACGACCCCGACGGCGATCCCCGAGATCCCGGTCGACCTCGTCGCCGAGCCGCGCTCCCGCACGCCGAGCGCGACGGAGCGCGAGCGCTGGGCGGCCCGCGAGCTGGTCGCGGGCTGGCGAGCCGGCGAAAAATCAGCGCGCTCTTGATCTCGGCGAGCGTCTGCTCGAGCGCGGCCATGAGGTCGGGCGACCGGCGCGGGCTCCTTCTCGCGCTCGGGCTCCTCGACCGTCTGGCCCTTGCTTCTTGCGCCGCACGATCTTCCTGGAGGCGCTTCTGGAAGCGGTCCTCGTAGCGCGCCGGATCCCACGGGCAGGCCAGCGCCTCGATCAGCGCGACGAGCCTGGTCGACCTCCTTCTTGGCCGGCTTGTCGCGCTTGGTCGGCGTCGGCACGTCCTTGGCCGGCCGGACCTCGTCGTGGAACCGCAGGGTGGTGAGCGTCAGGCGGTCGTCGCGCGCGCGGATGAGGACGAGGTACTCCTTGGTGCGCAGCACGAAGCGCCCGAGCGCGGCGCGCTCGGTGCGCGCCATCACCTCCACCAGCAGCCGGTAGGCGCGCAGCGTGCCCTCGGAGTCGCCCGCCGGCACGAGCACGTACGGGTGGTCGAAGTAGATCGGGTCGACGTCGGCGAGGTCGACGAACGCCTCGATGTCGATCGTGCGCGTCTTGCGCGGCGCGGCGGTCGCCAGCTCGGCGTCGGTGAGGATCACCAGCTCGTCGTCGTCGGTCTCGTAGCCGCTGGCGATCTCCTCGTAGGGGACCTCGACGTCCTCCTCGGCGCAGAAGCGGTGGATCTCGACCGGCGTGTGGTCCTTGGCGTGGAGTTGGCGGAAGTGCAGGTCGGTGTCGCGCACGCCGCTGAACAGCGCCACGGGGACGTTGACGAGGCCGAAGCCGAGCGAGCCGGTCCACAGCGAGCGCGGCATCAGGCTTGGCCAGGCTCGCCTCGAGGGCGGCCAGCAGGTCGTCGGCGGACTCGGTCTCGACGTCCTCGGGCGGCTCGATGTTCTTGCCTGCGGCCTTGCGCTCGACCACCTCGAGAACGGCCTCGCGGTAGCCGTCCTCGTAGTCGGCGGGGTCGAACTTCGTGTGCAGCGCCCTCGACGAGCGAGCGCCGCCATCTTGATCTCGCGCTCGGTCGGCTTGCGCTGGACGCGGCCGAGCTCGAAGTCCTCGGGGTCGACGAGATCGTCGGCGAAGCGCATGGTGTGGATGGCGAGCACGTCGTCGAGCGTGCGCAGGACGACGGTGCGCTCGCGGTTGTGGAAGACCCAGTGGCCGACGCCGGCGCGGCCCGACTTCTCGAGCGCCGCGTGGAGCAGGGCGTAGGCGTCCTTGCCCTTGTCGCGCGGGGCCGAGGTGGTAGGTGCGCTCGTAGAAGTCGGGATCGATCTCGTCGAAGGGGACGAAGTGGTCGATCTCGATCCGGCGCGACTGCGAGCCGGCCGCCGCCGCGATCTCCTCGTCGGTCAGCTCGACCCACTTGCCCTTGCTTGACCTCGAAGCCCTTGACGATGTCCTTGTAGTCGATCTCCTTGTCGTCCTTGGGGCAGATGCGGCGGTGCTCGATCGGGCTGCCGTCCTTCGCGTGGACCTCGCGGAAGTGGACGGTCTTGGACTCGGTGGCCGAGTAGACCTTGACCGGCACGGCCACGAGGCCGAACGTGATCGTGCCGTTCCAGATCGAGCGCGGGGCCATGTGTCGTTGGCTTCCCCGCTGTGGCAGTCTTCGAAGCCATGAGCGCGCCCGCCCTGCTCGTCGTCGACGTCCAGAAGGCCTTCGAGGACCCGGTACTGGGGCCGGCGCGACAACCCCGACTGCGAGCGCAACATCGCCGCCCTGATCGAGCGCTGGCGCGAGCAGGGCCGCCCGA
Source organism: uncultured Solirubrobacteraceae bacterium (assembly GCA_963800905.1). Classification (GTDB taxonomy): domain Bacteria; phylum Actinomycetota; class Thermoleophilia; order Solirubrobacterales; family Solirubrobacteraceae; genus DASSUW01. The sequence goes on from CAWDCT010000008.1 coordinate 96,330, forward strand.
TCGTCTTCGTCCGCCACGACTCCGTCGAGCCGGACTCGCCGCTGCGGCCCGGGCTGCCGGGCAACGAGTTCAAGGACGTCGTCACCGGCGAGCCCGACCTGCTGGTCACCAAGTCGGTCAACTCGTCCTTCCACGGCGAGCCCGACCTCCAGGCGTGGCTCGACGGCGAGGGCGTCGAGACGATCTACATCTGCGGCATCACCACCAACCACTGCTGCGAGACGACCGCGCGCGTCGGCGGCAACCTCGGCTACGACGTGCGCTTCGTGCTCGACGCGACGCACACGTTCGACCGCCCCGATCCGGCGGCGAGATCGTCCCCGCCGAGCTGATCGCGCGGGTCAGCGCCACCAGCCTGCACGGCGAGTTCGCCACGGTGATCGACACCGCGACCGCGCTCGCCGATTGAGCCGGGTGCTCGTCAACTTCTTCTACGCCCACCCGGTCGGCCACGCGGTCGAGGCGCTGCACTACGCGCACGGCCACAAGGTGGCCGCCCCGGGGCTCGAGGTCTCGGTCGCCCTGAACGCGGCGACCGCCGTCGAGCTCGCGCGCTTCTGCCCGTTCGTCGAGCGCGCGTACGCGATCGACCATCCGCTGCTCGAGCCGTGCGCCGAATCGGCGGCGCGGCTCGCCGAGATCCCGCGCGACTGGGACGGGATCGCCGACGACCCGCGCCGCTGGCAGGACGTCCAGCTCGCGACTGTTCCCGGGGCTGCGCGACTACTACGCGGCCAGCGACGAGCACCTCGCGGCGCGCGACGTGCGCTCGATCGCCGGCAGCGGGCCGGCTCGCCTACGCGCCCCACCGGCCGCTGCGGTTCGAGCTGCCGGCGGCGCGTTCGCTGGACGAGCGGCGAGCAGTGGATCGCGGTCATGCCCGCCGGCTCGAGCGAGCGCTCGCTGTATCCGTCGCTCGCCTCCTGGCGGCTGATCCTCGACGCGCTCGCCGAGGCGCTACCCGGCGGCGCCTCGCCCTGTCGGCCTCGTGGGAAGACCGGCGGACGACCACGCTCGAGCCCGGCGAGCACGCCGCGCTGCTCGGCCACGTGGACCTCGACGCCTTCGACCTCCCCTGGCCGAGCAGCTCGCGATCGTCCAGGCCTGCGACGTCTTCCTCGCGCCGCACACCGGCTTCGGCCTCGCCGCGCTCGCCGTCGGCACGCCGTGGCTGGCCATCTCCGGCGGGCGCTGGTTCGAGTACTACTTCAACCACGTCCCGTTCCGCTCGGTCATCCCCGACGTCGAGCGCTACCGTGCTTCAGCCAGTTCGCGCCGGCGGCGACGATCGACGACGGCGAGGACGGGCCGCGGACGCCGAGCATGAGCCGGGCGCGGATCCGCGACGACCTCGAGCGGATCGTCGCCGCCGCGCGGCGAGCTGCTGCCGGCTCGCTGACCTACGAGCAGGCGCTGCGCGACTACTTCGCCGCGCTGCTGGCCGCCCACGACGGCGACGCCGCCGCATCTGGTCGATCGACGGCGTGCACCTCCAGTACCTCGAATAGGCAAAAATGTTTGAACTTATCCGGCGGCTTCGTTACCGTCGGGGCGACGGTGCGAGGAGGAGAGGGACAAGCTGTGGTGCGGCGCGCGCTCGAACCTCGAACGTCGCGTCGCGCACCGTCCGCTTGGTCACGTGTTCAAGCCTACTGCAAAACGTTTGATTATTTAGCGGTAGTCAGGCGTCGTCGCGACCCGTAGAGTGAGGGCATGGCGACCCGCGCAGCGTTCCGGCCTGAGCACCGTCGCTCGGCCACTGGTGCCAGCGAGGAGATCGCCGTCGCAGATCAGGCGCTGGCTCGAGGAGCAGCGGATGAGCCGGGCGAGCGGATCGGCACCGAGCAGGAGATGGCCGACGACTTCGGCGTCAGCCGCCCGACGCTGCGCGAGGCGCTGCGCCTGCTGTCGGCCTCGCACCTGATCCGCGTCGGCCGCGGGCGCACCGGCGGGATCTTCGTGGCCAGCACGCCGAGCGAGGGGATGAGCCGCAACGTCAGCGAGTCGATCGCGCTGATGCTGGCCGGCCCAGAGCATCTCGATGGAAGAGCTGGTCGACGCGCGGCTCCCGCTCGAGGTGCCGATCGCCGGCCGCGCGGCGGTCAACGCCGACGACGAGCTGGAGCGCGCGGCTGGAGGCGGCGATCGAGGCCGCGGTCGGCCACCGCCCGGTACGCGCGCGCCGTTCGACGCCGGCGACTAGCGCTTCCAGCAGATCGGCGCAGAGCCCGCGGGCAACGACCTGCTGCGCGCGCTGACCGCCTGGATCCTCGAGGTGCTCCAGCCGACGCTGGTGGCGCACATCGCGGCGAACGTCGACGCCGAGGAGATCCTCGCCCAGCACCGCGCGATCCTGCGCGCCGTGCGCCGTCGCCAGCGCTCGGCGGCCGAGCGCGCGATGCAGACGCACATCGAGTACCTGGCCGTCGTCCTGCGGGAGATGGGCGGCGGCTAGCGCCGCGCGGACCGACGTGCGCGCCGGCCGCGCAGCGCCGGCGGCTGGTCGGCGGTGAGCTCCCACTCGGGACGCGCGACGCCGCCGCCGCCCAGCGTGACCGGGACGGTGAGCGCCACGCCGTCGATCCCGTACTCGCCCGCGAGGACCATCGAGGCGGGCCAGAGCTCGCCGTCGGCGCCGCAGCGGCGGCGATCATGCGGGCGATCCCGAGGCCGGAGGTCCAGGTCGAGGAGCGGCCGGAGTCGAGCGCGACGTGCCGCACGTACCAGCCGCGCAGGAAGTCCTCGGCGGCGACGCCGCTGGATCGGCGGACGAGCGTCGACCGGCTCGCCGTCGACGCGTACGCGGTCGAGCAGCGGGACGCAGGCGTCGCCGTGCTCGCCGATCACCCACGCCTCGACGCGGCTGGAGGCGACGCCGAGCTGGTCGCCGACCGCCGTGCGCAGCCGCAGCGTGTCGTTGGCGGTGTAGCCGAGCACGCGCCGGCGGTCGAGCACGAGTCGCGCCTGACCACGTGAAGCGGATCGACGGGGTTGGTGACCACGATCAGCGTCGCCCGGCCAGTCGGGCGGGATCGCGGCCGTGACCGCGGCCGAGGATCTCCGCGTTGTCGCGCAGGTAGACCATGCGCGACTGGTTCACGGTCAGCGGCGCCGCGGCGGTGAGCACGACGACGTCGGCGGCGGCGATCGTCGTCGACGGCGACGACGTCGATCGAGCCGGTGGCCCCGGAGGCGAGCACCTGCTGGAGGTCCATCTCGTGCGAGACCGCCATCCCCGAGCTGCCCGTCGACCAGCGACGACGTCATACGGCTCGGGCGCAGGAGCAGGTTGAAGGCGAGCGAGGAGCCGACGCCGCCGCCGCCTCCCACGATCGCGATCTAAGCGGTTCATGTAGCGTGCACTTTAAACGTTCAGGCAATTTCGTGGACCGGCTCAAGGACAAGATCGCGCTCATACCGGCGCGCGCCGGCAGCATCGGCGCCGCCACCGCCGGCTGTTCGCCGCCGAGGAGCGCGTGGTGGTCTAGCGACGTCGACGCGGCGCTGCTCGGCGCCGCTGGTGGCCGAGCTGGAGACGACGTGGCGGCGGCGTGGCCAACGTGACCGACTCCGGCAGGTCCGCGCGGCGGTCGCGACGGCGGTCGAGCGCTTCGGCGGGCTCGACGTCGCGTTCGCCAACGCCGGCATCTTCGGCGACGTCGCGCAGGTCGTCGACTACCCCGAGGACGTCTACGAGCGCGTGCCGGCGGTCAAGTGCGCGGGCCGTTCCAAGTCGCCAAGCATGCCTCGCCGTCATGCGCCCGCACGGCAGCCTGATCTTCAACTCGAGCGTCGTCGGTCTGACCTCCGATCCGGGCATCTGCGGCTACGCGACCTCCAAGCACGCGCTCGTGGGGCTGATGCGCACCGCGGCGAAGGAGGCCGCGCGCGGCATCCGCGTCAACATCGATCCACCCCGGCCCGGTCGGGCAACGCCTTCAAGCAGCGGATCGAGACCTGCCACCGGCGAGGAGCGAGCGCGGCCACGAATCTTCGAGCAGATGATCCCGCTCGGCCGCCACGCGACGCCCGAGGAGATCGCCCGCGCGGTGCTGTTCCTGGCCGGCGGCGAAGCTCGTTCGTCACCGGCGCGACGCTCGCCGTCGACGGCGGGATGAGCGTGTAGGCGACCGCGATAATGTCGCCGGATGGACCGGATCGAGCAGCTCGAGCGGGCGCTGGCCGAGGCGCGCGAGCGCCAGTCGGCGGCCGACCAGGTGCTGGAGCTCATCGGGCGCTCCACGTTCGAGCTCGAGCCGGTGTTCGAGACCGTGCTGGAGCAGGCCGTCCGGCTCTGCCACGCCGACGCCGGCCAGGTCTACGTGCTCGACGAGGACGTGTACCGGCTCGCGCTGGCGATCGGCGGGCCGCAGGCCTATCGCGACTACCTGGCCGGCGTCCCGATCGCGCGCGGCGCCGGGACGCTGGTCGGCCGCGTCGGGCTCGAGCGGCGCCCCGTCCAGATCCGCGACGTGCTCGCCGACCCCGACTACGAGATGCACGAGGCGCGCGAGCTCGGCGGCTTCCGGACGATGCTCGGCGTGCCGATGCTGGCGGGCGACAAGGTCATCGGCGTCATCACGCTGTGGCGCGAGCACGTCGACGAGTTCGGCGATCGCACGCTCGACGCTGATCAGCACGTTCGCCGCCCAGGGCGCGATCGCGATCCAGAACGTGCAGCTCTTCCGCGAGCTCGAGGTGGCGGGGCGGCACAAGTCGGAGTTCCTGGCCTCGATGTCGCACGAGCTGCGGACGCCGCTGAACGCCGTGATCGGCTTCTCCGACGTGCTGCTCGAGCGGATGTTCGGCGAGCTCAACGAGCGCCAGGAGGAGTACGTCCGCGACATCCGCGACTCCGGCCGCCACCTGCTCGAGCTGATCAACGAGATCCTCGACCTGTCGAAGGTCGAGGCCGGCCGGATGGAGCTCGAGCCGGCCGCCGTCTGGCGCTGCCCGAGCTGCTCGAGTACGCGCTGGCGATGGTGCGCGAGCGCGCGGCGCGGCACGGGATCGCGATCACGCTCGACCGTCGCGCCGGAGGTCGGCGTGATCTGGGCCGACGAGCTCAAGCTCAAGCAGGTCGTGCTCAACCTGCTCAGCAACGCGGTCAAGTTCACGCCCGACGGCGGGTCGGTCGACGTGCGCGCCGAGATCTCCGGCGACGAGGCGCAGGTGATCGTGCGCGACACCGGGATCGGCATCGACGCGGCCGACCACGAGCGGATCTTCGAGGCCTTCCAGCGCGGCGGCCGCCGAGGCGCGCAGCGAGGGCACGGGGCTCGGGCTGACGCTGTCGAAGCGCATCGTCGAGCTCCACGGCGGCCGGATCTGGATGACGAGCCGGCCCGGGGAGGGCAGCACGTTCGGCTTTGCCGTCCCCGTCGCAGCCGGACGCGGCCGGCGAGGAGGCGCTCGCCGAGGTCGCGCCCGAGCGCGACATGGAGACCGTGCTCGTGGTCGAGGACGATCCGCACTCGGTCGAGCTGCTCTCGGTCTACCTCGAGGGCGCGGGCTACAAGATCGCGGTGGCGCGCGACGGCGTCGAGGGCCTCGAGCTCGCGCGGCGGCTGCGGCCGCGCGCGGTGGTGCTCGACATCCTGCTGCCGCGCGTCGACGGCTGGGACCTGCTCGGGCGCCTGAAGGCCGATGCGGCGACCGCGGAGTCGCCCGTCATCGTGGTGTCGATGCTCGACGAGCGCAGCAAGGGACTCGCGCTCGGCGCCGTCGAGTACCTGGTCAAGCCGGTCGGCCGCGAGGAACTGCTCGAAGCGCTGGAGCGGACATGAGCGCGACGGTGCTCGTGATCGAGGACAACGCGCTCAACCTGAAGCTGGTGCGCGACGTGCTCGGGCATGCCGGCTACCGCGTGCTCGAGGCCGGCGACGCCGAGCGCGGCATCGCGCTCGCGCGCGAGCACGCGCCCGACCTCATCCTCATGGACATCCAGCTTCCGGGGATCGACGGGGTGGAGGCGCTCGGGCACCTGCGCGCGGACGCCGCGACGGCGAGCATCCCCGTCGTCGCGCTCACCGCGCTGGCGATGAAGGAGGATCGCGAGCGGTTCATGGCCGCGGGCTTCGACGGCTATCTCGAGAAGCCGCTCAGCGTGCCCGCGCTGGCAGACCAGGTGGCGGAGCTGATCGGGCGATGACCGCGACCATCCTCGTCGTCGACGACGTCCCGCAGAACGTCCGGCTGCTCGAGGCGGTGCTCGCGCCGCGCGGCTACACGGTCGTGACCGCGACCTCCGGCGAGGAGGCCCTGGAGCGTCTCGCGGGCGTGGACCTCGTGCTGCTCGACGTCGTGATGCCGGGGATCGACGGCTACGAGGTGTGCCGGCGGCTGCGCGCCGACGAGCGCACGAGCTTCCTGCCGGTCGTGATGGTCACGGCCAGTGGGGAGCAGGAGAAGCGCCTGGCGATCGAGGCCGGCGCCGACGACTTCGTCGCCAAGCCGTTCGACCACGACGAGCTGCTCGCGCGCGTGCGCTCGCTGCTGCGCATCAAGCGCTACCACGACACGATCGCCACGTTCCTCTCGCCGCAGGTCGCCGACCTCGTGGCGGGCGACGCGGCGGCGCTCGAGAGCCACCGCGCCGAGATCACCGTGCTGGCCTGCGAGCTGCGCGACTTCGCGGCCTTCGCCGAGTCGGTCGAGCCCGAGGAGCTGATGCTCGTGCTGCGCGAGTACCACGCGCGCGCGGGGGAGGAGATCCACCGCTTCGAGGGCACGCTCGAGCGCTTCGCGGGCAGCCGGCTGATGGTGCATCTTCAACGACCCGGTGCCGTGCCCGGACGCGCCGGAGCGGGCGGTCCGGCTGGCCGTCGCGCTCCGCAACGCCGTCTGGGAGCTGGCCGAGGGCTGGAGCCGGCGCGGTCACGACCTGCACCCGGTGGTCGGCATCGCCCAGGGGCACGCGACGCTCGGGCGGATCGGCTTCGAGGGCCGCTCGGACTACGCGGCCATCGGCAGCGTGACGATCCTCGCCGAGCGCCTGTGCGAGGCGGCCGGAGCCGGGCCAGATCCTGGTCAGCCGGCGCGTCCACGCGGCGACCGAGGAGCTCGCGATCGCGCAGGCGCTGGGCGAGCTCAGCCTGCGCGGGTTCGCACGTCCCGCGCAGGCGTTCGACGTCGTCGGGCTCGAGGCGGCCTAGCCCCCGCCGCCACCGCAGCCGCCACCGCCGCAGCCTCCTCCGCCGCCGCCGCCGTCTCCGGTCGAGCAGCCGGCGAACCCGCCGCCGGACCAGGTATGGGCGCTGCCGTGGTCGAGGTAGCGGTGGTGGTCGCGCAGCGCGGCGATGTCGGCTTCCGCCCACGACTGCCCGCCCACGAGGTCGAGCTCGCTGTCGATCGCGAACAGCATCGGGATGCCGGCCATCGTGAGCGCCCGGTTGCGCTCGACCGCGGCGAGCGTCCGCGCGAGGCCGTCGCGCATCGGCTCGTCCATGACCGCCTCGGGGCTGTGGTGCAGGTAGTAGCCGAACGCCCGCTCGCAGAAGTGGTGATAGGTGCGGGTCATCAGGATCATCTCGTGCCAGGCGACGTCGACGGCCCGCGAGGGCATGCCGAGCGTGGCGTTGGGGCCGGCGTTCAGGCACGCCAGGTACCACTCGCGCAGGCCCTCGAGCGCGACGTTGACCGGCCGGTCGGCGTCGAGCTCGTCGCGGAGCTTGTTCTTGAGCGCCATCGGGAACTCGTAGCCCTCGATGAACGCGCGGCGCCGGTTGTGGCGGCGGCGGGTGAGCAGGCTGGTCATGCCGCCATGGTCCGTGCGGGCGGCCGCCGCTCCCAGCCACCCTGGGTGGCGACCTTCCCACCTGGTGGCAGGTTGCGCCGGCTAGTCGCGCTGAGTGACGATGCCCTGGAGCAGCGCGATCGCGGCCAGCCGGGCGCGCTTCTGGTTCTGCGGCAGGTCCTCGAGCCCGAAGCGCTCGAACAGCGTCCGCAGGTGCGCCTTGACCGCGTCGACGCTGAGCGAGACCTCCTCGGCGATCTCCTTGTTGGTCAGCGGGGTGGCGAAGGCCGAGTCGCGCACCGGCCGGCACAGGGCGACGAGGATCTGCTTCTGCGTGGGGGTGAGGTTGACGGCGGCCGGGCTCGTGGTGACGTTGACGGTCGAGCTCGCTCCCACGCTCGCCGGCGCCCGGTAGACGACCGGGGTGTCGCCGAAGACGAGCCGGTCGCCGTCGCGCAGCGCCCGCCGCCCGACGACGCGCTCGCCGTTCACGAACGAGCCGTTGCGCGACAGACCGTCGTCGACCAGCACCCAGTGCGCGCCGACGCGCTCGAGCTGCGCGTGCAGCCGTGAGACCTCGCGGTCCCAGCCGAGCGCGACGTCGCAGTCGGCGCCGCGGCCGACGGTGATCTGCCCGTCGAGCTCGTGCAGGACCTGGCTGCCCGGCGCCGTCGAAGTAGAGCAGGAACGGCGCTCCGCGCCGCTCGGCCTCCAGGCGCGCCTTGAGCTCCGCCGGGGTGGACCGGTGCAGCTCGGTCACGCTTCGCCCGTCCGTCGGAGGTCCGCGAGCTGCTGCGCGAGCTGCTCGACGAGCTGCACCTTGCCGGGGATCTGCTGCCGGCGCACCTCGTTCAGCCGCCGCTCGATCTCGGCGATCTCGTCGACCACCCGCACGAGCGGCCCGTCACCGACGGCCTGTTGGAGCGCGGCCGCGAGGGCCGGCGTGGACTCGTAGCGCTCGCGCGGGTCCTTCGCGAGCGAGCGCGCCACGACGGCATCGACGGCCGGCGTCACCGAGGCCGCCGGCGGTGGCTCGGAGATGTGCGCCCACAGCTTGCGCTCGGGCTCCTCGAGCGGGAAGACGACGCGGCCGGTGAGCGCGAAGAAGAGGACGCAGCCGAGCGCGTAGACGTCGGTCCACGGTCCTGTCTCGCCGCCCTGGATGCGCTCCGGCGCCACGTAGTCGAGCGTTCCCAGCACTTCGCCCGTCCGCGTGATCCCGGTGGTGGCGGCGAGGTCCTTGACGAGCCCGAAGTCGGTCAGGTAGCAGTGGTCGTCGGCGGTCACGAGCACGTTGGCGGGCTTGACGTCGCGGTGCACGAGCCCGCGCGAGTGGGCGGCGGCCAGCGCGCCGGCCACCTGGCCGATCACGGCGGCGGCGCGCGCCGGCTCGAGCTGCCCGTCGCGCTCCACCAGCGTGCGCAGGTCGTCGCCGCTGACGAACCGCATGGCGAGGAACAGCAGCCCGCCCTCCTCGCCGGCCCGGTAGATCGGGACCACGTTGGGGTGGTCGAGCGAGGCGGCGATCCGCGACTCGGTCATGAACCGCCCGCGGAAGCCGGGCTCGGCGGCGAGCTCCGGCGCGATCAGCTTCAGCGCCACCGTCCGGTCGAGCGACTCGTCCACGGCCTCGTAGACGACGCCCATGCCGCCGCGGCCGACAAGCCGCTCGATGCGGTGGCCGGCGATCACGGAGCCGATGCGGGGGTCTGGCACCGGGTCAATCGTAGCCGCCACCGAGGTGGTGCGCCAACCGCCCCAGGTGTGGACGTCGACACCTTGGGGCTCTATTGGCGCGTTTGCCGAGGCCGAAGGATCCCGGCTCATGGAGACCAGCCTTCACTCACACATCATCGGGATCCACATCCAGGAGCGGATCGCCTTCGCCGAGCGCGAGCGTCTCGCTCGCGAGCTCCGCCGCCCCCGCACGCCCCGCTTTCGCCTCCCCCGCCGGACGGCGCCCACCCCGGTTCGCAGGGTGGGCGCCGGACCGGCGTGATCAGACCGCGATGCGCCGGCGCCGCAGCACCAGCGCGGTGCTCGCCAGCACGAGCGCGAGCCCGCCGGCGATGACCGAGATCAGCAGCCACGGCGACTCGCTGCCGTTCGTCGGCGACGCCGGAGCCGTGGCCGCGAAGGGCGCGACCGGCACCGGCTTGTCGAACGACTGGTAGTACTGCTCCATCGTCCGTGCGATCCGCTCGGCGTCCGCGGCATCGCGGGCGTCCGGCGAGCGGAGGTCCTGGACCTCCTCGCGCGCCGCGTCGCGCGTGTCCGGGCTGCGCAGGTCCTGTCGCGGGGTCGTCGTCCCCGCGAGGCTCGACGTGGGGACGTCGGCGCGGGCGTCGTCCGTCGGGCGCGCCGCGGCGGAGCTCGTCGTGGTCGCGAGCAGCCCGCAGGCGAGCGTGCAGGCGACGATCGAGCGGATGGCGGTGCGAGGGGGGAACATGCTGGCCTCCTTGGCCGGTGGGAACGGGATGTCCGCACCTTCCGGCCGCCCGGTCTACGCGCACTCTTCGCCGGGTCACCGCTCTCCGTAGACCGGCCGCGTAGACCGGCCTTAGACCGGACGTTGATCCCCTGTCCCGCAGGTGACAGGGTTGACCGCGAGCCCCATGCAGATCCGCGTCCTTGGACCCTTCGAGGCCAGCGTGGAAGACCGGCCGCTGGCCGTCGGCGGAGCGAAGCAGCGCTCCGTGCTGGCGATGCTCGGCCTGGAGGCGGGCCGCACCGTCTCGGCCGACCGCCTGATCGAAGGGCTGTGGGGCGACGACCCGCCGCCGAGCGCGGCGAAGATGGTCCAGAACTACGTGTGGCGCCTGCGCGGCGGCGGCATCGCGATCGTCACGCACGGGCGCGCGTACGAGCTGCCCATCGATCGCGACCAGGTCGACGCGTGCCGGCTCGAGCGCCTCGTCGCCGACGCGGCGCGCGGCACGGGCAACGGCAACACCGCCCGCGCCGCGCTGGCTCTGTTCCGCGGCGATCCGCTCGCCGACCTCGCCGACGAGCCGTTCGCGATCGAGGAGATCCGGCGGCTCGAGGAGCTGCGCCTGACCGCCGCCGAGCTGGCGATCGACGCGGACCTGGCGGCCGGCCGCCACCACGAGCTGGTCGGCGAGATCGACGCGCTGCTGGCCGCCAACCCGCTGCGCGAGCGGCTGCACGGCCAGCGCATGCTCGCGCTCTACCGCTGCGGCCGCCAAGCCGAGGCACTCGAGGCCTACCGGCACGCGCGGGAGACGCTCGTCGAGGAGGTCGGCATCGAGCCGTCGGCGGACCTGCGCCGCCTGCACGAGGCGATCCTGCGCCAGGACCCTTCGCTCGACGTCGAGCCGGTCGCTCCCGAGCTGCCGCGCGAGCTCGACGCGTCGGCGCTGCCGCCGCTGATCGGCCGCGACGACGTGCTCGGGCGGCTTCAGCGGCGGTCGGGGCTCGTCGCGATCGTCGGCGCGTACGGCATGGGGAAGACGCGCGTCGCCGCCGAGATCGCGAGCCAGGTCCACCGGGAGGGCGGAACCGTGCTCTACGCGGCGGGGACCGGGCCGGCCGAGAACGTGCTCGCCGCCCTCGCGCGCGGCCCGGCCCTGCTCGTGGTCGACGACGCCGATCGCGCGCCGGTGGAGGTCCGCCTCGCGCTGCGCGAGCACCCGCCGGGACTCGTTCTGCGTCGACCGGCCAGGAGGCCGCCGCGCTCGCGCGACTCGAACCGCGGGAGACCATCGTGCTCGAGCCGCTCGACGCCGAGGGCGTGCGGGCGATCGCCGGCTTCTACGCGCCGGCCGGCGGCGAGATCCCCGTCGAGGCACTGGTCGAGGCGAGCCGCGGCGTGCCGAGGCGCGTCCACGAGGCGGCCGGCGAGTGGGCGCGGCGCGAGGCCACGCGGCGGGTCGACGCCGCCGCCGATCGCGCGGCGTCCGGCCGCAGCGAGGCGCGCGCGCTCGAGGCCGATCTCGCCGGCAGCGTCGCCGAGCTCCAGATCGTCCGCGAGCGCCTCGCGCCGCACGATGACGGGGCGCCGGTCACCTGCCCGTACAAGGGACTCGCGACCTTCGACGCCGACGACGCCGCGTACTTCTTCGGGCGCGAGCGGCTCGTCGCCGAGCTGGTCGCGCGGCTCGTCGGCGCGCCGCTGCTCGCCGTCGTCGGTCCGTCGGGGAGCGGCAAGTCCTCGGTGCTGCGGGCCGGGCTGCTGCCCGCGCTGGCGGGCGGCGTGCTGCCCGGCAGCGACAACTGGACACAGGCGCTGATCCGTCCCGGCGAGCAGCCGCTGCGCGAGCTTCGGCGAGCGATGCGCCGGCTCGACCGCGAGCGGCGCAGCGTGCTGGCCGTCGACCAGTTCGAGGAGCTGTTCACGGCCTGCCGCGACGAGGATGAGCGGGCCGCGTTCGTCGAGGCGCTCGTGCGGACGGACGCGACCGTCGTGCTCGCGCTGCGAGCCGACTTCTACGGCCGCTGCGCCGCCTATCCCGAGCTGTCGCGCCTGGTCGGCGCCAACCACGTGCTCGTCGGCCCGATGACGCGCGACGAGCTGCGCCGCGCGATCGAGCGCCCGGCCGAGCGCGTCGCGCTGACCGTCGAGCCCGAGCTGGTCGACACGCTGCTGCGCGACGTCGAGGATCAGCCCGGCGCCCTGCCGCTGCTGTCGACGGCGCTGCTCGAGCTGTGGCGCTCGCGCGACGGGCGGCACCTGCGGCTCGCCGCCTACGCGCGCACGGGCGGCGTACAGGGCGCGGTGGCACGCCTCGCCGAAGATGCGTACCTCGCCCTCGACCAGCGCGCCGTCGCGCAACCTGCTGCTGCGGCTGTGCGACGAGACTCCGGGCGGCGCGATCGTTCGCCGCCGGGTCGCGCTCGATCGGCTGGAGCCGGAGCTCGCCGAGGTGGCGGACCGGCTCGCCGACCGCCGTCTGCTGACAATCTCCGACGGCGCCGTCGAGGTGGCGCACGAGGCGCTGCTGCGTGAGTGGCCACGACTGCGGACCTGGCTCGAGGAGGACGTGCAGGGTCGCCGGCTGCATCGCCAGCTCGGCGACGCCGCGCGGGCGTGGGATGCGGACGATCGCGACCCCGGCGGCCTCTACCGCGGCGCGCGCCTGGCCGCCGCGCTCGACTGGGCGGTCGGCCACGATCCCGAGCTGGACGCGACCGAGCGCGCGTTCCTGGACGACAGCCGGCGCGCGAGCGGTCGCGCCCAGCGACGCCTGCGCCTCGTGCTGGCCGGGCGTCGTCTCGCTGCTCGTGGTGGCGTTGTTCGCCGGCGTCCTGGCGCTCGAGCAGCGCGGCAACGCGCGCGAAGAGGCGACTGTGGGCGCTGCTCAGCGGCTCGGCGCGCAGGCGCTCGTGGAGGACGATCTCGACCGGGCGCTGCTGCTCGCCCGCCAGGGCGTGGCGCTCGACGACTCGGTGGAGACCCGCAGCAACCTGTTTGCGACGCTGCTCAAGAGCCCGGCTGCGATCGGCGTGCTGCGCGGCGACGGCCGCTGGGTGATCGGCCTCGACCTCAGCCCGGATGGGCGCAGGCTGGCGTTCATCGACGCCGAGGGGAAGCTCCGGGTGGTCGACATGGCGACCCGGCGTGTCGTGGCCGGTCCCGCGCAGGTCGACCAGTTCGCGTACTTCGGGTCAGCTCTCGAGGTACTGCGGTTCAGCCCGGACGGGTCGCGGCTCGCGGTCGGCGGCGGGTGGGGAGCCATCCTCGACGCGGCGACCCTGCGGCTGACCGCCCACCTGACGGCGCCGACGGAAGTCGATCGCGTGGCCTTCTCCCCCGACGGCCGGACCGTGCTGGCCGCCGTCCTGCAGCCGGCCCCGGAAGGCAGCGCCAGCCTGCAGCCGTTCGACGCCCGCAACGGACGCCCGCTGGCCCCGCCGCGCCACGTCAGTCGCCGGGCCCCGTCGGTGACGCCGATCTTCATGCGCGACGGCGAGCGCGTGGTCACGAGCTTCGAGGGCGGCCCGACCGTCATCCGCGACGCCCGCACGCTGCGCCCGCTCGCGCGGTTCGCCGCCGGCGGCGAACCGGCGGCCCTCAGCCCGGACGACCGGACCCTGCTGCTCGGCGGCAGCGACGGCACCGTGCGGTTCCTCGACCTCGTCACCGGTCGCGTGCGCAGGGCGTCCGGGCGCCATGTCGGAGCGGTCGTGCGAGCGACCTTCGGGGCGAACGGCCGCATCGCCGCCACGGCCGGAGAGGACAAGCGCGTGATCGTCTGGGACGCGGTCGCGGCGGTGGCCCGCGACACGCTCGACGGCCACGCCGGCCAGATCACCGGGGTGGAGATCAGCCCTGACGGCGGAACGCTGTACAGCTCCGGCCTCGACTCACGGGTCGTCGAATGGGATCTGGCGGGCGTCCGGCGCCTCGGCCGGCCGTTCTCGACGGGATCTGAAGCCGACGGCGTCGCCCCCGAGACGCAGGGGTTCGTCATCGCCACGATGTTCCCGAGCTACGACCTCGATGCCGACGGCCGGACCCTCGCCGTCGGGCACGACGACGGCAGCGTCACGCTGACCGACGCCCGGACGCTGCGGGAGATCGCGCGGGTCCCCGCGTCGCGAAAGCCGATCAACGGCCTCGCCTTCGTCCCGGGCAGCCGCACGGTCGTGGTCGGAGGCGAGGACGCCCTGCTTGCCGTCGACACGGGGCGGGGAAATCGCGTCACACCGCTGCGCGGCCACGCGGGCGCGGCGTACAGGCCGAGCGTCAGCGCCGACGGGCGCCGGATGTCCACGATCGAGTACGAGGGTCACGGGATGCTCTGGACGCTGCGCGGCGGACGCCAGATCGGGCCTCCGCGGCCGTTTTACCCCTCGGCGCTCGAGGACGCCTCGCTCAGCCCCGACGGCCGGACGCTCGCCGTCCTGGGCCCGGGGTTGGGGATCGAGCTGATCGACGCCGGCACGCTGCGCCGTCGCGCGGTCCTGGCCGACTCCGAGACGGCGCGCTTCTTCGTTCAGTTCAGCCCGGACGGCCGGTACATCCTCGCCGGAAGCGTCGGCGGCTGGGTACGCGTCTGGTCCGCCGAGACCGGCCGCCCGGTCGCCAGGGTCTTCGCCGGAAGCTCCGAGCTGGTGCTGTGGGCCGCCATGAGCCCCGACGGCCGGATGCTGGCGGCCGGGAGCAACGACGGGACGCTCGGGGTCTTCGACTTCGCGAGCCGGCGTCCGCTGGGCGTGCGGCTTCCCGGGCTGCCCAACCGTCCCGTCGCCCCGCTGTTCACGCCCGACGGCGGGCACCTGCTGACGGTCTCGTACGGCGGCCCGGGCTATCGCTGGGACGTGCGGCCGTCGTCGTGGGCGCGGCACGCGTGCGCGGTGGCCGGGCGCACGCTCACGCGCGCCGAGTGGGCCGACGCGCTGCCGGGCCGCGAGTACGCGCCCGCCTGCGGTTGACCGCGCGCCGCGGGGTTGGAAAGGTGGCGGGCATGACGACCATCGAGAACGGCCGCCCGGTGGTCTTCCGAGGCGGCACCGTGCTGACCATGAACGACGCGCACGACGTGCTGCACGACGCGGACGTCCTCGTGGTCGGCGACAAGATCGCCGGAGTCGGACCTGGGCTCGAGGTGCCCGAGGGCGCGTTCGAGATCGACGCCTCGCGCGGCATCGTCATGCCCGGCATGGTCGACACGCACCGGCACATGTGGCAGACGGCGCTGCGCGGCTACGGCGCCGACTGGACGCTGAGCCAGTACTTCGTCTTCTTCTACCTCGAGTGGGGCAAGATCTTCCGCCCGCAGGACATCGCCGCCGGGAACCTGCTGTCGGCGATCGAGTCGCTCGACGCGGGCGTGACGACGACGGTCGACTGGTCGCACGGGCTCCAGACCGTCGACCACGCCGACGCGGCCGTCGACGCGCTGGAGTCGGTCCCCGGCCGCTTCGTGCTCGCCTACGGGAACATCCAGCAGGGCCCGTGGGAGTGGTCGGCGTCGGCGGACTTCAAGAGCTTCGTCGAGCGGCGGTTCGGCTCGAAGAACGACATGCTCGGGTTCCAGATGGCGTTCGACGTCACCGGCGACCCGGCGTTCCCCGAGCAGGAGGCGTTCAAGGTCGCGCGCGAGCTCGGCGTGCCGGTCACCACGCACGCCGGCGTGTGGGGCGCGACCAACGACGACGGCATCCGGCTCATGCACGAGCACGGCTTCATGACGCCGGAGAACATCTACGTCCATGCCGCGACGCTGACCGAGGACTCCTACAACCGCATCGCCGCCACCGGCGGCTCGGTGTCTGTCTCGACCGAGAGCGAGCAGAGCGCCGGCCAGGGCTACCCGCCGACGTGGCAGCTGCGCAAGCACGGCATCCCGGTCTCGCTGTCGATGGACACCAGCGTGTGGTGGAGCGGCGACCTCTTCTGCGCCATGCGCGCCACGATGGGCGCCGACCGCTCGCGCGAGCACCTCGAGGCGCACGCCAAGCAGGAGACCGTCACCAACCACCACCTGCGCGCCGAGCAGGTCGTCGACTGGGCGACGCGCGGCGGCAGCAGGGCGCTGGGCATGGACTCGCTGATCGGCAGCCTCGAGGAGGGCAAGAAGGCCGACGTCGTGCTGGTCAAGAACGATGCGTCGCCGGTCATGTTCCCGGTGCTGCACCCGTACGGGCACGTCGCCTTCCAGGCGCAGCGGGCCGACGTCCACACCGTGCTCGTCGACGGCCGCGTCGTGAAGCAGGACGGCAAGCTCGTCGGCATCGACCTGGAGCGCGCGCGTCAGGCCGTTGACGAGACCGTCGAGTTCGCGATGAGTACCCTCGGAGAGGAGGCGTGGACGGGCGGGATGCACCCGGAGATCCCCGAGACCACGATGCTCGAGAACCCGTATCAGTACACGGAATGGGGGAAGGCGTGAGCGACCGTTTGCGAGAGGTCGTGCCGGACATGCTGGCGGCGATCCACGAGGTGCTGGAGCGCCACCAGGTCACCGAGGAGGAGTGGTTCGGGGCGCTCGCGTTCCTGGGCGAGGTCGCCAAGGCCGACGAGCTGATCCTGCTCTCCGACGTGACGCAGACCTCGGTGCTGATCGACGCCCTTTCCCACGCCGGCGACGGCTCGGGGGCGACGGCCAGCGACGTCGAGGGCCCGATGTACACCGTCGAGCCGCCGTTCCGGAAGAAGATCTACGAGGAGTACGAGGGGATCTCGCCCGACGACGACGTGCTGTTCGTGCGCGGGCGCGTGACCTCTGTCGACGGGTCGCCGCTGCCCGACGCGGTCGTCGACGTCTGGCAGACCGGGCCGGCCGGCGGCTACGACGTCTGGGACGAGCGCCAGCCGGACGGCAACTTCCGCGGCCGTGTCAAGGCCGAAGGTGACGGCGCGTACGAGTTCGAGACGATGCTGCCGAAGCCCTACACGGTGCCGACCAAGGGCCCGGTGGGGCGGTACCTGGAGGCGGTCGGCCAGCACCCCTGGCGGCCCGCCCACATCCACTTCAAGGTCACGGCGCCGGGGCATCGGCGACTGGTGACGCAGGTGTTCTTCCCCGGTGACCCGTACCTGGAGAACGACACCATCGGCGCGGTCAAGCCGGCGCTCGTGCGGCCGGTCGAGCGGGAGAACGGCCACCTCACGTGTCGGTTCGACATCGCGCTGGCCCCACAGTCAGCCTGACCTTCGACAACCTCGGCGAGGTCGCCGACCTCGAGCGCGGCCGGTGGCCCGCCGACGCGCCGCTGGGACGGCACGCGTCGGTCACGCGCACGCTGCCGCGGGTGCTGGAGCTGCTCGCTTCGGCGGGAGTGCGAGCGACGTTCTTCGTCGAAGGGCTGAACGTCGAGCTGTATCCGGACGCGCTGCGGTCGATCGCCGACGGCGGGCACGAGGTGGCGTTCCACGGGTGGCGCCACGAGCGGTGGGCAGAGCTCGATCCGGTCGCGAGCGCCAGCTGCTCGAGCGCGGCGTGACCGGTTGGGCGACACTGGGTCTGCGGCCCGTCGGGTTCCGGCCGCCGGGCGGCGAGCTGACACCCGCGACGCTGGGGCTGCTCCGCGAGCACGGGTTCGAGTACTGCTCGCCGGTCGGCACGGAGGTCGAGACGCGCGACGGGATCGTGCTGCTGCCGTTCCGCTGGGAGCTGGTCGATGCGCTGTACTACCTGCCGCACTTCGCCTCGCTCCGCGGCTCACCGAGAGCCCTTGCCGCCGGAGCGCCTGCGTGGGGCGATCGAGGCCGCGCTCGACGGCGACGGCTTCGCCGCGCTGATCTTCCACCCGTTCCTGCTGGAGGACGAGGAGCGCTTCGACGTGCTCCGCTGGGCCGTCGAGCGCGTCCGCGAACTGCCGAACGCGCCGTGCCGGGAGCTGGCGCAAACTGCGGCAGGGTAGGGAGGCGGCGACGCGGGCAGAGCGGGTCGTCCGCGAGCGCTTGGCGCTTTTGCGTCGCATATCGACGTGAAAGCGCCAGGGACTGCCGACGCGGCCGGCTCCCTCGCCCGCCCTACCCAGCCGCAGTTGACGTTCGCCGGCGCTACGCCAACCGCTCACGCACGATCCGCGCACCCTCCACAAGCGCGCGCAGCTTCGCGAAGGCCAGCTCGCGCGAGAGGTACTTCATCCCGCAGTCCGGGCCCACCTGAAGCCGCTCGGGCGGGATCACCTGCAGCGCCGCCGAGATCCGCTCGGCGACCACCTCGGGCGTCTCGGCCACCGGATCCGACAGGTCGAGCACCCCGACGATCACGGTCTTCCCGGCGAGCGGCTCGAGCACCGACACGTCGAGCCGCGGCTGGGCGGCCTCGATCGCGAGCACGTCGGCGCTGCACGAAGCCAGCTCGGCGAGGAACGGGTAGCCCGGCGGGCGGTCGTGAACGATGTGCGCGTAGCCGAAGCAGGTGTGCAGCGCGGTCGTCCCGGCCACGCCCTCGAGCGCGCGGTTGATCGCCGGGAGCGCGAACTCGCGAGCCTTCTCGGCCCGCGACTGGAGCCACGGCTCGTCGATCTGCACCACGTCGGCGCCCGCCGCGAACAGGTCGCGGATCTCCTCGTTGACCGCCGCGGCCAGGTCTATCGCCAGCTCGGCCTCGTCGCCGTAGAACTCGTTCGAGGCCTGCTGGCTCATCGTGAACGGGCCCGGCAGCGTGATCTTGATCGTGCGGTCGGTCCGCGCCCGCAGGAACCGCAGGTCGTCGACCTCGACCGGCCGCACGCGCCGGACCCGGCCGACCACGCGCGGGACCGCGTTCGTCCCGCCCGCGCGCCCCGGCACCATCGCCGGGTCGTCGATGTCGAAGCCCTCCAGAGCAGTCGCGAAGCGGTTCGAGTAGCTCTCGCGCCGGATCTCGCCGTCGCTCACGATGTCCACGCCCGCGCGCTCCTGGTCGGCGATCGCGAGGGCGGTGGCGTCGTCCTGGGCTTGCGCCAGGTACGGCTCCGGCACCCGCCACAGCTCGTGCGCGCGCACGCGCGGCGGCAGCGATCCGCGCAGCCGCTCGCGGTCGATCAGCCAGTCGGGCTGCGGATAGCTGCCGATGACGGTCGTCGGGAGCAAGCGGCCACGAGGCTATCGTCCGGCCGGAGATGAGCTGCTGCGATCCGCATGGCTGCGATCAGTTCTTCAACCGGGGCTTCGCGCGCCGGGCGGCCGCGCGCTACCGCAAGCGCGGCCTCGACCGCACATCACGCCGCATGGTCGCGTTCCTCGAGCGGCACGGGGTCCAGGGCGCGTCGGTGCTCGAGGTCGGCGGCGGCGTCGGCGAGATCCAGATCGAGCTGCTCAAGCGCGGCGCCGACCGCACGCTCAACCTCGAGCTGTCGCCGGCCTACGAGAGCGAGGCGGCCCAGCTCCTGCGCGAGACCGGGTTCGAGGCGCGCGGAGAGCGGCGGCTGCACGACATCGCGATCGACCCGGACGCCGTCGCGCCCGCCGACGTCGTCGTGCTCCACCGCGTCGTCTGCTGCTACCCCGACTACGAGCGCCTGCTCGGCGCGGCCGGCGCCCGCGCGCAGCGGCTCTTCGTCTTCAGCTATCCCCGGCGCAACGCGGTCTCCCGCCTGCTGATCGCGGTGCAGAACCTCGGCTTCCGGGTCATGGGCCGCGAGTTCCGCACGTTCGTGCACCGGCCGTCCTCGATGCTCGCCGTCCTCGCCGAGCACGGCCTCCAGGTCGACTTCGCGCACAAGGGATTTGCCTGGCAGGTGACCGGCCTGGTGCGATAGCGTCGCAAGCCTCACGACGCCACGGGGAACCCGGTGCGATTCCGGGGCTGACGCGCAGCGGTGTGGGTGACGATCGAGTTGTGGTTCCACTGAGCCGAGCCGGCTTGGGAAGGAAGCTCGAGAGGTCGATCCCGAGCCCGAATATCCGGTCGTGAGGATCCCGTCTCGCGCTCGGACGGCCGGCCCTCACGGTGGCCTCCGCGGCACAACCCAAGGAGCACCGACATGAGGGTCCCTCGTCTCGTCGTGGCGTTCGCCACCATCGCTGCGCTGGCGCCATCCGCGGCCTCGGCCGCCGCCACTCAGCAGGAGATCGACGCGAGCGTCGCCGCCGGAGCGGCGTGGCTGCGCACGCAGCAGAACCCGGCCACCGGCCAGCTCACCGGCTTCGGCGGCGACTACGCGCTGTCCGCGCTCGCCGCCGCCGGCGTCCATCCCGCCGACGTGCACGGCGGCGGACCGTCGGCGCAGGACTACTACGCCGACCTGTGGACGGCCCAGACCACGCCGAGCTCGACGGCGATCCTGTTCGGTCACGCCGCCGGCCTCGACGTCCAGCGACTGTCGGCGTCGACCAACCTCGTCGCCCAGCTCGCGGCCGCCTACAACGCCGACGGCTCGCTCGGCAACGGCGCGACCAACCTCACGGCGTTCAGCGCGCTGGCGCTCGCGCGCGTCGGCGCGCCCGCGGCCGCGCTGGCCAGGATCAACCTCTACCTGCGCGGCCAGCAGCACCTCGACGGCGGCTGGAACTTCGGCCGGGTCGCCACCGACGCCCAGCGCGCGACGGCGGGCAGCGTCGACATGACCGGCGCCGTCCTGGCCGCGCTGTGCGAGACGGGCGCGAGCGCGAACGACCCGGACGTCCGCGCCGGGCTCTCGTTCCTCGAGGGCCGGCAGGACCCCGCCACCGGCGGCTTCGGGAACGTCGACTCGACCGGCTGGGCGCTGTCGGGCCTGCGCGCCTGCGCCGTCGACCCGCAGGGCGGGCGCTTCACCACCTCGGCGAGCACGAACCCGGTGGACTACCTGATCTCCCAGCAGGACCCGAGCGGGGCGTTCCTGTTCAGCGGCGCGCCCAACCTCTACTCGACCCAGAACGCGGTCCGGGCGCTGGCCGGCGAGGCCTTCTCGGCCGACCCGCCGCGGCGCGATCCGCGCTTCCGGCCCGTGCCGGCCGTCGCCGACGGCACGCCGACGCCGCACGTGCTGGGCATCGACGACGGCGCGGGCGACGTGCGCCTGTGCAGCGTGACCGCGCCGGCCGCAGCGACGCTGGCGACGTTCCTCGCCTCGGCCACGGGCTGCGTCACGTCGCTGGCCACCGCGGGCGGGCTCGTCACCGCGGTCAACGGCGCCCCGGGCGACTGGCGCGTGCGCCTGAACCGCACGCCGGAGCAGCCGGCGGGCGACGCGCGCGTCATCGCCTTCGGCGACATGGTGGCGCTGCGCCGGATCCCCTCCGCCGCCGTGCCGCAGGGCTCGCCGGGCCCGGCCGGGCAGCCGGGCGCGACCGGCGCCGCCGGCCCCGCCGGCGCGCGCGGCGCGCGCGGGCCCCGCGGCCGCGTCAGGTGCACGGTGCGCTCGCGCCGCCGCGTCACGTGCCGCGTGACCGGAAACGACGCGCGGGCGAAGCTGGTGCGCCGCGGCCGCGTCTACGCCTCCGGCACCGCCAGGCGGCTGCGCGCCCGCCGCGCGCTGCGACCCGGCCGCTACACGCTGCGCCTCGCCGGCGGGCGGGCGCTGCCCGTCACGGTGCGGTAGTCAGCGCAGCCGGGCGACCACCACGAGCGCCCCCGGGCGCCGATCGAGGATCGCCGCCGCAAGGCGGTCCTCCTCGGCGCTCGGCGCGCCCGTCAGGAACACCGCGGCGGGCTCGCGCAGCTCGAGGCCGGTGGGCTCGTAGGTCTCGTAGGGATCGGGTGGCGGCAGACGCAGCATCTGCCTCTGGTACCCGCATCGGTCAACGCCGACTCAGCCCTCCGACGCGCTCGATCCACGGCGCTCCCGCTCCGTAGCGGCGATACAGCTCGAGCGCCTCGGCGAGCCGCTCGGCGTCGCCGAGCGCGCGGCCCCACTCGTGCAGGCACTCGGCGCGCTCGGCCACCAGCCCGTAGCGCTCGAGCGTCTCGTGCGCGGCGCGGAAGCGCGCGTCGGCCTCGTCCGGCCGGTTCTCGGCGGCGAGCACGACGGCCTCGGCGACCATCGCGACGCCGCCCCGCCCGCGCCAGTCCTCGCCGCGCCCGACGATCTCGCGGCAGCGCTCGATCGCTGCGCGGGCCTGCTCGACGCGGCCGGTCTCCGCGCGCACGCGGGCGAGGTCGGGCAGAACCCACATCGCGAAGTAGTCGGCGCCGCCGTAGGTGACGATCTCGAGCGCGCTCTCGAGCAGGACGTCCGCGGGCCGGCCGCGCAGGTACGCGACTCGGCCCGCGAGGTGGAGCGACGCCCATTCGTCCCACCGGTTGCCGTTGCGGCGGCTGGTGTCGATCACGCGCAGCGCGAGCCCCTCAACGGCGTCCCAGTTGCCGTCCCACAGGGCGAGCAGCGGCTCGAGCGAGTGCGTGACCCACGCCGGACGCGCGTCGGACAGCAGGCGCCGCGCCTGCTCCATCTCGCCGCGCGAGGCGTGGCAGCGCCCGATGCCGTCGGCGGTCTCTCGGTGGTAGTCCGTGTCCTGGGCGTAGGGGAGCATGCCCGCCCGCTCGAAGAATCGCTGGCCCTCGTCGGGGTCGCCGAGCGCCCATGTCATCTGCCCTCGGATGTTCGACGCCATCCAGGCCAGGAACGGGCGCCGGCCCGCGTCGGCGGAGGCGAAGGCGCGTTCCTGGGCGTCGAAGCCCTCGCGCAGGTCGCCGGCGATGATCCGGTGCCAGCCGTAGGCCTCGGTGGCGCCGGCCCACAGCGCCTCGTCGCCGAGCTGCTCGGCGATCTCGATCGCCCGCTGCGCCGTCTCGATCCCGCGCGGGATCTGGAGGCCGTAGGTCAGGGCCGTGGAGATCCCGGTCTCCAGGTGGCCACGAGCCTTGCGCACCGGGCCTCGCTCGAGCACCGCGCGCGCGGCGTCGAAGTGGCGAAACGCGCGCCGGATGTCGAGGTGGTCGGCGAAGATCGAGTCGATCAGCGAGTGCGCCTGCCCCAGCCGCGAGTGGGTCTGCGCGGCGCGCTCGTCGTCGCGCAGCTCGCTGTACAGCGCGAGCGCGCGCTCGAGGTACTGGATCTGGCGGCCGAGATCGCCGGTCACCGCCATCAGCTCGGCGAGAGCGACCAGCAGCTCGGCGCGCACGGCCGCGTCCGCGCTCGATGCGCTCCATGACGGCCAGCGCCCCGTCCCAGTGCGCCGCCGCGTCCTCCCAGGCGAACAGCTCGCGCGCCCGTGCGCCCGCGCGCAGCGAGCAGTCGATCGCCGCCGCGGGATCGCCGGCCGGGCCGGCGAGCCGATGGTGCAGCGCGAGCGCGGCGAGCGCGCTGTCCGGGCTCGCGGCCGCCGCGCGGGCGTGCATCCGCTGGCGGCGCGGGGCGCTGAGCGTGCCGTAGAGCGTCTCGCGCACGAGCGCGTGCGTGAACGCGTAGCCGCCGGGAGCCTCGACGACGAGCCGCGCGTCGAGCGCCTCCTCGAGCGCGGCGATGACGCCGTCCTCGTCGCCGGCGAGCATTCGCCCGGAGCGTCTCGAAGTCGAACTCGCGGCCCAGCACGGCGGCGTGCGCGAGCGCCGTCCGGCACGCCTCCGAGAGCCGCGCGAGGCGGCGCAGGAGCACCTCCCTGATGCCTTCGGGCACGCCGATCTGGCCCGGGGTGAGCGTGTCCGTCCAGCGGCCCGACTCGAGCAGGTGCCGCACGACCTCCTCGACGAAGAACGGGTTCCCGTCGGTCTCGTCGTGGACGGTGCGCACGAGCGCCGACGGCGCCTCGTGCCCCGCCTGCGCCGCGATCAGCTCGGCGACGCCGGGCTCGTCGAGGCCGGCGAGCGGGACGCCGTGCAGCAGGCGGTCGCGCCGCAGGTCGGCGAGCAGCTCGGTCAGCTCGGCCGGCGCCTCGCCCTCGCGGTGGGTGCCGACGATCAGCAGCGGCGCCTCGTCCTGGGCGCGCAGCACGTGGCGCAGGAGCTGGAGCGTCGGGCGGTCGGCCCAGTGCAGGTCGTCGAGCACGAGCAGCACCGGCGAGCGGACGCAGGCGTCGCTCAACAGGTGCGAGACAGCCTCGAACATCAGGTAGCGCCGCGTCTCGGGGTCGTCGGGCGCCGGTCCCGGGTCCGGGTCGACCTCCAGCTCAGGGATCAGCTGGGCGAGCTCGGCGGCGCCCGTGCCGGGCCGCACGGCGTGGACGGCGTTGCGGACGTAGTGGCGCAGCGCCTCGACGAACGGCTGGTAGGACAGCAGCGACTCCTGCGGGCAGCTCCCGTAGAGGACGGTCCCCTCGGCCGACTGCGCCAGCTCGCCGGTCAGCCGCGTCTTGCCGATCCCCGGCGGGCCGGACAGCAGCACGAACTGGCGCCGGCCCGACCGCGCCGCCGCCCACGCCTCGCGCAGGGCGTCGAGCTCGGCGGTGCGGCCGATGAACGCGCCGCGCCGGCGCGGGGCGAGGATCGCGGGCAGCGGGACGCGGTCGCGCACGCCATCGCCTGCGACCAGTCGGCCGTGCAGCTCGACGATGTCGGACGCGGGCGTGACGCCCAGGTCGTCGCGCAGCAGGCGGCGCAGGTCGTCGTAGACGCGCAGCGCCTCGGCGACGTTCCCGGCCGCGGCCAGCGCCTCCATCAGCAGCCGGTGTCCGCTCTCGCGGTAGGGCTCGCGCGCAACGAGCTCGCGCGCCGCACGCTCGGCGGCGGCCGGCGCTTCGCTCGCCAGCGCGCCGCGCCCGACCCACTCGAGCGCCTCGAGGGCGAGCTCCTCGACCTGGCGGCGGCGCTCGCGCGCCCAGTCCTCGTCGTGGTGGGGGAGGAACCCGGGCGCGAGCAGCTCGGCCGCGGCACCGCCGTGCTCCCACGACCCCGCGCCCGCGAGGCGGCGCGCCTGCTCGAGCTCGTGGGCCGCCTGGTCGACGTCCAGCCAGACGGGCTCGGGCAGCGCAAGCGAGAGCCGGTCGCGGCCCTCGATCGTGGCCGGCGCGATCGCGCGCCGCAGCCGCGACAGGATCGGCCGCAGTGCGGCCTGGGGGTCGCGCGGAGCGCCGGTCCGGCCACACGACCGCGATCAGCTCACCGCGGTCGACCGGGCGGTCGCGGTTGGCGAGCAGGAAGCACAGGAGCGACTCCGCCTGGCCCGAGGGCAGCCCGGCGGTCGCGTCGCGCCCGTCGATCTCGACGGCGAGCGAGCCGCACAGGTGGACACGGGTCCCGGGCATCCGCGTAGTACAACGGTGCGCCAACGGCTGTGCAACGCGGCGTTCGTACAAGACGCCATGCTCATCGAACAGACACAGCTCGAACGCGCACGTGCGCACGCCGCGGCCGGCTCAGCGCTGCGCCACGCCGGCAGGACGGTCGAGGCGCGCGACGCGCTGCGGCTCGCCCTCGATCTCGCCCACCGCTGCGGCGCCACCGCGCTCGAGCAGGAGGCGCTCGCCGAGCTGCGCGCCGCCGGCGGGCGCCCGCGGCGGCCGCTGACCAGCGGCGCCGGCGCGCTCACCCCCAGCGAGCGGCGAGTGGCCGAGCTGGCGGCCTCCGGGTCGCTCAACCGCGAGATCGCCGACACGCTGTTCGTCACGATCTCAACGGTCGAGTTCCATCTCCGCCGCGCGTTCCGCAAGCTCGGCATCACGTCGCGGACCCAGCTGCGCGAGGTGCTGGGGCCGAAGGGACGCCACGCGGGCTCGCTGTCCGGTCTCGACACGGCGTTCATGCTGCGGATGCAGCTGCACGGGGACCTCGACCTCCGGCTCACGTAATGTCGGCATATGAGCGGCGTCACGTACGTCGGCCACGCCACGGCACTCGTCGAGCTCGACGGCACGCGCGTGCTGACCGACCCCATGCTGCGCGACCGCATCGCGTACATCCTGCGGATCGCGCCGCTGCCGCCGCCGGAGACGGTCGAGAACCTGGACGCCGTGCTCATCTCGCACGCGCACCACGATCACCTCGACGTCCCGTCGCTGCGCCGTATCCCGCTCGACGTCCCGATCATCGCGCCGCCGCGGGCGGCGCCGCTCCTGCGGCGCCGGTCCGGGCACGAGGTGATCGAGGTGGAGGCCGGGGACAGCGTGCGCGTGGGGAACGTCGACATCCTGGCGATCCCGGCGAAGCACGAGGGGCGCCGGCTGCCGACGGACCCGCGGCTGCCGACCGTC
Organism: uncultured Solirubrobacteraceae bacterium; assembly: GCA_963800905.1. Lineage (GTDB taxonomy): Bacteria > Actinomycetota > Thermoleophilia > Solirubrobacterales > Solirubrobacteraceae > DASSUW01. The sequence goes on from CAWDCT010000008.1 coordinate 122,513, forward strand.
GGGTTCGTCATCGGCTCGCGCGTGGCGTTCTACGGCGACACCGACGTCTTCGACGGCGATGGGCGAGCTCGCGGGCACGCTCGACGTCGCCCTGCTGCCCGTGTGGGGCTGGGGTCCGCGGGTCGGCCCCGGCCACATGAACCCGGTGCGCGCGGCACGCGCGGCGGCGCTCATCCGGCCCCGGATCGCCGTGCCGATCCACTGGGGCACGCTGATGCGCCCGGGCGTCTGGTGGCGCCACGACACCGCGCTGCCGACGCGCCAGTTCAGCGAGCTCGTCGCGCAGCAGTCGCCGGAGGTCACGGTGCAGGTCCTCGCCCCGGGCGAGCGGCTCGAGCTGGCGCCGGGTGATGAGCTTTCGGGCCGCCCGCCGTCACACACACTATGAGCTCCATCACCGACGACCTCCGGCCGCTCGACGAGCGGGCCTTCGGCGCCCGCGTCGAGCCGCACCGCCGCGAGTTGCACGATTACCGGATCGCGACGAACGCCTGCCTCGACGCGCTCGACAAGCGCCCGCGGCGGCCGAGCGCGAGCGGCGAGGTCGCGTGGCTGCAGCCCTATCCCGACGAGCTCCTCGAGCAGCTGCCCGACCGGCGCGAGGGGCCGGAGGACGTGGCGCTCGCCAAGGAGACCGTCGAGCTGGCGTTCATCGCCGCGATCCAGCACCTCGCGCCGCTGCCGCGGGCCGTGCTCGTGCTGCGCGACGTCCTCGGCTGCTCGGCGAAGGAGACCGCGCGGCTGCTCGAGACGACAGAGGCGTCGGTGAACTCCGCGCTGCAGCGCGCGCGGGCTGGGTTGCGGGAGAGCCTGCCCGAGGACCGCGAGGCGTGGCAACACGCCGCCGAGCCGACCGCCGCCGAGCGGGAGCTGCTCGCCCGCTACGTCGAGTGCAGCGAGCGCGCCGACGCCGAGGGCCTGGCCGCGCTCATGCACGAGGACGTCCGCTTCTCGATGCCGCCGACGCCCGGCGTCTGGACCGGCCGGAGCACGGTCGTGCAGGGCTGGATCGACGGCGGGTTCGGATCGGAGGCGTTCGGCAGCATGCGGTGCGTGGTCACCCGCGCCAACGGTCAGCCCGCGGTCGCGGGCTACGTGCGCAAGCCGGGCGACGCCGCGTACGAACCGCTGGCGATCGACGTCCTGCGGGTGCAGGACGGGGTCGTCACCGAGATCGTCACCTTCGACGGCGCGGTGTTCGAGCACTTCGACCTGCCGGCCACGCTCAGCGCGGCGGTCGGTACGAGATGAACGCCCCCGCCTCGATCACCGTCACGCCGGTCTTCGTTGCCGACCTTTCCGTCGAGGGCGAGCGGATGCCGGTCTACGTGCACGTCATCGACCATCCCGATGCGCGCGTGCTGGTCGACACCGGCATGACGGAGCTGCACCCGGCGATGGCCGACATGGATCCCCGCCTCCAGCCGCTGAGCGAGCAGGACTTCGATCTCGCCGGCATCGACATCGTCGTCAACACACACCTGCACGCCGACCACTGCGGCGGCAACCACCTCTTCGCCGGCAAGCCGATCTATGTCCAGCGTCGGGAGCTCGACGACGCGCGCAGCAAGGACGACTACACCATTCGCGAGTGGGTCGAGGCGCCCGGCGTGCGGTACGTGCCGGTCGACGGCGAGCACGAGCTGCTGCCCGGGCTCCGACTCGTCCCGGCTCCGGGCCACACACCCGGCATGCAGATGGTCGTCGTCGAGACCGGCGGGCGCCCGGTCATCGTCGGCGGCGACGTGGCGGTGTGGTTCGGCGAGTTCGACGAGCCGCCCACCGAAGGCCGGCAGCGGGTCCTTGCGCTCGACCCCGAGCTCGTCTGGCTCACGCACGAGCACGAGCCATGGCGACCCCGCACCGTCTGAGGCATCACGCCGGCGCTCTGTGAGTCGTCGAGTGGCATGTAGCCGTCGCCGGCGACGCCCAGCCTGACGACCTGGCACAACGCCGCCGGCCAGCCTGAAGCACCCTTGCCCGACCACCAAGCACCGACCAGGAGAACCTTGCCGTCGTCGTCCTGAGCGGGCGTTCGTGATGGGTCCTGGCGGCTCGGTCCTTGGTCGTCGCGTGCCAATGCTCAGCCGATCCGACGCCTGATCCAGTAGATGGTGGCGAGGAGCAGGCTGATGGCGAGCGCGACGAAGATCGCCGTTTCGATGGTTTGGAAGGCCCAGAAGTGGCTTGCCGGGTGCATGGTCAGCGTCTCGCCGCAGTCGGCCGCACCGGCCGGGCACCCGGTGCGGCCCTCGGAGGGGCGGCTTCGGATCCAGTCGCCGTGCAGCAGGTTCCATTGCTGGTAGCTGTCACCTAAGTCCAGACCGGCCACGCTGATGCGGCGCGTCTCGGTCGGTAGATAGTGGTCTCGCGCGACCAGCATGACGACCAGTCGTACGGCGAGGAACCCGACGACGGTGGTTGCCATCGCCGGCAGGAGCCGGCCGGTGACGGCGCCGGCGAAGATGCCAAGCGCCAACGCGAACGTCGCGTAGCCGAACACCACGATGCCGTGGGTGTCGAAGAAGATGTAGTCGAACCGCTGCCCCGAGGTCTGCATCACGGGTGAGATCCACCAGTTGAGCATCGCGGCGAAGACCGCGGTCATGGCGAGTACGCCGATCAACACCAGGCCGAACTTGGTTGCCGCCCACCGCAGTCGCGAGGTTCCCTGGGTCCACACGAGCCGGTGGGTGCCGTGTTCGATCTCCCGGGCCACGAGCGGTGCGCCCCAGAAGATGCCGACCAGCATCGGCAAGATGAACAGGAGGAAGCCGACGTCGAGGACGCTCTGGTAGTCGTCGTAGAATTCATCGGCGGCCTGGGCGCACCGGGTGATCGCTTCGGTCGAGGTGTCGACAGTGGCGGTGTTGCCACCACTCGGCCCGGTGGCGATGGGGTCGTTGAGGTTGGCGACGACGGTCGAGTCGATGGTCTGGGGGAGGCAGTCGGGCAGGCCCGCCTCGTCGAAGCGATCGTGGATCGGCCGTCCGGTGGCGAGGAAGAAGGCACCGAGGACGATCAGACCGGCCACACCGAAGAGCAGTTGCTGGCGGTGTTGCCGCCACACGAGCCAGGTCATGCGACGGAGTCCTCGTGGTCGAGGAGCGTTTCGGCGCTGGGCGCCGCCAGGTACGCGAGGACGACGTCTTCGAGGGTGACGTCGTGCTGCTCCCAGGACGGATCGACAACCTGGCCGTTGGTGCGGACCAGCAGCGTGCCCTGCCGTTGCGCGTCGGCGGCAGAGATGATCCGTTCGACGCCGGCGATCCTCGATCGGCGCGGTCCGCCTGGGCCGATCAGGATCTTGTGGGTGGCGAGCAGCTGGTCGGTCTCGCCGATGACCTGGACGTGTCCGGAGTGCAACACCAAGAGGTGGTCGCACACCCGCTCAAGGTCGGAGATGAGATGCGACGACAGGATCACGGTCATCGGCGCCTCGGCGACGGCGTCGACCAAGGCGGAGAGGAACTCTCGGCGGGCGAGGGGATCGAGGCTGGCCAGTGGTTCGTCGAGCAGCAGCAACTGTGGACGCTTGGCCAGCGCCAGGCACAACGCAACCTGGGCGCGTTCACCGCCCGACAGCCGGTCGACGCGCCGGTCCAGCGGCACGCCCACCTTCCGGAGGCGTTCCCGACCGAACGCCACGTCGAAGTCGGCGTTGAGCCGGTCGCCCATCGTGAGCAACTCGTCGGCGGTGAAGTCCCGATACAGCGGAGCATCCTGGGCAATGAACCCGACGCCGGGCAGGGTCGTGTCTCCCGGTGCCCCGCCGAGCACACTGATCGTGCCCTCCGACGGGCGGATCAGCCCGGTGGCACAGTGCAACAACGTGGACTTGCCGGCCCCGTTCGGGCCGACGAGGGCAACGATCGCCCCCTCGGAAATGGCGAAGCTGCAATGGTCCAGTGCGAGCGTCCGCCGGTAGCGCTTCGTGAGACCGTCAGCAACCAATGCGTCGCTCACGCCGACTCCTCCAGGTCGAGCACCCTGCGCAGCGTCGTGTCCACGACCGCTCTGATGTGCTCGCGCTCGAGTCCGGCAGCACGCGCCTGGGCGACCCACGTCTCGAGGCTCGTGCGTAGCTTGTCGAGGGTCCCCGGTGATGGCCCCGACAGCGAGCGCACGACGTAGGTGCCCTGCCCGTGCCGTCCCTCGACCAACCCTTCGTGCTCAAGCTCGCGGTAGGCCTTGAGCACGGTATTGGGATTGACGGCAAGCGCCGCCGCCACCTCGCGGACCGTTGGCAGCCGATCGCCAGGTTCGAGCCGACCCAGACGCAGCGCCTGTCTCACCTGTTCAACGATCTGCATGTAGGTCGGCACGCCCGACGTGGAGCTGATGTGGAACCCGATCATTGTTGTCTGAGTGTACTACAACACTAACACAAGACACCAGAGCAAATCGCGGTCAGGAACGGATGCGGTACGAGACGACCGCCTTGGACGAGCAGCGTGCGTCCGCTGCCGCGCGATCGGAGCCACGGCGCTATCGCATCCATCACGAAGCAGCTCAGGGACGCGACCAGGCCGCGCGGGGGCTGCTGCTCTGCCTCAACCCAAGATCACGATCGGGTCCCTTCGTCAGGCGGGGTCGAACAGCAGCGCGGTCACCACGGGCCGCGACTCCGGCGCCGGCTGGTCCTCGTTGGAGTAGGGACGGTTGAGGAGGTGCCCGCGGTGCACGAGCGTGGCCGATCCGCCGCCGTCGAGGTTGATCGCCTCGCGGGCGCCGAAGGAGATCATCAGCCGCGCGAGCTCCGCGAGCGAAAGCCCGGCGTCGACCCCTGAGCGGCGGCCGTCGCAGCAGACCGCGAGCAGCTCGCCGTCGCCGACGCCGAGCGCGCAGCGCGGGTAGCGGCCGACGGTGATGTCCGAGTCGAACTGGCCGGAGCCGGACGAGAAGCCCTCGCGGTCGTCGCCGACGACGGTGCGCCCGTCCTGAACGAGCATCGGGCCCGCCTGGACCAGGTCGCCGTCCGGATCGTCGGGAAGCTCCTCCCGGGGCGCGAGGCGTACGGAGCCGTCGACGTGGACGCACGCGCGGCGCCGCGCCCACGGCTCCGTCACCGGCTCGTGCTCGACGACGGCGCCGTCGATCCGGACCTCGCCCAGCGGCCGGTACGGGTCGCGGACGAAGAAGCCGGCGACCATCGCCTCCGGATGGTCGTTGGCGGCGCACCAGTGGTCGAGCCGCTCCGGCTCGGGGAAGCGCAGCACCCGCACGCGCGTGCCCGTGAGCGGGTGGCGGACGAGGTAGACGGTCGTCTCCTCGCCGTCTGCGCCGCGAAATCTCAGCAGCTCGTAATTGATGTCGAATATGGTCCCAGCCTTGACGACGCGAATGTTCGGCGAGCGCGTGGAGCGGCGGGAGGATCACCGGCTGCTGCTCGGCAAGGGCCGCTTCACCGACGACTTCGAGCCGCACGCGGCGCACGCCGCCTTCGTGCGCTCCGACTACGCGCACGCCCGCATCCTGGACATCGACGTCTCCGGCGCGCTCGACGTCGACGGCGTGTTCGCGGTCTACACCTACGACGACCTCGACGGGCCGTTCGCCAAGCCGCTGCCGTTGATCATCCCGCACGAGGCGATCGAGGACGGGCGGACGCAGTACGCGCTGGCGAAGGACGAGGTCCGCTACGTCGGCGAGACGATCGCCATGGTCGTCGCGCGCGACCGCTACATCGCCGAGGACGCGGCCGGGGCGATCGTCGTGAAGTACGAGCCGCTGCCGGTGGCCGTCGAGCTCGACCCGGAGGCCCCGCTCGTGCACCTCGACCGCCCGGACAACGTGGTCGCCCGCGTCGCCGAGGAGCACGGCGACGTCGACACCGCGATGGCCGAGGCCGCGCACGTGTTCGAGTGGCGCTTCGAGATCGAGCGCAGCGCCGCGACGCCGCTCGAGGGCCGCGCGGTCGTGGCGCGGTTCGACGAGGAGGGCGCCCTGCTGGTCCACGACGCCACCCAGGCGCCGACCGGCATCCGCGGCGGCCTCAGCCGCCTGTTCGACATCGACCTCGAGAAGGTCCACGTCGTCGCCCCCGACGTGGGCGGCGGCTTCGGCGTCAAGGTCATCCAGTTCTATCCCGAGGAGGTCCTCGTCCCGCTCGCCGCCCGCAACCTCGGGATGCCGGTCAAGTGGACCGAGGACCGGCGCGAGCACTTCGTCGGCTCCACGCACGAGCGCAAGCAGATCCACCACGTGAAAGTGGGCGTCCGCGAGGACGGCCGGATCCTCGGGCTCGAGACGAGCTTCGTGCACGACAGCGGCGCCTACTGCCCGTACGGGCTGATCATCCCGATCATCAGCGCGGCGCAGCTCCCGGGCCCCTACCGGCTCGACAACTACCGCTACGACTTCACGGCGCTGTTCACGAACATGGTCCCGACGTCGCCGTACCGCGGCGCCGGCCGCCCGCACGCGGCGTTCGTGATGGAGCGCGTGATGGACCGGGTCGCGAAGGAGCTCGGGCTCGACCGGGCCGAGATCCGCCGGCTCAACTTCATCCGGCCCGACGAGTTCCCCTACGACGTCGGCGTGACGTTCCAGGACGGCGGGCCGACCGTCTACGACTCCGGCGACTACGAGACCGGGCTCGACAAGCTGCTCGAGGCGGTCGGCTACCAGGACTTCGAGGCGCGCCGCGAGGCCGCGGCCGCGGAGGGCCGCAGGATCGGCCTGGGCATCGCGTGCTACGTCGAGGGGACCGGCATCGGCCCGTACGAGGGCGCCGCGATCAACATCCAGGTCGACGGCACGGTCACCGTGGCCACCGCGCTCTCCTCCCAGGGCCAGGGCCACGAGACCATCCTCGCCCAGATCGCCGCCGACGAGCTCGGCGTGCCGATCGAGCAGATCCGCGTCACGACCGGCGACACGCGCGGGCTCGGCTGGGGCGTCGGCACGTTCGCCAGCCGCACGGCCGTGGTCTCCGGCAACGCGGTGCAGAAGGCCGCGGCCGAGGTGGCCCGGCAGGCCGCCGAGCTGGCGGCGAGGATCCTCGAGGCCGACCCGGACGACATCGAGCTCGCCGACGGCAAGGTCGGCGTCATCGGCTCACCCGCCAAGGCGCTCGAGATCGGCCAGCTCGCGGCGATGGCGAACCCGCTGCGCTACGCGTTCGGCGAGGAGACGGCCGAGGCGGCGCTCTACACCCGGCGCATCTACGCCACGCAGGACGTCCCGCTGCCCGACGGCACGACGCCCGGCCTCAACGCGACCGAGTACTACAGCCCGAAGTGCGGCGTGTTCGGCTTCGGCATGCACGCGGCGATCGTGGAGATCGACGACGCGACCTGCGACGTGCGCATCCTCGACTACGTCGTCGGCCACGACTGCGGGCGCATCATCAACCCGGTCATCGTCGAGGGGCAGATGTACGGCGGCGTCGCGCAGGGGATCGGCGGCGCGCTGTACGAGCGCATGGCCTACGACGAGAACGGCCAGCTGCTGAACGCCAGCTTCATGGACTTCCTGATGCCATACGCCACCGAGCTGCCGCAGCCGGCGCTGTTCCACACCGAGACGCCGTCGCCCAACAACGTGCTCGGCGTCAAGGGCGTGGGTGAGGCCGGGACGATTCCCGTCGCGGGCGCGATCGCCAACGCCGTGTCCGACGCGATCGGGATCGAGATCGACCGCATGCCGATCTCGCCGCTCCAGATCTACGAGCTCGTCCACGAGTGACGGTCCGGATCGGCATCGATACCGGTGGGACGTTCACCGACGTCGTCGCCGTGGACGCCGACGGGCGCGTCGTCAGCACCAAGGTTCCCTCCACGCCGAGCGATCCGTCCGTCGCGTTCATGCGGGCCGTCGAGAAGGTGGGCACGGGCGAGGTCGTCCACGGGACGACGGTCGCCACCAACGCGCTGCTCGAGGACGACTTCACCGGCCTCGGCTTCGTCACCACCGCCGGCTTCCGGGGGCTGCTCGAGATCGGGCGCCAGAGCGTCCCCGACAGCTACGGCAACTCGTACTTCTGGGTCAAGCCCGACCGGATCGTGCCGCTGCACCTCGTGCGCGAGGTCGACGAGCGGCTCGACCGCACCGGGACGGTGGTCCGGGAGTTCGACGAGGACGGGGCGCGCGCGGTCGCGCGCTGGTTCCGCGAGCAGGGGATCGCCTGCGTCGGCGTCTGCTTCCTGCACGCGTACATGAACCCCGAGCACGAGCGGCGCATGCGCGACGTGCTGGCCGCCGAGCATCCGGACTGCGCGGTGTCGATCAGCTCCGACGTGCTGAGCGAGTACCGCGAGTTCGAGCGCTCGGTCACCACGCTCGTCGACGCGTTCGTCAAGCCGCACGTGGCCGCCTACGTCCGCTCGATCGAGGCCCGCCTCGGCCGGCCGTTCTACATCATGAAGAGCAACGGCGGGGTGATCGCGGGCAGCGAGGTGGGGGAGAAGCCGATCACCACGATCCTCTCCGGGCCGGCGGCGGGCACGCTCGGCGCGGCGCTCGTCGCGCAGCAGGCGGGCTTCGAGAAGGTCATCACGCTCGACGGCGGCGGCACGTCGACCGACGTCGCCGTCATCAGCGACGGCCTGCCGAGCCTGACCACCGAGGGCTCGGTCGGCCGCTTCGCCGTCAAGGTCCCGATGGTCGACGTCATAACCGTCGGCACCGGCGGCGGCTCGATCGCCTGGGTGTCGCCCGAGGGCATGCTGAAGGTCGGGCCCCGATCGGCGGGCGCCGATCCCGGCCCGGTCTGTTACGCGCGCGGGGGCGCCGAGCCGACGACGACCGACGCCTTCCTGCTGCTCGGCCACATCCCCGAGCACCTGCTCGGTGGCGAGATCCCGCTCGACCGCGCCGCCGCCGAGGCGGTCTATGACCGGTTGGCGGATTCGGTCGGCCTCGGCCGCGAGGCGTGCGCGGCGGGCGTGCTCGAGATCGCGGCCTGGAACCAGGCGAACGCGATTCGCCAGGTGACCGTCAAGCGCGGGCTCGACGTGCGCGACTTCGATCTCTGCGCCTTCGGCGGCTCCGGGCCGCTCACGGCCTGCCGGCTGATCGACATCCTCGGGTTGCGCACGGTGTTCGTCCCGCGCGATCCCGGCAACCTGAGCGCATTCGGGCTGCTGGCCACCGACCTGCGCAGCGACCACGTGCAGACGCTCGTGCGCCGCCACGACCAGCTCGACGGCGATGAGCTGGGGAGCGAGTACGGCCGGCTCGAGGCGCAGGCGCTCGCCGACGTCGCGGGCCACGAGGCCTCCGTCGTCCGCTCCGCCGACCTGCGGTACTTCGGGCAGGCGTTCGAGATCCACGTGAGCGCGCCCGACGGGCCGCTCGACGCCGGCTTCGTCGACGCGGTCGAGGCGCGCTTCCACGACGCCCACGAGCGCCTGTACGGCTACTGCTACCGCGACGACCCGGGCCATGTCGTCGAGTGGGTGAACCTGCGTGTGACCGGCGTCGGCGCGATGCCGCGGCCCGAGTTGGCGCCGGTGGCGGCGGCCGGAGACGCCCGCGAGGGCACGCGACCGGTGTACTTCGACGGCTGGCACGACACGCCGGTGTACGCCCGCGAACGGCTGGGCGGCGAGATCGCCGGCCCGGCGATCATCCAGGAGTTCGGCTCGACGCTCCCGATCCATCCGGGCTTCACGGCCCGCGTCGACGAGCTCGGCAACGTGGTGGTGCGCCATGAAGCCTGACCCCGTGCTCGTCGAGATCGTGCAGGGCACGCTCGCGTCGATCGAGGCCGAGGTGGAGGAGGCGATCGGCCGCACCGCGCGGTCGCCGATGATCCGCGACCAGCACGACTTCCGGGCCGGCATCCACGACCGCCGGCTGCGCAAGCTGACCGGGCGCTCCTACTCGGCGCTCGTGCACCCGGTCGTGCGCGACTTCCCGCTCGAGACGATGCGCCCCGGCGACGTCTACTTCCACAACGACGTCTACCTGTCCGAGGGCGGGGTCGGCCACCTGCCCGACCTGTGCGTGACGGTGCCGGTGTTCTGCGACGGCTCCGTGGTGGCGTTCGTCCAGGCCTTCGGCCACCACGACGACATCGGCGGGATGGTCCCGGGCTCGATGCCGAGCAACGCCGAGTCGGCGTTCCAGGAGGGCCTGATGGTCCCGCCCGTGAAGCTGTACGACGCCGGCGTGGCGAACGACGGCGTGCTGCGGATCGTGGCCCGCAACTCGCGCATGCCCGAGAGCCTGGCCGGCGACATCGACGCCGAGTGCGCCGCCAGCCGCATGGGCGCGCGCCGCGTCGAGGAGCTGTTCGAGCGCTACGGCCGCGAGGCGGTCGAGGCCTGCTTCGACGCGATCATCGCCTCGACCACCGAGACGTTCCGGCGCGAGGTCCTGGCCAAGATCCCCGACGGCGTCTACCGCTGGGAGGACTACGCCGAGCACGACGGCGTCGACCCGCCGCGGCTGCACGCGCAGCGCATGACGCTGACCAAGCAGGGCGACAAGCTGATCATCGACTTCACCGGCACCGACCCGCAGGCCAAGGGCCCGATCAACCACGCCGGCGACTACGCGGACGGCAACTTCCTGAAGAAGTGGCTGGCGCCGATCCTGCGCAACCTCGCCGACACGCCCGAGCGGATGGCCGAGCTCGACGTCAACGAGGGCGTGGTGGAGCTGATCGACATGCGCTTCCCGCCGCCGGGCACGCTGCTGACGCCGGTCTTCCCGGCGCCCACCAACGCGCGCACGTTCGTGATCCTGCGGCTGCTCGGCGTGTTCGCGGGCGCGCTGGCGCAGGCCGTCGGCGGCCGCATGCCGGCCGACCAGGAGACGATCCGCTACACGGGCATCACCGGCCGCGACGCCGGCGGCGAGTGGTACCTGTACCGCGAGATCCTCGGCGGCGGCTCCGGCGGCCGCTACTACGCCGACGGCTCCGACACGATCCACATCGTCCCGGACTCCAAGAACCTGCCGGCCGAGTTCGTCGAGTCGCGCTACCCGGTGCGCGTGGAGCACCTCGGCCTGCGCGTCGACTCCGGCGGCGCCGGCGAGTTCCGCGGCGGGCTCGGCTACCGCAAGGACATCCGCGTGCTCGAGGACGCGACGTTCATGTCGATCGCCGACCGCTCGATCCTCGCCTGCTGGGGCGTGAAGGGCGGCCGCGCCGGCCTGCCGTTCCGCGTCACGATCGACCCCGGCGGGCCGAACGAGCGCGTACTGTCGGGCCTGTGCGACGACGAGCCGATCGCCGCCGGCGAGATCGTCCGCATCGAGACGACGGGCGGCGGCGGCTGGGGCGATCCGCTCGACCGCGACCCGGCGCTGGTGGAGCTCGACGTGCTCCAGGGGAAGGTGTCGGCCGAGGCCGCCGAGCACGACTATGGCGTCGTGCCCGCCGACCCCGACGCGACGCGGCGCCTGCGCGAGGCGCCGCGCGGCGAGCGGCCGTTCTTCGACCGCGGGCCGGGCTATGAGCGGCTAGCCGGCGTCCGCGCAGGTGTGGTGGGCGACGACCCCGCCTGACGGGTTGTCCTGGCCGACCATCGTCGCCGACACCGACCGCAGGTCCGCGCTCGGGACGATCGCCTTGAGCCACGAGCGGCCGGCGTCGGTGATCCCGGGGCCGCTGGCCCCGCCGCCACCGCCGTGCACGCGCTGGATCGCGCGGTCGCAGTACGACGTCGCCGCCAGGCTGCCGCTCGGGGCGCCGTTGCCCTCGGTGTGGACACCGCCCTGCGCCTTGGCGCACACCACGTAGGTGGTGAGCCACCAGGGGTTCGGGGTGCCGTGCGGCGACGAGTCCTCGCGCGCGGTCGCGCGACCGATGTCCAGCGGGTTGGACGTACGGATCAGCTGGAGCCCAAGCCGACCCTGGAAGTTCGTCCAGGGGTCGTTGATGAGTCCTCCGGCGCCATAGGCGACACTGTCGCCCTGGCATGCCGCCGTGCCGCTGACGAACCTGTCCGAGTCCTGGTTGAGCTGCGTCGCGGAGAACACCCAGTGGTTGGCGACCTGGCTCGCGGGCGCGCAGATCGCGTACGCCTTCAGGTACCAGGGCTCGTACTGGCCCTCGAACCACGCCTCCGCGTGCGCCTCGTAGTAGTTGCGAGGGCTCGCCTTGACGGGCACGAGCCCGGTGAGCCGGGCGATGTCGTTGCCGTCGTCACGGACCTCGCCGCCACCTCCGGTCGCCGCGATGACCGCCTGGCCCAACGGCGCTAACAGGCGCTCGCCCGGGCGGGGCAGGCGCCGCCGGCGACCTGCACCCGCGTCCGGTCGCGCGCCGCGCGGGCCCGGCCGACCGCGGTGGCCAGGGCGGTGAGCCGCAGCGATCCGCTGGTGGCGGGAACCGCGGTGACGTCGAACGAGACGGTCCGGCCGGCGGGCAGCCGCGGGATGTTGCGGCAGCGCGCGCCGCGGTAGCCGAACGTGCCCGCGGCACGCACGCCGGTGACGTCGTCGGGGCGCGGGGCGCACAGCCGGACCTGGTCGGCGCCGTCGCGCCCGGTGCCGGTGACGCTGACCCGGTACGCGAACCGCACGCCGACGCGGCCGAACGGCGGCGCGGTGATCGCCACGCGCAGGTTCGTCGGCGGCGTGACGGTCAGCGGCGCGACGCCGATGTTGTTGGTCGTGTTCGACTCTGGGCTGCGCGAGGAGCCGTACACGACACTGCGCAACGTGGCCGCGATGTCCACCCGCGCGCGTGTCCTGACCACGACCTGGTCGCCCGGTCGCAGGCGGCCGAGCGTGCAGCGGACCGGTCGCGTGCGCCGGCAGTCCCCGTGCGACGTCTTGATCGACAGGACGTCGGCGACGCGCCGCTCGTCGGCCCGGCGGAGCTGCGGCAGCTCGCGCAGCACGGCGTCGACCGCGGGCGCGTTCCCGCGGTTGCGCACGCGGGTCGTGAAGTTGAAGGCGCTGCCGGCCGGCGCCCGCGGGCGTACGGTCGTGTGGCGGACTTCCAGATCGGCGGCGGCGTAGCCCGGGAGCACGCCGCCGAGGTCCGGCCCGGACGGAGGCTCCGGCACCCCCGGCGGCAGCGTCGGCTGCTCAGGATCGATCGGCGGGTCGATCGGCGGCGGGTCCGGGTTCTCGGGATCAGGCGGCTCTACCTCCGGGAAGTGGTTCGTGACCGTGACCGACTCGTGCTGGCCGGTGAGGATCTCGACCGGGTTGTGGCTGATCGTGGCCGTGCCACCGAGCGTGTCGGTCTCGCGGATCGTGTAGACGATGCCGCCGACGACCTGGTCGAACTGGGCGCTCCCCGGCTGGTAGCCGCCGAGCGTTTCGAACGTCGCCGACTGGCCGGCTGCCAGCTGCGCGCTGCGGATCGCCTGCCCGTCAGCGCCGGCAACCTCGATCGTCCACGGGCCCGGCGGCGCCAGACCACCGCTGACGCGCTTGGTGACGGTGATCTCGCCTTCGCACCGCTCCGTCGTGCCGGGGGCGGTGATCGTCGTGCCGCCGTCGGCGGTCGCCCGGATCACGCTGTCCGGGCCGCTGTCGCGAACGTTGAAGAACCGGTCCCGCTCCGCCTGCGCGACGAAGGCGCCGAAGTCGGGGCCGCCGAGGTCGTTCCACACGACGTTCCGGTCCCGCTGGCCCGTGTTGCGCAGCCGCATCGCGAGGTTGTCGAACGGATCCACGCACAGCGCCTCGAGGCTCAGCGAGGTGTCCGGCGGAGGCGGCTCCTCGGGACCGGGCGGGCATTCCGCGAGCGGCGTCCCGGTGATCGTCCACGCGCCCTGCGGCACCGACCCGGCGATCAGCTGACCGACGAGCTGCGGGCGGCCCGCGCCGTCGATCCGTGCGTTCGGCGCGAGGATCAGGCCCTTCCAGCCGGGGCTCGTGGAAATGGTGAGCGACGTTGCGAGCGGGAAGTTCCAGATCAGCCGGTTCGCGATCTCCGGCGGGCTGAAGTTCAGGTACTGCGGGGCGATCGTCAGATCGGTGTTGGTCGTGACGTTGATCAGCGCAGAGGCGGACGCGCTCGGGAGGGTCACGACGACGCCTTGGATCTGCGCCGCGACGAAGTCGGCGGCGTCGACGGTGAAGACGTTCAGCCCGGTCGACGGGCCGACGAACTCCAGCGCTCCCCACGGCTGGAGCGTGACGGTGGCGCCGGGGGTCTCCTCGGCCGCCGCCCACGTGTCCGACAGCAGCCGCAGCTCCCGGAACTCGTCCGCGAACGAGAACGGCGGGGCGCCCTTGGTCGTCCCTCCGTTGATCACGAAGTTCGCTGCCTGGTTCAACGTGCCCGCGTATCGCGCTCCGCCGTTGATGGTGCCGCCCGCGCCTGTGAATCCGGCGTTCAGGTCGGCGCCCGTGATCACCGTCGGCGACGCGTCGCCGGCACCCGGGTCGACCTGGATGCCGTCCACCGACATGTCGCCGGCGGCGGCGATCCGGCCGGTCAAGAACGTGCCCGTGGCGGTGAACACGCCGTTCGAGAACACCGCGAAGTCGTCGGCCGCGCCGAGCGAGTCGCACGCCGCGATCCGTGCGGTCGGCGGCTCTCCCTGGCTGCGGCCTGGGACGACGGAGGTCGCCATCGCGACCACCGCCACGACCATGACCACCACCCGGGGCCGTAGCACGCCCGCAGGGTACCGGCCACGTGCGGCCGGCGCCACGGCAGCCGTCAACCCGCGATGACGATCACGATCCGCGCGCCCGGGCCGTTGCACGGGCATGGCCAAGATCGCACTCATAACCGGCGCCAACCGCGGGCTCGACATCCTCCTCAACAACGCCGGCATCCTGCCCGAGGCCACGGCCGAGGCCGCAGACCCGATGGACGCGGACGTCTTCCGCGAGACGTACGAGACGAACGTCTTCGGCGCGGTCACCGTCATCCACGAGTTCCTGCCGCTGCTGCGCGAGTCGGGCGCCGGCCGGATCGTCAACGTGTCGAGCACGATGGGCTCGCTCACCGACCAGACCGATCCCACGTCGCCGTACTACGCGCTCGACGTCCCCGCGTACCGGACGTCGAAGCTCGCGCTCACCGGCCTCACCGTGGCGCTCGCGAAGGAGCTCGCGGACACCCCGATCAAGGTCAACGCGATCTGCCCGGGGTCGGTCGAGACCGACCTGGCGCCCGGCAACCGCGAACAGGCGCCCGCCACGCCCGAGGAGGGATCCCGCGTCATCGTCGAGATGGCCACGCTGGGCGACGACGGCCCGAGCGGGCACTTCGTCGACCGCGACGGCGCGGTTCCCTGGTGAGCGACTAAACACCGCGGCGCCCCGATGAGATCGTTGGGGTATGAGCCGCGACGACGCGCTCGACGCCATCGAAGCGGTCTATCGCGACCGCTTCGCCGGGTTGGTCCGCTTCGCCCAGGCGATCACCGGCGAACGAGGCGCGACGAAGTCGCCGCCAGGCGATCGTTGCGGTTGAGTCGGTCGTGGAGAGCACGAACGGGCACCACGAGGGCGCCGCAGTCCGCGCCGCGCTGGCGGCGCTGCCGGAGCGCCAGCGGCTGGCGCTGTTCCTGCGCTACTACGCCGACCTCGACTACGCGGGGATCGCCGAGGCGCTCGGCGTCTCGCGCGGCACGGTGTCCGCGACGCTGCACGCCGCGCACTCGAACATGCAGACGCAGCTGACGGAGGTCGACCGATGAGAGAGATGCTCGAGCACGGCGTCCCGGCCTACACCGGGCCGGCGGGCGACTGGGGGGCGGTGCTGCGCGACGCGGGCGTGCACCGCCGCCGCACCCACGTGCGGCTCGCGCTCGCGGCCGCCGCGGCGGCCGCCGTGATCGTCGCCGTCGCCTGGCCGGGATCGCGGCCGTCGATCGCCGAGCGCGCGCTCGCCGCGACGGGCAGCGGCGGCGTGCTCCACATCGTCACCGAGACCGATCTGCCGAAGGTCTTCGTCGACCTCGAGACCGGCGAGCGGCGCGAGGTCCGCGGCGTGCGCGAGGTCTGGTTCGACCCCGCGCGCGGCCTGCGCCAGCGCGAGAGCTTCGAGGGCGTCGTCCAGTTCGACGTCTCGATGACCAGCGTCCATCCGCACGCGCGCGAGGTCTACGGCAGCCTCGGCGCCGGCTACCGCGAAGCGCTCGAGTCGGGTACGGCGGAGGTGGTCGGCGAGGACACCGTCGACGGCACGCCCGTCTACTGGATCCGCATCGCGCCCGGGCACGAGGTCGCCGTCTCTCGCGACACCTACGTGCCGATCCACTTCCGCATCACCGGCGAGCCGCCGATGGAGACGCGCATCCTCGAGTACGAGACCGTCGACACGGCGCCGCTCCAGGCGGAGTCGCTCGCCCCCGCGAACGGGTTCGCCGAGGACCGCGGTGCCATCACGCTCGACGAGGCCGCCCGCGTGCTCGGCCGTCCGCCCGTGACGGCAGGGCGCCCGGACGCGATCCGGCGCGTGGATCTCGGCGGCACGCCGGGCGTCACGATCGAGGGCGGCGGCGTCCTGCTCACGGAGGCCGGCCGAGCCGGCGGACGCGCTCACGATGCTGGCCGGCCTGCGCGGTTACGTGCCGCCCGAAGGCACGCTGGTGCTCGAGGGGATGAGCGGGCTCCTGCGGACGAATGGGCTCTTCGTCAACATCCACGCGCCCGACGAGGAGACGGCGATCGGCGTCGCTCGCGAGCTGCGGTGACGTCAGGCCTCTGCTGTGGCGAGCGCGCGCCGGTAGCGGCCGGGTGGCTGGCCGCGGTGGCGTGCGAAGGCGCGGTTGAACGCGTACTCGGAGGAGTAGCCGACGGAGCGGGCGATCGACTCGACCGTGTCCGTCGAGTACCTGAGGTGATGGGCGGCGAGGTGCATCCGCCAGCGGGCGAGGTAGGCGAGCGGCGGCTCGCCGACCGCCTCGGCGAAGCGGCGCGCGAGCGTGGCGCGCGAGACGTGCACCTCGCTCGCCAGCGCGGCCAGCGTCCACGGCTCGGCCGGCCGCTCGTGCAGGAGCGCGAGGACGCCGGCAATCGTCGGGTCGCGCAGCGCGGTGAGCCACGAGGCGGGCGCGTCATCGCCGAGGCTGTCGTTCCAGCGGCGGATGGCGTTGATCAGGAGCAGGTCGATGAGGCGCGCGGCCGCGGCGCGGGATCCGGGCGAGCGGGTGCCGACCTCGGCGGCGAGCAGATCGACGAGCGCAGAGACCTCGCGGCCGGCAACCGCGTCGGCGGGGACGTGGATGACGTCGGGCAGCAGCCGCATGAGCTGATGGGCGACATCGAGGTCGTAGTCGTAGCCGGCACACACGAAGGTCGTCACCGCGCCCGGGCCGGGCAGCGTGAGGTCACCCGCCGGGGTCATCAGCTCCTCCTTCAGCGCGCGGTCGAACGGGCGGCAGCGCGCGTCGGGAGCGGACGCGAGCCGATACCCGATGCCGCCCGGAAGCAGCAGCAGGTCGCCGGGCATGAGCTGGAGCGGTGCTTGCCCGTCGACGCGCAGCCAGGCCGTGCCCGCGGTGACCGCGTGCAGGGCGGCGCCGGTGCCCGAGGGCAGGTCGAGACCCCACGGCGCCTCGGCGCGCACGCTCGCCAGCAGCGCGCCGCGCACGCGGCTGAGGTCGAGCACATCGGCGAGCGGATCCACCTCACGAACCGTATCGATCACGCTCAGCGCGGCCACTCGAGTGAGACGCACGGGCAAGAACACGCGCGGATCGGTCATTCTCATGGCACCGGCGCGGACGTACGGTCTCCGCATGGATCTCTCCACCTCCACGCCGGTCGTGACCGGCGCCGCTCGCGGCCTCGGCCGCCACCTCGTCGATGAGCTGCTCGATCGCGGCGCGCCGAAGGTCTACGCGCTTGCCCGTAACCCCAGCCGGGTCCGGCAGGACCCGCGGATCGTGCCCGTCGCCTTCGATCTGCTCGACGCCGCCGGCATCGCGGCGGCCGCGCGTCGCGCCGCCGACGCCACGCTGCTGATCAACAACGCCTCGACGGCGGAGTTCGCCGGCCCGCTCGACGCGGCGCCCGACGCCGTCGATCGCGAGATGGCCGTCAACTACCACGGGACGTACGCGGCCATCCGCGCCTTCGTGCCCGTGCTCGAGGCCAACGGCGGCCGGATCGTCAACGTGCTCTCGCTGCTGAGCCTCGCGAGTACGCCGCCGATGACCGGCTACTCGGCCTCCAAGGCCGCCGCCCACTCGCTCACCCAAGCGCTGCGGCCCGTCCTCGCCGAACGCGGGATCCGCGTGCACGGCGTCTACCCGGCCGGGATCGACACCGACATGGTCGCGGGCGTCGACACCGCCAAGACGGCGCCGGCGCAGGTTGCGGCCGGCCTGCTCGACGGGCTCGTCCTCGACGTGGAGGACATCTTCCCTGACCCGAACGCCCAGGCGATGGCGCCGACCTGGTGGAGCGACCCCAAGGCGTTCGAGCGCGCGTTCTCCGGCGCGGCTGCGGCGTGACCGCCAGCACCCGGAAGGGCGTGGTCGAGCAGATTCTCGACCACGCCGTTCGTTTCCGTACGGAGCATCTGCTTGGCGTGGTGGTCAACCTGGCCCTCGCTGTGGCCTGACCGATGATTCTTGCGCGCCGTGCTGGTCTGTATACCGAATACCGACTCACGGGAGGCTGACGCCATGCGGAAACTGACCTTTGGCATGAACCTGAGCCTGGACGGCTACATCGCCGCGCCCGGCGACGACATCGGCTGGAGCGTGCCGAGCGACGAGCTGTTCCAGTGGTGGTCCGACCGGGTGGGGGCGACAGGCCTGGCGCTGTACGGGCGCAAGCTGTGGGAGACGATGAGTTCCCACTGGCCGACCGCCGGCCAGCAGCCGGGCGCCACACCGGCGGAGATCGAGTTCGCCAGCCGCTGGCTGGACATGCCGAAGGTGGTGTTCTCCTCGACGATCAGCGCGGTCGACTGGAACACTCGTCTGGTCACCGGCGACGCGGTCACCGAGATCACCAGGCTCAAGGCCGAGGATGGCGGCCCGATGGACATCGCCGGTGCCACACTCGCCGCGGCGGCCATGCGGGCCGGGCTGATCGACGAGTACGCGATCGTCACCCATCCGGTCCTGGTGGGCGGCGGCACGCCGTTCTTCACCGCCCTGGACAAGTGGGTGAAACTGAGCCTGGTGGAGACCCGGACGTTTCCCGACGGCGTGGTGCTGACCAGGTACGAGACCAGGCGCTGAGTGCCCGACGTCGGACTTCACCGCAGACGATCCGTCCGGATAGGGATCCGCTTATGCGACACCAAGGCCGGTCCTAGAGCAGCTCGGCGATGAGCTCCGCCGCCCGTCGCGCCCCGTCGGTGTCGACGGGCCGGTAGTCGACGTCGCGGCCGATCTCCTCGGCGATCGCGGCGGCGATCTCCGCCGGGCCGTCGGTCTCGAAGTCCATCCGCCGCCCGGCGCCGTAGCGCTCGAGCCGGTGTCGGACGTGGAAGTTCTGCTCGAAGTGGTGCCGCAGCGGGAAGTAGAGGAACGGCCGCCGGTTCGCGGTCAGCTCCATCGAGGTCGTGAGCCCGCCCTGGACGATCGCGAGGTCGCAGGCGGCGAGGTGGCGGTACAGGTCGTGCACGTACGCGCGGATCTCGAGGCCGTCGTGCTGCGGCAGGCTCGCGGGATCGATCCGCGGGCCGGCGACGACGATCATCCGCAGGTCGGGCACCCGCTGCTTGGCCTCCGGGAAGGCCTCGATCACGCGCCGCAGCAGATGGCCGCCGACGCCCGAGCCGCCGACCGTGACGATGCAGACGCGCTCGTCGTCGCGGTAGCCGAGCGCCGCGCGGTCGCCCAGCGCGGCCGGGTCGAACCCGGTGACGTAGCCGGCGAAGTCGTAGTGCCGCTCCGTCCAGTCGCGGATCAGCGGCAGCTCGGGCCCGAAGGCGTCGGGCACGATGTCGGCGGCATCGCCCACGAACACGGCGCGGTCGCGCACGCGCGGGAAGCGGGCGATCTGCTCGATCATCTCGGCGTTGTAGTCGGCGGTCACGTACGCCTCGCGCGAGCCGCCGTCCTCCATCGGCAGCCAGCCGACGAAGTCGGTCAGCCACACGTAGGCGGCGCGCTTGCGCTCCGGGTTCTCGTGCAGGTAGTAGTCGAGCTCCCACGCCTCGTCGCCGATCCACAGGTCGTACTGCTCCTCGCGCACGAGGTCGTCGAAGAGCATGAAGTTGGCGAGCAGGATCTCGTCCATCCGGCGGATCGCCTGGAAGCAGTGCAGGTCGTGCTCGGCCGACTCGCTCTCGATGTGACGGGACTCGTTGGCGAGGTGGGCGCTGGCCGGGTGGATGCGCTCGCCGCGCGCCTCCAGGACCTCGGTGACGGGGTGCTGGGCGAGCCAGTCGATCTCGAGGTCGGGGTGCAGCCGGCGCAGCTCGTCGGCGATCGCCGCGTCGCGCTGGGTGTGCCCGAGGCCGATCGGCGAGGAGACGTAGAGCGCGCGCTTGCGGCGCTTCATAGCCCGCGTCCAGGTCCGCGGCGCCGGCGGTGGCGCGACGAACTCGCGCAGCAGGAGGTTGACCTTGACGGGATCGCGCACGTGCGGTCCGTGGCCGGAGCCCTCGAGCAGCACGAGGTCGCCGCCGGTCGCCTCGGCGAGCGCGATGCCGCGGCGGGCGCCCGTGATGCGGTCATCGGTGCCCTGGATGACGAGCACCGGGCAGCGGACGCGATCGCACATCTCGCGCACGGCCGCCTCGTCCAGCTCGTCGACCTCGGTGGCGATCAAGGTCTCCGCCGTCGTCTCGAGGCCCCAGCCGACGCAGTCCTCGATCGGCTTCGTCGAGTGCGGCTCGCTGAACATCTGCGAGAAGAAGAACTCGAGGAAGCCGCGGTAGTCCTTCAGCCAGTAGTGGCGGTTGTACTTCGCCCAGCCCTCGTCGGTGTCGAGCGGCTCGTCGAACGAGTGCCCGCTACGCGGCTCCAGCGGCGAGCCGAGCGGAACCGCAGGCGCGATGAAGACCGCGCCCTCGACGCGCTCCGGTTGCTCGGCGGCGAGCAGCAGCGCGCGCTGGGCGCCCATCGAGAGCGAGACCAGCGTGGCGCGCTCGGTCGCCGTGGCATCCATCACGGCCAGCGCGTCGGCGGCGAACTCGCTCTCCTCGTAGCCGCTCTCCGGCCGGTCGGAGCGGCCGTTGCCGCGTCCGTCGAACGTCACCACCCGGCAGTGCCGTGCCAGGTAGGGGATCTGCATCTTCCAGTGGCGCGAGTGGATGATCGACCACGTCGGCAGCAGCAGGACGGTCGGCTCGCCGGCGCCGTAGACCTCGTAGTGCAGCCGAACGCCGTCGCGCTCGACATAGCCGGACGTGTCGGGGTAGCGCGCCCGCGTCTGCTCGAGGACGGGGACGGTCAGCTCCGTAGCCATGAGTCGATCCAATCGAGGAACTCGGCGTGGCCGGTCTCGACGCCGCCGAGGCGCTCGACCATGATGCCGATGTTGAATGCGCAGGATGGCTTAGTCATCTGACTTAGTCATTTGACCAAGAAGTCCACGGGAAGTCAATGCAGGGACAGCGCGGTGCGGATCCGCTCGACGATGGCGGTCCGCTCGCGCTCGGCGTCGTAGGCGTCGAGCCGCTCGCGCCGCTCCGCCAGCCGCTCGGTCATCAGCGTCGCGAGGTCGGCGACGAGCTCGGGGTGGCGGCGCAGGCAGGGGCCGTACTGGCGCGCGCCGATCTCGTAGGCGATCGCGCCCTCGACGGCGCGCACCGTGGCGCTGCGCGGCTGGCGCGTGAGCAGCGACATCTCGCCGACCACCGCGCCCTTGCCCATGGTGTCGACCACCACGTCCTCACCGCCGGCGCGGCGCAGCACGACCTCGACCTCGCCCTCGGCCACGACGAACAGCGAGCCGCCCGCCTGGTCCTGCACGACCAGGCGCTCCGTCGGGCCGAGGGTGAGCGGGCGCGCCGTGCGCGCGAGCGTGCTCACCTCGTCCGGCGGCAGCAGCGCGAACAGCGGCACGGCCCCGAGCAGGCCTTCGATCTCGGCGGCCGGCCGCTGGAAGGCGGCGGGCAGCGCGGCCGGGACGTCGAGGTCGGGGCCGTAGCCGTCGCGCTCCTGGAGCACGGCGATCCGGCGGGGCTGGTTGACGCGCGCCTCGAGCAGGCTGACCTGGCGCGGCACGCACTCGACCCCGGTGTGGTCCATCAGCCCCTGCGCCTTCGCCCAGTCGGCAACCTCGTTCATCGAGGCGCGGTACTGGTTGCACGCGGCGCCGAACAGGCCGTCTTGGTCGGCGACCAGCGCGCCGATCGCGCGCGGGAGGCGGACGGTGCGGCCGAGCTCGAACCGGCCGCGCCGGTGCCAGAGCACGAAGTCGCGCATCTGCTCGGACAGGAAGCCCAGCTCCGGGAACGCGGCCGGCGTGCGCGACAGCACGGCGCGCTCGGCGTCGCGGAACACGCGCTGCCAGGTCTCCTGCGCGTTGTGGTGGTTGCGGCCGGCGAGCTCGATCGCGTGCCGCAGGTCGGCGTGATGGACTTCGAGGAAGCGCAGCGTGGCCCGCTTCTTGGCCAGTAGGTTGGCGGCGGCGACCGGGCCCGCGCGCGGCATTCCGCGCCGGGCGAAGGCGATCTCGCGCAGCTCCCAGACCTCGCGCCACGCCCGCCCGTCGACCCGTGAGCGCAGCTCCGCGAAGCCGTCGCTCTCGTACGCCGCGCGTTCGGCGGCCGACAGCAGCTCGTCGTCGACCGCCTCGCAGATACCGAGGAAGGTCAGGAACTCGAGGTAGAGGCCGACGCGCATCAGCCAGCCGGGGTCGCTCAGGTGGTGGCCGCTGCCCGTGATGTCCTGGATCAGCGCGCGCGTGTAGAGCGCGGCCTTCTCGGACCCGATGACGAGCACCGGATACCACGGGTGGTACGCGGGACCGGGATCGGGCATGCCGGCGCGCTCGGCCTGACGCGCGGTGTCGGGCGCGACGAGGTCGTCGAGCAGCCGCTGGTAGAGCGAGCCGCAACGACGCAGGTCGCACACCAGGACGCTCGTCTGCGCCCCGCCGACGGGCACGCCGCGCCAGCACGCCAGCAGCTCCAGCTCGACCTGCTGGGAGAAGCGGTGCTCGAACGTGAACAGCTCGTCGCCCAGGACCCGCGCGGGGTGGAGGACGAAGATGAACCGCTCATCGCCGATGCGTTCGATCGCGATCGTGCGCCGCTCCCATCCGGCCGCGGGCAGCGAGACCTGGACGGACACCTCGGGCCGGTCGGCGCCCGTGAGCGTGTACAGCACGCACGCCGGGTCCTCCTCGTCCTCGAGGATGACGGCGACCTCCTCGCTCGAGCCGAGTCCGGGATGCGCCGCTTCGTCGGCCGGCCGGCGGCCGGGCACGAACGGGACGATCCGGAGCTCGAGCGGCTCGCCGATGGCCTCGAGCGCGTCAGCCGCCGCGCGCAGCGTTCCCGCGTCGACTCCCATCGCGAGCACGTTCTGAAGGCGGGCGAGCGTGCCGGGCGCCTGCATTCGCCGACACTACGGCGCGTGCGGCTGGATCTGCAACCGGGCCGCGAGCCGGCGCGCCATCGGCTGGCGCAGCAGCACGTCGCGGCGCGCGACCAGGCGCGGGGGAGACGAGCAGAGCACGAGCGGGGCGCCGTTGCGGCGCACCGAGCGGGCGTGCGAGAAACCGGCGACGTTGACGATCGCGCGGACCTCGAAGTCGCCGGCCGGGAGCGGGCTGCCGCCCGCCGCCGTCCGCGGATCGACGTCGACGCGCGTCGGTCAGGACCGGACGGCCGGCGGGGTCGAGATCGACCTCGGTCTCGCCCGGCAGGACGTACTCGGCGCCGTCGCGCAGCGAGTAGAGGAACACCTGCACGTGGCTGGAGCCGAGGGCATCCGTCACGTCGAGGTCGGCGCCGGCCAGCGCCTCGGGCGGCCGCCAGCGCAGACGCTCGCCGGCGGGCTCGAACTCGAGCCCGCGGAGCGACGCCGTCAGCTCCAGCGCCGTCCGGCGCCCGCCGCGCACGCGCACCTTCACGCCTGCGCGCAGTCCGGCCTCGAACCGCGCCAGCCGCATCAGGTCCTCGTAGCGGCCCGCGCGCAGCAGCGCCGAGCGCACGCGCAGGTTGAACGCGAGCCGGTCGTGGACACGCTCGTCGTAGCGCTCGAGCGCGAGCGCCCGGATCGTCGCGACGAGGTGGCGGTTGTGGGCCTCCTCGCGGCGCGTGAACTTCGCGCCGCCGACGCGCTGGAGCATCTTGCCGCGGTACCAGTGCGCGAGCAGGCGGTCGCGGAACGGCCCCGGCTCGGTGTGCGCCACCACGAGGTCGAGCACCTCGCGGACGTTGCCGTAGTAGCCCTCGGGATCGAGCGGCCGGTGCGAGGCGTTCGGCGAGCGCTCGCGCGTGGTCCAGTGGTAGTACGGGCGGTCGGCCAGCACCGAGATGCCGTTCGCGTGGAAGTAGGCGTGGACGACGAACAGGTGGTCCTCCAGCCGGCGGCGGCCCTCGGGGAACCGGATGCCGTGCTCGACCAGCATCGCCCGCCGGAACAGCTTGTGCGGGGTGAGGAGCCCGAGCAGCCGCACCGAATCGAAGGGGACGGCATGCAGCGTCTCGCGGAAGATGCCGCGCGGCACGCTCTTGCCGTGGCCGACGACCTTGCCGATCACGATGTCCGCGCCGTCGGCCAGCGCCGCCGCGTGCATGCGCTCGAGCGCGTCGGGCTCGAGCACGCCGAGGGCGTGGACGGCGTCCGGCAGCAGCCGGTGCTCGATCCCGAGGTCGCTCAGCAGGCGGCTCGAGCCGCGGTCACGGACGGCGATCGCGGCCGCGCCGCGCAGCGCCGCCACGACCGCCTCGCGGCGGCCCGGCTCGATGCCGCGCACGCCGGCGATCCCGACCGAGTTGATCACCGCCGGCGTGTCGGCGTTGCGCGGATAGGCGGCCGGCAGCGGGATGTACGGCGCGGCCGGCGGCGCGCCGCCCGCCGCGCGCCGCAGCAGCCGAGCGCGCGCCGCCTCCGAGCGCCGCTCGTACCGCCGCCACGCTCGCGGGCTCGCCGACATCCGGTACGCGCGCGCGAGATCGACGCGCCCGACCTGGCCGCCGACGGTCCAGATCGCGTCGAACCGCTGGACCGCAGCAACGGCCCGTAGGCCGGGATGCGGCGGCCGAGCTGCGCCCGCATGTCGGCGCTGAACGGCGCCGCCGCCACCACGTCGGCGCCGTCCAGGTAGCGCTCGGTGACCAGCAGGAAGAGCAGGTCGCCGAGGTTGTCCCGCTCGTACGCGCCGACGAGGAGCACGCGTGCCATCAGTACGGCAGCAGCGTCCCGTTGACGGATTCCCACGCCGAGCGCAGCGTGGCGAGCTCCGCCGGCCGGCTGCCGGCGAGGTTGGCCTGCTCGCGCGCGTCGGCGGCGAGGTCGTACAGCCGGTCGGCGCCGTCGGACAGCCGCACGTACTTGAGATCGCCGCGCCGCAGCGCCCGCTCGCCTCGCATCCGCCAGAACAGGTCGCGCTGCGGAACGCGGCGGCCCTTGAACAGGTGGTCGACGAGGCTGCGCCCGTCCAGCGGGAGCGGCGGCTCGGCGCCGGCGAGCTCGAGGAAGGTCGCCGTCCAGTCCATCGTGATCACGGGCTGGTGGCTGACCTGCCGCGGCCGCAGCTTGCCGGGCCAGCTCAGCAGCGTCGAGACGCGGATCCCGCCCTCCAGCAGGTCGCCCTTGCCGCCCGAGAACGGCCAGTAGTACGAGAAGCGCTCGCCGCCGTTGTCGCTGGCGAAGAAGACGACCGTGTCCTCGAGCTGGCCGCTGCGGCGGAGCGCCTTGAGCACCTTGCCGATCGCGCGGTCGAGGTCCTCGACCATCTCCCGGTAGGTCTCCAGCGAGCCGCCGTCGTTGTGGAACAGCACGCCGGGCTCGCCGGCCTTCATGCGCGCCGTCAGCGCGTCACTGACCGCCTTGTCCCCGGGCCCCTCCCACGGCCAGTGCGGCGTGGTGAAGTTGAGGTTCAGCAGCCACGGGCGCTCGTGCCGCCGGCCGAGGAACTCGGTCGCCCGCTCGGTGAGGATGTGCGTGTAGTAGCGCAGGTCCTCGTACTCGACCTCGTCCTCGTAGAGGTCGTAGGCGCCGTTGTGGTTGATCTTGGAGAAGTAGTCGAGCCCGCCGCTGAAGTTGCCGAAGAACTCGTCCCAGCCGAGCCGCGTCGGGCTGAACCAGGGCAGGTAGCCGCAGTGCCACTTGCCGATCAGCGCGGTGTCGTAGCCCTGCTGCTTGAGCAGCGAGGCGAGCGTCGGGTGGTCGAGCGGGATCCCGTGCTGCGGGTTCGGCGCGCCGATCGGCTCCGGCAGCCCGCCGGGCAGCCGTGCGGGATAGCGCCCGGTGTAGAGGCCGAAGCGGGTGGGGGAGCAGACCGACGACGCCGAGTAGCCGTTCGTGAAGCGGACGCCCGAGGCGGCCAGCGCGTCGAGGTTCGGCGTGCGGATGGTCGGCGCGCCGTAGGCGGAGAGGTCGGCCCAGCCGAGGTCGTCCGCCAGGACGAGCAGGCCGACGAGCGCCACTGGCGCGAGCTGCTCGGCCTGCTCGGCCGCACTATCGGCGGCGCGCCGTAGGTTCGAGGTCCGGGTTCGTCCAGCCGGCGTCGGCCGGATTGAGGTTGGTTCCCGGCGTCACGAGCTCGTCGATGCGGTCGAGCAGCGCGTCGTCGAGCACCACGTCGGCGGCCCCGAGCTGCGACTCGAGGTGCTCCATCGTGCGCGGGCCGATGATGGCCGAGGTGATCGCCGGGTGGCGGATCACGAAGGCGAGCGCCATGTGGATGAGCGAGAGCCCGGCCTCGTCGGCGAGCCGGGCCAGCGCGTCGGCGACCTCGAGCTTGCGCTGGTTCTCCGGCAGCGACAGGTCGTAGCGCCGCGGCACCAGCTCGGCACGGGGCGACACCGGGGTGTCAGCGCCCTTGCGCCAGCGGCCCGACAGCCAGCCGCCGGCGAGCGGGCTCCAGGGGATCACCGCCATCCCGTGGCGGCGCGCGGTCGGCAGCACGTCGGCCTCGATGCCGCGGGCGAGCAGCGAGTACGGCGGCTGCTCGCAGACGAAGCGCTCGAGCCGGCGGTCGCGGGCCGCCCACTGGGCCTCGACGATCCGGGAGGCGGGGAACGTCGACGAGCCGATGTAGCGCACCTTCCCGGCGCGCACGAGGTCGGTCAGCGCGCCGAGCGTCTCCTCGATGTCGGTATCGGGCTCGGGGCGGTGGATCTGGTAGAGGTCGATGTAGTCGGTGCCGAGCCGCCGCAGCGAGTCCTCGGCCTCGCGGATGATCCAGCGGCGCGAGTTGCCGTACTGGTTCGGGTCGTCGCCCATCTTGCCGTGGACCTTGGTGGCGAGCACGACGTGCTCGCGGCGGCCGCCGGCGAGCGCCTTGGCGACGATCTCCTCGGACTCGCCGCGCGAGTAGACGTCGGCGGTGTCGATGAAGTTGATGCCGGCGTCGAGGGCCTGGTGGATGATCCGGATCGACTCGTCGTGGTCCGGGTTGCCCCACTCGCCGAACATCATCGCGCCGAGGCAGAGCGGGCTGACCTGGACCCCGGTGCGGCCGAACGGACGCAGTTCCATCCACCCGGTGTATCAGGCCCCGGCCGCGAGCTGCGGCCGGGGCCCGAAGGCGACTACGCCCAGCCGAGGCTCCACCAGCCCGACCAGACCCCGACGAGTCCGCTGCCGGCGCCGTGGAGCTTGTCGACGGCGACCTGGCCGGTGCCGGTCCTGTAGTCCAGGTAGTAGCCCTTGCCATCGATCGAGAACGGCGTGAACGTCGTCCAGCTCTTGCCCCAGACGTAGCTGCTCAGGGTCTGGATGCCGAGTCCGCCGGCGTTGAACCGATCGAGCGAGGCGGCGCCGGTGGTCGACTTGTAGCGCAGCATCCGCACCTTGCCGTCATGGGTCATCGGGACCAGGTGCGACCAGCCCTTGCCCCAGTTGCCCGCCCACACCTCGGTGATCGCGACGCTGTTGCCGCCGCCAGTGATCTTGTCGATCTCGACGTGGCCGGTGCCGCCCTTGTAGGCGACGAAGTACTGCGTCCCGTTGAGGCGGAACGGCATCAGGTGCGTCCAGCCCTTGCCCCAGTTGGCCGACCAGAGCGTCGACGCGCCGTTGCCGGCGGCGTTGATCTTGTCGAGGTTCGCGCCGCCGTAGAGGTGGTTGTAGGCGACGTAGTAGGGCTGGCCGCCGAGCGTGAACGGCATGAAGTTCGTCCAGCCCTTGGACCAGGTGCCCTCGCCGATCGTCGTCGTGCCGAGGCCGCCGGGGTTGACGCGGTCGAAGTCGACCTCGCCGGTCGACGACTTGTAGGCGAAGAAGTGCGGCTTGCCGTTCTGCGTGAACGGCGTCAAGTGGGTCCAGCCCTTGGTCCAGCTGCCGCCCCACACCCCGGTCACGCCCGCGCCGCCCGGGTTGATGCGGTCGATGTCGACGTCGCCGGTGCCGGGCTTGTAGGCGAGCTGGTAGCGCTTGCCGTCGGTGTGGGTGAACGGCACGAACGAGTTCATCGGGCAGTTCAGGCTCGTCAGCTTCTCGCCGTTGCCCCACGGGCTGTACGGCGACTGGCCCGCGTGGGTGTTGATCAGCGAGCCGTTGAACGCGATCCGCACGGCCTTGCCGTCGCGCAGCTGGGTGTAGTGCAGGTGATACGCCTCGGTGCCGCTGTTGCCGACGCGGCCGATCTGCTCGCCCTGGGCGACGGACTGGCCGACGGTCAGCGGCGGGATCGACTCGAGGTGGATGTAGTGGGTGACCCAGCCGTCGCCGTGGTCGAGGTAGACGCGGTGGTCGCCGCCGGGGCTGGTGAAGATCTTCAGGACCTTGCCGTCGGCCGAGGCGAGCACCGGCTCGCCCTGGCTCATGTTGGCGTCGCCGGCCGTCCACTCGCCGAGGTCGATGCTGTCCTGGTCCGGCCAGTGGCCGTCGTAGGTCGAGGCCTCCCAGGTCTGCCCGCAGGCGAAGGGCATCTGGAAGAAGGGCCGCGGGCCGGCGGCCTCGGCGGCCGAGGTGGCGATCAGCGGGACGGCGATGGCGAGGGCGGCGGCCCATCGGCGGAGCGTGGAGGGGGGCAACAGGAGTCCTTCCGGTCGGGGTTCGTTCTCCTGTGCAACCGGGAGGCGGGCGGATCCTTACGGCGGGCCCGGAAATTCCGGCGAACGTCAACTGCGGCTGGGTGGGGAGGCTGAGGAGCCGGCCGCGCGGCCAATTTCCGCGTCGAATCCTGGATAGGGGTCGCTATCCGACCCCAGGGCAGGACTCGACGAAGAAAACCGCCCCGCCGGCGTCCCCGCTCCCCCACCCAGCGCAGTTCTAGCGCTCGCGCTCGTAGAGGTCGCGCGCCCACAGGTAGCCCGACAGCGAGATGAACGCGCACCAGGCGAGAGCGACGACGACGCTGCTGCCGATCGGGGTGCCCATCAGCAGTCCGCGCAGCGCGTCCATCATCGGCGTGAACGGTTGGTGCTCGGCGAACCAGCGCATGCCGGCCGGCATCGACTCCGTCGGGACGAAACCGCTGCCGAGGAACGGCAGCAGGACCAGCGGCATGGGCAGGTTGCTCGCCGCCTCGACGCTCTTGGTCACCATCCCGAGCGCGACGGCCAGCCAGATCAGCGAGAAGCTGATGGCGGCGAGCAGGCCGAAGGCGGCAATCCACTCGAGCGGCCCGGCGGTCGGCGCGAAGCCGAGCAGCAGCGCGAAGGCGATGACGATGACCATGCCGGCCATCGTCTGGATCAGCGTGCCGAGCACGTGGCCGGTCAGCACCGACACGCGGGCGATGTTCATCGTGCGGAAGCGGGCGACGATGCCCTCCGTCATGTCCATGGCCACCGAGATCGCGACGGCCTGCGCCGCGCCGGCGGCGGCGATCAGCAGGATGCCCGGGGTGACGTAGTCGAGGTACTCGTCGCGGCCGCCGCCGGGGGCCAGGCCGGCGCCCATCGTCTGCCCGAAGACGGACGCGAACAGCAGCAGGAGGACGATCGGCATGGCGACGGTCACGGCGGGCGCCACGGGGTAGCGGATGGTGCGGCGCAGGTTGCGCCGCAGCATCGTCGCGGAGTCGCGCAGGGCGTAGGTCATCGGTCATCTCCCGTCAGGGCGAGGAAGACGTCGTCCAGGTCCTCGGCGTCGACGAGTCGCTTGAGCTCCTCGGCGGTGCCCTCGGCGACGATCGTGCCGTGGTCGAGCAGGGCGATCTGGTCGGCGAGCTGGTCGGCCTCCTCCAGGTACTGGGTCGTCAGGAACACGGTCACGCCGCCGGCGACGAGCTCGCGGATCAGCTCCCACATCGTGCGGCGGCTGCGCGGGTCGAGGCCGGCGGTCGGCTCGTCGAGGAAGATGAGCCGCGGGTCGCCGACGAGCGTCATCGCCAGGTCGAGCCGGCGCCGCATGCCGCCCGAGTAGGTCGCCGCCGGTTTGTCGGCCGCGTCGACCAGGTCGAAGCGCTCGAGCAGCTCGGCGGCGCGGCGGCGGCCCTCGGCGCGGCCGAGGTGCCGCAGGTCGGCCATCAGGATCAGGTTCTCGCGGCCGGTGAGCAGGTTGTCGACCGCCGAGAACTGGCCGGTGACGCCGATCGCCGCCCGCACGCCGTCCGGATCGGCGGCGACGTCGTGGCCGGCGACGCTGACGTCGCCGGCGTCGGCGGGGCTGAGCGTCGAGAGGATCCGGACGATCGTGGTCTTGCCGGCGCCGTTGGGGCCGAGCAGCGCGAAGACCGTGCCCTCGGCGACGTCGAGGTCGACGCCGCCGAGCACGAGCTGCTCGCCGAACGACTTGCGAAGTCCGCTGACCTGGATCATCACGGCCTCCGGATGACGACGTTGCCCGCGGTCGTGCGGCCCCGCACCTCGACGGTCTCGGTCGAGGGCCCGGGCGCGTCGGCTGCCTCGAGCGAGTTGTGCACCTTGCCGGCGTTGGCGCGCACGTCGAGCCAGGCGGCCGTGCCCTCGCGGATGCCGACCTCGATGTCGCCGAGGTGCGTCTCGAGCACGACCGACCCGCGCACGGCCTCGCCGAGCCGGACGTCGCCGTTGGAGGACTTGGCGACGAGGCTCGCGTGGGCGACGTCGATGGCGATGCTGCCGTTGGCGGCGCTCACGCGTAGGTCGCCGCGTGCCTCGCCGACCCACGTGTCGCCGTTGGAGTTCTTGACAACGGCCGAGCCGTCGAGCGCGCGCAGCCGGACGTCGCCCGAGCCGGCAGAGACGTCGGCGTGGTCGGTGACGCGCTCGACGCCGATGTCTCCGATGCCGGTCTTCGCGCTCAGCGCGGCGGCTTGGTCGAGCCGGATCGAGCCCATGCCGGTTTTGATCTGGCACTTGCAGAGGACGCCGTCGAATCCGAAGTCGGCGAGCTGGCCGGTTGCGCGCAGGTCCGAGCCCGACGGCAGCTCGACGGTCACGGCGATCGATCCGCCGTCGCGGCGCGGCAACCAGGAGCGCAGCTTCGGCGCCTTGACCACCAGGTGGCCGCCGTCGTAGTCCACGCGGGTCAGCTCAGCGGCCTTGACGTCCTGCTTGGCCGAGGGGTCGCTCGGCTGGACGTCGACGGTGGTGTCGCGGCGGTCCGACGCGATGATCCGGACGTCGGCGACGACGACGTCGACGGTGGCGATGATCGGTTGGGGAGTTTCGAAGGTCTTCATGATTCAGCGAACCCATCCGGAGTAGGCCTGGCCGATCCGGCCGCCCCGCTGGGGCGGGCGGCCCTCGTGCGCGAGCGCCGCGGCGGCGGCGCGGATGAGCCAGGAGTTGACTGAGAGCCGCTCGCGAGCGGCGGCCTGCTCGACCTCTGCCTTCAGCTGCTCGGGCAACCGCAGGTTGATGCGGGCCGTGGCGGCCTCGTCGCCCTCGGGCGGGAGCGGCGCCGGCTCGGGCGCCGGCTCGTCCGCGGTCACCACGAACTCGGGCTCGCCGGAGCGGAGCCGCAGCTCGACCGATCCGGGGGCGAGCTCGCGCGTGATCTCGTCGGCGGCGGCCGACAGCGCCTCGAGCAGCATCAGCCGCACCGCGGACTCGAGCGGAGCGGTCAGCCGCTCGGCGAGGGCGCGGGCGTCCTCGCCCCCGGCCTCGGCGGCGACGGCGAGCTCATGACGGAGGTTCTCGGCGTAGGTCGTCAGGTCCATGGCACCAGTATGACACCAAAATGACATCATGACAAGGCCATCATGGTGCAAGGGTGCTGCGATCACCCGACCCGGGTGATGTCCGTTCACCCGCGCCCTCATGACGATGGCCCGCATGAGCGATCTCGGTGGCGGGTCTCAGCCTGAGACCGTGAAGGCGGGGACGGGCGTGCTCCTGGCCGCGTGCGTGTCGGCGCTCGTGGTGAACGCCAACACCTCCGCCGTGTGATCGCGCCGCGGCCGCCGCGGCGGTGGCACACACGATTCCTGCCTATCCGGTCGCCGCGCGGCGCTAGGCATGCGCACACCACCGATGGGCGCGCGAGCGCACCATTGCGGGCGCCCGCTCGGCCGTGTCACGCTGCGCCCACGCTACTCGCCACGTCCACCTTCCTCGAGGTTCTGTTCGCGCTGATGATCGCGACGCCGATCATCATCCTTTGGGTTGCCGCCGTGGTCGACGTGCTGCGCCGTGGCGGCTCGGGCTGGCGGATCGCCGGCATCCTGCTGGCCATCCTCGTCTTCCCGCTGCTCGGGCCGCTGCTCTACTTCGTCTTCCGCAAGCCCGACACCAGCCCCGAGGCCGCCGAAGCCGCCCTGATGGCCCAGGCCGACCTTCAGCGCGAGGCCGCCCGGCGGCCGACCGGCGGCACCGGCGTCTATCGGTGACCGCCCACGCGGCGCGCTGGAGCTGGCTGCCGTTCGGCGACCCGTCGCGCCGGCGCCGCGTCGTCAAGGTCGTAGCGTGGCTCGTGGGGATCGTGCTCGTGCTCGCCGTGCTCGAGCTGCTCGGCCTCGACATCGCCGGCTGGTTCTCCGAAGTCTGGGACGCGCTCACGGGCATCGGCTTCGGCTACCTCTTGGCGGGCTGGTCGCTCCAGACCGCGCAGACGACGCTGACCGCGCTCGGGTGGTACTTCATCCTGCGCGCCGCCTATCCGGCCGCGATGGTGCCCTACCGGCAGATCCTGGCCGCGTACGCCACCGGCGTGGCGCTGAACGGCTTCCTGCCGGCGAACATCGGCACGTTCGTGATGCTGCTCATGTTCGCGGCGATCGTCCCGGGCGCCAACTTCGCGGGCGTGCTCGGCGGGATGCTCGTGCAGAAGATCTTCTTCACGCTCGCGGGCGCGTTCGTCTACGTCTACCTGTTCGCGTCCGTCCCGGGCACGTTCGAGCGGCAGTTCGAGCTGCCGCACGACCACCCGCTCCTGACGCTCGGCGCGATCGCCGGCGGCGCGTTCCTGATCGTCATCCTGGCCCGCATCTTCCGGCGCAAGCTGCACGAGGTCGTCGAGAAGGCCAAGCAGGGCGGGGCGATCCTCGCGCGCCCGCGCGAGTACCTCGTGCGTGTGGCGCTGCCGTCGTTCGGCGCGTGGATCGCGAAGCTGGGCGTGATCGCCGTGTTCCTGGCCGGATACGGGATCGCGGTCACGTTCCACACGGTGATGTCGGTGGCGGGCGGCAACTCGATCGCCAACACCGTCTCGGTCACCCCCGGCGGCGTCGGCGTCAACCAGGCCACCAACGTCGCGGCGCTGAGCGACGTCACCGACGCCGCCACGGCGACCGCGTACTCGCTCGGCCAGCAGCTCGCCGTCACCGCGTGGAACGTCGGGTTCGCGCTGGTGCTGGTGATCTGGGCGTTCGGCTGGACCGGCGGCAAGATCCTGGTCGAGCAGTCGTACGCCGACGCCAAGGTCAAGGTCGCCGAGCAGAAGGCGCGCCGGACTCGTGCGCGCACCATTGCGGACGCCCCAGCCTCGCGCGATCCTCGCGACGACAGCCCGGAAAGCGAGGTCGATCATGAGTGACACGCTCTACGTGCTGGCCGCGGCCTACGACGACGTCGAGGACGCGCTGGCCGAGTACGAGGCGATCAAGGTGGCGCACCGCCACGTCGGCTCGTCGCACGACTTCGACGCGACCGTGATCGCCAGGGGCGAGGACGGCCATGTGGAGATCGTGAACCGGCACGAGGAGGGCAAGAGCCACGGCGCCCAGGTCGGCCTCGGCTGGGGCCTCGCGGCGGGCGCCGTCGCCGCGCTCTTCCCCGCCGTCGGCATCATCGGCGCGCTCGCCGTCGGCGGCGGCGCCGGCGCGGCGATCGGGGCGATCACGGGCCACGCGAGCACCGGGATGCGGCGCGAGGACCTCATGAGCCTCGGCCAGGTCCTCGACGAGGGCGACGCCGGCCTCGTCATCGTCTACGCGGCTGACATGGCCGACCGCGTGGGCGCGGGGGTGACGCGGGCGAAGCGCACGGTGCGGGCGACGACGACCCTCACGGCCGAGCAGCTCGCGGCCAAGATGGGCTGACCATGCTGAAGCTGATCGAGGACCTGCCCGACGGCGTGGTCGGCGTCGAGGCGCACGGCAAGGTCACCGCGGAGGACTACGAGAACGTGCTCGTCCCGGCGGTCGAGGCCGCTCGGAAGGACGGGAAGGTGCGGCTGCTGTACGTGTTCGGCGACGACTTCCCGGACTACAGCGCCGGCGCGGCGTGGGAGGACGCCAAGCTCGGAATCGGGCATCTGCGGTCGTGGGAGCGCATCGCGGTCGTGAGCGACGAGGACTGGCTCCGCCGCGCTATCGGCGGCCTCGGCTGGCTCATGCCCGGCGAGATCAAGGTGTTCGAGACGGACGACCTCGACGACGCGCGCGAGTGGGTGGCGTCGCTGCTGCCCGACGGCGAGCGGTACTACTGACGTGATCGGCGTCGTCGCGACGGCGGCGATCCTCATCGCCGCCGCGCACCGCATCGTGCTGCGGGTCGAGAAGCGCCCGAGCTGGCCACCGCCGCCCGGCGCGGTGACGCCGGCCGGCGCCGAGGCCGCCACCGCGCAGAACGGCCCGCTCGACTTCGCGTGGTCGACGGCGGCGACGCTCGAGCCGTTTGTCGAGGGCCGCGAGTTCTTCCCGCGCATCCTCGCCGACGTCGAGGCCGCGCGCTCGAGCGTGCACATCCTCATGTTCGGCTGGCGCGAGGGCGAGGTGGGGATGCGGATGACGGAGCTGCTGGAGCGCAAGCGCGCCGACGGCGTCGAGGTCCGGGTGCTGGTCGACGCGTTCGGGTCCAAGCCGTTCAAGCAGGCGCGCGCGATGTATGAGCGGCTCGCCGCGGCCGGCGTGCAGATCAAGGTCAACGACTTCCTGCGCGACGAGCCCGGCCGCGTCGACCACCGCAAGCTCTACGTGATCGACGGCGCCGTCGCCTGGACCGGCGGCGCCGGCATCGAGGACCACTTCGAGGACGGCCGCTTCCACGACGTGATGGTCCGCGTCACCGGCGACGTGGTGCGCCAGGCGCAGGCCGCGTTCCTGACCAGCTTCCACGGCCAGGGCGGCCGCCTGCCGGACGACCTCACCCACCTGTTCCCCGAGCCGGCCGACGCCGGCTCGACGCCGGTCGCGCTCGCGCAGGTGCTCCCGGGCGGGCACGTCGCCGCTTCGCTGGCCACGCTCGAGCAGATCGAGGGCGCCCGCGAGCGGCTGGACGTCATCAATCCCTATCTCACGGATCCCGCGGCGGTCGAGCGCATCGTCGCCGCCGCCCGCCGCGGGGCCCGCGTGCGGGTCGTGATCTCCGAGCGGTCGAACAACCACATGGCCACGGCCGCGCTCAAGCACCGCTACGGCGAGCTGATCGACGCCGGGGTCGAGCTGTGGGAGGTGCCGGGCACGGTCGTCCACGCCAAGGTCGTCGTCGCCGACGACGTCGTCAGCTTCGGCACCGTCAACCTCGACGCCTGGGCGCTCTACCGCAACTCGGAGATCATGATGATCGCCCGCAGCGCCGAGCTCGCGGCGCAGTTCCGCGAGCGGCTGTTCGAGCCCGACATCGCGCGCTCGAACCCCGGCCGGCCGCCGGCCGGCGGGCGCGAGCGGCTCGAGAGCTGGGCCGCCGACAAGCTCACGTACTACCTCTGACGCGGGCTCGCCGGCGGGAGCTTGCAATCGCTCCGCCGAGAGAGGCTCGTTTTCCGGGCGTCCGTTCTGAACCGCGACCCGGGGAAACCCGGCGTCTACGATCCGCTGCGCTGGATCACCGAGTACCGGCACCGAGACGAAGATCGCTGGGTACGAATCGACTCGGAGATCCTCGGTCGACCCGTTCTGCCCGCGCCGGACGACCTGCGCGTCGGCGACTGAAGGCCGGCGCGCCACCGGCCCCGCTCCCACTTTCGCCTCATATGGGGGCCGAGGTGTCAAGGGCGCGGGAGTGACCGCGCCCGGGTCTTGCGGGCGGCGGTGGGTGGGTGTGGTCTGGCGCGTCGGGGCGGCGCGGGGTGCGGGTTTGCGCGACGCTTGGTCAGCCTCATATGCGAGTCCGCTCTGGGTCTCAGGACCTCGGTTCGTCGCAGCGTCCGCTGTCTGCAATCGAGCGGCGCCACCCGCGCGCGGGTGGGTGACTCACAGGCGAAAGCGCGGACGTTCGCTGTGTGCGCGATGCCCGGACCGCCGCGCCGCCTCGACGCGCCAGACTGGTTGTCGGTGGCGGTCAGGGGGCGGTGGCGATCTCCCAGCAGGCGCCGATGAGTTCGCGCGCGATCGCAATGGTCACGATCCCGGCCGGCTTGCCGCGGCCGTTGCGCAATAGGTTCCAGCGGGCGTTGAGCCGGCGTTGGACGCGCCAGGCGTGGTCGATCAACGCGGGGTCCTGGCCGCGTTGGCGGATCGCGAGCTTGGCGCCGACCGCCGGCGTGAGGCGGTAGTGAAGCGCCGCCTCGACCAGCAGCCGGCGGGCGTGGGTGGAGCCGGCCTTGGTGATCTTGCCCAGCCGGCGAGTCTGGCCGGAGCTGTGCTCGGACGGGACCAGGCCGACATAGCAGGCGATCGAGTCGGGATGCTCGAAGCGCCGCCAGTCACCGATCTCGGCGCACAGCCCGAGCGCGGTCAGGGTGCTGATCCCGCGCAGGCAGCACAACCGCGCGATCGTCTCGGACCAGACACAGTCCGGGGCGATCTGCTCGAGCTCACGCGCGACCAGCTCGCGCCGCGCCAGCAAGACGTCGTGGCCGTGCAGGTAGTCGGCGTAGGTGACGCGCGACGCGGCGTCATCGAAGCGCTGTTGGGAGAGCCAGTGGCGGTGCTTGAGCGTCCAGCGCTCGCCGGGGCCCGAGTAATAGCGCTCGCGGCGCAGCAGAAACGTCGCCAGCCGATGCCGCGCGCGCATCAAGTCGGCGCGCAGGTCCTCGCGGCAACGCACCAGATCGCGCAACTGCTCCTGCTCTTCGGTCGGGATCCACACGAGCCGCAGGTCGCCGGCGGCGAACAACCGCGCCAGGCGGATCGCGTCGCGCTTGTCGGTCTTGATCCGATCGCCCGGCCGACGCTCGATATTGCCCGGCGAGCAGACCGCCATCTCGATCCCCTCCGCGCGCGCCCGCCGGACCAGCCCATAGCCGGTCGGGCCCGCCTCATAGACCGCGCGCACCGGCCGCGGCAACCCGCGCAACACATCCAGCACCTCCGGCGGACGACCCACCACCCGACGCGTGATCACCTCCCCGGTGCCGTCGTCGAATACCGCCACGGCACTCGCGTGCGCGTGAACATCCAGCCCGACCCAACGCATACCGTTCGGCATGGTCGGCGCCCTCCTATGTGTGGTCGCGGCCGAGGGCCCAATCCTCGACCTGTCGAACTCCGCGCATCAGCGCGGGGCGTCGACCATCAGCCTCCCGCAGCCCCCGGACGACACCCCCATAGGGTCTGGAGTGATCGGCCCGCAGATATCCGTCGTACAGCAGGGTGCAAATCCACCCACCTAAGGAGGGACCCCATGTCTCTTCGCTTCACCCAAACCGATGGGAGCTCCACGACGACCGTCACACGACGGCGAGTGCGCAGGGCGCTGGCTGCCTTGTTCGCCGGCGCCCTGCTGGCGGGTGGGGCTGCGGCCGTCGTGCCGGCCCACGCCCAGGCCGCAGTAGACCCCGGCGTGTGCCAGATGGGTATCAGCCTCGCGCAGGGCTACTGGGACCGGGGAGACATCAGGACGGGCAATGACATCATCTACAACCTGGTCCGCATGGGTTGCGCCGGGGACGGGGCCTCGCCCGCGGCTCCCGTCCTCGCGGAGTGATTCGCCGGCCATGGCTCAGCGGTTGTGGTTGACGACCTCGACGTTGTGCCCGTCGGGGTCCAGGACGAACGCGCCGTAGTAGCCCGGGTGGTAGACGGCGCGCTCGCCGGGACCGCCGTGGTCCTCGTAGCCCGCGGCGAGCGCGGCGGCGTGGAACGCCCGGACGGTCGCGTCGTCCTGCGCCGGGAATGCGAGGTGGACGTGCTCCGTGAGCGGCCGCTCGTCCCGGACGAGCGAGAAGCTGTAGTCCGGGCCGGACAGCTGCACGCGGCCGGGCTCGTCGTGCGCCAGGCGGAGCCCGGCGTGCGGGGCGATCGTCGTGTAGAAGCGCCGGGAGGCCTGCGGGTTGCGGACGCGGAGCCAGAGGTGGTCGACGCTGCCGTCGGGCACGGCGTGCTCGCGGTCGCTGTGGACCGCCTCGACGCTGTTGCCGTCGGGGTCGAGCAGGAAGCCGCCGTAGTACGCCCGGCCGTATTGCGTGCGTGGCCCCGGCGCGCCGTCGTCGCGGTACCCCGCGTCGATGCCCGCCTGCCAGAACGCGTCGACCTGCGCGCGGTCGCGGGCGCGGAAGCCGACGTGGAGTCCGCGGGTCACCGGGTGTTCGCGGTCCGTCGGATCGATGGCCCAGTCGTCCCACTCGACCAGCTCGGCGTCCGCATGGCTGGGCTCGACGCCCAGGACGCTCAGGACGGTGCGGTAGAAGCGCTCGGAGGCCGCGAGGTCCGAGACGGCGATGCCGACGTGGTCGAACACCCGGCGGAGGCTATCCATGCCGGAGGCGGGGCCGCGTGCAGCGGCCCCGCCTCGGCACCGTCAGGGGAGTGTGGCCACGCCGCCGTGGGGCGCGGCCTCGGCGTCGATCGGCGGCGTGAGCGGCGAGCCGAGCGAGTATTCGATCCGGTTGTCGTTGCCGTCGAAGGCCTGCCAGGCCAGCATGATCGTGCCGTCCGGCCGGACGGCGACCGCGGGGGATTCGGCTTCGACGCCGGCCGCGGAGCGCGTGGTCACTCCGCCCGCCGCGCCCCCGGCGGGAAGCCTGCGCACCTGGACGCGGTGGACCGCGCCGTCCCAGCGCGACCACGCGACAGCGGCGGTGCCGCCGGTCTCGATCGCGAGCTCCGGATCGGACGCGCTGTCGCCGTCGGCGGAGTGCGTCTCGGCGGGGTCGAGAACGCCGCCCGCGGGCAGCCTGGCCGACTGGATGCGAAAGTCGTCGCCGTCCCAGCGCTTCCACGCGAACATCGCGTCGCCGGTTTCGTCGATCGCCGCGCGCGCGTCCGACGCGGCCTGGCCGACCGCCGACAGCCACTGGCTGCTCCCGGGCAGGCTCGCCGCGAGATCGACGAGGCCCCCGACGCGGTCGCGCTGGCCGTCCCACCGGGTCCAGGCGAACGCGGCGTCGCCGGCTTCGTTGACCGCGATGTCGGGGTCTTGTGCGGAGGCCCCGAGGACGGAGAGGGTCTGACCTGCGTCGAGTGAGCCGTTCTCCCGGAGCGTGCGCGACATGATCAGGGTGTCCGCCGAGTCGTAGCGCTCCCAGACGAAGACGGCGTCGCCGTCTGCGTCGATCCCGACGTCCGCCTCGCGGGCGTCCTGAAGGTCGTCCGAGACGAGCTCGAGGTCGCCCACCCCCGCGATGTTCGTCGTCGCCATCGTGCGCCCCTCGACGCGGTAGTCGCTCCCGTCGAAGCGCGTCCACGCGATCACGCCGTGGCCTTCCTGATTGACGGCCAGCTCGGGCGCGGACGCGTCCTGGCCGGCGTTCGACAGCGACTGCGTGAGGCCGAGCGCGCCCACCGGCGGCAGCGTGCGCGCCTGCACGCGGAAGTCGTTGCCGTCCCAGCGAGTCCAGGCCAGGAGCGCGTTGCCGTCAGCATCGATCGCCGCCTTGGGCCCGCCCAGCGGCTGATCGGAGGTGGCGAGCGTCCGAATCGAGCCGAGCGTGCCGTCCGCGTTGCGGATGACCGCCTGCGCCACGTACCGGGCACCGTCGTAGCGGCCCCAGGCGAACACGGCGGTGCCGCTGGCGGAATACGCCACGTCGGCGTCCCAAGCGGGCTGGCCGGCCGCCGAGAGCTGCACGGTCGGAGTCCAGCCGTAGGGGGTGGCGGCCGGCGCGGCCGGAGCCGCGAGCGCCAACGACAATGCCGTCGCGGCGCCGATGGTGAGAATGCGCATGGTGGGTCCTTGCTTGAAGGGCTTGTCACCTCCCATGACCCACGGGCCTGTGGCAAGGTTGGCCGGATGCGCGCGCGACCGCCGCGGCACTGAGCGCAGGGCCGGTTCGCCGAGGGTCTGCCGGCGGTTCCGCTCTCTTCAGCGCGAATTGGGGTTGCTTGGCATTCGCTCTCCTGACAGGGTGCGCCCTGCCACCCGCGACCGAGGAGGGCACATGGCAGCGATCACCCCGCACACTGGAACGATCACGTCCCGCGAGGCGGAGCAGGTCGAGCGGGCCAACGCCAGTGGGAAGACGCCGGTCGTCTTCATCCACGGGCTCTGGCTGCTGCCCAGCAGCTGGGATCGCTGGGCCGAGCTGTTCGAGCAGGCCGGCTTTGCGGCGGTGACGCCGTCGTGGCCGGACGATCCGGAGACGATCGAGGAAGCGCGCGCGCATCCCGAGGTGTTCGCCCGCAAGACGCTGGGCCAGGTCGCCGACCATGTCGCCGAGGTGATCCAGGCCCTTTCGACGAAGCCGGTTGTGATGGGTCACTCGACCGGCGGGCTGCTCGCCCAGATGATCGCCGACCGCGGGCTGTCTGCCGCCACCGTCGCCATCGACCCGGGCCCGTTCCGCGGCGTGCTGCCGCTCCCGATCTCGGCGCTGCGCTCCGCGGCCCCCGTGCTGGCCAATCCGCTGAACCGCAACCGTGCCGTGACGTTGACCCTCGACCAGTTCAAGTACGGGTGGGCGAACGCGCTCAGCGACGAGGAGGCCAAGGAGCTCTACGACAGCTACCACGTGGCGACGCCCGGGGTTGCGCTCATGCAGATGGCCAACGCCAATCTCAATCCGCGGACCGAGGCGAAACTGGATCCCGCCAATCCGAACCGCGGGCCGCTGCTGTTCATCGAGGGGGATATGGACCACACGGTCCCGTGGGCGATCGCCAACGCCTCCTACAAGCGACAGCGTCGCAACCCGGCCGTGACGGAGATCACGAAGGTCCCCAACCGCGGCCACTCGCTGACCATCGACAGCGGCTGGCGGGAGGTAGCCGACACCGCGCTGCGGTTCGTGCAGCGATTCACCTAGCGACGGTGCTCTGGCTCGCTCCGATCGGGAGCCCGCGCAGCGGTTCCGAGCCATCCCAAGAGGTCCTCCGGCAAGGTCTCTCCTTTCGTAGCCGTTCACGCAGGCTAGCCACGTCAAGCACTCGACCTTCCTACAGCTCGGCGGCCCGAGCGCGGGCGGCCTGACGGACCAGGTGGTCGCGCTCGGCGACGTTCGTCGCGCGCCGGGCGGCCTCGACGTACGCCGTGGCGGCAGCGGGCAGGTCGCCGTCGAGCTCGTGCAGGTGGCCGCGGACGGCATGCCAGCGGTGGCGGTCGCCGAGCACCTCGCGCAGCCGATCGGTCTCGCGCAGCCCGGCGGCGGGACCGAGGACGTGGCCGACCGCGACCGCGCGGCCCAGCACGGCGGCGGGGTCCTGGCGAACCGGGTCGTCGGTGAGGGCGACGAGGTCGTCGTACCAGGCGAGGATCTGCGGCCAGTCGGTCTCCTCGGCGCAGGCCGCGTCGTCGTGCAGGGCGGCGATGGCGGCCTCGATCTGGTAGCGCCCGGGGCGCTGAACGGCCAGCGCCGATTGCAGGACGCGCACGCCCTCGGCGATCTCGCGGGTGTCCCACAGGCCACGGTCCTGCCGGTCGAGCGTGACGATGCGACCCTCTGAGTCGAATCGCGCCGGGAGGCGGGCGTGGTTGAGGAGCATCAGCGCGAGCAGCCCGCGCGCCTCCGGTTCCTCGGTGGCGAGGGTGAGTTGGCGGGCGAGCCGGATCGCCTCGCGCGCCAGGTCCACCCGGGTGGGCGGGCCCGTATGCCCGGCCGTGTAGACGAGGTAGAGCACGCGCAGCACGACGGCGAGATCGCCGGGCTGGTCCAGGCGGCGTCCGTGCAGGGTCCGCTTGGCCCGGCTGATCCGCTGCGCCATCGTCGCCTCCGGCACGTAGTAGGCGTCGGCGATCTCTTGGGTGGTGAGGCCGCCGACGGCGCGCAGGGTCAGCGCCACCTGGGAGGCGGGCGCGAGGTCGGGGTGGCAGCAGCAGAAGAGCAGGAAGAGAGTGTCGTCGCCCGCCTCGGGATTGGACCCGCCCGCCCGCGGCTCGGCGTGAGTCGCCTCCTCGCGGCGGTGGCGGGCGGCCTCGCTGCGGCGGGCGTCGACGAGCCGCCGGGTCGCGACCGTCGCCAGCCACGCGCGCGGGTCTCGCGGCGGGTGCTCGGGCCACACCCGCAGCGCCTCCAGCAGCGCCTCCTGGAGCGCGTCCTCAGCGGCATCGAAGTCCTCGCCCCGCCGGACCAGGCCCGCGAGCACCCGAGGGACGAGAGCGCGCAGTGCGCCCTCGTCCCCCGCCGGATACTGGATCACGCCGCGTCAGTCGTCCGAGGACGCTCCCACATGACCTCCCGGACGTCGATCCACTCGTACAGCGGCTCCCCGCCCGGGCCGGGCTCGGAGGAGACGTACGCCGCGAGCTCGACCGCACGCTCGTGCGAATCGACGTCGATCATCCACCAGCCGGCGACCAGGTCGCTGGTTTCGGGGTGCGGGCCGTCGGTGGTGACGGGGGCGGCGTCCGGGCCGCCGTAGCGCACCCAGGTTTGCGCCGGCGCGAGTGCACGCGTGTCGACGTACTCGCCGTTCTCTTCGAGCAGCTCGCTGACGTGATGCTGGAAGGCCACATGCGCCTCCACGTCCTCGGGGGCCCACTGGTCCATCGGGGGCACGGGACGGTGCGGCTCCGGGCCGCCGCGGTAGTGCTTGAGGAGCAGGTACTTCGGCATGGTGGTCTCCTGGTGTCTTGGGCCGCGCCTGTCGTGGCCCTTCACCTGGTGAGCGGAGCCGGCCAGAGCTTCTCGACACAGCGATGAGTTTCGGCGGCTTGATCAGTCAACCAGAAGCATCGAGACCAGTCGGAGGTGTAGGGCGTGCGAAAGATCGTCGTGTACGAGTTGTTGTCCCTCGACGGGGTTGCCGAGGACCCAGATGGCTTCTTCGCCGACTGGGACGACGCGATGGACGCCAACCTTGCCGCTGTGATCGCGACACAGGACGCGGTCATTCTCGGCCGCCGTAGCTACACCGAGTGGGCGCAGTTCTGGCCGAGCAGCCAGATCCAGCCATTCGCCACATTCATCAACGGGGTCACGAAGTACGTCGCGACATCGACGCCCCTTGACCGAGATTGGGCCAATGCGACGGTGCTCGACGGCGGGCTGGTCGAGTTCGTTCGGGATCTCAAGCAGCAGCGCGGAGGCGACGTCGGCGTCCACGCAAGTATCTCGGTCGCGCAGGCGCTGCTTGCCGCCGACGTTGTCGACGAACTCAGGCTCGTGATAGCGCCGAGGATCGCCGGCCGCGGACGACGACTCCTCGACGGCTTGCCATCGATTCAGCTCGAATCGATCCGAAGCGAGATGTCACCGACTGGCTATCTGCTCGTCGACTATCGCGTTGTTCGTTAGACGCAGTACCAGCCTCGTCCTTCCCTCCCGCCGTGTCGCGCGTCCGCTACCGATCCGAGGCACCAGTTCGCGAATTCGACACTGCCGCTATCGGTCATTGTCCAAGGGATAGCGCGAGCTGGTCGTGTTCCGGCCTCGGTCGTGAGGCCGTCGACTGCATGTGGCGTCTCGATCTTAACTTGGTTGATTTGCAGCCGCTTTCGGAACGGTGTATACGAATGTGCCAGTGCGGTCGTTGGCCTGCGGAGTGGTGTTCGCGGCGCTGCTCGCATCGCGGCGGGCTCCGCGATGGCTGACCGGGCGTTCAGTTCGCGGTTCAGCATGAACACGCAGGGGATATCGCGATCGCGGCCAACTCGATCGAGTCATGTCTGGACTCGCTGGCGGCGTGCGGGAACGTTCGCGACGGGGTCGGCGGGATGCTCAACAACAACGAGCGGACGATGACGTGGGTCGACGTCGATGGCGATCCGGCGACGTTTGATTCGAGCTCTGCGGATCTGGCGTTGCCAGCGGGGGCGAGCGTGTTGTTCGCGGGGCTGTACTACGGCGGTCGGCTGGACGTGGCACGGGCGGATCGCCGGCGCCGAACCCGGGCGCTCACAACACGGTGCTGTTCAAGCCCCCGGGCGAGGCGGGCTATCGCTTGCTGACGGCGTCACAGGTCGACGATGCCTCGACGCAGTACCAGGGGTTCGTGAACGTCACGGCGATCGTCGACGCGGCGGGGGCGGGCACGTACACGACGGCGAACGTGCAGCTCGGCACCGGGCTGAGCGATTCGAGCTCGGGTGGCTGGGCGCTCGTGGTCGCCTATGGGGACGCCGGCGGCGCCGAGCCGCAACCTGTCGGTGTTCGACGGGATGCAGAGCGTCGGCAGCGGGACGGTCACGATCCCGCTGAGCGGGTTCC
Source organism: uncultured Solirubrobacteraceae bacterium (assembly GCA_963800905.1). Classification (GTDB taxonomy): domain Bacteria; phylum Actinomycetota; class Thermoleophilia; order Solirubrobacterales; family Solirubrobacteraceae; genus DASSUW01. The sequence continues at coordinate 167,194 of CAWDCT010000008.1, forward strand.
AGACGCCGCTGTCGGGGCCGGTGACCTCGACGGTCGGGGTCGTCGCGTACGAGGGTGATCTGGGGACCGACGGTGACGGCGCGGCGATCCAGGGCGAGTCAGGGACATTCATGCCGCTGTCGAATGCCGTCAACCCGGGACCCCCGGCGACCTCGGCGTCGAACTCGAACGGCTTCAACTCGACGATCTCCAACGCCGGCGGCGCTCGTCACCTCGCGCACGCCGGGCTTCCGGAACAACCTCGGCTACGACGCCGACCTGTTCCGCACCACGGGCGTGCTCGGCAACGATCAGGGAGCACGCAGGTCGGGCTCTCACCAGCGGCGACGCCTACCAGCCGGGAGTGGTGACGATCGCGACCGACCTGTACGCGCCCAGGATCACCGCGACGAAGACCGTCGACAGCGCCACCGCGAGCCTCGGGGACACGCTGACCTACACGGTGGGCGTGCAGAACACCGGGGCAGGACGGCGCCACGGCACCACGTTCACCGACCATCCCGGCGGGCACCGCGTTCGTCCCGGGCAGCATCGAGCTCGACGGGGCGCCGCTGACCGACGCGGCCGGCGACGATGCCGGCGAGTTCGTCGGCGGCCGGTGGTCGGTGCGCTCGGCACGGGGGACGCCGGGGGGGGCCGCGACCGAGCGGGAGCGCGACGGTGAGCTTCGAGGTCACGGTCGCCACGGCGGGGCTCGAGGCCGGGAGACGATCGAGAACGTCGCGGACCTCGCGTTCCAGGCCGCGACGACCGGGGCCCCGAGCACGGTCACGACGGCTCCGGCCACCACCGCGGTGCTCGTGCCCGACCTGGCGATCGGCAAGACGCACGCGCCGGCGCTGTCGCCCGGGCAGCCCAGCACGTACACGATCACGGTCGGCAACGTCGGCGAGGGGCCGACGTCCGGGCTCGTGACGGTCACCGACACGATCGAGGCGCCCGGGCTGACGCTCAACGGTACCGCCACCGGTACCGGTGGGCGTGCACGACGTGCCGGGGCGACGATCACGTGTACGCGCTCGGACGCGCTGGCTGCCGGCAGCGACTATCCGCCGATCTCGATCCCGGTGCTCGTCAGCCCGGGTGCCCGCCCGGGCAGCTCAGCAACACCGCGACGCTGCAGGCGCCGAGCGACGGCAACCCTGACAACAACTCCGTCACCGACAGCGGCGCCGTGAGCGAGCCGGCGATCGACCTGCACGTCGAGAAGGAGGTGACCAGCACGCCGAAGTTCACGCCGGTCGGTTACCTCTTCTTCCTGGATCCGGTCACTTATCGCATCGAGGTGACCAACAACGGCGTCGCCGACGCCGCCAACGTGCAGCTCACGGAGACGTTCGACGCGCCCCTGACCGTCGAGTCGATCACTCCCTCGCAGGGGTCCTGCTCGGGCACGATCTGCAACCTGGGGACGATCACTCCCGGCCAGGCGCCGGTCACGATCAACGTACGGCCCGCGCGCGCAACAGATTCGGACTATCCGAGCAACGAGCTGCTGGACAACACGGTGACCGTGTCCGCCCCGGTCGGAACGGATCAACCCGGACGACAACATCGCGTCGGCCGCGATCTCCACGGTGCCATGGGCCGAGACCTCGATCACGAAGGCCTTCGCGCCTGCGCAGCCGGCCGCAGGTGGCCCGGTCACCTACACGCTGACCGTCCACAGCGACGGACCCGGAACGGTGGACATCGTGGCAGTGGACGTGCTGCCGGCGGCGCTGCAGAAGCCCCCGACGGCGATCTCGATCTCCGGCGGGACCGGAGTCTGTCGATATGACTCGACCGGCGAGAGCATCGGCTCCGCCCACCCGGCCCGATCGTCGTCTGCGACATCCCCAGCTCGGTCCCGGCGAGGACCGCGTGATCACGATCCAGAGCATCACTGTCGCCCGACAGCGCCGGCACCCGGGTGACAACCTCGCGCTGTCGAGCAACACGCTGCCCTTCGCCGGGGTCTTCAGCTTCGAGCCGGACTTCGAGAACAACGACGACCTGGTCACGTTCACGCCGGGCACCGTCGACGTCGGGATCGAGAAAATGCGCGTCGGGAGCGGCACGGTGCCCGTCGGCGGAGAGGCGGTGTTCCGGCTGGTGGCGCGCAACGACGGCGACGTGCCGGGAACCGGCATCGAGGTGCGCGACACGCTGCCCGCCGGCCTCACCCCGGTGGCGGCGGGGCCGGCTGCACGATCGCCGGCCAGGACGTGGTATGCCGGATCGACGAGCTCGGGCCGGCGCGCAGCGCGCCTTCGAGGTCCGCGCGCGCGCCGAGCCGGCGGGGGCCGGCCAGACGCTGACCAATCGCGGGACGATCACGGCGCCGCCGCCGACCCGGGCGGCGAACAACGCGAGCGAGGCGGCGGTGACCGTCGAACCGCTGCCCGTCCAGCTCACTACACAATGCCGCTCCAAGCGACGCTTCACGATCGGCGCGCGAGCGCAGCGCACGCCTCATCCGCTCCGCGGTCGTCCGTGTCAACGGGCGCCGCGTCGCCGTCGCGCGCCGCCGCGGCGACCGCCGCCTGGCCGCGGTGAGTCGTCGATCTGCGCGGGCTGCGAAGGGCACCTACAGGGTCCAGATCACCGCCCGCCTGCGCGACGGACGCCGCGTCCGCTGGGTGCGCTCCTACCGTACCTGCACGGGGAAGCTCCCCGCCGTCGAACCGGCTCGACCGCCCCGGGGCGCTCCAGCCGGACACCTGCCCACAGGCCGCCCGCGCCGCCGAGGCGCCGTGCGAGCCGCGCTGTCTGAATAGCCGAGGCCGATCAGGCCAGCGGTATCTCGGCCCTGATCCGCGTTCCGCCGCCCGGCGGGCTGTCGACGTCCAGGTGCCCGTTGAGCGCCTCGACGCGCGCGGCCAGCCCGCGCAGGCCCGAGCCGACGGCCGGGTCGGCGCCGCCGACGCCGTCGTCGGAGACGGTCACCGTCGCGGCTCCATTCGAGCGGGCGATGGTGACGATCGCGCTCGTCGCGTGCGCGTACTTCGCCACGTTCGTGATCGACTCGGCGACGACGTAGTAGGCGGCCGCCTCGACGGGCGGGGACAGCCGCTCGTCGGGCACCGTCCTGACGTCGACGGGGAGCGGCGCGCGCGCCGCGAGCGCGTCCAGCGCCGGGCCGAGGCCGCGCTCGGTCAGGACGACGGGGTGGATGCCGCGCGCCAGCTCGCGCAGCTCCTCGAGCCCGCGGGCGAGCTCGGTCTGCGCGCCCGACAGCAGCGAGCGGGCGGTCTCCGGATCGCTCTCCAGCTTCCCGGCGGCCATGTTCAGCCCGAGGGCGACGGACACGAGGCGCTGCTGGGCGCCGTCGTGGAGGTTGCGCTCGAGCCGCCGGCGCTCGGCGTCGCCGACCTCCACGAGCCGCGCGCGCGAGGCGGCGAGCTTCTCGTAGGCGTCGGCGTTGGCCAGCGCCTGCGCGACGAGGTCGGCGAAGTCGCACAGGCGCTGCTCGATGCCTTCGGACAGCGGATCGTCGGACGTGCTGGCGGCGGCCAGGACGCCCCACACGCGACCGGCCACGTTGACCGGGGCGGCGACCGCGGACCGGTAGCCCGCGCCGACGAGCGTCGCCGCCAGGTTCCCGGTCGCCGCCGCGTAGCTGTCGACCCGCGCCGCCTGGCCGGTGCGCACGACGCGGGCGACCGCCGTGTCGCCGTCGACCTCGATCCGCTCGCCGACCGGGAAGGTCGGCCGGCCGTCCTCGCTCCACGCCCCGACGACGGTGACCGACCGCGCGCCGTCGTACTGCATGACGTTCGCGCCGGGCAGGTCGAGCAGCCGCCCGACCTCCTCGGTGACCTGGTCGAACACCCGCGCCGGCCCGGCCTCGCTGGCCACCAGCGTCGCCACCCGCCGCAGCGCCGTCTGCTCGCGGGCGAGCGCGCGCTGGGCCCGCTCGGCGCGCAGGCGCTCGGCGGTCACGGCGGCCAGCAGCATCGACGTGACGGCGGCGATCGCGATGAACAGCTGCGTCGCGAGCAGGCTGTCGGTGAGCGAGTCGCGGACGAAGGGGCCTTCGTTCTGCGCCGTGTTCCAGACGGCGATCGAGCAGACCACGAGGATCGCCGTGGCCGCCCCGCGCGGCCCGAAGCGCAGCGCCGCCGCGAGCAGCACCGGGAAGACGACATAGGGGAAGTCGCGCGAGGGCGCGACGTCGGCGAGGACCAGCAGGACGATGACCAGTACGCCGCCCTCGATCAGGTCGCGCCGGCGGACGCCGCGCAGCCCGAACGTCGCCCACGTGAGGATCGCCGGCGCCACCACGAGCGTGCCGGCCGCGTCCCCGAGCGTCCAGGTGCGGAACACGTCGTCGAGCTCGGCGGCCGTGATCACGCCTCCGAGCCGCAATGCCAGCGGCCCGAACGCGGCGCTGATCAACGCCGCGACCAGCGCGCAGACGATCAGCGCCAGCACGTCGCCGACCCGGTCCAGGCCCGTGCGGCCGCCGGTCAGCCGCCGCAGCAGCAGCGCGGCGAGGACGACCGAGACCGTGTTCCCGACCGTCTGGGCGAGCACGGTCCCCAGCGGCGTCGAGAAGTCCGCGAGCAGGAGGTCGCCGATGACGATGCCGGGCACCGCTCGCGGGCCGTAGAGGACGAGGACGGCGAGGCCCAGCCCCGCCGGCGGCCAGATCGCGGCCACCGCCCCGTCGAGATACGCCAGCTCCAGCCCGATGCGCCCCGCGAGGTAGTACGCCGCCGCGACCACAGCGGTGGATGCGACGTACCGCGCGACCGTGCTCCGGGTGACCAACCGGGCGTCCATGGCTCATGGCGAGTCTAAATCGCGCCATTCGGTCTCCGCTAGGTGTATCGGGCCCGCTGCCTGCGCGCTCTTCCTCACGATGAGAGCGAGCGTGCTTGACCGGGCAGCGCCGCGGCGCGAGGCTCGCCACAGGTGGGTCCGTTGACACAGCGAGTCGTGATCGGCGTTGCGCTCGTCATCGGCGGCGTGGCGCTGCTGCTCGGTTCGACCCTCGCGGTGGTCGGTCGGCGCGCTGCTCGTCGTCTTCGTGGCCGCGGGCGTGCGGCTGATCGCCGACGCGCTCGAGCCGCTCGGGGACCTCGCCTCGGCCGGCCTGCCGCTCGCGCTCCCCGCCCTCGCCGTGGTCCTCGTGGGCGCGAGCGGGCTTCCGCCTCTGGTCGGGTTCATCGTCGCCGTGCTGGGCGCGACGGCGGCGTGGTTCGGCGTGCTCAGGTCCGAGTACGGCCGCGCCGTCGCCGCCTATCAGGGGTACCGCAGCCTCGGTGCGGCGGTCCGCGCGCTGTGGCCGCTGACCCTGACGGTTCTGCTCGTCGCCGTCGTGCTCGTCGTCGTGCTCAGCGCGCTCGTCTACCCCGAGCTCGACGGATTCGAGGCGCGCGGCGGCATCTCGACGGTCCTCCTGCTGCTCGCCATCGCGCTGACCGGCATCGCGGCCACGCTGAGACTCGCCGCGTACGTCACGACGGCGGGACGGCTGGTGGTCACGCTCGCCCTGTTGGCCGCGGCCGGGCGGCTGGCCGTCGATGCCGGCCTGCTGCCGGGACATGAATGGTTCGGCGAGAACGTTCCGGCGACCTGGGTCGTGGGCTTCGCGGTCGTCGTCATCCTCGTGCACGCGGTGATCGTCGGCGTGCATGCGCGCCGGCAGGCCGCGCAGGCCGCCGCCGCGTCGGCCACACCGCCGCCCGAGGCGCCCACCATCGCCTGGCGCGTCCGCGTCGGGACGCTCGGCGTCGTCGCCGCGCTCACCGGCGCGTGCGCGATCTTCGGCGCGACGGCGACGGCGAAGCTCATCGCCGATCAGACCGACCCGCGCGTGACCGGCGCCGTGACGCCGATCGGCTCCGGCCGCGTCGACGACTTCCGCGTCGCGACGGATCCGTCGCTACTCGCGCGCGACTACGCGCCCGTGCTGGCCTTCACCGAGGGCCAGCGCTGGTCCCCGATCCCGGTCGAGCAGTACCTCGCGGAGGCGGAGCTCATGCAGTACGGGAAGGGCCGCCGCATGGTGCGCTCCGTCCATCAGCTGCCGACCGAGTGCCCCGGCGTCGTCGTCCCGCCGTGCCACACCCTGACGCTCGATTGCCCGGACGGCGGCGACTGCGCGATGCCGGATCCGCCGCGCGAGCTCGGCGGGCAGCGCCCCACCGGCACCGCGTACGTCCGCATCATCAAGCGCGACAAGCCTCCGGAGGACGGGTCGCCTGACCCGTTCATCGAGGCCGGCCCCTACAGCGATCGGCTCGACACGCTGCTCCAATACTGGTTCTTCTACGCCTACGACGAATGGGTCACGCCCGTCTTCGCCGGTGAGCTCAAGCAGCGGCACGAGGGCGACTGGGAGGCGGTGATGGTGGGCCTCTCGAAGACCGAGCCGCTGTTCGTCGCGTACTCGTCGCACTGCGGCGGAAACTGGCGCGATTGGCGGCACGTGCTGGTCGCCGATGACCTCGAGCCCCGCACGCACCCGTACGTCGCGGTGGCCGAGGGATCGCAGGCCAACTACGACAACCCGAACAGCTCGCGCTCGCCGGACTGGGCGACCTGCGCGGGCATCCCGGGCGACGCGCTGAAGCTCGTCAGCTACGCGTCCAACATCCGCGACCGCACCGGCGCGGTGTGGACGTGGACGCCGTCCTCCGATCAGCTCATGGAGGTCGACGCCGGAGTGCCGCCGATGAGCTTCCCCGGCACGTGGGGAGCGAACGATCTCACCACGCTCAAGACCCCCGCACGCTCTCACCGCCTCGGCAGCGGGGCAGGGCCGAAAACTCCGAGCCTCCAGGCGCTGTGGCGGGAGCCGCTGCGGGTCGTGTTCTGTACAAAGACCTGGCAGCCGAGAGGACGGTGTCGAGGTTGACGGACCAGATGACCGACTCGGGGAGGGCTCGTGTCCTTCCGCCCAGAGCTCCTCCTGCGCCCGGCGAGCGTGGACGAGCTGAAGGACGCGCTCGAGCGCATCCACCGGGACCGGCGTCGCGTGCGCGTGCCGGGCTCGCTGCATTCCTGCTCGCACATCGTGGTGTCCGACGCGATCGTCGACACGTCGCGGCTCCCGAAGACGATCGAGTTCGACGACGGCGACGGGGCGGTGGAGGCGTCCGCGAACGTGACGCTGCACGAGTTCCTCGACGCGCTGGGACGGCGCGGCAGGTCGGTGACCGCGACCGGCGGCACCGATCACCAGACGCTGGCCGGGCTGATCTCCACCGGCACGGCGCCCGCGAGCTCGCGCCACGCGCTCTACGACCTGCTGGAGTGGGTCGAGCTCGTCACCGTGGACGCGGACTCGGGCCGTGCGGTGGAGCGGCGAATCGCCCGCGGCGACGCCGGCTTCCCCGCCGTCGTCTGCTCGCTCGGGCTGCTCGGCGTGCTCACGCGCGTCCGCTTCCGGCTCGTCGACGAGCTGCACTTCTCCGTGATCATGAAGGTCGTCCGCCTCGACGACGTGCTGAGGGACCTGGACGCGACCTCGTCCGAGTACGACTTCTGGCGGGTCAACTGGCTGCCGAAGAGCAACAAGGCGCTGCTGTGGGCGGCGAAGGAGATCCCGCGCGGTGACTCGGAGCCCGGCGGCGACTATCCCGAGGATCGGTCGGAGCAGGTGCTCGACTTCGTCTTCGAGGCGCTCGACAGGATCGGCGGCGAGGGCCCGCTGCTCAGCCGTGCTCTGGAGCTCGTGTACGACGGCATGGCGCTGATCTACGGCGAGCGGCGCTTCAGGGGACCGTTGCGCAACATGCTCCCGGTCGACCGGCGCGCGCCGCTGCGCGTGGCGATGGCGGAGTGGAGCTTCCGCCCACGGGACCTGCACGTCGTCCTCGGCGAGTGCGAGGAGTACTTCGGCCGGCACGGCTGGCCGAACATCCCGACGGAGATCGAGCTGACCCGCGTCGACGGCAGCCTGATGTCGGCGTGGAACTGGGACGGGCTTCCCTACATCGCGAAGGTCAACTTCATGTACCTCACCGAGGTCTGCACCGAGCCGGAGGAGAAGCAGCTGATCTACACGCATCTCCGTGGGCTCTGGCAGCACCTCGAGCGCGCCGGCATCCCGTTCAAGGCGCACTGGGGGAAGATCAACTTCATCGACCCCGAGTTCGCGCGGCGCGAGCACGAGGTCGACCGGTTCCTGCCGTTGACCTCGCCGATGTTCCTGAACGACTACCTGGTGGAGCGACTGCCGTGCTGACCGACATCCACGCCCACCCGGCCATGAACGCGTTCCTCTGGGGCCGCGATCTGCGCCGCCACTACCTGTCCGGGGACACCTTCAACCCGCTGGCCAGCCTGAGCGACTTCAAGATGCTGAAGAAGGGTGGCGTGAAGGTGCTGTGGTCGTCGCTCCACGTGCCGGAGCGGCAGTTCCTCGAGTGCCGGCTCATCGGCTTCTTCGCGCGCTTCTTCGCCGGCGGCCGGATGCTCCGGAAGGGCGACCCGTGGGGGACCCTGCTCGTGATGATGCGGGAGATGGAGCGCCAGGTCGGGCGCGCCGAGGGCATCGCGATCGCGCGGTCGAACGCCGAGCTGGACCGCGCGCTCGCGGCGGGCGACACCGCGATCGTCCACACGGTCGAGGGCGGCGACGTCCTGTCCGCGGGCCTCGAGCCGGACGACGTGGCCGGACGGCTCGCGCGACTGGACCAGCTCGCCGACGCCGGCGTGGCCTCGATCACCCTCGCTCATCTCTTCCCCAACGACCTGGTAGGCCACGCCGAGGCGATCCCCGCGGAGCAGCGCAAGTTCCCGATCTGCCCGCTCGACACCCAGGTCGACCTCTCGCGCGGGCTCACGGCCGCGGGGCGGGCGGTGGTCGCGCGCATGGTGGAGCGCGGCATCATCCCGGACGTCGCGCACTGCACGCCCGTGGCGCGCCGCGAGATCTACGACATCGTCGGCGACCGGATCCCCGTGATCGCATCGCACGTCGGTGTTCAGCCGATGAACCCCGTCGAGTACAACCTCGACGAGAGCGACGTGCGCGCCATCGCCGCGTCGGGCGGGGTGGTCGGCGTGATCTTCATGCCGCACTGGCTGACCGGGACGGGCAAAGGGCCCGGGCTCGACGCGATCTGGCGGACCATGGACACCGTGCGGCAGTGGACCGGCTCGTGGGAGCACGTGGCCATCGGCACCGACTTCGACGGCTTCACCGATCCCCCCGACGACTGCGAGAACGCGAGCAAGCTGCCGCGCGTGCAGGAGCTGCTGGAGGCCAAGCGGCTCTCGGCCGCCGAGGTGGACGCCGTGCTCGGCGGCAACGCCCGGCGCGTGCTGCGCATGGGCTGGCGCTAGCTACGGCCGCTGAGCCGCGTCGTAGCGCAGGCCGCTCGAGCCCTCGCCGCGGCCGGTGTGCTTCGCGCGGCCGAGCCACAGGAACGACGTGCCCCCGAGCCAGCGCGCGTACTGGAACGAGCGCGTGACGCGGGCGCCGTCGCGCGGGATCTCCTCCTCGGCGATCCGCAGCGGCGGCTCGCTCTGCACCGGCTTGCTCGGGTCCGATCGCAGCAGCAGCCCGCGCGGGTGGATCAGCTCGACGGTCGGCGCGCCCCCGTCGGCGGCCGGCACGGTGCGGCGCAGGACGCGGCGCTCGAACACGAGGTCGTACGCGGGGTCGGTGACCGGGACGGTGGCGACCGGCTCGAACGGGATCCAGTTGACCGGCACGGGGCTCATGAGCCGGTAGACGAGCTGCACGTCGGGCGACAGCACCGGGACCTCCTGGTGCAGCGCCAGCCGCGCCGCCTCGAGCTGGCGCTCGACCGGCTCGCCGCTGGCCCCCGGCACGCGCCGCTCGACGCCCCAGGCGAGGTTGGCCATCTCGTCGCGCAGCAGGCCGACCTCCTCGATCGGGTCGCCCTCGAGCCTGCGGACGAGCGTCGGCGGCAGGAAGAAGATGTCGGCCAGGCGCGCCGCGGTGCGCCCCGTCTGCCCGAGCTCGAACATGTCCCACGCGCGCGCGCCCGTGTTGCGGGACGGCCCGACCGGCGTCTCGACGCCGAAGGTGTCGCGCACCTTCAGGTCGGTGATCGTGAACAGCGAGCCGACCGGCAGCTGGAGCGGCACCAGCCACCAGTCCGGCCCGTACACGAGGCCGAACTCCGCCAGCAGCAGTCGGGCCAGGTCGGTCGGCCCGGCGTCGAGCGCGCCGAGGTTGACGCGCGCGTCCTCGAACTCCCAGTAGCGGTCGGCGGGCATGCCCGGGTAGCGGACCGGGGTGGGGATCATGGGCGGCACCGTCACGGTCTCCGGCGGGACCGGCTGCGCGGGCGTCCCGAGCGCGGGGGCGATCGAGGCTCGGAACGCCCACCAGTCGAGCCGCCCGTCGGTGTACTCGTCGGCGCGCAGGACCACCGGGCCGCCGGTGCCGTCGGCGGCCAGCGCGAGCGCGTACTCCTGGCGGTCCGGCCGCCACGCGCTGCGCTCGCCCTCGTCCGGCTCGCTCACCGCCGCGACGTGGTCGCGCATGAAGCGCGCGAGCGCCTTCAGCGCCTTCGCCTTGCGCGGCGCCTGCGTGACCGACACGCCGGCGGGCAGGTCGCGGACCGTCCCGTCGGCGGCCACCAGCGGCCGCACGGCCGCCGCCAGCGCGTCGCCGTCGAGTGCGCGCCCTGCGAGCACCGCCGCCCAGTCGGCGCCGGCGCGGTCGGCGGCGGGGTCGGCGGGGGCGGGGAGCGCCAGCGGGAAGGCCGTGACGAAGCGCCCGCCGATCTCCGGCGCGCCCTCGGCGGCCAGCACGCGCAGGAACGCCTGCCCGAGCGCGGCAGCGAGCCGCGGGTGGGTGCCGCGCACTCGCTCGCGCTCGACGGCCACCTCGAGCGGCAGCCGCAGGTCGGCGTAGTCGCGCGCCACGTCGGCCGGCGTGCGGGCGAGCGGCCCCGGGTGGTAGCGGGACAGCGCGGCCCGCTCGCCGGTCAGCCGCACGTCGATCGGCGAGCCCGCGTCCTCGCCCTGAAGCTCGCCGAACGCCCACTGGCGGTGCAGCAGCCAGAGCGGATCGCCGATGGGGGCCGCGAGCGACGGCGCGAGGTCGGGCGTCGCCGCGTGCGGCTCGAGCCGCGACCAGGTGGTGACCGAGGCGCGCACGGTGTGGAACCGCTGAGCGAGCACCGCGCCGGTGACGTTCAGGCTCACAGCGACCAGCCCTTCCCGAGCACCGCCGCGTGCTCGATCCGCGTGGCGTGCCGCGCGAGCAGCCGGCCGAGGTCGAGCGACGGCCGGTCGCGGGTGAAGTTCTGCGGCAGGTAGACCGTCGGCAGCTGCGCGCCGGATAGCCGCATCTCCCGCAGGCCCACGCCGCGCAGCCGCGCGAGCGCCGCGGCCTCGAGCACCGTGTCGAGCAGGCTGTCGAGGTCCCAGCGCGCCATGTCCATGGCGGGCGGGACGGCCAGCAGGAGCGACTGCGGCGCGCGCGCCCCCGGGGCGTCGTAGTGGAACGTGACGCCGGTGGTCTCGGCGCCGCCCGGCACCGTCTCCACCCACTCGTCGCAGACGACGCCGACGAGCGGCTTCGCGGAGGCCAGGCCGCCCGGCGCGTGGATCGCGAGCGCCATCGCCGCCGCGGCGGGCCCGGCCGCGGGGAAGGGGAGGGCGAGCCAGCGCTGCTTGGGGACGTGCGGCAGCTGGGCCACCGCGACCGCGGCGGTGCCGGCGCCGGGAGCCCCGAGCACCTCGGCCGCCATCAGCGCGCGCGCGAGCTTGTCGGCGCCGGGCCGCACCAGCGCCATCCGGTCGAGCCACGAGCGCGGCGCGACGTCGTCGCCGTTCGTCAGCGCCCCGCGGTCGGCCACCGACGGCGTGACCTCGGCCGGCGCGATCAGCTTGAACCGCGGCAGGACCGGGAACGCGTCACCGAACACCGCCTTCAGGCGCCGCGTGTGGTGGGCGACCACGGCGGCCTCGGCCGGCGGCGCGCCGTCGGGCCCTGGCGCCGGGCCGGCGGCGAGCGCCGCGAGCTGGGCGCGCCGGCGCGCGAGCTCCGCGGAGGAGGCCTCGACCTGCGCGCGCAGCACGGCGCGGACCTCCGGCGTGTTGCCGGCGGCGGCGCGCGGCACCGCCTCGGCGACGCCGAGCGCGGCGACGCCGGCGAGTGCCCGGCGGAGCACCGTGGCGTTCGCGTTGGGCTGGCCGGCGGCGGCGGTGAACGCGGTGTCGGCGGTGGCGAACGCGGTGGCCGCGGCGGCGGCGCGCGCCGCCAGGTGCGGGAGGTCGATGCCGGTGGCGCGGTTGCCGCCCGGCAGCGCGAACTCCTCGGCGGTCAGCGCGCGGCAGCCCGTGAGCAGCTCGCGCAGCCAGCCGAGCAGCGCCCGGAAGGCGCCCAGGCCCAGCTCGCCCTCGACCGCCGCGGCGGCGCCGGCCGGCCGGCCGTCGTCGAGCTCGACGGTGTCGGTCGGAGCGGCGCCGGCGCGATCGATCAGCGCCTGGGCGATGCGGGTCTCGAGCTCGCTCGGGCCCGCCGTCGCGCCGGTGGTGCCCGCCACCACGAGCGCGAGCGGCGACAGGCCGAGCTCGGCCGCGGTGACCGAGAACGGCGCCGCGGCGCCGCCCTTGGTGACGACGCCCCAGAGGACGATGCGCGCGGGGTCGGGCAGCAGCGTGGCGATCCATGCGCTGACCGCCGGTGCGGCGGCCGAGCGGACGTCGCGCAGCGCCTTCCAGGGCTCGCGCGCGGCCTCGTCGGCGAAGGCGACCAGCACCTTCTGCGTGTAGGTGACCCCGGTCCGCGGCGTGCGGATGATCTCGGGGTCGGGCGGGCGCTCCTGCTTGTCGATCGCCGCGAACGCGGCGCCCGCGCGCTCCATGTTGCCGAGCACGGTCTGGTAGACGGACTCGCTGACCAGCACGTCGCCGACCGCGTCCCAGGTGATCGCGAGGTCGTCGAGCACGGCGCTCACGCGCGGCGCGTCGGCGGCCGTCACGCCGAGCTTCGAGATGACCGTCGCGCGGTCGTCGCGCCAGGCCTCGAGCAGCCGCACGCCGTCGACCACGTCGGAGGCCGCGATCGCCTCCTGCGGACCGCCTGCCGCCGGCTCGGTCGACGGCCGCAGCGGCGCGAAGCGGCGGGCGGGGAGGATGTAGCGCGCGAGCCGGTCGCTGCTCTCGCGCAGCGAGCGCTCGAACCGGTAGCCGAGCAGCGCCGCCAGCGGTTGTCCGGCCGCGGCGCCCTCGATGACCGGCAGGGCGCGCTGCACGCGGTCGGAGGAGAGCTTGATGTCGAGCGTCTCGTGCTCGGCGTCGCGGTGGCTCAGGTGGCCGCTGCGGAGGATCGCCGCCGTCGCCGCATGGGGAATCGAGGGCGCGTGCACGTAGCCGAGGCTGTCGGGCGCCGTGTCGAGCCGCAGCCCTTCGACCCAGCCGTAGCCGCCGAGGTGGACGCCGGCGGGCCGCTCGCTGCGGACGGTGCCGAGGCGGCGCTCGGCGAGCGACGTCGCCCAGGCGTCGAAGCGATGCGACGTGGCGTCGAGGAAGCCGCGGAAGGCGCGGTCGATCTCGTCCGCGGGACGCGACGCCAGACCGTCGAGCGCGGTCAGGAACTCGTCCAGCGTCTCGACCTCGGGCGCCGGCCGGCCGACCTTGTTGACGAGCACGGAGACGTGCTCGGCCAGGGTCAGCGTTCCGGTCAGCTCCGGGATCACCAGGTTCGCGAGCTGGCGCGTCGTGGACACGGTGACGGCCGGGGCGTCGATCGGGCCGCCCGGGGGCCGCTTCGCGGGCACGATCCCGTACAGCTCGTCGGTGCGGAGCGCCTTCGCGCCCGCCTCGGTGACGGGGTCGCGCTGCGCGCGCGTGAGGATGACGTTGGCCGCCGCGCGGGTGAGCTCCTCGAGCGCGGCGTGGGCCACCAGCGCCTGGAGCAGCGTGTCGGCGTCGACCTGGTCGTTGAGCGTCTCGCGGCCGTCGCGGGCGCGCGCCAGCGCCGCGATCGCCTGGAGGTAGTTGGGCTCCAGCGGCGTGTCGCCCGGGATCCCCGCCTGCACCCACGGCACCGGCAGCGGATGGTCCTTCGGGTCGGCGACGTGCGCGGCCAGCCACGGCGGCCGCTGCCAGACGTGGATGCGGCCCCACAGGCTCCAGCTCCACGCCTGCGCCGAGGAGTGGCGCTCGAGCCCTTCCGTGTTGGCCACCGAGGCGGGGCCGAGGACCTTGCGGAAGCGCGACACCATCGCGAGCGGGTTGCGCTGGAGCAGCTCGTGCAGGTCGGTGTCGGGATCGCCCGTTCGCCCCATGCGCGGTACGCGGCTCGCGGCGTCGGCCCAGATCCAGCGGATCCTGTCGAGCAGCGAGGCGAGCTTGGCCTCGAAGCCGTCGTTCCCGTGCGGGGCGAACCGGCCGGGGGCGACCACCGGCAGCACCCCGTAGGGCTGCTTGCCGATCCGCAGCGTCCCGTACGGGCCTGCGGGGCGCAGCCATCGCGTCACGTGGTCGCGCGCCTTGGCGACGGTTCCGTCGGAGACCAGCGGGTCGAGCAGCTCGTCGAGGTAGTGCTCGAGCGTCGACATCCACAGCACCTGGTGCAGCTGTGCCGCGGTGCGCGCCTCGAGCAGGCGCGCGCGCGGGACGCGGGCGAGCGCGCCGTCGCCGAGCCCGAGCGCGCGGGCGAGCCGCGGCGCGGCGGCGTCGGCGGGCAGCGCGCGCGGGGGCACCGCCGGCTCGAGCTCGGCGGCCACCGCCGAGCGGGTGGAGTCGTCGCCGCTGCGCTCGCTGCCGGTGTTGTTGGTCGGTGTGCCCTGCGCGATGAACGAGAGCCCGTCGCTGACGCGGTGGCCGTCGAGCAGCCGCTGAAGGCGCGCGGCCGCGGCGTCGGCCGGCTGGGTCCAGTCGACGCCGAGCACGACGAGCCGGTCGAGCCCGGTCTTGAGCGACTGGCCCGCCGGCAGGTCGCCGTCTTTGACGGTGATCGCCATGCCGACCGCCAGCGCCGCGTCGTAGTCGAGCATCCAGCGCATCGGCGCGTCGCCGGGCAGCTCGCCGGGGGCGATCGGGGCCGGCTCCGCGGGGTCGACGGCAGGGTCCGGCTCGGGCGTGGCGGCCAGCGTGTCGGGTACGGCGGCGCCCCAGCGGCGGAACAGCTCGCGCCCGCCGCGGTAGCCGACCGCGACCCAGCGCCCGGGCAGCGCGGTCGCCTGCACGGCGCGCGCCCAGTCGTCGCCCTTGCGCGGCGGCGTGGGGAACACGGGCGCGGCCTCGGTCTCCGGATTGGTCGGCGTCATCTGCTCGCTGACCCAGCTGGCGCGCCGCGGGTCCATCGTCCCGGTCAGCTCGGTCCACGCCGCATGCCGCGCGGCCTCGCCGCCGCCCCAGCGAGCGAGCCAGTACCGCCGGCCGGCCGCGACCTCGTACTCGGTCAGCTCGGGCTCGTGGGCGTCGAGGTGCAGCTGGTCGGGGTAGATGCGGATCCGCAGCTCGCTGCCGCCGGAGAAGAAGCGCGTCTCCAGCCGCACGGGCAGCAGGCAGACGGGGACGGCGCCGTCGAGGGTGGCGACGAAGGTCGCGGGGTCCGCGGCGCCGACCGCGCGCTTGGACATGTCGTGCAGCTGGCCGCGCAGCCCGTCGCGGATCTTGGCGCCCGCCGCGCGCTCGGCCAGCAGCGTCTTGACGCGCCCTTCCGCCGCCGTGACCGCGGCGGCCGCCGCGCCGGTCGCCAGCAGGCGCGCGTGCTCAGCGCGCGCCTGCGCCAGCTTGGCCTCGGTCGTGCGCAACGCGGCCTCGGTTCCGTCGAGGCGGGTGCGGGCGGTGGCGAAGGCGGCGATGTCGATCTGCGGCTCTGGCATGGTCGTTCTAGCCCGGTGCGGCCAGACGGGAGCTGCTCACGGCGACGCGGACCGGCTTCTGCAGCGTCGCGGCGGCGAGGTTGCCGGCGTTGGTGGCGAACGCGACGCCGTCGCGCGGGGCGAGGCCGAGGCGGTTGCCGGTGATGACGAGGTGGTCGCCGGCCGCGGCGCCCGCCTCCTGCCAGGTGGCGTCCGACCACCGCCGCGGGGTCACCGCCGGCGGCGCCCCCTCGTCGAACCCGAAGCGCGGCTCGGTGGGCTGCTCCTGGAGCACGAAGAACCAGGCGCCGCCCTCGAGGTCCTCCTCGGTCAGCGGGAACCCGAAGAAGGTGACGTCGGGATCGAAGCGCCCGCCGAACACCGGCCGCTTGATGTCGGCCGGGCCGGGCGGGTCCTTGAGGTCGAGTCCGGCGGCGCGCCAGGCGAGCACCACGGTGTTCGGGTAGCGGCGCATCAGGTCGCCGCGGACGAGCAGGACGAGCTGGCCGCCCGGGCCGCCGCGCGCCTGGCGGCCGAGCTCGCGCGCGGCGTCCCACTCGTGGATGGGCGCGATGTCGGCGCCGCCGTCGAACCAGCCCCAGAAGTGCCGCATCGAGGTGCCTCGCCGGTCGGTCGGGTACTCGCGCCACAACAGCTCGCGGTTGAGCTCGTGGTTCATGCCGACCATGAAGGCGGCGACGAAGCGCGGGTTGGTCTCCAGCAGCGTGACCGCGTTGGGCGGGATCGCCTCCACGCCGGGCAGGAACCGGTCGCGGTCGTAGCCGGCCAGGAGCTCGTAGACCGGCGTCGGCAGCTCGGGGAAGGCCATCACGGTGTCGGCCGCCGCGGTGAGCACGAGCCGGATGTCGACGAGGTCCATCAGCGAGACCCCGCGAACCGAGAGCATCGTCTTCAGGCGCCGCGGGACCACGCTCGCCGGGTCGGTCGCCGTGAGCACGGCCGCTTTGGCGGCGCTCACGCCGAACGGGACGGCGGAGCGGGCGGGCACGGGCGGGACCGAGCCGATCGTGGCGCGGGCCTCGTCCCACGCGGTCTCGAACTTCGTGATCACCACCACGTCCTTGATCGGGACCCTCACCGGCTTGATCGGGCCGGGCTCGATGTCGACGTCGATCGGCGGCTTGGCGACGACGCCGCCGATGTCGATCACCGGCTTGCTCCCCGGGCCGCGCACGGGCGGCAGCGTCCCGGCGGGTAGGTCGGCGATCGTCTCCATGACGGTGCTCGTGTCGGCGCTGCGCAGCGGCTCGGTCACGGTGCCGAGCCGCACCCCCGCCGTGCGCGCCACGATCGCGCCCCTCGGGTCGACGTCGAGCGCGTCGACCCGCGGCCGTGCCGGGCCCGTGTCGATCAGCAGCGCGGCGGCCCCCGGGTTGCGCAGGGCCTGCTCGCGCATCTTGACCACCAGCTCGGGCAGCATCCCGTCGCCGAGCGCCGAAGCGCTCAGCTTGCCGGGCGTCAGGCCGGCGGCGAGCAGCTGGTCGGGCGTGAAGATGCCGGTGTCGCGGAGGTCGGGACGGGCCTTGACGCCGCCGGCCGTCATCCCCTCGGGCAGGCCCTTGACCGCGGCGGCGGCCGCGCGGTAGCGGGCGCGCCCGTCGCGCAGCACGTCGGCGGGGACCTCGAGCGGCACGCCGGCCTTCCCGAGGTCGACCGCGTCGGTGCCCGAGGACGGGATGTCGACGGCCTCGAGCGCCGCGGTGCCGCCCAGGCCGTCGAGGTCGAACACGTTCGGGTCGACCGTCCCGCGCGCCTGCGCGAGGTTGGAGACCAGGCGCATCGGCGCCGCCGCGCCCGGCCTGCCGGCGGCTCGTGCGCATCGCCGGATGGCGGCCGCCGACGAGCCGCCGCAGGGCGGGGTCGACGCCGGCGTCCGGCAGGCTCGTCGCATGGACGGTGGCCGTCACCGTGCGCGAGCCGAGCCGCACGCGCGTCCCCATCGGGCCGGCGAGCTGGAGCAGGCGGTGGTCGGGCAGCGGCTGGAGGTGGCGCTCGTGCAGGCGGCGGGCGACCTCGAGCGACAGCCGGCCGCGGCTGAGCAGCTCGTTGGCGGCCTGGACGCTGCCGACCTGCTCCCAGGCGGCCGCCATCAGGTCCTCCTCGTTGCGGCGCACGACCTCGGTGGCGAGGCCGGCGGCCGCGCGCGTGCGCGGGTCGAGGTTGAGCTCGCCGAACCAGCCGGCGTCGCTCGGCGCGACGCGGTGCCTGCGGGTGTGCCACTCGCCGTACAGCGGCGGGCCCATGATCGGCGTCGCCGCCTTGCCGGCGCCCTCGGCGAAGTCGGCCGACGCGGCGGTCGCCTTGCGCAGGCCCTCGCGCAGCGGGGCGGCGACGTCGGCCGTCGTCCCGGAGTCGCGGCTGGGAGCGCGGAGCGCGCCGTCCATGTCGAGCTTGGCGCCCGGCTTGCCGTCCTCGATCACCGGCAGCTCGGGCCCCGCGTGGCCGACATGCATGGGGGCGGCGCCCACCGTCGGCGGGCAGATGAACGGGTCGAGCCGGCGGGCGAGCTCCTCGAAGTCGCCCTCCGGGCCGGTCGCGAACTCCCAGTGGAAGTAGACGGGCAGGTCGAGGTCGGCGGGCGCCTTGACGTCCCAGGCCGGGCCGACCGGGCCGTCCGCCGGCGGCGTGCCGGTCAGGCCGCGCAGGACGCCGGCGTCGAAGGCCGGGACCAGGCAGGCGACGTAGCGGCGGCCGGGATTCAGGTGCCGCGGGCAGATCAGCCGCGAGACGTTGAGATCGCCCGCGGTGAGCGTCGCCGGCGTCACGGCCCCGGCGCCCACGCCGGTGGCGACCTGGGCGTGCGCCCACGCCCACGACTCGCGCAGGTCGGGCAGCTCGGTGGCGACCGCGGATCCGGGGACCTCGATCACCGGCAGCGGCCCGCGCTTGGGCATGTGCGGCGGCGCCACGACGGCGCGGTCGACGCAGATGAGGACCAGCCACGGCCGCAGCCGCTGGTTGAAGCCGGGGGAGGCGGGCGTGAAGATCCACGGGAAGTCGGGCGGGTCGAACTCGACGGCCGGCAGGTAGTTCGGCTCGACGTCGCTGCTGTGCGGGCGCGGGTCGGTTCGCACGATCAGCTGCGTGTCGATGCCGAGCACGTCGCCCGGCCCGTACAGCGTCAGCGGCATCGTGGCCAGGCCGGCGCCGGTGATCGTCACACCGACGGTGGTGGCGGCGCGCGCGGGCAGCGGGCCGCCGTCCGCCGGGTCGCTGCCGCCGGCGCCCGCGGCGAGGCCACGGCGGACCCAGGGCAGGAAGCGGTATTCGGCGGCCTCGGCCATCAGACCGCCTCGAACTGCTCGACGAGCTGGACGTCGGCGGCCGCCGCCTCGAGCGACTGCTCGGCGAGCACGCTCGAGAACGCCGCCGCGCCGACGAAGTTCGCCACCGTCCGCATGTCGGCGGTGCCGGCCGCCGCCAGCGGCGCCTCGGTGACCGAGATCGCGGCCCTGGTGGTGGGCCGCATCGCCTCGGCGCGGCTACGCGGCGAGTACGAGGCGGCACCGCGGCGCGCGAACAGGTCGAGGTCCAGGCGATCGATCCGGGTGGTGGCGATCAGCGCGAACCGGAGCTTGTTGCGCTCGCGCTTGTCGTCGCGCTCCAGGTAGTGGGTCTCGTACTCCAGGCTGCCCTTGACCTGCGTGCCCGGGACGGTGAAGGCGTCGGTGCCGACGGCGATGCCGGCCTGGAAGCGCTCGAACGACGGCGAGCTGAGCTTCTGCTCCTCGGTCATCTCGACGAAGTGCGAGCGCGTGAACGGCTCGGTCGGCGCCGTACCCGTCGCCGTGAGCCCCACCCCGCCGACGGTGACCTGGGTGACGTCGAAGCGGTTGGCGCCCTTGACCCGGCCGTTGCCGAACTTCTGCAGCGTGAGCCCGAGCGGTACCACGCGCTCGACCATCGTGAGGCTGCCGAGCGGATGCGCGAGCACGCCCGTCGTGCCGGGGATCTCGCCGAGGCTGACCATGCCGCTGCCTCCCGCCGGGAGCTGGGCGCTCCAGTTGCCGGGGCTCGTGATCGCCTGACGCACGAGCGCGGCGACGTCGACCTCGGTCGGCGGCGTGGCGGGCGCCGAGCCGATGCTCTCGTCGATCGACTTCGTGATGTCCCACCACAGCAGCGAGAGGCTGACGGTGCCCGTGAAGCGCCACAGCCCGGGTCCGGTGAACGTGCCCTTGAGCTCGACCGAGGCGAAGGTGTGGCCCTTCCACTTGGCCGCCACGCCGGCTCGCAGGTCGACCTCGAAGTGGAAGCGCGGCTCGAAGTAGAAGATCGCGTCGAAGCCGAGCCAGCCGTCGATCGACACGGGGCCTGCCTTGGCCTGCGCGCGCAGCGTGGCGCCGGCCTGCACGGTCGAGGCGGCCACCGCGAAGTAGCCCTCGATGGTCAGCTTGACCGGGCCGATCGAGAACCCCACCGCGAGCCGGTCGATCGGCGCCGGCGTGCCGGGCGGGATGTCCTTGAAGCGCGGGTGGAAGCCGCCCGCCGCGAGCACGAACTTCGGGTCGGAGCCGAAGTCGGCCTGCACCACGAGCATCCCGCTGAGCGTGATCTCGGCGACCTTCGAGTCGCGCAGGCGGGCGAGGAAGCCGAGCCGCTTGGACTGGCTGTCGTAGTAGCCGAGGATGTCGACCAGCAGCTTGAGCAGCGGCGGCGTGCCCGTCGCCTCGGGCAGCATCTGCACGCGCAGCTGCCCGACCAGCACGAGCCGGTTGAAGCTGACCGGCGCGTTGCCGGGCGGCAGCACGTTGTCGAGCTGGGCGATGACGCCGAGCCGCAGCGTCACGATCGCCGGCGTGCCCCAGCCGAGCTCGAGCATCGGACCGAAGGTCAGCGCCCGCGGCGTCACGGGGAAGACCGTCCGCAGGCGGTTGATGATCCGAGGCGCGTCGGCGACGGGGTTCTTCGGGAACAGGATGTCGTCCAGCACGCCGTCGCGCATGCCGGTCGTGAGCGCATCGGTGCTCACCCCGTGGTGGAGGCCGATCATGCCCCCGACGCCCGTCAGCGTGAAGCCGAACGAGAGCTGAATCGGGGCGAACTGGCCGTAGACCATCAGCAGCAGCGCCCACCCGTGCGAGCCGTCGGGCAGCGGCACGCGGGTGGAGAGGATCCCGATCGCCTTGACCGAGACGGGGCCGATCGTCAGCTCGAGCGCTCCCGCGTACTCGCCGCGCGGAACGTCGATGAACAGGTAGCCGCCGCCCTTGACCACGCCGACGTCGAGCGCCAGGCCGATCCCGTTGGGCGGCTTGAAGCCGAGCAGCGCGTCGGCGAAGCCGAGGTTGCCCTCCTCCAGCGCGATGTCGGCCTGCATGCCGACGCGGTCGATGGTGGCGGAGAACGGCCCGAGGTGCAGCGAGAAGGCGCCCGCGAGCTCGAGGTTGACGTCGCGGCCGGCGGGGCTCGGCCCGAGCGCGATCTCGAGGTGGTGGATGGTGAAGACGCCGAACAGCGACGCGTTGACCGGCAGCGTGGCGCGCGCCCGCGTGCCGCCCTCGATCCGCATCCCGTTGGCGGTGTCGGCGGTGAGGATGAGCGCGAACTCGGCGCGGATCTCGCCGCCCGGCAGCTGGCCGAGCAGCCCGTCGCCCTCGGTCAGGTCGATCACCAGCGCGGCGTGCTCGATCCCGAGCCGGAACGCGGCGCGGTCGCCGGCCATCTCGACCCCGACCAGCAGCTTCTGCACGTCGATGCGGGTGCCGCCGGCGTTGCCGACGCGGAAGGCCGGCTCGTTGGCTTTGGCCGTCAGCACGTCGAGCTTGACGAAGCCCTGGGGGTCGCCGCCCGCGTCGAACTCGAGCGGCGAGTCGCCGAAGGGGATCAGCAGGTCGAAGGCGGCTGTCGCGCCGGTCGTGAACCGGTACGTCGTGTCGCCGATCTGTCTGCTCGGCCGAGAGGCCGCCGCCGAAGCTCAGGAACAGCGCCGGGCCGCGGTGCTCGACGGGCAGGACCAGCAAGGTCAGCGACAGCCGCGCGCTGACGTCCCCGCGCGGGCCGACGAGCAGGGTCGTCGCGCGCTGCGAGACCTGGTCGGCGAGCGGCGTCGCCGACGCCGGATCGGGATCCCAGCCGTGGTAGGCCTCGAAGAAGTCCAGGCCGAACTTGGGGGCGAGCGTCGCGCCCACCGTGATCAGGACGCCGGAGAGCGCGCCCACGCGCTGGAGCATCGCCTCGCCGGTGCCGGGCGGCGGCGGCTCGCCCTTGAGCAGGCCGACGAGCAGCGCCGAGTCGAGCTCCTCGACGGCCTCGGGGTCCTCGGTGATCAGCAGCCCGAGCTTGGAGACGCCGTACAGGAAGTCCGACCGCGTGCGAACCGTCTCGATCGAGAGGACCCGCAGCATCATGTAGGCGAGGTCCCAGCCGTCGCCCTGGTCGGCCTTGAGCGTCTCGCCGAGGGCGATGAACGCCTGGACCACCTCGGCGATCTCCTCGGCGGTGGCGGCGAACGACTCCTTGTCGGGGTCGAGGCCGGCGGCGAAGCGCTGGAAGTCGCCCTTCGTGTTGGCGGGGATGCTCTCCCCGGCCTTGAGGCCGAGGTCCTCGCGGATCGTGACCGCGAGCGTGGGGTCGCCGAGGTTCTCCTGCACCCAGTCCGCGGCCTTCTTGAAGAACTTGACGATCTTCTCGAACAGGCTGGGCGGCTTCGCGCTCATCGCGTCACCAGCTCCGGGCGCGCCTCGGTCGTGGGGACGAGCGAGATCGGGTGGATCGTGTTCTCGGCGAACGTGACCGAGCCCGGCGCGTCCTTCGACAGCAGCGTGTGGGTGACCCGGAGCGCCCCGTCGGAGCCGACCGTGACGGTGACCAGGCCGAGGTTGTTGGCGAAGATCATCTGGCGCAGGTGGTCGAAGTGCGTCAGCGCCAGCTGCGCGTGCCGGCCGGCGATCCGCCGGTAGCCGACGGCCGGGCTCGCCGGGTTCAGGTCCTGCGACAGCGTGGGCTGGCGCAGCGCGAGCGGCCGCACGCTGTCCGGGCGCAGGTCGCGCTGGAGGGTGAGCCGCCAGCGCCAGTCGGGCGGCTTGTCGGCCGGGATCGTCGTGCCCGGCGGCCACAGCCGGGCCGGCACGAGCGCGGGCGAGCGCTTCATCCGCGCGCGGCGCCCGGGCCCGATGTGCTGGCCGGGCTGGATCACGATCGGGGCGGCGGCCTTCCAGGCCAGCCGCTCCGGGCGCGGTCCCGCCTGGTAGCGCTGCAGCAGGGCGCTGCTGCGCAGGACCGCCTCGACCTCCGCGCGGAAGTTGTTGCGCGACGGGCTCGACGTCAGCTGCACGATCCGCGCCGGCGGCGGGTCGGTCCCGCCCGCGCCCTTGCGCCAGTAGTCGAGCACGAGGCTGCAGCCGTAGTGGACGTCGCCCGAGAGGATCACGGCACGCCCGTGCGGGGCCAGCCGCGCGAGCAGGTCCTCGAGCGCCGTCGGGTGCGCGGCCCAGCCCTCGGCGTCGTACTGCTCGGCCCCGGACGGCCGGCCGGCCACCTCGCACGGTCCGGGCGGGTCCATGAACTCGTTCTTCACGCCGATCGTGATGTCCTGGACCGTCTGAAGCAGCGGCTGGGCGATCGAGTCCATCAGGTGCGGGCCGAGGACCGGGGCGGGGGAGACGAGGATCAGCAGCTCGCGGCCGTCGGTCAGATTGGCGGGCACCTGTGCGTTGAGCGTCGTGCCGAGCAGGCTCGGCGGCAGCACCCCCTGGCCGGAGAACGCGCGGCGGGTGCGCGTGTCGAGCACGGCGACCAGGTGGCGCGGGCACGGCACCTGGTAGTTGAACGCCGGCTGCTTGGCCTCGGCGCCGGCGGCGCCGACCAGCTCGTCGAGGCGCCCGGGCTGGGCGCCGGCCGCGGGGTACGGGCCGTTGCCCGCGAACGCCTTCTCGGTCTCCTCGAGCAGCTGACGGTTGTGGTTGGGCTTGCTCGCCGACTCGTCGGGGGCCGAGAACTTCTTCGGGTCGTTGCCCCAGGCCTGGAAGACGCCGTACGCCATCACGCCGTTGCGGACGATCGCGCGCCCGAACGGCTTGCTGTAGACGCGGTTGCGCCAGCGCGCGTTCAGGTTCCAGTCGTCGGTGATCTCGTGGTCGTCGAAGATCATGTAGGTCGCGATGTTGGCCAGCGCGCGCGAGACCTTTGGCACCGCGTCGCGGAACAGCTCGACGGCCTTGAGGTCCGACTCGACGCCCTTCGTGACGAGCTCGGCGAAGGTCGTGCTTCTCCTCCGCGGCGCACTCGGCCCATTTGGTCAGGTGCGGGCGCACCGGCGCCGCCGCGTTCGGCTGTTTGATGACGTCGTCCGGTTCGGCGAGCGCGCGCCACACGCGCGGGCTCCAGACCGCGAGGTACATCGCGGCGAAATCGCCGAAGCTGAGCAGGTGGCTCGAGGCGGAGGTCGACGTGAAGCCGGCCATCGTGCGCACGAGGCGCTGGCGGAACAGCGGCGGGAAGTTCGTGAGGTTGGCGTCGACCGTGTCGGTGTCGGTGAGCGGCATCCGCTCGCCGGCGCCGAGGAAGTCGGCCGCGAGGCCGGACAGCATCGGGAGCAGGCACGCGCCGACCTCGTCGGCGTAGATCTGGTCACCCGTGAGGAAGAGCTGCTGCGGGCGCTCGCCGGGGTTCTCGAACGTGCCGGCGATGCGGTCGTCCAGCCAGGCGAGCGCGTCGAAGCCCGGCCCGTGCCCCTTGCGGCAGCTCGCGTGCGCGAGCCTGATGCGGTCGACGGTGGGCGGCGGCGTGACGAACGCCGGCAGGCGTTCGCCGGCGCCGTAGCCGAGCGCGAGCTGGCGCGGCGCGGTCGCGTCGACGCCCGGCAGGCGAGGGCTGGTCTCGTCGGTGAGGAGCTTCTGGTCGCGCAGCCACGAGTTGCCGACCTGGAGGTCGTAGCTGACGATCGTGCCGGGAGTGAGTGCCACGGCCGGCTCCGCGGTGACCACCGCGACGTGCAGCTTCTGCCCGAACCGCCGCGGGGTCGCCGGCGCGCTCGTCACGACCGGCGCATCGCCCGACTGCACGTTGCCGCCGGCGGTCGAGCGTTGCGTCCCCGCCCACAGCCGCAGCGTGACCGGCACGGAGTCGCGCAGCGCGACCCACACCGACACCGAGCGCGGCTCGACGCGGCGGACGATCGGTCCGGCGAGGATCAGCGGGAGCGGCGCCATTTCGGTCTCGCCGGCCCCGCTCGCACGTCACGTCCACGCTGGCTCCGCATCTCCATTCCCGTCCTGGCTGTGGAGCCGGAGCGCCTGGCCGCCCGGCTTTCCGTCCTTCAAGCGACCGTAAGCCGACCCCGGATGCCCGGTCAAGGCAGACGGTCAGGTCTGCCCCAACGGGCAACTCAGCGGAGCAGCGCGTCCCGCATCTGGCGGCCGTGCAAGGCGAGCCAGCGCCGCGTGCGCTCGGCGCGCTCCCCGCCGCCCTCTCGCCACATCCGGCCGAACGGCACGTGGCCGCTGTCGACCGCCGCGCGCACCACGCGGTAGCAGCGGTCGTGCGTGTGGACCGCCGCCTCGACCACCCGCGGGCGGTCGCGGCGGGGCAGGCCGTAGGCGTCGACGAACATGCGCAGCCGCTCGAGCGAGCGGCCGCGCAGCTCCTCCGGCAGGTCCAGCTCGTCGCGCAGCGGCGCCCACAGCCGCGCCGCGCACGTCACGTCCCAGACCGCCGAGCCCGGGCCGGCGAGGTCGAAGTCGATCAGCCCGACCGCGACCCCGCCCGAGAAGATCACGTTGTCGAGGTTCGGGTCGTTGTGGCTGACCAGGCCGTCGCGGAACGCGGCCGGGACGAAGTCGGGCCACGCGTGGCCGGACGGATCGAACGACGCGGCCGCGTCGTGGTAGCGGCGCAGTAGCTCGGCGACGCTGACGAGCGCATCGTCGGTCAGCGCCCAGGCCTGATGCGGCTCGATCGCCGCCTCGCCCGGCAGGTACGAGAGGATCTCGCGGCCCCGGTCATCAACGCCGAGGAAGCGCGGCGCGCCGTCGAAGCCGACGCGCTCGAGGTGCTCGAGCAGCGCCCAGGTCGCCGCGCTGCTGGGCGGTCGGCGGACGGTGTCCTCGACGCGGGTCACCCGGCCCGCGTTCGTGAGACCGCCAGGGAGGAGGACCTCGTCGCTCACGTCCGCTGGAGCAGGCCGCCCGCCAGCCCGGTGTGGGTGACGAGGCTCGTGATGAACCCGCCGCGGATGCCGGCGTGCACGGCGTCGACCTTGGCGGTGCCGTAGGCGACCGCGATCACGTCCGGCACGCCGTGCAGCTGCTCGGCGTCGATGCCGATCAGGCGGTCGGTCAGTGGGGTCGTCACCGGGTTGCCTTCGCCGTCGATCTGGACGCCCGACAGCTCGCCGCGCACGCCGAGGTCGTAGATCTCGCGCCGCTCCTGCTCGGTCAACGCGCCGACCACGGTCGAGAGCCCCTGCTGCCAGGCGCCGACGCCGATCACCGCCTTCGTCACGTCGGCGTAGCGCTCGATCGCGCGCGCGATGTCGGGCTGCGTGCGCAGCACGCGCGCGGTCGCCGCGTCGGGCAGCACCATCGGCGCGTAGTAGAAGAACCCCTGCCCGTTCGACTTGCGCGCCAGGTCGCGCACGAGCTCGATCGAGCTGTCGTCGGCCGGCAGAGACAGCGCGCCGGTGAGCTGCACGACGTCGCACGCCGGCAGCCGCGTGAGCGACGTCCGCATCGCCATCAGCGAGCGCGCCCAGGCCAGTCCCAGCACGTCGCCGGGCTCGACGATCTCGGCCAGCAGGTCGGCCGCCGCCCGCCCGAGCGTGCCGCGCAGCAGTGCCTCGTCGTCCTCGGGCGCGTCGATCACGACGCAGTGGCGCAGGTCGTGCGCCGCCCGCAGCTGCACCGAGAGGTCGAGGTTGATCTCGCCGCGCGTGTCGAGCTCGATGCGCACGAGGCCGGTGGCGCGCGCCCAGTCGAGCATGCGGGCGACCTTGAAGCGGCTCAGGCCGAGCTCGGCGGCGATGTCGCTCTTGCTCACGCCCTCCAGGTAGAAGCGCCGCGCGGCGGTCGCCGTCAGCACGAGCTCAGCGGGTCCGGCTTCTCTCGGTGCGCTCATATGAGCATCTGGGCGCTCAATTTGACACAACGGCCCCGGATGCGCAAACATGCCGACACGAATGAGCGCGGGGACGCTCATTTGAGCGGAAGGAGGAGAGATGCGCTGGGCGCTCGCACTCACGCTGCTCGCCGGTCTGGCACTGGGGGGTTGCACCTGGGCCGGGGCAGGCGGCGGAACCGGAAGCGGCACCGTGACGATCGCGATCGTCGCGAACCCGCAGATGCGCGACATCCAGGAGCTCAGCGACGAGTTCCATCGCGAGAACCCGGACATCACGCTCCGCTTCGTCACGCTCCCGGAGAACGAGGCCCGGGCCCGCATCACCCAGGACGTGGCTACCAAGGCCGGCCAGTTCGACGTGGTGATGATCGGCACCTACGAGGCGCCGATCTGGGGTCGCAACGGCTGGCTCACCGACCTCAACGACTACGCCGCGAACGACCCGAACTACGACGTCGCCGACCTCATGCCCGCGGTCCGCAAGGGCCTGTCGGCCGACGGCGTCCTCTACGCCGTGCCCTTCTACGGCGAGTCCTCGATGCTCATGTACCGCAAGGACCTGTTCGACGAGGCCGGGCTCACGATGCCCGAGCGGCCGACGTGGACCGAGGTCGCCGAGTTCGCGCGCCAGCTCAAGACGCCCGACCGAGCCGGGATCTGCCTGCGCGGGCTGCCCGGCTGGGGTGAGCAGCTGGCGCCGCTCGACACGGTCATCAACACGTTCGGCGGGCGCTGGTACGACATGGACTGGAACGCCCAGCTCACCTCGCCGGCCACCGCCAAGGCGGTCGGCTTCTACATCGACCTGATCAAGGACGCGGGCGAGCCGGGAGCGCCGAACGCCGGCTTCAGCGAGTGCCTGACCGCGTACACCCAGGGGCAGGCGGCCATGTGGTACGACGCGACGGTCGCCGCCGGCTCGCTCGAGGACCCGGAGGTCTCGAACGTCGTCGGCAAGAACGGCTACGCGCCCGCGCCGGTGGAGGAGACCGAATGGTCGGGCTGGCTGTGGGCGTGGTCGCTGGCCATCCCCAAGACCGCGAAGGACCCCGACGCCGCCTGGAAGTTCCTCAGCTGGGCGACGTCGAAGGACTACATCCGGATGGTGGGCGAGCGCCTGGGCTGGGAGCGCGTCCCGCCGGGCAGCCGCCTGTCGACCTACGAGATCCCCGAGTTCATCGAGGCCGGCAAGGGCTCCGCCGAGGTGACGCTCGACGCGCTCAAGACGATCGACCCGAACAAGGCGACCAAGGAGCCGGTGCCGTACACGGGCATCCAGTACGTGCAGATCCCGGAGTTCCAGGATCTCGGCACGAGCGTGTCGCAGCAGTTCGCCGCCGTGCTGGCCGGCAACAAGTCGGTCGAGGACGCCCTGGAGACCGCCCAGGACGAAGCTCAGGCGGTCGCGGACGACGGATACAAGGACTGAGAGGGAGGCATCGATGGCAACGACCGCTACCAAGGCGCCTCCCGCTCGGCTCGAGCGCGGACGTCACACCGCGAGCCTGGCGGCCGAGCGCCGCCGCCGCCGCGGGCCACTGCTGCCGGCGCTGATCTTCACGATCATCGTCACGCAGCTGCCGTTCGTGGTGACGCTGGTCTACAGCTTCTTCTCCTGGAACCTGCTGCGTCCCGGGAGCCGCGAGTTCGCGTGGTTCGACAACTACACGGAGGTGCTGACCAACTCCGGCACCTGGCACGCGCTGTGGGTCACGGTGCTGCTGACCGCCGGCGCGGTGCTCTGCTCGGTGCTGGTCGGCCTCGCGTGCGCGCTGCTCGTCGACCGCCCAGCCTGCCGAACAGCGCCTCCAGGCCGAGCAGGCCGGCGGCGTAGTAGGCCGCGTACATGCCGAGCATCATGAAATCGCCCTGCGCGAAGTTGATCACGCGCATCACGCCGAAGATCAGCGCCAGGCCGACGCACATCAGGCCGTAGATGGAGCCGGTGAGCAGGCCCGCCACCGCGCCCTGCGTCACATTCTCGATCGTCTGCAGCACGCTTAGCGCGGGCCGCCGTCGAGCTGCGCGATCCAGCCCTCGTGCTCACGGCCGGAGGGCGGAAAGCGCTTCAGCACCTCCGGGTCGTGTCCGGGGATGACGAGCTGCGGGGCGTCGGCGAGCGCATAGATGCGCCCGTAGGCCTCGATCATGTCGCCGACGTTGTAGACGATCGGGAACGGGCGCTGCTGCTCGATGTTGGCGTAAAGATGCGTGGCGTCCGAGGCGAGCACCATCCAGCCCTTCTGCGTGCGCACGCGCACCACCTGCAGGCCGTCGGTGTGCCCGCCCATGTGGTGCACGGTGAGGCCGGGCGCGATGGTCGAGTCGCCGTCGTGGAACACCACCTTGCCCTGGAACACGCGCTGCACCATGCCGGCGACGTCGTCCGGCTCGAACGGGAAGCGCATCACCGGATGGCACATGCAGCGGCCGGTGCAGTACTTCATCTCGCGGTCCTGGATGTGGTAGCGCGCCTTGGGAAAAAGATCCTTGTTGCCGGCGTGGTCGTAATGCATGTGCGTGATGATACGTCCTCCACCGTGGCCGGATCGACGCCGAGCGCCTTCAGGCCCTCGTCGATCGAGCGCGTGATGTGCCGGCCGCGTTTCGCCGCCATGGTGCGGTCGAAGCCGGTGTCGACCACGAAGCTGCGGCCGCCGCCGGTCACCAGCCAGACGAAATAGTCGAGCGGCATCGGCACGTCATGGCTGTCGCCGCCGATGAAATTCGCCGACGACATGCGCTCGTGGCGCGCATATTTGATCGCGTACACGCGATACGTGGTGTCGGACGCAGACATGTCCGCTCCTCCTCAAAGTAGTTCGGGGAAATTGCCCAAACGGCAGCGATCAAGGAAGTCGATCGCTCACCGAGGAGCGCCGGTCGAGGGCGTGGATCAAGTCGAGGCTCGCCTCGACGCGCGAAGCGGCCAGGCCGGAGCGCGGCACCAGGCTCCGGTACTTCGCATCCACGTCGTCCCACTCCATCCCGCGCGGTCCGGAGCCGCGCGGCGCCTTGCAGGTATGGCTGAAGACTTCGCCCGAGCGCATGCGGATCGACACGGTGCCGCCGTGGCGATGCGGGAAGCGGTCCGGCAGCGGCGGCGGATCCGCATCGAACACCACGCGCTCCTGCAGGCCGGCGATCACCGGGTCGCTGAACTTGCGCTCGGTCATGTGCTCCCACCCGAAACGGCGCTCGGCCACGCCGGCGGCGACGAAGTAGATCACGCTGTGCGCGGCGCTGACCAGGTCGTGGGGATTCTGCCCGCGCCCCAGTCGCGCATCTGGATGGCCGAAATCACGATCTGCTCCACCTCGCGCGGATCGACGTCGCCCGCGCTCGCCGCCTCGATCGCCGCCTCGGCGATGGCATGGAACGGATCGCGCCGGGCATCAGCTTGATCGCCATGTCGGTGGTGATGTCCCATGACCCGCCCCAATCGCGGGTGACTTCCTCGACCGCCTGTCCGTTCATCGCCTGGAAAAACCCGCGCGGCGCCTCGAGCACCACGGTTTCGGAAGTGGAGCCGCGCTGCGCTGCGAACGCCGCCTGCACGCCGAGTTGCGCGGCGAGCCCCGCGTGGTACTCGCGCCCGCAGCTCGTGTCGGCGGCGATCGCCATGCCGCACGCTGAAGATGCAGTCAGGGCGATGGCGTGCGCAAGCCGCGCCTGGTGAAGACCGAGGAGCCGGCCGGCCGCGACCGCGCCGCCGAAGATCGTCGATACCGAGCCGTGGAAGCCGCGCTTCATGCGCCCGGGCGTCAGCGCTTCGTCGATGCGGCCCGCGACCTCGTAGCCGAGCACCATGGCCTCGAGCACCTCGCGACCGCCGCGCCCGAGGTGCTCCGCCATGGCGATGGACACCGTCGACACGATGGTGCCGATATGCGCGATGCTGCGCAGGTCGCTGTCGTCGCAAGCCGCCGCGTCGCTCGCCACTGCGTTGACCTGCGCCGCGCCGGCAACATCGAGCTTTTTCTCCTGGGAAAACCAGACCGACGCCTGCGGCGCGCCGCCGCGCGCGAGAGCGAGCTCGCGATGACACGCGCGGACGGAATGCCAACGCCGGCCGCCGCGCTCGCCACGGTGCTCGCGAGGCTCATCTTGGCCCGCTCCAGCGCAAGCGCCGGCAGCGCCTCCGCGCCGGTGGTCGTAACGAGCCGGGCCAGCTCCGCGGCGATGGTTTCCACGGGCCGACCTACCATTGAGCCTCAGCGCCGGCCGGTGCCGTCCTCGCCGCTGACTGGTAGCTCCGGGGGTCGGGATTGTTGACGGGCTGCTCATGCTCGCCCGCTTACGCCGGTCGTCGCCCTCGTAAGGCTGCTGCAGGCGTCGCCGTTCGCGCTCGGCGGCGTACTCCTGGGTCTTCTGAAGCTCTTCCATGTTCGCTCCTACAGTTGAGTTGCGTACCGGTAACAGAACAACTTAGGTGCCGACGCGCAGCGGCGCGTGGATCTTACGAAGGGGGCGATCACGCTGAGCGCGGTGATGCGGCCGGTCTTCGGATTCTCGCTGGGGATGTTCTCGATGGTCATGTCGATCCGGCGGAATCGATCGACTTGAATGCGGTGCGTATTGCGCGTCACCGTCGGGTCCGCCCAGATGTCGATGCGCGTGCGATGGCTCGATGCCGGCGAGCGACAGGGCCACCGCGACGTTGACGTTTGCAGGGAAGCCCTTGGCCGCGTCCCGCGCGCTGCCGCTGAACACCCGCAAAGGCTCGCGCACGTCGTCCACCTGGATGCGGTTCTCCACCAGGTACGGCGCGCCGGAGAGGCCGTTAGGCGGGTTGCGCGTCGTCATCTGCACGGAGTGGATCTGGCCCTCGGCCGCCGCGCAACCGCATCCAGGCCAAGGAGCGCGCCGGTGGGAACGATGATCTGGCCGCCGTGCTTTTTGGCCAGCTCGAGGAGCTCTGGTCGCGGCAGCAGCGCTCCGGCCGAGAGCACCAGCAGCTTCTTGCCCGCGCGCAGCACCGGTCGCGCAATGCTGTCCATGAGCGCGGCCGGCGCGCATTCGACCACCAGATCCGCCGTGCCGGCGAGGTCGGCGAGTCCGACGATCGGTACCGCGCCTCCGTTCATCGCTTTCAGCGTGGCGCGCGCCTTCTCATGGTCGCGGGCCGAGACCGCCACCAGCTGGATGCCTGGAATGCCGTCGGCCAGCACGCGCCTGGCCACCGCCCGCCGACCGCACCGAGCCTGCGAGAGCGATCTTCAAGGCTGTCAGAGCGGATTGTGTTGGCTGGCGACGAGCGCGGCCTCGGCCCACGCTTCGACGTTCTGCTCCTTCGGCAGCAGCACCGAGGCCGAGCGCACACTGTGGCTCGTCGGGTCGATGGCCGGAAGCTCGCGCTTCTGGTCGATGCCGGCTGCGGCGTCCTGGAGCCGCCGGCGCGCGAGGATGATGGCCCGGTCCGACTGCACCAGGCGCTCGCGCGTGCGGTCCTGGATCGGGCCCATGCTTTCCTGCAGGGAGAAATCCTGGATGCCGCAATCCGGCCACGCCGCTGAAGGAGCGCTTCTCCTTCTGCGCGCGCCGGTCGATGAGGTAGTTGTTGTCCTTGTTGGCGACGGGACGCAGGGTGCCGGGGATGAGCGGGTAGTCGATGGTCGGCGCCGCGCTCCATCTCGCCGCGTTCGTCCGGCGAAAAGGCGCTGCGTGGGGGTAGTGAGTTGATGTTCCAGGTCCAGCAGTTCTCGTCGTCCATCGGCACCCAGATGTGCGCGGCCAGCGGATGCGGCCCCGGTGGGCGGCACCAGCGTGAACCACGGGAAGATCCACTGCGTGATGCGCCAATACCAGGAATCGTCCTCGCCTTTGCGAGCGCCCGAAAATGGTCATGCCCGAGCCGGTCTCCTCGCACGGTGGAACTGCACGTTCGGATCGGCCTTGATGTACTTCTTGCCGGCGGGCGTTCATGTGCAGGGCATCGCGCTCGAGCTCGTAGCGGTGGACGAGACGACACATGCGTGGTGTCGATGCCGCCCTCCAGGGCCTGCGGCCAGTTGCACTCCTGCTAGTCTTGGGAGACGTAGCGGTCGCTGTCGGGAACCGTGCCCACTCGAACCGCGGCGGCGGCGGCATGCAGCTCAGGCGGGCCCATGTAGGTCCACACCAGGCCGCCGGGCTCGACGCACGGGTAGGCCTTAATGGTGATCTTGCATGGCGAGTCTGCTGGCTCCGCTCAGCGTGTCGACGCATTGGCCGATGCACGTCTATCTTCCAGCCGTGGTAGATGCAGCGTAGCCCGCCCTCCTCGTTGCGCCCGTAGACGAGCGATGCGCAGCGGTGCGGGCAGTGCTCGGCCATCAGGCCCCGCGGCCCTGCGTATCGCGGAAGGCGACGAGGTCTTCGCCCAGCAGCCGCACACGGACTGCGGGTCGCCGTCCGGCTCGCCGACCTCCTCGCTGAGCATCGCCGGCAGCCAGTAGCGGCGCATCATCGCCCCCATCGGCGTTCCCTGGCCCGTACGGACCAGCGCTTCAGCCAGTTCCTGGCGCATCGCGCTACTCGACCGTTATCTTGTTCTTGCTGATCACCGCCGCCCAGCGCGGGAAATCGCGCTCCATGATGGCTTTCAGCTCGGCCGGGGTCGACGACTCGATATCGAGGCCGGACTTGTTCAGCATGTCGCGCACATCCGGTTCGGCAAGGATTGCCCGCAGCTCGGTGTTCAGCTTCTGCAAGATCGGCGCGGGCAGGTTCTTCGGGCCGAAGAACACGTACCCAGGCCTCGACCTCCACATTGGGTACGCCGACTTCCTTGAGCGTCGGCACCTCGGGTGCCGCCGGGTGGCGCTTGGCGCTTCCCACCGCGAGTGCCTTCATCGCCCCCGACTTTACATGCGGTGCGGCGGTGTGCACCGGAAAGAACATGAGGTCGATCTGGCCGCCGAGCAGGTCGGTGACCGCCCCGGCCGTGCCCTTGTACGGGACATGCAGCACTTCGATCCCGGCCACGTCCTTGAACAGCTCCATCGCGAGGTGATGCGGCGTGCCCACACCGGGCGACCCGTAGGTCATCTTGTTGGGGAGACCGCCTTCGCCCGCTGCACCAGCGCCGGCACCGAGTCCACGCCCGACTTCGTGGTGGCGACGAGCGCCATGGTGCCGTAGGCCGCCATGGTGATCGGTGTGAAGTCCTGCAGCACATCGTAGGGCACATTCTTGTAGGTGCTCGCGGCCATGAGCATCGTGTTCGCGCTCACCATCAGCGTGTGGCCGTCGGCCGGTGCCTTCGCCACCATGGCGGCGCCGATGTTGCCGCTGGCACCGGGGCG
>CAWDCT010000009.1:0-160493 GCA_963800905.1 uncultured Solirubrobacteraceae bacterium
GCGCCTCAAGCGAGGCTCGCACCGCGTGCGTGTCTCGATCTCGAGCGGCGCCGGCGCCGGCACGCCGGTGTCCAAGAGCTTCCGCGTCCGCTAGTCCGCGCGAACGCTCAAGCCTTCCTCGCCGTCCGCCGACAACTGAACGCGGTGACGATGCGCCTTGCTCTGATCGCGCTCCTGTTCACCCTGGCCGTCCCAGGGGTGGCGTCGGCGAACTCCGAGATCATCGTCAAGCGCGATCCCGGCCTGACGGCCGCCGAGCGGGCCGACATCCGCGCCGACGCCCAGGTGCGGCTGGTCGAGACGCTGTCCATCGCGCGCACCGAGCTGGTCGCCGCCCGCCCCGGCGACGCCCAGGACGCGCTCCACGATCTCCAGGCCGACCCGGACGTCACCTACGCGCAGCTCAACCATCGCCGTCGCGCGGTCGCAGCCGCGCTTCCGGACGACGAGGGCTTCCCGCTCCAGTGGGGGCTGCACAACGTCGCTCAGCTGCTCTGGGAGGACGACCTGGACAGCCGCGGCGTCTACGACGCCGACATCGATGCGCCCGAGGCGTGGGACCAGGGTGTCACGGGCGACGGGCAGGTCGTGGCGGTCGTCGACACCGGGATCAGCGGAAACCACGAGGACATCGATCCGACGCGCATCGTCGACGAGCGCAACTTCGTCGCCGGCGAGTCCGTCAACGACGTCGGCGACGGCAACGGGCACGGGACGCACGTCGCGGGGACCATCGCCGCCACCGCCGACAACGGCGGCGGCGTCGCGGGCGTCGCGCCCGGCGCCGATCTGGCCGCGCTGCGCGCGCTCGACGACTCGGGGATGGGCTAGCGACCCCGACATCGCCGACGCGCTCGACTGGGCCGGCTCCGGTACCCGGTCGTCAACGTCTCGCTCGGCGGCGACGAGCCCGCGCCGCCTGATCCAGGACATGATCAACGACCACCCGAGCACGCTGTACGTCATCGCGGCAGGCAACGACGGGCGCGACAACGACGTCGCACCCACGTATCCGTGCGACATCGACGAGCCGAACATCGTCTGCGTCGGAGCCACCACGAACCGCGACGAACCGGCCGACTTCTCGAACCACGGCGACCACAGCGTCGACCTCTTCGCGCCCGGCGAGTGGGTCGTCTCCACCATGATCCCGAGCGACCGACGCTACGCCTACATGGCCGGCACCTCGATGGCGCGCCGCACGTGGCCGCGGTGGCCGCGCTCGCGCTCGAGGCGGACCCCACGCTCACCACGGACGACCTGAAGGACATGCTGCTCGACTCGGTGGACACGCAGGACGGCTTCGACGACTCGGTGACCGGGGACGCATCAACGCCGGCATCGCGGTCGCGCGAGCGTTCCAACGGCGCCTCGCGGACGACAGCGACGGGGACGACGTCAGGCCGACGCCGTCGATCGCTGCCCGAACGAGGCCAGTCCGGCCACCGGCCTGCCCGAGGGCTGCCCGATCCCGCACTCGGACGGCGACGGCGTCGCCGACTGGTACGACAAC
The DNA here is from genome assembly GCA_963800905.1 of uncultured Solirubrobacteraceae bacterium. Taxonomy (GTDB): domain Bacteria; phylum Actinomycetota; class Thermoleophilia; order Solirubrobacterales; family Solirubrobacteraceae; genus DASSUW01. The sequence continues at coordinate 1,514 of CAWDCT010000009.1, forward strand.
TGCGCGTCGTGGACAACGCGGACCAGGCCGACAAGAACCGCGACGGCGAGGGCGACGCCTGCGACAGCGACATCGACGGCGACTCGGTGGCCAACGGGTCGAGACAACTGCCCGACGACGAGCAACGCGAGCCAGCGCAACGGGGACGGTGACGCGCTCGGTGACGCGTGTGATCCGGACCGCGACAACGACGGCGTGCCCGACACCCGCGATCTGTGCGCTGACCTGAGCAGCACCGAGGCCAACGGCTGCCCGCCCGGCACGACGACGACCACGCAGGGGGCGGACCCCGATCACGACGGCGTGGCCGAGGGCAGCGACGCCTGTCCGAACCAGGCCGCGGCGACGAAGAACGGTTGCCCGCTGTCGAGGTCGCCTCGCTGTCGGCCAAGGCCGAGCGGCGCTCCGCCACCGTGAAGGTCGAGACGACGGGGCTCGCCAGGTGACCGTCACGGTCGAGCGCAAGAAGGGCAAGCGCTGGGTGCGGGTGGCGCGCAAGACGCTCGCCACCTCCAAGAAGCGCGCCGACCTCAAGGTCTCGCACCTCAAGCGCGGCGCGCACCGGGTCCGCATCTCGATCACCAGCGGCGCCGGCAACGGCAGCTCGGTCTCCAAGACCTTCCGCGTCCGCTAGACATCCGCGGCGTGTCCGCCGCCTGCCGCCTCGGAGTGCTCGCCCTCGGCGACTCGATCACCAACGGCGGCGGTGAGCTCCAGTGGGGCGTGGCGCTGCAGTCGTGGGCGCTGTGGGTCGCGCGCGGGCTCGGGTTGCCGTACAGCCCGCACGCCGCCGACGGCGCGCGCGTGGGCGACGTGCTGCCGCGCAGGTGCCGGCCGTCGGCGACGGCCGCTACGACCTCGGCTGCCTCTACATCGGCGTCAACGACGTGCGGCGCTCGACTGGGAGCGGGAGGGCTTCGAGCGCGGCCACGACGCGGCGCTCGGCGTCCTGGCGGAGCGCTGCGACCGCGTGCTGACCGCGACCGTGCCGCTCGACCTCGGCCGCCCGCGCGCCGGCGCCAAGGTCGGAGAGGTGAACGCGGCGATCGAGGCCTCGGCGCGCCGGAACGGGGCGCTCGTGCTCGACCTGCGCGGCTTCGGCGCGCGCAACCTGCTGATGGCCGACCACGTGCACCCGACGGCGTTCGGCCAGATCGCGATCGCCGAGCGGGCGCTGGACGTGCTCGCCGCCGACGGGATGCAGGTGCGCGTGCGGCCGTCGTCGCTGATCCACTACGAGACGACGCGGATCGGCCGCCTGCGCGGCGACCTCACGTACGCCTACCGGCACGCGAAGGTCAGCTCGCGCGCTTTTGCCGCAGCTCGTCTGGGTCGATTCCCATCTGCCTGAGCCGCTTCGGGATGTAGCGGTAGCAGAACCACAGCGCGGCCAGGAACGCCGGCCAGCCGAGCACGACACGGCGCCGGCCAGCGCGGCCTCGCGGTCGTGACGATCAGGAACGTGTAGACGACGGCGCGGACCGTGAACACGATCGCGAACGCGCGCGTGCCCTCCGAGAAGGCGCGCCGGACGCGCGGGTCGCGGTACCAGCCCGGGCGGGAAGTGGTAGATCGGCGCCACGAAGAAGCCGACCAGCGGGCGGCGGAACGCGATCGAGCCCCAGAACGCGAGCGCGAGGCCGGCGTTCTGGATCGCGCGCGGGACGAAGAAGCCGGAGGCGCTGCCGGTGTAGAGCGCGATGAACACCGCAAGGCCGGTGCCGAGCAGGCCGCCGATCGCGTTCGTGATCGGCTCGCGCCGGACGCCGCGCCAGACGGCGATGGCGATCGAGATGCCGACGGCGACGGCCGCCGCCGTCTCGAGGCCGGCGAGCGCGTTGACGGTGATGAACGCGACCGGGCCGAGGCCCGTGTCGACCAGCGCGCGCGGGTCGCGCAGGATGTCCATCGGGCCCGGAGGCTTCTGCTCCGGCCGATCGTCGGTGCTCATCGCGACGGCTTGTGGGCCGCGAGCATGAGGTTGTAGAAGAGGTGCGGCGGACAGGCGCGGCTCGAGCAGCCGGCGGTCGACGGCCTGGAGCGCCAGGTAGCCGTGGTAGGCGTACATGATCCAGCCGCGCGGGACGTCGGCCGGGTCGGCGCTCGCCTCGAGCGTGCGGTTGAACCAGCCGAACCAGTTCGCCAGCAGCTCCTCGCCCTGCACGCGCACGCGGCTGAAGCCCGCCGGCCTCGGCGTGCCGTTCGAGGTCGCCGGGAACGAACGCGTGCACGTCGACCACCGCCTCCAGCGCGTGCTCCTCGCCGCTCTCGCCGTCGTCGCCGGCCGGGGCGGGCCGGGCGCGCATCGCGCGCCGCCAGGTGGGCGCCAGGCGCAGCGCAGCGCGCTTCGGGCACGGCCGCGATCCGGTCGCCGTGACGCGACGGCTCGCCGGCGAAGAACAACGTCCCGCCCGGCGCCAGCACGCGGTGGAACTCCGCGAAGGCGCGGTCGAGGTCGGGCAGGTGGTGCAGCACGGCGTGGCCGAGCACGAGGTCGAAGCTCTCGTCGTCGAACGGCAGCTCGGCGGCGTCGCAGGCCGCGGTCTCGACGTCCAGGCCCAGCGCCGTCGCGTTGCGCTCCAGCGTCTCGAGCATGCCGGGCGAGATGTCGGTGCAGGTGCCGGCCCCGATCACGCCGTCCTGCATCAGGTTGAGCGAGAAGTAGCCCGTGCCGGCGCCGATCTCGAGCGCGCGCGGGAACGGCCCGGGCCGGTCGCCGAGCAGCTTGCGCACCTTGCCGATCACCTGGTGGCGGCCGATCTCGCCGAACGAGATGCCCCACTTGGCGTCGTAGTCGCGCGCCGCCACGTCGTGGTAGCGGCGGTTGACGTCGAGGATCTCGTCGGGAGCGGCGGGAGCGGCCATGCGAGGCCCGGAGTCTAGGACCCCAGGATCGCTGCGCAGCGCAGCTCGCTGGCGCGCCGGGGTCATCTGCTCCGGCATGGCGAGCGCCTGGACCGTGATGCCGTCGACCGCGGCGAACAGCGCCTCGGCGCGGCGCCGGCCGCCGACGCGCCTGGCGAGCCGCTCGATGATGTCGCGGTAGGCGCGGTCGAGCTCGGCGGCCAGCGTGGGGTGGCTCGGCGCGAGCCCGACGAACGCGAACCAGATCAGCGCCTCCTGGCGGCGCTCCTCGTCGAGCGGCATGGCCTCCTCGAGGATCGTCGCGGCCGGCGCGTCGCCGGCCGCGCGGATGCGCTCGCTCGCGCGCTCGCCGGCGAGCCGGAAGGCGAACACGAGCAGGTCCTCGCGCGTGGGGAGGTAGTGCCGCAGCGCGCCGGAGGACCAGCCCGCCTCGGCGGCGACGTCGCGGATCGTCACGGCCTCGGGGCCGCGGGCGCAGATGACGCGCCAGACGGCCGCCGCGAGCTCGTGCCGGCGCTCCTCGTGATCGACGATCTTCGGCATTTCGCACAATTGTGCTAAAACAGTCGAAGATGCTGTACGCCGTGATCGTCGCCTCCGAGATCGCCTTCTGGTCCCTCCTCGTCGGCGGGCTGTACGTCCGCTACGCCCTCGACCGCCCGCGGGTGAGCGCAGCTGATGCTCGTCGCCGCCGCCTCCACCGACCTCGTCGTCCTGCTCGTCGCCGGGCTCGACCTGGCCGGCGGCGCCGCCGCCCAGACGTCGCACGTCTTCGCCGCCCTGGCCGTCGCCTACTCGGTGGCCTACGCCCGCCACCTCGTCGGGATCGCCGACCGCTTCGTGCTGCGCCGCCTCGGCCGGGAGGTCGCCGAGCGTCCGCGGCCGCCGAAGGCCGTGCGCGAGCGCGCCGGCTGGTACCGCCACGCCCGCATGTGGGCCGTCGGCGTGCCGCTGCTGGGCGCGTTCTACGTGCTCGCCGACGACGGCCGCGCGTTGGCGGCGGCCGCCGGGATCTGGACCGCGATCCTGGTCATCGACTTCGTGGTGTCGTTCTCGTACTCGCTCCAGGATCGAGGAACGTCAACTGCGGCTGGGTAGGGCGGCGATGAGATCGGCGGAGCCGGCTGGTCGGCTGAGTGATGTGTGACATACCTAGGCAGGCGGTCGCGAATCGGCCGGCGGCGGCTCCCGCTCGCGGGCGGCCGGAGGGGAGGGGCGGACGACGGCGGCGCTGCTTGGCGCTCGCTGCACGGCGCTGGGGGCGCGGGCGCGGCGCGAGCGAGCGCGCCGGGCGGCGGGGCGCTGGCGCTTGAGCCGGCGCATCGCTCGCCGCGCGCGACGCGCGCCGAGGACCAGCCGGTGCGGCCGAGCGGGGGCCGGATCGCCGTCCAAACCGGGATGGCGCTTTGACGTGACGCTATATCGACGTCAAGGCGCCATGCGCCCTCGATCGCGCCGCGGGCAGGGGCGGGGGCGCGCGGGGGGGGCGCGAGGGCGACGCGCGGACGCCGGCGGCGGGCGCGCCCGCACGCGCGCGTGGCAGGCACCGCGGGGCGCGCGGACCGAGCGGAAAACAGACAGGCGGAACGAAGAACGAAGAAGGAGGAATGAAACGCGAACGCTACCGTAACACACCGCCAGCAACCGCGCTTGCACATGGCTGCGATAAAACACGCGACGAAGCTCAAATGGGAAAAAGGTGAGGCCACGGCAATTCGTCGCACGTTCCCTACCCAGCCGAAGTTCGCCCCGCAGCCTCGGTGACCTCACGTAGCCGACGCGCCGCCGCCGCCCCGGGCAGCCGATCCAGCCGCCACTTCCACGCCCCCGCCGACCGCCCCGGCGTGTTCATCCGCGCCTCCGACCCGAGCCCGAGCACGTCCTGCACCTGCACCATCGCCACCCGCGCCGGCGAGGCGTGGGCGAGCCGGATCAGCGACCAGTGCGGCTCGCGCTCGCGCACGCCCCACGCGTCGATCTCTGCTCGACCTCCGCGCGCACCTCCGCCGGCAGCGAGTCGTACCAGCCGCGGACGGTGTCGTTGTCGTGCGTGCCCGTGTAGACGATCCGGTCCTCGGTGTGGTGGCGCGGCCTGTGGACCGACTCCGGCTCGTCGGGCGTGAAGCCGAACTGGAGCACCACCATCCCCGGCAGCCCGAGCGACACGCGCAGCCGCTCGACGGCCGGCGTGATCACGCCGAGGTTCTCGGCGATCAGCGGCAGCGAGCCGAGCTCCGCCGCGGCGGCGACGAACGGCGCCCGCCCGGGCCCGCGCTGCCAGCGCCCCGACAACGCGTGGCGCGCCGTGCGCGGCACGGCCCAGTAGGCGACGAAGCCGCGGAAGTGGTCGATCCGGGCGAGGTCGTAGAGCTCGAACGTGCGGCGGAACCGCTCGGTCCACCAGCGGTAGCCGCGCCGCTGCAGCGCCGGCCAGTCGTACAGCGGGTTGCCCCACAGCTGGCCCTTGTCGGTGTAGGCGTCGGGTGGCGTCCCCGCCACCGCGTCGTCGCGGAACAGCTCCGGATGGGTGCGATGGTCGACCGACCCGGGCGCGACGTAGATCGGCACGTCGCCGATGAGCCGTACGCCGGCCGACTCGGCATGCGAGCGCAACGCCGCCCACTCGCGGTCGAACCGCACCTGGTCGGCCACCGAGCCGCGGCGCGCCCAGTCATCGATCCAGTACGCGTTGCGCTCGCGGAAGTCGAGCTCCGCCTCGCGAGACACCGGCGCGCGCGGCTCCGCCAGCAGCCCCGGCCACGCCGCGAACGCCGACGCGGACTTGTACGGCGAGCCGTGCCGGTCCGGCGGCCCCAGCGGCAGCATCTGCCACCACGACTGCCCCGCGTCGGCCAGCCAGTCGACGAAGCTGAAAGCCTCGCGCCCGAGCCGCCCGCCGGGGAGCGAGGTGGGATGCAGTTGGACGCCGCTGGACCGGGGGAGATGCATGAGAAGTGGTTAGCCGGGCCTGGAGTTGGATACTCCCGCGGGAGATGCCCGCCCCGAAGCGCAGCGAAGCTCCCGCGAGGACGCTGATCAACCATCCCGCCCCGACCGTCGACGGCGGACGTTACGCGCCCAAGCGCTGCGTCGGCGACACGGTCAAGGTCTCCGCCGACATCTTCCGCGACGGCCACGAGATCATGCGCGCCGTCGTCCGCTACAAGTCGCCCGGCGGCCGGCGCTGGCTCGAGACGCCGATGCACGCGGTCGACGCCCACATCAACGGCGTCCGCTGGGAGGGCGAGTTCACGGTCGAGACGCCCGGCAGCTGGCAGTACTCGATCGAGGCGTGGAGCGACGTGTTCGCCACCTGGCGCGACGAGATGCACCGCAAGATCGACGCCGGCCAGCACGACCTCGGCGGCGAGCTCTCCGAGGGCGCCGTGCTGCTCGAGTCGGCGGCCGCCGCCGCGAAGGACGACGCCGACCGCGAGACGCTCGAGACCGCGACCGCCACCCTGCGCGACGACACGCTGCCCGAGGCCGACGCGCCACGACACGGCGCTCAGCCCCGAGGTCGCGGCCGCGGTCGAGCGCGTCGGCCAGCGCCCCGACGCCGCCTCGCTGCCCAAGCCGCTGCCGATCGAGGTCGACCGCGTGCGGGCGCGCTTCAGCTCCTGGTACGAGCTGTTCCCGCGCTCGTGGGGCGGCCTCGAGCAGGTCACCGAGCAGATCCCCGCGATCGCCGAGCACGGCTTCGACGTCCTCTACTTCACGCCGATCCACCCGATCGGCCGCAAGAACCGCAAGGGCCGCAACAACACGCTCGTCGCCGGCCCCGACGACCCCGGCGTGCCGTACGCGATCGGCGCCGAGGAGGGCGGCCACGACGCCGTCCACCCCGAGCTCGGCACGCTGGACGACCTCAAACGGCTCACGCGCCACCGCGAGAGACCACGGCATGGACGTGGCGCTCGACATCGCGCTCAACGCGTCCGCCGACCACCCGTGGCTGGAGGAGCACCCGGAGTGGTTCCACCGCCGCCCCGACGGCACGATCAAGTACGCCGAGAACCCGCCCAAGAAGTACCAGGACATCTACAACTTCAACTGGGACACGCCCGCCTGGAAGGAGCTGTGGGAGGAGTGGCGGCGGATCATGCTCCACTGGGTCGAGGCCGGCGTGAAGGTCTTCCGGATCGACAACCCGCACACGAAGCCGTTCCCGTTCTGGGAGTGGCTGATCAAGGAGATCCACCAGGTCGACCGCGACGTGATCTTCCTCAGCGAGGCGTTCACGCGACGAGCCGTCATGCGCGAGCTGGCCAAGCTCGGCTTCACGCAGTCGTACACGTACTTCACCTGGAAGAACTCGCGCTGGGAGCTCAGCGAGTACGTCAACGAGCTCGCCTGGACCGAGGAGGCCGAGTACTTCCGGCCCAACTTCTTCCCGGTCACGCCGGACATCCTGCACGCCTACCTCCAGCACGGCGGGCCGCCGGCGTTCGTCAGCCGGCTCGTGCTCGCCGCCACGCTGAGCCCCAGCTACGGCATCTACTCGGGCTACGAGAGCTTCGAGAACGTCCCGCTGCGCGAGGGCAGCGAGGAGTACATGAACTCGGAGAAGTACGAGACGCGCGAGCGCGCCCTCGACGGGCCGCTGCTGCCGATGATCCGGCGCATCAACGAGATCCGCCACGAGAACCCGGCGCTCCAGGTGCTCTCGAACGTGCTCTTCCTCGAGACCCACAACGACGCATTGATCGCGTACGTCAAGCAGTCCCCGGGCAACGTCCTGATCATGGTCGTCAACATCGATCCGCACCACGCCCAGGAGGGCGCCGCCTTGATCCCCGCGCACCTCGGCCTGCCGCCGGTCTTCCCCGTCCACGACCTGCTGACCGGCGACCACTATGACTGGCGGATCGGGACGAACTACGTCCGGCTCGACCCGGGCGCCAACCAGGCCCACATCCTGCGCGTCGAGTCGTGAGCCGCAACGACCCCGGCCACTGGTTCGAGGCCGAGCCGCTCTGGTTCAAGACGGCCGTCTTCTACGAGATCCACACGCGCGCGTTCTTCGACGCCAACGGCGACGGCTCCGGTGACTTCCGCGGCCTGATCGAGAAGCTCGACTACCTGCAGTGGCTGGGCATCGACTGCATCTGGCTGCTGCCCTTCTACAAGTCGCCGCTGCGCGACGGCGGCTACGACATCGCCGACTTCTTCACGATCCAGCCCGACTACGGCACGGTCGACGACGTCCGCGACTTCATCGAGGCCGCCCACCAGCGCGGCATCCGCGTGATCGCCGACCTGGTGATGAACCACACGTCGAGCGACCACCCGTGGTTCCAGGAGTCGCGAAGCGCGCCGGACAACCCGAAGCGCGACTGGTACGTGTGGTCGGACACGTACCAGAAGTACGAGGAAGCGCGGATCATCTTCACCGACACCGAGTCCTCGAACTGGACGTGGGACGACGACGCGGGCGCCTACTTCTGGCACCGGTTCTTCTCCCACCAGCCCGACCTGAACTTCGACAACCCCGAGGTCCAGGAGGCGATGCTCGAGGTCCTGCGCTTCTGGCTCGACCTCGGCATGGACGGCTTCCGGCTCGACGCCGTGCCCTACCTCTACGAGCGCGAGGGGACCAACGGCGAGAACCTGCCCGAGACGCACGAGTACCTCAAGCGCGTGCGCTCGGAGGTCGACTCCAAGTACCCCGACCGCGTCCTGCTCGCCGAGGCGAACCAGTGGCCGGGCGACGTGGTCGAGTACTTCGGCGACGGCGACGAGTGCCAGATGGCCTTCCACTTCCCCGTCATGCCGCGCATGTTCATGGCGCTGCGCCGCGAGGAGGCCAACCCGATCTACGAGATCCTGCGCCAGACGCCGGAGATCCCGGACAACTGCCAGTGGGGCCTGTTCCTGCGCAACCACGACGAGCTGACGCTCGAGATGGTCACCGACGAGGAGCGGGACTACATGTACAGCGAGTACGCCAAGGACCCGCGGATGAAGATCAACGTGGGCATCCGGCGGCGTCTCGCGCCGCTGCTCGACGGCGGCCGCGACGAGATCGAGCTGATGCACGCGATCATGTTCTCGCTGCCCGGCTCGCCGGTCCTCTACTACGGCGACGAGATCTCGATGGGCGACAACGTCTACCTCGGCGACCGCGACGGGGTGCGCACGCCGATGCAGTGGACGGGCGACCGCAACGGCGGCTTCAGCCGCGCCGACTTCGCGCAGCTCTACGCGCCGCCGCTGATGGACCCGGTGTACGGCTTCCAGGCGGTCAACGTCGAGGCCCAGCTGCGCACCCCGACCTCGCTGCTGCGCTGGCTGCGGCGCTTCATCGCGCTGCGCCAGGAGCACCCGGTGTTCGGCCTCGGCACCTACGAGCCGCTCGAGCCGTCCAACAACAAGATCTTCGCGCACCTGCGCACATACGAGGACGACGTGATGCTGTGCGTGCACAACCTGGCTCGCTGCGCCCAGGCGGTCGAGCTCGACCTCTCGCGCTACGAGGGTCGCACCCCGGTCGAGGTCTTCGGCCGCTCGCGCTTCCCGAAGATCGGCGAGCTGCCGTACCTGCTCACGCTGGCGCCGCGCGGCTTCTACTGGTTCCAGCTCACGGAGGACGACAGTGCCGATTGACCTGTCGGTCCTCGAGCAGGACGCCTTCCAGGAGTGGATCGTCCAGCAGCGCTGGTTCGGCTCCAAGGCGCGCGACGTCGCGCACGTCGACGTGGCCGAGTGCATCCCGCTGCGCGAGGAGCCGCCGCAGCTCGCGCTGGCGCTCGTCGAGGCGCGCTTCGGCGAGGGCACGCACGAGACGTACCAGGTGCTGGTCGGCCTGCGGCCGAGCGGCGAGGGCTGGTCCGAGCGCGTGATCACCGAGTCGGGCGGCATGACGGTGTACGACGGGCTCGCCGACCCGGCGTGCGGGCGCGAGCTGCTGCACCGCATGCGCAGCGGCTCCGAGGAGACCGCGGACGAGGGCCTCGCTGCGGTTCAACTGGGCGGCCGGCGCCGGCCTCGGCGGCACCGTCGACGTGCGGCCGGTCGGCGTCGAGCAGTCGAACTCCTCGATCGTGTTCGGCGAGGCGCTGATCCTGAAGGCGTTCCGGCGCGTCGAGCCGGGCGTGAACCCCGAGCTCGAGCTGCTGCGCTTCCTGTCCGAGCGCGGCTTCCCCAACATCGCGCCGCTGGCCGGCTGGTACGAGTACGAGGGCCGCTTCATCGACGCGACGCTCGGCATCCTCCAGGAGTACCTCGCGGGCGCGCGCGACGGCTGGGAGCTCGCGCTCGAGCAGATCGGCACCGACCCCGAGGGCTTCCTCGACCGCCTGCGCGAGCTCGGCCACGTGACCGGCGAGCTGCACACCTGCCTGGGGTCCGACAACAGCGCGCCCGACTTCGCGCCCGACCAGCCGAGCCAGGAGGCGCTGTCGCTGCTGACCGCCGACGTCGACGAGCAGATCGAGCGCATCTTCCGCGACCTGCCGGAGACCGACGCGCTCGCCCCGATCGCCGGCCGCGGCCAGGACGTGCGCGAGAAGCTCCAGGCGCTCTCGCACATCGGCGCCGGCGGCCGCGTGATCCGCACGCACGGCGACTACCACCTCGGCCAGACCATGCTCGCCGACCGCGGCTGGGTGATCCTCGACTTCGAGGGCGAGCCGGCCCGCCCGCTGCCCGAGCGCCGCCGCAAGCGCTCACCGCTGCGCGACGTGGCCGGGATGCTGCGCTCGTTCTCGTACGTCACCGCGGGCTCGCGGCTGCTGCGCGGCGTGGAGGCTCCCGACGGCTGGGAGAACCGCGCCCGCGGCGCCTTCCTCGAGGGCTACTTCGACGGCGTCGAGCCGTCGCTGCTGCCGCCGGGCGAGGCGCCCACGCGGCAGCTGCTGGCGGTGTTCGAGCTCGAGAAGGCGGTCTACGAGCTGCGCTACGAGCTCAACAACCGCCCCGACTGGGTGCCGATCCCGGTCGCCGGCATCCTGCGCCTGCTCGACGGCGACGACTAGAGGCGCTGCGATCGTGCAGCGAGTAGCGCCACTCGTGGGTGAAGGTGGCGTTCGGTGCTGCACGTGTCGGTCGCGTTGCCGCTGCCCTCGAAGGTGAGGGTGAACGGGGTGGTCTGCAGGAACGTCGCGCGCGCGACCTGGCGCTTCGGACGCGCTCCTGGTCCCAGTGGCCCGAGATGTAGACGAAGCACTCGTCGGAGGTCGCGTCGAAGCGCCGACCGCGGGGTCGTCGAACGCCCAGTGCACGCGTCCAGTCGGCGTCTTGCGCCGCCGGTAGACCGAGAAGCTGACGCCCCACATGCCGTCGGGCGCGGGCGACAGGGCGGCATAGTCGACGCTGCAGGGCTCGAGCCCGTCCCCGCCGATCTTGCAGCCCTCGACGGTGGTGGCCGCTCCAGCCGGCGACCGTCTTGGCGCCGATCGAGCCCTCGACGCGCCCGGCCTGGTCTCGAGCGCGTTCGTCACGTGCTCGTACGGCGCGTTGCCGCTGCCGCTGAACGAGATCCGGCTCGACTGGCGCCCGCACAGGAGGGTGGTCGGCCGTGCCGTTGGTCTGGTACTGGACGTTCGCGGCGAGCACGAAGCGCATCGAGCAGACTCGTCGGCCTGGAAGCGCGTCTCCGGCGCGAGCTTGCGGTCGAGCGACGAGTTCGAGTAGGCGAGGATCACCTCGCGGACGTCCTCGCCCGGTCGTCGCGGCAGAAGTCGACCGTGGTCCTTCCGTCCCAGTTCTCCGACGTCCAGCTGCCGTCGGCCGGCGCACGAGCGCGCGCACGTGCAGGTCGGGGTCGCGGCCGCCGGGTTGTGGAACTCGATCTTGCGCAGGCTGTCGTCGTCCACCAGCACCTGGCGGTACTCGCGCGAGAGCACGCGCAGCGTCTCCATCGGCAGCGGGTTGTCGCCGGCGGCCGGCACCGTCCGGATCTCGGCACGGATGTCGCGGCGGTCCTCGGCGTCGATCCACGAGCTGGGTGTAGGCGATCGTCGTGCCGTCGGGCGACCAGTCCGGCTCGCTCGCCGTGTCGAACCGGGGGAAGAGGTTCATCTCCACGAGCACGCGCTCCGCTCCGGTCGCCAGCTCGTGGACGACGATCGCCGTCCGGAAGCGGTTGCTCCTCACCGTGAAGCGCGCGAAGGCGAGCGCGTCGCCGCTCGGGGACCATGCGGGCGAGGAGACCTCGACGTCCGGGTTCCGCGCCGTCACCGGCCGGCCGTCCACGATCAGGCGGTTTCGGCTGACGTACGCGAGCCGCGATCCGTCGGGCGACCACGCCGGATCGGCCCCGCGCGCCAGCGGCCGCCGCTCGCTGCCGTCGGCTCGCGCCGCCCAGATCCGGCCGTCGCTGACGAAGGTGATCTCCGCGTGCTCGGGCGCCGCTTGGCTTGGGCCGGCGATCGCGACCAGGAGGAGTGCGACGAGTCGCACTCCTCCCTTGTACCCGCCTTAGGCGGGCGGGATGTTGTGGTTGGCCGCGAACACGTTGTCGGGGTCGTACGCGGCCTTGACCTGGCGCAGCCGCCGGTAGTCGCCGTCCGTGTACGCGTCCGCCGTTCGCGCCGGGTCGCTGAGGAAGTTCAGGTACGAGCCGCCGGTCGAGTGCGGCCGGAGCTTGGCCGCGAAGGCCCGTACGCCGGCCATCATCCGCTCCGCCTCCTCGGGCGTCGCGGCCTGGCCGCCGCCGACGACCGAGAAGGGGATGTGGCGATGGCCGATCGGGCCGGCGTCCTCGCCGGGCCGCGCCATCTCGCCGCCCCAGTGCCGCACCTCGATGCCGGCGAGCGCCTCGTCGCCCTCGACGACCGCGTCGATCACGTCGTCGGGCAGCTCGCGCAACAGCTCGATGTGCATCTCCGCGATCGCGGGCGGCGGCGGCGGGAGCATGGCCGCCGCGTCGGCGTAGCTGGTCTCGCGCATGCTGTTGATGAGCGGCTCGCCGGCCGCCTCGAACAGCGGCGCCAGCAAGCGGTCGGCTTCCTCCGCGGTGCCGGCGTGGAACGCGCGCAGCATGAGCACGCGCTTGCCGCGGACGGCCTCGGGCACCTGCGGCACCGGTGGCATCTGGGCCAGCACGAGCGCGGTGTTCGACTCGTCGGGCTCGTCGAGCGCCCACTCGCGGTAGACGGTGAGCGCCTCCGCGGCGCGGGCGGGGTCGAACATCGCCGCCCCGGCGTAGACGCTCGGCGACCGGGAAGAGCTCGAACTCGAGCGAGGTCACGACGCCGAAGTTGCCGCCGCCGCCGCGCAGCGCCCAGAACAGGTCCGGGTTCTCGCCCGCGGAGGCCGTGACGAGCTCGCCGTCGGCCGTGACGACCTCGGCGCGGACGACGCTGTCGGCGGCGAAGCCGTACCGGCGCGACAGCCAGCCGGTACCGCCGCCGAGCGTGTAGCCGGTGACGCCGACCGTCGGCGAGGAGCCGGACAGCGGCGCCAGCCCGTGCGGCGCGGCGGCGGCGATCACTTCGCTCCACAGCGCGCCGCCGCCGACGCGGGCGACGCGGCGGCCGGCATCGACGGCCACCGAGCTCATCGAGTTCGTCTTCAGCAGCAGGCCGCCGTCGGGCACGTTCACCGCGCCGTGCCCGGTCGACTGGACCGCGAACGGCAGGTCATGGTCGCGCGCGAAGCGCAGCGCCGTGCGCACGTCGCTCGCGTTGGCGGCCTCGACGATCAGCGCCGGGCGCGGATCGAGCCGGCGCTGCCATGGCAGGCGCGCCGGCTCGTACCCGCTTTCCCCCGCCACGTACACCCGCCCGCCGATCGCATCCCGCACCGCACTCGCGTCCACGCTCACGAAAGTCATGCGATCGAGGGTTCCACCCACATGCCGCATATCGACAGACGGGCACCCACGACTCGCCCGTCAGGCTCGCCTCAGTGAGGGGGTGCGGATAACCGAACCTTCAGCGAGCCCAGGCGAGCACGATGCCCGAGTAGCCCTGGGCGGCGTGCTCGGCGATCCGGTGCGCCTCGACGGTCGCCTGCCCGAAGCGCCGCGCCAGCACGGCGCGGACATCGACTTCGTCGACGTCCGCACTTGGGAACCGCTTGCCGCCGACGACGTAGTGGCGGCAGCGGCGCAGCGCGGCGGTGAGGAACACGCCGTCCGGCCGCACGAGGCCCGCGATGTGCTCCATGAAGGTCTCCCACACGGCGCGGTCCTCGGTCGCCGAGTCGGCGCAGTAGGCGCTGACCACGGTCGCGTAGCGCTCCTCGAGCGGCGACGGGTGGCGCGCGTCGACCTCGAGCAGCCGCGTGACGCGGGCGCGGGTGAGCTCCTCGCGGTCGATCAGCTGTCGTGCGGTCGGCGACTCGATCCCCTCGCACTGGAGCGTGTAGCGCACGAACGGCCGCCAGTCGTGCGCGCCCGGCTCGCGCGCCAGCCAGCGCTCGATCTCGCGCAGGTTGCCCGGCAGGTAGTCGGCGAGGTGGATCTCCGACGCGTGCGGGGCGGCGAGGAACACGTGGTGCAGCGTCGGGCCGACGCCGAAGAACAGCACCGGCTCGCCCGGGGCGGTCTCGCGCATCGCGTCGACGAAGAACGCGATCGTCTCGAGCTCGTCGGGCGCGACCTCGCCGTAGTACTCGGCCAGGTACTCGCCCGGCACCCAGTCGTCGTCGAAGGACGCGTAGCCGCGGTCGAGCACGGCGCGCGTGAGGCGCGCCAAGCCGTACTCGTAGACGGCGGCGCCGAGGTTGGCGCCGCCGAGGAAGACGATCGCGTCCTTGGCGGTCATCGTGTCGGTGAGCAGGACGGCCGCGGCGCCGGCGTAGTACGGGATCTCCTTCGCGAGCTCGGTCGCGACGTAGCCGGCGCCGGCTGCGAATCGCCGCGCGCGCACGCTGCGCGTGCGGACGAGGTCGTATGCGGCCTTCGAGAGCGCGTTCGTGCTCGTGCCCGTCCGCTCGAGCAGCCGCGCGTTGGCGGCGAGGTTCACGCGCAACCCGGCGCCCCAGGCGATGTAGGTGGCAGCCAGGAACGCGAGCAGCACCGCGTAGTCGACGCCGCGCTGGAGGTGCGTGGCGGCGAGCGCCAGGCCGGCGGCGGTGGCGACGACGTCGAGCGCGTAGGTCGAGGCGGCGGTGGCGGTGAGGGTGATGCCCCAGCGGCGGAGCGAGGGGCAGCGGACGGCGACCGACGGAGCAGACACGGCGGGCCTTTCGTTCGAGCATACGTACCGTATGTACGTAGATACGTACCGTACGTACGAACCGCTGCCACGTCAAGTATCGTCCGCGCCGTGGCCGAACGGTCGACGCTCCCCAAGGACGAGGCGCGCCGCCGCTACGTCGAGCTCGGCGAGCTGGAGGTGCTCGAGCAGATCAAGCGCGACTCCGAGCTGCTCGACCGCGAGGCGATCGCCGTCGGGCCGTTCGGGCGGCTCGACGCCAACGCCGTCGCGGCCCACGACGGCAAGACGCGCGGCGCCATCACGAACCTGTTCGGCAGCCAGGCCGCGTTCCAGGCCGAGACGATGGCGCTGGTGCTCAGCGTCGGCGACTGGATCGAGCTGATCGAGTATCCCGCGCCCGAGGACTTCCCGACCGCCGACGCCTGGCTCGACGCCTTCTTCGGCAGCGAGTCCGAGCGCGGGCCGCGGCACGGCGGCGAGCCGGCCGTCGGCTACGGGACGCTGTGGGCGCTGTGGCTCAGCACCGTGCCCTACGGGATCTGGAGCGAGCGGGTCCAGGGGCCGAGCATGGACGAGCACGTGCAGTGGGTGGCGCGGCTCGAGCGCGAGCTCGCCCGTGCGCTCGAGCACTTCGGCCTGGCGCTGCGCGAGGGGACGACGCTCAACGACCTCGCGGGCGCCGTCGCCAGCATGATCGAGGGCGTGTGGCTCAACCAGTGCCTGACCGTGCGGCACCCGACGAAGCCGTCGGAGCCGATCGCGGCCATGCTGCGCCGATCGGGCCGGCTGCTGTGGCTGGGCGCGACATGCCGCGACAGAACCGGGTGACGCCGCTCGGCGAGCTGATCGCCACCCCCGAGCGCGGGCTCGTCTACGGCAATCGCGGCTGCCTGCACGACGAGCAGGGCCGCATCCGGCGCCGCTACGCGACGCGCCGCTGGATCGGCTGCCGGCTCGAGTTCAAGGGCTGGCATCGCTCGCCGCTGATGCAGCCCGGGAAGTTCACCGAGCTGTTCTTCCTCGACGAGGCGACCGCGTTCGCCGCCGGCCACCGTCCCTGCGCGCTGTGCCGGCGCGAGGACTACGTCCGCTTCAACGAGCTGTGGCCCGGGCCGGGCGGGGCCGACGCGATCGACCTGAAGCTGCACGGCGAGCGGCTCGGGCCCCACCACGAGGCGGGCGACCTGCCGGACGGCGCGTTCGTGCTGCACGACGGCGAGCCCTGGCTGGTCCTCGGCGACGGCTGGCGTCGCTGGACGCCGCGCGGCTACGCGGAGCGCATCGCGCGACCCGGCGGGCGCGCCGCGGTCATCACCCCGCCGTCGCTGGTCGACGGTCCTGCGCCACGGCTGGGAGGGCGCCGTTCCGCTGCTGCACCCATCCATACTGACGGTGTGAGCGAACCGAGCGCCGGGGTGCTGCGGGCGATCGCCGTCGCGGCCGTCCTGGCCGGCGTCGGGGTCGCGCTGGTCGTGCTCGAGAGCGAGCACCAGGAGGCGAAGGCCGCCTTCGCGATCTTCGGCCCGGCGGTCGGCTGGGGGTTCATCGGCACGGGCCTGTGGGCGTGGCGGCGCGAGCCCGCGAACCGCACGGGGCGGCTGCTCGTGGCGCTCGGGTTCGCCTGGCTCCTGTCGACGCTCGAGTCGGCGAACGACCCGCTGCCGTACACGATCGGGCTCACCCTCGGCGCGCTCTGGGGCTCGTTCTTCCTGCACCTCGGCATGACGTTCCCGAGCGGCGAGATCGACACCAGGCTCGACCGCGCGATCGTGATCGCCGGCTACATCATCTTCCCGCTGTCGTTCGTGCCCGGCCTGCTGTTCGCCGGCCCGCAGGACCTCGACTGCCCGGAGTGCCCGACCAACGTGCTGCTCGTCCACCGGGACGAGGACCTGGCCTCCGTCCTGCTCGCGCTCGGCCCGGCGCTCTACGGCACGCTGTTCCTCATCGTGGTCGTGCGCGCCGTGCAGCGCTGGCGCGAGGCCGACCCGTTCCTGCGCCTCCAGCGCACGCCCGTCTACGTGACCGCGCTGCTGACCTTCCTGCTCGTCACGGTGGCGCGGGCGGGCGCGGGCGAGACCGCGTGGTGGGCGGCCTTCATCGCCGCGTGGCTGACGCCGTTCGCGTTCCTCGGCGGCCTGATGCGCAGCACGATCTCGGAGCTCGTGGAGGAGCTGCGGGCGTCGCGGGCGCGGATCGTGGAGGCCGGCGACGCCGAGCGCCGGCGGCTCGAGCGCGACCTGCACGACGGCGCCCAGTCGCGGCTGGTTGCGCTGGCGCTGCTGCTGCGGTCGGCGCGCAGGCGCGCGGACGGCGAGCTCGCCGAGCTGCTCGACCAGGCGCAGGAGGAGCTCCACACCAGCCTCGAGGAGCTGCGCGAGCTGGCGCGCGGCATCCACCCGGCGGTGCTGACCGACCGCGGGCTCGAGCCGGCGCTCGAGGCGCTGACCACGCGCGCGCCGCTGCCCGTGACGCTCGAAGGTGGAGAGCGAGCGGCTGCCGGGGCCGGTCGAGAGCGCCGCCTACTTCGTGGTGTCCGAGGCGCTCACGAACGTCGCCAAGTACGCGCAGGCGACGCAGGCCACGGTCGCGGTCCGGCGCGCCAACGGGCGCGTCACCGTCGAAGTCACCGACGACGGCGTCGGCGGCGCCGACGCGGCCGGCGGCTCCGGCCTGCGCGGCCTCGCGGACCGGCTGGCCGCGCTCGACGGCACGCTGCGGCTCGACAGCCCGGCCGGACACGGCACGCGCCTGCATGCTGAGATCCCCGTCTGATGGAGGTCAAAGAGCGCATCGACGAGCTGGCCGGCCGCCTCACCGAGCTGCGGGAGGCCTACTACGTCGGTGAGCCGAAGGTCGCCGACGCCGACTACGACCAGCTCGAGGACGAGCTGCGTGAGCTGATCGCCGACCATCCCGACCTGACGCCCGACCCGAACCCGCTCGAAGAGGTCGGCGCGCCGTCCGTCCTGCACGCCCCGGTCCGCCACAGCCGGCCGATGCTGTCGCTCGAGAAGGCGACGCGACCCGAGCAGGTCGAGGCCTTCTTCGACCGCTTCCCCGGCCAGCCGGTGATCGTGATGCCCAAGCTCGACGGCCTGTCGCTCGCGGTCGTCTACGAGGGCGGCCGGCTCGCCCGCGCCGTCACGCGCGGCGACGGGACGACCGGCGACGACGTCACCGTGCTCGTGCGCGCGCTGGCCGACGGCGTGCCGGACCGGATCGACGCCGGCGGCCGCGTCGAGGTCCGCGGCGAGGCGGTGATGCTGCGCACCACCTTCGCCGCCTACAACAAGGCGCACCCCGACAAGCCGCTCATCAATCCGCGCAACGCCGCCGCGGGCACGGTGCGCGCCAAGGACCCCGCGACGGTGGCCGGGCGCGAGCTGCGCTTCTTCGCCTTCGACCTCGACACCGAGGAGGGCGCGGCCGCCGATCTCGAGGAGGGCCTGAAGACGCTCGGCTTCTACGCCGCCGGCATGCGCCACACCGAGAAGGCGGCCGAGGCGCAGGAGGTGATCGAGACGATCGAGGCCGAGCGCAACGACCTCGACTACGACCTCGACGGCGCCGTGCTGCGGCTCGCCGACCGCAACGCCTACGCGGCCGCCGGCACGCGCTCCAACAGCCCGCGCGGCGCGCTCGCCTTCAAGTTCGCGGCCGAGGAGAAGACCACCGTGCTGGCCGACGTCATCTGGGACGTCGGCAAGATCGGCAAGGTGGCGCCGGTCGCCGTGCTCGAGCCCGTGTTCGTGGGCGGCACGACGGTGACGCGGGCGACGCTCGCCAACCAGGAGGTCATCCGCGCCCGCGACGTGCGGATCGGCGACACGGTGCTGGTCCGCCGCGCCGGCGACGTCATCCCGTTCGTGGCCGGCGTGCTCGACGCGTCCAAGCGCACCGGCGCGGAGCGCGAGGTCGAGCCGCCGTCCGAGTGCCCCTCCTGCGGGCTGCCGCTGACGGAGCAGGGCAACAGCCGCGAGCTGTACTGCACCAACGTCGCCTGCCCGGCGCAGACCGTCCGGCGGCTGATCCACTGGGCGTCGCGCGCGGCGGCCGACATCGACGCGATCGGCCCGGTCTGGATCGAGCGCCTCAACGAGGCGGGCGTGCTCGAGCGCCCGTCGGACTTCTACGCGCTGACGCGCGAGCGGCTGCTCGAGTTCGAGCGGATCGCCGACATCTCGGCCGACCGCATGATCGACTCGATCGAGCGCAGCAAGGGCGTCGGCCTGCGGCGCGCGCTGATCGGCCTCTCGATCCCGATGGCGTCCGAGGGCACGGCGGCGAAGCTCTGCCGCGCCGGCTTCACCAGCCTCGAAGAGGTGGCCGACGCCGGCGAGGAGGCGCTCCAGCAGGTCGAGGACGTCGGCCCGAAGGTGGCGGCCAGCCTGCACGAGCACCTCGGCCGCGCGCGCGAGGAGATCGAGCGGCTGCGCGAGCGCGGCGTGAACCTCGACGTGCTCGAGGAGGACCTGCCGCCGAAGGTCGCCGCCGACGCCCCGCTGGCCGGCAAGACCGTCGTCATCACCGGCACGATCGCCGACCCGCGCAGCGGCGAGAAGGTCGCGCGCCCGGCGTTCGAGCGGCTGGCCGAGCGCGCCGGCGCCGCGACCGCCTCGTCGGTGTCGGCCAACACCGACATGCTGATCACCGGCGCCAACGTGGGCGCGACGAAGACCGCCAAGGCCGAGAAGCTCGGCGTCGAGGTGGTCGATCAGGCGGACGTCTGGCGCATGCTGATCGACGCTCGCATAGCCTGACCGGCGGGATGCACCGCCGCACCGTCGTGCTGCTCAGCCTGTCGGGTGCGCTCGGCGCGCTGCTCGTCGCCGCCGTGCTGATCCGGACGCTCGGGATGGACGCGCGCGAATACCGGGTGCCATCGGAGTCGATGATCCCGACGGTCCAGGTCGGCGACCGCGTCACGCTCAACCTCGGCGCGTACGACGACGCGCCGCCGCAGATCGGCGACATCGTCATCCATCATCCGCCGTCGAGCGTCGGCATGTTCGTCGGATGCCAGCCGCCGGCGGGCGCTATGTGCACGCAGACGTCGAAGGAGCCCTCAGACGTGTCATTCATCGAGCGCGTCGTCGCCGGCCCGGGCGACCGGCTCGGCATGAGGAACGGTGTCGTGGTGCGCAACGGCGAGACGGCCGACGAGCCGTACATCGCCGACTGCGGCGGCGGCGAGGCCTGCAACTATCCGCAGCCGATCACGGTCCCCGAGGGCCACTACTACCTGCTCGGCGACAACCGTGGCGCCTCGGACGACAGCCGCTTCTGGGGTCCCGTGCCGCTCGAGTGGATCCAGGGCCGCGTCGAGGATTGCGACCTGATCAGGCTCTCGTGCTCGCCGATCCGATGAGTTGAGCGCGGTCCGCCGGTCCTATCAGCGATGCTGAAAGGGATGAATGGAACTGCGATCAGGCTGCGCGGGGTCGTCAAGCGGTTCGGCTCGCTGACGGCCGTCGACGGCCTCGACCTCGACGTCCCGGTCGGGACATGCATCGGATTGCTCGGGCCCGAACGGGGCCGGGAAGTCCACCACGATGAAGGCGCTGACGGCGCAGGTGATCGCCGACGAGGGCGAGATCGAGATCCTCGGGTACCGGCTGCCCGAGGACTCCAAGCAGGCGCGCGCCGCGATGGGCGTGGTGCCGCAGCTCGACAACCTCGACGTGTCGCTGACCGTCGAGCAGAACCTGCTCGTCTTCTCGCATCTCTACCGCGTGACCGCGACCCGCCGCAAGCCGGCGATCGAGCGCGCCCTGGAGATCGCCAACCTCACGCCGCGCCGTGAGTCGAAGGTCGACGAGCTGAGCGGCGGCATGCGGCGCCGGCTGTTGATCGCCCGCGCGCTGCTGCACGAGCCCCAGCTGCTGCTGCTCGACGAGCCGACGGTCGGACTCGACCCGCAGGTGCGGCAGGAGCTGTGGGCGCTGATCGACCGTCTGCGCTCCGAGGGCGTCTCGATCCTGATGAGCACGCACTACATCGAGGAGGCGGAGCGGCTCTGCGACGAGGTGACGATCATGTCGCACGGCAAGGCCGTCGCCGTCGGCCCGCCGCGGCAGCTGATCGCCGAGTACGCAGGACCCGAGGCGATCGAGGTCTACGGGTCGCCGTCGCGGCTGACCGAGGTCGAGGGCGTCGCCCGCGAGCGCGGCTGGCGCACCCGCCGCACCGGCACCTCGATCTCGATCCTGCAGGCAAACGGCGGCGCCGACGACCTCGACGGCGAGCGCCGCGTGACCAACCTCGAGGACGTCTTCGTCCTCCTGACCGGCGAGGAGATCACCTGATGGCCACTGTCGCTGCCACCGCACCACGTCGCCGGCTCCACCGGCTCGAGCGCGCCGCCCTCATGGGCGTGATGGTCCGGGAGGTCGTCAACTTCTCGTCGTTCTGGCGCTCGTCGACGTTCTCGTCGACGGTCGACCCGACCATCTACCTGCTCGCCTTCGGCTTCGGCTTCGGCTCACTCGTGAGCGAGGTCGCCGGCTACGACTACATCGAGTTCGTCGGCACCGGCATCGTGGCGACCACGGTCCTGTTCTCCGGCGCCTTCCCGGCGATGTACTCGACCTACGTCAAGTACGCGTTCCAGCGGACCTACGACGCGATCCTCGCCGCGCCGGTCGATACCGAGGAGCTGGTCACCGCCGAGGCGGGGTGGATCGCTGCCCGCACCGGCGTCTACGGCTGCGTGCCGATGATCGTCGCGATGTTCTTCGGGCTCGACCCGGCCTGGGGCATGCTGCTGGTGCCGTTCATCGCCGCGCTGGCCGGCTTCGGCTGGGCGGTGTTCGGCATCTTCATCGCCGCCAAGGCGAAGGCGATCGAGAGCTTCTCCTATTGGCAGAGCGGCCTGCTGACGCCGATGTTCCTCGTCGCCGGGACGTTCTTCCCGCTCGACGGGCTGCCGCAGTGGGCGCAGATCCTCGGCCACATCAACCCGCTCTACCACTGCGTCGAGCTCGTGCGCCACGCGGTCTTCGGCTTCGAGGGCTGGATCGACGTCTGGCATGTCGCCTTCCTCGTCGGCTTCGCCTTCATCGGCTGGCGGCTCGCGATCAAGTTCATGGAGCGCAAGCTGATCCTCTAGCGACGGAGCTCGATCGCGTATTGGCCGGTGTCGTAGCCGCGGTCGTCGTCGCGCAGCAGGACGGTGTGCGTGCCCGTGTCGTCGAGCCGCCAGCCGCTGTCGAACACCGTGCCGGTGCCGGTCGTCCCGCCGAGCGTCCGCCCGTCCGCCCGCACGATCTCGATGTGGGTCCCGGTGGTGTCGAGCTGGCAGGTGAGGCCGGTGGCCGCGGCGCGCGAGCACCTGGTCGTCCCGTCGGGGCGGATCACCTCGGCCACCAGGTCCATCCCGTGGACCGCGACCGAGCGGAAGCGGATGCGGTCGCCCGATTCGCCGAAGACGCGCATGCAGTCCGTCTCGCCGTCCTCGAGGTCGGCCTCCTGCGCATCCGGCCCGAACGAGGCCGGCGCGCAGCCGGCCGGGTCGTTGAGGCGCTGGACCGAGAGCTCGTAGCCGCCGGTGCGGTTGCCGGGCGACTGGTCTGTCACGAGGACGGTGTACGTGCCCGTGACCGGGGTCGTGCACGTCAATTCCTCGTGCGATGCGCAGCTGAGCCATCCTCCGGGCTGGATCACCTCGAAGCGCGGCCGCAGGATCGGGGTGGCGCCCTGTGCGTGAAGCCGGACCCGCACCCTGTCGCCGGCCACCGCTTCGTACTGGTGGCACTCGACGTCGCCGGGATAGAGCAGGTTGGTGGCCGGGAGCGTCCCGAGCTGGTGCGCCGCGCAGTTGACCGGAGCGTCGAGACGTTGCAGCGAGATCGTGAAGGCGCCCGTCCCGGACGGCCCGCCGTCGCGGACGAGGATCGTGTGATGGCCGCCCGTGTCGAGATTGCACGTCGAGTCGTCTGCCGCGGTCGCGGCGCAACGGGTGGTGCCGTCGGGCCGCAGCACCTCCGCGGTCGGGATCAGCGTCCCGGAGGTGGGGATCACCCGCACGCGCAACTTGGCTCCCGCGTCTTCGTGGACGCGGAAGCAGCGCATCTCGCCGGCGGCCGGGAGCGCGCGGGTGTGCGGCCCGTAGCCGGTGAGCAGGGTCGTGCATCCGACGGGGCTCTGGAGCCGCTGGAGGGAGACGCCGTAGCCGCCGGGGAGCGGGTCGCGGACCAGCAGCGTGTACGTGCCGGTGACGGGCGCCGTGCAGGTCAGCGGGGTGCCGGTGATGCCGCACAGCGAGCTGCCGTCGGGCCGCACGACCTCGACCGCCGGGTTCAGCCCGGTGGTGGTGGCCAGGAGGTTGACGCGCACGCGATCGCCGGCGGTCGCGCTGAAGCGGTGGCACTCGCTGTCGCCGGCCGCCGTCAGCGAGTCCGCCACGGCGTTGCCGCTGAAGCTCAGCGCCGGACCGCAGGCCACCGGGTCGTTCAGCCGCTGGAGCGAGATCGCGTAGTGGCCGGTCTTCGTGCCCGCCGCGTCGGCGACGGTGATCGAGTGCACGCCGGTCGCGTCGAGCACGCACGTCGAGTCGTTCTGCGTGGTCGTCGCGCAGCTCACGCCGCCGCCCGGCCGCCCGGTCGTCACCGCCGGGTCGAGGCTGCCGCCCGTGGGGATCAGCCGGATCCGCACCTTGTCACCCGCCACGCCGTCGAAGCGGTAGCACCCGACCCCGCCGGCTGCGGCGATCGTGGCCTGCTCCGGCGCGGCGCCGTACGACAGCGTCCGCGGAGCGCAGAAGCCCGCCCCGGGTCCGGTCGGCTGGGTGGTGATCTGCGCATGCGCCTCCCCGGAGGCGATCAGCGCGACGGCGAGGGCGACGAGAAGGATGCGCATGCGGCCGACCATCCCAGCGCCCTCTCACGCCGAATAGTCACCCCAGGGGGTACCACGCAACCCCCCACCACCAAGGGGGGTCTGACCCCCCTTGCGCAGTTTCGTGACAGGTCGGGCACTCGGGTTCGGCTCTGCGCCGTGAACGCGCGCCGCAGAACCAAGGGGGGTCTGACCCCCCTCAGGGTCTGGCGAGGCGTGCGAGGTGGCGTGCGCGGCGGAGCGGCTCGGGGGTGCGGTGGCGGCCGAGTGCGGCGAGAACGACGTGGACTGCGACGTCGGTGGTCGTGCGCCAGGCGGGGTGGACGGCGAGCGGGCGCGTGCCGCGGCGCGTGCGCAGCCACGCACCGACGGGCTCGCCTTCGAGCAGCAGTGGCGAGGTGGCGCCGCGGACGTCGTCGGGCCGCGCGCCCTCGGCCAGCAATGGCCGGTGGGTGACGCCGACGGTCGGGAGCTCCAGCACCGCGCCGAGGTGCAGCGCGAGCCCGGCGCGGCGCGGGTGGTCGCGTCCGGTGGCATCGACGAGCAGCACGTCCGGCGGCGCCGCCAGCCCGCGGACCGCGGCCTCGAGCAGCGGCCCCTCGCGCAGCGCGAGCAGTCCCGGCTCGTACGGGGCGCGCGCCGTGCCGGTGATCACGAGCTCGGCGTGGCCCGCCACGGCCGCCGCCCACGCCGCGTCGCCACCGCCGCGCGGGAAGCGGATCGCGCAGCCGCCGATCGTGATCGCACCGACAGGCTCCCACGGCTCCGGCGTCGCGACGGCCAGCGCGCGCTGCGCGGCGATCAGCTCGTCGGCGGAGCCGGGCCAGGCCACGCCTACGTCTGTAGCACCTCGATCCCCGCGAGCTCGCCGAACACCTCCCACGACCCGGCGACGTGGCCGGGGTTCAGCACCTGGTGGTGGGGGCCGCCGAGCCGCAGCCAGGCGTTCATGCACTCGCGCACGCCGGACGCCGGCCGGAAGAACCCGTACGGCATCTCGAGCTTCGGCAGCTCGTCGCGCTCGAGCACCTCGCCCTCGGCGACCACGAGCCGGAAGCGCTCGCCGCCGAGCGCGACGAGCGTGGCGAGCGTCGCCGGGCCGGGCGCGTACTGGAACAGGAAGGTCGGCGGGTCTTCGAGCCCGCCGATCCCGAGCGGGCGCTTGATCAGCCGGACGGGCCGGTCGGGCCGCGCGAGGCGCCAGTTGCCCTCGCCCATGTGCGACATCAGGATCGAGTCGCTCGCGAAGTCCATCGCGTACATCTCGGTGAACTGCGTCTCGCCGAGCAGCACCCGCGCGGCGCTCATCAGCGCCGCCGTCAGCGCGTCGCCCTCGGCGCCGTAGCCGTAGCCGGCCGCCATCAGCGAGGAGGCGGCGGCCAGCGGCAATCGTGCGAAGCGGCCGTCCTCGGCGATCGCGCCGAAGTGGGTCGAGTACGCGCGGCAGCCCGCCGCCTCGAGCACGCGCGCGATCGCCACCTGCATCCGCGCGTGGTCCTCGCGCTCGGCGCGCGACAGCCGCGGGTCGATCTCGAACTGCGCGTCCTCCTCGGCGATCACCGCGGCGATCTCGTCCTCGCCCACGGTCGCCCGCGTCAGCTCGCCGGGCGCGAGCGAGACGACCTCGGGGCCGAGCGCGCGCAGGAACGAGTGGATGTCGACCTGGATGTCGCCCATCCCGTTCATCGCGTAGCCGAACACGCCGACCCGCAGCGAGCGCCAGCGCGTCACCGCCGCCGCCGCGCGCGCCCAGCGCCCGACCGCCGCAGCGAACGACGGAGCGCGCCAGTCGTCGGTGATCACGTGGAACGGCCGCTCGGCGCGCACCATCGCGTTGGCGGTGTCCTGCGCCCCGTGGATGCCCTGGTTGTAGGTGAGGTCCGCCATGTCCCAGGCGGCCGTCACCTCGGGCTCGGGCTGGACGTTGACGAGACAGACCGGCAGCCGCGTGTCGGCCAGCGCGCGGGCGACCCGCATCGCCGGGCCGTAGGTGAGCATCACGACCAGCAGGCCGTCGAGGCCCTCGAACTCGCGCACCGTGCGGTCGATGTCGTCGCGGTCGCGGGCCGGCGGCGCCACCACGACGTCGGCCTCCCCGGCCAGCGCGTCCGCCAGCTCCTGCGCGTACGCCGCCTGGCGCTCGGTGATGCCCGGCAGCATCTCGTCGTAGAGCGCCTGCATGATCCCGAGCAGGCCGATCCGCGGCCGCGCCTCGCCGCCGCGGCCCGACTCAGCGCTGGCCGTAGACGTTCTGGTAGCGGTCATGGAGCGCCTCCACGTCGTCGTCGCCGATGCTCGTCACCTCTCCCAGGCAGCGGGCGAGGTGCACGGTGCGCGCGACGTCCTCGCACATCACCGCGGCCTTGATCGCGTCGCGCGGCCCGGCGCCCACGGTGAAGACGCCGTGGCTGCGCATCAGCACCGCGGGCGATCGCGTGCCGGCCAGCGTCTCGACCACGCCGCGGCCGATCTCCTCGTCGCCGATCAGCGCGAACGGGCCGACCGGGATCGGCCCGCCGAACTCGTCCGCCATCGCGGTCAGCACGCACGGGATCGGCTCGCCGTGCACCGCCCACGCCGTCGCGTACGCGCTGTGCGTGTGCGCGATCCCGCCGACCTCGGGCAGCTCCCGGTAGACGTAGCCGTGCGTGGCGGCGTCGCTCGAGGGCGCGAGGTCGCCCTCCACGCGCGCGCCGTGCAGGTCGCAGACGACCATCGACTCGGGCGTCAGGTCGTCGTACATCACGCCCGACGGCTTGATGACCATGAGGTCCTCGCCGGGCACGCGCGCCGACAGGTTCCCGCTCGTCCAGGCCACCAGCCCGTTGCGCGGCATCTCGGCGTGGAGCGCGCAGACCTCGCGGCGGAGCTCGTCGATCATGCGACGCTCCGCATCCGGCGCAGGCTGTGCATGAGCCCGTTGCGGCCGAACTGGTCGTGCAGCGCCGAGTAGTGCGCGTAGAGGTCGTCGTAGGCGGCCGCGCGCTCGGGATCGGGGACGAAGGCGTCACGCCGGATCGTGGCCATCGCCGCCGCGGCGGCCCGGATGTCGGCGTGCACGCCGGCGGCGACCGCCGCGTGCATCGCCGACCCCAGGGCAGGCCCCTGCTCGGACTCGCACAGGTGGATGTGCCGGCGCGTGACGTCGGCGTAGATCTGCATCACGACCGGGTTCTTGATCAGCCCGCCGGCGGCGATCAGCTCGCGCACCGGCACGCCGGCGCCCTCGAACGCCTCGATGATCTTGCGCGTGCCGAACGCCGTCGCCTCCAGCAGCGCGCGGTAGACGTGCTCCGGCCGCGTGGCCAGCGTGAGGCCGACGATCAGCCCGCTCAGCTCGTGGTCGACGAGGATCGAGCGATTGCCGTTGTGCCAGTCGAGCACCACCAGGCCGTGCTCGCCGACCCGCAGCGCGCCGGCCAGCTCGGACAGGTGCGTGTGCAGGTCGACGCCGCGGCGATGCGCCTCGTCGTGGTAGGCGGGCGGCACGGCCTGCTCGACGAACCAGGCGAAGATGTCGCCGACCCCGCTCTGGCCCGCCTCGTAGCCCCACAGGCCTGGCACCACGCCGCCGTCCACGACGCCGCACATGCCCGGCACCTCGGCCAGCGCCTCGCCGTTCATGATGTGGCAGGTCGAGGTGCCCATGACCATGAGCATCTGGCCGGCGTCGATCGCGCGCGCCGCGGGCGCCGTGACATGGGCGTCGACGTTGCCGACCGCCACCGCGATCCCCTCCGGCAGCCCGGTCCACTCCGCAGCCTCGGCGGTGAGCGACCCGGCGCGCGCGCCGAGCTCGCCGAGCGGCCCGTCGAGCTTGTCCAGGAAGCCGGCGAAGCGCTCGTCGAGGGCGCGCAGGTAGTCCTCGGACGGGAAGCTGCCGTCCTGGTAGATCGCCTTGTAGCCGGTCGAGCACACGTTGCGCACCTCGCGCCCGCACAGCTGCCACACGATCCAGTCGGCGGCCTCGATCCAGCGCTCGGCGCGGTCGTAGATCTCGGGATCCTCGTCGAGCACCTGCAGCGCCTTGGCGAACTCCCACTCGGACGAGATGCGGCCGCCGTAGCGGGCCAGCCACGGCTCGCCGCGCTGCTCTGCGACCTCGTTGACGCGGTCCGCCTGCCGCTGCGCGGCGTGGTGCTTCCACAGCTTCGGGTAGGCGTGCGGCCGGTCCGGCAGCAGCGAGCACAGCGGCGTCCCGTCGCGGAGCGTCGGCAGCGGCGTCGAGGCCGTGAAGTCGGTGGCGATGCCGACCACGTCCGACGGCGCCACCCCGGCCGCCTGCACGGCGGCCGGGACGGCCTCGCGGAGAGCCTGGATGTAGTCGTCCGGGTGCTGCAGCGCCCAGTCAGGAGGGAGCTCGGCGCCGGTCTCAGGCAGCACCGAGTCGATCACGCCGTGCGCGTACTCGTGGACGGCCGAGCCGAGCTCCTCGCCGTCGTGAGCGCGAACGACCACGGCGCGGGCCGACAGGGTGCCGTAGTCGACGCCGATCACGCAGTCGTTAGCGCTCACATCGGTAGGCGGGCGCGAGGGATCCAGGGGGGAGTCCTTCACCCTCAGCTCCCGCCGACCGAAGTCGTGCTCGCCCGGACGATCAGCTCGGGCGGCACCGTTTCGCGGACCGGCGCGCGGCTGCCGCTCTCGATCTGCTCGAGCAGCTGGAGCAGGCTGCGCCGGCCCATCTCGTTGAAGTTCTGCCGCACGGTGGTCAGCGGCGGCGTGAAGTACTCGGCCTCGGGGATGTCGTCGAACCCGACGACGCTGATGTCGGCCGGGATCCGGCGACCGGCCTCGTGCAGCGAGCGCAGGACGCCGAGCGCCATCTGGTCGTTGGCCACGAACACGGCGGTGACGTCCGGGCCCAGCTCGCGGCCGAGCTCGTGGCCGGCGCGCGCGCTCCAGTCTCCGACCAGCACGGGCGGCGGCGCGGCGCCCGCCGCCTCGAGCGTCGAGCGCCAGCCGTGGACGCGGTCCTGCGCCTCGAGCCAGTCCGACGGGCCGGAGATGTGCCAGATCGTGCGGTGGCCGAGGTCGAGCAGGTGCTGGGTGGCGAGGCGGGCGCCCTCGACCTGGTCGACGGCCACCAGCGGGACCGACTCGCCAGGGCCGGCCTCGGTCGCCACCACCGGCACGTCCTGCGGCAGGTGCAGGATCGCCTGGGTCGCCGTCTCCGTCGGCGCGATCACGAGCACGCCGTCGACCCCCTGCGCGCGCAGGCGCTCGACCGCGTCGAGCACCGCCGACCGCGTCAGCGAGCGCAGGCTGACGATGCTCACGAAGTAGCCCGCGTCGTGCGCCGCGCGCTCGATCCCGAACAGGGTCGAGGCGGGGCCGAACAGCGTCGTGTCGAAGCTCACGACGCCGAGCGTGCGCGAGCGGCCGGTGACCAGCGCCCGCGCCACCGGGTTCGGCCGGTACTCGAGCTTGCGCATCGCGTCCTCGACGCGCTGGCGCGTGGCCGCGCGCACGTGCGGGCTGTCGTTGATCACGCGCGAGACCGTCTGGAGCGACACGCCCGCGAGCTTCGCCACGTCCGCCATCACGACCGCGCGCGGTCTGGGCGTCTTGTTCGCGAGCGAGCTCATAGGTTCGGTCGACATCGTCGCAGTACATCGCTCCCGTCGGCGGCGTGGGCGCATGCTAGCGCTCACAGCAAACCGGTCAAGTGCCCGGTACTGGCTTGACGTAGCTGCCGTGAGCGCTAACATCGCGTCAACCGTGCGAAAGTTTCGGGGGGAGGACTGGGGGAGCGCACCGGGCATGACTGTTAGCGCTAACAGTCGCAGGGGGCGTGCGCTGGTGCTGGTGGTGGCGGTCGGCTTGCTGTCCGCCCCGGCGGCGTCGGCTGACTACCAGCCGGGCATGCCGCCCGACATCGATCCGGGCACGCCGACCTACGCCGGCTCGCCCACTCCGGTGCCGCCGGAGCCCGGCGCGTACGACCCGTCCGCCCCGCGCCTGGAGGCGATCTACGACGCCGATCCGATTTGGTTCGACCGGATGCTCGAGCGGTCGTTCCTGAGCAACCAGGACTCGCATCTCTACACGCGCGGGCGCGCGCTGTACATGTACACCCACCAGCGGAACGCAGCTCGGCTTCGGCGGCGGTTTCGCCTATCGCGAGCGGCCCGACCACGCAACAACCAGAACCTGTTCACGGTCGCCGTCGACGGAGCGACGCTGGACGAGGTCACGGCCGAGCGGCGGCAGTACCCGAGCCATTGGTCGAGCGTCCACGCGGCGACCGGGCTGCGGGTCGCCCAGCGCAAGTTCATCACCAACGAGAACGTGGCCGTCACGGTGCTCACACTCACGAACACCGGCGCCGAGCCGACGACGAGGACGCTCATCGTCAGCTCGCCGATCGCGACGATGCCGGCGGCACTCGGCTCGGAGCTCACGGGCACCGTGACGGCCCGGTACGGCCTGACCACGATCACGCCGCGCCTCAGCGGCGACGGGTTCGCCGTCAGCGGGACCACGCTCACGCGCACGGTCACGCTCGATCCCGGGCAGTCGACGACGCTCAAGGTGCTGCTCGGCGCCACCACCAAGGAGCTGCCGGGCTCGAACGCGGACTACGAGCGCTTCCGCGGCCACGACCCCGAGACCGCCATCGCCACGCAGGTGCGCGAGTACAACCGCTGGTGGGTCGACAACGTCCCGTACATCGACGTCCCGGACGAGAACGTCAAGAAGATGGCGTACTACCGGACGTTCCTCAATCGGTACAACCACGTCGACGCGAACATCC
The DNA here is from genome assembly GCA_963800905.1 of uncultured Solirubrobacteraceae bacterium. Classification (GTDB taxonomy): domain Bacteria; phylum Actinomycetota; class Thermoleophilia; order Solirubrobacterales; family Solirubrobacteraceae; genus DASSUW01. Next base: position 32,081 of record CAWDCT010000009.1, read on the forward strand.
CGGGCAACGACTTCCAGTTCCCGGTCTCGATCGAGGGAGTGCTGGGTTACAACAACGCGATCCAGCTCACCCAGCCGATGCACATGCAGGACCTGAAGTACTTCAGGGACCCGCTCTACAGCTACGGCAACTGGGTGTCCTCGGGTGAGACGTCGAAGTGCACGGCGTTCACCGACAACCCCGGCAACACCGCCAACTGGAACAACACCTACGAGCAGTACATCGCGCGCGAGGCGTGGAACGCCTACAAGGTCCACGGCGGCGACCGCGCCGTCATCGAGCGCTTCGCCCGCTACGCCGAGTGCGACGTCAAGGGCCAGCTCGCCAAGTACGACGGCAACGGCAACCGCCTGATCGCCTACGGCGCCGGCGCGCTGACCGGCAACGACGCCGACGCCGTCGCGCTGGCCTGGTTCGGCGGCGCGCAGGACCGGACCGAGAGCGCGTTCTGGTACTCGGGCGCCAAGGCGGCGGCGGAGGCCTATGCGCTGCTGGGCAAGGACGCGAAGGCGGCCGAGATGGATGCCATCGCCGAGGACATCAAGGACGCGATCCTCACCTTGCTGTGGGACGACCAGCTCGAGCCCGACCCCGGCTCCAATGAGGTCGGTCGCGTCGCGGGCAAGTTCGGCAACGCGGTGCGGCTCGGCGACGTCGGCGCAGTACGTGTCGCTGCCCAACGGCATCACCTCGAACCTGAACGACTTCACGATCTCGGCCTGGGTCAACCCGGCGCAGGTCAACACGTGGGCGCGCGTGTTCGACTTCGGGACCGGCACCCAGGTGAACATGTTCCTGACCGTGAGCGCCGGCAACGCGCCGCGGTTCGCGATCACCACCGGCGGCGGTGGAGCGGCCGAGCAGGTCATCAACGCCACCGCGCCAGCTGCCCGCGAACCAGTGGACCCACTTCGCGGTCACGCTGAGCGGGACCACCGGCCGCCTGTACGTCAACGGCGCGCAGGTCGGCATGAACGCCAACATGACGCTGCGGCCGTCGAGCCTCGGCAACACGACCAACAACTGGATCGGCCGCTCCCAGTACGCCGACCCGAACCTCAACGGCACGGTCGACGACTTCCAGATCTACGACCGCGCGCTGACGGCGGAGGAGGTCACGGCGCTCCAGACGGCGCCGGGCGCCGGCAACGTCGTCTCCTACAAGTTCGACGAGGCGAACGGGCCCACCGCCGTGGACTCCTCGGGCAACGGGCGCGACGGGACGATGGGCATCCAGACCTCGACCGCCGAGGGCAAGGTCTTCAAGCAGCGCGACGTCGCGCGCGGCGTGCTGGTGCCGTGGAAGGACCAGCAGAACTTCTCGCCGTTCACCGAGGGCCTGGTCCCGAACAGCGACAAGTACCGGGTCGCGCTGCGCTTCTTCGCCGACCGCGACGAGTTCCCGATCATGCCGTTCTACACCGCCAACCAGCGCGACAAGGCGGAGGCGGTGGCGGCCGGCAAGGGCGGCAGCAACAACTTCTCGAACATCAACTCGACGCTCCAGGCGCAGCTCTACGCCAAGGCGCTGCGCGACTACCCGAGCGACTACGTCACGCCGGACATGTACCGGAAGCTGCTCGAGTGGCTGACCTGGACGCAGTACGTGAGCGGCGACAACCGCTACCCGGACAACAACGAGTTCTTCTTCAACTGGAACGCGACCAACCAGACGCTGGGGCGCTCGGGGATCCACCACAACATCCTCGGCGCCTACAACTTCATGATCATCGACGACATCGCCGGCGTGCGCCCGCGCCTGGACGATGCGATCGAGCTGTGGCCGATCGACGTCGGCTACGACCGCTTCACGGTCAACAACCTGAGCTACCACGGCTCCGACCTGACGGTGGTGTGGGACAAGCCCGGCGACGGCACGCAGCACTACGGCGCGCCCGAGGGCTACTCGGCCTACCTCGACGGCGAGCGGCTGTTCACGGTCGACGATCTCGCGCACGTGCGCTGGGACGGCGGGACGGTCTCGGTGCTCGACGGCAGCGACACCGCGGTGCTGTTCTCGGCCGGCCGCTCGGTCAAGCAGGCCACCGAGATCCGCCTGGCCGGCAACGCGCGGGTCGTCGACATGTTCCAGAAGGCCGGCGTCGACCTCGGCAGCCCTGCGCTCAACGTGGCCGAGGGGAAGCCGGCCACGGCATCGTTCACGACCACGGCGCCGGCGCTGCAGGCGACGGCGCCCGCGAACGCGGTCGACGGCGCCACGATCAGCGGCCTGCCGATCCAGCAGGGCAGCTACATCGCCCGTAACCCGATCTGGGGCACGCTCGGCTCGCCGAACGCAGAGGACTGGCTCGAGGTCGACCTCGGCATCGCGCAGCGCGTCGACGTGGCCAAGCTCTACGTCTACTCGAACAAGAACTTCGGGGTCGGGGGGCAACACCTACCGCGAGCCGGCCGTCGTTCGTGGTGCAGTACCACGACGGGTCGGGCTGGGTCGACGCCGCGCGCGAGAGCCGGCCGTCGCCGAACTACAACCGCGCCGACTTCCCGGCGGTGGAGGCGCGGCGCTGGCGCGTGCTGGTGACGCCGACGACCGGCTACGGGGTCGGGGTGAAGGAGCTCCAGCTCTTCGCTCCGGTCGCAGTGGAGCAGCCCGGCGAGGTCGGAGGCGAGGTGCCGGCCACGCTGGCGCTGACGATCGGCGGGCCCGCGACCTTCGGGGCCTTCACGCCGGGCGTCGCGCGCGACTACGAGACGACCCTGGGCGCGAACGTGATCTCGACGGCGGGCGAGGCGACATTGACGGTGAGGGACCCGGTGGGGAACGGGAGCCTTGTCAACGGCTCGTTCGCGCTGCGGGAACCGGTGCACGCGAACGGCGCGCCGGTCGGGGGCGATGCCCTCGTGCTGCGGAGCTACGACGGCCCGGTCAGCAACGACGCCGTGTCGATCGCGCTGCGGCAGTCGATTGCGGCGAACGAGCCGCTGCGGACCGGCACCTACAGCAAGGCACTGACCTTCACGTTGTCGACCACGACGCCGTGATGACCCAGGAGGAGGAGAGCGAATGAGTTCCAAGGCATGGCGCGTGGCGGCCGCACTGGCGTCGAGCGCCGTCCTCGCGCTCGCCGTCGGCTGCGGCGGCGACGACGAGCCCGAGGGCGGCGGCGGCGCTTCGTCGAACGGCGGCGACACCGGCGAGACGATCACGATGTGGACGCGTGCGGCGACCCAGACCCAGAGCGAGCGGCTGGTGGAGGCCTACAACTCGAGCCACGAGAACCAGGTCGAGCTGACCGTCATCCCGACCGACAACTACCAGGCGCGCGTCGCGGCCGCGGCCGGCGGCAAGAACCTGCCGGACGTCTTCGCGTCGGACGTCATCTACGCGCCCAACTACACCTCCCAGGGCCTGTACCTGGACATCACCGACCGGATCGACTCGCTCGACTTCGCCGACGCCCTGGCGCCGGCGCACATGCGGCTCGGCACCTATGAGGACGCCAAGTACACGGTCCCGCACACGCTCGACCTGTCGGTCCTGTTCTGGAACAAGGACCTGTACAAGAAGGCCGGCCTCGATCCCGAGACGCCGCCGACCACGATGAACGAGTTCGCCGAGCACGCCAAGACGATCCGCGAGAAGGTGGGCGGCAAGACGTACGGCACCTTCTTCGGCGGCAACTGCCCCGGCTGCTTCGTCTTCACCTTCTGGCCGTCGGTGTGGGCCGCGGGCGGCGACATCATGAACGAGGACGGCACCGAGTCGACGATCGACGACCCGAACATGGCCGCCACCTTCCAGATCTACAACGACCTCGTGAGAAGGCGACGTCGTGGCGCCCGGCAACAAGACCGAGGCGGGCCCGACGTGGACGGGCGTCTTCCCCAAGGGCACCGTCGGCGTCATGCCGATGCCCTCCACCACCCTCGGCCTGATGCCGGAGGGCATGGACATCGGCGTCGCGCCCATCCCGGGCCCGGACGGCGGCGAGTCGACGTTCGTGGGCGGCGACGTGGTCGGCATCGGCGCCACCACCGAGAAGCCGGACGCCGCGTGGGACTTCGTCGCCTGGACGCTGTCCGAGGAGGCGCAGGTCGAGATCCTGGCCAAGAACAAGGACGTCGTCGGCCGCACCGACCTGGCCGACAACAAGTACTCGGCCGAGGACCCGCGCGTGGTGACGATCAACGAGCTGGTGGCCAAGGGCGAGACGCCGTACTCGCTCAACTTCGGCGCCACCTACAACGACCCGACCGGGCCGTGGCTGAAGGTCGCGCGCGACGCCGTCTACGGCGACGACGTCCCGGGCGCGCTCTCGAGCGGCAAGGAGTCCATCACGGCCTCGCTGGCCCAGCAGTGAGGCCGGGGGCGGCGTGACCACGCGGGCGGCGATCGACGCGTTGGTCACGCGCGCCCCTGCGCGAGGCTCGCTCGCGCGCCGGCGCAGTGCGGTCGGGATGCTCTACGCGGCGCCGACGGCGGTGATCGTCGTCGTCTTCTTCCTGGTGCCGCTGGTGGTCGTGTTCTGGATGTCGATGAACCGCTGGCGGATCCTCGGCTCGCCGACGTTCAACTTCCCCGACAACTTCACGAAGATCCCGGACAACCAGCTGTTCCTGGACTCGGTGACGTTCACGCTGAAGTACACGGCGATCACCACCATCCTGTTGTCCGGGATCGCGCTGGCGCTGGCGCTGTCGGTCCAGAACGCGCGGCCCGGGGTCGGCCTGTTCCGGACGGCGTACTTCCTGCCCGGCGTCGTGGGCTTCGCGGCCGCCTCGCTGCTGTTCTATGCCTTCTACACCCAGAGCGGGCCGCTCGACGATCTGCTCATCAACCTCGGGATCGCGGACGAGCCGATCAACTGGCTGGGCACGCCGAACGCGGCGCTGTTCTCGACGATCGGGATGGTGATCTGGCGCTTCGCCGGGTTCAACATGCTGATCCTGCTGACCGGGCTCCAGTCGATACCTCTCGACGTCTACGAGGCGGCTCGGTCGGACGGCGCGAGCCGCTGGCAGACGTTCCGCTACATCACGCTGCCGCTGCTGCGGCCGACGATCGCGCTCATGCTGGTGCTGAGCATCACGGGCTCGCTGCTGGCCTTCGACCAGTTCTTCATCCTGACGCGCGGCGGGCCGGACGGGAGCACCGTGAGCATGGTCATGGTCATCTTCCGCGAGGGCTTCACGCGCTTCGACCTCGGCTCGGCGGCGGCGATCTCGGTGCTGCTGCTGATCGTCTTGGTGCTGCTGAACGTGGTCCAGCTGCGGGTGCTCGGGAGGGACCGATGAGGGCCGGCTGGTACACGACGGGCGCCGCTCTGTCGATCCTCTTCCTGTTCCCGCTGCTGTGGGGCGGCTACGAGTCGTTCCAGGGGCAGGCGGGGAGCGGCCAGGAGAGCGGCTTCGGGTTCGGCAACTACACCGCGATGGCCGAGTACGGCGAGGGCATCGCGACGTACCTGCGCAACACGGCCGCCGTGTCGTTGATGACCGTTGTCGGGACGCTCGTGACGTCGGCGCTGGGCGGCTACGCGTTCGCGCGCTTCCGCTTCCCCGGCAAGGAGATCCTGTTCCTCGCGACGCTGGCGATCCTCATGGTCCCGTACGCGACGATCCTGATCCCGCTGTACGTGGTGCTCGGGGAGCTGGGCCTCCAGAACTCGCTGGTCGGGCTGAGCCTGGTGCTGATCATGTTCCAGCTCCCGTTCGCGATCTTCATGATGCGCAACTCGTTCGAGGCGGTGCCGCGGGAGCTCGAGGAGGCGGCGCTGGTGGACGGCTGCACGTCGTTCTCGGCGCTGCGGCGGATCCTGCTGCGGGCGGTGCGGCCCGGGCTGATCACCGTCGGCCTGTTCGCGTTCCTCGCCTCCTGGAACGACTTCTTCGCCCCGCTGATCCTGTTGAGCGACGGCTCCAAGTTCACGCTGCCGGTGGCGGTGGTGGCGATGCGCGAGCGGTCGTTCGGGGCGATCGACTACGGCGCGCTGGAGGCCGGCGTGATGGTGATGGCGGTGCCGTGCGTGATCCTCTTCCTCGTCCTGCAACGGCACTACGTGCAGGGCTTCACGTCAGGAGCAATCCGTGGCTGAAGTAGTCACTCCCTCTCGCGGTGTTCTGCGACCGCTGCCGGACGTCCGCCTCGAGGGCGGCTTCTGGGGCGGTCGCCAGCAGCTGAACACGTCGAAGCTCATCCCGCACTGCTTCTCGTGGGAGTCGAGGCTCGGCTGGATCGACAACTTCCGCGATCCGCACGGCGAGCGCGGGCGAGAGTTCGCCGACTCGGACGTCTACAAGATGGTCGAGGCGATGGCCTGGGACGGGTCGTTCGACGCGCAGATCGAGGACATCGCCGTGCGGATGGCCGATGCCCAGGAGGACGACGGGTACTTGAACACGCGCTTCGGCCACCGCGGCTTGGAGCACCGGTACACCGACCTCGAATGGGGCCACGAGCTGTATTGCTACGGCCACATGATCCAGGCGGCTGTCGCGCGCTTGCGGGAGCACGGCGAGGACCAGTTCACGGAGATCACCCGGCGCGCCGCGGATCACGTGTGCGAGGCCTTCTCCGAGCAAGGCGTGTGTGGCCACCCGGTGATCGAGATGGCGCTGGTGGAGCTGTTCCGCGAGACGGGCGAGGAGCGCTACCTGGAGCAGGCGCGCCGCTTCGTCGACCGTCGCGGCGCACCGGCGCTGGCCGACATCAACCACGGCCGCGCGTACTTCCAGGACGACATGCCGATCCGTGCGGCCGAGGCGTTCCGAGGCCACGCCGTTCGCGCGCTGTATCTGGCCAGCGGCGCCGTCGACGTCGCCATCGAAACGGACGACACGGAGCTCCTCCAGACCATCATCCGCCAGTGGGAGCGCACCATCGAACGCCGCACCTACCTGACCGGCGGCATGGGCTCCCGACACACCGACGAGTCATTCGGCGAGGACTACGAGCTGCCTCCGGATCGCGCGTACTCGGAGACCTGCGCCGGAGTCGCCTCCGCCCAGCTCGCCTGGCGCCTGCTGCTCGCCACCGGCGACGTTCGCTTCGCGGACCAGATCGAGCGGACGCTGTTCAACGTGGTCGCCACCTCGCCCGCTCTGGATGGCAGCGGCTTCTTCTACGCCAACCCACTGCACCAGCGAGTGCCCGGCGAGCCGCCCGACCCCGACGCAGAGAACATGCGCGCCGCCTCTTCGTTGCGAGCGCCGTGGTTCCACGTCTCCTGCTGCCCGACCAACGTCGCCCGCACGCTCGCCAGCCTCTCATGGCTACGTCGCCACGGTCGACGACGGCGGGATCCAGGTCCATCAGCTCATGCCCGCCACGATCCGCACCGACGACGTCCACCTCCGCGTCATCACCGGCTACCCCTGGAGCGACGAGGTCATCGTCCGCGTCGAGGAGACGCCGTCGTCACCGTGGCGCCTCAGCCTCCGCGTCCCCTCCTGGGCCCACGAGGCCGTGCTCGTCGACCGAGGCCACCGCCGCCCCGTCAAGGCCGGCTACGCCATCGTCGACGCCACCTTCAAGCCGGGCGACGAGGTCCGCCTCGAGCTCCCGATGCGCCCCCGCTGGACGAGGCCCGACCCACACGTCGACGCCGTCCGCGGCTGCGTAGCCGTCGAGCGAGGCCCGATCGTCTACTGCCTCGAGTCCACCGACCAGGACGCCGACGTCTCGCTCGCCGAGGTCCAAGCCGATGCGTCGAACGGCCTCGCCGACGACGGGGTGGACGACACCCTCGGCGGCGCGAGCATCGTCCGAGCGGTCGGCCGCCGGTTCGACGGCCACCCGACCGACCTCACGTTCATCCCGTACCACGCATGGGGCAACCGCGGGCTGTCGACGATGCGCGTCTGGGTCCCGGAGCGCTAGGGACCGACGCCACGGCGGGCGGGTCCTGTCAGGAAATGGGCCCGCCCCTGCCACCCACCCGAGGAGCGTTGAAAATCGCCGCGAAGATGTCCGCGGATACGCGGACGATCGCTCGAGCGCGTCCGCCCTTCGGCCGCGCTACCAGTACGGCTCGCAGGCGGTGCCGTCGCCGTCGCGGTCAAGGTCGAACGGATCGTCACCGACAACCGTGACCTCGCCGGTGTAGTCGGGACCGTCGCCGTTGCCGCCCTCGCAGTCATAGTCGTACGAGTTGCGATCAAGGCACGCGCCCTCGTAGCTCGGATGGCACACGCCGTTCGCCGCGGTCTCGCCCGTATCCGTACGAGTGCCGGTCGCGCCCGTGTCCGCACGACTGACGGCAGCCACGATGAGAACGGTCAAGAGCGCGAGAGTGGCCAGCGGGCGTTTCATGATCGTTCCTTGCTATCGGCCTATCCCGCGCGGAACCTTTAGGCGTCGTCTGCCGCGTCTGCCGGTCGGCCGGATTCGGCGCGATGCAGCCTCGACGCAATAGCCCCATCCGGTTGCTCGGCGGCTGTCGCGATTCGCGCGAAGCGGCACTCTCTGGCCGGCAGGCCGCAATGCCGGTGGCAGGCGAAACAGCAGCGACCGGTCGCAGGTCCGTGGGCCGCTCGCGTGTCGATTATCGACGCACGTAAGGGTGCCGTTGCCTGTGGACGCCCGCAGTCCGCTCAGAACTCGATGCGTCCACGCCGTTCTCGCCATCAACGGACCACGGACGACGATCGGTCGCCAACTGTCGCCGGTCGGTCGCCACTGCAGAGCGCGTCCGAGTGCGGTCAGGTGCAAACGCAGGAAGCGGCCCAGGACCTCACTGCCGCTGGCTCGCCGAGCCGGCCGGTCGCCAGCAGTCGTTGATCGGACCGATCGACGATGCGGACCGTCGTTTGGCAGTTCTCTGGATATCCGTCGATCTCAGGACACATCAGGTCGAATCCAGCGCGCCGTCTTCGCGTTGCGGGAAGGGATACACCGCCGCTCCACGGTCAACGCACGCGCCGCGCGGCAGCCGGATGGACACGCGCTCGCAGCTCGCTGGCACGCGCGTGCGGCGCGGGTGCGCGTCAAACTGTCGAACCCTCGGCCGCACCGTACCGTGCGCCAAGAGGCGCTTGTACAGGAGTCATCGCCTCCGCGGCCGATGAGCAGGTTGCGGCCTCTGCCGCCGTCGAGGATGTTGCCGTGCTGGTCGCCGCCGAGCCGGTCGTTGCCACTGCCACCAGTGACCCGACTCGAAGCCGGGCGCGATGTCGCGCTCGCCTGGCTCCCCGACGGGATCGTCCGTGGCGATGTCGACCACCACACCGCGCGTGCGGCGTGCAGTACGACAGCGTGTCGCGCCCCGGTCCGCCGTCCAGCGTGTCGGCATCGGGCCCCAGGCCCGGGGCCGCACCGTCCCGATCGCCGTCGGTCAACGTGTCCGCCCCGTCGCCGCCGGTCAGGACGTCGGTTCCGCCGCCGCCGTCAAGGACGTCGTCGGTCGGGCTGCCGGTGAGCACGTCGTCGCCTGGCCCACCGAAGGCATTGATGCCGCCGAAGACGTTCGGGCCGGTGCCGGGTCGTCATGGCGCGGTCGTCCATGTCACCCAGCAGCGGCCTCACCGACGCAACGGAAAGGCCGGCTGGATACAGCGGTGGATCAGGCGCGGTGCAGACCGCCGAATGCGCTCGAAAGCGAACTGCACGATCCGATCGCGGTGATCTGCGCGCCCGGATCAGTGACCGTGACGCTCAAGGAGTCCGCGGAGTAGTGAGCGGTGAGGTCGTTCGATCTCACCGGAGGCCGCGACATAGCGGACTTGGTTGAACGAGTGAAATCGCGCGTCGAGCGTGACGCTGACGGTTGCCGCCGACGCGGCGCTGCTGCCGAACCCGATGCCTGCCACCAGCGTCGCAAGGAGTGCTCTGCACACCACGCTCACGCGGCTTAGGCTCGCAGGTCTGCTCGCCCGATCGCAAGCCCGCGCACCCCGGGCGCGGGACTGCTGCATCGAGGCAAACTCGCGAGCGCGCCAGCCATTGGCACGAGTGCTCCGTCTCGCGCGAAACGGCACTCCTGGCCGGCAGGCCGCAATGCCGGTGGCAGGCGATTGCGAAAGCGGAGACCGTGCGAGGGAACGCGGCGCGGCTTCTCAGCACGCCTGCGCTCTGCCTATGCGAACGCCGGGACAGGAGGAGCCTGGTCGCGCGGATGCTCCTCGTCGACGGCCCACGGAGTGCGCCGCTGGGCAGCGGAATTCGTCGCCGGGTCGCGCCGTGTGACGGCAACTCTGGCGCCGAGGCGGCCGAGGGCGCGGCCGAGCCCGCCGTTGCCACCCGTAACGAGCGCGCCGCAGGACCTTCGGGATGTGTCCGCAGTTATGCCGGTTCCTCGCTTACCTGCGCGGCCTCGCGCAGCCGCGCGACGGCTTGCCGCAGCAACCGCGAGATGTGCATCTGCGAGAGGCCGACGCGGTCGCCGATCTCGGACTGCGTGAGGTCCTCTTCGAAGCGCAGCCTCAGGATCTCCCGCTCGCGGTCGCTGAGGACCGACGCCATAGACTCGACGGTGGCGGAGTCCTCGGCCTGACGGTAGCCCGGCTCGTCGCCGCCCAGCGTGTCACCGACCCGCGTAGCGTCCTGGTCGGCGTCGGAGACGGGGCGATCGAGAGAGTCGGCTCGGTAGGCGGCTGCCGCCTCGTGCGCTTCGAGCACCTGCTCGATGGTGACCTCCAGGTCGTCAGCGATCTCGGACGCAGTCGGCGCGCGCCCGAGCTTGTGAAAGAGGGGATCGGTCGCGCGGTCGACGCGCAGCGCCAGCTCCTGCAGGTCGCGCGGAACCCGGACAGCCCAGCCCTTGTCGCGGTAATGGCGCTTCAGCTCTCCCGCGATCGTCGGCACGGCGAACGACGAGAACGCGGTACCGCGTGCGGGGTCGAACCGTTCGACGGCCTTCAGCAGGCCCACGGACGCGACCTGAACGAGGTCATCCAGCGGCTCGTTGCCCCGGTGGTAACGTCGCGCCAGCTGCGTGGCGAGTGGGAGAAACCGCTCCACCAGCGCGTCGCGGGCCGCCCGATCGTCACGCTCGCGATAGCGCGCGAACAGCCGCCGCTCGCTGAGCGTGCGCGCCAGCCGGTCGTCGCCGGCGCCGTTGCGGCGGCCGTCGTTCGCTGCGCCCCGTCGCGACCGCACGTTCCTGCTGGGGACCACGGGAACTGGAGCGCCCGGCCATGGTGCGCTCACGAGCATCGACGGTGACTTCTGTGTGGGTGTCATGAGGTCCATGGCGAGTCTCCGGTTCGTAGGGACGCGGGGTGGCACGCTGACGCTCGCGTGCGGCTCATGCGCGACGCGAACTCGGCCGAGGTCCGGTAGAGTACCGCAATAGCTATTGCAGCAACAGGGATTGCCGCAATAGTCGTTGCTCACGGCCCCGTTGTCAACCGCAACTCGAGACTGGATCCATGGCCCAAGACCCATTCCTTGAAGCTCTGGCGGCGCTCGAGGACACGCTCGCCGACAACCAGAAGCGGACAACGCTGATCAAGAAGCGAATCGCCCAGCTCCGGCGCTTGCGCTCGAAAGGCGCGTCGTACACCGAGAGCGTCTCCAGAAACGACGGCCCGCTCATCGTGCAGCTGCTCACCGAGAGTTCAACGGCGCTCGATAGGAGTGGATCGAACGTACGCCGGGCCGAGGCGCGCGCGCTCTACGCCGAAGGCCTCACGATGGAGCAGATTGCGGAGCGCTTCGGCGTCACACGGCAACGCGTCTCGACCCTCCTGCGCAAAGCCCCAGAATGATGCGCACTAGCGTTGCTGCGTTGCTGCCGGGCGTCCGGGCGACGCGTCGCGGAAGCCATCGATCTTCGTCGCCTTCGCGCCTCACAAAAGTGCGACTCGGCCGAACCCGGCGCATCCGATGCATGGGCATGATGTCCGCGCAGCGCGGCTTGCCATCGGACGGAGCTCGAGCACCGTCGCTATCGCAATGAGGCAGAAGGAGCAGTGCCCGGCGGGTCGATGGGCCGCCCTCGGTGGACCAGCCAACGGGCTCGCCGAGAGCTATGTGCGGGACGCCAGTTCCATTAGGCGGGCGCCCGCGTCGCGGCGCGTTGCGAACACGTCGCTGGGCTGCTGATCCGCGGGGATCCCGAACTGCAGGATCCTCCAGACGTTCCCGTCCTTTCGTACGACGCCGACCGGTGGCGCCCCCATCGAGTTCTCAGCGACGAGATAGGCGTCTAGGAAGCTCATAAAGGCGAGTATCCCGCTTCGCGAGAGCGACTCGCTAGCCGTTCGTCGCACGAGCGGCGTTGGGATGACGTACGCGCGTCGCTGCAAGCGAGTGCCGCAACGAGGCAGGCGCGATACTCGTCACGAATCGGGTTTGACCGCTGCTCGGTATCGGAAGCGACAGCGCAGGCGGCCGAGGCGGGTCGGCCCCGCGTCGACTGGCCGATAGTCGGGCTCTTTCTACGAGCCCGAGGAGGGGTCATGTCCGAGCTTCTGTTCGATCGTGCCGGTCGGCGTCGATCGCCGGCGACGATGCCGGGATTCCACGCCGGTCACGCGCCAGGTAACAAGGGTCTGCGTTACCCGGCCGATCCGCCGAAGGTCGAAGAGATCATCGCCGTCATGCGCGCCGCCGGCGACGGGGCGCACGGCCGACGCCTTCGCGGACTGGTCGTGATCATGTGGCGAGCCGGGTTGCGCATCCAGGAGGCTCTCGATCTGACCGAGGGCGATCTCGATCAACGCCGCGGCTCGCTCCTGGTCCGGCGCGGGAAGGGTGGCCGCCGTCGCGAGGTCGGCATGGACGGATGGGGATGGGAGCAGCTCGAGCCTTGGCTTGACGTGCGGCGCACGTTCCCGATCGGTCCACTGCTGTGCGTGATCAACGGCACGACGCGGGGACGGCACTGGTCGCCGGCTGCGGCACGCGCCGAGCTGCGGCGCACCGCCGCCGCGGCAGGAGTGCGGCGCCGGTTCGCGCCACATAAGCTCCGTCACGCCCACGCCGTCGAGATGGCCCGCGAGGGCGTGCCTTTGATTGTCATCCAGCGCCAGCTCGGACACAGCAACCTCGGCATCACCAGCGTCTACCTGCAGGGCATCGACAGCGGCGAGATCATCGAGACTGTCCATGCCCAGCGCGCGCCGATGCTCCCCGTAAGCCCCTCGCTGCGGCTCTGATTCGAATGGGCAGCGCGTGCGCTGCTCGTCGTGCGAAGCGACGCTCGGCCCCGCCCGCGTTCTCCAGGCCTTGTTTTCGCGCTGCATCGCGATCCGTCGCGGTAAAGGAATGGCCAACGAGCGCCGATGCGCAGACTGTGAAACGACTCGCCCTCGCGCCCCAGTGGGACTTGACGATCCGGGCCTAGCTCCGGTGTGGAGCGAGTGGGATCGCCTGACCCGCTTTCTTGAAAGTGCGCGCCTTGCCTTCGCTCGAGAGCACAACCTCTGGACGTCGCTCGAACTGCGTTCCTCGGAGGACGTCAAGCTCTCGGCCGCCATGACGCACGGCAGCTACAAGGTCTCCTTGACGAAACATCTCGCCGCGGTACGCGACGAAGAGATACTCCTCGCCTCGGTGCTCATACACAGCTACGCGCTCGCCGAGACCGCCGCAGTCGAGCGCCTCGACGGCGACGCGCGCGACTTCGGCGGAATCGAGGACTGGGGCAGAGAGCTGCTCGCGACAACCGGTTCGACGTGGGAATCTCTCAGCGAGGGCGTTGCCGGCGTCGTCGAAGTCGCTGTCGTGAGAAACGCATATGCGCACGGCGGTCGGCGCATCGACGAGCTCGCGGCAAAGCGGCTCCGAGCCGTCGGCAAGACTCAGCCGAGAGCCGACGAAGTAGTCGTCCTCGACTATCCGACACTGCGCGTGTTTCGCGGCCGGCTCCGCGCCCTGATGAACCAAGGCGGAATCGGTAGACGCGAGAGCTGAAGCCGCCCGCGCCGCGCTCTCGGAAGTCGCGCGAAGGAGCAGTGGTCGCGCCGGATGCCCGAGGCGCCGGGGCGGCGCCCCGGGTGATGTGCATCAGCCGCCGTTGTGCGCGCCGGCGAGCGCGTGACCGCCGATGCCGACCTTCGCGACGGCCTCGCTGTACATCGCCATCTCGTGCTCGACTCGGTCGCCTGTGACCGCCGGCACGACGCCGAAGTTGTCCACGATCAGGCTTGCGTCGATGCTCGCGCGACGGAACTCCTCGTCGTTGGCCAGCGCTGCGCACTGCGCCTCGCTGCCGCGGACCATGAAGAACCCGCTGAGGTCGCCGCCGTGCGGATCGAGCAACGATACGGTCCATCGAATCGATCCGGCCGTCGGACTGCATGCGCCCGAACATCTCGACAAATTCGCCGAACACCTCGATCGCACGTTCCTCGCGGCCGCGCACAGGCGCACCGAAGCCAACGAACAAGGCTCGATCTGTCATCACGACTCCTTTCTGTCGCTCGACAGTCCGAACCTCTCAAAAGACCGCGCCCGACGCAAGCCGCTCGGGCGATAGGAAGCGTGGGTTCGTTCCACCGCCCCCAAGGAGGGTCATGTGCGAGCAGCCGCTCGATCGCGAACGGATGGGACAAGGCTCGTAAGGGCTGTGGGCGGGGCACCGACCGGTGACTAACGTCCGCCGGTTGCGGGAAACATGACGTGACGCGTTGACAGTGGTCGATCGCGGGTGCGCCTGGCGCTCTCGTTCGCGGACCTGGTGCGGTTCCCGTGGCCTGGGCTCGTCGGGCGGGGCCGCGCACGCGTACAAGGTGCTGGCGCCGGCACTGCCGCTGCCGGCGCTCGATGGCGTTTCCGCGCGGCGCGATGTCGCGGCGCGCACAGCGTTCGGCGATCCTGGGGCGCCCGACGCGTTCGAGCTGGTCCTGCGTGTGGTGACCGAGGTCGCGACACGCTCGACGCCGGAGTGGCCCGTCGCGGCGGGAGCGAGCCGCAAGCGCTTCGCCTTCGTGCTTGCCCACCGCGAGCGCGAGGTGACGATGGCCGTGCGCGACGGGTTCATCAAGGACGAGTTCGTGGAGCTCGCGCTACCCGAGCGGCGCGCGGCCGAACAGGACAAGCGGCTCACGACCTCGATGTCGAGTTGGCCGAGCCCATCATGCTCGCCCCTGACGCCGTCTACCTCGCGGGGTGATCGCGGCGACACCCGCCGAACAAATCCTGCCCACCGTCCCTCGGACTCTGGCGGACCGAGACAGAGCTGCGCTGTTGCAGAGCCCTCGCAATGAGCGACGACGGCACATAGCAATCGGCCGAACCAGCGTCCCTTCTCGCGCTGAGCGACACGGCGCTGATCGATCCGCGGAGAGTCCTGGCAGGCGAGAGCAGCAACGCGTTAATGCGCCGCAGCTCACCGCCGCAGTGTGGAGTCACATGGAAACCGGCAGTCGCCGCAGCGGTCGCGCTCCGCTTACTTCGAGTCGTAGCGGCCCCGCTCGGCGAGCGGCTCTGAGCCGCCGTCACGAGCACGCAAGCCATCGCCGATGATCCATGGCCGTGGCGGAAGGCGCCGCAAGGGAAAGCCTCGGTTCATGGTGGTAGTCGGCCCAACGGGAATGTCGCTATCGCCGCCGGCCGCGGCTGATGACGATGTCGACGCGGCTGCCGTTCGGCAGCACTTCGCCGGCGCTGGGGCGCTGGGAGATCGTGTCGCCTCTGGGGACGGTGCGCGAAAAGCGGCGGCGGGCGTGCCCGCGTCGGCAGCCGGTGTAACGGATGGCGTCAGGCCAGGCGCCGTACCGGAGGTCGGGGACCACGCACGGTGGTGCAGGCTGCCCCGTCCAGTTGAGCAACACATAGCCCCACGCATCCCCGTAGTCCCATCGGTCGAAGGCGAGGTCGGGCCAGCCATCGGCGTTGATGTCGGCCACGGTTCCGCCGGCCACGGAGGCAACGCCCAACAGCGCTGCGGTCTGTGCGCGCAGGAAGCTCCCGTCGCCGCGCACCCCGACGCACAACAATGCCGTCCGTGCCATATGCGGCGAGGTCGAGATTGCCGTCGCGGTCGAAGTCGCCGACATGGACCGCGTCGACACCGTACCCACGCCACTTACTCATCCTGTACGCCCGTCTGGCGCCCAGCGTGCCGTCGCCGTTGCCGACGAAGACGGAGACCGCGCCGGCGCCGTGCTCAGCTACCGCGACGTCGAGCCTGCCGTCATGGTTGACGTCGGCCAACGCGACATCGGTGGGGTCCGCGCCCGACTCGTACGTGTGTGCGTCGCCGAAGAACCCGTCGTCGCGCCCGAACCGCACCACGACCGCTCCGCCGCCGAACCTCGTGGCAAGCGCGGCGTCGAGCTTGCCATCGCCGTTGAGGTCCCCGAGGGCGACGTCCGTCGCGCGAGCGCCCGCGTACCCGAACGCGTCGCCGCGACTGGACGCGAGCATCGACAGGCGAGCAACGAACCGGTGGTCGAGACGGAAACGGCCCGCTCCCTCGCCGAGCAGCACCATCAGCTGTCGACGGCTGTCGTGCGCGGTGACCAGATCGACGGTCCCGTCCTGATTGACATCGCCCGCCGCGATCTCGGTCACCCTGGCCCCGGACGCATACGTGCCGGTGTGATCAAAGCGACCGTCACCCCGGTTCACCAAGACCGATACCGACCCGGCGCGATCCTCGCCCGCGGCGACCAGGTCGGGATCGCCGTCGGCATCGACGTCTGCGACCGCGATAGCCGCCGGATCGCGCGCGATCCGGTAGGCCCGCCGCGTGCCAAAGCTCCCGGATCCCTTACCGAACAGGACCAAGACGGTCGGCGGCCCGGAGAAGGGCCCGCCCCCTGTGGCCAAGTCCGCGTCGCCGTCGCCATCCAGATCCGCGACAACCATCCCACCACCCCCGCCCGGTGCTGTCAGGGCACCCAGCACCACCGGGTAGCTGAACCGCGGCATCCCGACGGCCTGCGCAAAGCCGGCGAGGCGATAGCCGCCCCGAATGTCGAGCGGCGCCTGGACCTCGCTCGACGTGGCCGCATCGGCCGCCTGCTGTGGCGCACCCACCGCGCGCTCGGCGCCGTCCGACTCGCCGCAGCCCACCACCAGCCCGGCGGCAACCGCGAGGAGCAGTACCGATCGATGAAGGACCATGAGCTGCCTCGCAGACGACCCTATGGGCGCCACAGGACGTGGTCAATCCGGCGCGTCGTTCGCGAGCACGCAACGCAACGCCGCCCTGCGACGCCGAGCACGGACTCCCGGAGACCGGCGCTCGCTATCCGCGGGCCGCAGGGGCGGGCGACCGCGCGAGTCCGCAGACTGTCGCCATGACACACGCGAGACTTGTCGCGCGTCGGCGTTGACCGCTGCTCGGTGTCGGCAGCGACAGCGCGGCGATCGGGGCGGGTCGGCCGCGCGTCGACTGGCGCCGATGGTCGGGCTCGTCCACGAGCCCGAGGAGGATCATGTCCGAGCTTCTGCTCGATCGTGCCGGTCGACGTCGGTCGCCGGCGACCATGCCGGGATTCCACGCCGGTCACGCTCCAGGCAACAAGGGTCTGCTCTACCCGGCCGATCCGCCGAAGGTCGAGGAGATCATCGCTGTCATGCGCACGGCCGGGGACCGCACGCACGGCCGCCGGCTGCGCGGGCTGATCGTGATCATGTGGCGAGCCGGGCTCCGCATCCAGGAGGCTCTCGCGCTTGCCGAGGGCGATCTCGATTACCGTCGCGGCTCGTTGGTGGTTCGGCGCGGCAAGGGCGGGCGCCGCCGCGAGGTCGGCATGGACGCGTGGGCATGGGAACAACTTCAGCCCTGGCTCGACATGCGGCGCGAGCTGCCGGTCGGTCCGCTGCTGTGCGGCATCAACGGCGCGACGCGCGGACGCCACTGGTCGCCCGCCGCGGCACGCGCCGAACTCCGGCGCACCGCCGCCGCGGCCGGAGTGCGCCGCCGCTTCGCGCCACACCAGCTCCGTCACGCCCACGCCGTCGAGATGGCCCGCGAAGGCGTTCCACTGATCGTCATCCAGCGCCAACTCGGCCACAGCAACCTCGGCATCACCTCCGTCTACCTGCAAGGCATCGACAGCGGCGAGATCATCGAAACCGTCCACGCCCGACGCGCGCCCATGATCCCCGTCAGCACCTCGCTGCGGCTCTGATCGACCGCGAGCGCGGCGCTGCTCGTCGCGCAGAGCGGCAGCGCATCGAGACGTTCCTGCGGGAGCCTCTCAGTCCTGGGTTGTATGGAGAAGCAGCAGTCTGTCCAGCGACGCCGGGCTGGTGCTGGCGAGCGCGCGCGAACGGATTCCGACAAGGAACGGAGCGCTGCTTCGCATTGGGCTCATACGCACTCGCCGAGCATTGACAGGGCTTGATCAATGGTGGGAGGCTCATCAGAGGAGCGCCATCAAGATGAGGCTCGGAGAACGACGAACGCTGCTCGCCGCCACGTCGGCAGCGGCACTCTCGTTCGTGATTGCCGGCGTGTCCCTGGGCCAGCTGCCGCCCCCTGCCCCGCCGAAGGCGGTCAAGAGTCCGAATGTCTGCGTGGCGGCCACGGGCTCCCGTGCCTGGTGCGGTGACGGGGACGCGGCTGCAAGCGCGAAGCTCGCTGCCCCCTCGGATGTCGCCGTGGCGCGCGACGGGAGCATGTTGATCGCCGATACCCGTAACAACGTGATCCGCCGGGTCCGAAGGGACGGCACCATCGTGACCGTCGCCGGTACCGGCGCGAAGGGGTCGGCGCAGGGTGAGGACGCCGCCGACGAGACGACGTTCCGAGGTCCCGAGGGCGTGGCCGCCACGGCGCGCGGGGCGGCCCTTGTCGCCGATACGGGCAACGATGCGATCCGCGAAGTCGGCGTGGACGGCACGGTGACCACCATCGTCGGGCGGTTCTCGCCGATCAGGGCGAATCTGGACGCACCGAGCGACGTCTCGGTCGCCGGGAACGGGGACCTGCTGATCGCCGACAGCGGCCACCATCGCGTGCTCCGCGTCGACTCGAATCGGGACGTCCGTGTCGTGGCCGGAACCGGAGACCCAGGCAGTTCCGGTGACGGCGGTCCGGCGACGGCGGCAACACTTGATCACCCGGTACAGGTCACCGAAACCGCCGCGGGCGAGATCCTGATCGCGGACGCCGGGAGCGAGAACGTCCGGCGTGTGGAGCCCGGAGGAACGATCGAGACGCTGACGACGGGCCTCAAAGAGCCCTCCGGAGTCCTGCAGCTGCCCGACGGAAGCGTGCTCGTCGGTGCGGCCGCCGGGATTCATCGCCTGATTCCCGGCGGCAGCAGGGAGAGGTTCGCCGGCGTGCCACCGCGCGGGTTCAACGGCGATCGGGGCGCCGGACTCACGCTCCGGTTCGACGGCCTCGGCCAGCTCGCCCTCGACATGGCCGGCAACGTATTGTTCGCGGAGCGCGGCAGCGACCGGATTCGCGCTCTCGCAGCCGACGGAACCGTCGCAACCGTGGTCGGCTCAGGCGTCCCCGTCCGGGAGGCCGGGGTGGACATTGCAGCGGGCAGCCCACCGCCCGGGCTGTTCGCGAAGCAAGCGGACGCAACCCGTCGGAAAGGCGAGGATGCTCGCTCGTCGCAGGTGTCGACATGCGAACTCTACGACTCCCGCTACTCGAACTTGAGCTTCAAGCCGATGACCGAGAAGAAGCTGAAGGTCAAGGGTCGCAAGCGCATCTCGCTCCGGTACGTCAGCTCAGCAAAGCGCGCAAACATCTCGGTCGAGATCGAGCGCAATCGAGTCATCGTCGGCGACCGCTTCAAGTACGACGTGAAGGGACGCGATCGGCCGCGCCGTATCCGAGTCCGCGGGCCATTCGAGAAGGGCCGGTACCTCGGGACGCTCTGGGGCTACTCCAAGACCCACGACGTCAAGCGGTGCGACGTGAAGGTGGTGCAGATCCGTGTCAAGTAGTACCGGCGCCCAGCTGCTGTCCCGAAGCGTCGTCGCCGGGACCGCGCTCGTGGCGCTCGTAGCGAGTGTCGTGGGCCTGATGTTCCAGCTCGCGCCCTATCTCAGACCGGATCCTCGAGATCGTGTGGGGGCAGACGTCGCGGTCTTCGCCCTCGAGCCCGGCGTGAAACTCGGGGACTGGATCAAGCGCGGCTTCCCGCCGGAGCGCCAGGAAGTATTGGCCAAGCGATATCACGACAAGGAGGCCGGAGGCGAGCTGCTCTATGTGCGCATTGCCGTCGACGGGCACAAGCATCGCGATGTCACCCTGCGATACGACGTGTACCACTGGTCCGACGGAACGCGGATACCACCAGAGGACATCGACGGCCCCACGCTGGATCCAGTCGGATTGTCCTCTCCCAACGAGCGCTCCGTCCAGCTCCTCTGGATCCCGAGCTTCCGAGGAGAGCGCGACATCTTCATTCGGGTCCAGCTCTGGGACGACCACGGGATGCTCGCTGTGGAGGATTCAGGACGCATCGAGGATGGGCGCCTCGTGACCTGAGCACCGCGTTGTCATTCCCGGCAGTCCGAAGGCGGCGACCAAGGTCGAACGACTGCCGATTTGCCCCAGATCACCGCGAAGTAATCCCGGTACCTTTTGTAGATGCCCAAGCGTGAGATTCCGACGAAGACCTCGTCTCGTCGGCGGAGCGAGGGCCCGGTCCAATTGTGCGACCCTCCCCACACGCGGGTGCGGTTCGGTCTGCCGTCGTAGCGCCCGCGGTAGAGCATCATCTTGCTGTGGATCTGCGTCGACGTCGGTGCACGGACCCGGATGTCTCCGGCCAGCATCCGGCTCGCCGCTTGTCCGTGGTTGCATGAGTAGGCGACCTGCACCCGGCAGCCCAGAGCCCTGATCCGCACGAGGTTGCGGATGATCGCCCTACGAGAGGAAGAGATGCTCAGGTTCGCGACCTTGAGCCTGCAGCCGGGCTCGTAGCGACGGATCCGCGAAAGTGCCGCCGCCACCTGATCGCCGCCCTGCTGCGGCGCGTACGAGATCTCCGTGCGGGCACTCGGGATGACGTGGTGACCACGGCCCGCGACGCTGTAGAGGTCATCCGATCGAGCCTGGTTGTAGAAACCTGCGAACGACCGGACGTACGCCTTGTAGAGGTCGGGATTGCCGTTGACCACGAACGCGTCGTTGAACTGACGGTTGCTCGTACCGGTCAGGTTGTATGAGGTGACCCAGGTCGAATACGTCCGTCGCCTGCCGTCGACCACGGTGTCCGAGAAGTACCAGTTCTTGATGTGGTGCGTCGCCTTCGGCACCGTACTCACACACGACGTGGGATCGTCTGCGTCCGGGCCAACGGTTCCCTGGTCCTGATAGCACCACTTGTGTCGGGTGCCGAGGTGCTTCTCGAGTCTCTTGCCTTGCTCGCGGTCGCCTTCGTCGGGCCGAGCTCCCGTTCGGCGAGAACCGCCCGTCGTGCACGAGGTACACCGACACCCCACGCAGGTGTGCACTGATGAGCGCGGCCGTGATCTCTTGTATCCCGATCGTGGTGATGTGACCACGGATCTCCGAGCCGGGCGTGGCGCCGTTGATGTAGGCCAGGAGCTTGTTCTGGATCGTCGTCGCTTCGTCTGGCGGCACCGGCTCGTTGAAGTACGAAAGGTATTCGCGTACCGGGGCGGGCCCCGAGCGGTCAGCGCTCGAAGTGGTCGGCACGACGATCCCATACATCATCGCCACGATGGCCAGCAGCCACCTCAAGGCCAGCGCACCCTGTTCGGTCCGAGCCCGCCCGGGTTCACGACGTTGCGACACAATCCGAGGCGCAGCGTCGCGCAGTCGTTGAAGCTGGTGTACGTGAAGCTCCACGAGTAGTCGAAGTCCGAGGTGAGTCCGACCATTTCGCTTCGGATGAGCTCAGCAAGCGGACCGGCCATGACCTTGGTGTAAGACATGTAGCGCAGTTCTCGGCGCATCCGAACCAATCCTAGGTCCGCATTATCGAGCGGTCGTCCCTCTTCTGCAATTGCGTGACTGCGATATAGGTGAAGCCCCGGCGCACTATCGCTTCCGGTGTGGCTGTCGCATAAGTCGGGGGCGTTGGCGAGATCTCCAACGAGCGTGGCGGAAGCGACGCCGACCCCTCTGCCGCACGCCGAATCACCGTGGGCGGCGGCCCGGTCGTTGGACAAATCGACAACGAACGGCCGTCGTGGCAGACTACGCGACACTTCGCGTGATTGCGGCAGCCGCGCGCCGCGGCGCGTATCGCAAGGTGGCTGAGGCCACAATGCGCGCAATCCCTGAGACATAACCGCCCCTCCGGTGGGTGGCGGCCGGGTCAGGCGACGCGGAGAGCGAGTTTGCCTTGGGTGTGGGTGGCGCCCAGCGCCTGCAATCCGTCGGATACCTCGGCGAGGTCGAACGTGTCCTGGATCGGGACGGTGAGCGTTCCGTCTTCGAGGTGCCGCGCGATGCGGCTGAGGATCTCGGTCGAGGGCGCGGACATGACGTTGGTGCGTCCGGGTCCTTCGCCGGCGGCGTTGGTGGCCGAGGAGACGCGGCCGCCGTCCTTGAGCGCGGCGTCGTAGGTCCCGGGCGCGTAGTTGACGAGGTCGACGACGGCATCGACGCCGTCGGGGTGGCGCTCGCGGACGGTCGCGGCGACGTCGCCGTCGCGCGGCACGACGTCCGTGACTCCGAGGCTGCGGACGTATTCCTCGTCCTCGGGCAGCGCGGGGGCGATCACGGTCGCGCCGGCCGCCGCGGCGAGCTGGACGGCGAGGCTGCCGACGCCGCCGCTGGCGCCGGCGATCAGCACGGTGTCGCCGTCGGAGATGTCGAGCGCGTCGACGCAGTTCATGGCGGTGACGGCGGCCAGCGGGGCGGCGCCGGCGGTGGCGAGGTCGACGCCGTCGGGTGTGCGGGTCAGGCCGGACTCGGCGACGACGATCAGCTCGGCCCAGCTACCGGCGTGCACCGCCGGAACCATGGCGGGGACGAACCCGAAGACCTCATCGCCCGCCGCGACGGCACTGACGCCGTCGCCGGTCTGTTCGACGGTGCCGGCGAAGTCGCGGCCGAGGGTGACAGGGAACTCGTGCGGGACCATGTCCTTGAGCATCCCGGCGGCGATCGCGTTGTCGACCGGGTTGATCGAGGAGGCCTGCACGCGCACGAGCACCTCGCCGGCGCCCGGCGACGGGGCGGGTAGGTCGTCGCGGAGCGCCGGCTGCGCGTCGAGCTGCTCCCACGTGACGGACTTCATCGGACGCTCCTCTAGGTGGCGGGTCGCTTACACGCGACACTAGCTTGTCACCTGTTTGACAACGGCCGGCCGGGCCTGCGGGAGGGCCTTGGTCGGCGAGCGTCGCCGCCACGTCAGACAGCGCGCGGCCGCCGACCGGCCTTCGACCGAGGCCTGGGCGTCCTCGGCCCCGACTGTCGAGGACGCGGTCGCTGCGATCAGCATCGCCGCGGCGCCCAGTACGGCGATCAGGATGCGACGTGATGTCGTCATGAGTGTCTCCCGTCGGATTGCCAACGGGCTTCTTCAACGGGCGACGCGGGCGCCTTATTCCATCGGAGTCAGCGCGCGAACCGGCCGGCCGGCGCGGCGCTATTCCGGCGTCGGGTTCGTTGTCATCCAGACGTCGGTCGGGAGGACCCATTCCGGTCGCGGAGTTATTGCGCAACGATGCAGAGGTGACCGCCACCGACGCCACACGGCTCGCCGTCCTCATCGACTCGGACAACACGACGGCGAGCCTGACGACCGAACTGCTCGAGGAGATCGCCAAGTACGGAACGCCGACGGTCAAGCGTGCATACGGCGACTGGACCACTCAGCAACTCGTCGCCTGGAAGGACGAGTTGCACCGGCACGCGATCCAGCCGATGCAGCAGTTCGCGTACACCCGCGGAAAGAACTCCACCGACTCCGCGCTGATCATCGACGCGATGGACCTGCTCTACGACGGGAACCTGGAGGGCTTCGTCATCGTCTCGAGCGACAGCGACTTCACGCGGCTGGCGACAAGGCTGCGCGAGTCGGGGAAGACCGTGTACGGGATCGGGCGCCGCAGCACTCCCGAGGCGTTCGTCTCGGCCTGCGACCAGTTCATCTACCTCGACCTGCTGACGCAGGCGCCGCAACCCGCGGCCTCGACAGCATCAGATGACCAAGAGCCGCCACCGCAGCCGCCCAACCTCAAGCGGGTCCTCTCGACGGCGATCAAGAGCACGTCCAAGGACGACGGCTGGTCCAACCTGTCCGAGGTCGGGTCGTACCTGAGCAAGACTCATGCCGCGTTCGATGCTCGAGACTACGGCCACGCGAAGCTCGGCGAGCTCGTGCGGGCGCAGTCCTACGTGGACGTGAAGGATGTGTCCGGTCCGACCGGCCTGAGCCAATTGTGGGTGCGGCTCAAGCCAACGGCCGCCAAGCGCGCTGGAACTCGATGAGCCATGTGCGCCGGCGGCGGTGCCCCAGCGAGGCCCGCGCAGCGCCCGGCGTCTGCTGGGCCTCGACTTCCCGCTTGAGCCGGACCCGAGGTCAGCAGAACGCCGTGATCATGAACGCCGAATCGACGGGCGTGTCCGCGTGGTCGCGGAACGTGACGCCGACGTGCTCGGGGCCGCCCGAGTACACGGTGACCATCGGCATCGCCCAGTCGGCCGAGCCGCCCGCCGGGTCTCCGAATCCGGAGACGGCCTGGACGACGCACCCGGCCATGTCGCCCTTGCTCACCGCGTACGAAGTGCCGCCGAGGGCGAGGGAGACGGCGACGGTCGCCATCACGTTCGCGCGTACGTCAGGTGAGATCGCATGGCTCACGCACGCGAAACGATCGCGCCGGTTACAGCGCGAAGCGGCTGGCCAGCGCGGCTCCGACGACGCCCGCCTCCGGACCGAGGCCGGCAGTCACGATCGGGACGTCGCGAGCGGCCGGGAGCCAGATCCGCGGCCGCGCGACCTCGATCGCTCGGTCGAGGTAGCGGCCGCCCGCGCTGCCCAGGCCGCCGCCGACCACCACGATCTCCGGGTCGAGCAGGTTGACCAGCGTGGCGATCGCCTCGCCGAGCAGCCGAGCGGCGTTGTCGACGGCCGGGTGGCCGGCGGCGACCGCCTCCTCGGCGCTGCCAAAGCCCGCGGCGGCGGCGATCGCCGGGCCGGAGGCGACGTCCTCGAGCACGACGTCGGCGATCGGGCCGCTGCCGAGCAGCAGCGCCGCGCCACGCGATCCGGCGAACGGGCGGCCGTCGATCACGAGTGTGTGGCTGATCCCGGTGCCGACCGTGACGTAGACCACGACGCCGTGGCCGCGACCCGCCCCCAGCTGCGCCTCGGCCAGAGCCGCCGCGCGCACGTCGGCCACGACGGTCACCGGGCCGAGGTGCTCGAACGCGCCGTCGACGTCCTCGCTGGTCCAGTCGATCACCGAGCCGGTCGTGACGCGACCGTCGAGGTCGACGATCTCGGGCACTCCGACGCCGACGCCGCCGACCTCCAACTCCGCGGTCCGCGGCCTCGCGCGCCATCGCCTCGGCGGCCGCCACGGCGTCGCGCAGCACGTCGGCTCCCGGTCGCGCCGCCTGGGTCGGGGCCGTCGTCGAAGCGAGGACCCGGCCGCCGCCGGCGACGAGCGCAGCGGCGATCTTCGTCCCACCGACGTCGACACCGATCGACGCGGTCAACTCGGCAGGTACGACGCATGAGTGGCATCGCGATCCGCAACGTGATCAAGGACTTCCCGAACGGCGTCCGCGCGGTCGACGACGTCAGCCTCGACATCGGCGAGAACGAGCTGATGGTGCTGGTCGGGCCGTCCGGCTGCGGCAAGACGACGCTGCTGCGGATGATCGCCGGGCTCGAGCCGGTGAGCGGCGGGAGCATCGAGATCGACGGCCGCGACGTGACGACGCGGCGGCCGCGCGAGCGCGACATCGCGATGGTGTTCCAGGACTACGCCCTGTATCCGCACATGACGGTCGAGTCCAACCTGGCGTTCGGGCTGCGCAACCGGCGGATGCCGAAGCCGGACATCGTCCGCCGGGTCGGCGACGTGGCGCGCGTGCTCGGGCTCGACTACCTGGTGTCGCGGCGCCCGGCGGCGCTGTCGGGCGGCCAGCGCCAGCGGGTGGCGATCGGCCGCGCGATCGTGCGCGAGCCGAAGGCGTTCCTGCTGGACGAGCCGCTGTCGAACCTCGACGCCAAGCTGCGCGTGGCGATGCGCGCCGAGATCTCGCGGCTGCACGCGCGGCTGGGCACGGCGACCGTCTACGTCACGCACGACCAGATCGAGGCGATGACGCTCGGCCACCGCGTGGCGGTCATGCGCGACGGCGTGCTCCAGCAGTGCGACACGCCGCGCAAGCTGTTCCGCGGGCCGGCGAACATCTTCGTGGCCGGCTTCATCGGGTCGCCGGCGATGAACTTCGTCGAGGCGGACGTCAACGGCGACTCGGTCGCGTTCGGCGAGCACTGGCTGTCGCTGCCGATCCGGCGCCGTTTTTCGGGCAGGACGCCGCGTGATCCTCGGCGACGGCCGAGGACGTCGGGGTCGGCACCCCCGGGTCGCCGATGCGCGTGAAGGCCGAGGTGATCGAGGAGCTGGGCGCCGAGGACCTGGTGATCTTCGGCGTCGACGCGCCGCGCATCTCGAGCGAGACGCTCACGCGGGCCGACGAGGACGAGCAGCTCGACGAGATGTCACTGCTCGCCGACGACCGCCGCTGCCGGGTGGTCGCGCGCGTCGACGCGCGGCACGCGGTCGGCGCCGGTGATGCCGTCGAGCTGGCGGTCGACACCACCGAGCTGCACTTCTTCGATCCGGCGACGGGCACCGCGCTCGCGGCGTGACGCGGTTCCCGACCTGCGTTCGCTGCGGCCGCCCAGTCGAGGTCAGCCGGCACTTGTACGAGACGTTCGAGCGGATGCACTGGATCTGCTTCCACTACGAGTTCGAGCACGCCGGCGATCCGGACGCTCCGTGCGCCGACCTCGGTTGCCCGACCCGCGTGGACCCCGCCTATCCACCCGAGGACGACGATCACATGCGCTGCCGGGTCTGCGGCCTTCGCCAGCCGTCACCGCCGTGGGGTCGCGACGGGCAGGACCCGACTTTCGGCTACTGCGCCTGCTGCGGGATCGAGTTCGGCTATCAGGACTCGAGTCCCGAAGGTGTCCGCCGAGCCCGCGCACGCTGGCTGGAAGGCGGCGGTCAGTGGGACGAGCCGAGCAAGCGGCCGCCGGGCTGGAAGCTCGAGCGCCAGCTGATTCGCATCCCGGCCAACTGGCGCGAAGTGCCGTAGCGTTCGCGCCATGCCCACGTGGGACGACGTCGTCGAGATCGGGCAGCGTTTCCCCGAGGTGGAGGTCGGCACCTCGTTCGGCACGCCGGCGATGAAGGTCCGGAACAAGGGCATGATCTGCCGGCTGCGGACCAACCCGGATGCGCTCGTCATGCGCGTGATCGACCTCGCCGACCGCGAGGCGCTGCTCAAGGGCCGGCCGGACGTGTACTTCTCCACGCCGCACTACGACGGGTATCCGTACGTGCTCGTCCGGCTCGACGTCGTCGACCCGGTCGAGCTGGCTGAGCTCATCGAGGACGCGTGGCGGCTACGCGCGCCGAAGCGGCTGATCGCGGCCTACGAAGCCGACCAGTGATGCCGCGGGCGAGCCGACCGTACATGCCGGACTACGGCATCCAGGGGCCCGACGAGGGGAGCGGGCTGCTGGCGTGGTCGTGGGCCGAGGAGCGGCTGACGGCGTCGCGCAACTACTGGGTCACGAGCCTGTGGCCCGACGGCCGGCCGCACTCGATGCCGGTCTGGGGCGTGTGGGACGGGGAGGCGCTCTGGTTCAGCAGCGGCCGCCGGTCGCGCAAGGCGCGCAACCTGGCCGCCGACCCGCGCTGTGTGGTCACGACCGAGGACGCGAACGAGCCGGTGGTCGTCGAGGGCACCGCGCATCTCACGGACGAGCGGGACGAGATCGCGCGGGTCGCCGAACTGATGAGCGCCAAGTACGGCGGCATCACGGCCGAGTTCCTGGCGGCGAACGCCACGATCCGGGTGCTGCCGCGGTGGGCGTTCGGGATCGCCCACGACGACTTCACCGGATCGCCCACCCGTTGGACCTTCGACGGCTGACTGGACGCGGTCGCCGCGACCCGGGAGACTCGGCCCATGGGCTGCTTCCTCGTCCTCATCGCGCTGATCTCGCCGCGGCTCGCCCTCATCCTCCTCTGGATCTTCAGCGACCTGCTGAGCCGCGCGTTCGACAGCTGGTTCATCCCGTTTCTCGGGTTCATCCTGCTCCCCTGGACGACGCTCACCTACGCGGCGTTCTGGGACTGGGGCGCGGGGCGCGAGGTGACCGGCTTCGAGTGGTTCTTCGTCGGGCTCGCGTTCGTGATCGACCTCGGCTCGTACGCGCAGGGTCGCCGGATGCGTGACTGACGCATAGCATCCGCTCAAAACGAACCCGAGGGGGTCCGAGATGGCTCGCACGCCGCAGGAGGTCTTCGCGCACCACGCCGAGGTGCTGATCGCGCGGAGACCTCGAAGGGATCGTCAGCGACTACGCGGACGACGCCGTGTTCATCACGCCCGCCGGCGTGCGGCGCGGCAAGGACGGCGTCCGCGAGGGCTTCGTGCAGCTGCTCGAGGACGTGCCGTCGGCGGAGTGGGCCGTGCCGACCCAGATCTTCGAGGGCGACCTGCTGTTCATCGAGTGGAGCGCCGACTCGGCGAACACGCGCGTCGACGACGGGATCGACACCTTCATCTTCCGCGACGGGGAGATCGTCGCGCAGACGGTCCGCTACACGGTGCAGCAGAAGTAGGGCGCCGGCCGGAGCCGGCGCCCCATCCCTGTCCCTACGGCTGCGTCGTCGACAGCGTGAAGCACGAGCGTCTTGCGGTAGGTGCCCGTGCGCAGTCCGTCGTTGGCTCCGATCGCCTGCTGGAAGGAGAGCGAGACGGCGTCGTTGCTGACCGGGCCCGAGTAGCTCAGCAGCGGCGTCGGGCTGTCGCTGCCGCCGACCGCCGCGTACGGCCCGCTCTCCGCCGCAGCCTTCACCGCCTGCGGCAGCGCGAAGGCGCCGTTGACGAGCCGGCCGGTCGCCGTCGAGCTCGGGTCCGAGACCGTGAGCGCGGCCTCGCCGGCGGTCGAGGTCACGGTGGCCGACGCCGAGGCGAGGTAGAGCTTCGGCAGGCCGGGCGTGAACGCGCCGAACGAGATCGGCCCGGAGACCGACAGCGCGAGCGTGGCGGGAACGGTGCCGCCCACGTCGACGGCCACGGGCGTCTCGGTCGGCCCCGCGGCGGTGTCGCTCTCGAGGTCGCCCGGGTGGCAGTGGTGCGGCGAGAAGAACGTGCTCCCCGGCACGCAGCGCCACATGCTCGGGTTCGTCCAGCTCGGCGCGAGCCGCACGTTGGTCGCCTGCTCGTACGCGTAGCCGGCGGCGAGCAGCTTCGCCTCGCTGCCGGCGGCGCCGACGAACGTCACGCCGATCGGGTTGCGGCCGGCGCCGCCCGTGCCGTAGCCGGCCGGAACGGTGAGCACCGGGTAGCCGGCCCGGTCGGCGATCCCGACCAGCGCGTTGCCGGTCGGCACCATCGACGACCTCGGCGCCGTCCAGGAGCGCGTCGATCAGCGCCGCGGTTCGACGCCGAGCCCGGCGTCCCTGTCCGCTTCGTACGTCGATAGGTCGGCACCGCGCCGCCTCGACCAGCTCGCGCTGCTGGTACTTAGGCCCTCGACCGGGTTGGCCTCGTTGTAGTCGATGATCTCCTCGAGCGAGCCGGCGCCGCCGGACACGCCCGCGAGGTACGCGTCGAGGTCGCGCTCGAACTCGCGCAGGACGATGCTCGGCGGGTTCGGGCTCGGCGTGCCGACGGTCTTGACTTCCGTGACCGCGCCCAGCGCCTGGATCGTGCTGACAGCCGCCGGGTACGGCGCCGCGGTGCTGCTGATCACCGACGACGCGCTTGCCGCTCAGCGCAGCCCGGCGACAGCGCCGGAGGCGTAGTCGCTCGCCGCGTCATCGCCTGACAGCGCGAGCGCGGCGTCGTACACGGTGCGCGTGATCGGGCCCGGCGAGTCCTGCGACCTCGCCACCGGCAGCACGCCCGCGCGGCTGACCGAGCCCGACGGTCGGCTTGAGCGCCACGACGCCGGCGACGCCGGCCGGCGCGATCATCTGCGCCGAGTCGGTCGAGGTCTCCATGCCGACGGTGAGCGCCGCGAGGCCCGAGGCCGTCGCCGCGGCCGAGCCCGCGGACGAGCCGGCCGGCGTCTTGTCGGTGTCGGACGGCAGCAGCACCTGGCCGCCGAGCGACGAGTAGCCCTCGGGCAGGTTGGAGTCGAAGAGGCCGCCGAGCTCGGTGACGTTCGTCTTGCCGAGCACGATCGCGCCGGCCGCCTTCAGCTTGGCCACCAGCGCTGCGTCACCGGCCGGCTTGGAGTGCTGCAGCGCGATCGAGCCGCCCGTCGTCGGCAGCCCGTGCACGTCGATCGTGTCGTTGACGAGCACCGGGATGCCGTGCAGCGGCCCGCGCGTGCACGCGCGCTCGGCGTCCAGCGCCTTCGCCTGCGCGACGGCGTGCGGGTTGAGCGAGCGGACCGCCTGGATCGCCGGGCCCTCGGCGTTGGTCAGCGCGATCCGCGCCAGGTACGCCTTGGTCAGCGTCTCCGCGGTCAGCGTGCCCGCCGTCATCCGCGTCCTGCAGGCTCTCGACCGACTCGGTCTCGAGCGAGAAGGCAGCGACGGCGCGGCTGCCGGCCAGCCCATCGCGGTCTCGTAGTCCGGGTTGCAGGCACCGCGCGACGCGTACGGCGGCGCCGGGACCGTCTTGGCGCAGCGGTACATGCTCGGGTTGAGCTCCGACGCCGGCTGCCGCAGCTTCGTCGCCTGCTCGATCACGTAGGCGACGCCGATCAGGTTGCGCTCGGAGTACGCGTTGCCGTGGATCGAGACGCTGACCGCGCGCCGCTGCGTCGCGCTGTAGCCCATCGGGATCGTGATCTGCGGCGTGCCCGCGGTCGCGCCGCTCGGGACGCGAGCCGAGGATCGCGATGAAGTCGTCGCTCGGATCGTCGGGCGTCTCGTTGTTCATCATGTCGTTGATGGCCTTGTGCTGGGCCGCGCGGCGGATCGGCATCGCGGCCCGGTAGGCGGTCTCGTTCGCCCCGCCCGGCGAGACGTCGGACAGCGACGCGTTGAGGTGCGCGTTGTTGCCGAACTTCAGCGCCTCGTGCTCGTTGGCCTGGTTGTCGGCGACCTCCTCGACGAGCGACTTGATCGGCGCGTTCGGGCCGAGCCGCTTGTAGTACTCGTCGATGCTCTTGTGCTGCTGGTAGCCGCTCGGGCAGCGCGGGCACGGTCGCCGACCGCGATCTGCGCGCGCGGGACCATGATCGCGCCCGCGGCCTCCAGCGCCTCGAACGCGATCTCGGCCGGCGTGCCCTCGGCGAAGGTGCCGTTGTAGCCGATCCGCTTGCCGCTGCACGAAGTCCGTGTCGAGCGCGGACATGTAGTCCGGGAGCGGCGTCGGGCAGCGGCGGCAGCAACGGCGTGGATGTTCGGGCCCGAAGAACTCGGCGTAGCGCCGCGTCGCTGAGCGGGTCGTGGCCGGCGATCGACTGCAGCGTCATCGCCGCGTTGGCGACGTGCGGTCCATCGGGCCGGCCGTGTCCTGCGACGCGGAGATCGGGGCGATGCCGTACGCGGGCACGAGCCCGACCGTCGGCCGGATGCCGACCAGGCTCTGCGCGCCCGACGGGCTGATGATCGAGCCCGACGTCTCGGTGCCGATCGTCAGCATCGACAGCGCCGCCGCGCCCGCCGTGCCGGAGCCCGACGACGAGCCGCTCGGGTTCTGGTCGGCGTCGAAGCCGTGGAGCACCTGGCCGGTCAGGTTCGAGAAGCCCGACGGCTGGTTGCCGAAGCTGTTGGCGTACTCGGACAGGCCGAGCTTGCCGAGGATCACGACGCCGCTCTGCGCGCAGCTTCTTGACGATCCCGGAGTCGGTCTCGGGGAACGAGTCGCGCAGCGAGTAGTTGCCGGCCGACGTGTACATGCCGGTCGCGTCGATGAGGTCCTTGAGCAGGATCGGCAGGCCGTGCGCGGGTCCGCGCACGTGACCCTCGGCCGCGCTCCTTGTCGAGCAGCGCGGCGTCCCTCAGCGCGTCCGTGATTGAGCTGCGTGACCGCGTTCAGGCCGGGCCCGCGCTTGTTCAGCGCCGCGATCCGCGCGATGTACGCGCGCGTGAGCTGGACCGAGGTGAGCTCGCCGTCCTCCATCATCTCGATCGCGGTCGGACCGTCGAGCTTCTCGAGGTCGAGGACCGGATCGGCATCGGCCGGTGCGGCACCGGCGGTCAGCACGACGAGCGCGCACAGCAGCGCGCCACGCCGGTAGAGACGGCGAAGGCTCACGTTGACTCCGTTGATTGACGGGCCCCGCCCGACCCGGTGACAGGACGAGCTGACGCTAACCCGGCGCGGAATACGTTTGCATTGGACCGCCCGCACAAGGCGCGCTCGACCTGCGGTCGGTGGTTAACGGCGCGACCGCGCCCGGGTAGGCACACTTCCCACATGGCCATCGCCGCCACCGAAGATCTCGAGCGGCTCGTCCACCGCGAGCACGCCAACCCGCACAGCGTCCTGGGCGCCCACCCAACCAAGGGCGGGGCGGTCATCCGCGCCTTCCGGCCGGCCGCCGCCGGCGTCCGCGCCATCACCGCCGACGGCGAGACCGCCGAGCTCGAGCAGGTGCATCCGGGCGGCATCTTCGAGGGCGTGATCGACGGCGCCGAGCTGCCGCTCGTCTACACGCTCGAAGTCGACTACGGCGACGCCGGCACCGTCACGATCGACGATCCGTACCGCTTCCTGCCCACGATCGGGGAGCTCGACCAGCATCTCCTGGGCGAGGGACGCCATGAGGAGATGTGGACCAGGCTCGGCGCGCACGTGCACGAGATGGACGGCGTGCGCGGGACGGCATTCGCGGTCTGGGCGCCGTCGGGCCGGGCCGTGTCCGTGGTCGGCGACTTCAACTTCTGGGACGGCCGCGTGCATCCGATGCGCGCGCTCGGGGCGTCCGGGATCTGGGAGCTCTTCCTGCCCGGCATCGAGGCGGGCGCGCACTACAAGTACGAGATCCTCGCGCCGGACGGCGAGATCCGCCTCAAGGCCGATCCCGTCGCCTTCGCCACCGAGGTGCCGCCCAAGACGGCCTCGGTCGTGCACGAGTCCACGCACGCGTGGGCCGACGGGAAGTGGCTGGCGGACCGTGCGAAATCGGACCCACTTCAGGGCCCGATCTCGATCTACGAGGTCCACCTCGGGTCGTGGCGGCTGAATCCGATGGAGGGCAACCGCTCGCTGACCTACCTCGAGCTGGCCGACGAGCTGTCGGCCTACGCGCTCGACATGGGCTTCACGCACATCGAGCTGCTGCCCGTGATGGCGCACCCGTTCAGCGGCTCCTGGGGCTACCAGGTGACCGGCTACTTCGCGCCCACCCCGCGCTACGGGTCGCCCGACGACTTCAAGGCCTTCGTCGACCGCCTGCACGAGAACGGCCTCGGCGTGATCCTCGACTGGGTCCCGGCGCACTTCCCGCGCGACGACTTCGCGCTCGCGCGCTTCGACGGCACTGCGCTGTACGAGCACGCCGACCCGCGCCGCGGCGCCCACCCTGACTGGGGCACGCTGGTCTTCAACTACGGCCGCCACGAGGTCCGCAACTTCCTCGTCGCCAACGCCCTCTACTGGCTGCGCGAGTACCACGCCGACGGCATCCGCGTCGACGCCGTGGCCTCGATGCTCTACCTCGACTACTCGCGCGAGGAAGGCCAGTGGGTGCCGAACCAGTACGGCGGCAACGAGGACCTCGACGCGGTGCAGTTCCTGAAGGAGCTCAACGAGGTCGTTCACGGGCGCGAGCCGGGAACGATCTCGGCGGCCGAGGAGTCGACCGCCTGGCCGGGCGTGTCACGGCCGACCTACCTCGGCGGGCTGGGCTTCGGCTTCAAGTGGAACATGGGCTGGATGCACGACACGCTGGCGTACTTCCAGCAGGACCCCGTGTACCGGCGCTGGCACCACCACGAGCTGACCTTCAGCCTCGTCTACGCCTTCACCGAGAACTTCATCCTGCCGCTCAGCCACGACGAGGTCGTGCACGGCAAGGGATCGCTGCTGTCCAAGATGCCGGGCGACAAGTGGCAGAAGCTCGCCAACCTGCGGTCGCTGTACGCCTTCATGTGGGCGCACCCCGGCAAGAAGCTGCTGTTCATGGGCTGCGAGTTCGCGCAGGAGACCGAGTGGAGCGAGGAGCGCTCGCTCGACTGGCACCTGCTCGAGGACCCGCAGCACCGCGGCATGCAGTCGCTGGTGCGCGACCTCAACCACGCCTACAAGGACGAGCCCGCGCTGTGGGAGCTCGACTTCGACCACACGGGCTTCTGGTGGATCGAGGCCAACGACGCCGACTCCAACGTCTTCGCCTTCGCCCGCAAGTCGGCCGACGACGAGCGCGTGATCGTCTACGTCGCCAACCTGTCGCCGATCCCGCGCGAGCGCTACCGGCTCGGGCTGCCGCGCTCCGGTCGCTGGCGCGAGCTGGTCAACACCGACTCCGGCTTCTACGGCGGTGCCGACATCGGCAACCTGGGCGGGATCGAAGCCGGCCCGATCGCCTGGCAGAGCCAGCCGTTCTCGGCCGAGATCACGTTGCCGCCGCTGGGCACGCTCTGGCTCGTGCCCGACACGGATTGACGAATTTTCTCCAAAAATGCTCTTGCCAATATCCGGTATGAGGTCTATCCTGCTGCGCGGCACCATGCTGATTACCGTCAACACCACGGCCCTAGCCCTCGCAGGGAGGAGTGCGCGCTAGCTCGCTAGCGCACATATCGAGCCAGTCGAGGGCGACCCAATGGGTCGCTTTTTTGTTACCTGGAAGTAACGGAAAACACGCAAGACGCGCGTGTGCGTCTGCGTGCGATTTTTGGAGAAAGGAGATGAAAATGTCGAGCGAGATGCTCGAGCGGCGCTTCGCCGCCGTGGGCGCTCGACTGAAGGTGGCCGAGGGCCCGTGGCGCGGCGAGCCGCGGATCGATATCCGCAGCGACGCCCGCGGCGAGTACTTCGACCTGCGCTTCGCCGTCGGCGACCGAGGCGTCGACCTCGAGGTCGTCGACGTGCAGCCGCGTGACCGGCACCTGCTCCTGCTCGCGCGAGTTGACGGCGAGAAGAGCAAGTTCCTCTGTGGGCACGACGAGCGGCACTGGTTCGTCGCCGCGGTCCCCGAGGCGGCGCGCGGCGTCAGCGGTGTGGCCACGGCGAAGGCTGCCCTCCAGCCGCCCGCTGTGCGCGCTCTGGTCGAGCGGACGCGGCCGAAGGACCCGTTCCGGCGTCGCAACGCGGCCTACGTCCGCCAGGGCGAGTGGTTCTTCGTCCCGACGGTCAGGATCGATCCGCCCGAGGTGCTCGTGCTGCGTGACGAGCCGCTGTCCCGCGGTCGCGGGACGGCGCACGTGATGCAGTTCGCGTACCGCCAGGGTGGTGACAGCGTGTACGTCAACCGCCGGCAACCGACCGGGATCAGCGAGGAGCGCTACGCCCGTCTGACGCCCGACCAGCGGCGCAACGGCGGTTGGATGCGCATGGTGCGCGATCCCGAGGTGTACGCGAAGGGCACGGTTCGCCATCCGGATCACGCGACGATCCGCCTGCCGGATTGGTGCCGCGTCCTGATGAACACCGAGCAGGGCGCGAAGGCGATGCGGCACGTGGCCTTCATCGACTGACCGTCCAGCACGGGGGCGTAGCTCAGCTGCGCAGAGCGCTCGCTTGTCAGGCGAGAGGTCGCTTGAACACCCAACCGGGAAGGAGGTACCTCCGATGGCACGCAAGTACAACGAGGACGAGTTCTCGTTTTGAGCCGATGAGCAAGCGCCGCCGCGGCTTTCCCGTCCGAGACCAACGTCAAGCGCGGCCCGCGCAGCATCAAGGGCGGCGAGACGGAGCTGCAGGAGCGTCTCGGCAACAACGACCTCTGCCCCTGCGGGTCCGGACGGCGCTTTCAAGAACTGCTGCCGCAACAGCGGACGCTTTCGACGGCGCCGGCCGGGACGACTACTTCAGGGAGCGCTGATGCGCTGGGAGGGGCGGAACCCCGCCCCCTCCCTGGCCTATGGGTTGGCGGGCGGCAGGGTCGCCCGCTGCCGCGTGCACGGGGAGTTTCGTGCGATTGAACGCCGGCGTACACGACGAATTTCACGTTATGGCCCTAGACGGGGGGTTTCGTGCAATCCGCGCCGTACGCCCGCGTTCACTTGCACGTTGTTCCCCGCGCACCCGCCGGCACTCCAGCCGCCCTACCCAGCAAGCCGTTGACGTTCGCCCGCGCTAGCCGCGGCCCTTCTTCCGCTTCGGCTGCGCCTTGACCACCACGGACCGGCTCCAGCCGCGCGCGTACGTGCCCGGCTGGGGCCGCGCGATCACGCGGAAGCGGCGCGCCACGCGCTTCAGCCGCCGGACGACGAACGCGTAGCGGGAGACGGTCTCGGTGGCCGGCGTCAGGGTCGCGGTCCTCACCGCGTCCCAGCCGAGGCCGGGCCGGTAGAGCTGGAGCTCGACCGTGCCCGTGATGCCCGGCATCACGGAGCCCTGGAGGCGCGCCCGCTTGCGCGCGATCAGGCGCGCGCGGATGCCGGCCCGGACGCGGCTGCTGACCGTGACCGTCGGGCTCGTGGCGACCTCCTGCGTGCGCGTGACCACGCGGTATCGGGTGGTCGCCCACAGCTTCGGGATCGTGAACAGGTAGCCGCCGTCGTTGCCGGTGCGGGCGGTGCCCGCCTCCACGAACGCCTGGTCCTGCGGCCGCTGCTGCTGGAGCTCGACGGTCATCCCGCCCACGCCGGCGCCGCTGACGCGGCCGCCGAGGCGCAGGTCGCCGCCCCACGGCACGGTCTTGCGAGAGCGCGAGAGCGAGACGGCGGTCGGGCGACGCGCGGTCCGGAACGAGCGGTCGGCGCCGCGCGTGGTGCCTGCGGCGTTGGTGGCCACCGTCCGCCAGTGGTAGCGCGTGTACGGCCGCAGGCCGGTCAGCGCGGCGGAGATCGAGGTGGCGCCGGCGGGCATCTGTGCGGACGCGGTCTCGCTGCCGTAGCGCGTGGTGGTCCCGTACTCGATCTGGTACGTGGTGGCACTGCCGTTCGGGTCGACGGTTGCGGTCGCCCGCGCCGTGTCGGCCGCGATGTCGCGCGCCCGCTGGTTCGAGATCTCCGGCGGCCTTGGGTTCGCGGCGGTGGTGAACGTCTGGTCCGCGCCCGCGTCCGCGCCCATCCGGATCCGGTAGTGGTACGTCGTCTCGGCGGTCAGGCCGGAGATGTCGGCCGAGACCGCGCCTGGCGTCACCGCCTGCGCTGGCGTGTTGAGCCCATAGTCGGTTGTGGTGCCGTACTCGAAGTACGCCATCCCGGCCGTGTCGACGGTTCCGTTCAGCTTCGCGGCGCTGGCGCTGACGTTGCTTGCGGGCTGGGTCGTGGGCGCCGCGACGGCGACCGTCGCGAGCAGCGTGGCGAGGAACATCTGCATGGCTTGGCTTGAACACCTTTCCACGCGGGAAGATGCGGTCCTCGTGGCTGTCATCCAACTGCCATTCGAGCGCCGCCTCGGCGCCTTCCCGCTCGGCGACGGCCGCGCCGAGCTCCGCGTGTGGGCGCCGAATGCCGAGCGGATCAGCCTGCGCGTCGGACGGGCGCGAGCACTCGCTCGACGACGCCGGCTACGGCGTCTACGAGGCGGTCGTGGAGCTGGGCGCGCGACTACACGTACCTGGTCGACGGCGCCGAGCTGCCCGACCCGTGCAGCCGCTGGCAGCCCGAGGGCATCCGCGGGCCGTCGCGCCTGCTCGACCCGGCCTTCGACTGGACGGACCAAGGCTGGGCGCCGCCCGGCATCGACGACCTCGTCCTCTACGAGCTGCACGTCGGCACCTTCACCGCCGAGGGCACGTTCGAGGCGGCGATCCCGCACCTGCGCGGCCTGCGCGAGCTGGGCGTCACCGCGATCGAGCTGATGCCGGTGGCCGAGTTCCCCGGCCGCCACGGCTGGGGCTACGACGGCGTCTACCTGTCGGCCGCCCACTCCGCCTACGGCGGCCCGCACGGGCTGCGCCAAGCTGGTCGACGCCGCCCACGCCGAGGGGCTCGCCGTGATCCTCGACGTCGTCTACAACCACGTCGGCGCGTCCGGCACCAAGGCGCTGAAGGCGTTCGGCCCGTACTTCACCTCGCATTACGAGACGCCCTGGGGCGAGGCGATCAACTACGACGACGAGCAGTCCGACGCCGTCCGCGAGTGGGCGCTCCAGAGCGCCGAGCAGTGGGTGCGCGACTTCCACGTCGACGGCCTGCGGCTCGACGCCGTGCACGCGATCAAGGACTCCAGCCCCGAGCACCTGGTGGCCGCCGTGGTGCGCCGCACGGCGCCGGCGTTCGTGATCGCCGAGTCCGGATCTGAACGACCCGATGGTGATGCGCGACGTCCAGCGCGGCGGCTGGGCCTGCGACGCCGCCTGGGCCGACGACTTCCACCACGCGCTGCGCACGCTGCTCACCGGCGACCGCGAGGGCTACTACGCCGAGTTCGGCCAGGTCGCGCAGCCTGGCCAAGGCCTTCCACCGCCCGCACGTGCACGACGGCACGTACTCCACGTTCCGCCGGCGCCGCTTCGGCGCCCGCGCCGACGACGTCCCGCCCGAGCGCTTCGTCGTCTTCTCCGCCAACCACGACCAGGTCGGCAACCGCGCGTTCGGCGACCGCCTGCCGGCCGAGGCGCGCCCGCTGGCCGCGCTCTGCACGCTGCTGTCGCCGTTCACGCCGATGATCTTCCAGGGCGACGAGTACGGCGAGACCGCGCCCTTCCAGTTCTTCTCCGACCACATCGACGAGGACATCGCGACCGCCACCCGCGAGGGCCGCCGGCGCGAGTTCGCCGCCTTCGCCGAGTTCCGCGGCCGCGAGGTGCCCGACCCGCAGGACCCGGCCACCTTCGAGGCCTCCAAGCTCACGCGCGCCGGCGAGCCGGAGGCTGCCGACCTCTACGCAGAGCTGCTGCGCGCCCGCCGCGAGCTCCCGCCCGGCGACGCCGACGCGATCGACTTCGACGAGCACGCCGGCTGGCTGCGGGTGCGGCGCGGCCCGTTCCTGCTGGTCGCCAACTTCTCGCGCCGCCCCTCGCACGTCCCGCTCGAGGAGACCGCCGAGCCCGTCGTCGCCGCCGGCCATGTCACGCTCGAACCCGGTTATGTGGTCGCTGACCCCACTATCCGGCGCCTTGCTGCGGATAACGTGAGCGCGGTGCGAGACGTCTGGCCGGGCAGGCCGTTCCCCCTGGGTCGCGATCTGGGACGGGAGCGGGACCAACTTCTCCCTGTTCTCCGAGAACGCTGAGCGGGTCGAGCTGTGCCTGTTCGACGACGAGGACGTCGAGGAGCGGATCGAGGTCGCCGAGCGCACCGCGTTCAACTGGCACGTCTTCCTGCCGGGCGTCGGCCCCGGCCAGCGCTACGGCTACCGCGTGCACGGGCCGTACGACCCGCGCGCCGGCCATCGCTTCAACCCCGCGAAGCTCCTGATCGACCCGTATGCCAAATCGATCGAGGGCAAGGTCCGCTGGAAACGCGGCAACGTGCTGCCCTACATCCCGGACTCCGGACGCGGGCGACGACGCCGACTTCGAGCGCGACGACGAGGACTCGGCGCTCGCCATCCCCAAGAGCGTGGTGATCGACGACCGCTTCGACTGGGAGGACGACCGGCACCCGGACACGCCGATGGAGCGGACGGTGATCTACGAGACGCACGTGAAGGGGTTCACGATGCGCCACCCCGGGGTGCGGGAGGACCTGCGCGGCACGTACGCCGGGCTGGCCTCCGAGGCGGCGATCGAGCACTTCCAGTCGCTCGGCGTCACCGCCGTCGAGCTGCTGCCGATCCACCACATCGCCGACGAGTCGTTCCTGGCCGACCGCGGGCTGACCAACTACTGGGGCTACTCGACGATCGGCTACCTGGCGCCGCACTCCGGCTACGCGGCGACCGGCATCCGCGGCCAGGAGGTGCGCGAGTTCAAGGGCATGGTCAAGGCCCTGCACCGGGCGGGCATCGAGGTGATCCTCGACGTCGTCTACAACCACACCGCCGAGGGCAACCACCTGGGCCCGATGCTGTCCTTCAAGGGCGTCGACAACAAGAGCTACTACCGGCTCATGCCCGACGACCTTCACTACTACATGGACTTCACGGGCACCGGGAACTCGCTCAACCCCGTCCACCCGAGCGTGCTGCGGCTGATCATGGACTCGCTGCGCTACTGGGTCGACGAGTGCCACGTCGACGGCTTCCGCTTCGACCTCGCCAGCGCCCTCGCGCGCGAGTTCTACGACGTCGACCGCCTGGCCAGCTTCTTCGACGTCATCCACCAGGACCCGATCCTCTCCCAGGTGAAGCTGATCGCCGAGCCGTGGGACGTCGGCCCCGGCGGCTACCAGGTCGGCAACTTCCCGGTCCTGTGGTCGGAGTGGAACGGCATCTACCGCGACACGATGCGCGACTTCTGGCGCGGCCAGACGACGGCCGCCCAGTTCGCCTCGCGCTTCACCGGCTCGAGGGACCTGTACGAGGACGACGGCCGGCACCCGTTCGCCTCGGTCAACTTCATCACCGCGCACGACGGCTTCACGCTCAACGACCTCGTCTCCTACAACGAGAAGCACAACGAGGCCAACCTCGAGGGCAACCGCGACGGGACCGACGACAACCGCTCGTGGAACATGGGCGTCGAGGGGCCGACCGACGACCCGGCGATCGTGGAGGCGCGCGAGCGCCAGAAGCGCAACTTCCTCACCACGCTCGTCCTCTCCCAGGGCACGCCGATGCTGCTCGGCGGCGACGAGATGGGCCGCACGCAGGGCGGCAGCAACAACGCCTGGTGCCAGGACAACGAGATCTCCTGGTTCGACTGGGAGGTCGACGAGGCGGGCGAGCGGCTGCTCGACTTCACGCGCCGGCTGATCGAGCTCCGGCACGACGCACCCGGTGTTCCGGCGCCGCCAGTTCCTGCACGGGACCGAGGAGGAGGGCTCCGGGCTGCCCGACGCCTGGTGGTTCCGCCCCGACGGCCGGCGCATGACCAAGCGCGACTGGGACGAGTCGCACGTGGTCGGCATGTTCCTCAACGGCGAGGAGATCGCCGCGCCCGGACGAGCGCGGCGAGCCCGTGGTCGACGAGTCGTTCCTGCTGCTGTTCAACGGCAGCCACGAGGACGTCGAGTTCAAGCTGCCGCCGACCCGCTTCGGCCGCCGCTGGACGATGGTGCTGCGCACCGACGACCCGGACGCCGAGCCGGGCGCTGTGCAGGCCAGCGCCGGCGAGCACCTGAAGCTTCCCCACCTGTCGCTGATGGTCCTCAAGCGCGAAAATTGACGTTCCGCGCGACCTACCGGCTCCAGCTCGGGCCCGGCTTCGGGTTCGCCGAGGCGCGCGAGCTCGTCCCCTACCTGCGCGACCTCGGCGTCAGCCACCTGTACCTGCCGCCGTCGTTCCAGGCGCGGGCCGGCTCCGCGCACGGCTACGACGTGATCGACCCGACGCGGTTCTCGGAGGAGCTGGGCGGCGAGCGCGCGTTCGACGAGCTGGCGGCGACCGCCAAGCGCGCCGGGCTCGGGCTGATCCTCGACGTCGTGCCGAACCACATGGCGGCCGACGACGCCAACCGCTACTGGGCCGACCCCGCGCTGCGCTCGCGCTTCTTCGACCTCGACGAGCGCGACCGGCCGGCACCGGCGGTTCTTCGACGTCGACCACCTCGCCGCCGTGCGGCAGGAGGACGAGCACGTCTTCGAGGAGACGCACCGGCTGGCGCTGCGGCTGGCGCGCGAGGGCACGGTCGACGGCCTGCGCGTCGACCATCCCGACGGGCTCGCCGACCCGGCCGGCTACCTGCGGCGGCTCCGCGAGGGCGGCGCGCGGCACGTGTGGGTGGAGAAGATCCTCGATCCCGGCGAGCCGCTGCGCGACTGGCCGGTCGAGGGGACGGTCGGCTACGAGTTCCTCAACGACGTCGCCGCGCTGTTCGTCGACCCGGCCGGCGAGGCGCCGCTGACCGACCTGTGGGTCGAGCTGTCGGGCGACGACCGGCCGTTCGGCGAGTTCGCGTTCGAGGCCAAGCTCGAGCAGGTGCGCGGGCCGTTCGCACCCGAGCTGGCCGGCTGCGGCGCGAGGCCCCGCGCGAGGTCGGCGGGCTCGAGCGCACGCTGGCCTCGCTGCCCGTCTACCGCACCTACGTCGAGCCGTGGTCGGGCCTGGTCGAGGAAGCCGACCGCGAGGCGATCCGCAAGGCCGGGCTGCCGGAGTCGCTCCAGCGCGTGCTGCTGCTGGCCGAGCGCGGCTGGGACGCGTTCGTCACGCGCTTCCAGCAGACCACGCCGGCGATCATGGCCAAGGGCGTCGAGGACACCGCCTTCTACCGCTACGGGCGGCTGCTGGCGCTCAACGACGTCGGCGGCGACCCGGGGCGCTTCGGGATCTCGGTCGACGAGTTCCACCAAGGGAACGCCGAGCGTGCGAGGCGCTTCCCGAACAACCTGCTCGTCACGCAGACGCACGACACCAAGCGCTCGGGCGACGTGCGCGCGCGGATCGGCGCGCTGGCCGGCATGCCGGAGGAGTGGGCGGCGCGCGTGCGGCGCTGGCTGGAGGCGACCTCGACGCTGCGCGGGCCGGACACGATCGAGCGCTACTTCATCTTCCAGACGCTGGTGGGGGCGTGGCCGATCGAGGCGGAGCGGCTCGAGGCCTACGTCGAGAAGGCGCTGCGCGAGGCCAAGCGCAACAGCAACTGGATCGAGCCCGACCCGGCGTACGAGGACCGCGTGAAGGCGTTCTGCCGCGCGCTCTACGAGCATCGCCCGTTCCTGAGCGACTTCGAGCCGTTCGCCGCCGAGGTCGCGCGCGCGGGCGACCGCGCCGCGCTCGGGCAGCTGCTGCTCAAGCTCACCGTCCCCGGCGTGCCCGACATCTACCAGGGCGACGAGCTGCTCGCCCTCTCGCTCGTCGACCCCGACAACCGCCGCCGCGTCGACTGGGCGCGCCGCCGCGAGCTGCTGGCAGAGGTCCGCCACGGCGCCGCTCCCACCGACGAGACGCGCAAGCTGTGGCTGATCGTGCGAGCGTTGACGCTGCGCGCCCACCGGCCCGAGGCGTTCTCCGGCGGCTACACCCCGGTGGCCGCCGGCGACGACGCGGTCGCCTTCCTGCGCGGCGACAGCGTGCTGGCCGCCGCCGCGCTGCGCGCCGAGCCGGCGGGCTCGATCGACGTTCCCGCGGGAACGTGGCGCGACGCGCTCGCCGGCGGCGAGCGCCACATCGGCGGCGCCGTCGCGGCCGCGGAGCTGCTCGGCGAGCACGGGATCGCGCTGCTCGAGCGCGTCGTCAAGCGCTCGACGATCCGCCGCCACGACGCGCCGCCCCGATGAGGGCGGCGGTCGCGGCGGACGGGTAGCGTCAGGCGGCGCGCGGCAGCTCGGCGGCCGCGGTGATCTCGCGGGCGGCGTCGAGCATCTCCTGCTTGAGCTGGATCATCGTGCGCGGCCTGCTGGTCGAGCGCGCGGGCGGTGGCGAGGACGAGCCGATGCTCGGCCAGCGTCGTCCAGCCGTTCTTCCACAGGTGATCGAGGATGATCTCGCGGATCGCGTCATCGTCGGCGAGCAGCTTCAGGCGCTTCTCGAGCGTCTTGAGCTGGCGCTCGAGCGCCTCGCGGTCATGGGGCATGGGGAACCTCCTGGTCGTGGGCGGACGTCACGACGAGGAGCCACCGAGCGCGTGCGCGTGATACGCGAACTGGCCGTAAGGATCGTACGCGACGACGAGGTAGTCGAGCCCGCCGCAGTCGATCTCGCCGCGCCGGCGTGCGAGCGTGATCAGCGTCGGGTTGACGAGCAGCTCCTCGTAGCGGTCGGACTCGCCTCGACGAGGCGTCCGCCAGGTCCGCCCGCTCGCGCAGCTCGACGCGCTGGCCGCGACCGCGGGCGACGTACCGGATCGCCGGTGCGACGGCGAAGATCGCGTCGAACATCACTCGACCGACTTGATCAGCCGCTCCAGCTCGCCGGTCCGCGTGCGCAGCTCGCCGAGCTCGGCGACCGCGCGCTCGAGCTGATCGGCGGTGCGGTGCTGGGCGGCCGTGGTGTCCTCCGCGAGCTTGCGGTAGGCGCCCTCGCGCGCGACCGACATCCGCGCTCGGAGCGTCGATGCGACCGCCACGATCAGCGCGACCG
This sequence comes from uncultured Solirubrobacteraceae bacterium, assembly GCA_963800905.1. GTDB lineage: Bacteria > Actinomycetota > Thermoleophilia > Solirubrobacterales > Solirubrobacteraceae > DASSUW01. Next base: position 76,229 of record CAWDCT010000009.1, read on the forward strand.
CGACGGACAGGACGAGCAGGACGCCGGTCATCGCGACGGCCGCGTCGGGCCACGAGGTCTCGGCGATCATCGGTCGTCGTCCCGGGTGAGGGTGGTCGCGGCCTCGGCGACCGACGCGGGCGTCAGGCGCAGGTCGAACGGGGTGACTTCGAAGAACTTCATGGCCTTGCCTTCCTCGGACAGCTCGAGCTGTCCGGTCACGAGCCCAGCGGCCTCGAGCCGCTGGAGGTGCATGTGGACGAGGGGGCGGCTGAGCTGGACCTCGCGCGCCAGCCGGCTCACGTGGATGCGGCCGGCCGACAGCGCGGCGAGGATGCGCACGCGGTGTGGGTTGGAGAGCGCCGCGAGCGCCCGTACCAGCTCGTCGCCATCGGGAGTTGTCATGTGTAAGAAAAAGCTTACAGGTAACCGGGCACGAATGCGATAGCGGGGAGGCGTAGGGTCGGCTTCATGAGACTTCGCGCCGTCGGGCCGGCGCTCATGCTGCTGGCCGTCCTCGCGGCTCCCGCCGCCGCCACCGCCGCCTCGCCCGGCGCCCCCGGGCTCGGCGATCGTCTCGCTCCCGGCCTCGGAAACGGGGGCTACGACGTCCTGCACTACGACCTCGACCTGCGCTACGCCACCAGCGCGCCGTCGCAGTCGGTCGACGGCACCGTGACGATCCTCGCGCAGGCCACGCAGTCGCTCAGCCGCTTCAACCTCGACTTCGGCGGCGACAGCGTCGGCGCGGTGTCGGTCGACGGCCGCGCGGCCGCGTTCCGGCGCGACGGCGAGGAGCTCGTCATCACCCCGCGCAGGGCGATCGACAAGCGCGACAAGTTCCTCGTGCGCGTCTCGCACTTCGTCGCGACGCCGACCGCGGCGGGCGACGAGCCCGAGTCGACGGCGTTCTTCATCAACGCCGACGGCTCGGCCACCGCGCCGCAGCCGTACTTCGCGCACCTGATCTACCCGTCCAACGACCACCCGCGCGACAAGGCGACGTTCACTTCCGGTTCGACGTCCCGGCCGGGACGGTGGCGGTCGCCAACGGCCTCCCGCTCGGGCACTGGACGAGCCGCGGCCGGACGACCTGGGCCTACGTCGAGCGCGAGCCGATGGCCACCGAGCTCACGCAGCTCGCCGTCGGCGGCTACGACCTCACGACGCCCGGCCGCCATCCCGGCGTGCTGCTGCGCGACGTGACGGCGCCCAGCCTGACGGCGTTCCTGCGCCCGAAGCTCGCGCTCCAGCCGGCCCACATCGCCTGGATGGAGGACTGGGTCGGCCGCTACCCGTTCGACGTCTACGGCGTCGCTCGTCCCCGACGAGGCCAACATCGGCTTCGCGCTGGAGACCCAGACGATCTCGCTCTACGACGACGGCTGGTTCACCAGAGCACCCAGGGCGTGTGGGAGCCGACGATGATCCACGAGCTCGCCCACAGTGGTTCGGCAACAGCGTCACGCCGTACGAGTGGAGCGACCTGTGGCTCAACGAGGGCCACGCGAGCTGGTACGAGTTCCTGTTCGCCGAGGAGAACGGCCAGCTCGAGGAGGACACGAGTTCTGGCCGGACGAGACCGGCTATCCCACGCTCGAGCGAGCTGATGGAGGCCGTCTACGCCCACGGCGACCAGTGGCGGCACGACTTCGGGCCGCCCGGCCGGCCGATCAGCGGCGACGCCGACACGCTGTTCAACTTCCAGGTCTACCACGGCGGCGCGCTCGATCCTCTACGCGCTGCGCCAGAAGATCGGCAACCGCGCGTTCGAGCAGCTCGAGCGCGAGTGGGTCAGGCGCTACCGCGACGGCGTGCGTCGGCAGCGCGGACTTCGTCGCGCTCGCCTCGAAGGTCGCGCGGCGCGACCTGTCCGGCTTCCTGAACGCATGGATCTACGGCGAGACCACGCCGGCGATGCCCGGGCACCCGGACTGGGAGGTCGATCCGGTCGAGGAGGAGGTCGCGGCGCTGTCGCTCGCGCGCTCGCCGGCGCGCCGCCGCTGAAAATCGCTTAGCCTCGCGCCCCGTGCGCGTGCTGATCCTGTCCTGGGAGTACCCGCCGATCGTGGAGGGCGGCCTCGCCCGCCACGTCCGCAAGCTGTCCGAGCAGCTCGTGGCGCTCGGCGTCGAGGTGCACGTGGTCACCCGCGGCGGCGGGCGGCTGTCGGAGTCCGAGGACCGGCACGGCGTGGCCGTGCACCGCGTGCGCGAGCCCGACTTCCCCAAGGACGACCTCGACGCCTTCATCGCCTGGGTCGAGCACATGAACGCCGACATGCTGGCCGCCGCGCTCGACCTCGACGGCGAGTTCGACCTCGTCCACTCGCACGACTGGCTGGTGGCCGACGCCGCGCGCGACCTGGCGCGGCGCTTCGGCGTCCCGTGGCTGGTGACCGTGCACGCGACCGAGTACGGCCGCCACCAGGGCTGGGTCGACAAGCACCCGCAATCGCACATCCACGGGGTCGAGCAGCGGATGGTGCGCGAGGCCGACCGCGTGATCACGTGCTCGGCCTACATGCGCGGCCACGTGGCCGACGTGTTCGGCGTGGCGCCCGAGCAGGTGACCGCGATCCCGAACGGGATCGACCCGACCGACCTCCAGCCGGTCTAGGACCTGCCGCGGCTGCGCGCGCCGCTTCGCGGAGCCCGACGAGAAGCTGATCCTGCTCGTCGGCCGGCTCGTCTACGAGAAGGGCTTCCATCTCGCGCTCGACGCGATGCCGCGGCTGGTCGAGCGGCTCGGCGTGCGCTTCCTGGTCGCCGGCTCGGGCACCGCCGAGGCCGAGCTCAAGGAGCAGGCCGAGCGGCTCGGGCTGATGGAGCACGGCTCGTTCGTCGGCTGGACCGGCGACGACGTGCTGCACTCGCTCTACCGGATCGCCGACCTGTGCGTGGTGCCGTCGCTGTACGAGCCGTTCGGGCTCGTGGCGCTGGAGGCGATGGCCTCGGGCTGCCCGTGCATCGTGGCCGACACCGGCGGCCTGCGCGAGGTCGTGCCCGGCGGCCGCCGCGTCGGCCTGCGCTTCCGCGCGCGCGACCCGCGCTCGCTCGCCCGCATGGCCGAGCAGCTGCTGAGCGACGACGCGCTGCGCGACCGGCTGGTGGCCGAGGCGAGCGAGCACGTGCTGCGCTTCGACTGGGCCGACACGGCCCGCCAGACCGCCGCGGTCTACGACGCGCTGCGCGGCGCCCGCGTCTCGTAGGGCGCGACGACCTCGCCCGGCGCGATCGTCGCCTGCACGATCGCGTGGGCGCCGATCCGCGCGCCGTCGCCGACCCGCAGCGGCGCCGTCCGCAGCGGCTGGAGCCGCGTCGGGCGCTCGGGGTCGTCGAACGTCGGCTCGGCGTCGGCGATCATCGCCCACTCGCCGACCACGGCGCCGGCGCCGACGTCGATCCCCGCCTGCGCCACGAGCACGCTGCGCGCGCCCAGCCGCGCGCCCGGGCCGACCCGCACGATGCCGCCGTCGGCCTCGATCCGGCAGCCCTCGCCGAGCAGGCAGCCGTCCTCGAGCACGACCCGCGCGCCCGGGCGCCACGCGCACCCGCACGCCGCGCTCCGCACTCACGCGTCCGCGCACCTCGAGCCGCCCGCGGGAGGCGATCCGCAGCCACGCAAGCCGCATCCCGCCGAGCCGCCCGGCGCCTTCCGCGATGACTCCGTCCGCGCCAACTCCGGGGGGAGATCACAAGATCCGGCAGATTACTTGCGCATCGATCGCCGAAGTGGGGGAATACATAGTTGGGGTGACTCCGACCGTCCTCACCGTGATGGCGGGTGCCGCGCTGGGCGGCGGCATCGCCTTGGGCGCGACCGTGCTCGTCATCGCGGCCGTGATCGCGCTCGTCGTGCTGGGCGCCAACAACGCGGCGCACGCGCTCCAGCAGCTCTTCCACTAGGCCGCCAGCCGCGCCGGCTCTCGGTCCAGCGAACCGGCACGCGCATGTGCGCGCTCGGCGCGACCACGAGGCCGTAGCCGTGGCGGTCGGCGACCTCGCGCGCGTCGTCGATGCCGAGCGATCCGTGGCGCTCGAGCACCAGCGCCGGCCGGCCGCCCTCGCGGACGTCGCGGTGGAAGGCGACGATCGAGGTCGAGCAGGGGAGATGGCGCGGGTAGCTGAGGCGGTTGGAGGTCTCGTCGTCGTGGCCGATCAGGACCACGTCGCGGCGGTGGCCGAACTCGGCCTGGATCGCGTCCATCTCGTAGTGCGCCGCGGAGTGCGGGCCTGAGCTGTTCGCCGAGGTGATGAAGAGCAGGTCGTCGCCGGTCATGTCGAGCACCTCGCGCACCAGCGCGTTCGAGCGGCAGCGGACGCCGGGGGAGATGTGCTGCACGGTGCGCATGCCGCCGTCGGCGACGGTCAGGTGGTCGGGCACGTTCGACGACGCCGGCCCGCGGAAGCCGATCGGGCCGAGCGCCTGGAAGTCGGCCATCATCGAGATCAGCAGCTCGGGCTCGAAGTGGCGCGGCACGCGGCTCCAGTCGAAGGCCAGCGCCATCCGCTGCGGGTCGCTGGTCACGCTCCCGGCCTGCGAGAGCGGGCGGCCCTTGAGGCGGTTGATGCGCAGCACCGAGGTCCGGTCGGGCAGCGCCGCGAGCGCGCAGAAGTTGCCGAAGCCGTAGAAGAGGGCGGCGCCGCCGGCGGTCGCGCGCGCGGCGGCGCGGCGGTCGGAGGGGACGGAGAGGCTCAGGATCGCGGTCACGCCGCCACTGTCTCGCCGCCGCCTTGAAGAAACCTTGGCGGCGCCTTGTGGTGGAGCTACGCGAGCCGCAGGCGGAGCCGCGGCGTACGGCGGACCCGGCGGCGGGCGGCGGCGCGCTTGCGGCGCCACTCGGCCAGCACCATGTTCTCGGGCACGTCGGACTCGATGTAGTTCATAGCGGTCATCGCACTCAGAAGGATGCCGGTGGGGCCGTTCTGGATACATGCGGACAGCAGGCGTCTCGTGCGCGGCTGACCCGCCGTCGCGTTCGGGTTGCCCGCACCCCTGCGCAGGCGCCGCCGGTCGGGCCGTCGGCCGCTGCGGGCGGTCGAGCATGCGGGACGAACTTCTCGCTTGTAGGGAGGCGGGTTGGGCGGCTTTCGGCCTCGAGATTCCGCGTAGCGGGATGCGCGCGCGGATTCGGGCTCGAAGCTGACGGCGGTTGGGGTTGTCTATGGGTCGTATAGCGCGCACTGGACAAGCTCACGCGTTCGCAGCGACGCTCCGCCGCGGGCGCCGGCTCCACGATGCGACCGCCCTCCGGCCTTCCCTCAATGCAAGCCGTTGACGTTCGCCCGCACTACACCGCGGCAGGCATCCACAGCGCGTCGTTGCCGAACGGGCGCCGCGTGGCACGCGCCGGCGGCCACCGCCGAGATCAGCGAGTCCTCGGCGGCCTCGCGGTCCGGCGGCTGGAGGTGCGGGCGCCATGACCGCGGCGACCTCGGCGGTGGTGAGCCCGTCCGGGAACGCCGGCAGCACCTCGGCGGCGTCCTCGGCGGGCTCGCGGCGCTCGAGCGAGCGGTCGAGGTTGGCGATCGCGACGTCGTAGGCCTCGACGGGCTGGAAGCCGCCGACCTCGAGGCTGCGCCCGTCCTCGGCCTCCAGGATCAGGCTCGGCGCGGTGAAGCGGATCTCGCCCTCGGGCGTGGTCGCCGAGCGGCCCTGGAACTCGGTCGGCCCGCCGGCGGCGGAGCGGGCGAGCGCCCGGTCGGCGGCGAACAGCTCCTCGGTCTCGGGTTCGGCGGCGGCGGCGAGCAGCGCCGGCGGCGTCGATGTCCGGCAGCCACGCCAGCGCCTGCTCGATCCCGGCCGGCTCGTCGAGCGTGAGCGTGCTCGTGAACTGGGCGAGCTGGAGCGCACGGAACACCGCCCACTCGCGCTCGGGCGCGAGCCGGCGGGTCGCCACGACGACGCGGCACATCGGCCAGGTGGCGTGCGGGCGCTCGCGCGGCGCGGTCGCGAACGGCATGCCGCGGTGGCGGAACTTGCGGTAGTTGCGGGCCTGCGACTCGCCGGTCGTGCCGCGCCGGCGGTAGTGCTCGGCCGTCTCGCCGAGGCCGATCATCACGTGGCGCCAGGCGAGCTGGTCGCCGTAGCGCCACTGGAGGACGGCGAACGCCGGGCCGTTGGACCACGCCCACGGGCAGCCGGGATCGGAGAAGTGGGTGACCTTGATCACGGCAGGTCGCGCCGGATCTTCACGTCGCCGATCAGCGAGCCGGGCGGGCCCAGCGTCACCACGACGATGGCAGGGAACCACCAGCCCCACAGGCGCTCGGCGGCGCCGCGGGCACACAGGAACAGCAGGATCAGATACCCGACGCCGTGGAGCGGGCCGAGCCAGTCGACCACGCTCTCGTTCTCGTTGAGCGCGGCGATCACCAGCGCGACGAGCAGCAGCGCGTCGACGATGGCGATGGGGCGGATGAGGTTCAGGCGGCGGCGGACGATGGATTCGTTCACCGGGGACACGATATTCCGTCCACTTCATTTCCTAGGGTGCGGCGCCCTTGACGTCTGCGGTCACCCCCTCCGCCTCCCGGCGCGGCCGGACCCTGCCCGCCTGGCCCGCCTCGCGGCCCCTGCGCGCCTGGCAGGAGGCCGCCGTCGACGCCGTCTTCGGTCATGACGGCGACAGCTTCCTCGCCTCCGCCACGCCGGCCGCCGGCAAGACCACCTTCGGCCTGCACGTCGCGTACCGGATGCTCGTCGAGGGCCGGGTGGCACGCGTGGTGGTGGTCGCGCCGACCACGCACATCTGCCGCCAGTGGGCGCTGGACGCCGCCCGCTACGGGATCGACCTCGAGCCCAACCGGCCGAACGCCGCCGGGCCGGAGCCGCGCGACCGCCACGGGATCGCCGTGACCTACGCGACGCTGGCCGCCGGCCCGGGCGTGCACCGGCGCCGCTGCGGCGAGGCGCCGACGCTGCTGATCGCCGACGAGCCGCACCACATGGGCGAGCTGGCCGCCTGGGGCCGCAGCACCCTCGCGGCCTTCGAGCGGGCGCGCTTCCGGCTGCTGCTCTCGGGCACGCCGTTCCGCTCCGACAACACGCCGATCCCGTGGGTGCCCTACGACGACGAGGGCGTCTCCCGGGCGGACTTCTCCTACGGCTACACCGACGCCCTGATCGACGGCGTGTGCCGGCCGGTGACCTTCCACACCTACGGCGGCGAGATGGAGTGGATGAGCGACGGCCGCCGCCGCCGCGCCGACTTCTCGGCCGTGCTGCCCGCCGCCGAGGCGGCGCGCCGGCTGCGCACCGCTCTGGATCCGGACGGCGACTGGGTGACGCACGTGCTGCGCGACGCGCACGCCTCGCTCGTGGAGCTGCGGGCGGGCGCGCATCCGGACGCCGGCGGGCTGGTGGTGGCGATCGACAAGGAGCACGCCGAGCGGCTGGCGGCGCGGCTCGGCGCGATCACCGGCGAGCGGCCCGCGATCGTGACCTCCGACGCCGCCGACGCCTCGCAGCGCATCCAGCGCTTCGCGACCGGCTCGGGTGCCTGGCTCGTCTCGGTGCTGATGGTCTCCGAGGGCGTCGACATCCCGCGCCTGCGGGTCGGCGTCTACGCCACGAGCGCGCGCACCGAGCTGTTCTTCCGCCAGGTCGTCGGCCGCTTCATCCGCCGCACCCCGGCGCCGCGGTCGCAGATGAGCCATCTCTTCCTGCCCTCGGATCCGGCCCTGAAGCGGCTGGCCGCGCAGATCGAGGAGGAGCGCAACCACGCGCTCGCGCTCGAGCCGGAGGGGGAGGCGGTGGAGCGCGGGGAGCGCGGCGAGCCGGAGGAGGCGTTCCGCGCGCTGTGGTCGAGCGCGCGGCGCGACGACGACGTGCTCCAGACGACGCAGCCGGGCGACGCGCTCCAGCTCTTCGCCGAGGCGGCCCCGGCGCCGTCGCCGGCGCTGGCCGCCTTCACGACCACCGAGCCCGAGCCGGAGTCCGCCCACGAGCGCCGCGAGCGGCTGCGCGACACGCGCCGCGCACTGGTGTCGACGGTGGCGCGCGCCACCGGCGAGGCGCACTCCGCGATCAATGCACGCATCAATCGCGAGGTGGGCGCCCCGTCGGTGGCGAAGTCGACCGTCGACCAGCTCGAGCGGGCCAACGCCCTGCTCGAGCGGGCGGTCAGCGGCTGAGCTCGAAGGTGAACTCGGCGGGCTTGTCGCCTGCCTCGTCGACCGTGAGCTGGCCGCGCACGCCCTTGTAGGCGCCGGTGCCGCCGGTGACGGCCTGCTTGAACGGCACCTTCTCGAGCTCATCCGAAGTGACGATGCCCTGCGCCGTGATCTGGCCACCGGGCAGCGTCGTCGTGTTGAAGCACTGCGCCGAGAACTTCGGCAGCTGGAGGCGCACGACCGTGCACTGGATGTCGCTGGTGCCGACGCGCTTGCCGTTCTTGTAGACGTCCTCGGTGATCACGTTCATGTCGCCGAGGCTGGGGCCCGGCTTGCCGACGTCGACCTGCTCCGCGGCGAGCTGCTTGCCGGTGAGCGTGAGGTCGTGGTCCTTGTGGGACGCCAGGCTGGGGGTGACGATGAGGGCCGCGGCGACGACCGCGGCGGGGAGGATGCGTGAGATGTACATGGCGCCAGCATGCGGGCGCCGCGGCCGCCTGCCATCGAGGAAATCACCTAACCCGCCGCGCCAGCTCGACCCGCGAGCGGACGCCGAGCTTGGCGTAGATGTTGCGCAGGTGCGCCTCGATCGTCTTGGCGCTCAGCACGAGCTGCTCGGCGACCTCGCGGTTCGTCCGGCCGCCGGCCACGAGCAGCGCGATCTCGCGCTCGCGCGCCGTGAGTGAACCGAGCGGGCCGTCCGTCGCGTCGCGCGCGGCGCGCACGACCCGATGCCCGAGCTTGCGCAGCTCGCGGACGGCCTCGTCACGCCGTCGCAGCGCACCGAACCCGTCGAGCGCGGCCTCGGCCTCGATCAGCGCCGCGCGCGCCGCCTCGCGGTCGCCGGCCGCGGCGAGCGCGCGGCCCTCGGCGAGGCGCACGAGCGCCGCGGCCAGCGGAGCTCCGATGTCGTCGGACTGCCGCGCGGCGCCCACCGCCTCGTCGGGCCGCCCCTCGGCGAGCAGGACGGCCGCGGTGGCCCGCGCGGTCGTCGCCGCCGCCCAGCGCGTGCCGGCCTGAACGGCGGCCAGCGCCTCGCGGGCCGCGGCGAGGTCGCCGGCGGCGAGCTGGGCCTCGACGAGGTCGGCGGCCGCGGCCGGGCGGTCGGCCGGGACCACGAGCGGCATCGTCGCGCCGCCGAAGGCCTCCAGCAGCGTGGACGCCGCCCGCTCCGGGTTGCCGGCGGCGGTCAGCGCGGCGCCGAGGGACCAGCCCGGCTGCGCGGCCCGGTGGAACCCGGGCGGCGCCTCGGTCGTCTGCGCCTCCTCGGCCTCGCGCAGGGCGCCGGTGACGTCGCCGGCGGCGAGCCTCGCGCCGGCCAGCGCCGCCTGCGCGCCGACCAGCTGCTGGGCGTTGCCGGTCAGCCGCGCGCGGTCGAGCGCCTCCTCGCCGGCGGCCACCGCCTCGCTCAGCCGGCCCAGCTCGACCAGCGGGCGCACCAGCCCGTGGCTCACCACGACCAGCACCAGCTCGCGCCCGGTGGCGCCCGCCATCCGGCCCGCGCGCTCCAGCAGCTCCAGCGCCGGCTCGAAGCGGCCGAGCGAGATCTCGGCCCGCGCGAGCATCCAGAGGCCGGGGAGCCGCCGCATCAGGTCGGTCTCGTCGAGCCGGCCGAACGCGTCCGTCGCCCGCTCGAGCGCGGCCACGGCGTCCGGTCCCGGAGCCGCGGCGCAAAGGGCGAAGGCGTCCAGGCCGAGCGCCGCCGCCTCGAGCACCGGGTCGCCGAGCACGCGCGCGTCGGCCAGCGCGTCGCTGCCCTGCGCGCGCGCCTCGTCGTAGTCGCAGGCGAGCATCACGGTGAGGCCGAGCGACAGGTGGAGCCGGATGCGATGCTCGGAGGGCTCCGCCGGCAGGTCGCGCAGCGCGACGTGCAGCCGCTCCAGCGCCTCCTGGCTGCGCCCGAGCCAGAACTCGGCGTTCGCGACCCGCACGGTCAGCGACTGTCGCTCCACCGGGTCGCGCTCGCGCGACAGCGCGTCGAGCAGCGTCGATCGCGCGGCGTCGGGGTCGCCCGCCGCGCTCTGCGCCTCGGCCAGGGCGATCTGCATCGCGCGCCGGTCCGGTGCGTCCGGCACGAGGCGCAGCGCGGCAGCGTGGAAGCGCGCCGCCGTCGCCGGGCGGGCGCCTGGAGCTCGCGCGCGGCGTCGACCAGCAGGGCGGCCGCTGTCTCGTCGCCGGGCTCGGCCGCGTGCTCGATGTGATGCGCGCGGGCGACGACTCCGGCGCCGCGGCGCTCGAGCCCCGCGGCGGCGCGGCCGTGGGCGGCGAGCCGCCACCCGCCGGGGGCGCCCTCGTAGACCACGTGGCGGACCACCGGATGCCGGAAGGCGAACCGGCGCGTCCCGCTCGCCGGGCGCACGAGCGTGCGCGCGAGCAGGTCGTCGAGCCCGGCCAGCGCGGTCGCCTGGGGCAGCTCGGCGACCTCGGCGGCGAGCGCGGGATCGAACGGGTCGCCGACGACGGCCGCCGCGTCGAGCACGCGCCGCGCGTCGGGCGCCAGCTCCGCGAGCTCGGCGGCGAGCGCGAGCGCGACGGTGGCGGGCGCGACGTTCCCGCGGGAACGCGCGAGCTGCTCGAGGTAGAACGGGTTGCCGCCGCTGGCGGGGTAGATCGCGGCGACGTCGCCGCCGACCAGCTCGACGGCCTCCGTCTCGCTCAGCGGCTCCAGCACCAGCCGCGTCAGGCGCTCCTGCCGCGCCGCGGCCGCGAGCGCGGTCGCCACCGGCTGCGGGCAGCAGACCCTCGCGCCCCGCCACCGCCAGCAGCACCGGGCCGTCGGGCGGGCGGCGGACGAGCGCGGCGACGGCGTCGAGCGAGCCGGGATCCGCCCAGTGCAGGTCGTCGAGCCACAGCACGAGCGGCCGCGGCGTGGCGAGGCGCGCGAGCAGGTCGCGCAGCGCGCGGTGCAGCCGGTGGCGGTCCGCCGCCGCGTCGCCGCCGCCGAGGAACGGGCAGCGCCGCCGCGTCCTCGATCCCCAGCCGCGCGACGCGCCGCTCTCCCAGCTCGCGCAGATGCGGCTCGAGCGCCTCGGCCCAGATCGCGTACGGCAGGTCCGCCTCGAACTCGGACGCCGCGGCGCCCAGGACCAGGCAGTCCGGCGCGGCGCGCTCGGCCAGCTCGCCGAGCAGGCGCGTCTTGCCGATCCCCGGCTCGCCCTCGACGGCGACGACCGGAGCGGCGGCGATCCGCCCGAGCGCGCGGTCGAGCGCATCGCGCTCTCGTTGGCGGCCGACCAGCATCGCGGCGATTCTCGCGGATAGGTGATACCCCCGATGACCGCGGGCCCGCGGCGGGTTGGAGACTTCCGGCATGACCTCGATCCATCCCGCCGTCCGCGTCGGCCACATCCACCTGCGCGTCGCCGACCTCGACCGCTCGCTCGCCTTCTACCGCGACGGGCTCGGCTTCAACGTGATCGCCGACGGTCGTCCGCTCGGGCTCGACGCCGCGTTCCTCGCGGCCGGCGACTACCACCATCACATCGGCCTCAACACCTGGGAGAGCGCAGGCGGCGAGCCGCCGCCGCCCGGCCACACCGGGCTCTACCACGTGGCGTTCGTCTATCCCGACCGCCAGGAGCTCTCGCGCGCGATCCGGCGGCTGCTCGAGCACGGCTACGAGATCGACCACGGCACCGACCACGCCGCGACGGTCTCGGTCTACCTCGAGGACCCCGACGGCAACGGCGTCGAGCTGTACTACGACCGCCCGCGCGAGGCGTGGTTCGACGGCGACGGCCGGCCGATCCTGAAGGCCGAGCGGATCCCGGTCGAGTAGCATCTAGCCCAGCGGCTCGAGCACCGGCCGGCGGATGTGCTCGTACACGACCGAGGTCCGCACGTCGGCGACCTCGGGGCGCTCGGTCAGGCGGTCGATCACGAACGCGTAGAGCGCGTCGGTGTCGGGCACGGCGACGTGCAGCAGGAAGTCGTCGCCGCCCGCCACCACGAACACGCCGACGATCTCGGGCAGTCCCGCCGCCCAGTCCCGGAACGCCTCGATGTTCTCGCGCGACGGCGGCCGGATCGTCACCGCGGTCAGCGCCTGCACGCGGCGGCCGAGCGCCGGCAGGTCGACCTCGGCGTGGTAGCCGCGGATGGTCCCCGACGCGCGCAGCGCCCGCACGCGCTCGGACGAGGTCGACGGCGAGACGTGGACCGCCGCGGCGAGGTCGCGGTTGGTCTGCCGCGCATCGTCCTGGAGCTCGCGCAGAAGCGCGTAGTCGAGCGCATCAAGTTCGGTCATGTGGCGATTCTGGCGCACTTCGTACGGAGTTGTGTGCGGTGTTCCGAAGATTCGCTACGTTCTCGCGCCCATGAGCGAACGCTGCGTGATCGTCGTCGACGAGGGTCTGCCGCCCGGTCTGGCCGCCAACGCGGCCGCCGTGCTCGCGCTGACGCTCGGCGCCCGCGAGCCCGGGCTGGTCGGCGCCGACTTCGTCGACGCGGACGCGCGAGCCGCATCCCGGCCTGATCCCGATCGGCCTGCCCGTGCTGCGCGCGCCGCGGCCGAGCTCGTCGAGATCCGGCGCCGGGCTGCCGCGGACGGCGTGGGCGTCGTCGACTTCCCGGTGTTCGGGCAGCAGACGAACGACTACGACGAGTTCCGGGGGATGGTCGCGGCGACGCCGGCGGCCGAGCTGTCGTACCTGGGCGTCGCGCTGGCGGGTTCGGCGCGGGCGGTGCGGCGGTTGACCGGGCGGCTGGCGCTGCTCCGATGAACGTCAACTGCGCTGGGTGGGGAGTGGCGAGCACGGCTAACGTGCAATCGGGCGCGGTCGCGGTGCGCCCGATTGCACGTTAGGTGACCCCCGCCGGATCCGACTCCGTGCATCTGCACGCGCCCAGCGCGACGGATTGCACGCCACCTGCCGCCCCACCCAGCGCAGTTGACGTTCGCCGCTCAAGCCGAGGTCTGGGTGACCTTCCGCAGCCCCCGCGGCACGTCCGGATCGATCCCCTTCGCGCGCGCCAGCGCCTCGACCAGCAGCTGCCCCGGCACGACGAGCGTCAACGGCGACAACCACGGCGGGCAGCGCGGCTTCGGGCAGCGCGGCAATGGCACGCCGCGGCGAACTCGGCGTCGCCGCCGATCCCGTAGACGTGCCCGCCGTCCTCGGCGCAGCGTCGCGCCAGCGCGGTCATCGCGGCCGAGCATCGCCTCGTCGCGCTCGGCGGCGATCAGCAGCGCCGGCGTGTCGGCGTCGACGACGGCGATCGGCCCGTGCTCGAGGTCCGCGTACGACAGTCCGAGCGCGGTGACGTAGCACGCCTCCTCGAGCTTCAGGGCCAGCTCGCGGGCCACCGCGTACGCGTAGCCGCGCGCCGAGACGACGAGCGTGCTGCACGTAGGTGAGCCGCTCGGCGAGCGCCTCGGCCGCGCCGGCGACCGTCGAGCGCGCGCGCGCAGCGCGTCGGGCGCGCCGCGCAGCGCGTCGAGCGCCGCCCGGTCGCCGCCCAGCGCCAGCCCCAGCACGGCCAGCGCCGCGAGCTGGGTCGTGAACGTCTTGGTGGCGGGCACCGCCAGCTCCTCGCCCGCCCGCGTGACCAGCGCGAGATCCGCGCGCGAGGCCAGCGGCGAGTCGCCGTCGTTCGTGATCGCCACGCAGCGAGCGCCGCACGACCGCGCCCAGTCCTGCGTCGCCACGATCTCCTCCGTGCGGCCCGGACTGCGAGACCGCCACGGCCAGCACGCCGGACAGATCCACTGAGCGCGTCGGTAGGCCGTGGCCACCGACGGCGACGCCAGCACGCCGAGCCGGCCGGCACGCACGCTGCACAGGTACTGCCCGTAGACGGCCGCGTTGTCCGACGACCCGCGCGCGATGAACAGCACCTGCCGCATCCCCGCGCCGAGCCGCTCGATCTCGCCGGCCAGCGGCAGCAGGTCGTCGAGCGTCGCGGCCACCGCCGCCGGCTGCTCGAAGATCTCCGCCCGCATCCGCGTGCTCATGCGGCCACGCCCAGCTCGTCGTGGACCAGCTCGCCGCCCACCCACGTGGCCCGCGCGCGGTACCCGTCGTCGAGCCAGACGAGGTCGGCCGCCGCGCCCGGCTCGATCCGGCCGAGGTCGCGGCGGCGGAGCAGGTCGGCGGGAACGCGGCTCGCCGCCTCGATCGCCAGCGCCGGCGGCACGCCGATCGCCACCGCCCGCGCCACCGCCTCGTCGAGCCGCAGGACGGCCCCGGCGAGCGTGCCGTCCGGCCGCCGCGGCGGCTCGCCCTCGCGCGTGATCACCGGCTCTCCGCCCAGCTCGTAGAGGCCGGGCGGCATCCCGGCGGCGGCGATCGCGTCGGTGACCAGCGCGATCCGCCCGCCCGCGGCGGCGAACGCGACAGAAGCGACCGCCTCGACCACGTGGTGGCCGTCGAGGATCAGCCCGCAGGCCAGCCGCTGGATCGGCCAGCGCCTGCCCCGCGACGCCCGGGCTCGCGGTGGTGGATCCCGCGCATCGCGTTGAAGAGGTGCGTGACCATCCGCGCGCCCGCACCGGCGGCCGCCGCCACCATCATCGGCGCGCGCGTCGCTGTGGCCGACGCTGACCAGCACGCCCGCCGCGGCCAGCCGCGAGATCGCCTCCAGCGCGCCCGCCCGCTCCGGCGCCAGCGTGATCAGCGCCATCGTCCGCGGCTCGAGCAGCGCGTCGATCAGCTCCGGCTCGGGGTCGCGGAACAGCGACGCGTCATGGGCGCCCTTGCGCTCCGCGGCCAGGAACGGTCCCTCGACGTGCACGCCGAGGATCCGCGCGCCCGGCAACGAGCGCGGCACGCGCCGCAGGCCGTCCACCAGATCGTCGAGCGGCGCGGTGATGAAGGTCGGCAGGAAAGCCGTCACGCCCGTCTCCGGCAGCCGCGCGGCGGCGGCCGACCAGTCCTCGTCGTGCGCGAAGTCGACCCCGAAGCAGCCGTTGACCTGGAGGTCGATCAGGCCCGGCGCGAGCACCCCCGAGGGCAGCACGACGTCGGGCGGCCCGGCGGCCTCCACGATCCGCCCGTCCTCGACGCCCACGGTCACGTTCGGCGCGGCGATGACCACGCCGCCACTCTATGAGCCGCGGTCAGTCGGCGGGGATCGTCACGTTGCGGCCCGCCTCCTTGGCGGCCGCCAGCGCGTCCTGGCAGCGGGCGAGCAGCAGCTCGGCCGGCTCCTCGCCGTCCCAGCGCGCGACGCCCGCCGACGCGGTCTGCCCGCGCGGCGTCGCCGCCCGCACGCGGTCGAGCACCTCGACCGCCTCGCCGAGCCCGCAGCTCGGCAGCAGCACGCCGAACTCGGTGCCCTCGAGCCGGGCCAGCATGTCGACCTCGCGCAGCTCGCCGCGCCAGCGCGACGCGGTCTCCTTGATCAGCCGGTCGCCCTCGCGCTCGCCGCGCAGCATGTTGAAGGCGCTCATGTGATCGATGTCGACGATCGCCACGACGAGCGGCGACTCGCCGCGGCGGGCGCGCGCCAGCTCGCGCGGCAGCTCCTCGTCCCACACCCGGCGCGTCACCAGGCCGGTGAGCTGGTCGGTCAGCGCCAGCGCGCCCATCCGGCTGCGCAGCGCCGCGTGCTCGATCGCCACCGCCGCCTGCGCGGCCAGCAGCCGCAGCACGCCGGCCGGCGCGTCCTGCAGCGCCTCGAGCGGCTTCTGCCAGATCACGATCAGCACGCCGGCCACCTGGCCGTCGCGCAGCACCGGCTCGAACACGGCCGAGCGGGCGCCGGTGGCCTCCACGAGCGGCGCGGCCAGCGCGGGGTGCGTGCGCGCGTCGGCGACGAAGTAGGTCTCCTTGGAGGTGAACGCGCGGCCGGGGCCGGACGGCGTGTCGCCGCGCGGCTGGATCGTCACCGGCGCGATCTCCACGCCGGCCATGGCGGTCGAGACGAAGTCGCGGCCGGCGGGCTCGAGCAGGAAGGCGACCGGCGCCCCGGCGACCTCGCAGGCCGCCTCGCAGACCGCGGTGCGCGCGTCGTCGGCGGCGGCCAGCGCCTTGGCCACGCGGCCGACCGCGCCCATCCCGCGCGCCTGGTCGCGCAGCATGTCGTTGAAGCGCCGCAGGTCGCGCTCGTTGCTCTCGCGCTCGAGCTCGGAGGCGAGCACGCGCGCGAGCATCAGGAACAGCTGCTCGTCGGCGTCCGTGAACGGCTGCGACCGAGTGGCGCAGCGCGGCGAGCGAGCCGACGCGCGTGCCGTCGGACAGCTCGAGCGGCACGCCGAGGTAGGCGCGGGCGCCGACGCGCTCCTGCATCGGCAGCGCCGAGTAGATCGGGTGGCGGCCGACCTCGTTGCACATCCGCGGCGCGCGGTCCTCGGCCATGTGCGAGTCGAAGGCGTCGCCGAGCGGGATCGCGAGGTTCGAGCGCAGGCCGACGCCGGAGCCGTTGCGGGCGTCGACGATGCGGTGGATGAACTGCGCGCGGTCGAGGTGCGCGAGGTAGAGCACGGACTCCGGGAGGTGGCGCTCGAGCAGGTCGAGCACCGAGCGGGTGGCGTCGGCGAACGACCGGTAGGTCGTCGTGCGTGGCGGCCGCCGCCGCCTGGATCGCGCTCGTGTCCACGACGGCCATTGTCGACGCTCCCCGCGCAGACCTCAAATCAGCAATCCGTCTAGGGTCTCGCACCTGTCGATGCGGCTGGCCACCTTCATCCCACCCGGCGCGCGACGGAGCCGCGCGCCGGCGAGGTGCGCGGCGAGGAGGTCGTGAGCTTCGACGCCGGCACGGTCGTGCGACCGCCTGGCGTCGGGCGACCGCTCGCCCGCCGCCGGCGCCGGCCTACCCGCTCGCCGACGTGACGCTGCTGGCTCCCGTCCCGCGCCCGCGCGCGATCTTCGGCATCGGCCGCAACTACGCGGCGCACGCCGCCGAGCTCGGCAACGAGCTGCCCGAGAAGCCGATGGTGTTCATGAAGCTGCCGACCTCGAGCGTGCCGCCCTCCGGCCCGGTCCGCTGCCCGGCGGTCGTCGCAGGAGCTCGACTACGAGGCCGAGCTGGTCGTGGTGATCGGCGCAGGACGGCAGGATCGGCGGCTGGGCGGTCGGCGACGACGTCAGCGCCCGCGACCTCCAGCGCAGCGAGGAGCAGTGGACGCGCGCCAAGGGCTTCGACACCGCGTGCCCGTGGGGGCCGTGGATCACGACCGCCGACGAGCTGCCCGACGCGGTCGGCCTGCGGATCGGCTCATGGGTCAACGGCGAGCAGCGCCAGGACGCGAACACCGACCAGCTGATCTTCGGGCCGCAGCAGCTCGTCGACTTCATCGCCGAGACGATCACGCTCGAGCCGGGCGACATCATCCTCACCGGCACGCCCGACGGCGTCGGCATGGCCTTCGACCCGCCGCGCTACCTCGAGCCCGGCGACGTCGTGCGGATCGAGATCGAGCGCCTCGGCTCGATCGAGCACGAAGTGCTCAGTGCTCGTGGATGACGCGGTCGATCAGCCCGTACTCGGCGCGCCTGATCGGCCGTGAAGAAGCGGTCGCGCTCCATGGCGGTGTGGACCTCTTCCTCGGGCTGCCCCGTGTGCTTCGCGTAGATCTCGTCGACGCGCTTGCGCGTCTTGAGGATCTCCCGGGCGTGGATCTCGATGTCCGTCGACTGGCCCTCGAAGCCGGCTGACGGCTGGTGGATGAGGATGCGCGAGTTCGGCAGCGACATCCGCTTGCCCTTCGCCCCGCCGGCCAGCAGCAGCGAGCCCATCGACATCGCGATCCCGACGCACATCGTCGCCACGTCGGGCTTGATGAACTGCATCGTGTCGTAGATCGCCAGGCCGGCGTAGATCGAGCCGCCCGGCGAGTTGATGTAGATCGAGATGTCCTTGTCGGGGTCCTGCGACTCGAGGTGCAGGAGCTGGGCGACGATCAGGTTGGCCACCTGGTCGTCGACCGCGCTGCCGAGGAAGATGATGCGCTCGTTGAGGAGGCGCGAGAAGATGTCGAACTCGCGCTCGCCGCGGGCCGTGCGCTCGATGACCATCGGGACCAGAGGCATGGCGGCTGATACTAGACGGAGATCGCACGGGGGCCCGCCCTAGCGGCGGAGAACGTGCGGAGCGTCCCCCGCTAGGGCACCCCTAGGCGGCGGCCGGTGTGCGGCGCCGCAGGCGCCCGAGCAGGCGCTCGATGCGGCGGCCGACCCGGCGGCGGTCCAGGTGCAGCGTGTCGGCGACGTCGCCGGCCGACGTGCCGTCGACCAGCATGGCCAGCAGCGCCAGGTCCTCGGGCTCGATCAGGTGGGCGGCGGCGTCCAGCTCCTCGCGGTCGAGCGGCGGGAGCGCGAGCCCGCCGCGCGCGACGACGCGGATCGCCTCGAACAGCTCGGCCGGCTCGGCCGCCTTGTCGACCAGCCCGTCGGCCCCGGCCACGCGCGCCATCAGCGCGTCCATCTCGGACGTGTAGATGATCACCCGCGGCGCGTGCGGCAGCGCCTTCAGCCGCCGGCACAGCGCCAGCCCGTCGCCGTCGAGCAGGTGGTGCTCGAGCAGGACGACGTTCGGGCGCAGGCGGTCGACGAGCTCGAACCCGTCGTCGGCGCCGGTGGCGGCGCCGACCGGGACGAGGCCGGGCTCGGTGCGGAGCAGCATCGTGAGCCCCGCGCGGACCGCCGGCTGGGGGTCGACGATGGCTACGCGGGTCACGCGCTGGACCCTTCCAACCAGGGCTGAACCGTGCGTAAAGGATTCGTGAGCCACGTCTTCATCCAAGCATGCGTCCTGGTCGGATCTTGTGAACGCATAGGGTTCGCGAAATGCGGAGGAGAATCCTCGCGGCCGTCACGGTCATGACCGTGCTCGCCGCCCCCGCGGCCGCCCAGGCCGCCAAGAAGAGCTACCGCGCCGAGGTGCGGCGGACGACGGGCGGCTGGGCCCACGTGAAGGCGGCGAACTACGGGTCGCTGGGCTTCGGCTACGGCTACGCGTACGCGCAGGACCAGCTGTGCGAGCTGGCCGACATCGTGGTCACCGTCAACGCGCAGCGCTCGCGCTACTTCGGGCCTGAGGACGGCAACCTCGAGTCGGACTTCTTCTTCCAGCGGATCAAGGACATGCGCACGGTGCAGAAGCTCGTGCGCCGCAAGCCGCCGCACGGCCCGTCCAAGGCGGCGCGCGACACGATCAAGGGCTTCGCCGCCGGCTACAACGCGTACCTGAAGCGCACGGGCCGCGACAAGCTGCCCGATCCCACCTGCCGCGGCAAGCGCTGGGTGCGCCCGATCACCGCGCTCGACATGTACCGGCGCATCTACCAGCTGGGGCTGCGCGCCAGCTCGGCGAACTTCCGCAACGAGATCGTGGCCGCCGAGCCGCCGCGCGGCAACGCGAGCGCCGCCCGCGCGGTCGACCCGCAGGCGTTCAACCGCCGCCTCGGCGCCGAGTCGCTGGGCTCCAACGGCCTCGGCATCGGCCGCGACGGCGCCAACGGCGAGCGCGCGCTGCTGCTCAGCAACACGCACTTCCCGTGGAGCGGCTCGGAGCGCTGGTACGAGGTGCACCTGACGATCCCCGGCAAGCTGAACGTGATCGGCGCCGCGCTCCAGGGCGTGCCGGTGGTCAACCTCGGCTTCACGCGCGGGGTCGCGTGGACCCACACCGTCTCCACGGCCCGGCGCTTCACCCCGTACGAGCTGGACCTCCGCCGCGGGCGCCCGACCGAGTACGTGGTCGACGGCCGCAACGTGAAGATGCGCAAGCGGACGGTGCGGGTCCGCGTGGGCGGCGGCGTGCGCCGGCACACCTTCTACGAGACGCGCTGGGGGCCGGTGTTCTCGTTCGACCTGGCGGGCCTGACTTGGGGGACCGAGCACGCCTACGCGCTCGCCGACGTCAACGCCGACAACTTCCGGCTCGTCAACCAGTGGGAGCAGTACGACCGCGCGCAGTCGGTCGCGCGACCTACGGCGCGCCAACCGGCGCGTGCAGGGCAACCCGTGGACGAACACGATCGCCGCCGACTCGGCCGGCAACGCGTACTACTCGGACGAGTCGGTGGTGCCGAACGTCGACGCCGACCTCCAGTCGCGCTGCTCCTCCGACAACCCGATCACGCCGCTGCTGCTCTCGCAGGGCGTGGTCCTGCTCGACGGCTCGCGCGTCGCGGTGCCGCTGGAAGAACGACCGCGACGCGGTGGCGAAGGGCATCATCGGCCCGGGCGGGCTGCCGCGCGCGACGCGCACGGACTACGTGGAGAACTCCAACGACTCCTACTGGCTGCCGAGCGCGCGCTTCCGGCTCGACGGCTTCCCGCGCATCATCGGCGGCGAGGGGACGCAGCGGCTGCTGCGCACGCGGCTCGCGATGACGCTGGCCGAGCAGCGGCTGGCGGGCACCGACGGCCTCGGGCCGCCCGGCTTCACGCTCCCGACGCTCCAGGCCGTGATGTTCGGCAACCGCAACCTGAGCGCCGAGCTGGCGCGCGACTCGACGGTCTCGGCCTGCCAGGCGAGCGGGCGGGCGGACCTCGCCGAGGCGTGCACGGTGCTGGCCGCGTGGGACACGCGGTCGGACATCGGCTCGCGCGGCGCCGTGCTGTGGCGCGAGTACTGGTCTGCGGCTGTCGGGAGCCGGCGTGCCGTGGACGACCGCGTACGACCCGGCCGATCCGGTCAACACGCCGCGCGGGCTCGATCCCGCGAGCCCGGCGATCATCACGGCGCTGACCGGGGCGGTCGAGGACCTGCGCGCGAAGGGCATCGCGCTCGACGTGCCGCTCGGCGATCTCCAGGCCGAGCCGCGCGGGAGCGAGCGGATCCCGATCCACGGCTGCAGCGAGAGCGAGGGCTGCTTCAACATCGTCACCACCGACCGCGACGCCCAGGGCCGCTACGACCCGCGCACCGGCGCCTCGTTCATCATGACCGCGGCGTTCGACCCGAACGGCGTGCCGCGCGGTGAGGCGGTCCTCTCGTACTCGCAGTCGGAGAACCCGGAGTCGCCGCACTACGCGGACCAGACGCGGCTGTTCTCGCAGAAGCAGTGGCTGCCGATGCGCTTCACCGAGGCGCAGATCCGCAGCGACCCGGAGTACGAGCGGACGGTGGTGACCGGGCGCAGATGAGCGAGAAGGCGCGCGGCGTCGCGCTTGTCGTCGCCGCCGTCAGCTCGCTCCAGTTCGGGGCCGGGTTCGCCGTCACGCTGTTCGACGAGCTCGGCCCCGCGGGGGCGGCCTTCCTGCGCCTCTCGATCGCCGCCGTCGTGCTGGTGGCGATCTGGCGGCCGCGGCCGCACGGCGAGCTCGGGCTCGCCGCGGCCTTCGGGGTCACGCTCGGCCTGATGAACCTCTGCATCTACGAGGCGATGGACCGCATCCCGTTGGGCATCGCGGTCACGATCGAGTTCTGGGGGCCGCTCGCCGTCGCGGTGGTCGGCTCGCGGCGGCCGCTCGACCTGCTGTGGGTGGCGCTCGCCGCCGCCGGCATCGTCCTGCTCGCCGATCCGGGCGGCTCGCTCGACACCGTGGGCGTCGCCTTCGCGATCGCCGCCGGCGGCCTGTGGATCGGCTACATCCTCCTGTCGGCGCGGGTCGGCGCGGTGTACCCGGGCGGGACCGGGCTGGCGATCGCGATGGTCTTCGGGGCGCTGGTCACGCTGCCCTTCGGCGTCGGAACCGACCTGCTCGCCCCGGAGATGCTGGCCGCCGGCGCCGTGGTCGCGCTCGCGTCGTCGGTGATCCCGTACTCGTTCGAGCTCGAGGCGCTGCGGCGCCTGCCGGCGCGCGTGTTCGGCGTGCTGATGTCGTTGGAGCCCGCGGTCGCCGCGCTCGCCGGGCTCGTCGTGCTCGGGCAGGCGCTGGCGCTGACGAGTGGGTGGCGATCGGGCTGGTGGTGGTGGCGAGCGCCGGCATCACCGCGGAAACGTCAACTGCGGCTGGGTAGGGGGAGCGGGGAGGCCGGCGGAGCCGGTTTCCTTCGTCGAATCCTGCCTGGGGGTCGGATAGCGACCCCTATCCAGGACTCGACGTCGAACTCCACCGCCCGGCTGGCTCCCTCACTCCCCCACCCAGCGCAGTTGACGTTTCCCCTCATCCGCGGGATGGAGTCACAGCCGGGCCGCACCTACCGTCGCGGCCATGACCTACGTCCTCGAACGCAACCAAGACGAGTACGAGCGCATGCGCCGGCAGGCGCTGATGTGGGCGCGGCGGTCGACGATCGCGATCGCCGAGCGCGCCGCCGACCTCATCCGCGCCTGAGGACTAACGTCCCATGCCTGTTCGAGCTCAACGTCCCGAACGTCCTGACGGTCGTCCGGATCCTGCTGATCCCGGTGCTCATCGCCCTGCTCCTGTCGGAGTTCGCGAGCGACACGCTGGCCGCCGGCGTGTTCATCCTCGCGAGCGTCACCGACGCGCTCGACGGCTGGCTGGCCCGCCGCCACAAGAAGCGAGTCGAACTTCGGCAAGCTGATGGACCCGCTGGCCGACAAGCTGCTGGTCACCAGCGCGCTCGTCTCGCTCGTCGCGCTCGACCGGCTACAGGCCTGGGTGGCGATGGTGATCATCGCGCGCGAGTTCGCCGTCACCGGCCTGCGCCAGCTGGCGGTCGAGCAGGGGCACGTGCTCGCCGCGAACACGTGGGGGAAGGTCAAGACCGTCCTCCAGATCGCGATGGTGCTCGCGCTCATCACGGTCGACGGGTCGCCGGCGTGGGTCGACGCGCTCGTCTACGTGACCGTCGCCGTCACCGTCTACTCGGGCGCCGACTACTTCTTCGGCTTCCGCGCGCTGATCAACGCAAGACAAGCGAGTGCTCGGGCAGCCAGCCGACAGTGACGGCGTGCCCGATCTCCCAGCGGTCGTCGGACCGCGCGCGCTCGGTGTTCTGCTCGAGCGCGACGATCCTCGCCCCACCCTGGAGCTCGATGATCACCTGCGTCGCCGTCCCGACGTAGACGCGCTCGGCGACGGTGCCGGGGATCCTGACCATGGCGTCGGTGAGCTCGTCGAGCACGATCTTCTCCGGCCGCACGGAGAGCTGCACGGTGGTGCCGTTCGCCGCATCGCCGGGCACCTTCGCCACGCAGTGCGCGCCGTTCGCGAGCCGCACGCCGCCGTCGTCGACCGTCCCCTCCATCAGGTTGGAGATGCCGATGAAGCCGGCCACGAACGGCTTCGCCGGCCGCTCGTAGACCTCCTCGGGCGACCCGCACTGCTCGACGACGCCGCCGTCCATGACCGCGATCCGGTCGGACATCGCGAGCGCCTCCTCCTGGTCGTGCGTGACGTACAGGAAGGTGATGCCGACCTCGCGCTGGATCTCCTTGAGCTCGACCTGCATCTGGCGCCGCAGCTTGAGGTCGAGCGCGCCGAGCGGCTCGTCGAGCAGCAGCACCGCCGGGCGGTTCACCAGAGCACGGGCCAGGGCCACGCGCTGGCGCTGGCCACCTGAGAGCTGCCACGGCTTCGACTTCTCGCGCCCGGTGAGCTGCACCAGCTCGAGCGACTCCTTCACCCGCTCGGCGATCTCCTCCTTCGCCACCTTGCGGCGCTTGAGCCCGAAGGCGACGTTGCCCACGACGTCGAGGTGGTCGAACAGCGCGTAGCTCTGGAAGACCGTGTTGACGTTGCGCTTGTACGGCGCCACGCCGGCGACCGGCTCGCCGTCGAGGAAGATCTGCCCCTCGCTCGGCTGCTCGAAGCCGGCGACCATCCGCAGCGTCGTCGTCTTGCCGCAGCCGGACGGCCCGAGCAGCGAGAAGAACTCGCCCTGGCGGATCGTCAGCTCGAGCCCGTCGACGGCGGTCGTGTCGCCGAACCGCTTGCTCACGCCCTCGAAGCGCACCGCGTCGGTCATGTCGTCTTCCGCTCCCTCTGAAGCACCAGCGCCGCCGCCACGGCGGCCAGCGAGATCACCAGCATCAAGGTCCCGATCGCGTTGATCGTCGGCGTGACGCCGAACCGGATCGCCGACCAGATCCGCACCGGCAGCGGCTGGGGCGACTCGCCGGTGGTGAAGTAGCTGAGCACGAAGTCGTCGAAGCTCAGCGCGAAGATGAGCAGGCCGGCGGCGAGGATGGCCGGCCACAGCGCCGGCAGCACGACGAGCCGCAGCGTCTGGATGCGACTGGCGCCGAGGTCCATCGCCGCCTGCTCGACCTCCGGGTTCAGCGAGGACAGCCGCGCCCGCACCACCACGGTCACGTACGAGATCGAGAACGTGATGTGGGCGATGATGATCGTCAGCAGCGACAGCCGCAGGCCGACCTGCGTGAACAGCAGGAACGCGGACACGCCGGCCACGATCTCCGGCGTCACGAGCGGGATCAGCATCAGCACGTTCGCGCTACCGGAAAACCGCGTGCGCGCGCGCACGAGGCCGAAGGCCAGCAGCGTGCCGAGCACGGTGGCCACGATCATCGTCGCGAGCGCGATCTCGAGGCTGGCGATCAGCGACCCGCGCAGCGACTCGCTGTCCCAGAACGCCCGGTACCACTCGAGGCTGAAGCCGTTGAAGTTCTGGACCGAGCGCACGTTGTTGAACGAGAACAGCACCACCACCACGAGCGGCGTGAACATGAACGCGTAGAACGCGGCGGTGTAGAGCCTGAGCGCCCTCATGACCGCACGTCGCGTGCCGCCGCGCGCAGGTAGAAGACCATGAAGACGAGCAGGAACAGCATCATCACGACGGTCAGCGCGCCGCCGAACGGCCAGTCCTCGGCGCCGAAGAACTGCTGCTGGATCAGGTTGCCGATCATGTAGGTCTCCGGCCCGCCGAGCAGCTGCGCGGCGACGAAGTCGCCGACCGCGGGCAGGAACACGAGCACCGAGCCGGCCAGCACGCCCTGGAAGGTCGTCGGCCAGGTCACGTGGACGAACGTGCGCCACTCGCTGCCGTAGAGGTCCTTGCCCGCCTCGATCAGCGCCGGGTCCATCCGATCGAGCGCCGCGTAGACGGGCAGGATCATGAACGCCAGGTAGCCGTAGACGAGCCCGAGGATCACCGCCCACGGCGTGTTGAGGAAGCGGATCGACTCGCCCAGCAGGCCGTTGATGACGCCCTCGTCGGACAGCAGCGCGACCCAGGCGTACGTGCGGATCAGGTAGTTGACGAAGAACGGCAGCACCACCAAGGCGATCAGCACCTGCTTGCGCCGCCCCCCGAACCGCGCGATGTAGTACGCGACCGGGTAGCCGAGCAGCAGGCAGAGCGCCACCGTCGCCAGCGCGTACCCGACCGAGCGCAGGAGCACCGGCAGGAACAGCGTGTCGAAGACGCGCGAGTAGTTCTCCGGGTACCAGCCGTAGAGCGCTCCGCCCAGCTCGGCCGGCGTGCCGAACGACACGAGGATGACGAGCGTGAACGGCGCCAGGAAGAAGACCAGCAGCCAGAAGCCGCCGGGGATCAGGGCGCGGGCCGCGAAGCGGCCGCTCAGCCCGCCTTGATCTCCGTCCACGTCTGATCCCAGAGTCGCCGTCCCTGCACGCCGAGGTCGCCGAACTGCTGACCGGTCTGAAGGTCCTCGACGGTCACGTTGATCGCCGGGTCGTCCTTCACGAGGGCGGCGAACGCCTCGTCGGGGCCGGTGTAGGGCATCGGATAGCCCATGTACTGGATGTTCTTCGCCGCGTTCTCGGCCTCGAGGATGAAGTTGATGAACGTGAGCGCCGTGCCGGGATGCTCGGCGTTGGCGGGGATGGCGAAGCAGTCGCTGCCGAGCGGGATGCCCTCGGCGCACTTCTGGAACGTGAAGTTCTCCGGCGTGTCGGCCTGGTTGCGGACGTTCACCACGTCGCCGTTCCAGCCGTGGTGGATCCACGCGTTGCCGGAGATCATGTTCTGGATGTCGTCGGTCGAGAAGCCGCGCATCTTCGGCTTCAGGCCGAGCGCCCACTCCTTGGCGGCCTCCACGTCGGCCTCGTCGACCGAGTTCAGCTCGGCGCCGTTGACGAGGTTGCCGGCGCCGATCACCTCCTGGAAGTCGTCGAGCAGGTAGGCGCGGCCATCGGCCGACGGGTTGCCCATGTCGTTCCACGAGCCCGTCATGTCGCTGATCTTGTCGGCGCGATAGATGATCCCGGTGGCGTACATCGTGTACGGGATCGTGTGGTCGCCCTCCGGGTCGTACCAGGGCGCGGCGAAGGAGTCATAGACCGCGCGGCGTTGGGGAGCTGCTCGACGTCGAAGCGCATGAGCTGGTTGGCCTTGCGCAGGCGGTCGACCCACTCCGCGGTGGGGAAGATCACGTCGTAGCGGTTGCCCGAGCGGAGCTTGGCCATCATGCCCTGCATCGAGTCGAAGTTCGACTCGCGGACCTTGACGCCGTACTCCTTCTCGAACGCCTTGATCAGCTTCGGCTCCATGTACTCCGACCAGTTGAAGTAGACGAGGTCGCCGTCGGGCACGGCCTTGACGACCTGCTCGGCCGGGGCCGGAGCCGCCTCCTCCTGGAGGCCGACGCCGCAGCCGGCGAACGTCGCGCCGAGCGCGAGCCCGCCACCCGCTCGGAGCAGCTCACGCCGGCTCCACTGTTCCTTCATTCTCCACTCCCCTCATCGCCAGTCCGCAGGCAGTGCCGCCGCACCAGATCCGTCGTCACGGCGGGATCGCCCAGCGCGAGCTGGATCGCGTACCCGTCCATCAGCGCCCCCAGCAGGAGCGCCAGGTCGTCGGCGTCGTCCCCTCCGAACTCGCCGCTCGCCTGGCCCTCGCGGATCACCTCCGCGAGCGCCTCGCGCCAGCGGCGGTCCAGCCGCTCGCGCGTCTCCGCCAGCTTCGGGTCGCGCAGCGAGCGCACCCACAGCTCCATCCACAGCACGGTCTCCGCGTCGCCGTCCGACGGCCACTGCTCGACCATCCGGGCGAGCCGCTCCGTCGCGGTCCCCAGTCCTTCGAGCTCGTCGGTCAGCGTGTCGTAGAAGCGGTCGTCGGAGAAGGTCAGCGCCTCGGCCAGCAGCGCGTCCTTGGTCGGGAACCAGTAGAGGACCCCCGGGGCGCTGGTGCCCGCGCGCTCCGCGACGTCGCTGATGCGCGTGTTCTGGACGCCGCGCTCGGAGATGACCTCCGCGGCGGCGGTCAGGATGGCCGGCCGGCGCACGTGCGCGGTCGACGGCCGTGGGCTCAAGGGGTTCTCCGAACGGCGATTCAGGAAACCTACTGTGGGGTCGGGACGGGCGCAAGCGCCGCCCAGACCTCCTCGCGCGCTCGTTGCAGCGGCATGGCCGGGTCGCCGAGCAGCGCACGCACGCCGTAGCCGTCGATCAGGGCGAGGATGCGATCGGCGGTCGCGGCGGCGTCGGCGGTCGGGAGCTCCTCCTCGATCGCCTCCCTGAACCACTCGTGCATGCGCGCGTAGAGCTGCGCGGCGGTCGGCCTGAGCTCGGGGTGGCGGACGGCCCGCAGCCACAGCTCGACCCACAGCACCCAGTCCTGCTCCTGCTCGCCGGGGAGCGGCAGGCACTGGTCGATCATGTCCCGCAGGCGCTGGGGACCTTCGGTGCGGGTGTCGCCGGCGCGGTAGAAAGAGTGCTCGAGCGCCTCGGCGAGCAGGGCCTCGCGCGTCTCGAAGTGGTAGTGGATCAGGGCGGTCGAGACGCCGGCGTCCATCGCGATGCGCGCGATCCGCACCGCGTCGATCCCGTCGGCGGCGATCCGCTGGATCGCCGCGTCGAGGATCCGCTCGCGGCTCATCTGAGATAGCCCTCCGCGACCATGCGGTCGAAGTCGTGCACCGTGCCCTCGACCTGCGTGAAGCGGCCGGGCGTGTAGCCGGCCGAGCCGAGGCCGAGCTGCGCGAGCTCGCAGACGCCCCAGTCCTGGCGGTTGACGAGATCCCAGAAGTCGACCGCGTCCTTGGAGTCGAACCCCTCGCGCTCCATCGTCTCGGGCTCGAAGAACCACTCGCACACGACCTCGGTGCGGCCGGCCCCGCGCGGCCACAGCGTGTGCAGCATCACGTAGTCCGGGTGCAGCGAGACGAGGCAGTTCGGGAAGATCGCGAAGTACAGGACCTTGCGCGGGTCGACCCCCTCGATCACCGGCCGGGTGAGGCCGCCGTTGTTGGTCGTCATCGTCTCGGCGCCGGCGTTGAGGCTCATCGAGCCGCCGCACCAGGCGCCCGCGCCCTCGTAGTCGTGCCCGGTCATGTAGTTGCTGAGGCGGTTGAGCTCCGGGTGCACGCCCGGGCAGTGCAGGCACTCGGAGTAGTTCTCGACGACCGCCTTCCAGTTCGCCTTGACGTCGTAGTCGATCCGGGCGGCGCGCTTGAGGCCGGCGTTGCGGTATGCCTCCAGGTGCTCCGCGAGCGCGCCGATGTGGTCGGCGAGCGGCGGCGCCTGGCCCGAGGCGTCCGCGAACACGAGGCCGCCGAGCGTCTCCGTGCGGATCTCCCGAAGGCCGTTGCAGGCCGGGTCGAAGTCCGTCAGCTCGTCGGTGTGCGGGGCGTTCTTGAGCGAGCCGTCGAAGCCGTAGGTCCAGGCGTGGTACGGGCACTGGAGGCGGCGCTTGGTTCCCTCGCGCTCGGTGACCAGCCGCGAGCCGCGGTGGCGGCAGACGTTGTAGAAGCCCTTGTCGCCCACGAACAGCAGGCTCTCGCCCGCGATCTCGGCCGTCAGGAAGTCGCCGCGGCCCGCGAAGGCCGACGCGTGGCCGACGCACATCCAGCCGCCGAGGAAGAAGTTGCGGGCCTCCCACTCGGCGACGGCCTCGTCGGTGTAGGCGCGCGCGGGGAGCAGGGACGCCTCGTGCAGCGGGCGCAGGGTGGGCTCGAGCTCTTCGGCCGTGAACGGCGCGTCGGTCGCAACGGTCATGGGCGGCAGACTACAACTTCGTGCAATTGACTACAAGGTCAGGATTGCGTAGGGTGCCGGGGCATGAGCAGCAATGGACATCACCCGACCTTCGACGCGATCGTCGTCGGCGGCGGCCACAACGGCCTCACCGCCGCTGCCTACCTCGCCCGCGCGGGCCTGCGCGTGTGCGTGCTGGAACGCCGCGACATCCTCGGCGGCGCGTGCGTGACCGAGGAGGTGTGGCCCGGCCACCGCGTCTCGCGCGCCTCCTACGTGGTCTCGCTGCTGCATCCCAAGGTGGTCGACGAGCTCGAGCTCAAGCGGTTCGGGTACGAGGTCCACCCGCTCGACCCCGCCTACTCGACGTTCCCCGCGGACGGGCCGCCGCTGTTCTTCTTCAACGACGAGGCGGCGACCATCGAATCGCTGCGCCGGCACTCGCCGCGCGACGCCGAGGCTTACCCGAAGTTCCAGCGCGATGATCGAGCGGATCGCCGAGTTCCTGCGCCCGATGATGCTGCGGCCGCCGCCCGCGCTGCGGCTCGCGCCACCCGGGCGATCTCCTCGAGCCTGCTGCGCGAGGCCGGCCGCGCCGCCGGCCTGAGCCGGCGCGACCTGCAGGACTTCTACCGCGTGATGACGATGTCGGTCGGCGACCTGCTCGACGACTGGTTCGAGCACGACGCCTTCAAGGGCGCGTTCGCGTCGACCGGCGTGGTCGGCGTCTGGGCCGGCCCGCGCACGCCCGGTACGGCCTACAACCTGCTCCACCACGAGCTCGGGGAGATCGACGGCGTGCCGGGGCTGTGGGGGCACGTGAAGGGCGGCATGGGCGCGATCTCGATGGCGATCGCGCGCAGCGCCGAGGCCGCCGGCGCGACGATCCGCACCGGCGCCTCGGTGGTCTCGATCGACGTCGACGGCGGCCACACCGTCGGCGTCACGCTGGACACGCGGCGAGCAGCTGCGGGCGCCGGTCGTCATGTCCGGCGCGCACCCGAAGACCACGGTGCTCGACATGGTCGGCGCCGAGCACTTCCCCGACGAGGTGGTCGAGGACATGCGCCGCTACAAGACGCGCGGCGGCTCGGTCAAGGTCAACTGGGTGCTCTCGGAGCCGCCGCGCTACGAGGGCGTGAGCGACGAGGACCAGGCGCGGCTGATCCGCTCGGGCGTGGCGTTCTGCCCGTCGATCGACTACCTCGAGCGCGCGTGGCAGGACGCGTGCCGCGGCGTGCCGTCGGAGGCGCCGTACCTCGAGGTCGAGTGCCCGTCGTCGATCGACTCGACGCTGACCGACGACGGCACCTTCGTGATGACGATGTTCACGCAGTACGGGCCGTACGACGAGGCCGGCTGGCCCGAGGGCTCGCGCGAGGCGTACGCCGACCGCTGCCTGGAGATCCTCGCCGAGCGCGCGCCGAACGTGCGCGACGCGGTCATCCACCGCGAGGTGCTGGCGCCGCCGGACCTCGAGCGCATCTTCGGCCTCGTCGGCGGCTCGATCTTCCAGGGCGAGCAGGGCCTGGACCAGATGGCGTTCATGCGGCCGACGCCGGCCCTGGCGCAGTACGCGACCCCGGTCGACGGGCTGTACCTGTGCGGCGCCGGGACGCACCCGGGCGGCGGCGTGATGGCGCTCGGCGGGCACAACGCCGCGCAGCGGGTCCTGCACGACCAGCGCTGGCACCGCGCGCGGCGCCGCGTGCGGGAGGCTCTGCCGGTATGACCGCGATCGCCCCCGACCTCGACGTCGTCAGCCGCGCGCGCACGTTCGTCGAGGACGTGCTGATGCCGCTGGAGGAGAAGGCCGAGCGAGCCGGGGGCCGACTGCCGGAATCGGACGTCGAGCGGATCCGCTCGGCAGCCATCGGCCGCGGGTCTGGCGGGCGGGTCGCACGCACGCGAGCACGGAGGCCAAGGGCTGGTCGAAGCTCGAGTGGGTGCTGGTCGAGGAGCAGTACGGGCGCTCGACGAACGCACTCTCGTGGCACGTGCCGAGCGCCTACAACGTGCTGGCGTCCGGCACTGCCGAGCAGATCGACCGCTACCTCCAGCCCGCCCTGCGCGGCGAGCTCCAGGACGCCTACGCGGTGACCGAGGCGAACGCGGGGTCCGACCCCTCGCAGATCTCGACCACCGCCGTGCGGCGCGACGGCGGCTGGGTCATCAACGGCGAGAAGTGGTTCGTCACCTACGGGCGACATCGCCGCGGTCTACATCGTGGTGGCGATCGCCGACGGGGGCGCCGACGCTGTTCCTCGTCGATCGCGCATGCGACGGCATCGAGGTGGTCGACGACCCGCCGTTCACGCACTCGTATCCGCACGGGCATCCGACGATCCGGTTCACCGACGTGTTCGTGGGCGACGACGCGGTGATCGGCGGCGTCGGCGAGGGCGACGCGCTGCAGCGCGCCTGGTTCACCGAGGAGCGGATCGGGATCGCGGCGCGCGGCGTGGGCGCGATGTGGCGGCTGCTCGACGAGGCGACCGCCTGGGCGCTGTCGCGCGAGCAGGGCGGCTCGCGGATCATGGACTACCAGGGCGTGTCCTTCCCGCTGGCGGACTCGGCGGCCGACGCGGCCGCCGGGCGCGCGCTGACGCTGGAGGTCGCGCGGCTGGCCGACGAGGGCGCCGATCCGAAGGTCGTGCACGCCAAGGCGTCGATGGCGAAGCTGTTCGTGAGCGAGGCGGCGTACCGCTGCGCCGACCGCGCCGTGCAGGTGTTCGGCGGCCGCGGCTACATGCGGACCAACGTGGCCGAGCGGTTCCTGCGCGAGCTGCGGGTGGACCGCATCTGGGAGGGCACGAGCGAGATCCAGCGGCTGATCGTCGCGCGCGCGCTGGAGCGCCGCGGGGTGGAGCGGACGCTTCACTAGTGGACCGGCTGCTTCATCCGCGATCGGTCGCCATCGTGGGCGCGAGCGAGCGGCCGTCGACGTACTCGTCGGAGACGCTCCTGAACCTGCGCCGGCTGGGCTTCGAGGGGGACGTCTGGGGCGTCAACCCGCGGCGCTCGTCGGTCTACGGGCTGCCGTGCTTCTCGTCCCTGAGCGACCTGCCGTCGGCGCCCGACGCGGTGGTGGTCGCGATCCCGGCGCCGGGCGTGCCGGCTGTGATCGAGGAGGCGGGCGCGATCGGGTCGGGCGGCGCCGTCGTGTACGCGGCCGGGCTTCGGTGAGTCGGAGGCGGGCGCCGCGCTCGAGCAGGCATTGAGGGAGGCCGCTGGGCGGTACTCGCTGCCGGTCTGCGGGCCGAACTGCGACGGGCTGGTGTCGCTGTGGTCGCGCGCCGCGCTGTGGGGCGACGCGCTGGCGGCGCCCGAGCCGGGCCACGTCGCGCTGGTGTCGCAGAGCGGCAACCTCGTCGTGAACGCGCTGGCGACGCGGCGCGGGCTGCGGCTGCACACCGCGGTGTCGAGCGGCAACGAGACCGTGGTCACGACGCCCGACTGGGTCGAGCACCTCGCGCGCGAGCCGGGCGTGCACTCGATCGCGCTGCTGGTCGAGGCCGAGGGCGACGGCGCGCGGCTGTGCGAGGCGCTCGCGGTGTGCGCCGACGTGGGCGTGGGCGTGGCGGTGCTGAAGGTCGGCGCCTCGGCCGCGCGGCGCGGCCGCGGCGGCCGCGCACACCGGCGCGGTGGCCGGCGACCACCGCGTCTTCCGCGCGCTGATGGAGGAGGCGGGCGCGGCGTGGGCGGCCGACGTGCACGAGCTGCTCGAGCTGGCGAAGGCGCTGGCGGTGCGGGACGCGCGGCCGCGCGGCGGCGGGCTGGCGATCCTCACGTGCTCGGGCGGCGACTCGGGGCTCGGCGCCGACGAGGCGGACCGGCTCGGGCTCGACCTGCCCGCGTTGTCTGCCGTCGACGGTCGCGTCGTTGCGCGCGCGGCTGCCGGCCGCCGCGACGGTCGCCAACCCGCTCGACTACACGGCGATGATCTGGGGCGAGGTCGAGACGCTGCGCGACCTCGTGCGCGACGGTCGGCGAGGACCCGGCGATCGGCCACGTGCTGGTCTTCTACGACCGGCCGCCGGGGATCGCCGGCCATTCGGCCGAGAGCTGGGACGCCGTCGAGGAGGGGATCCTGGCCGGCGCCGCCGTCAGCCCGGTGCCGGTGATGGTGGCGGCGACGCTGCCGGAGCTGCTGGACGACGAGGCCGCCTGGCGCTTCGCGGAGGCCGGCGTGCCGGCGATCGCGGGGCTGCGGACCGGCGTGGCGGTCGCGGCCGCGCTGGCGGCGCCGCCCGGTCAGCGCCGGCGTCTGCGAGAGATCGCGCGCGTTCGCGGATCGCCGCGTGGCGGGGCGCTGGCTCGCCGAGCACGAGGCGAAGGCTCTGCTTCGTTCGCGCGGCGTGCCCGTCGTTCGTGGACGGCTTGCATTGAATGAGGACGACGCCGTTGCGGCGTTCCATGAGCTGGGGGGGCGCGTGGCGTTGAAGGTGTCGAGCGCCGCCGTGCAGCACAAGACCGCGATCGGAGGCATCGCCCTCGACGTCCGCGACGAAGCCGGCGTCCGCGAGGCATTTCGGCGGCTTGGGGTTGTTTGTGGGTCCATATCGACCCACAGACAACCCCAGCCGAGTTCTCGTCGAGGCCATGGTCGACGCCCGGCGACGAGGTCTTCGTCGCGGTCCGCTACGACGCCGTCGTTCCCGTCCTCGTCATCGGCCGCGGCGGCACCGACGTCGAGCGCTCACGACGACGTCGACGATCATCCCGCTGCCGACGCCCCGCCAAGCGGACATCGTGAAGGCGCGCCGAAGGCCTCGCCCTACTCGAATGCAACCCAGTGATCGGCGGCGTCGTCGTCGATGCCACCGCCCAGGAGGCCGCCCCGTGAACGCCATCGCCCAGCAGCTCGGCGAGGTCGGGCTGCCCGCGCCCGTCGCCGAGCTCGCCTCCCGCCGCTGGGACGCGGTGATCGTCGGCGGCGGCCACAACGGCCTCACCGCGGCCGCCTACCTCGCCCGCGCCGGCAAGTCGGTGCTCGTGCTCGAGCGGCGCGAGCGCCTCGGCGGCGCGTGCACGCTCGAGCGGCCGTTCGCCGACCCGCAGTACGTGGTCAGCCCGTGCGCGTACGTCGTCGGCCTGCTCGACGAGCTGGTCATCGAGGAGCTCGGACTCCGGCAGCGCGGCCTCCAGTTCCACGTCGCCGACCCCAACCTCTGGGTCCCGTTCGACGACGGCACGAGCTTCGGCCAGTGGCTCGACGACGACCGCACGAACGCCGACCTCAC
The DNA here is from genome assembly GCA_963800905.1 of uncultured Solirubrobacteraceae bacterium. Classification (GTDB taxonomy): domain Bacteria; phylum Actinomycetota; class Thermoleophilia; order Solirubrobacterales; family Solirubrobacteraceae; genus DASSUW01. The sequence goes on from CAWDCT010000009.1 coordinate 110,271, forward strand.
CGCGCTCGGCGTGAGCGGCAAGGACCGCGAGGGCTACTGGGCCTACGAGCACCTCTTCGACGAGATCCGCCGCCGCCTGCGCACCGGCGAGCGCGACACCTGGGTCGGCGAGTCGCCCACTCGCGCCGAGATCGAGGAGCTGCTCCGAGGCGACCAGACGATGATCGACGTCGTCTTCGAGGCCAGCATGGCCGAGGTGCTCGACGACCACATGGACGACCAGCGGCTCAAGGACGCGCTGTTCGGCCAGGGGATCATCGGCGCCTGGGCCGGCCCGAAGGACAAGGGCACCGCGTCGATCAAGCTGATGCACTTCCAGGGCGACCTCGAGGGCCAGGGTCCCGTGTGGGGCTACGTGCGCGGCGGGATGGGCATGGTCAGCTTCGCGATCGCCGACGCCGCCCAGGAGGCCGGCGCCACGCTGGCCACCGGCGTCCCGGTCGGCGAGATCCTGCCCGGCGAGGGCGTCGTGCTCGAGGACGGCACGCGGATCCACGCCGACACGGTCATCTGCAACGCCGACCCCAAGCGCCTGCTGAGCATGGTCAGCGACCTGCCGAGCGAGTTCGAGCAGCGCCTGCGAGGACTGGAAGATCCGCAGCCCCGTCGTCAAGTTCAACGCCTCCCTCACCCGCCTTCCCAACTGGACCGCCGCGCCCGGCCAGGACTTCCCCGCGCGCGCGACCGTCGACGTCACCACCGGCCTCGACGACGCCCAGCGCGACTTCGAGCGCTGCACGCGCGGCGAGGCGGCGGTCGGCTTCGGCGAGATCTACGTCCAGACCGGCTACGACCCCACGCCGGCCCCGCCGGCAAGCACCTGATGAGCGTCTTCGGCCAGTACGCGCCGTACGACTTCGACTGGGCCAACCGCCGCGACGAGGTCGCGCAGCCAGTTCATCGACCTGATCGCCCGCTTCGCGCCCGACTTCCCCGACGCGCTCGAGCACTACGAGGTGCTCGGCCCGCCCGACATCGAGCAGCGGATCGGCCTCACCGCGGGCAACATCTTCCAGGGCGAGACGATGCCCGACCAGATGTGGGAGCACCGCCTCTGCGTCTCGCACGCCGGTGCCCGGGTTGTACATGTGCGGCGCCGCAACCCACCCGGCGGGCAGCGTGATCGCCCTCAACGGCCGCAACGCTGCGATGGCCGTCCTCGAAGACGCCCAAGTTCTCACCTGACGGTTCGCAGTTGTCGATGGCGTCGACATATGGCACATTCCCCGTCCATGGGTCGGCGCCCGCATGCGCCAAGGGGGCTGAGGGTCAAACGCGCCGGGCCGGCGCGGCGTGACGTTGACGTGGAAGAAGCCGCGCGGCGGGACCGAGCCTGAGGCCTACCTCGTCTTCCGCGACGGGCGCCGCATCGCCCGCACGAAGCGGCGTACCTACGTCGACCGCCGCGCCAAGCCCGGCCGCCACCGCTACGTGGTCGTGGCGGTCGACGCCAAGGGTCGCCGCGGCCGCCCGTCCCAGATCGTGCGCGCCCGCGTCCCGGCGCGGGCGCCGGCCCTGCCCGCACCGCCGGCCGGCCCGGACCCGCCGCCGCTCCCGGCGCCCAACCTCGGCAGCACGCTCACGGCGGCGATGGTCGACCGCCTGTTCTGGCGCGCCGGCTTCGGCGCGACGCAGGCGCAGCGCGACGCGTGGACCGGCCGCGGCCACCTCAACCTCGTCGACTGGCTGCTCGACACGCCGGCCTCGCTCGGGCCCGACGGCGACGCCGCCGCTGACGCGGCATCCAACGGCGGATCGACCCGCTGGCGTCCGAGGACGAGCTCGTCATGGAGTGGCTGGACCGCATGCAGCGCGCGGTCAATCCGCTGCGCGAGCGCATCGCGTTCTTCTGGCACCGCCACTGGGCCGTCAGCCGCGACGACGGCATCCCGGTCGACATGGCTGCTCGCCTACCGCGACCGGCTGCTGCGCGTCGCCGATCCGGCGCAGAGCTTCCGCCAGCTCGCGTGGGAGATGACGACGACCGACGCCGCGATGTCGATGTACCTCAACGGCAACCAGAACGTGCGCGGCCGGCCGAACGAGAACTACGCGCGCGAGCTGATGGAGCTCTTCTGCCTCGGGCCGACCGCGCCGAACGGGGACCCGAACTACACGCAGGACGACGTCGCGGGGCTCGCGCGGGCGCTCACCGGCTGGCGGCTGAACTCGGACGACACGAGCCCGAACTACGGCAGGGTCACGTTCAGCACGAACCACTTCGAGAGTGGCCGCCAAGAACGTTCCTCGGCGTGTCGCTCCCCGCGCTCGCGCCGTCCGCCGTGACGCCGGCTCACGGCCCTGCCGCCGTCAATGTCGCGCTCGACGCCGTGCTCGGCCACCCGAGCCACAGCGCAGTACCTGATCCGCAAGCTGTGGAGCGAGTTCATCGCCACGCCGATCCCCGACGCCACGCTCGCCGAGTTGATGGCCGCTCTACGACCCGTCCGGCCCGCTGCGGCCGCTCCTGCGCGGAATCCTCGGCCATCCGCTGATCTTCGAGTCGCTCGACGAGCCGAACCTGATCAAGCCGCCGATCGTCTACCTGGTCGGCGTCCTGCGCCAGCTCGGCGCCCCGATGAAGGGCAACTACATGACCGGAGCCCTGACCAACATGCAGCAGCGGCCGTACCGGCCGCCGAACGTCGCGGGCTGGGAGGGCGGCATGTCGTGGCTCAACACGAACACGGTCCAGGGCCGGTTCGACGCAGTCCTGCGCACGCAGTTCCTGCTCTACAGCAACAACGCGAACAGCTACCCGCGGCCCGCGCTGGTGGAGGTCGACGGCGGAGCGGCCGAGACGCCCGCCGCGCTGGTGGAGCGCGCGCACGCGTCGGCCGGGCGGCCATGGCTGGCGCCGGCGACCCGCGACGCGCTGCTGGCCTACGCCACCACGGCGCCGACCGGCAGCGTGCAGCAGCGGCGTCAGCGCTTCTACACGGTGCAGGCCCTCATGCTCGGCGGCCCCGACGGACAGGTGATGTGAGATGCGCTGCATCGAATGCGAGGAGATCGAGCTCGCCCGCGTCAGCGACCAGCGGCCGACGCAGACGCTGCCGATCCCGCACGCGGCGCTCGACGGCTTCCCGGCCGGCCGCTCGGCCCGGCGACCTGACGCGCCGGCGGCTGCTCCAGTTCGGCGTCGCCGGGCTGGCGTCGGTCTACGGGCCGAAGGCGCTCGGATGGGAGTCGGTCTGGGAGTCGGTCGCCGCGGAGGCGGCGCTCGACCAGAACTGCCTCGTGCTGCTCTACCTGGCCGGCGGCAACGACGGGCTCAACACGCTCGTCCCGGCGGGCGCTGACGACTACTCCGCCTACGTCGCCGCCCGGGCGCGCTCCACCGCGGCCAGGGCGCGACCGCGAACGGGCGCGTCGGCTCGCACTCGCCGGTTCGCCGGCCTGCACGCTCGCGATTGCGAACGTGATGGTCTCCACGGCCGGCGGCGGCGACAACGGCGACGTGCGCGGGCTCGACACGCTGTTCGCCGACGACGCGCTGGCGGTCATGCCCGCCGTCGACGCGCTCAGGTACAGCCTGAGCCACTTCGACAACTCGGACATCTGGTTCAAGGCCAGCTACGACCTCAACGTCAAGACCGGCTGGCTCGGCCGCTGGATCGATCGCAACGGCTCGCCGACCAACCCGCTCCAGGCGATCTCGATCGACACCGCGCTGTCGAAGTCGATCCGCACCGCGGTCAACCCGGTCTGCGCGATCCCGTCGCTGACGTCGCTCGGGTTCAACATGAACTCGCCGGGCGGCACCGGCAACCTCAACGTCAACGCCCAGATGCAGGCGCTAGCCGGCGTTCCGGCGGCGGCGCACAACGCCTATCTCTCGCGCGCCCGCGGGACCTACGGCGTAGCGGTCGAAACGGACCAACGCGCGGACGGCGGGCCGGCCTACGCGCCCGGCGCCGGCTACCCGAACAACGGGACGCTGTCGACGCGGCTGCGGCTCGCCGCCCACCTGCTGGCCGCGAACCTCGGCACGCGCATCATCACGATCCACTGGGGCAGCTTCGACACCCACAGCGGACAGCTCGCGAGCCAGGACGCCCAGCTGATGGAGCTCTCGCGCGCGCTCGGCGCCTTCCGGGCCGACCTTCAGGCGCGCGGGATCGAGAACCGCGTGTCGCACGCTGGTGTTCTCCGAGTTCGGCCGGCGCGTCGCCGAGAACGGCTCGGCGGGGACCGACCACGGCGCCGGCGGGCTGATGCTGGCGATGGGCAGCAAGCGTGCGCGGCGGCCTGGCCTCCGAATGGCCCGGCTGCCGGCCGCAGGACCTCGTGCCCGTCAACAACCCGGCCCAGGGCAACCTGAAGGTGCCGACCGACTACCGCTCCGTCTACCGCGCGGTGATCGAGGAATGGCTCGGCGACGACCCGGACGCCATCATCGGCGGCGGCGCGATCGCCCCACTCGTGCGCGGTGACGGCGCCCCGGGTCGCGCGCTGTTCGAAGCATGATCGCGGTGCTGGTAGCGCGTCGCCATTGCCGCCACGCCGCTGGCCTACGGCAACGCGGAGCGCTACGACGTCGTCAAGGTCGTCCGTTACGGCCCACACCACCACAAGACCAAGCAGGCGTGTCGGCGCCACGGCGACCGCCACTGCCGGCGGCACGTGGTGCGGCGTCGCGCGCGCCGCCCGGCGCCGTCGCCCGCCCCGACCCCGCAGCCGACGCCGACTCCCACGCCGACGCCGACGCCCACGCCGGCCCCGGGGTCGCTGCCGTCACGCACCGCCGTCGATCTCACCGAGTGGCGGGTGACGCCGTCCTACCGCGAGCTGCGAGCGGGCGAGATCGAGTTCAACGCCGCCAACCTCGGCGAGGACGACCACGACTTCTCGGTCCGCGACGGCGGCGGGAACGTGCTCGCCAACGAGGTCGTCCTGACCGGGGACAGCGTCACCGTCCGGCTGTCACTGTCGCCCGCCGTCTACACGCTGTACTGCTCGCTGCCCGACCACGAGGCCTACGGCATGCGAACCGAAATCACGATTCGCTAGGCCCGCCCGTCGAGCCACTCGCGCATCGACACGTGATGCGCGGAGTGCTCGCCGGTCTGGAGCTCGCGCCGGATCTCGCCCAGCAGCCCGAACCGCTCGGCGGTCACGTTGTGCTGGTGGATCGTCTCCAGGTTCTCCTGCCGGGCCGAGATGAAGTGGCGCTCGGTGAGGATCGGGAAGCCGTCGACCACGCCGCGGACCATCTCGCGCACGCAGTCCTCGACGAACCGCGGCCGGCGGTGGGCCTTCTCGACCACCGCGCCCTCGTCGGAGCGCTTCATCAGCTCGTAGATCTCCGACGACATCGAGTTCTCGACGATCGACAGCAGGGCCTCGGCGTCGATGTCGGTGTCGCAGTCCTCGGGGCAGCCGATGTGCAGCGTGCCGAGCCCGCGCTGGTTGTGGGTGGCGACGGGGACGGCCTCGAAGATGCGCCCGATCTCGTCCTCGGAGAAGCCGTCCTCGAGCAGCCGCTCGCGCGAGCGGCCCTCGACCAGCTTCTGCGCGCACGGGCACGCCGTGATGCCCTGGGCGCGCACGCCGACCAGCCGGCGGGTGCCGGCCTCGCTCGCCACGGCGGTGCCGAGCAGCGAGTAGATCTCCTGCGTGACGATGCCGGACTCCGGGGCGGGCTTGTGCTCCGGGTAGCGCGCCTCGATGTGGACCTCGGCGCGCCGGGCGCCCTGCCGGTCGCGGACCTTCTCGGCGATGTGCTGGGCGAGCGTCTCGGCCCGCAGGGCGGACTCGCCGAGCACCACCTCCCCGATCGCGTCGTTGACGACCTCCTCGAAGCGCGACATGTGCGCGCCCTTCTGCTGCGGCCCCAGATCGACGAAGCAGTCGAGCCGAGCGGAGTAGAGCTGCTCGATCCCGTTGGCCTGGATCCGGATGACCTTCTCGACGTTGGTCACGCCCACGCGCGAGAGCGAAACCTGGAGCGTGGGGACCTGTGCTTGGACGTCTTCGAGCGTGATTTCGGACATCTTGGCCCCAAGGCTAGTGGACGAAATCACCCATTCGGACAGGACAGATGCCGTAACGCGTGCTACAAAGCCCGGTTAGAGAGGCGACGGAGAGCCTAGTGCCCCGCCCCATTTCGCGGCTTGTGTCGCGGCGAGCAGCACGGCTGCACAAGACATAGACGGAAGGAGCGACCCGACGGAGGCCGGGTGTGCTCGACGTTGACGTCCCGAAGGATTTGAGGGATTTGGGCACCAAGACCGAAGCACTGCTCGCGAGTGACGTGTCGATCGTCGAGATCGACGAGCTTCGCCCGCTGATTGCTGAAGGCCAGGAGCGGGGGTTCCTGACCTTCGAGCAGATCACCTCTTGTCTTGAAGAGGTGGAGGTCACGAAGGAGCAGGTCGTCGAGCTGCACGCATACCTGGAGGACCAGGGAATCGACGTCGTGAACGCCGAGGACGGGCGTCCCGCGATTGCAGAAGGCGGCCGCTTCGAGCCCGCCGCGGCGCAGGGCAAGCTGCCCGATGCACCGCGCAAGCCGGAGATCGACCTGACGGTCGAGCCCAGCCTGGATTCGCTGCGGCTCTACCTGAGATCGATCGGCCGCGTTCAGCTGCTGACCGCCGAGCGCGAGGTTGCGCTGGCCCAGCGGATCGAGCGCGGCGACCTGGTGGCCAAGCAGGAGATGGTCGAGGCGAACCTTCGCCTCGTCGTGTCGATCGCCAAGGGCTACCTCGGCCGCGGCCTGTCGTTCCTGGATCTGATCCAGGAAGGCTCGCTCGGGCTCATCCGCGCGGTGGAGAAGTTCGACTACCGGCGCGGATACAAGTTCTCGACATATGCGACCTGGTGGATCCGCCAGGCGGTGACGCGGGCGATCGCGGACAAGGGCCGCACGATCCGCATCCCCGTCCACATGGTGGAGAAGCTGAACAAGGTCGTGCACGTGGAGCGCCAGCTCGTCCAGCAGCTCGGCCGTGAGCCGCTGCCGGAGGAGATCGCGCGCGAGCTCGAATGCTCTGCGCGCGAGGTGCGCGACATCCTGCGGATGGCCCAGCAGCCGGTATCGCTGGAGAAGCCGATCGGCGAGGAGGAGGAGTCCGAGCTCGGCGACTTCGTGGAGGACGACTCCGCGATCTCCCCGTTCGAGATGGCCTCCGAGAACCTCCGCAAGGAGAACGTCCGCCGCGCCCTCGACGCCCTCCCGCAGCGCGAGCGGGAAGTGATCGAGATGCGGTTCGGACTCACGGGCGCTCGCCCGTACACGCTCGAGGAGGTGGGCCGCGCGTTCAACGTGACGCGAGAGCGGATCCGCCAGATCGAGAACCACACGCTGAAGAAGCTCGAGTCGCTTCCCGAGGCCCAGCGCCTGCGCGACTCGGCGTGAGTCTTGTGCCGGTGCGGCGGGCAATCTGGCCCGCCGCGCCGCGCTAGACCGTTCCGTCCGGCCTCGAACGTATGTTCGGGTGTGTGGACACCCTGACGCAGGGCGATCTGGGCGAGGCCTCGGCGATCGAGTGGCTCGTATCGCGCGGCTATCCCGTCTGGATTCCTGTCGGCCGCTCGCCGGACAGCGACCTTGTCACCCGGATCGACGGCCGGCTTGCGGGCGTGCAGGTCAAGACGTGCCGCAGGCTGTTCAACGGCCGCTTCCAGGTGATGGTGTGCACCAAGGGCGGCAACCAGAGCTGGAACGGGGTGGTCAAGCGGTTCTCCGCCACGCGGTGCGACTGGCTGTTCGTACTCGTCGCTGATGGGCGTCGCTGGTTCATCCCCGGCGAGCGAGGTCGGCGGCGGCTCCGCGATAATGCTCGGGGGCCCAAAATACGCCGCGTTCGAGGTCGAACCCGGTCGTCCGTTGAGTGCCCCTTCACCCGCCTCGCCGCTAGACTCGATGGCCGCGCGGTGGGGTTCCCGAGCGGTCAAAGGGGACGGACTGTAAATCCGTTGGCTCAGCCTTCGCAGGTTCGAATCCTGCCCCCACCATTTAGTCGCTGAACTCGTAGGCGCCCGCATCCGGGGCGCCTTCGCGGGGGTTGCCGTCGCGGTCGGTCTTGGGGGCGTACTTCGGGTCGGCGGCGTCGATCGCCGGCGAGTCTGCGGTCAGGTGGAGGTCTGACGTCAACCCGAACGGCGCGGGCAGGTCGACGGTCGACTCGTACGGGCTGACCTCGGCGTCGGAGTCGCTGCATTTCTCGCCGACGTTGCCGCTGTAGGTCACGCCGGGCAGGCATCCCCAGCCGCCCCCGATGTTGTTGGCGACCACGCCTGAGTACGGGCCCGGGCCGACGTGCTCCGGCGCGATGCCGATGCCGCGCTCGAAGGTGTTGTTCACGATCCGGGCGCGGTCGAAGGCGCCGACGAACCAGCCGAGGTTCGCGCCCGCGTGCCAGCCGTCATCGTCGGTGTTGTGGCCGACGACGTTGTTCTCGAACGTCACGCAGCAGTACGGCTGCATGCCGTAGGAGTCGCCGCGGCCCATCGAGACGCTCATCGTGGCGCAGTTGACGAAGGTGCTGTTGCGGATCGTGATCGCCTGGGCCTCGACCTTGATGCACTCGTTGTGGCAGCCGGCCGCCGGATCGGTGTTGAGCACGTCGTGGAAGACCACGTTGTCGAACACGAGGCCGAGCGTCTCGGGCTGCGGCGGCCCCGGATCGCCGCCGACGAGCGCGCCCTTCTGGCAGTCGACGTTGCCGACCCGGCTGTTGCGGACGGTGACGTCGCGGGCCGTGCCCGCGATCTCGAGCGTCGCGCCGCCTGGCCCGGGGTTCTCGCCCCCGGTGTCGATGTCGAAGCCGTCGATCACCACGCCCTGGCCGCCGAAGTGCAGCCGCCGGACCTTGACGTCGCTGGGTCGCGACGGGCTGCCGATGAACGTCACGTGGCCGGAGTGCGCCGCCGGCGTGTCGTTGCCGGTGGCGGCATCGCGGACGCCGCCGAAGAACTGGTCCGGGTAGCGGCCGGGCCGCACGCGCACCGTTGCCCCACGCGGCGCGGCCTCGTACGCCTCGCGTAGCGAGCCGCACGCGCGCGCCGGGTCGTACGCTCCAGGAGAGCTCGCGTACCGGCAGTCCCCGCCGGCGGTGTCGACCCACAGGTTCGCCACGGCCTGCTCGTCCGACCGCGTGACGGCGTACGCGACTCCGGAACCGACAAGGATCAGGGCGACGGCGACAGCGCGACGGAGCACATCGCGAGGATCCCAGGCTCCGGCGAGCGCGCGGCACACCGGAAGTTCAGGCGTTGATGAGCACTCGGGTGAGCTGGGAGCGCGAGCGCACGCCGAGCTTGGCGTAGACGCGCGTGAGGGTGTTCTCGATCGTGCCCTCGCTGAGGTACAGCTCGGCGGCGACCTGCTTGTTGCTGCGGCCCTCGGCGACCAGCGCCGCGATCGTCCGCTCGCGGTCGGTGAGGTCGCCGCCCGCGGCGTGGCGGTTCCGCGGCGCCACCCTGGTGCCGAGCGCGCGCAGCTCGCGCGCGGCGGCGTCGCCCAGGCGCAGCGCTCCGCCGCGGGCAGCGTCGGCCGCCAGCTGCTGCAGCGCCGCCTTGGCCGCCTCGGTCGCGCCGGCGGCCGCGTGGGCACGGCCGGCGAGCAGGCGCGCCTCCGCGGCGTCGAGCGGCATCGCGGTCGCGATCGCCTCCTCGGCGAGCTCGGCGGCCGCCGCGGCGTCTCCGCCGGCGAGCAGGAGCTCGGCGTGCGCGCACGCGGCGCGCGCGGCGCTCGTGGGGAGCTCGAGCTCGATCGCGTGGGCGGCCCAGCGGTCGGCCGGGTCTTGGCGGCCGGGCACGGACTCGCTCATGCACGCCTCCGCCTCGGCCGCCTCGCCGCGGTCGTGGTGCAGCAAGGCGCGCAGGCGCGGGACGAACGGGACGCTCTGACGCGCCGCTACCTCCTCCGCCGCATGCGCCTCGCGCAGCGCGCCGTCGAGGTCGACCTGGAGCCAGAGCACGACCGCGCGGAGCTCGAGCAGCGGCACGAGGGCGTCCTCCTGATGCGTGCGCCGCGCGATCGCCAGCGCCCGCTCGCACGTGGCGGCGGCGTCGCCGAGCCGCTCGTCGAGCAGCTGCATGCGCGCGATCCGCACCACCACGGCCAGGTTCGCGCCCAGCACCTCGTCGTCGAGCTCCCGCACCCGCGCGTCGCCGAGCGCCGCGCGCAGCAGCGGATCGTCCGTCTCGGCGGCACGCGCCGCCCACTCGGGACCCTCCGGGATCAGCTCGAACGCCACCGCCGGGTCGGAGGTCGCCTCGTAGGCGGCGAGCAGCCGCCGCCGGGCGGCATCCGGGTCGCCGAGCAGCCGCTCCAGACGCGCGCACGCGATCACGAGCGCGGGCTCGGTCGCCGCCGCGAGCGCCTCGCGCGCCTCGACCAGCCGCCCGGCGCGCGCCAGCGCCAGCCCGTACGGCCCGAGCAGCGCGGCGCGGCCCTCGTCCGGGACCAGGCGCAGCGCCGCCTCGTACCAGTGCGCCGCCGCCGCGCCCTCGGCGGCCTCGACCAGCAGCGCGACCGCCGCCGCGTCGCCCGGCAGCGCGTAGCGCGCGACGTGACGCGCCCGCGCCGCCACACCCGCGCCCCGGCGCTCGAGCGCCGCCGCGGCGCGCTCGTGGGCGGCGAGCCGCCAGGCCGGAGCGGTGTGGTGGTAGACGGCGCGGCAGACCATCGGATGGCGGAAGGCGAACATCGGCCCGGACTCCGGCCGCACGAGGTCGACGGCCACCAGCTCGTCGAGCGCGACCGGGTCGAGCTCCCGCCCGGCCGCCGCGGCGGCCAGCTCCGGGTCGAACGGGTCGCCGGCCACGGCCGCGCCGTCCGCCAGCGCCCGCGCGCCCTCGCTCAGCGCGTCCAGCTCCACTTCCAGCGACGCCAGCAGCGGGCAGCTCAGCGCACCCGGCCGGCGCGCGAACTCGGTCAGGTACAGCGGGTTGCCGCGCGACTCGCCGAGGATCCACTCGCGCGCCTCTTCCTCCACGCCCGCCAGCAGCGCGAGCGAGGCGTCGTCGTCGAGCGGCTCGAGCACGAGCTCCTCGAAGCCCGCCACGCGGCGCGCCTCGCCCAGCAGCCGCAGCGCCGGGCCCGAGCCGCGCGGTCGCGACGCCACGACGAGCAGGTACGGCTCGGCCGGCGGGCGGCCGAGCAGGTCGAGCACGAGATCGGTCGAGGCCTCGTCGGCCCAGTGCGCGTCGTCGACCAGCAGCGCGGCCGAGCCGAGGTCGGCGGTCAGCTCGCGCGAGACCGCCGCGAACGGCACGTACCGCTCGTGCGCCGCCGCGCGCGCCTGCCGCACCTCCAGCCCGCGCGCCCGGGCCAGCCCGGCGATCGCGGCCAGCAGCGCGGTCTTGCCGATCCCGGCCTCGCCGATCACGCCCAGGATGCGGGTCGAGCCGCCGCGCACGTCATCCAGCGCGCGCGAGACGACGCTCAGCTCTCGTTTGCGGCCGACGAGCTCCACGAGAAGGCCAGACGTGCGAAGGCCGCCGCCTATTCCGTTCCGGGACGGGAACGGCGTGGGAGCAGACGGACCTGAAGCCGTCGGTGCGCCCGCGCACGCTCGGGTAGTCACCATGGGGACATGGGAGAACGACTCGACGGAACCGTCGCGCTGGTCACCGGCGCGAGCAGTGGAATCGGCGAGGCGACGGCGCGGACGCTCGCCCGCGCCGGCGCCAAGGTCGCGATAGCGGCGCGCCGCAAGGACCGGCTCGACGCCCTGGCGGCGGAGATCGACGCGCTCGTGATCGAGGCCGACGTCACCGACCGCGAGCAGGCGACGGCGGCCGTCGAGCGCACGGTCGGCGAGCTCGGCCGGCTCGACACGGTCATCAACAACGCCGGCGTGATGCTGCTCAGCCAGGCCGCCGACCAGCCGCTCGACGACTGGCAGCGGATGGTCGACGTCAACGTCAACGGCTTCCTCTACGTCGCCCACGCCGCGATCGAGCCGCTGCTGGCCGCCGCCGAGGACAGCCCGCGCAAGGTCTCGGACCTCGTCAACATCAGCTCGATCGCCGGCCGCCGCGCCAACCGCGGATCGGCCGTCTACAACCTGACCAAGCACGGCGTCGGCGCGTTCAGTGAGGCGCTGCGGCAGGAGTTCGCCACCCGCCACCTGCGGGTCTCGCTCGTCGAGCCCGGCGCGGTGGCCACCGAGCTGGTGCAGCAGATGGGGCCGGAGGGAGTCGAGGCGGCGCGCAAGCGCTTCGAGGGCGTCGAGCGGCTGACTGCCGACGACATCGCCAACGCGATCGAGTACATCGTCACCCGCCCGTGGCGGGTCGCCGTCAACGAGATCATGATCCGGCCTACCGAGCAGGAGTGGTGAACGCGCGAAGCGCCGGCACGGGCTCGCCGATGCCGCGCAGCTCGTAGGCGCCGGCGTCCTCCCAGCCGAGCGCGTCGCCGCATGCCGTCCGGACCTCGGCCGTTGCCAGCACGGTCCACGGCGGCGCGACCGTGCACAGCCGCGCGGCGAGGTTGACGGTTCGCCCGAGCCAGTCGCCGGCACTGTGCAGCGCCGGCCCGTGGGCGACGCCGGCGTGCACGGGCGGCAGGTCCTCGTCGGCCGCCGCCGCGACCAGCTCGAGCTGCGCGGTCACCAGGGCGGCGGCGTCGTCCGCCGCGAACATCGCGCCGTCGCCGAGCACCTTCACAAGCCGCACGGGCGCTTCTGCGACCCCGGTGGCCAGCTCCTCGAATCGCGCCGCGATCCGCCCGAGGTCCTCGATCGCGAGCCGGTCGCTGAGCGCGGTGAAGCCCGCCAGATCGGCGAAGGCGACGGTCACGTCGCGCGTGCCGGCCAGGTCGCCCTCCAGCCGTACGACGGCCTCGCGCTGGATCACGTCGAGCAGGTGCAGCCGCAGCGCGGACCCGGTCACCCGGTCGAGCATCGGCAGCACCGCCTCGGCGAGGTTGGCGAGCCGCCGCGCCAGGTCGGCCTCGGTGTCGCCCGGCCGCAGCAGCGCGCGCGAGACGACGTCGACGATCGCCTGGGCGGTCCGGCGCGAGGACTGCCCGAGGATGCGGCCCATGACCTGGATGTCCTGCTCCGGCACGCCCAGCTCGCGCATCCCGCGCAGGACCTTGAGGACCTCGATCTGGTCGTCGTCGTAGATCGGCTCGTCGTTGCCCGGCAGCGGCAGGCCGAGCGCGCGGTGGTTGTCGGCCGCGAACTCCTCGCTGACCTCGGCCGCGCGGGCTCCCTCGCGCAGGCTGTGCCTGCGGCGCCGCGCCAGCAGCCGCTCGACCGGCAGCAGCGGCAGCCGCCCGGCCGCGGTCGCCGCCTCCAGCTCCTCCAGCGTGGCGCCGTCGGCATGCAGCCTTTCCAGGAACTCCAGCCGCGCCTGGCGCTCGTCCCCCTCCAGGCCCTCGAGCAGCGCACTGAAATCCGACATGCGCCGGACGCTATCCGGTGCTACCTTCGAGACGTGTCACCTGGCAGGGGACACGTCGTTCAGGTGGCGCCTGACTCGAGCGGGGCCGCACGCCTACCGGCTCACGCGCCGCGGCTGTTCCGCGCGGCTTACGCCCTGGCGGGGACGCGGCCGGACGCCGAGGACCTGGTCCAGGAGACATTCGCGCGGGTCCTGGCGAGCCGCAAGGGGTCGCGGCATGCAGACGAGCTTCCGTACCTGATGAGGGCATTGCGCAACACCTGGATCGACTGGCAGCGGGCGCGCGCCGCGCGTCCGCGGGCGAGCGGGGGCGAGACCGTCGACTGGGTCGTCGACGACTCCGCCGACCCGCAGGCCGCGGTCGAGGTGCAGACCGCCTACGAGGCGATGCGCGAGCTGTCGCCGCCGCTGCGCGAGGCGATCGCGGCGGTCGACGTGCTCGGCCTCTCCTACAAGGAGGCCGCTCGCTCGCTGAAGATCCGGCCGGGCACGCTGATGAGCCGGCTGTCGCGGGCGCGCGATCGCGTCGCCGATGCGCTGGAGGGGGCGTCATGAGCATTGACGAACGTCACGAGCGGGTCAGCCGCGTGCTGGGGTCCGGCGGTCCGGCCGTGCCCGACACGCTGTACGTGCCGGTGGTCAAGGAGCGGCCGGCGCGCCGCCCGCGCCTGTGGGTGCCCACCGTGGCCGCGGCGGCGGCCGGCGTGGCGCTCGCGATCCTCGTCGTCGTGCTCACCTCCGCCGGCGAGTCCGGGCTGCGCGCCTACGCGAGCATCTCCGCGCGCCCCGAGACCCAGCCGACCCCGCGGAGCGACGGCGCGCTGCTCGATCGCTCCTTCCAGGGCGTCAGCTATCCCGACTGGTCGCGCAAGTTCGGCTGGATGGCCGAGGGTGCCCGGGCGGACGTCATCGAGGGCCGCCGCGCGGAGTCAGTCTTCTACATGCACCACGGGCACCGGATCGCCTACACGGTGATCGAGGGCGCGCCGATCGCGCCGCCCGAGGACGCCACGACGCGGCGCGTCGGCGGCGTCACGCTGCGGCAGTTCCGCGACGGGCCGCGCGACGTCGTGACGTTCGTGCGCAACGGCCGCACCTGCGTGCTCGAGGGCGAGGTCCTCAGTCCCGAAACGCTGGTCGAGCTCGCCGCGTGGCGCGGCGACGGCGCCGTGAGCTTCTAGCTGCAAGTACCGAGCAGGTTGTTCAGTCGGCGAACTGCGGCTGATTTCCGCGTCGAATCCTGGATAGGGGTCGCTATACGACCCCAGGGCAGGATTCGTCGAAGGAAACCCGCCCCGCCGGCGTCCCCGCTGCCCCACCCAGCCGCGGTTGACGTTCGCCCGTCACGCACGCCGGCCGGAGGAACAACGTGCTCAGGAAGTAGGTCTAGCCGAGCGTCTCAGCCAGCACGGCGCGGTGCGTGGGGCGCGCGGCCTCGTAGCGCTCGCGCCCTGAATCGGTCAGGCAGGCCATGATGCCCCGCCGGTCCTCGGGGCACATGCCCCGCTTGACCAGGCCGTCCGTCTCCAGCCGCGCGACGACGCGTGAGAGCGCGCTCTGGCTCAGGTGGACGGCGTCGGCGAGCTCCTGCATCCGGCGCTCGTCCTTGCCCGAGGTGGCCAGGCGCTCCAGCACCTCGAACTCGCTGACGCCGAGGCCGTGCTCGTGCTGGAGCCGGCGCTCGAGCGCCGACGTAGTGCGGGCGTGGCGTTCCAGCAGCCAGCGCCAGCTGTCAACCAGCTCCGTGTCCACACCCATCGCGGTGGCCATTATATCAGTCCTGAGCATATTATGCGTTCACAAAATATCCTTAGACAATAGTTGCAGATGCATATAGTCTGTGCGGATGGCTTCCTCCCCAAGCTCCGCCGCTCTGCACTGGGACGCCCGCACCTGGGCACTCCTGGCCGTGCTCTGCGGCGTCCTCTTCCTCGACGGGCTCGACGTCTCCATGGTCGGCATGGCGCTCCCGTCGATCCGCACCGAACTCGGACTCACCACCTCGCAGCTCCAGTGGGTCGTGTCCGGCTACGTGCTCGGCTACGGCGGCCTGCTGTTGCTGGGCGGCCGTGCCGCCGACCTGCTGGGCCGCAAACGCGTCCTGATCGCCGGTCTCTCGGTCTTCGTCGTCGCTTCGGCGGTCGGCGGCCTCGTCAACGACGGCACGCTGCTCGTCATCACGCGCGTCCTGAAGGGCATGAGCGCCGCGTTCACGGCGCCCGCCGGCCTCTCGATCATCACGACGACGTTCGCGGAGGGCCCCAACCGCAACCGCGCGCTCGCCTACTACACCGCCACCGGGGCGAGCGGCTTCTCGCTCGGCCTCGTGTTCGGCGGCCTGCTCACCGAGCTTGGCTGGCGCTGGACGTTCCTGCTCCCCGTCCCGTTCGCGCTGGCGATCCTGTTCCTCGCGCGACGCGTGGTCCCGCGCGACCGGCTCATTCCGGGGACGCGGCGGCGCTACGACATCGCCGGCGCGGTGACGATCACGGCGGCGATGCTGCTGCTCGTGCGCACGGTCGTCGAGGCGCCCGAGGTCGGCTGGACCGATCCGTTGATCGTCGGCTCGTTCGCCGTCGTCCTGGCCCTGCTGGCCTCATTCGTGGCGATCGAGCAGCGCAGCGCTCACCCGCTCGTGCGGCTCGGGATCCTGCGCTCGGGCCCGCTGGTGCGGGCAAACCTCGGCATGGCGGCGATGTTCGGCGCCTACGTCGGCTTCCAGTTCGTCGGCACTCTCTATCTGCAGGTGATGCACGGCTGGTCGCCGGTCGAGACCGCGCTCGCATTCCTCCCCGGCGGCCTGCTGGTCGCGTTCGGGTCATCCAGGATCGGGCCGCTCATCGATCGGTTCGGCACGGCGCGGGTCATTGCCGTCGGCATGGCGGCGTTCGTGGCGGGCTACGCGCTGTTCCTGCGCTTCGACGGCTCGCCGTCGTTCGTCGATCTGATGCTGCCGACGATGCTGTTGATCGGATTCGGCTTCGCGCTCGCCTTCCCGAGTCAGAACATCCAGGCGGTGGCCGGCATTCCGGACCACGAGCAGGGCCTGGCCTCCGGCCTGGTCAACACGTCGTTCCAGCTCGGTGGCGCCATCGGCCTCGCGATCGTGACCGCGGTGGTGAGCGGCGAGATGTCGCTCGACGCGTTCCGGCCCGCGATCGCCGTGGTCACCGGGCTGGCGGCGATCGGGCTGGTGGTGTCGCTGTTCGGCCTGATCCCCACCGCGCGAGACCGGTTCGCGCGCGCGGAGGGCTAGCCCCAGGCGGCGGCAAGCACCCGGCGCCAGTTGCCGGACGCGATCTGATCGACCTCGGGGGCGCCGAACCCGGCGCCCCCGAGCGCCTGCAGCACGCGCGGTAGGCCGGAGGCGTCCGGCACCTCGGCGGGCATCGTCGCGCCGTCGAAGTCGGAGCCCAGCGCCACGTGGTCGACCCCACAGCGGTCGGCCACGTAGCGCGCGTGCTCGGCGATCCGCTCGACCGGCGTGTCGGCGTCGTCGCCGCCGTCCGCGCGCAGCGAGCCGGTGTCGAAGTTGATGCCGACCAGGCCGCCGCTGGCCGCGATCGCGTCGAGCTGGTCGTCGGTCAGGTTGCGGGTCGACGGGCACAGCGCGTGGACGCCCGAGTGCGAGGCGATCAGCGGCCCTTCGAGCTCGCGCGCGACGTCCCAGAACCCGGCCGCGTTGAGATGGCTGAGGTCGACCGCGATTCCGAGCTCGGCGCAACGCCGCACCAGTCGCACGCCGGCGTCGGTGAGGCCCGGGCCGGTGTCGGGCGAGGCCGGGAAGCGGAACGGGACGCCGTGCCCGAAGTCGTTGGCGCGGCTCCAGACCGGCCCCAGCGAGCGCAGGCCGGCCGCGTACCAGACCTCGAGCGCGTCGAGGTCGGTGTCGATCGGCTCGGCGCCCTCCATGTGGAAGATGACGCCGAGCGCGTCGCCGGCCAGGCAGGCGTCGAGGTCGTTCACGTCGCGCACGAGCCGGAGCGCGCCGTCGCAGGCGCGCAGCAGCCGCTGGAGCCGGGCGCCGAGCGCGCCGATCGTGCGCGCCGCCTCCTCCCACTCGACCGTCGGGTGGTACGGGACCTCCCAGCCGCCCGCCCGGCGCGGCTCCCACTCGCCGCCGGTCGGCGGCAGCACCGCGAACAGGCCGGCGGCGAGCCCGCCCGCGCGAGCGGACGGCACGGTGATGGTCGCCGCGCCGTCGGTCAGCAGCGCGTCGTCGGGCGCGCCGTTCTCGTGCAGGTGCGTGAGCACGTCGTTGTGGCCGTCGATCACCACTCGGCGCCAGGATGACGCATCGCCCGACGGTTACAGCAGCGCCGCGAGCTTGGCGAACGCGGACTGCCAGCCCGCCTCGGCGTGCGTCGCCTCGGTGTACGGGCCGTCGCTCAAGGTCATGCGCGTCTTGCCGCCGTGGTCGTGCAGCTCCACGCGGGTGAACGTCGCCTCGTGGATGCCCACCTCGGGGATCGGGTCGCACCTGAGCACCAGCAGCCGCGGCGCGTCGAGCTCGACGATCTCGTAGGTGAGTGGGTGCCGTCCGTGGTCCCCGACCATCGTCAGCTCATACGCGCCGCCCACGCGCAGGTCGATCGCCACCGACTCGCGCGGCACCTCCATCCCCTCGGGCCCGAACCAGCGAGCCACCTGGTCGGGATCGGTCCACGCCGCCCACACCGTCTCGCGCGGCGCGTCGAAGACGTGCGTGATCAGGACCTGTTGCATGGTCTCGCTCATTGGATCTCCTTCAGGTGCCGGTCGAGCCGGGCGATCCGGCCCTCCCAGATGTCACGGCGGGCGTCGACCCACCGAACCGCCTCGTCCAGTGCGTCCACCCGCAGCCGGCTCGGCCGCGATTGCCCGGAGCGCCCGCGCTCGATCAGGCCCGCGTTCTCGAGCACCTTCAGGTGCCGCGAGATCGCCGGCATGCTCATCGCGAACGGCTCGGCCAGCTCGGTCACCGTGGCCTCGCCCTCGGCGAGTCGCTCGAGGATCGCGAGCCGCGTCGGGTCGCCCAGTGCGGCAAAGGTATTGCTTAACGACATCGTTACGTAACGAATACGTTAAATAAATCCAGAAGTCAAGGCCTTGACAACTCACACCCGGGTGTGCGTAGATTCCGCCCGTGAAGTTCCAAAACCGTTTTCGGAATGTCTGACGAGCGAGTCACGATCCGTCGTCTGGCCGAGGCGAGCGGCGTTTCCATCGGCACCGTGTCGCGTGCGCTGAACGGCTACGCGGACGTCCGGCCGGAGACGCGCGAGCGGATCATGCGGCTCGCCCGCGAGCTCGACTACACGCCGGCGGCCGCCGCCCGCAGCCTCAAGACGCAGCGCAGCCACGTCATCGGCGTCTTCCTCGAGACCGGCGAGGGCCACCCCGACCTCCAGCACCCGTTCTTCCACGAGGTGCTCGTCGGGCTCAAGAACGCGATCGGCTCCGGCGGCTACGACCTGCTGCTGTTCGCCGCTGAGAACCCCGGCAACGGCTACGGAACGCACTCCTACCTCAAGCGCAGCCGGCACCACAACACCGAGGGCGTGGTCCTCATGGGCACCGACCCCGAGGACGACGAGGTGCGCCGCCTGGTGCGCTCCGAGATGCCCACGGTGGGCGTCGACGTCGCGCTCGAGGGCCCGTCCACGACCTACGTGATCAGCGACAACGTGGACGGCGCATCCCGCGCTGTGCGGCACTTCCACAGCATCGGCCACCGCCGCATCGCCACGATCACGGGCATGCTCGACACCCGCACGGGGTCCGACCGCCTGCGCGGCTACCGCCAGGCGCTCCAGGCCTGCGGGCTCGCCTATCGCGACGAGTACGTCGCCTACGGAGACTTCTACGTGGAGAGCGGCCGGCGAGCCATGGCCGATCTCCTCTCGCTCGACGAGCCGCCCACAGCGGTGTTCGCCGCGTCGGACATGATGGCCCTCGGCGCGATCCGCGCCGTCAGCGATGCCGGCCTCAACGTGCCGGCCGACGTCTCGGTCATCGGCTTCGACGACATCCAGCTCGCCGATCACATGAACCCCCCACTGACCACGGTTCGCCAGGACAAGGCGGGCCTCGGCGTGGCGGCGGGCTCGGCGCTCGTGCGCCTGATCGACGGTGAGCCGGACGACGTGACGGAATCCACGGTGCTTCCCGTGGAGCTCGTCCGGCGCGGTTCCACGCGACCCCGGGCAACGGACTAGGGGGTGACGCGGCAAGAGGTTCCCGGCGCAGTCCTAGGCGGAATACCAAAATCGTTTTTGGACCAAGGAGGAGAGGATCGTGAGTAGAAGGTTCGCGGTCGTCGCGCTGGCGATCGCATCACTGTTCGCCGGGGCCCTGGTGTACTCGGGTTGCGGCGACGACAACGACGAAGGCAGCAGCTCCAACACCCAGGGGCAGGCCGCCAAGTCAGACATCAAGCCCGGCACCACGGTGAAGCTGTGGATCATGCCGAACGGCCCGCAGCCCCAGGAGGACATGGAGGCCGCGCTCGTCCCGTTCACGGAGGAGACCGGCATCAAGGTCGACGTCGAGGTCGTGGACTGGGGCGTCCAGCTCGACCGCATCCGCAACGCGGCGACCTCGGGCGAGGCCCCGGACATCACGCAGGCCGGCACGACGCAGGTGCCGTTCTTCGCCGCGCTCGGCGGGTTCGAGGATCTCTCGGGCCGGGTCGAGGACATCGGCGGCTCGGGCGCGTACCCGGACGGCGTCTGGCAGACGACCCAGGTCGCGGGCCAGGAGGGCGTCTGGTCTGCCCCGTGGTTCACCGAGGCGCGCTCGATCTACTACCGCAAGGACATCCTCGAGAAGGCCGGCGTCGACGAGGCGACCGCGTTCCAGGACTGGGACTCGTTCCGCGCGACGCTCCAGGCGATCAAGGACAACGTCCCGGGCATCCAGCCGTTCGGCACGCCGGGCAAGAAGGCGTTCGACCTCGTCCACCACGTGATGCCGTTCGTGTGGGACGCCGGAGGCACGGAGCTGTCCGAGGACAACACGCAGTCGACGATCAACTCGCCCGAGGCGGCCGAGGGCGTCGAGCTTCTTCGCCGACCTCGTGGCGGACGGGCTCGCCGACAAGGCTCAGCTCGAGCGTGACGGCACGCAGGTCGAGAACCAGTTCAAGGGCGGCAAGATCGCCGTCTGGATGGGCGGTCCGTGGGTGCTCGGCTCGATCGAGCGCGAGGACGACACCAACTGGGTCCCGGCCGCGCGCAACAACGTCGGCGTGGCACCGATGCCGGCCGGCCCGAACGGCGACGCGTTCACGTTCGTCGGCGGCTCGAACCTGATGATGTTCGAGCAGCTCGGAGAACAAGAACGAGGCCTGGGAGGTCATGAAGTTCCTCTCGCAGGATCAGGTGCAGACCGACTACGCGTCGCTGCTGGGCATGTTCCCGGCGCGGACGGAGCCGCAGCAGAGCTACGGCGAGTCCAACGGCGCGAACTTCGAGTCGGTGTTCCAGGCCATCCAGCAGGGCCGGACCTACGCGCCGATCCCGCAGTGGGGAGCGGTCGAGGGCGCCTACAAGGAGCACTTCGGGACGATCCTCGACAACGCCGCCCAGGGCGACGC
Source organism: uncultured Solirubrobacteraceae bacterium (assembly GCA_963800905.1). Taxonomy (GTDB): domain Bacteria; phylum Actinomycetota; class Thermoleophilia; order Solirubrobacterales; family Solirubrobacteraceae; genus DASSUW01. The sequence goes on from CAWDCT010000009.1 coordinate 131,215, forward strand.
CAGCGACGAGGCGATCCAGAAGCAGCTCGACGAAGCGGCCAAGGAGGCCGACGGCCTGCTCGCCCAGACGACGGGCTAGCAGGATCCTCCTCTGGACGGGCGGGGCGAGCCGCCGCCCCGCCCGTCCTTTCTCTTCTATGACCACCCAGATCTCACCGACCGAGCCGACGGCTCACGTGATCGTCGAACCGCCTCGACGCCGTGGCAGCTCGCTGCGCAGCTCGCAGCGACGCTTCATCGCGTACCTGGTGGCGCCCGCGATCGCGTTCATGCTGATCGTGCACCTGCTGCCGACGGTCGGCGGGTTCTACCTCTCGTTCAAGAACCTCAACCTCTTCACGTTCCGGCAGCTCTTCAACGCGCCGTGGGTCGGTCTCGACAACTACAAGGCGATCCTGTTCGAGGACAACCCGCTGCGCACCGGCTTCCTGGGCGCCGCACAGAACACGGCCGTCTACACGTTCTGGGTCGTGGCCGGCACGCTCGTCGGCGGGATGCTGGTGGCGCTGCTGTGCAACCGCGAGATGCGCGGGATCAAGGTCATCCGCGCGCTGATGCTGACCCCGTGGATCGTCCCGAGCTTCGTCGTCGCGGTGCTGTGGCAGTACATGTGGCAGAGCGACATCGGGATCATCAACAAGGTCCTCGTCGACTACACCGGCATCCTCGGCGAGCGGCCGGTGTGGCTGATCGGCCCGAACTCGCTGTGGGCGATCATCATCCCCAGCATCTGGCGCGGACTGCCGTTCGCGTTTCTGATCTTCCTCGCCGGCCTCCAGGCGATGCCGAAGGAGCTGCACGAGGCGGCGGCGATCGACGGCGCCGGCCCGTTCAAGCGCTTCCGCTACATCACGCTGCCGCTGCTGCGGCCGCTGATCGCCATCCAGCTGCTGTTCGGCGTCATCTACGCCACGTACCAGTTCGCGATCCCGTTCGTGATGTTCGGGTCCAACCCCGGGCCGGACGCGGACCTGATGATGACCCTGATCGTCCGCCAGTCGTTCTCGAACAGCCTGTTCGGCTTCGGCAGCGCGGTCTCGGTGCTGCTGATGATGGCCATGTTCGTCTGGGTGGCGATCTGGTACCGCGCGTTCAAGCGCGACCTGGAGGTGGCATGAGCCGTCGTCGTGCAGTGAACCTGGGCCTCGACGCCCTGACCTGGCTCGTGCTGCTGGTGATGCTCGCGCCCGTCCTGTGGCTGCTGCTCTCGGCCTTCCAGGACGACCTCGAGCTCTCCACCGGCGCCTACGACCTGCTGAATCCCACGTTCGACGCGTTCACCGGGATGTGGCAGACGATCGACTTCGAGCGCTTCCTCGTGAACAGCTTCGTGATCTGCACGGTGGCCGCGCTGCTGGCCACGGCGTTCGCGAGCACGGCCGGTTACGCGCTCGCGCGCTTCAAGTTCCGCGGCTCGCGCGCGTTCGGGCTGACGGTGATCGGCACGCAGCTGATCCCCGGCTCGATGTTCCTGCTGCCGCTGTTCATCGGCTTCGTCTGGATCAACCAGAACGTCGGCATCCCGCTGTACGACACGCACCTCGGGATGATCATCGTCTACACGGCGTTCTTCACGCCGGTGGCGATCTTCTTCATGCGCTCGTTCTTCCTCGCGATCCCGCGCGATCTCGAGGAGGCGGCGATGGTCGACGGCTGCACGCCGTTCAAGGCGTTCGTGAAGATCGTCCTCCCGAACGCCGCTCCGGGGCTGGTGGCGACGTTCGTCTACGCGTTCCTGTTCGCGTGGGACGAGCTGCTGTTCGTCGCGAACCTGACGCAGGACACCGCCGAGACGATCCCGATCGGCATCCGCACCTTCATCGGCAACTACCAGCAAAGGACTGCACAGCTCATGGCCGCAGGGGTCGTCTCCACCCTCCCGGTACTGATCGCCTTCTTCCTGACCCAGCGCTGGCTGGTCAAGGGGCTGACCGCGGGCGCGGTGAAGGGATGACGACCACCGCGGTCCAGCCCGCGCCGGCGCGCGCGTTCCCGGAGCACTTCCGCTTCGGCGTGGCGATGGCGTCGTACCAGATCGAGGGCGCGGTCAGCGAGGACGGGCGCGGCCCGTCGATCTGGGACACGTTCTGCCGCCGGCCCGGCGCGGTGGCGGGCGGCGACACCGGCGACGTGGCGTGCGACCACTACCACCGCTGGCGCGAGGACCTGGACCTGATGGCGTCGCTGGGCGTCGAGTCCTACCGCTTCTCGATCGCCTGGCCGCGCGTGCAGCCCGACGGGCGCGGCGCGCTGAACCGCGCCGGGCGTGGACTTCTACCGGCGGCTGTGCGAGGGGTTGCGCGAGCGCGGCATCGAGCCGATCGCGACGCTCTACCACTGGGACCTGCCGCAGGCGCGCCAGGCGGCCGGCGGCTGGGCGGTGCGCGACACCGCCGAGCGCTTCGCCGAGTACGCGGCGCTGATGGCGGACGAGCTGGGCGACGTGGTCGACGGCTGGATCACCCACAACGAGCCGTGGGTGGTCGCGTTCCTGGGGCATGCCGAGGGCGTCAAGGCGCCGGGGATCCGCGACTGGCCGACGGCGCTGCGCGCCTCCCACCACCTGCTGCTCTCGCACGGGCTGGCGGTCGCGGCGCTGCGCGAGACGGCGCCGGTGGGGATCACCTTGAACCTCGCGCCGGTGCGCTCGGACGACCCGCTGCGCCGCCGCGCGGATGGACGGCTACCTGAACCGCTGGTTCCTCGACCCGGTGCTGCGCGGGCCGCTACCCGGAGGACATGGTCGAGCACTACGAGCGCCGCTACGGGCCGTTCGACGCCGTCCGCGACGGCGACCTGCGCGCGATCGGCGCGCCGATCGACTTCCTCGGCGTCAACTACTACATGCCGCAGCGCGTGCGGTTCGATCCGGCGCGCCAGCCGCTCGAGATCGCGCGCGTGAATCCGCGTGCCGCCGACGACGGCGATGGGCTGGGAGATCGACGCCGACGGCCTGCACGAGCTGCTCGTGCGCGTGCGGCGCGACTACGGCGACGTGCCGATCTACATCACCGAGAACGGGGCGGCGTTCGAGGACGGGCCGGTCGTCAACGGGACGGTCGAGGATCCGCGGCGCGTCGAGTACCTGCGTCTGCACCTGGAGGCGCTGAGCCGCGCGGTCGCCGACGGCGTCGACGTGCGGCGCTACTTCGCCTGGTCGATGCTCGACAACTTCGAGTGGGAGCACGGCTACGCGAAGCGCTTCGGGCTCGTCTACGTCGACTTCTCGACCCAGCGGCGGGTGCCCAAGCGCAGCGGCCTCTGGTACCGCGACTTCATAGGGAGCGCACGTGGCTAGCATCGCCTTCTCCGACGTCTCGAAGGTCTTCCCGGACGGCACGCGCGCCGTCGACGGGTTGGAGCTGGAGGTCGCCGACGGCGGGCTTCACCGTGCTGGTGGGGCCGTCCGGGTCGGGCAAGTCGACCGCGCTGCGGATGGTCGCCGGGCTGGAGGAGGCCTCGTCGGGGACGATCCGGATCGCCGACCGGGTGGTCAACGACGTCGCTCCGAAGGACCGCGACATCGCGATGGTGTTCCAGAGCTACGCGCTCTATCCGCACATGAGCGTCGACGAGAACCTCGGCTTCGCGCTGAAGATGCAGGGCACGCCGGCCGAGTCGCGGCGCGCGTCGGACCTCGGCGGTGTCGCGCCGGCTGGGGATCGGCGAGCTGCTCGAGCGGCGCCCGCGGGCGTTGAGCGGCGGCCAGCGCCAGCGGGTGGCGCTGGGGCGGGCGATCGTGCGCCAGCCGCAGGCGTTCCTGATGGACGAGCCTTTGTCGAACCTGGACGCCAAGCTGCGGGTCGAGATGCGGGCCTACATCGCGCGCCTGCACCAGGAGCTCGGCACCACCACGCTGTACGTCACGCACGACCAGACCGAGGCGATGACGATGGGCGATCGCGTCGCCGTCATGCGCGACGGCCGGCTGGAGCAGGTCGACGCGCCGCGCGAGCTCTACGACCGCCCGGCGAACCTGTTCGTGGCGGCCTTCATCGGCTCGCCGGCGATGAACCTGTTGCGGGGGCACCTGGAGTTGGCCGATGGCCAGGTGCAGGTAGTGCTGGGCAGCCAGCGCCTCGTCCTCCCCGACGAGGCGCTGGACGCCCGGCCCGTGCTGCGCGGCTGGGTCGACGACGAGGTGGTGGTCGGCATCCGGCCGGAGTCGGTGTATGTCGGCGGGTCGATGTCGTTCGAGGTCGTCCTGGTGGAGGCGCTCGGCTCCGACCTGCTCGTGCACTTCAAGACCGACGCCCCGCGGGTGACGATCTCGGACGCGTTCGACGGCGAGGACGACGCGGGGCTCGAGGCGCGCTTCACGGCGCGGCTGCCGGCGGACCTGCAGGTCGAGGTCGGCGACCGGCTGCGGCTCGGGGTCGATCCCGAGCGCGTGCACTTCTTCGATCCCGACACCGGGGTGGCGTTGCGCTGATGATCTCGACCGTGACGCTGCTGCGCGCGCTGGCCGACGGGCCGATGCGCTCCGACAGCCTGCTCCGGCGGTTCGACGGGATCGACCTCGGGCTGCTCGTCCTGACATTGCGCTCGCTCGAGGGCCGCGGGCTGGTGGAGCGGCGCATGGAGCGCGTCTACGGGCTCGACCGCGGCCGGACGCGGGCTGCTCTAGCGGCGCAACTCACGCTCAGCTCAGTGCGGGTCGAGGTGCGGGGCGTCCCGGACATCCATTCGCTGCACGTCGACGCCGGCCCCGGTGAGACGAACACCGCGACGATCACCCATGTCGAGGACGGCTGGACGGTCACCGACGTGGGCGCGCCGCTGAGCGCGGGCGACCGCTGCACGAGCGTGGACGAGCACACGGTGCGTTGCGAGATCACCAGCGAGGTCTGGGTACGCGGCGGCGACGGCGACGACGCTCTGACCATCGTCGAGGCCGAGCAGATCGCTTCGCATCTCGACGGCGGCCCGGGTGACGACGCGCTGACCGGCGGCGACGGACGCGACCTCCTCGAGGGCGGCGGCGGTACCGACATGCTGCGCGGCGGCGGCGGATCCGATCTGCTCGACGACTCCGACGGCGTTGCGCCCGACGCTGACCGCTTCGACGGCGGCCCCGGCTTCGACGAGGTGAATTACAGAGACCGCAGGACGGCGATCCGCGCCGACCTGCGTCACGCCTTCGGGCACGGCGCCCTCGGCGAGAACGACGCCTTCGCCTCGATCGAGGGGGTCGCCGGCGGGCGGGGCGATGACCGGTGGTCGGCACGGCGCGCCGCAACGACCTCGAAGGAGGTCGCGGGCACGACGTGCTGATCGGCGGCCGCGCTGCCGACGAGCTCGAAGGGGAGGGCGGCCGCGACCGGATCCGCGGCGGACGAGGCGACGACGAGTTGTTCGGAGGATCGGGCCGCGACCGCGTGAGCGCGGGAGCCGGCGACGACACCATCGGCTCACACGACGGGATCGCCGAGCGCGTGCGGTGCGGCGCCGGCCGCGACAGGGTCGGCGAGTACCTGGAGGTCGAGGACGAGCCCGACTACGAGACGGTCGGTCCCGACCCGAGCGACTCGCTCGTGGAGTGCGAGCTCGCGAACATCGACCAGGACCCCACCGAGCGGACCGTGCGCGTGCAACCCATCGCGCGGACCGCGACCAATCTGCTGATGCCAACCCGTGCCGCTTCGGCTGCGAACGAGGCACGCTCCGCATCCGTGCCGGCGGCCGCTCGATTGCGCTGGTGGTGTTCGCCGACCGCCGCCGGTTGCACGTCAGCGGCGTTCTCTATGAGGGCGTCGCGTTCTCTACGGCAGCGGCGGGTTGGCGCGCTTGGCGAGCCCGAGTGCATATCGCGGCCACCATGCGCCGGCCGTCGGCGCGTGCCGGCACTCGCCGTCGGACTCGCCAGGGGTCTTGATCCAGAGGAAGGCGTCGATCAGCGGGTTGCCGGTCTCGGTGGTGGGCGGCGCGCCGAGGCCGCGGCCGGGCGGGTTGCACCAGCGCGTGCCCTTCGGGCCCTGGCCGTTGCGGCTGGTGTCGATCACGAAGTGGGCTCCGTTGAGGCGGTTCGAGACGTCGGTGCCGAAGGCGACGATCTCGTCGGTGGCGCGGAAGTTGGAGACGTTGAGGGCGAACGCTCGGGCGCCGACCTTTCTAAGGCGGCGCGTCATCGTCTTGGCGGGCTGCCAGCGCGAGTGCCCGGCGTCGACGTACACCGCCGCGCGCTTCAACTTCGTCAATCGCGCGACAGCGTTGCGCACGTGCGCGAGCTTCACGCAGCCCGCCGCGAGCGCATCCGGCTCGACGATCACGACCGCCGGCGGCCCCTGATGCCGTCGGCGAAGCCGTCGATCCAGCGCTTGTAGTGGCGGGAGCCGCCGGCCGAGTAGCCGCCGCAGTCGCGGCCGGGGACGTTGTAGGCGACGAGCACGGCGACCGCGCTTGCTTTGGTGGCTGCGTCCACGGTCCGGTCGACCTGCTTGCGCACCTGCCTGGGCGTGCCGCCCGTGAACCAGAACGCCTGCGGCACGGCGGCGAGCGAGCGCATCAGCCGTGCGTCGTTCGTCCGGCCCTTGTTCTCGTACTTGCGTGCCTGGCGCTCCGCGTTGGAGTCCGGGTCGGCATAGAACGGCCCGGCGAGGGCCGCCGCGGCTGCCAGGGCGACGAGCTTCATGCTCTGGATAATTCCCCAACGGATGAGTTCTTCACGTCGACGTGGCCGGCGCCCCGGCGGGAGCGACACGCGCGAGGGGATTCTCGCCGCCGCCCGCGAGCGCTTCGCCGCGCACGGCTACGACCGCACGCGCATACGCGACGTGGCGGCCGACGCGGGCGTCGACGCCGCCCTGGTCCACTACTTCTTCAAGTCGAAGGACGGGCTGTTCGTGGCCGCGATGGAGCTGCCGTTCCGGCCCGCCGAGGTGATCGCCCCGGTGCTGGCCGAGGGCGTGGACGGGCTGGGGGAGCGGATGGTCCGGCGGATGCTCACGGTCTGGGACGAGAACCGCCCGGCGCTGCTCGCGCTGGTGCGCAGCGCGAGCAGCCATCCCGGCGCGGCGCTCGCTCTGCGCGAGTTCGTGCTCAGCGAGATCATCGGGCGGCTTGCCGCGGCGCTGGACGGCGACCAGCTGCGGGCCACGCTCGTCGCCTCGCAGCTCGTGGGCCTGATCGCGGCCCGCTACATCGCGCAGGTGGAACCGCTGGCGAGCATGGACCGCGAGGAGATCGTGCCGCTCGTGGCGCCGACGCTCCAGCGCTACATGGACCTGCGCGCGAGCCCGAGCGCGTAGTCGGCCCACCACGCGCCGGCGGCCGGGCCGCCGTTGCACGGGCCGTCGCTGAAGCCGGGCTGCTTGATCCAGAGGAAGGCGTCGACCAGGCCGTCGCCGGTCGCGGTGGTGGGCCGCGGGCCGAGCGCGCGGCCGGGCGGGTTGCACCACTCGTCGCCGTTCGGGCCGAGCCCGTTGCGGCCGGTGTCGATCACGAAGTGCTTGCCGACCTGTGCGGCGATGGCGCGGCCGTAGGCGAGCTCGTCGGCCGTGGTCCGGAAGTTCGAGACGTTGAGGCTGAAGCCGGTGGCCTGGGCGATGCCGGCCTGCTGGAGGCGGGCGGCCATCGTGGCGGCCGAGTGCCAGGCGGAGTGCCCGGCGTCGAGGTAGACGGCCTTGCCGCGCAGCACGGTCACGGCGTCTCTGAGCAGCGCCAGGCGGGTCTGCTGGTCGGCGGCGCTGAGGCAGTCGAGCCCGGCGAGCGCGTCCGGCTCGAGGATCACGGCGGCGGGCCGGTCGCCGATCCCGCGGGCGAACTCGCGGATCCAGGCCTGGTACTGCGTCGTGCCGCCGCCCGAGTGGCCGCCGCAGTCGCGGGCGGGGAGGTTGTAGGCGACGAGCAGCGTCCAGCGGCCTTGTGCCGCGGCGTGCGACACGTGCTGGTTCACGGCTTGCGCGACGTCGGGGTTCCAGTCGCCGAACCACTGCGCCTGCGGCGCCGACGCGATCTCGTCCATCTCGGCGGCGTCCTGCGGGCGCGTCTCCCGCCAGGCGGCCGCCTGCTGGGCGGCCGGCGAGCTCGGGTCGACGTAGAGCCTGCGGCCCTCGAACGGGTTCGCCGCCAGCACCGCAACCACCGCCATGACCACGCCCACCATGTAGGTTCCCGCCTCGCCTCCGAGACCAAGGATCCTTCATGACCTCACCCAGCGCCAGCGCGCTGCCCAGATACGGCGTTCTTGCTGACACACTCCCCGGTGCGCGGGTCCGCGACGTCGTGCTCGTCGTGAGCGGCGCGCTGCTCACCGCGCTGTTCGCGCAGATCTCGATCGACGTGCCGCCGTCGCCGGTGCCGATCACCGGCCAGACGCTGGCGGTCGGGCTCGTGGGCGCGTCGCTGGGCGCCCGCCGCGGCGCGGCTTCTCTGGCGCTGTACGCGGTTTTGGGCCTGTTCCTGCCGTTCTACGCCGACGGCGAGTCGGGCTGGGACGTGGTGTGGGGCGCCAGCGGCGGCTACATCATCGGCTTCATCTTCGCCGCCGGGCTGATCGGCTGGATGGCGGAGCACGGCGCCGACCGCAAGCCGGTGCTGGCCTTCCTGGCCTTCGTGGCCGGGCAGCTCGTGATCTTCGCCTTCGGCCTCGCCGGACTGAAGATCTCCGTCGGCGAGACGTGGGGCTGGACGATCCACAACGGCTTCTCGATCTTCATCGTCGGCGGCCTGGTCAAGGCGCTGGTCGGCGCCTGGTGCTTCCGTCGACGTGGCGTCTCGTGCGAGGATTCGAGCAGCGATGATCCCCGAGCTCCTGATCCGCTTCGTCGGCAACCTCGCCGCCCTCTGGCTGGCGAGCGAGATCTTCGACGAGATGACCTACGGCGACGAGTTCTGGGTGCTCGCGCTGGCCGCGATCGTCTTCACGCTCGTCAACAGGTTCGTCAAGCCCGTGATCGCGATCCTCTCGATCCCGTTCATCATCGTCACGCTCGGCATCGCGTACTTCTTCGTCAACGTGCTGATGCTGCTGATCACGAGCTTGGTCGTCGGGGACTTCGCGGTCGGTGGCTTCTGGACGTACGTCGGCGCCACGATCGTCATCTGGCTCGTCAACCTGGTCATCGGCGCGGCCTGGCGCGACATCGCTAGCTCTCGGGCTCGTTCTCGAGGCGCTGACGACTTGCGGTACTAGACCCGTCGCCGGGGTCGATGGTGATGAGGTCGGCGGCCAGCGGCTGGAAGGCCGGCTCGGTCGTGTAGATCAGTCGCGCGAGGCCGTAGTCGGTCGTCTCGGTCAGGTTGCCGGTGCCGCCGGCGCCGACCGAGCCGCCGTTGATCACCGTCACGCCCGCCTGGCGCTCGAGCTCCGCCTTGTGGGTGTGGCCGGTGATGATCACGAGCGGGCGCACGGGCGGGCTGTCCTCGAGGATCGCCAGCGCGGGCTCGATCAGCGCCGGCTCGTGGACCATCACGATGTCGACGTCGCCGATCAGCTGCATCAGCCAGCCGGTGAAGGCGTCCTGCTGGTCGGGCGTGGGGGAGGGCTGGAAGCGGTCCCTGAAGTTCTCGCTCGAGCGGCGCTCGAACGGGTCGCGGTAGCCGGCGACCTTCAGGCCCTTGACGTCGACGATCACGTCGCCGTAGCTGCCGTCGGGCTTGAGCTGGCCGCGTTCGGTGAGCACGGTGGCGCCGCGGCGGGCGAGGTCGATCTGGAGGCTGTCCGAGTCGTGGTTGCCGGACACGAAGACGAACGGGTCGCCGAGGCTGCTCACGCGGCTCACCAGCCTGCGACTCGATCGGCGAGCCGCGGTCGGTGAGGTCGCCGGCGAAGAACAGCGGGACGTCGCCCGTCGCCCGCTCGAGGATCGGCGCCGCGAGGAAGTTGTTGTGCAGGTCGGACGCGATCGTGATCGACGGCCGGTCGGAGAGCGGCGTCAGGCCGGCGGGGTCGGTGACCAGGCGGGCGAGGCCGACGAGCTGCGCGTCGAGCTCCTGGTCGAGCGCGCGGGTGGAGTTCTGGGCGGCCTCGACGGCGTCCAGCGCACGCGGGATGTCGCCACCGAAGGCGTAGTACTTCGGCTCGTCGATGTTGCCGCGCGGCGGGAAGAGGACCACGAGCGCGACGCCGATGCCCAGCGTCGTGATCAGGCACGCCGCGACCGTGTATCGCAGCCTCGGTCCGGCCCGGTGCCGGATCGCGAACGCCACGAGCAGCCCGATCGTCAGCGAGCCGAGGAGCGCGAGGCCGATCAGCTTCTTCAGGTAGCCGGCGATCGCGTCCCGCGCCTCGGTGCGTGTCTCCGCGAGCGACAGGGTCCCGCCGGAGGCGACACGTGAGACCACGCTGCGGTCGACGGTCCTGAGGTCGACGTTCAGCCGGATCGGCAGCCGGATCGCGTCCTCGAAGCGGACGCCCCAGTCCACCAGCGGCACGTAGAGATCCAGCGCCCCGTGGCTCCCGGGATCGGCGGAGAGCTCGATCTGCCCGACGTTGAGCTGGCGCTCCTCGTCATAGGTGTCGAGCGCGGCGTAGGCGCCGAACAGGCGACGCGGCGACCACGGTGAGCACCGCCGCCGCGTGGCGAGCGATCAGGAGCGAGCTTGCGGCGGCGCTCGCCGCCGTGAGGCTCAAATAGTCGCGCAAGGCGCGATCGTCGCTCCAGAACGCCAGCTCGTCCCATGGCAAGGTGGTCGGCCGGAAGGCTTGAACTTCCAGCGCTTCTTCGGTCCGGGTGGGCGTGCCCTCGGTACGCGCGGCGTACACCACGACCACGATCCGATCGGTACTTCGAGAGTAGACACCCACGAGGCTGGTCAGCTCGATCTCGAGGTTCGTCTCTTCCTTGGTCTCGCGGATCGCGGCGTCTTCGACGGACTCGCCCAGGTCCACGAAGCCGCCGGGCATCGACCAGCGGCCGCGGTTGGGCTCGAAGCCGCGTCTGAGCAGGATGAGGTTGCCGTCCGGGTTGGCCGTGATCGCGCAGGCGACGGGCTTGGGGTTGTAGAAGGCGCCGTAGCCGCAGTTCGGGCACGTGATCGAGCGCGGGTAGTTGACCGTCGCCTCTTTGGCGCACCGCGGGCAGAAGCGGACGTCCTCGAGGGCAGGGTTGAGGCCTTGCGTCACGGCCGTCGCTCCCACAGCTGCATGACGCACAGGCGCGTGTAGCCGAGGTTCAGGTACAGCCGCTCCCCGAGCTCCGTCGCCTGGAGCGTGGTGGTCGTGCAGCCGTGCTCCTGCGCGTCTTTGAGCGCTTGCAGCATCACCTGCCTCGCGAGGCCCTGGCGGCGCGCTTTGGGCACGGTCGCCACGAAGCTCACGCCGCAGTCCTCGTCGTGGTGCAGCGCCAGCGCCACGGACACCGGCCGGCCATCCAGGTCGACGCGATAGCCCCTGAGGACGCCGTTCGGCAGCGGCGTCAGCGTCCGCTCCAGCCGCCCATCGAAGTTGCCGTACGCGAGGTCATTGACGCGGCCGACCGTGGCCAGATCGGCCGGCAGCGGCCGATACCCGTCCGTCTCCAGGCCGTTGATCGACGCCCCCATCCCAGGGCTGGCAGCCGTCACGACCATCCCGGCCTGGTTGAGCGCCTGGGCCGGGAGGCTCGCACCCCCATCCAGCCAGATCCCCCAACGCCGCACGCGCGCCTTGCCGTACCGGGTCGCGAGCTCCTCCAGATGCTCCGGCGCCTTGTCGGGATCCAGCGCCACAGCGGCATTGAGCGTGGGCGAGTCGGGAGCATTCGGCACGACCGACGCCACCAGGCCGTCCCGCTCCAGCGTCCGCCCCGGCCCGGCATGCCCACCGAGCAGCAGCTGAAGCCGGGCGAACCCCTCCCACAGCCGCAGTTTCAGCGTCCCCTCGTCCACGCTCCCAGGCTACCCGGAGCGTCGTCTCGCGCCAGCGCCGGTGGCGCTACCCTTCGCAGGCGTCCCGCCCTCTTAGCTCAGTTGGTAGAGCACTTCCATGGTAAGGAAGGGGTCGCCGGTTCGAGTCCGGCAGAGGGCTCTAGGAAAGGCCTGGATTGGCCGCCTTTCCGGGACCCGATGGGACCGCGGCTGCGTGCGCTGTGGCTTCGTGGGCCGCTCTTGGGCCGCGTACGCGGAGTAAGCGAGTTTGCGGAAGGGGTCAGACAACCCGCAATTGCCGCCGTTCGGCGACTCGTGCGAGGCGGTCGTCGAACGTCAGGACCGCCTCCGCGCGCTCACGGTCGAGTACCTCGCGCCCCTGCTCGACGAGCCGCAGAAGCAGTTCCCGCCGGGACCGGATCCGTGATCGTCAGCCTGGGGCGCCGCGTCGGCATGACGCCGCTCAGTGTGCAGCACGAGGTGCGCTTGCGTCACTCAGCACAAGCGAACGGCTAGTACACGTCAAGGGACGGCAAGCACGAGCGGCGAGCCTGGCCGGGCCATCCAACTCGGTCCTGTGAGGAGAGCCGTCCCCGATGCGTTCCGGTTTGCAATTCCTGGTCGTCCCGCTGGCCGTGCTCGCGACGGCGTTGAGCGCCAGCGACGCCGCACGGGCTCAGTTCGAGCCCACGATCGCCACCACCTCGCCCTACTGCGTTCCGTGGACGCTGTCGTTCGGCGCTGCTCCGGCGAGCGGGGCGATCTCCGCTGCCGGCGAGCCCGATTGTTGGCGCTTCAGCGGCGCGGCCGGGGATCGCGTGCGGGTGCGGGCGGTCCGCACCTCCGGCTCGCTGGCGCCGCAGGTCGCGATCGTGTCGTCGGCATGCTCAGCCGCCCCCGCGGCCGAGGTGACCTGCACGCTCGCCACGGCAGGAAGCGTCACCGTGCTGGTGCGCGATGCCGCAGGCTCGCAGACCGGCGGCTATGCGATCTCCGTCCAGCGGCTGAACGACCCGGTCGGCTGTTCGGCGCTGGCGTTCGACGCAGCCACGCGCACCGGCGCGATCACAGCCGGCGAGACGGAGTGCTGGCGCTTCACAGGTGCGGCGGGCGACCGGGTGAGGCTCCGCCTCGTCACGCCGGCGGCCGCACTCGCTCCGCTCGCCGAGGTCCTGCGGCCAGACGGGACGACGCGCTGCGCGCCGAGCGGCGCGGAGAACCAGACGTGCGTGCTCGACGCGTCCGGGGCCCACACCATCCTGGCGCGCGACCCGGCGGCGAACGTCGGCGGCTACTCGCTCGGGATCCAGCGGCTCAACAACCCTGTGGGCTGCACGCCGAAGCCGTTCGCCACGACCTCCTCGCTCGGCGTCGTCACGACCACGGGCGAGACCGATTGCTGGCGCTTCCACGCCACGGCCGGAGACCACGTGCGCATCCGCGCGGTCAGGACGTCAGGAGCGCTCGACCCGGTGGTCGAGGTCCTGCGCCCCAGCGGCACGACGCGCTGCAACCCCACCACCACCGACGACGTCACCTGCCAGCTCGACATCACCGGGACGCACACGATTGTCGTCCACGACTCCGGTGGGACGGCGACCGGCAACTACCAGCTCGGCCTCCAGCGCCTCAACGATCCCGTGGGATGCCCGTCGCTGGCCTACGGCACGACCGTCACCGGCGAATCGCTGTTCGCGACCGGCAAGACCGACTGCTGGCGCTTCACCGGCGCGGGCGGCGATCGCGTCCGCCTGCGCGTCGTCGACACGAGCGGAGTGTGGTCGCCGGTCGCCGAGGTGCTCGACGCCTCCGGTCGCACCGTCTGCAACCCGGTCGGCGGGGTCGACACCACGTGCGTGCTCGACGGCGCCGGGAAGCACACGATCCTCGTCCGCGACTGGCTCGGCACGCGCACCGGCGACTATCGCATCTCGCTCCAGCGACTCGACGACCCCGTGGGCTGCTCCGACGAACCGGGCAGCGCGGGCAGCGCCGGCTGGGCCTCGATGGCCGAGCTCAACTGCTGGCGCATCGACGGCGACGCCGGGGACCTGGTCCGGATCCGCGTGATCGACGGCGGCTGGAACTGGAACCCGGTGGCGGAGGTCGTGCGACCGGACGGCAGCACGGTCTGCCAACGCACGAGCACCGACAGCTTCACCTGCGAGCTCGACACCGACGGGACCCACACGATCCTGGTCCAGAGCGCGGTCGGCAGGAGCGAAGGCGGCTACCGGATCGCCGCCATCCGGCTCAACGACGGCTACTACAACTGCCCGAACCTGGCGACCTCGCCGAACGCGCACACCGCCTCCATCCTCTACGACGGCGAGATCGACTGCTACACGTCCTGGGCGCCCGCGGCGGGCAACCGGGAGCTGCGCGTCGAGGCGACCTCCGGCACACTCGAGCCGGTCGTCGAGGTCCTCAAGCCGGACGGTACGCTGCGATGCCTGCGCACGAATCCCGACGGCTGGTTCGACTGCTACGGCGAGCAGTACGAGTACCAGCGGATCCTGGTCTACGACGCCAGCGGAACGAACGCCGGCAACTACGAGATCGACCGGCGCTGAGCGCCCGCTCGACGCCTCGTGGCAGGCGCCGAGCGATCACTCTCGATGTCGGACGATCATGCGGTCCAGGCCTGGATCCGTCGCAACGAGGCGGCACGAGCCGAGGATCGTCGGCGCGACCTCGAGCGCTCGATGTCCGAGCGTCTCGAAGAGGCCGTCCGGCTCAGCCGTATCGCCGCGGAGCTGGAGACGAACCTGCGCCGCGAGCCGGATGTTCGCACCGGATGAGCTGATCGCCGCGCTCTCCGACGGCGGTGTCGAGCACGTGCTGATCGGCGGGCTCGCCGTCGGGTGCGCACGGCTTCCCCCGCGCAACCAAGGACGTCGACATCGTCCCAGCGCCGGACGACCTGGCGTTCGAGCATCTCACCCGCGGCGCGATCCTTACGTCGCTCGGAGGTCGCCCGGTCCGGGTCTGCTCGCGCGAGGACCTGATCGCGATGACGCGCACCGCCGGGCGCGCGCAGGATCTTCTGGATCTCGAGCAGCTCGGCGAGTCCTGACCAGATCCTCGCGCAACGAGCGGCTTCTGCCATGGCCGTGCCCGCGTTGATCCGGGATCCTTGGTCTCGCGCCATGCCTGACACGACGTGCCGAGATCGACGAGGCGACCGCCGTGGTGCGCTGGCTGCTGGAGGCCGGCCTGGACGGGCTCGGGCTGACCAAGACCCACGCGCTCCGGCGAGCGGTCGTCCGGGAGGCGGCGGAGCGGTGGCCGCACTGGTGGAGGCACGAGCTGTTCGGCCCGCCGCACCGCGAGAGCGATCTGCCGGTGCTCGCGGAGGTGCACGCCGCGTTGCGGCGGTTGCGGCTGATGCGCCGACGGCGCGAGACGCTTCTGACGACCGCGCGTGGGCGCGAGCTGCTCGCCGACCCGGAGGCGCTCCTGAAGCTGCTCCACGACGACCTCGGCGGCGACGGCTTCGACGGCGATGCGTGGCTGCTCATCGAGGAGGTGCTGCATGAGCACGGGCCGCTGGAGAGCGATCGGTTGACGGAGATCGTCGGGCGGCTGCTGCTCGTCGAAGGCTGGCGCGACGCCGACGGTGCGCCGCTCGAGGGATGGGCGCTGTTCGGTGCGCTGCAGCCCGTGCTGTGCCGGGCCGAGGGGTACGGGCTCGTCCGCCGGCACCGCGAGCCGCTGACGTTCGAGCTCACGGCCGCCGGGCAGGGCCTCGCGGCGCTCGAGCCTCCCGCTCCGGCGACGATCACGGCCGCGCCGGGCGACGCCGCGCTCGTCTTCGACGCCGAGCTGCTCAACGTCCGCGGCGTCCGCGCGCGGCTGGCGGTGCTCGAGCGCCAGCCGCTCACCGCGCTGCACGACGCGATCCAGCAGGCGTTCGGGTGGTAGGACGACCACCTGTACTCGTTCTGGCTCGACGGCAGCTTCTTCGGCTCCGACGAGGTCGAGCTGACCACTCCGGACACGCCCGACGAGGGCGTCGCCACAGCCGACGTCCCGCTCGCCGAGCTCGACCTTCACCTCGGCCAGCGAATCGGCTACGTGTTCGACTTCGGCGACGACTGGCGCGTCCGCCTGACGGTACGCGAGCGGGTCACCGCCGAGCCGGGCGACCACCCCGAGTGCTGGAGCTTCGCGGCACGCCGCCGCCGCAATACGCGGCGCTCGACGACTGATCGACCGGGCCGCAGGCTGACCGCGACCGGCGACTGGCGTTCGCCATCCCGCCGATTGCCGAGCCGCGCGAGGAGATCCAGGGGCTCGACCCGACCGACGCGGACGACCGCGCGCTGCTGATCGCCGCCGCCCACCCAGAGCTCGACACCGACGCCGAGACCGGCGCTGGTCGATGGCCGCGAGATCAACCCGAGGCTGCACCTGACCATCCACGAGATCGTCGCGACCCAGATCGTCGACGACGATCCGCCCGAGGTCTGGGCGACGGCGCAGCGCCTGCGCAAGCTCGGCTACGGGCGGCACGAGGTCCTGCACATGCTCGGCGCGGCGATGGCCCCGCAGCTGTGGGACGCGCTGCAGAACCAGCGCGAGTACGACCTCGAAGCGCATCGCGCCGCGCTCGCCGCCCTGCCGGAGTCGTGGGAGCGGGCGAGGCCGGGCGGACCGGCTCCTCCCGCGGCGCGAGCCGCGCACGCGGTCGACGCCAAGCAGCGGCGCAAAGCCGAGCGTGCGGCGCGGCGCCGCAACCGGCGGCGCTGACCCGGATCGCGCATGCTCGACGAGCTCGCGAATCCGCTCTCGGCCGCTGACGTGAACCCGACGGCGCTGACGGCGCGCACGTGCGGCGCACCTGTATCGCAGCCAGCTCTCCATCCCCTACTGGGCTGCTGTTCGGGCCGGCGTACGCGAAGTAGGCGGGTTTCCAAGAAGGGGGCGTGTGGCTGGTTCCGAGTTGCGATTCCTCGCTCCGCTGCGCATGCTCCGCGTGTGGCGCCCGACCCGCGAGACTTCGAGCTGCGGCAACGAGCTCTCGAGCGCATCCGCGTCCTCTCGCAGCGCTACAACGACATCGTCCCTGTCGATGTGTTGAGGATCGGCTTCGACACTCCGCGCGGCCGGATCAGCTATGGCTCGTTCTACAGCGGCATCTACCGCCCCAAGCAGTTCGACGGTCCCGCGGCCTTGTGCCTGGTGACTGCGCCGCCGAAGGACGGGCGCGATGCGCCATACGAAGACGAGTTCGATGAGGCAAGCCGGACGTTCACGTACCACTACCGCCGACCTCGATCCGACAGCGTCCGCGCCCGCCTGAGCGCAGCGGCCGACAACCTGGCGCTCAAGGAGGCGCTACGACTCGCCGTACCGGTCATCTACTTCAGCGGCATTGCGCCCGGGCAGTACACGCCCGTCGCACCGGTTTATCTGACGCGAGATGATCCCGTGCGCGAGGTTGTCTCGTTCCAAGCGGCCTTGCCCGTCGCCGATACGACCAGCGCCGGGGTCGTCTCAGATGAACTCGTGCGTCGTTACGCGACACGCGAGGCTCAGATCCGCTTGCACCAGCATCACTTCCGCCATCGCGTCCTGCGCGCGTACCGCACTCAATGCGCCGTCTGCCGGTTGCGGGAGGCGCCGCTGCTACAGGCGGCACACATCATCGAGGACCGGGACCCGCGGGGTGCTGCCGCCGTTGTCAATGGCATCGCGCTGTGCGCCATCCATCACCTCGCCTACGACCGCAACCTCCTGGGCATCGCGCCCGATGGCGTTGTCCACATCGCGACCCGACTGCTGGAGGAAATCGACGGACCAATGCTCCGGGTCGGGCTACAGGGGTTCCACGGCAACGCGATCACGCAGCCCCGCGACCGCCGCGACCGACCCGATCCCGATCGGCTCCGGACTCGCTTCGAGCGGTTCACAGCCGTTGCGTGATATCGCCGACGACCGTTTCGGAATTTCGGCCTGGCGGTTTCGGAATCTGCGATCGTCGCGAGGCGGCTCTGCTACGCCCACAGGCCGCTGTAGGGGACGGCCCAGAGCCCGCCCAGCGGAACCGTCTGCTCGCCTGCATAGACGACGATGCCCGGCGCTGAAAGCTGTCGCCGCGGGCGTCGGCGAGCTTCTTGAGCCATTTCCAGTCGCTGCTCCGAAGCGTCGCGGCGGCCTTGACCTCGACGCCGACGATCTCGCCGCGGTTGTTCTCGAGCACGAGGTCGACGTCCTCGCGATCGCGCTGGTAGTGGTAGAGCCGCGGCTGCTGCTCGGACCAGGACGCGTGCCGGAGCAGCTCGCCGGCGACGAACGTCTCGCAGAGCTTGCCGGTGACCTGGTCGTCGTTCTCGATCCGCTCGATGTCCGCGCCGAGCAAGGTGGGCGAGCAGGCCGCTGTCGCACACGTAGAGCTTCGGCGTGCTCGCCTCGCGCGCGCCGATGCCCGGGCCGCCACGCCGGCAGCCGCTTGACGAGGAACATCTGCTCGAGCAGCGCGACGTACGCCTCGACGTCGTCGTGGTGCATGTCGAGGCGCGCGCCGACCTTGCGGTAGCTCAGGAGGTTCGCCGACTGCGTGGCGAGCAGGCGCAGCAGCCGCTCGACGTCGTCGATGCGCCGGACGTCGGCGAGCTCGAGCGAGATCGCGAGCGAGCGTCGCCGCGACGTAGTTCGCGAACCAGCGCTCCCGGCGGCGGCCGGGCGGGCGAGTGCGCGCTTCCGGGTAGCCGCCTTCGCCGACGACCTCGAGAACGCGGCGCGCCCGGCCGGCGCACCGGTCACCTGGGGCGCGCGCCCGGCGAACAGCTCGTCCACGACGTTCAGCGTCCCGCCCCGGATCTCGCTCTGGGCGAGCGGCCACATGTCGACGCGATCGATCCGTCCCGGGAGCGCATCCTGGATCCGCTTGGAGGCGAGCACGTTGGCGGAACCGGTGATCACGAAACGGCCGGGCGCGGTGTCGGCGTCGACGGCCTTCTTGAGCTCGAGCAGCAGGTCGGGCGCGCGGTGGATCTCGTCGATGAACGCCGGGCCCGGCAGGTCAGCCACGAATCCGGCAGGGTCGCGACCGCTGCGTCGCGTGTCGCCTGGTCGTCGAGCGTGAACGCGGTCATCGGATGTTCATGTGCGGCGATGTCGCTGACGAGCGTGGTCTTGCCGACCTGCCGCGCGCCGCCGACGAAGACGATCCGGGAGTCGTCGATGCCTTCGACGATGAGCGGCCGGATGGAGCGGGGGAACAGCGCTTGCGAGCTTCGGCTCGCTGACGAAGATGGCGGATTCATTCTGCGAAATTGGTCACTAGGATCTGCATAAATGGCTATTACAGCAGACGTAGATCGGTCAGACCACGACCTCGACCACGGAATGACGAGGTGCTCATGAAGATCCGCGATGCAGACGATCTTGGTCATGCGCTGCGATTCGATCGTGGCATCCGCTCCGGCCGCGCCGGCGGTCCGACACCGTTACGCGTCGGCGTGCAGCGCTGCCGCCGCAGCGAGGAACCGGTGCGTCCAGTCCTCGGCGAGCTTGCGTGAGTCGGCGAAGACGATCGGCACGCGGGTAACGGACCTGGAGCTGGGCGCGAGCTCGCACGGCCAGCCGGGCGTCACGCGCGGTGCGGCGGCCAGCGCTGCGTAGCGCTCCTCGACGACGACCGCGGCCGCCGGCAGCGCGGCCAGCTCGGCGAGCTGGAAGCCGAGCGTGCCGTCGATCGAGCGACTGACGAGATCCTCGACGTCTTGCGCTCGATCGCCACCACGGCTCTGCTCGCCGCCGAGTACGGCGTAATCGCCGATCGCGAGCGCCGAGCGCTGCGTGGTGACGGGGCGATCGGCGAACCTGTACGGGTAGCGCTCGCGCGAGTCGATCGGTGATCTCGAGCGCAGCGCCGCGGCGGCGCGGACCGTCGGCACGCGCTGGCCGGCCGGCGCGGCGCGGCGGTTCGGCGGTCTGCCAGAAGATCATCGGCCGTCCGCCGCGGCGCTGCGCGTGCGGCTCGGTGAAGATGAACTGCGACCGGTTCTGACGCGCGCGATCGAGCACGAGGTCGACCGCCCGCCCACGACGTGCGCAGCGCGGACCGGCGACCTCTTCGACCACCTCGGCGGCCGCCGGCCAGCCCTCCTCGAGCGGATGGCAGTACACGCGCGCGGTCGCCGGCCACGGCTCGCGCGCCTTCAGCTCGATCCCGCCGTCCACTGGCAGCCGCAGCAGATACGGCGGCGTCGACTCCGGATCCGGGTTGCGGGCGACGACGAAGGTGGGCGCCACGGATGGACGGTGGCCGCCGGCGCGGATGGAGGAACCGTCCCTGTCGCCATGGCTGATCAGGTCGGGGCGAGAAGGCCAGGCGCGGGCCGCCGCGCGCTCGTGGGCGACTACCACGAGCGCGAGCTGATCGGCCCTGCTCGAGCGTGCGCGGGGCTTCGCCTGCTTGGACGCGGGTGAGCTCGACGCCTTCGAGCTCGACGAGCTCATCCACCGTTACAAGCGCTCGACCCGCGAGCTGTGGAAGTTCTGCAATCTCGGCCGGCCCGAGACCGTCGCCTGGATGCTCGAGAACGGAGGGCGAAATCGACTGGTCGGGGGCCGGCGAGCCACGGCGGCGCTGATCACTCGGCGAACGAGCCGAGCACCGCTGTTGTCCTGGCCTCGTCGACGGTTCCGGCCAACACACGACGACGAGTCCGCGGCCCGTCATCCCTGTGGCGTGGACCGCGCCAAAGAGCCGAACGCAGGGGCGACCGTCCAGCGACTCGCGGTGAACCGCGACGCGCGCAGCGCTTGGACGACAAGGCGCCCTCATGCGTCACATGCGACGCCGTCTCCGTCCCGATCGAGGTCGTAGGTCGCGCACGCCCCGGCGGCATCGCGGCCAGGTTGCGAGCGATCCTTCCAGTGCAGCAGCCAGCGGGACTATGGCCTGCGAAGCGGCGGTCGAGCACCACAGCAAGGTCGCGCCAGTCCGCGTCGTCGGGCGCTCGCGAGCCAGCGCCCGATGCCGTTCACGATACCCGAGGACTCGCTGTGGTCGATGCCGTACACGAGGATACGCCCGCGTGGCTGCGTTGAGCGGCTGCCCACTCGCGGAGATACGCGGGAAGTCGCGATGTTGTGCGTGACCAGGTGCGCTGCTCGGACGCCGCGAGCGCGAGGACCTCGTCATCGTCGAGACCTTCCAGCGTCCCGCTCCTGATCGAGCGCTCGAACGTCGTGCCCGCTCTGCTCGAGAGGCGCCCACGTTCGGTCCGGACACATGCGCGTCGAGCAGCAGGCGCACGGGGCGGCTCAAACGCTCGTCTGCAGGAACGGATACAGCCGTCGCAGCTCGTCAAGCGAGCGGTCGATCTCGTCGCGGAACACGACGATCTCGTCCGGGAAGCGCTGCCGTACGCGCGGCGCCAGTCGCAGGTGGCGCTCGTCGACCGTCGGATGCGCCGCGCGGAGTCGCTGCTCGTCGTCGTCGTATGAGCGGAGCAGCTCGAGGATCTCCCAGACGTCGAGGCCGGTCCCGATGACCATCGCGCCGTGGCGAGCCGCGGAACGCGATACCGGCGAACAGGCGCGTCTGGCGGCCTCCTCGGCGAGCTCCTCGACCACCGCGCTCCGCGAGCGGCCCGAGCGCCTGACCTCGTCGGGGACGAGAAGTTCGGCATCCTCGCCGAGACGGATCGAGAATGGCTGCGATTTTGCCATGGCTACACTGTAGTGACCGTAGTAGAACAAGGCTCAGGCCTCCATTCGAAGAAATCGAAGCTGGTCGCCGCCAGCATCGAGCGCCTTGCGCGCGAGCACGATCTGCTCCTCGGCGCTCATCGGCTCCGCGCCGCGCTGCTCGGCCATCACGTGCGCGTAGGTGTCGAGGCAGACGGTCGGGTTGTGCCCGAGCTGCGCGGCGATGTCGACGACGGAGAGCCGGCCCTCGTGGATCAGCAGCGACGCGAAGGCGTGGCGCAGGTCGTAGGGCCGGGCGGCGTCGATCCCGACCGATTCGGCCAGCGGGCGGTAGATCCGCTTGCGCCAGTTGCGCCAGTCGCTCGCGCGCCAGAAGCCGCCCGCCTGGCGACGGGAAGACCGGCGCGGACGGCGCGGACAGCCTGGACGCGCGCCGCCACGCGGTCGAGGTCGGCGCGCAGCGGCGCGAGCAGCGCGACCGTCCGCGGCTGGCGGCGGTTCTTGAGCGTCTTGAGCTGGCCGTCGCTGACCGCCCGCTCGATCAGCAGCGTGCGCGCGCGCACGTGGCGCCACTCGAGCGCGAGCGCCTCCTGCGGGCGCAGGCCGGCGTAGGCCGAGCAGGACCACGAGCGCGGCGTCGCGCAGCCGGCCTCGCTCGAGCAGCCGCGCGCGCATGGCCTCGATCACCGACGGCGGGATCGCCTGGACCGCGGGCCGGTACTGCTTCGGCGGCTTGCGCGTGAGCTTGACCGCGTTGGTCGGCACGCGGCCCCACTCGACCGCGCGCTGCCATGACGCCCTGGAGCATGGTCATCGTCTTGCGGATCGCCTCGTTGCCGACGCCGTCGGCCTCGAGCTCGGCGCGGAAGCGGGCGATCACCTGCGGCGTGAGCTCGCGCAGCTGCAGCTGGCCGAGCCGCGGCAGCGCGTGGCTGTTCCAGAAGCTGCGCGTAGGCGCGCAGCGTCGAGCGCTCGAGGTTCGGGCCGGCGTAGACCTGCCACCACTCCTCGACGAACTCCGCGAGCGTCTCCTGGCCGGCGTCGAGGTCGCCCAGCGCGCCGCGAGCGCTTGAGCAGCCGCAGCTTGGCCTCGAAGGCGCGCGCGTCGCCGACGCGGTCGAAGGACTTGCTGCGCTCCGATCCCGTCTCGTCGCGCCACCGCACGCGCCAGACGGCGTAGCTGGTCCCGTCGCGGCGGCGTCGCTCTCGCTTCTCGATCATGGTCCCGCGAGCGTCCCGCTATAGGGCCTGCGGCCGGCGATTCGCCGCCCATCTCCGGCGTGAGCGTCAGCCGTCCCATCGACGGCTGCTCGTCCGCGCGCAGCGGCGCGGCGCTCGGCGGCGAGACCGGAGCGGGCGTGGCCGGCGTGACCACTGAGCTGCTCGATCCACGCCTCGAGGTCCTCGATCGCGATCCGGTAGCCGCCTTCTCGCCCAGCCGGTAGGCGCGCAGCCGGCCGGCGTGGATCGCGCGCAGCACGGTCTTGGCGCAGATCCGGCAGCGCTCGCCCGCCTGCGCCGGGGTGAGCAACGGCTCGCGCGACGTCATCCCAGCCCTCGGTCATGTCCGAGCGTCCGGCCGCCTTCGCGCTCGACGAGCGGGCGCTCGACGACCTTCGGCTGCGGCTCGGCGACGTCGATGCCCAGCTGCTGCGCCTGCGAGCGCGACAGCCGCTTGACGAGCGCCGCGTGCGGATCGGGCGCTTCGCGCGCCGCCGGCGCGAACTCGTCGCGCTCCTGCGGCTCCGCGGCCACCAGGTAGAGATGGTTGGCCACCTTGCCGCGACTCAGCGCCACGTAGCCGCCCTCGCGCGACAGGGCGTCGGAGGCCAGCACGAACGTCTGCCGGCACGTCATGCCCTGCGCGAGGTGCGCGGTCATCGCGTAGCCGTAGGTCAGCGACGCGCCGCCGTGCCGCGTCTGCCGCGACGAGGAACTCGCGATCGAGCACGACGCGCCGGCCGCCGATGTCGACCTCCAGGCTGCCGCCGGCGACGTCGACCGCGACGACCACGCCGCGGTCGCCGTTGACGACGCCGCGCGCCTTGTCGTTGCGCCGGAGCATCACCCAGTCGCCCGCGGCGATGCCGACGCCGCCGACGGGCAGCTCGTCGGGCCCGAGCTGCCCGGCCGCGCGCCGCAGGGCATGCGCGCGGCCGTTGAGGTCGGCGACGTCGATCCGGCGCTGGGCGAGCATGAGCGCGCCGTCGACGTCGCCGGCCTTCCACCAGTCCGCGACCAGCGCCCCGCGGACGCCCGTCGCGTCTTCGGCGACTCGCGACGCGACGCGGCGCCTCGTAGCGGCCGAGCGGCCGCCGGCGCGTCGCCGGCCCGCAGCTCGGCGAGCGCGTCGCGCTCCCACGCCTGGACCTGCCGGCGGTTCTCGCGCAGCTCGATCGCCGGCAGCCGTGCGGCGCAGCGCCGCGAACCCGCCGCCCGCCTCGATCGCGGGCAGCTGCTGGTGGTCGCCGACCAGCACGACCTTGAGGTCGAGCGCGCTCGGCATGGCCGACGAGCTCGCGCGAGCGTGCGCGTCGGCAGCATCCCGGCCTCGTCGAGCACCAGCACGGACCCCCGTCGGCAGCGTCGATGCGGCCGGCGTTCGAGCTCGTTGAGCAGCTCGGTCACGCTCGTGCTCGGGATGCCGGCCTCGTCGCTCGAGCTCGCGCGCGGCGCGCCGCGCGACCGCCGCGCCGCGCACCCTGCAGCCGCTGCGCTCCCACGCCTCGCGTGCCGCGCCGAGCGCGAACGTCTTGCCCGTGCCCGCCTGGCCCGACGACGACGGCGACCCCCCGCCGTCCCCGGTCAGAGCCGCCGGACCATCACGCTTCTGCTCGCCGGACAACGTCGGCCGCGCCCAGATCGCGCGCTCGACGACGTGCGCGGCAGCGCGATCGCCCGGCGTCGCGTCGACGCCGCGCACGCGCGCGTCGACGATGTGCGCTCGAGCGCCAGGAGCTCCGGCGTCGAGTACAGCGCCTCGGCCGGCACGCGCGGCGAACGCCGGCCGTCCTCGGTCAGCATCGGCTCGGCCGCGTCGCTCGGCGTCGAGCAGCACCGACGCGCGTACGAGGACCGAGGAAGTGGTCCGCCAGCGCCTCGATCGTCGGCGACGTCGAGATCGGCGCCGGCCGGCAGCCGGTCGCAGAAGCCCTGGATGACGTCGCGGCGCGTGAACGTCGACTTGCGCGTGCGTCAGCCCGTCGGGCCGGCCGAGCTGCTCGGCGATGCGCTCGAGGACCGGCTGCGTCGGCCGCGCCGGCGCGCGCGCGGCCGAGCACGCGCGGCACGTCGGCCCGGGCGAAGCCCAGCTCGGCGGCCCGCGCCGCGCCACTCCGCGCGCGAGCCGCTCCGGCGTCACGCCGGTAGTCCTTGGCGCGCCGCGTCGCCAGCGTCGCCACCTGCGCGGCGGCCGCGCTCGACTGCCCGAGCCGGTCGAGCTCCGCCTCGATCTCGGCCCGGCGGCGGCTGAACGCGCGCAGCACCGTCCGCGGGACGCCGTCGATGTCGGCGATCCCGTTGCGCACCGGCGTCCACTCGACGCCGAGCTCGCGCGGTGAGCTGCGCCCGCAAGCCGCGCCTCGTACAGGTAGCCGGCCGCCTTGCGTGTGCGATAGATGCCGGCGGCCGTCGAGCGTCGACCAGCGCCCGTCCGCGCCCTGCACGAGGTTGGCGACGAGGACATGCGTGTGCAGCTGCGGATCGCCGGCGCGCGACGTCCGGTGCCGGAACGCCGCCGCGACGAAGCCCCGGCCCGCGATCGACCTGCGCGCCGCCCGGGCCGCGCCGCGTCACCGCGGCCGACCGCTCGAGGTAGCCGAGCGCCTCCCGCGACGGCACGCTCGTGCGCCGCGCGGACGATGACCGCGCAGCTCGTCGTCGCCGAGCCCGAAGAGCACGCTGACGCTCTTCGGCGCCGAGAACGTCAAGTCGAATCCGCGCACGCGGTTCTTGGTCACGTCCGTCCCGAGCGGCGACGCCGTCTCGCGGGTGCTGGCCGGCGAGCACGCGGCGCAGACTGCTCCTCGTCGACCGTGCCCGCGAGCCCGAGCTGCGCCGCAGCCCGACCCGATCCACCGCCGCGGCGCCTCGGCGCCCTCGAGGTAGTAGTCCTCGACGCCGGTCGCGACGCTGTCGACGCGCGTCGACGCGGAGCGTCCGCCTGCTCGAGGTAGTACTTGGCCTGGCCGGCGGCGAGCTTGCCGATCGAGAGCATCGAAGTCCGCATGCCCGAAGCCGTCGCGAAAGCGACTTGGACCAACTTCAGATGTCGGACAACGAGCTCGTTCGACCGGCGATCGAGCTTCCTAGAGAGAAGCTAAGACCGAACGTCAAGAAGGCGGGCACGCACTTGCACTCTGCGTGTGCAGGGCCACGGAGCGGTCCTGTCCAGGACGCGGCGGCGCTGTCCGCCGGCGGGCTACCCTCGGCGCGGCGGGCGGCATGTCGCCTCCACGGCGCCCGAGGGGAGGTGTCTGGACGTCCGGCACTCGACCTGACGCAGTAGCGGCTTGTTGCTCCCGCGGCGCAACGACTGGCGATCAAGACCCGCCAATGTCAGAGAATCCTGTGTAATGAGGCCTCGTCCTGGGAGGACGACAGGCTTGTGAGCGCCTACTCCCCCGCATCGTCGGTCGGCTGGCTCGATCTCGACGCGGCCGCGAGCGAGCGGGTCGGCACGCTGCTCCGGTCGCTCGAGGAGCCCGGGACGCTCGACCCGCTCGGGCTGGGATCGGTGCGCGACGCCTTCTCGATCGATGCTCAGCCCCGGCACGTCCACGATCCAGACGCGGCTTCGGTACTTCATGTTCCTGCCGTGGATCTTCGCGCCGCTCGAGGCGCAGCGGGTGCCGCCCGGCTGAGTTCGCCAGGCGGCTGCGCGACAGCGAGGCGCGCCTCATCGATTGCCTGCGCCACCTCGGGCCGAACCAGGGCGTCATCGGCTACACCGCAGGCCGAGACCTCAAGCGCATGCCGAGCGAGGCCTACTGGGGCGGGCTTGGGCAGCTGGGGACTTCGGCGTCTCGATCTCAGCCTCGCCGAGTACGGCAAGCGAGCGGCTGCGCTCGGGCGGCTGCGGCCCGACCGCGACGACGACGGCAACGTCACGACGCGCGTCGGTGTCGATGTGGGCGCCGATGCCCGAGCCGCCCGACGGACTTCCTCGACGCCGAGATCGGCTTCGACCTCCGTCGCGAGCGAGGCGCAGCTGCTCGTCGACCACATCCGGCAACGCCATCCCGGGTCGCTGCTGGCCGCGATGTGCGGCGCGCCGGAGCTGGCGGCGGACGCCGACTTCCCGTGGGACCTGCCCGACGGCGCGGTTGCCTGACCGCCTGCTGGAGGTCCTGCGCCACGCCCGGTGCTTCTCGGAGCTGACCGTCGGGCCCCAGCACGTCTACAACGTCCTCCTCGCGCGCAAGGCCAGGGCCGAGTTCGGCTGGGACACCGCCGAGCTCGAAGCCGCGCGAGCTCGGACACCTCGACGACCTGGGTCGACCTGATCGCCGACCGGCACGACGAGCTCCGCGCCTGGGTCGACGACCTCCCCGAGTTCTGGGCGTTCCTCGCGCCGCTTCGATCCGGTGAGCGATCGCCACGCAGGAGTTCGTGACGACGATGGTCACCCGCGCGGTGACGAACCCGGCCGGGTTCGCGGATGACCCGGTGGTCCACGCGACGCATCCGCGACCGGGAGATCCAGCTCAAGACGAAGCGGGCGCGGCTGGCCCACCGGTCGGCGCTGGAGAACTGGAACCAGGCGCCGTTCGGCGGGCAGCTCAACTACCGCTGGCCGATCACGCAGGAGCTACCTCGACGGACATCGCGGCCGGATTGGGCGAGGCATCTGATGCTCCAGCCCACCAACCGGCTCACGCTCATCGACGCCATGCGGCCGCCCGCCGGGCTTCGGCCTCGAGTCGGCGATGGCCGTGACGTTCACGCTCGACCTGCGAGCGTTGCTGGCGGCCCCGGCCGCGTTCGCCCTCACCGGCGCGGACGGCGTCGCCGACGACGGGACGCCAGCACGAGCCGATCGAGCTGCTCCATGCCGTGCGCGTCCCACGCCGGCAAGATCACCGTGTTCAGCCAGGTCGGCGAGATCGCGCTTCCACCGTCGCGGCGGGTGTTCGCGTTCCTCGAGCGGTCGGTGGTCCCGGTGCGTGCGCCTCTCGGCGGTGTCGTTCACCCCAAGGTCTGGGTGCTGCGCTACGAGGCGCTCGACGAGCGTCCGGTGCGACGCCGAGCGCCGGCTGCGCGTGCTCGATCGCCAGCCGCAACCTCACCTTCGACGCGAGCTGGGACACCGTGTCCGCCTCGACGAGTCGCCGGACGGCAGTGGCGCCGACCTCGACGCCGCTCGGCGACCTGTTCGAGGGCCTGATGCGCCGACGGCCGACGGCCGCGATCTCCGCCGACCACGACGAGCGCGTCGCGCTCGCTGGCCGCCGCGCTGCGCGCCGCGACGATTCGCGCTTCCCGCCGGTGTCGACGAGCTGCACGTCCACGTCCTCGGGCTGCACGCCGACGCCGTCGCCGCTGCCGGTCGAAGCCGACCGGTCGCTGATCATCTCCCCGTTCGTGAGCGACGACTTCTTCAGCCAGCGTGCGGCCAGGCGCCGGTGGACGAGCTCGTCAGCCGGCCCGAGTCGCTCGACCTGCTCGATGCCGACGCACGCTCGGCCAGCGTCGGCTCGGCCTACGCGTTCGACGACGGAAGCTCGCCGAACTCGAGCAGGCGAGGAGCGGCTGTCGCCGCGCGATCCCGGTCGGCCGCTCGTCGGGCTGCACGCCAAGGTGTTCGCGTTCGAGGACGGCGGCCGGGCGCGCCTCTTCCTCGGTTCGGCCAACGCGACCGGCGCCGCGTTCAACAGCAACGTCGAGATCCTCGTCGAGCTGGTGGGCTCCGTCGAGAACGCTGGGCATCGACCGGCTCTGCGACGGCACGGACGACGAGCCCGGCCTGCGCTCGCTGTTCAGCACCTACACGCGGATCCGAGCCGCGCCGACCGCGACGCCGGAGGCCGACAGCGCTCGACGGGCGCGCGCACGCGATCGCCCGTCTGCCCATCGAGGGGTTCGTCGAGGAGAGCGGCACGGGCTGGGCCGTCACCTACCGATCGCCTGAGCCGATGCCGGCCGTCGACGGCGCGGAGATCCACTGCTGGCCGCTCGCGTCCGCCGGCAACCGGCGGCGCGTCGCGGCCGGCGAGCCGCTCGAGGTGCGGTTCGAGACCACGCTCGAGACGATCAGCGGCTTCCTGGCCTTCGAGATCGCCCATGACGAGCGGCAGCCTCACCCAGTTCGTCGTCCCCGTGCCGCTGCACGGCGTGCCCGAGCACCGGGAACGCGCTTCTGCTGCGGGCGCTCGTCGGCAACGCCGAGCGGTTCCTCCGCTACCTGCTGGCGCTGCTCGACGAGGACCCGCAGCCAGATGGACTTGCTCGACGCGGTCGAAGGAGCGAGCGCCGAGGCGCACAGCCGACGGGCGTCGGGCCCTCGAACCTCCCCGTGCTCGAGAAGCTGCTGCGGACGATGCGGCGCGACCCGGCGAAGCTCGCGGGTCTCCACCCGCTCGTGTCGGACCTCGCCGCCGACGATGCGCTCCCCCCGGCTTCGCCGAGCTGTGGGCGACGATCTACGACGTCGCGATCACCGGAGCCGTGAGCCGATGACCGAGCGCCACGTCGACCCCGAGGCGGTCCTCGCCGACCTCAAGGACTTCCAGCGGCGAACCGCGATCTGGGCGTTCGAGCGGATGTTCGCCGACGACGACCCCGCGCTGCGGTTCCTCGTCGCCGACGAGGTCGGGCTCGGCAAGACA